>NZ_JBIAVU010000004.1:0-577390 GCF_042894695.1 Streptomyces sp. NPDC001513
TCGCCCGGTTCGACGAGGAGCAGGTGACCACCGCCCTCGATCTGATCTACGACCGTCGTGAGGGCGACTACGACCCGCTGCAGAAGCTGATGGCGCTGTTCGAGGGCGTCAACACCAAGTCGCTGAAGGCCGGCCGGGCCGAGGAACTCCTCGCCCTCCCGTTGGACGAGCGGTTGCAGCGGCGGATCATCGACGGGGAGAAGAACGGTCTGGAGAGCGACCTCGCCGAGGCCCTCACAACCCGGCCGGCGCTGGAGATCGTCAACGACACCCTGCTGGAGGGCATGAAGGTCGTCGGTGAGCTGTTCGGCTCCGGGCAGATGCAGCTCCCGTTCGTCCTGCAGTCGGCGGAGGTCATGAAGACGGCGGTCGCCTACCTGGAGCCGCACATGGAGAAGACCGACGACGAGGGCAAGGGCACCATCGTCCTGGCGACCGTCCGCGGGGATGTCCACGACATCGGCAAGAACCTCGTCGACATCATCCTCACCAACAACGGCTACAACGTCGTCAACATCGGCATCAAGCAGCCGGTCTCCGCGATCCTGGAAGCCGCCCAGGAACACAAGGCCGACGTCATCGGCATGTCCGGTCTCCTCGTGAAGTCCACCGTGATCATGAAGGAGAACCTGGAGGAGCTCAACCAGCGCAAGCTGGCCGCCGACTACCCCGTCATCCTCGGCGGCGCCGCCCTCACCCGCGCCTACGTCGAACAAGACCTCCACGAAATCTACGAAGGCGAAGTCCGCTACGCCCGCGACGCCTTCGAAGGCCTGCGCCTCATGGACGCGCTGATGGGGGTGAAACGCGGTGTTCCCGGTGTCGTATTGCCGCCGTTGAAGCAGCGCCGTGTCGCCAGGCGCGATACGCCGCTGGCGGTGGCGGTGGCCGAGCCGGGAGGCCGCTCCGATGTCGCCGTCGACCATCCGGTCCCCGCTCCGCCGTTCTGGGGCACCCGCGTCGTCAAGGGCATTCCGCTGAAGGAGTACGCGTCCTGGCTGGATGAGACGGCCCTGTTCAAGGGCCAGTGGGGGCTGAAGGACACCGAGACGATCGAGACGGACGGCCGGCCGAGGCTGCGTGGCTGGCTGGATCGGCTGCACACCGACGGACTGCTCGAAGCGGCCGTCGTGCACGGCTACTTCCGGTGTGTCTCCAAGGACGAGGATTTGATCATCCTCGACGAGAACGGGTCCGAGCGGACCCGTTTCACCTTCCCCCGCCAGGGCCGCGGCCGCCGGCTGTGCCTGGCCGACTTCTTCCGCTCCGAGGACTCCGGGGACACCGACGTGGTGGGCCTGCAGGTCGTCACCGTCGGCTCCAGGATCGGCGAGGAGACGGCCCGGCTCTTCGCCGCGGACGCCTACCGCGAGTACATGGAGCTGCACGGCCTCTCCGTGCAGCTCGCCGAGGCCATGGCCGAGTACTGGCACGCGCGGGTCCGTGGCGAGCTGGGCATCGCCGGATCGGATCCGGGCTCCATGGACGGGATGTTCCGCACCGAGTACCAGGGCTGCCGCTACTCGTTGGGGTATCCCGCCTGCCCCGACCTGGAGGACCGGGCGAAGATCGCCGACCTTCTGCAGCCGGAGCGGATCGGTGTGCTGCTGTCGGAGGAGTTCCAGCTCCACCCGGAGCAGTCCACGGACGCGATCGTGATCCATCACCCCGAGGCGACGTACTTCAACGCACGTTGAATCCCGACGAGTTGGAAAGGAGTCCGACATGCCGGCTGCTCTGGCCGCCACCACCGACCGTCCCCGCACCTGTGCCCCCTCCGCCCCCGGTGTCCGCGAGCTGCTGTCCCAGGGCCGGCGGACTTTCTCGTTCGAGTTCTTCCCGCCGAAGACCGATGCCGGGGAGCGCACCCTGTGGGCGGCGATCCGCCGGATCGAGCCGTTCGCGCCGTCCTTCGTCTCGGTCACCTACGGGGCCGGCGGTTCCTCCCGTGACCGCACCGTGGAGGTCACCAAGCGCATCGCGGCGCAGACCACCCTGCGGCCGGTGGCGCATCTGACCGCGGTGGGGCACTCGGTCGCCGAGCTGCGGCACATCATCGGCCAGTACGCCGACGCGGGCATCCGCGATGTGCTCGCCCTGCGCGGTGACCCGCCCGGTGACCCGAAGGGGCAGTGGACCCCGCATCCGGCCGGCCTGACCCATGCCCACGAACTGGTGACTCTCATCCGGCAGTTGGGTGATTTCACGGTGGGTGTCGCGGCCTTCCCGGAGCGGCATCCGCGTTCGCCCGGCTGGAGTGAGGACATCCGGCATTTCGCCGCCAAGTGCCGGGCGGGCGCCGACTACGCCATCACGCAGATGTTCTTCCATGCCGAGGACTACCTGCGGCTGCGCGACCGGCTCTGTGCCGTCGGCTGTCTGACACCGGTCATTCCGGAGATCATGCCGGCGACCGATTTTCGCCAGATCCGGCGGTTCGCGGAGCTGAGTGACGCCCGCTTCCCGGCGGCGCTCGCCCGGCGGCTGGAGGCCGTGAAGGACGATCCGGCGGCCGGCCACCGGATCGGGGTGGAGTACGCGACGGCGATGGCCGAGCGTCTGCTCGCCGAGGGTGCGCCGGGCCTGCACTACATCACTCTCAACAAGTCCACCGCGACTCTAGAGATCCATCAGAACCTGAACCTCAGCCAGAACTAGCCACCACCATCACGGAGTAGACCCCATGGACTTCAAGGTCGCAGATCTCTCGCTCGCGGAATTCGGCCGCAAGGAGATCACCCTCGCCGAGCACGAGATGCCCGGTCTGATGTCGATCCGCAGGGAGTACGCCCCCTCGCAGCCCCTGGCCGGGGCGAGGATCACCGGCTCCCTGCACATGACCGTGCAGACGGCCGTCCTGATCGAGACGCTGGTGGCGCTCGGGGCGCAGGTGCGCTGGGTGTCCTGCAACATCTACTCGACGCAGGACCACGCGGCCGCGGCCGTGGCCGCCGCCGGCATCCCGGTCTTCGCCTGGAAGGGCGAGACGCTTGAGGAGTACTGGTGGTGCACGGAGCAGGCGTTGACGTGGCCCGGCCACGCGGGCCCGAACATGATCCTCGACGACGGCGGTGACGCCACGCTCCTGGTCCACAAGGGTGTCGAGTACCAGAAGGCGGGCGCCGTTCCGGACCCGTCCACCGCGGACAACGAGGAAATGGCGCTGGTGCTGGGCCTGTTGGCGAAGACGTCCATCGACTGGACGGCGCTGGCATCCGAGATCCGCGGCGTGTCGGAGGAGACCACCACCGGGGTGCACCGCCTCTACGAGATGCACCAGGCCGGCGCCCTGCTGTTCCCGGCGATCAACGTGAACGACGCCGTGACGAAGTCGAAGTTCGACAACAAGTACGGCTGCCGCCACTCGCTGATCGACGGCATCAACCGTGCCACCGACGTCCTCATCGGCGGCAAGACGGCCGTGGTCTTCGGTTACGGCGACGTCGGCAAGGGCAGTGCGGAGTCGCTGCGCGGCCAGGGTGCGCGGGTCATCGTCACCGAGATCGACCCGATCTGCGCGCTGCAGGCGGCGATGGACGGCTACCAGGTCGCGACCCTGGACGATGTCGTCGAGACGGCCGACATCTTCATCACCACCACCGGCAACAAGGACATCATCATGGCCGCCGACATGGCCAAGATGAAGCACCAGGCCATCGTGGGCAACATCGGCCACTTCGACAACGAGATCGACATGGCCGGTCTCGCGAAGATCGACGGCATCGTCAAGGACGAGGTCAAGCCCCAGGTCCACACGTGGACATTCGCCGACGGCAAGGTCCTGATCGTGCTGTCCGAGGGCCGTCTGCTGAACCTGGGCAACGCGACCGGGCACCCGTCGTTCGTGATGTCGAACTCCTTCGCGGACCAGACCCTGGCCCAGATCGAGCTCTTCACCAAGCCCGAGGAGTACCCGACCGACGTGTACGTGCTCCCCAAGCACCTCGACGAGAAGGTCGCCCGCCTCCACCTCGACGCCCTCGGCGTGCGCCTGACCACGCTCCGCCCGGAGCAGGCCGCGTACATCGGCGTGAACGTCGATGGCCCGTACAAGCCGGACCACTACCGCTACTGACCGAACCGGCTACCGAACAGATCGAGCCACCGGCTCTTGAGGTTCGCTCGAGAGCCGGTGGAAAGCCCATGGCCGGGTGTCCCCGGGAATGTCACGATCGGACGTCCGTGCCGAGGGAGAGCAGTGCTCCCACCACCCCAGACGAGGATGTCCCATGAACCCCAATCCGGCCGGCAGCCCCCAGCATTACCCCGCCGGAGGCCCGAGCCCGTACGCGCCCCAGCCCGGCCCCTACACCCAGCCCCAGCCCCCCGTCCCGGCACCCGCCGAACGCGGCAAGGTGGCCACCGCCCTCCTGTTGGTCTCCACGATCCTGATGGGCCTGATGGCCGGCCTCTTCTTCGCCTTCGACGTCTCGGTGATGCCGGGTCTGGCGGCGGGCGACGAGCGCACCTACGTCACCGCGATGCAGAACTTCAACTCGGCGATCGACGGCAACGGCATCTTCGGCATGGCCTTCGTGCTGGCCCTGCTCCTCTCGGCGGCCTCGGCGATCGTCGAGTTCCGAAACGGCCGCCGCACCGTGGCGGTCTGGGTCGGCGCGGCTGCCGTCGTCTACCTCGTCGTCCTGATGATCACCTTCTCCGTGAACATTCCGCTGAACAACGAACTGGCCGACGCGGGTGACGCCTCGAAGCTTTCGGACTTCTCGATCGTGGAGAAGTTCAAAAGCACCTGGGTCTCCACCAACATCGTCCGCACCCTGCTGTGCACGGCGGCCCTGACGGCCCTGGCCCGTGCCCTGGTCCTGTACGGCCGCGCCACCCGCTGAACCGCGGCCTGAACCTCCCCCCACAGCACCACCACGAAGTCCCCCGGCCACCCGACCGGGGGACTTCGTGTGTCCCGTTCCCTGGCCGGCCGGGGGGACGGCCGGCCGGGGAACGGCTGCCAGGGGGGCAGCCTGTGGGCGGCCGGCTGTAAGCCGGCCGGTCTGGGGGTCAGCCGGCTGGGGGTCAGCCGGTCTGGCCGTGCAGGTACAGGGCCCAGGACAGGAAGCCCACGGAGGCCGTGCACAGCAGGGTCCGCCACACGTTGGCCCGGGCCCAGGGGCCCTCGAAGGCGCGGCGGACGGCGGCGGGGTCGGGGATGCGGGCGGGCGGGCCGGCCTTCTCCAGCATGTTGTTCAGCGGGATGTTCACCTTGTTGGTGACGCCCATCGAGACGATGTAGCAGACCAGGGCCGCGATCAGCGGGGGCAGCACGTCCCGTCCGTCGGACGGGACGTGCAGGGCCAGGGCCAGGGCGGTGAACAGGAACGCCCCGATGTAGCCGAGGACGAACCAGCCGTTCAGGATGGCCACGTTGATGCGCTGCATGACCTCGATGACCGTACGGTCGTCGGTGCGCTTGAGACCCGGCATCACGGAGACGGAGAAACCGTAGAAGAGGCCACTGACCAGCCCCGTGGTGAGCGTGGCGGCGATGAGCGAGGCCAGGCGTGCGGTCTCCATCGTGCGTCCCCCTGTTCGTCCGTCCGCGGAGTCTCTCGGTCATCGATTCTTCGGGAACGGGTCATCGAATCGTCAAGTCATGGGGATCATACGGGCGCGGTGGGCCCCGGCGGTGGGTGGTTCGAGCGGCCTTCGAGTGGATCTCAAGCGGCGGCGCCGTCCTGGGCTGCGGGCGGGGTCCAGTCGGCGGGCAGGCCGGACTGGGCCAGGACGGTGGCCAGGCTGTAGTGGTCCTGGTCGGAGGTGATCCGGCAGTGGTGCGCGTCGAGGTCGAGGACGGTGGTCATCGGCACGGCGAAGGGCTTGGGCGCGCCTTTGAGGTGGCCGGAGTAGAGGGCCCGGACGGTGACGCGGTGCCCGTCGAGGCGGGTGGTGCGGACGGTGACGTGGACGCCTGCGATGAGGGTGTCGGCGCGGGCCTTCCATCCGGCGATCTCCCCCGGTCCGCGGAAGGTGACGGCCACGGCTTCGTCGGTGTAGGTGCCGTCGGCGGTGAACAGGGCGCCCAGGGCGGCGGGGTCGGTGCCGTTCCAGGCCCGGGCCCAGGCGGTGACGATGCCCGGTGTGCGCCGGTTGGTGTCCTGTGCGGCGTGGGCGGTGGTGATGGCGGTGGCGCTCAGGGCTGCGGCGCAGGTCAGCACGGTGAGGGTGCGCAGCGGTCGGGATGCCATGGCGGGTACTCCTTGGGAGAGGGGCGGTGTCGCGCTGCCGGGTGCGGGTGCGAAATGCGGGCGGGCGACGTTCACGGCACACAGCCTCCCTGCGGGTGCTGTCCACTCTCCAGTGTTTGCGGGGGCGTTGACTGCCCAGCGCTGTCCACCCGTGTCCACGGGGTCTTCCGTCGGCCCGTCCGGGGCGGGGGTGGACGTGCCGCGGGGGCGGGCCGACGTGGCTGTCGGTCCGCCCCCGCGGGTGGGCTGCCTAGGTCAGGCGCCCAGGTGGGCGCCCTTCACCCACTCCTTCTCGCTGTCGGTGACACAGTTCGAGGCGTAGGTGGGGCCGGTGTAGCCGGGACGGCTCTGGGGCACCGCGGCGAGCGTGGAGCAGTTCGACGAGGAGGCCGCGTGACCGCCGGAGAAGTAGTCGATGTCGACCCCGTCGTTG
The DNA here is from genome assembly GCF_042894695.1 of Streptomyces sp. NPDC001513. NCBI lineage: Bacteria > Bacillati > Actinomycetota > Actinomycetes > Kitasatosporales > Streptomycetaceae > Streptomyces > Streptomyces sp. NPDC001513. The sequence goes on from NZ_JBIAVU010000004.1 coordinate 6,634, forward strand.
GCCAGGGCGGCACCGGCCCCGCCCAGCAGGATGCCGGCGGCCAGGACGGAGGCGGTGACAGCAGAACGAATACGCATGACTCCCCTAAAGATGTGCGGAACGGCGCGCCTGTCGATGTGCGCGTCGGCCGGTCCAACCGTCAAGGGGTGCCGGCGGGAACGGTGGTTCACTCCAATGCCCGCGGCAGTATCGTTTCGACACTTCGCGCCCCCTCGCACTCCCTGTCGTGCGACCGTGCGCCGGGTGTGGTCCGGGCGGCCGGGGCGTGGCTATTCGGCGTTCAGCGCGGCCAGCCTCTGTGCGAACGGCACCACCGCGAGGCCGTCCGCCGGGTCCACCGAGGTGATCGCCCCGGCCGTGGCACGGACGGTGCCGTGGGCGGTGGCGTGGTCGGTGGCGTGGGCGGTGTCCTCGGCCTTGCCGTGGGCGGCGGTGGGTGTCGTGAAGCGGGCCAGTTCGGCGCCCGCCCGGGAGATCCGCTGTGCCAGCCCTTCCTGGCCCCAGTCCTGCGAGGCCGCGTAGACGGCGGTCGGCAGGACGAGTGCGCGCAGGTGGGTGAAGAGCGGGCGCAGGGCGTGTTCGGTGACCAGGGAGTGCCGGGGGGTGCCGCCGGTGGCGCCGAGGAGGACGGGTTTGCCGGTGAGGGCGTCCTGGTCGATGAGGTCGAAGAACGACTTGAACAGGCCGCTGTAGGAGGCCGCGAAGACCGGTGTGACGGCGATCAGGCCGTCCGCGGCCGCGACCGCGTCGAGTGCGGCGGCCAGGTGGGCGGGCGGGAACCCGGTGACGAGGTGCTGGGCGATCTGGGTGGCCAGGTCCCTCAGCTCGATCACCTCGGGCTCGGCGTCCGTGTGCCGCAGGGTCGCGGCCGTGAGCCGGTCGGCGAGCAGCCGCGTCGAGGAGGGCGAGCTCAGTCCGGCCGATACGACGACGAGTTTCATGCCTGCGCGTTCTCCTTCGGGGTGTTTCGGGCTGCTGCCACGCGGGCGGGGTGGGTCGGTGCGTCCGGTACGGCGGCGGGGCGCAGGTTCGCGAATTCCTTGCGCAGGACCGGTACGACTTCTTCGCCGAGGAGGTCGAGCTGTTCCAGGACGGTCTTCAGGGGCAGGCCCGCGTGGTCCATCAGGAAGAGCTGGCGCTGGTAGTCGCCGGCGTGGTCGCGGAAGGACAGGGTGCGTTCGATGACCTGCTGGGGGGAGCCGACGGTGAGCGGGGTCTGGGAGGTGAATTCCTCCAGGGAGGGGCCGTGGCCGTAGACGGGTGCGTTGTCGAAGTAGGGGCGGAACTCGCGTATCGCGTCCTGGGAGTTCTTGCGCATGAAGACCTGGCCGCCGAGCCCGACGATGGCCTGTTCGGGGGTGCCGTGTCCGTAGTGGGCGTAGCGCCGGCGGTAGAGGTCGATCATCTGCCGGGTGTGGGAGGGGGGCCAGAAGATGTTGTTGTGGAAGAAGCCGTCGCCGTAGTAGGCGGCCTGTTCGGCGATTTCCGGTGAGCGGATGGAGCCGTGCCATACGAAGGGCGCGACGCCGTCCAGGGGGCGGGGGGTGGAGGTGAAGGACTGCAGCGGGGTGCGGAACTTGCCCTTCCAGGTGACGGTGTCCTCGTCCCACAGGCGGCGCAGCAGGGCGTAGTTCTCGACGGCGAGGTCGATGCCGTCGCGGATGTCCTTGCCGAACCAGGGGTAGACCGGGCCGGTGTTGCCGCGGCCCATCATGACGTCGACGCGGCCGTCCGCGACGTGCTGGAGCATCGCGAAGTCCTCGGCGATCTTCACCGGGTCGTTCGTGGTGATCAGTGTCGTGGAGGTGGACAGGATGAGGTTCTCGGTGCGGGCGGCGATGTAGCCGAGCATCGTGGTGGGCGAGGAGGGGACGAACGGCGGGTTGTGGTGCTCGCCGGTGGCGAAGACGTCGAGGCCGACCTCCTCGGCCTTCTGCGCGATGGCGAGCATCGCCTTGATGCGTTCGTGCTCGCCGGGCACGCGTCCGGTCGTCGGATCGGCGGTGACGTCACCGACGGTGAAGATCCCGAACTGCATGACTCCCCTTCCCAGGATTGTTGACGATTCAACGATACTGGGAACGGGGAGCACGGCCGGGCTATTCCCGGCGGGACGCCGGCGTCACCTGGGGCGCCTTCGTCACTTGGCCTTGAGGTCGCCCCTGATCATGGAGACGGCGGCCGCGAGCCGGCTGAGGCCCTTCTGCACCTCGCGGACGCCCTCGCCGGCCCGGGGCTGGTCGTTCTGGCCGGCCCCGGCCACGCACTCGCCCCCTCCGTGCTCGAAGGCGGTCAGGGCCTCCTTCCAGAACCCCTGGGCGTTCTCGCTCGGGGGTGTGCCGAGCTTCTTGGCCTTCGCGACCTCGGCGAGCAGCTCCTGGCAGGCGGGCCCGTAGGTGTCCAGCGGGCGCCCGTAGACCTCGCCGACGCGGCCCGAGGTGTCGGAAAGCCCTTTGACCCGGTCGTCGCCTCCCGAGGACCACCAGTCCTCCAGCTTCTCGGCGGGGCTCGAACTGCACCCGGCGAGCAGCACCACGGCGGTGACGGCGGTGAGTAAGCGGACACGTGAACGCATGGAACCCCCCGGGTACGTACGGTCCCGCCGATGCTGCCAGGAACCACCGCCCCCGGCAGCCCCAACACCGAAACCCGCCCCACCGCACCCCCGAGGATCCGCCGGAGCCCTCCGCGCCCCGGCCGGCCGGACGCGGCGGGGCGGACGTGGCGGGGCGGGGTGGGGCGGGGCGGGGTGGGGTGGGTGGGGGTCAGCTCTGGCAGAGGCCTCGGGTGTAGTCGTGGGTCGCGGTGGCCTGGGAGTAGCGCCACTGCGGGTCCAGGAGGTCGCTCTTGAGCTGTGCGGCCGCGGCCGGGCTCTCGACGATGTATCCGAAGTCCTGCAGCCAGGACGGGTACAGGTTCTTGGAGCCGATGTAGAAGGCCGATCCGTCGACCGCGACGAGCTTGTGGTGCTGGGCGTACGGCTTGCCGTCCGCCCAGGTCGGCTGGTCGGAGGCGCGGAAGGTGGCCAGCTGGAGGTTCTCGCACAGCGCGGTGCGCGCGCGGGCGCCGTCACCGGTCAGGGCGGTCAGGCGGCCGCGCAGGGCGTCGCTCACCTCGGAGAGCGACTTGATCTGCGAGTAGCCGCCGCTGCCGATGGTGCCGCGGTTGGCCGGGTCGCTCACCACGATGCGGACCTTCACCCCGGAGACGAGCTTGGCGGCGAGGGCGTCGTAGAGGCGTACGTCGTAGCGGGGCAGGGGCGGGCAGGTGGCGTGGACGTCCTGCTGGGAGATCTCGATGTGCGAGGTCGCGCTGGAGACCAGGGCGCGCAGGGCGCTCTCCTCCGGGTTGACGGTGTCGTAGTCCCGGTCGGCGTTGGTCCGGTCCGCCACTGCGATGCCGCACCTGGTGTCGCCGGCCGTGGGCAAAAGGGGGCGGAAGGAGGAGGTGGGGTCGCTCTGGCGGATGCCGACGCCGAGGCCGCCGACGGCGAGCGCGGGTACGTCTCCCCCGTCCTGGGGGGAGGCGGGCCGGGGCAGGGAGGGCATGCAGTCCGCGCCGGGCGAGGCGGCGAACCAGACCGAGGTCCAGCTGCTCTTGTTGCGGCAGGTCCAGTCCCACAGGGTGTCCAGGTAGCGGCCCGCGGAGCCCGCGGCGGGCCCCGACAGCGCGAGGTCGACGTCGCTGACCGGGTGGGCGGTCTCCAGGTAGTCGTCCTTCCAGCTGTTGATGCCGCCGGTGATCACCGAAGTGCCGTCCACGACGACCAGCTTGGAGTGGTTCCAGGAGAACGCGGTCTTCGAGGTGGTCATCGAGGCCACGTTGAGGGTGATGCTGCCCGCGGCGGCCGGGCCCAGCTTCGCGATCAGCTCGTCCCGGTAGGACGAGGGGATCACCGTGGAGTGGTAGACGGGGGCCGCGCCCACCATGATGCGCACCTTGAGCCGGTTGCCCTTCTGGGCGGCCTCCTTCAGGCCCGCGACGATCGCCTCCTGGTAGCCGCCGTTGGGGAAGGGCGCCAGCGTGGATATGTCCACCGTCTGGTGGGCGCCGGCGATGTCCTGGCGCATCTTCTCCAGGAGACGGCGCGATCCGGGCCGCTGCGCGCACGTGGCGTCGCCCCAGCAGCCGGGGGTCTGCAGCAGCCAGTCGGCGCCGCCGGGAGTGGAGGAGCCGAGCCGGTTGCCGGCGGTGCGCTCCCACACCGAGCCCTCCAGACCGGGCGAGACCTGACGCAGGGTCTGCTCGACCGAGTCCAGGTGCGGGGTGGGCGCGTCCGCGGCGAACGCGGGGGCGGGGGCGGCCAGGAGGGAGAAGCCGAGTGCGAGGGCCGAGGTGGAGACGAGGGCCGCCGCAGCGACGGTGCGTGCCAATGTGGTTCCTTGACTGGGGGGTGGCTCCGGTTGGGAGCATGGCCGGCCACGCCCCCGACCTTGATCAACTCGCGTAAGTTACCAGTACGTAGCCCTCTGTTCACCCGCCCTGGGCGAGTTCCGGCCACCCGAAGCCCCCCTCCCCCCTCCCCCCCTCACCCCTCCCCCCTTCCCCCCCTTCCCCCCTTCCCCCCCACCCGGTGTTGTTACGAGGGGTGGTGCGGGGGGTCTTCGAGGGCGCGGGCGATGAGGTCGTGGATGAGGAACTCCCCCGGCCTGCGGTTCTCCTTGAGGCGGTCAAGGCTCCCGCGGGTGAACCAGGCGTGGGCGCAGTGTTCGGTCCGCTCCAGTGCCGGGTGGTCCAGGTCGCCGTCGACCTCGACGAGATAGTCCGCCTCGTGCCGCAGTCCCCCGCCGTCGTCCCCCGTCCAGGTCGTGGCACCAAGGAAGCGCCGTACGCGGGTCAGGCGCCAGCCGGTCTCCTCCCCGACCTCGCGTGCGAGGGCTTCCAGGACCGTTTCCCCGGCCTCGACGTGGCCGCCCACGACGTCCCAGCAGTCGGGGAAGAGCCGCCGGTCCGGGCTCCGCTTCTGGGCGAAGGCCTCGCCCCTGTGGTTGAGGATGACGGCGCCGACGGTCCAGACCTCGCCCGGTGCGGGATCGGGTACCTCGACGCCGTCGTCGACGGTGAACGGCCGGTGGTCGGTGGGCATGCCCGCCAGCGTAGGCCGGGCGCGCCCGGGCCGGGGGTGCTTCCCGCTCAGACGGTGCGCAGCTTCATGCGCCACGAGCCCTCGGCGTCGATGAAGCGGAGCAGGAGGGGCCCCGCGGGGAGCGGGGTGCTCACCCGGGCGCCGCGGCCGGCCTCGTTGACCAGGAGGCTCTCGGGGGCCTCGGCGATGCCCGTGTGACCGGCGACCTCGTACCCGTACATGCAGCAGAGACTGCCGCCGCTCTCGTCACGGAGCCTGACCTTGAGGTCGGCCACCGGCCCTGTGTAGAGCAGCGCTTCGGGACCGCGGCCGGTCAGCTCGCGCCCGAACTCGAGCCTGCGGGCGTCCGCGAGCGGTCTGAAGGTCAGTGTCCAGCGGTTCGACGCCTGGATGCGCAGGCGCAGCGGGCGGCCTCCCTCCGGTTCGACGGCCGCGCGGCCGCGGAAGTCCTTCAGCGTGGAGTTGAAGACGAGTTGGTCGTCCTTGTTGTGGCGGTTCAGGCGTTCCACGCAGAGGTAGTCCTCGCCTTCGTGGCTCATCTCGACCAGGACGGGACCGGGCGGGATGCGGTCCGCGGTGACGACCTGCCGCCCCCTGCCCTCGATGGCGTAAGGCTCGAAGAGCGGCCCGAACGTCCACGCGCCGGCGGAATGAGGGGGGTCCGGTACGAGGAAGGCCGATGCGAGGGCGGCGGCCGGTGCGAGGGGGGCCGGTGCGAGGGGGGCCGGGCCGCCGGCGGATACGGGCGGGGACGGCGGGAAGGGGGGCGGGTCACTGGTCTTGGACACCCCCGCGAGCAGAACGGGGCCCGGCGACGGCGAAACCGGAGCCGGAGCCGGAGGGAGCGTGGCCGGTACGGGTGTGGGTGTGGCCGGCGTGGGGGCGGGTGTGGGTGTGGGTGCGGCTGTTACCTCGATGCCGTAGTCCGAGGTGAGGCCCGCCAGTCCGCAGGCGTAGCCCTGGCCCACCGCGCGGAACTTCCAGCCGCCCGCGCGGCGGTAGAACTCGCCGAAGACGAACGCGGTCTCGGTCGTGGCGTCGGTGACCGTGTAGCGGACGACCGAGACGCCGTTGGGTGCGAACGCCTCCACGGTCGGCTGCGTCAGGGCCCCGACCGTGCCGGCGTCCGTCGAGCAGAGGACGAGGACGCGTTCGATCTCCGGCTCGATGTGCGGCAGATCGAGTTCGAGCCACTGGGCGCAGGCGTCGTGGGCGTCGCGTGCGTGCCGTACGGCGGCCGAGGGGTGCAGTGGCCGGCCCTGGAAGACCACGTCGGTGCCCCCGCGTGCCCGGCCGTCGGCGTCCAGGAGCAGGGCGGCGGCTTCGACCTGCGGTGCCGCGGGGTGCGGTTCATGGCGCACGGCGACGCGGAGGGCGACGGTGGGGACGTAGGAGTTGGCCCCCTTGGCTATGTGGCTCATGGCGGACATCATGCGGGATGTGTGTGAGGGAGGCGATCATTCCTCTTGGGGGTGCCCCCGGGCTCCTTCGGGCGTCTTCGGGGCCTCGTCTTGGCGTGGTGTGGGCTGGTCTCTTGCCGGTGGTGGGGGGTCAGGTGGGGGTGTTCCAGGCGGTGGTGAGCCCGTCCAGCCAGGCGGGTGGCAGGGCGGCGGCGTCCCACTCCTCGCGCAGTTCCCGCGGCGAGGTGACCAGCCGTTCCAGTACGGCGATGCTCGTGACGGAGTGCAGGAGCGAGTAGCGGCCGTGCACCGTGATGGCGCTGCCCGGTCCGTAGGCGGCGAACAGGCGCTCCAGGCGGGTCCGGTGGGTGGTGGCGAACGCGGTCAGCCGGCCGGTGTAGCCGGCCCGCTGCCGGGGGCTCATCGTGGCGAGGACGGCGGCGAGGACCTCGTCGGTCACCTCCGGGTCCAGCTCCGAGAGGGCGGTGAGCGACAGGTACAGGGGGGAGACCGCCACCCGGGCCCGCTCCACTTCCATCCGCCCCGCCCGGCGGCGCTCCCCGGAGGGGGCCGGCCCGTCCGCTCCCACCACGTCGCTCAGGGTCCGCTCGGTGAGGGCGCCGAGGTCGTCCAGGAGGGCGGCGGCGCCGTCCTGCCAGCCCGCCGCGTAGGCCTCGCCCTTGTCGCCGGGGATATTGCGGTCGCCGCCGAGTTCCTGGTGCGCGAGGGCCAGGGCGCCCGCTTCCAGGAGGCCGATCAGTTGCCGCGCGTCGCCGAAGGGGACTCCCGTTCGCGCGAGGAGCTGCCCCAGCGTCGTCCTCGCGTTGTCGACACTGACCTCGTCCGGCCACTGCCGTCCCTCGTCGGCCGCGCTCATCGGGTCCTCCTGATCGCTCGGGTGGTGCGGTGGGTGCAAGGCATCGCTCCCTTCGATGATCCAACGTCCGGGGCCCGGGCCGTGCTCCCCCGCGGCCTGGCCACCCTTTCACCTCTCGCGCCCCGGCGGGTACCGGCTTCCCGTCGGGTCGGCGCATCCGGGGAAGGCGGAGGCTGAGCAGGACGGTCAGGACGGTCAGGGCGAGCTGGACGAGGAGGGCGAGCTGGACGAGGAGGGTGGCGCAGACCGCGGCTCGGGTGCCGGCGGTGGGTGCCAGGGCGAGGAAGGGGCTGCCGAGGGTGGCGACGCCGAGGGCGAGGGCAGAGCTGGGCGGTGATCATGACGCCGCTGCCCACACCGGCACGGTCGGCGGGCACGTCCGAGAGCATCAGGCGCATCAGCACGGGCAGTTGGAGGCCCTGGCCGAGGCCGGCGAGGAACACGCCGGGGGCCGGTGCGGCCGGCCCGAGGTCGGGCCACCCGTGGTGGAGGGTGGCCGCCAGGGCGGCGATGCCGGCCGCCTGGAGGAGACCGCCGGCGGTGACGGTGCGGCTGCCGAAGCGGGCGACGAGGCGCGGCCCGGCCGGGGAGGCGGCGAGGAAGGCCACGGCCGTCGGCGCCAAGGCCGGGCCCGCCGTCACCGGGCCCGTGCCCAGGCCCTGCTGCAGGACCTGGGCGAGGACGGACGTGAAGCCGCTGAAGCCGGCCGAGAAGGGCAGCAGCAGGAACAGGCCGCGGCGCAGCGAGGGAAGGCGCAGCAGGCTCGGCGGGAGGAGCGGGGTGTGGCCGCGGCGTTCGGCCCGGCGTTGGCTGAGGTGGAAGGCGGTGGCGGCCGGGGGGGGAAGACGCCGAGACGGATCCACGTCCACTGGGGCCGGCCGGCGGCGTGGCCCTCGGTCAGCGGTAGCGGCAGGCAGACCGGGGACAGGGCGAACAGGAGGGTGCCGGGGACGTCGAGGGCCGCGGGCCGGGCGGCGCGGGCGTCGGGGACGGTACGGGCGGGCGGCAGGCGGCAGGCGGCAGGCGGCAGGCCCGGGATGACGACGGGCACGTTGACCGGGAACACCGCGCGCCGGCCGCATCCGGCGAGGTCGGCTGCGACCAGGACGCCGCCGAGGATCTGCCCGGCGACCATGGACAGGCCCGCGGTGGCCCCGTACAGGCTCATGGCGCGGGCCCGGCGCGGGCCTTGGGTGGCGGCCTGGATGGTGGCGAGGACCTGCGGCAGCATCAGGGCGCAGGCGGCGCCCTGGGCGATCCGTGCGGCGGCGTCGGGGCGAGGCCGCAGGCGAGGGAGGTGAGGCCGAAGGCGGCCATGCGGCGAGGAAGAGGCGGCGGCGCCCTCGGCTGTCACCGAGGCGTCCGCCGAGGACCAGCAGGACGGCGTAGGCGACGCCGTATCCGCCGACGGTCAGTTCCAGCAGGGCGGGGCCGGCGGCGAGATCGGCTTCGATGGAGGGCAGCGCGACGTTGACGATGAAGAAGTCGATCAGGGGCAGAGCGGCCCCAGCAGGACCGTGAACAGGCCCGGACCGTCCAGATGGGGGCCGGCGGCCGGCCACGGGGGTGGGCGGCGCGGCGGGGGTGGGCAGGGGGTGGCGGTCACCCTGTGACACTCGCCCCGCGGGCGGGCGGGCGGGCGGGTACCAGAGTGTCCTTGTCCGGGTACCGGGAGTACCCGGCAACAGGATGAGCGGTGCGGCAGGCTGGGGATACGACCACGGTGGCCACCGGAAGTGACGTACGCCGGCACGAGTTGGCGGAGTTCCTGCGCAGCCGGCGTGAGCGGATCGCGCCCGAGCGGGTCGGGCTGGTGCGCGGGCCGCGGCGGCGGACCCCGGGGCTGCGGCGCGAGGAGGCCGCGCATCTGTCGTCGGTGGGGGTGACCTGGTACACGTGGCTGGAGCAGGCGCGTGACATCCAGGTGTCGGGGCAGGTACCGGACGCTCTGACGCGGGCGCCGCTGCTGCTGCTCGATGTGAGTGAGCGGGCGCACCTGTTCGCGCTGGCCGGCAGTCCGGATCCGGCGCCGCCGGCGCTCTGTCCGAGTGTGACGCCGGCGGTGCGGGCCGTGCCGGAGCGGCTGGGCCCGATTCCGGCGTGTGTCCGGAACAGCCGGTACGACATCCTCGCCTACAACGCGACGTACGGGCGGCTGTTCGGGGACATGGACGGCCCGCGGGCGCAGGACCGCAACTGCGTGTGGCCGGCGTTCACCGATCCGCGGTTCCGGGCCGCCGTGGTCGATCTCCCGGCGACGCTCGCTGTGATGGCGGCGAAGTTCCGGGCGGCGATGGCCGGGCATCTGACGGAGCCCGCGTGGAACGCGCTGCCGGCGCGTCCGGAGGGGCGTCGACGGAGTTCCGGGAGGTGTGGGCGCGCCACGAGGTGCTCGGGCAGAACCCCGAAGGCGAAGCACCTCCGCAACGCGCACGTGGGCCTGCTGCACGTGGAGCACACCACGTTGCGGCTCGGGCCGACAGCGGGGCCGCGGCTCGTGTCGTACGTGCCGCTGGACGGGGAGTCCGCACAGCGGTTGGAACAGTTGGAGGCACTGGCCGGGGCCCGGGACCGGGTTGTGGTGGAGGCCTGAACAACGAGGGGTCCCTCCCGGAACCGGGCGACGGGGGCGAGGGCGGGGACACTGCCGGTGCGGGGGCGTTGCCGGTGCGGGGCGCTGCCGGTGGGGGCGGTCGGTGTGGGGGGCTCTGTCGGTGCGGGGCGCTGCCGGTGCGGGGGCGGTTGGTGTGGGGGCTGTGCGTACGGCGGTGCCGGTATCGGTGTGGGTGTGGGTGTGGGTGTGGGTGCTGTCGGTGTGGGGGCTGTGCGTACGCTGGCTGCATGCGCATGCGTATGCGTCCCACGCTGAGCTGGACCCCGGCCGGGGACCTGCCGCCCGGCACCACGGATGTGGGGCCGCTCGCCGATGTGCTGCGGGCCGGCGGGGTGCTGGTCCTCAGCGGGGCGGGCCTGTCCACGGAGTCGGGCATCCCCGACTACCGCGGCCAGGGCGGGAGCCTGAGCCGGCACACCCCGATGACCTATCAGGAGTTCACCGCCAGTGCCCGGGCCCGGCGCCGGTACTGGGCGCGCAGTCACCTGGGCTGGGGGACCTTCGGCCGGGCCAGGCCCAATGCCGGGCACCGGGCCGTGGCGGCGTTCGCAGACCGCGGGCTGCTCGCGGGGGTGATCACCCAGAACGTCGACGGTCTGCACCAGGCGGCCGGCAGCCGGGACGTGGTGGAACTGCACGGGGGCCTGGAGCGGGTCGTCTGCCTTTCCTGCGGTGCGTGCGGCTCGCGCCGTGGACTGGCGCGGCGGCTGCGGGAGGCCAACGCGGGCTTCGCGCCGGTGGCCGCGCGGCTGAACCCGGACGGTGACGCCGACCTCACCGACGAACAGGCCGCCGCTTTCCGTGTGGTGCCCTGCTCGGGGTGTGGCGGCATCCTCAAACCGGACGTGGTGTTCTTCGGCGAGGCCGTGCCTGCGCGGCGGGTCGAGCAGTGCCGCGAGCTGGTCGCCGGGGCGACCTCTCTGCTGGTCCTTGGCTCCTCGCTGACGGTGATGTCCGGCCTGCGGTTCGTCCGCCAGGCAGCCCGCGCGGGCACACCCGTACTGATCGTCAACCGGGACCCCACCCGAGGCGACGAACACGCCGTCACCCGGGTCGCGCTCCCCCTGGGAACCACCCTCACCACCCTGACCGAACGGCTGGACATCCCCGTCGACGGCACCGAGGACTGAAGGCAAGGCCATCCCGGCACCCGCCCGGGCGCGGTCCGGGTACCGTCCGGGCGCGCAGTCCGAGTACGGTCCGGGCACAGTCCAGGCCACTGTCCCGGTACCCGTCCGAGTACCCATCCGGGCGCGGTCCGGGTACCTGTCCGGGCGCGGTTCGGGGGCAGTCCAGGTACCCGTTCGAGTACCGCCGGGCGCGCGGTCCGGGCGCAGTCCGAGTACGGTCCGGGCCGCTGTCCGGGTGCTGTTCGGGGGTGTGCGGCATGGCGGCGGAGCGTGCGGTGTGGCGGCGCGGATGCTGGTGGGCGATGCCTCCGCCCCCGGGAGAGGGGCCCGTGGACGATCCCAGCCCTCAAGGGCTGCCAAGGCCCGCGCCCGCCGGGACGGGCCGTGACCCCGCCGGTCAGGCCGGGGTCATCGGGATCGGGCTCGCCGCCGTGCTGACGTTCGCACTCGCGCAGGGTTCCTGGCAGTGGTTCGCCACCTTCATCGGGGTGACGCTCTTCTCGGTGGTGTTCGCCTTCCAGGGACGGACCGCGTGGGCGCCCGGCCCGCGGTCGCCGTACATGCGTGTCCTGGTCGCGTACCCGCTGGTCGTCGGCCTGTGCGTGGCGATCGCGATCGCCCCCATGCTGCAGCGCTGGGAGTGGCTGTTCCCGATGCCGGGCACGCGAAGCGGATGCCAGGCGCTGGGCCGCTACGAGGTCCTGCGGACCCGGGCGGCGGTGGCGGACCTGGCCGGCCGTGACACCGCCGCTCTGGCGTACGCGCAGGAGCAGCAGCGCGGCAAGGCCGTCGCGGACTGCCTGTCGACGACGACGTTGTGGCTGCCCCTGTACGGGGCCGGGGCGGCCGTGCTGGTGGGTGCGTGTACGTGGTCCTTCGACCGGAACAGGTCGAGGAAGGGCGCCGGGGCGGACCTGTCCCCGCCGGGGGCGGTGCACGCGGGAACACCGCCCGCAGACACCGACTGACCCACGACGCAGCCGGGAGCCGGCGACGGCCTGGCCCCGGGCGGTGCACAGCCGGCGGCAGCCTGATGCCGGAGCGGCGTGCGGCCGGACGGCGGGCTGATGCCGGGCGGTGTACGGCCGGGCGGCAGCCTGGACCTGGGCGCTGTACGGCTGCCTGATGCCGGAGCGGTGTGCAGCCGGGCGGCGGAGCCCTGTGCGGCCGGACGGCGGGCTGATGCCGGGGCGGCGTGCAGCCGGGCGGCAACCTGATCCCGGGCGCGGTGCGCGGCCGGCGGCGACCTGAATCCTGGGCGGTGCACGGCCGGGCGGCGGCCTGATCCCGGAGCGGTGTACGGCCGGCGGCGACCTGGATCCTGGGCGGTGCACGGGCAGGCGGGAGCCTGGCCCCAGGCGGTGCACGGGCAGCGGCGGGCTGACGCCGGGCGGTGTAGGCCGGGTGGGAGCCTGGTGCCTGGGTGGTGTGCGGCGGGTGGTGGGGTTTCACCCGGCTGGCGGACATGCGCGGGCCGGGCCGGCGGTGCGGCAGCAGGCTGTGAGCCAGGACGTACCGCGCCGAGGGGTGACAGCGGTGGGAGCAGCCAGGATGTGGCCGGTGGCCGCCGCGGTCGCGACCGTGGCGGTGGCCGTCGCAGCCGCGGGCTGCTCCTCCGCCGGCGACGGCAGCGCCGGCGCGAGGACACCGGACGCGGTGCGGCCCCCGGCCGCCGCAGCCTCCCCACCCCCTGCACCCTCCCCGCCATCCCCGCCCTCTGCGTCCTCTGCGTCCTCTGCGTCCTCTGCGGCGGGTCGTGGGAGGCTGGTCCCGAGGTATGAGGACGGCAGGACGGCCGCGGACCGGCGGACCCAGAGGTTCCTGCAGGACAACGAGGTGCTGGAGCGGGTTGCCGCGTTCGCCAACGAGCGGATCGCGCTCGCCTACGACGTGCCCGTGGTCGCGAAGAGCTGCGGCGGGGCCAACGCTTCCTGGGACCCGCGGGCGAGGGACATCACGTACTGCTACGAGCTCGTCGAGGAGACGAGGCCCGTCTTCCAGGAGCAGGCCGCCCGGGAGGCCGGCAGCGCGCAGGCCCGGGCCAAGGCCGCGGACGACGGCGTCATCGGGTTCTCCAACGGTGTGCTCCTGCACGAGCTCGGTCACGGCCTGGTCGACATGTACGACCTGCCGATCACCGGCAAGGAGGAGGACGCCGTCGACCAGCTCGCCACGCTGCTGCTGGCCACCGGCGGCGAACAGCACATCGACTACGCGGTGAGCACCATCAACGCGTGGGGTGCGCTGGCCGACGCGCAGGAGGCCGGAGACCTCTCCGGCATGTTCTCCGACGAGCACTCACTCAGCGCGCAGCGCTTCTACAACGAGATCTGCTGGCTGTACGGGTCGAACCCCGGTGCGTTCGCGTCGGTGGTCATCGCCGTGGGCAACCCGGACGGTGTGCTGCCGCAGCTTCGGGCCGAGGGCTGCCGGCACGAGTACGAGCAGATCGAGAGGTCGTGGACCAGGCTCCTCCAGCCGTATCTGAAGTAGCCCGGTCATACGCGAAGACGCCCGGCCGAAAGGAAGGGTTCGGCCGGGCGTCTTCGATGGATCTGCCGCGTCTGCTGCGCGGGGTCTGCTGGGTGCTGGTGGTTTAGTACCAGTGGTTGGCGGACCAGAAGTTCCAGGCGCCGACGGGGCTGCCGTAGCGCTCGTTCATGTAGTCCAGGCCCCACTTGATCTGGGTGGCCGGGTTGGTCTTCCAGTCGGCGCCCGCGGAGGCCATCTTCGACGCGGGCAGGGCCTGGGCCAGACCGTACGCGCCGGAGGAGGCGTTGGTGGCGGTGTAGTCCCAGCCACTCTCATGCGAGATGATCTTGTCGAAGGCGGCGAACTGGGCCGGGTCCTTGATCATCTGCTGGGCGATCGCCTTGGCACTCGTCGGGGCAGCCTGCGCGGGAACCGCGGCAAGCATGGAACCGGCGACGCCCAGGGCGAGGACGGAACCCACGAGGGTCTTCTTCGAAGCGGCGATACGGCGGATGACAGCGTTGGACACGGAGGAACCTTCCACAGGGGACAAGGGCGGTCGCGGCATGCCGGAGCATGCGTGAGCCACTCACGCGGTGGAGAGGGGTTCGTCGGCGGCGGGTGAAACACCCGTGCCGCCCGGCGACTCATCCAGTTCTACCGACCACCCGACCCCCTGGCAACGCCCCCGCTTACTAGCCCGCCTCGCAGCCGACACCCGACACCCCCACACCAGGCGAAGGAGTGCCCGTACAGGGTCCGTGCAGGTGGAGGACGGTATGAGGGGCCACGCCCGGGCCTCCGGGACACTACTAGCCCCCTTCGTATGTGACGTGGACCCTATGGGGCGGCTCACCCCCGAAACCCCCAAATCTCACCCCGCGTCACCACACACACCCCTCCAAGAAACCGGGTGAAATGTCGGGATTGCCTAGAAAACGAAGGAAATGGGTGGCGGGTGGGATGAAAGGCGCAGGAAGGAATGGAGCGAAGGGGTGGAGCGAAGGGTGGAGTGAAGGATGAGGTGAAGGGGTGAAGTGAAGGGGGAGGTGAAGGGTGCCGCCCGGCGCCTGCCGCGGCGCCCTTCGAGGGCGCTGCGGGCCCGGGCTCCGCACCCCCGGGGCAAGGAACCACACCACCGTGCGCCTCACCGCTTCGGCGACGACCGGTGCGACCGGAAGCTGCGGCCGGAAGGTGTGGCCACGACCCACCACCTCTCGAGCTTCCACGCTCCTCGGGCTCCTCGGCCCGGGCTTCTCGGCCCGGGCTTCTCGGCCCGGGCTTCTCGGCCCGGGCTTCTCGGGTCTCTCAGGCTCGGGTCTCTCGGGTCTCTCGGGTTTCTCGGCTCGGGTTTCTCGGGTCGGGTTTCTCGGGTCGGGTTCCTCGGGTCGGGTTCCTCGGGTCGGGTTCCTCGGGTTTCTCGGGTCCGGCTGGGGTGTCGGGCGGGCGTGTGCCAAGGGGCGGGTGTGGGGGGCCTGGTGGCGGTGTGGCGGCTCGACTGTGTGTCGGGGTGTGTGAGTTGACCGCCGCATAGCACAACGTCGGCGCGGCCGTCGGTGGGACCGGTGTTGGTGGATGCCTGGTGCGTGATCCGGGGTCACGGGTACAAGTGGGTGCGTACCATCGCGTCACACATGTCCCTCACGGCAGAGATTGAGGAACCCATGACCACAGCCACCAACGTCACACGCGTCCAGGACGATTACGCCCAGCAGATCGCCGGCGACCTGTCGGCGAACCAGGCGGCACAGGAACAGGCACGAACCGAACTGCAACGGCTGCAACAGGAAATCGGCCAGCTGGAAGAAGGCGAAAAGGTCCTGCTCAAGATGCAGGAAGCCCTGGGCGTCCCACTGAAGCCCACACCGACACAAGCCACCAAGCCCACCACCAAGCCCAACGCGAAGACCGGTACCGCGTCCGGCGCGAAGCCTGAAGCGAAGGCCGGGGCGAAGCCTGGTACCCCGTCCGGCGCGAAGACCGCTACCCCGGCCGGTGCCACGTCCGGGGCGAAGACCGCTACCCCGGCCGGTACCGCGTCCGGTGCGAAGCCTGGTACCCCGTCCGGCGCGAAGACCGCTACCCCGGCCGGTGCCACGTCGGGGGCGAAGCCTGAGGCGAAGGCCGGGGCGAAGCCTGGTGCCACGTCCGGGGCGAAGGCCGGTGCGAAGAGTGCCGCGGTGCCCGCCGCGCGCAGTGCGGCCCGGGGTGCGAAGAAGGCCGCGGAGCCCAAGGAGACCACGACCGCCAAGGCCCCGCGTGCCCGCAAGACAACCGAGGGAACCGTGACGAAGAAGGAAACCGGCGGCCCCTCCTGGCTCGACCTCGTCACCGCCACCATCGCCGGACAGACGGAACCCCGGTCCGCAGCCGAAGTGACCGACGCCCTCAGCACCGCCCACCCCGAACGCAAGGTACAGGCAACAGTCATCCGCAACACCCTCGAGCAGGGCGTCGCCCGCGGCATCCTCGAACGCTCCAAGCAAGGACGATCCGTCTACTACACCCCCACCGACTCCCCCACCACCCCCGGCACCAGCCTCCCCCAACCCGAACTGCCCTAACTCCAAACAGCCCGGCCGGCCGGCCGGGCCACGAACAGGCCCAGGAAATCCCACCCCGGCCAACCGGACCCGACAGGACAGAGACCGAGACCCCGACCGAAGTCACCCATCAGGGTGAACACCCCTAAACCCGGCCACGAGGTCCACAACCAGCCGGTGGTGGGAACACACGGAACCACACATGAACCCGTAACACACCACGTTCCACCCACCACCGGCAAAAAACCCCACCCCTGCGGGCCCTGCGCGCAGCCCGCCACACAGACAGCAGCACGAACACCACACACCCCGACGCCACAGACCAGGAAACGGAGAACGGGGAACAGGGAACAGGGAACAGGGAACAGGGAACGGGCCAGACTCCCCTCGACAACCACCCACCACACCCCCGAAAACACAGCACAAGGCACGGGCCCGGCAACCTCCCCACACCCGAAACCAGACACCCCAATACCAGAAAGACCAGCCCCCTCCACGGTCCCACGAGACGGCACACCCACAGAAAGCCCAGAAAAGCCGGGGCCCATGTCCCCAGCCGACCCCGCACGCAGGCCACACCCCCCGACCACAGAGACACGGTATTGGTGAAGCAACCGCCCACCACCCAAAGACACCCCACCACCCTCGACCCACGAACCGCCCAGACCAGCCCAACCGCCCGGACCATCTGGGTCACCGAGCTCACGCGCCGCGGTGGCAACACCGGACAGCAAGGATGCGGCACATCACGCGCTCGATGCGGCCGGTACCGACGCCTCCGCCATGACGGCCCGGGCCATCGGGCACACCGTCGCGCAGCCGGGCCGATGCCCAGGTCGACGAGGTCATCGTCCAGGACACGGCGCGGGTCTGACGTCGTATCGGACGCACACCGCGCGCCGGTCCGACACGACCTCGACACCTGGCACCGGTATCGGGATCGGGATCGGCAGCAGCGGGAGTGGGATCGGTATCGGGTAGACCCGCTGCGCACCGCCGGCCAGGGGGTGGGGTCGCCACAACCGATCGGCCCGGTTTCGCGTCCCTTCCCACAGAGTGGTCTCCGGCCGGCGGGCGGTGCGGAGCGGCATCGGCCTTGGAGGGACACCATCGGCATGTTCGTTGCCACCCGGCCCTGGCGCACCGTGCGGTCGCGCAGGGCTGGCGCAGTCGCCAGGGTGCTGCTAGGCGGTGTGGCCGGGGTGGTGCTGACCGCCGTGTTCCTGACGGTGGTGTGGTGGCCGCGGGCGGAGGTGACATACCGCGACAGTGCCCCCGCGGCGGTGGCTTACGAGGACGGCTCGCCGCACTTCCTGGGGCTGGTCCACCGGCACACCCTGTCCGGGCGACACTCCTACAAGATGGTGATCGGCCGGGACCCCGGCCTGTCCTACGGACACTGGGTGGACATCGACACCGCCGTAGCGGCGAAAGGGATCACCTCCGTCACATGGACGGAGTCCGGGGTCCGGGTGCACTTTACGACCGGCCACGAGGCGTTCGTACCGGCACGGTTCTTCCTCCACGGCAGATGAAACCGCCCGGGCAGCACCCGTGGCGGGCCCGGCGGCCTCGGTGAGCGTGGCGGGCGTGGCACCCCCGGCGCCCGTAGTGGGCGTGGTCGGCGCTGCGCCCCCGCTGAGCGTGGCGCCCTCGGTGGGCGTGGTGGGCTCGGTGGGCGTGGTCGCCGTGGCGGGCTTGGCACCTTCGGCACCCCCGGCGGGCTTGGCGCCCTCGGCGCCTCGGTTCCCTCCGCGGGCCTGGTGACCGTGGCGGGCTTGGCGCCCCAGCGCCCCCTGGCGGGCGTGGTGGGGCCGGCGGCCGTGGCGGCCGTGGTGGGGCTGGTAGCGGCTGGGCGGTGGAAGCCGGTTTCGCTCGATCGGATGATGGGTGGGCCGCTACGTTGCCGATCGGGGCAATCCACACACAGGCCCGCTACGAAGAAGGGGTGAGACCTGCGGAGCACCATGGCCGGCCCCGGAACGGAGGTGCGGTCCTCCTCTCGGCGAAAGAGCTGTCGATGGCATAGAGGCACGAGGGCAGGCGCGGCCGGCGCGGCGCCGGGCCGCTGGCGGGCAACCGGCGGCGCGCGGTGGGGTGGCGGTGACGCAGCCCCCGCGGTCTCGGAGTGCGGACGCGGGCGGACCGCGACTGGAAGAGGTGATGGCGCGGGTCGGCCACGGCGACCGGGACGCCTTCACCGTCCTGTACGACGCGGTCGTCGCCACCGTGTCGGGATCGTCGTCAAAGTCGTCCGGGACCGGGCCCAGTCACAGGAGGTGGCCCAGGAAGTGATGATCAACTTGTGGCGTCAGGCGGCCCGCTACCGGCCCGAGCAGGGCACCGTGAAAACGTGGGTGGCAAACCATCGCGCACCGCAGGGCGGTCGACCGCGTTCGCTCCGCCCAGGCCTCCTCCGATCGCGAGCACGCCACCGCCCTACGCGACCATCCGACACCCTTCGATCAGGTCGCCGAGGAAGTCGAGTCCCATCTGGAAAGCGAACGGGTACGCCGCTGCCTGGAAACCCTGACCGAACTCCAACGCCAAGCCGTGACCCTCGCCTACCACCAGGGCCTGACCTACCGCGCCGTCGCCGAACGACTGGAGTCCCCGCTGGCCACCGTCAAAACCCGGATGCGTGACGCACTGATCCGGCTGCGTGACTGCATGGGAGCAGGCGAGTGACACATCACGAACACCTCCACACGCTCACCGGTGCCTACGCACTCGACGCACTCACCGGCAAGGAACTCCATACCTTCACCACACACCCGGCGCAGTGCGAGGCCTGTGCCCAGGAGACCCGCGAATTCACGGCCACAGCGGCCCTGCTGGCCGCCGCCACCGTGCTGCCCGCACCCGCCCCGATGAGACAGGCCGTCCTGCAGGCAATCGAAACCCTCCCCCACTCCCCCACACGTCCCACCCACACCACCGGCCCGGCTCACCGCCACGCTCAGACGCAAGGCCGGGGCGTTCGCCGTCGCGGCCTGTATCGCCGCCACCGCCGTCTTCGCCTCACTCGCCGCACACCAGCACCAACAAGCCGAACAAGCCCGCGCACAAGCCCGCCAGAGCACCCGTCAAGCCCAGCAACTCGCCGCCGTCATCACCGCCCCCGACGCCCGCACCGTCCACGGACACACCACCACCGGAGCCGACACCACCGTCACCACCTCCGCCCAACACAACCAAGCCGTCTTCACCAGCGGCGGCCTAGCCACCCCACCCACCGGCAAGACCTACCAACTCTGGTTCGCCAACCACGGCACCAAACACCCCGCCGGCCTCGTCCACCACGACGGCGCCCTCCTCATGCAAGAAAACCCCCACAACACCCACTCCGTCGGCCTCACCCTCGAACCCACCGGCGGCTCCCCCCAACCCACCACCACCCCCTCATACACCTCACCCTCCCCACCCAGTGACCTGAGTCAGAGATTCGGTGGCAGTAGGCGGCGACTTTGTCGAGGATCTCATCGGCGGTCTTCGTCCAGACGAAGGGTCCTGGCTGGTCGTTCCAGTCGGCCAGCCAGGCCCGGATGTCACGTTCAAGGGCCTGGACGGAGCGGTGGACTCCACGCTTGAGCTTCTTCTGGGTGAGCTCGGCGAACCATCGCTCCACCAGGTTCAGCCACGACGCACTGGTGGGCGTGAAGTGCAGGTGGAACCGCGGGTGAGCCAGTAGCCACCGCTTGATGTCCGGGGTCTTGTGGGTCGCATGGTTGTCGAGGATCAGATGCACCTGAAGATCCGCCGGGACTTCCTTGTCGACCTTGGTCAGGAACTTCTTGAACTCGGCGGCCGGTGACTGCGGTGCAGTGATCCGATCACCTTGCCTGTCGCGACCTCCAGGTCTGCGAAGAGGGTGGTGGTGCCGGCGCGGATGTAGTCGTCACTACGCCGTTCAGGAACGCCGGGCATCATCGGTAGGACCGGCTGGGACCGGTGTCCAGGGCCTGGATCTGCGACTTCTCGTCCACGCAGAGGACCCAGAGCCTTTTCCTGCGGGTCGAGGTAGAGACCGACCACGTCACGGGCCTTGTCGATGAACAGCGGATCCGTCGACAGCTTGAACGTCTGCGACCGATGCGGCGCCAGCGCGAACGCCCGCCAGATCTTCGAGACCGTCGGCTGAGACATCCCGGTCGCCGCGGCCATCGACCTCGTCGACCAGTGCATCGCGTTCCTCGGCGTCTCCTCCAGCCTCTTGACGATCACCCGCTCGACATCCGCGTCGGTGATCTTCCTCAGGACACCCGGCCGCGGCTCGTCGCCCAGCCCGTCCAAGCCGTGCTCCAGGAAACGCCGCCGCCCGGTGCGGACCGTGTCCGGCGCGATCCCCAACCGCCACGACACCACCATCACCGAATGCCCCTCCGCACGATCCGCGACCGCTGAGCCAAAGCCTGGGCCGTCGTACGACGACGCAACCAGCCCTCCAGCACAGCCCGCTGGGCATCAGTCATTGACAACGGCAGAACCTTTGGACCCGGACGACCCATACCCAAACCAACGACAAACCTCAGACTCAGGTCACTAGCCGGGGGAACGGCCCGGGCCTGGGGACACCCCCCAACGGCAGCTGCGGGAGCGGCGCGGGCTGGGGGCACCTACAACGGCAGCCGGGGCGAGCAAGGTCCGCAAGAACCGGCCCAACCACACGGACCACCCACCCACCTGCCCACTCACCCGGCCTCCTCGGTATGTGCCGTTTTGATGGTATTCCAATCCCTCCGGGGGGCTGTGCCGAATCCCTTCACGAGGCGCCCTGCGCGAGCAGGCACCGACAATCGGCTCCATTTCGTGAAGCAGAAGACAGAAAGAGGTGAGACCCATGACCGTTTCCATACACGCCCGCAACCTTCTCGCGGGCGCGGCCCTGGCCGGCCTGCTCTCGGGCGGTGCCACACTCGCAGCCACCGGCACAGCCACCGCCGCTTCAACGCCGGCATCAGCATCGGCGGCGGCATCGGTGGTCAACAGCGGGGACCGGGACCGGCACGACCACCGGGACGGCAACGACCACCGGTCCAGCCGTCACGCACACTGCTCATGGACCAAGGGACACTGGGGCAAGACCTGGACCAAGGGCCACTACGAAAAGAAGTGGCACCACACCACCTGGCACCCCGGCCACTACGACCACCGAGGCCACTGGCACCCCGGCTGGCACAGCCACCCCCAGTCCCAAAACCAGTGGATCCCCGGCCACCACAACACCCACTGGATCCCCGGACACTGGAACTGCCACAACAAGTGGTAACCACCCCACACAACCACCACGGGGCTCCAGGCACCCACCCGGAGCCCCACACCCCTCCACCCGGCGGAAAACCACGGCAACCGCTCACTCGGACACAAAAGCCCGACGGTAACCAACCCGCGAGTAGACCCACACCCACCACACACAGGTGGCACACCCCGCCGCACGACGCCCTAACAACACGCTCCCCAGCCCGAGGGCCCGGCAAGGCTCGTAGCCCGTCCCGCACACACCACGACACACCCCGACAGCCGCCCCGCCAGGCCACGCGAGGCTCCGGCAGGACTCCCTGCACCGTCCCCGCACTCCTGCACGCCAAAACCGGCCAGGACCAGCCCGTCGGCAGCACCGTGTGCCTACACAGCCCCCACGGAGCAGACCCGCCCCACACACACGGTTCACAAGCCCCCGACACAAACCCCCACACACCCCGCGGCACAGCCTGGCGGCACGCACGGCCACGCCACGTGAGGCTCCGGCAGGACTTCCTACACCGTCCCGCACACCCACGACACGCACCGCCCCGGCAGGACTCCGCGTGCCGGCCCCGCACACACCACCGGCACACCCCGCCGCTCGAGACCCCGACAGGACTCCCTACGGCAGGCCCTCACCCCGCGACACGCCCCGCCTCCCGCACACCAGGACCGGCCGGGGCCAGTCCGTCGCCGGCCCGGTGTGTCTGCACAGCCCGCGCGGCCCAGGTCCCTTCAATGGGCAACCTCCCACCGAAACGGGCACCACATGACCCCCTCCACACTCCACACCCGCCGCTCGATCCTCACCCACGCCATCACCTTGGCCGCCACGACCGCGCTGCCCCTGGCCACAGCCACGCCCGCACACTCGGCCGCCGGCCCGAACATCATCGGCTGCGTCACCTGGGGTGCCCGGCCCCCCTCCGAACCCGTCGTCGTCCTCGCCAACCGCCCCGAACGGATCATCATCCACCACACCGCGACGGCGAACGTGACGGACTACTCCCGACAACGCGCCTACGCCCTGGCCCGCGCCATCCAGACCTACCACATGGACGCACAAGGCTGGATCGACACCGGCCAACACTTCACCATCAGCCGCGGGGCCTTCATCCTCGAAGGCCGCCACAACAGCCTCAACGAGCTACACACCGGCACCCGCCAAGTCCGCGCCGCACACTGCATCGGACAGAACACCCTGTCCATCGGCATCGAAAACGAAGGCACCTACACCTCACAAGCCCCGCCCACAGCGCAGTACGCGATGCTGGCCGACCTGTGCGCCCACATCTGCGACCAGTACGACCTGCCCGCCACCGAGATCTACGGCCACCGCGACTTCAACGCCACCTCCTGCCCCGGCGACCGCCTCTACGCCCTCCTCCCCACCCTCCGCAAAGACGTCGCCACCCGCCTCGGCACCCCCCTACCGGCCCCAGAAACACAAACCGAATCCGACCCGCTGTGGGACCTGGTCCGAGACGCCTCCAACCAACCGAGCACGGCCTACACCGAATACCTCCCAGCAAGCCTGCTCCCCTAGCCAACCACCCACACACCGCATGGCCGCCCGAATACCGCCGCGCCTCGACACCGCCACGTCAACACGGCGGTCCGTGACTCATCCTCCGGACCAGCGACATCCGCACGGCCGAACGCGGAGCAGCCGCACGCGCCCATCACCACACGGATTGCAGGGCAGCAAGCCCCTCGGCACCGGCCCACCAGGCGGAACCCACCCACCCGGCGGGCCGACGCGTGCGCGCAGTGGATCACTTTCAGTGCCAGCATGCGTGGCGCAGAACGGGGGCCGGCGCGGACAACACCGCACAGGGACGAGAGGGAGGACCGTGACGCCTCAGACCATGGCGGATCAGTCGGCCGACGAAACGGCCCGGCTCATTCCGGGGCAGGCCGGGACCGGGCACGTTGACGGGGACGGGGCCGTCGGCAGGGTCGGCGGTGGGCCCGTGGCGGAAGGGCCCGACGCGCAGCTCCTGGTTGCGGCGTCCGTGCTACTCGCCGACGCGGCCCTCACCGCGAAGCGGGCCGGCGCGGAACTGACCGGGGCGCTCAGCAGCTGGCGGTTCCCTCTGGCCGCCCTGCGCCAGCCCGGATGGGCCCTCGGCACGGCTGCGGCATGTGCCAAGGCGCTGACCAGTCCCTCGGGCCTCGGATTCGGCCCGAACGGCGGGCTCCTCGGGGAGCTGGCCCGGATGGCGGGGAGCGTGACCCACCGCCGCCCGGCCGCGGTGTCCATGGCCGTGGACGCCTTCGCGCTGCGGATCGAGGCAGCGGTCGTCGAGCACCCCAACCTCGGCTCGGCACCGGCGAGACGGCTCACCGACGCCATGGTGGAGGGCAACCGGTGGGAGGCACTGCGGGCCCTGCACGCGTTGGTCGAGCGGCTGGGCGTGACACGCGCCCTGACCACCGTCAGCCCGGTCATCATGGAGTTGCTGGCCCTGTTGGGGCTCCTCGACGAGAACCCGGTCAACGACGGCTTCTCCTGGGTGACGCTCGCCGGCGGGGTACCGGTCACGGATCCCTTCCTCGGACTGCCGAGTTCGCTGCTCGCCCTCCTCAACCCCGGCCCCGGGCGGGCGGAACGCACCGAACCCGATGCGATCCTCGCCAAGGTCCTGACGACATCCCGCAACGACATCGTCAGCTACATCAACGACATCGGCGCGCTCGGCAACCACGGACTGGTCCTGCTGCGGCGCGTCGAGTGCACCGACGGCCATGTCAGGTACGTGCTGTTGCTGCCCGGCACGAGCTTCGGGCTGCCGAGCAACAGCACCCCGCAGGACCTGATCGGCGCGTTCGACGGCTGCCTGCGCTCCGACACCACGTACACGCGCGCGGCACGGAAACTGCTGCAGCGGGCGGGAGTACCGGCCGGGGCGGAAGTGATGTTCGTCGGGCACAGCCTGGGCGGACTGACGGCGATGAACCTGGCGATGGACGTCGAGCTGGCCTCCACCCACCGCATCACCCACGTCGTCACCCTCGGCTCCCCCATCGACAACAAACGCCCCGCCGATCACACCACCCAGGTGATCAGCCTGGTCAACAAACACGACGTGATTCCCATGCTCGACGGCCGCGGACCCGCCTCCCCCAACGACGTCCCCGCCGGCTGGGTCGAACTCAGCTGGCTCGACGAGTCCTACGACTACCCGCTCTCGCACGCGCCCCAGGCGTACTCCGACACCTTGCGCGGGGAAATGGCCCACCACCGGCACCGGGTCAACGAACTGATCGGTTCCTACGACGGCGAAATCATCGGAAACCAGCCGTACATGCTCCGCGACAAGTGACAAGTACCGAGTGCAAGCGATGAGTGGCCAGCGAGCCTGTGACCTTGAGGGAGAGTGACCGATGACCCACGCCGACGGTACGGCCACGACGGCGGCGGCACGGCCCGAGACGGCCTGGCCCCTGGAGAACCTGCTGTTCAGCGCCGCACTGGTGGCCCGGCGGATCCCATGGGCAGACCTGCCCGCGCGCACGCTCGGCCTGGACGCACTGACCCGCGACGGGTTGACTGACCGGCTCATGGCCCATCTGAGGAACAGCCGCGCGGGGCGGCCGGTACCGCTGCGCACCCCTTTCGGATCCTTCCTCGTCCCCCTGACCCGGGCGGATGCCCAGACCCTGCTCACCTGCGGCGACGCCGCCGGGGCCCTGGGCGCCCCCTGCGCTCTCACGGCAGACGGCCGCCGGCGCGGGCTGTCCCCGCACGCGACGCCGCCGGGCGCGACGGAGATCGGGGCGGGGGTGTGGGAGGCAACGGCGCGAGGCGGCCCGGGCGGGCTGGGCGGGTTGGGCGACCAGGTCGCCGAGCACCTCGTCACGCTGGCCGGGGCCGTACGGGAGGACGGCACCCCGGACCGGGACCGCTGGGAAGCCGGCATGCGGCGCCTGAGCCGGCACGTCGTCCTGGGAGCCGCCGCCACCGAGGACACCCTGCTGAGCGCGATGCTCTCGACGGCCGCGGACGCCGCAGGCGGGCATGCGTACGAGGCACGGGCGGCGGCCCTGCGACGGCGGATGGCACCGTACCTGGCCGACCTCGACCCCGACTGCCTGGCAGGCCGGCTCGCAGCCGAAGGCCAGAGCGGGGCGGACCCGCACCCGGCCCTCGTACCGGCCCTCGCACACGCATTGGCCCTGGTGTCCGCGGCCACCGGCCCATCCACGCTGAAGGCCCTGACCCTGCTCACCACAGACGCGAACACGGCCGCGGCCGCGGCCGCGGATGCCTGCGGAACGCGTGCGGGCGTCACGGGGACGGCACCGCCCACCGAGGAGGCAATCGACCACGCAATGGACCGGGCGCTGGAACAGCACCGCATGCTGTCCGCCTTGGTGTACCCGGTACGCGCGCCGTTCGCCGCGCAGGGCCTGGCGATCGGAGCCGGGGAAGAAATCCTGTACGACGCAGCACTGTTGGGTCCGCGCAGCCCCGGCGAGCCCGCGGATCCGGCATGGGCGCTGTGCGGCAACCCATCCGGCTGCCCCGCCGCACGATTCGCCGCGGACGTCGGCCGCGAGGTCCTCCGCCAAGTCACCACCAGGAACGGCGGGACCAGCGGGATCGGCGGGCAGGTCGCCGGCGGGGGGCGGGCGGTGCTTCCCGGCGCACGGTTCGCGGTGGACCCCGTGCCGGACGCCGCCGATTCCCGGACCGTGGCCATGACCATGGTCACGGCCATGACCGCGCCGCTCGCCGCGTACGGAGCGCGCGGGCTGGCCGACGCGGACCGGCTGGAGGGGCATGCCGAGAGCCTCTGCGCATGCGCGGCCGACACGGGCTGGAACGGCAGCGAGACCGGCGAGCGGTTCCGCATGGCCCTCCTCGCGCACGCGGAGCGGTGTACCCGGGCGGCCGACGACGTACGACGTGCCGCGCGGTGGCTGGCGGACTGACCTCGGCTGACCCGCAGCCAACCCGCACACGCGGGGCCCGCTCCTGCCGGCCCGTAGGCCCTCGAACGGAGGACTTCAGGCGGTTGCATCCCGACAGGCCGTGATCAACAGGGCTCACGGCCGTTGAACCGACGCACACACCGACTCGCCGGCCGCGAGTCGGCCGGCATGCGATGCGAGAGTGAGGTCCCGGCGTGCGGGACAGCGTGGTCGAGATGATCAGGGCGACCGGGGCCGAACTCGGCTCCGCCAGAAGGCTGCTCGGCGAAGCCGGCGAAGTGGCGTGGGACCGCCTCCTGGACTGGCTCGTCGACGACTACTTCCGGGTGGTGGCACTCGGTCTGGAAAACATCCCGGCCAACGGCCCCGCCGTGATCGCCGTCAACCACTCCGGCGCCTGGGGCCTCGACGCGTTCGTCCTCGACAAGGTCCTCGGCAGGGCCCTGGACCGGCGCGTACGCTTCCTCGCCGCTCCGTTCGTCTTCCGCACCCCCATCCTGGGACGACACGCCCGCCGCAACGGCGCGCTGCCGATCGGCCCGACGGCCGGCGTCGAGCACCTCAACGCGGGACAACTCGTCGGCGTGTACCCGGAAGGCATCGCCGGCCTGGAGAAACCCTTCACCGAGCGGTACCGGCTCCGGTCCTTCAGCCCCGGCTTCGCGGTCGCCGCCATCCGCGCCGGTGCCCCGGTGGTACCCGTCGGGATCGTGGGCGCGGAAGAGGCCTGCCCCAAACTCGGCGAAGTCCCCACCCTGGCCCGACTGCTCGGCGTACCGTACTTCCCGCTCACCACACCCTTCCCGCTACCGTCCAACTGGACCATCACCATCGGGCAACCGATCCCCGCACCACCCCGTCCCGAAAGCCTGACCGCTCGCCGAGACGCCGCCCGCACCCTCAGCAACACCACCCGAAACGCCGTCCAGGAGCTACTGGACCACGAACTCGCCAACCGCGAGAACCTCTTCGACTGAGAGGCGCACCCCGAGCCCGACCCGCCCCACCGGCCCGCCGGCCCACCAGCGGCCGTCGGGTGGGTGGGGGTCAGGTGGTGGCGCTGGTACCGGCAAGGGAGCGCGGCGGGCGGGTGAAA
Organism: Streptomyces sp. NPDC001513; assembly: GCF_042894695.1. Classification (NCBI taxonomy): domain Bacteria; kingdom Bacillati; phylum Actinomycetota; class Actinomycetes; order Kitasatosporales; family Streptomycetaceae; genus Streptomyces; species Streptomyces sp. NPDC001513. Next base: position 34,034 of record NZ_JBIAVU010000004.1, read on the forward strand.
CGCACGGGGACTCCCGGGGAATACAGCACACTCACAGGCGGACCCACCGGCGCAGGCAGACCCGCCGCGGCCACCAGATCCTCGTCACAGGACAGGAGCTCCGCACGGTACAACGGCCAACGAGGATGCGTGTTCGGCAGATACAGCAGCCGGCCGAAGAAGTCACTGTGCATACCCCAACGGGCCGTCAGGAAGTGCTCCAGAGGAGTCGGCTCCACGATCGCTTCACCGGTCCGCACCGTGATCGCGCAGTGCCCGCCCTGCCGTCGTCCGGGACCCCGCCGACTGCTGGCGTAGGTGAGCGTCGAGCCCTCATGACGGACCGTCATCCGCGACCACACATACGGGAGACGAAAGACGGCTCGCGCCATGGCGACCGGAAGCAGACGGGACGCGTCCAGGGAACGGAAGACCACACCACGCCGGCCGCGGGCGTCCACCGAGTAGAGACGAACATTGGTCTCCGGGAACGAACCCAGATACGGGATCCCGGGCAGGCCGAACCAACCGATCCGGTCCATCCGGAACGCGACCAGGCCGACATAGGTGACCCCGTCCAGCACGTCCGGTTCGGTGCCGACAGGCAGTAGCGGGGCGACATCGGCGGGATCTGCGGCCCAGTGCAGAAACGCCAGATCAAGCCACGACTGCGTGAGCAAAGGCCGGCCCGCACGGTAGGGCGGATCAGCCGACACCGGTTCGGGAGGCTCCGGTCCGGACGGTACGGCGGGCGACGTGTACGACACCACGCCAGTATCCCGCAGACCATCACGGACACAGAAGGAGACGGAACGGGCGGATCGGCGGACGCCTGGGCGGATGGCTTTATGGACCGGCCCGGCGGTCCATCCATGCGCCGAGGCGGTCACGGACAGCCAGCCTGCGCTACGCAGACCCGCACCACAGCCCCACCCAGCCTCCCGTTCGTGGCGCCGTGGAACTCGGGGTGGTCCAGTTTCACCGAGACGACCGCCGTCAGGCCCTCGCCGATCCGGTCGGCGCCGAAGTCGGGGTCGGCGGGTGTCAGCAGCCGGCGCTGCCGCGCGTACGCGTTGACCGCGGCCGCCACCCCGTCACGGAAACCCTCCACGTGGGTGTGAACGGTGTGGCTGGTGCGCCCCGTTTCTCGTCGAGGAAGGCGACGAAGTCTCGCGCCCCGCCCGGGGAATGAAAGCGCACCGGCCGGGACAGGCCCGGGGTGCGCTCGTCGGTCAGCGTGATGTCCATACACCGGTTCAGGAAGGCCAGTTGCCGGAAATGGTCCGCCAGCACGGCATACGAGCACTGGGTCTCCGTGCCGAAAATGCCGACGTCGGGCCAGAACGCGATGGTGGTCCCGGTTCCGGTTGCCGGGCCTGCGATGGTGGGCGGGGTGAGTGCGACACCGCGTACGTATTCCTGGACCCAGCGGACCCCCGCGCGCCGCACCTCGGTCGTCAGGCGGCTCGACAGGGCGTTGGTAGCACAGAGCCCGGTACCGAACAGGCTCATGGGCACGGCGTGGCGGCCGCCGGGTTCCGCCCCGGCGTACGGGCGCGTCAGCAGGGCTTCGAGGTCAGGACCAGCGCCGACATTCCCGGCGGCCTCGACGGGGATGCCCGGCCCGTCGTCGGTGACGCGTACGCCGCCGTCGGACATGAGGGCGACTTCGACGGAACCCGCGCGGCCGGCCAGGACTTCGTTGACCGCCCGGCCGGCGACCTCGTAGACCAGCTGGTGGAGGCCGCGTTCGCCGGTCGAGCCGACGTACATCCCGGGCCGCTTCCGGATGGCTTCCAACCCCTCCAGCACCTGGATGTGGCTCCCGTCGTACCTGACGGCTTCCTCACTCACGAGGCCCCCTCCGTTGGTTCCGGCAGACCTGTCCAGCCTAGGCGGATCTCCGCAGAACACCATGCGTAGCTTGCGATCATCACGTGTCGTGGGAGGCGGGCCAAGGGGCCCAGCCGGCGGGGGTATAGGTGCCGGAGTCTGCGTCTGCGTTGGTAGCTGCGCGGATGTTGAGGGCGCCGGGGCCGGCGAAGTGGGCGGGGACGACCAGTTCCCGCTCGGCTGCGGCTCGTTGTAGGACGCGCAGGCGGCTGGCCGCCGCCTGTACGGGGTCCATGCAGAAGCAGCTGTTGCAGGACGGCTGGACGAGCTGAACCGGGCTGTGCAGGAGGTCGCCGACGAAGACGGCCCGTTCGCCTTGGGAGGCCAGGCGCAGGACGCTGGAGCCAGGAGTGTGGCCGGGGGCCGACTCCAGGGTGAGGTGTTCGTCGATGCGGTGGGTACCGTCCCACAGCACGGCCTGGCCGGTCCGGTGGACGGGCGCGATGCTGTCCTCGTAGACGAGGCGGTCGTCCGGATTGCGGTCCCTCCCATGGGAGTTGGCCGGCCCGAAGTGGAAATCGTCCGCCGCGGGGAGGAGGTAGCGGGCGCGGGGGAAGGTCGGAACCCACTCTCCGTCGACGTCGCGCGTGTTCCAGCCGACGTGATCGGCGTGGAGGTGGGTGTTGACGACGATGTCGACGTCGTCCGGGTGGACTCCGGCCTTGGCCAGGGCGCCCAGGAAGTCGGTCTTCCAGTGGTGGAAATGGGGTGCGTTCGGGCGTTCGCGGCCGTTGCCGACGCCGGTGTCGATCAGGATGGTCTGTCCGGCGCTGCGCAGCACCCAGGTCTGCAGGGCCATCACCGCCTGGTCCTGCTCCGGCTGCCAGTGGTCCGGCGCCAGCCAGTCCTCGTTGTCCTGCCATACGTCGGCGGCGTCCGGTACGAGGGCGTGGGGGGAGGTGAAGAACCCCTGCCACTCGCGGACCCGGATGACCTCGACGTCGCCCACCCATATCGACTGTCTGCTCTCATTCGTCATGTCCTGGAGCCTATGAAACCGCCGGTGAGCTCCTCAATGCCCGCCCGGCTCACACCGATACGCGGGCGTCTCATGTGGGCGGCGGCCCGATAGCGTGGCCGGATGGATGTGGTGAGCGATGCGATCTCGACCGTACGGATCGGGCGGCCTTCGTCGCAGCGGGTGCGGGTGAACGGGACTTGGTGCACGCGGCTGGATGCGTACGACGGTGCCGGGTTCCACGTCGTGCTGGAGGGGAGCTGCTGGCTTCTGGCCGACGGGGGTGGTGCGCCGCTGTCGCTGGAGGCGGGGGACGCGGTGCTGCTGCCGTACGGCACGGGCCATGTGATTGCCGATCGCCCGGCCGGTGCGCGGGAGGTCGAGGGGGCGGTGCCGTTCGGAGAGTGGGACGGGGTACACGCGGCAGCGAACGTACGGGGTCAGGTGGTTGGGGCTGGGGCCGGTGATGGGGCGGTGGTGGAGATGCTGTGTGGCAAGTACAGGCTCGACCGCAGCCGGGTGCATCCGCTGCTGGCGGAGCTGCCGCAGGTCGTGCACCTGCCCTCGCGGGTGGGGGCGCGGCCCGAACTGCGGGCCGCCATCGACCTGCTGGGCCGTGAGCTGGGCGAGCAGCGGCCCGGCGCCGGCATCGCGGTGACCGGTCTGCTCGACCTGCTGCTCGTCTACATGATCCGGTCGTGGGTGGCCGAGGGCGGGACCGGGACCTGGCCGGCGGTGCTGGGTGATCCGGTGGCGGCCGCCGCGCTGCGGGCTCTGCACGCGGACCCGGCGGCGCCGTGGAGCAACGAGCGGCTGGCGGCGCAGGCCGGGGTGTCCCGGCCCACTCTGGCCCGGCGTTTCACCTCTCTGGTGGGCCGGCCCCCGATGGCGTACCTGACGTGGTGGCGGCTGAACCTGGCCGCGGCGGCGCTGCGCGAGGGCGAGGATCCGCTGGCCACGGTGGCGCGGCGGGTCGGGTACGGCAGCCCGTACGCGCTCTCGCACGCGTTCAGCCGGGAGTTCGGCACCACACCCGGTCGCTACCGTGCCCAGGCCCGGCCGGAAGCGGGCCCGGAGACGGTGGCCGGGGGGCCGGGATCCGGCGTCGGGGCGAGGGCCGGGGCGGGGGCCGGCGTCGGGGCTGGGGCCGGGGTCGGGAGCTGAGGCTGGGCTGGGTGGCGCAGCCGGGTGTAGTCGACGGGATCAGACCGTAGCGGAGCGGGGCCCACCCCGGCTCCGGCCCCGACGAAGTGCCGTACTTCGTGCTCTGGCACGCTGTCTCGATGGACGCGCTCATCGGCACTCAGGCACCTCGTCAGCGACTGACCGATCCGGCCTCGGCGGTCGCGGGTTTGGAGCAGGCCGTCCCCGGCCTCGCCCTCCTTCGACGTACGGCTCCGGCCGGCATCGATTGGTCTCGGGTCGAGGAATGCCTGGCCACCAAGCTGCCCTCCGACTACAAGCTGCTTGCCGACAGCTACCTGTCGTTGGCCTTCGGGGACTTTCTGTGCGTCGGCTTCCCGAACCCCGGGCAGGAGCAGGCGTGGTCAGAGGACCCCGAAGATCTTGAGATCCTCGCCGAGTGGTGTGCGGACGCAGAGCTTTCCGTTCCTCTGCACCCCTTTCCTGCTCCCGGGGGCCTGCTGCCCTGGGCCACGTCCAACCAGGGCGACTACTTCCTGTGGAACACCGCAGGGTCCGGCCCCGACGAGTGGACCGTCACCGTGGCCTCACGCAACGGTGGCTGGTGGCACTACTCCGGAGGCGCGGTTCAGTTCCTCGCCGACCTGATCAGCGGAGCCTTGGAACCGTGGGGGCTGCCGTCGGTACGGCCTCACGTCGAAGCCTTCTGAGCACACGACGGCTCTACTAGGAGGGCATTCGCGTCGGCGTACGGCAGGGCCTGGGCGCCGAAGGTGAATGTGCCCGACTCGGTGATCTCGCGGGCGGCTCCCATCAGGGCGCCCAGTGCGGCCCGGGACAGGGCCGAACCGGTGCTGATGCGGCGTACGCCGAGGGCGCCGAGGTCTGCGACGGACAGGTTCAGGGCGCCGCCCATCAGGACGTTCACCGGGCGGGTCAGCGAGGAGCAGACGGCGCGGATCGCTTGGGCGTCGGGCAGGGCCGGGGCGTACAGAACGTGGGCGCCCGCTTCCTGATAGGCCTTCAGGCGGGTGATCGTGTCGTCGAGGTCGGGCCGGTTGCTGAAGAAGTTCTCCGCGCGGGCGGTGACGGTGAAAGGGAAGTCGAGCTGCTCGGCGGCCTCGACGGCGGCGGCCACCCGCTCCACGGCTTCGGACAGGGGCCGCAACGGGTCCTGTTCCCGTCCGGTGGAGTCCTCGATCGAGGCACCGACCAGGCCGATGGCGGCGGCGGCCCGGATGGTGTCGGCAACGTCCTGGGGCGTGGCGCCGAAGCCGCTCTCCAGGTCGGCCGTCACAGGCAGGTGGGTGGCCTCGACGATGCTGCGCGCGTTGTCGAGGACCTCGGCGCGGCTGAGGGCGCCCGCGCCGTCGGGGCGGCCGAGGCTGTGGGCAAGGCCGGCGCCGGTGGTGGCGAGGGCCGGGAATCCGAAACCGGTCAGGATGCGGGCGCTGCCCGCATCCCACGGGTTGGCCACGACGAACGGTTCCGGTCCCTCGTGCAGGGCCCGGAAGGCAACAGCCCGCTGGTACCGGGCTGCTGTGGACGAATCGGAGGAGGGGGTGGCAGAGGCGGCGTCCATCCCCCGATCCTCGCAGGAAACCCTGGCCTACGGGGCCATCGCGAGGCAGAAAACGCCGCCGCCTGCCGAGGGGAGCGGGGGCCCCGCCGGGTGTCACACCACGTGCTGGTACCAGCGCCGGTGTACCACGGGTTCCACGCACAGTACGGCCGCGCCCGCGACCGTGCCGATCAGCAGCGCGGGCCATCCGCCCCCGCCCAGGACCGCGCCGGCGCAGGCGGCGGCCAGGGCGAGCGGCCGTAGCAGGGTCAGGGGGCCCAGGCCGATGACCATCGCGAGGGTGCTGGCGCGGAACGGCAGGAGGAAGTAGGCGGCGAGGGAGAGCAGCACCGCGGTGGCGTAGGCGGTCAGCGGGAGCAGGTAGCCGAGGCCTCCGGCGCTCAGGGTGTCGTAGGTCCGGGCCCGGTCAGGTGCCGACCACAGCACGATGCTCGCGGTCAGTACGGGGGCGGGCAGCAGGACGGCGCCGACCCCCAGCCCGCGTAGAGCGGCGCGGGCGGTGGCCCGGTGTTTGCGGATGCGGGCATCGCGGCCGGCGTAGGCGCGGAAGCCGCTGAACGTCGCGTCGAGCAGACCCAGGAAGAGGAGTGCGACCGGTACGGCGGCGGACATCATCGGGCGGCCTCGGCGAGGTGCTCGGGGCCGACCAGCCGGCGTTCCGACCGCCCGAGGGCCCGGCGCAGGGGCGCCTCCAGATGCGGGCGCACTCCGATGACGGGGCGCAGTGTGGTGCAGAATGGGTTCGCCGCGCCCCGCGGCTCGTACAGCAGCGGCCGGATACCGGGCGCGGCAGCGGCGGACAGGAGTGTCTCGTCGCTGTGTGCCCGCTCTGCGGAGACGACCCCGTCGTGGCGGCCGAGCGGGTGGCGCATCCGGGCACGGTGGAAGATCCAGGCACCGATCGGTGCGAGGCCGGTCGCGGCGATGTCGAAGTGGCAGAAGGCCTGCGCCGGTGAGGCGGCCTGGGCCTGGAAGAACTCGGCCAGGGCGGGCCCGCGGAAGTGGTGCAGCACTCCGGTGGAGACGTAGACGGTCGCCGCCTGCGGCAGGTCGAAGGCGTTGCCGTGGACGAATCGGCAGTCCAGCTCCTCCGCGCGGGCGAGCTGCTCCGCTTCGCCGACCAGGGCGGCATCGAGGTCGACGCCGACCAGCTCCACGTCCGCGCCCAGCGCGTTGGTGGCCGCCAGCCAGCGGATGAGGTACCCGAGGCCACAGCCGACATCGACCAGCCGGTACGGGCCGCTCTCACCGCCGGTTGCCCGGATCGCGTCGAAGAGCGGGCCGAGCAGGTCCATCAGGCGTTCGCCGATCCGGAGCTCCTCGCTCAGCCGCTGGAGCTCGGTGTGCACGCTGATGAGGAGACGGTCCACGGCCTGCGGGTCCAGGACGCCGTCCGCGCCGGCGGGCAGCCCTGCGACGATCTTGGCGGCGCGTTCGTCACCGTTGTCGCGCAGCCGGCGGATCACCTCGTCCCGCCGGACGGGAAGCCGGTGGCCGGTGCGGGGATCCACCGCCGTGATCAGATCGGATATCTCAAGTCGGTGCACGAGGCGGAACCCTACGGCTCCCCCACCCCGCCCCACCAGCCGCCCACCTTCCCATCCGCCCACCCGACCCCACCCCACCGCACCATCCGGGATCGCGGCGACCCAAGCGTGGGGTGGGGTGGGGTGGGGTGGGGTCGGGTGGGAGCGGGCGGGTAGGTCAGGGCCGGAGTTTTCCGTCCTCGCTCAGCAGGAGCCGCTTCTGTGGCTTGCCCATGGCGTTGCGCGGGATGGCGGCGACGAAACGGACCTCGCGCGGGCGTTTGTGCACCGAGAGGTGGGCCGCGACGAAGTCGGTGAGCTCGGCGCCGGTGACCTGCTGGGCGACGACGAAGGCGACGATGCGCTGGCCGAGGTCCGGGTCCGGGACGCCGACCACGGCTGCCTCACTGACGCGGGGGTGGTCCAGGAGGGCGTTCTCGATCTCACCCGCGCCGATCCGGTACCCGCCCGACTTGATCATGTCGGTGGAGGCGCGGCCCACGATGCGGTGCACGCCGTCACTGTCGTCGACGGCGGCGATGTCGCCGGTACGGAACCAGCCGTCCTCGGTGAAGGAGGCGGCAGTGGCCTCGGGCCGTCCCAGGTAGCCGGAGAACAGGGTGGGTCCGGTGAGCTGGAGTTCACCGATCTCGGCCCCGTCCTCCGCGGCGATACGGGTGGAGATGCCGGGGAGAGGCGTGCCGACCGTACCGGGACTCAGGCGGCCGCCCGCCCGGCCGCTGACGGTGATCAGGGTCTCGGTCATCCCGTACCGCTCGACGATGCGGTGCCCGCTCAGCCGCTCCAGGTCACGGAAGACCGGCGCGGGCAGCGCCGCACTGCCCGACACCAGCAGCCGGGCTCCCGACAGGGCGGCAGCGGCCTGCGGATCGGCGGCGATACGGGACCAGACGGTGGGCACGCCGAAGTACAGACTGCCGTCGGCCGCGGCGTAGGCCTGGGGGGTGGGGCGGCCGGTGTGCACGAGACGGCTGCCGGTGCGCAGGGCACCCAGGACCCCGAGGACGAGGCCGTGGACGTGGAACAGGGGCAGTCCGTGCACGAGGGTGTCGGCGGCGCTCCACTGCCAGGCCTCGGCCAGGGCATCGAGATCGGCGGTGATCGCGGCGGTGCTGAGGACCACACCCTTGGGGGCGCCGGTGGTACCGGAGGTGTAGAGGATCAGCGCCGGGTCGTCCGGTCCCCGCACCGCGGACGACGGCGCCGGGGTGGGGGTGGCGGTGGAGCGGCGGGCGAAGTCGACCTCGATGAGGCGGGCCCCCGAATCGCGCAGGATGTGCCCGCGCTCGGCCGGACCCGCGTCGGGCGGCAGCGGTACGCAGGGGACGCCGGCGAGGAGTCCGCCGACCACGGCGGCGACCGTTTCCAGGGAGGCGGTCGCGGTCACGGCGAACGCGGGCGGATGGGTGCCGGAGAGGTCGGCGGCGACCGCGCGGGCCGCGCCGAGGATCTCCTCGTAGGAGGCGGTACGGCCGGCGACGGTGACGGCGTCCGCACGGTCCCCGTAGGCACCGGTGAGAGCGGTCAGCATGGCGGCGACTCCGATCGGCGATGGGTGGTGCAGCTGGTCCGGTCAGCCTACGTGGGACGGCACGGCCGACCGAACCGTGTGATCAGCGGGACTTGACCGTTCGGGGACCGGCCGCCGGGTACTCAGCGGGTGGCGCGGCCGTGCAGAACCAGAGCACGGGCCAGAGCGGCCAAGGCGGCCGTGCACAGCACCGTACGGAGGATGTTCGTGGCGACCCAGGTCGACTTGAACCTCTCCACGATCGCGAAGTCGGTCATCTGCGCGACGTCACCCCCGCGCGCGAGCTCGTTGTTGAGGGGAATGTTCACCGCGAACGTCAGCACCAGTACCACGAGATAGGCCGCGGCGGCCGCCCCCACCCACAAGGCGGTGGTCCGCCGGCCGGCGCGGAACTCGAGCACGGCCGAGGCCACGGCCACCAGCAACGCCAATACGAACGCCATGCCGAAGAGCGGGTTGCCGTCGATGGCCGCGTTGAAGGCCCGCATCGCGGTGACGTAGGTCCGTTCGTCCCCGGCCGCCAGCCCCGGCATGATCGAAACGTCGAACGCGAAGAACAGCCCTGCCATCAACCCCACCAGCACCGTGGAAACGGTCAACAGGACCAGGGCGAACCGGCCCCCGCCTCCAGGCTGGGCGGGAGGGGGTGGGGGCGGCGTGACCGGCGGCGGGCTTGTACTCATGAGAGAGCGTCCTCGTTTCCATCGGTCGGCGGGTGCGTAGGTGCGTGGGTGCGTGGGTGCGCTACGTCCTGGCTGAGCACGAATGCGCCCGATCCTGACACCACGCGCCCGGTCACCTACCTGATTCCAGCCGACCTTTGAGCGAATCTTTAGTCGCCACGACACGTTCTCCCCAAAGACCACACGGTCCACGGTCAGTACGACGCACAGGCGGGACGAGGCGAACGGCAGTGCGTGGACACCCCCTAGGCTGGTGCCATGTCCGCCGCGATCACCCCAACAGCCCGCCCGCTGCGCCTCGAACCCGTCACCGCCGAGAACTTCGACGCCGTCTGCGCGATACAGGTGCGCCCCGACCAGACCCACCTGGTCTCCCCCGTGGTCAAGTCCCTCGCCGAGGCGTACGTCCACACCGCCGCCTGGCCGCGCGCCATCGTCGACGGCGAGGAGGTCGTCGGCTTCATCATGGCCTTCCTCGACATCGCCTGGGACCCGGCCATCGACCCCACCGACCACCGCAGCGGCATCTGGCGGCTGAACATCCACGCCGGCCACCAGGGCAAGGGCTACGGCCGCTTCGCCATCCATGCGGCCTGCGAGGAGATCCGCGCCCGCGGCACCAACGAGGCCTACGTCAGCTGGCACACCGGCCAGGGCAGCCCCGAACCCTTCTACCTCGGGCTCGGTTTCCGCCCCACCGGCGAGTACGCCGGCGACCAACGCGTCGCCGTACTCGCCCTGAACACTCCCGCGGACACCCGCGCCGACACCCCTGCCAACACTCCGTAGACACTCCTTGGAAACCGGTCGCGACCAGGCTCCGGGGCACCCCGGACAGGCCGCGCGGCAGGGCCTTGTCAGTGGCAGGGGCTAGCCTGCGTCACATGATCGAGGGGGAATGGGCCGCACCGTCGCCGGGCGAGCTCGCCGAGGAGGTCGCGGCCCTACTGAACGGGCGCCACGACCCGGGCGTGGCCGCGTTCGAGCGCGTACTCAACGCCGTTGTCAGCCAGAGCCACCGGGACCGCGAGACACTGGCCGCCGTCCTCGGGTCCGTTCCGCGCGAGTCCACGGTGGCGTCGCACCCCCGCGTGCGGCAGCTCGCCGGCATCGTCGGCGCCGCGGTGGGCCCCGTACAGGCCGCCGAGCGCTGGGAGAGTGCCGGGGCGGGCTGGCTGGAGCTGTGCCAGCACGTGGCGCTCGACTACGTCACGGGGGCACGCATCGTCGAGACGGGCGCACGGTTGCGGGCCGGTGACCACCTCCCGTTCCTGCTGTCCGTGCCGAGCAGGGCGAGCGGCGCGGTGGAACCGCACCACCTGGTCGCCCGCCTTGCCGCATACGCACGCCTCGGCGTCCGGCCCGGTCCAGCCGATCTCGGACAGGCCCTGCTGCGCTGCGGCGGCGGTCCGGCCGATCCCGATGTGGTGTCCGCCGCGGAGAAGCTGGAACTGGAGGAGGCGCCCCGGGTGGCCGCCTGGCTGCGCCAGGGCGGTCTGCCGCACCCCGGCCGACAGCGCGAGCGCGAAGCCGGCGCGCCCGAGCCGTACAGCAGGCGCCGGGGGGCGCGGATCGGTCGCAGGATCCTGGTCGGGCACGAGGCGATCGAGGGCCGCGGTGCGTTCCCGCGGCGTTTCTGGTCGCTGTTCCGGACGTTCGAGCCGCACATCGGCTGTGCGCACGCGTCGCTGCCGGACGGGCGGGACGCGCACACGGTCGCGGCCCTGCCCTGGCATCCGGAGATCGCCGCGGCCCGGCTGCTGACCGGTGTCGCGTCGGCCGCCGACCAGAACGGCCGCGGAGCCCCCGCGTTCCTTACCGCGCTGGCCGCGGCCGAGGGGCCGGCGGGGCCCGCGGTGCACCTGGCCCTCGCCTACGGGCTCGCCTCCGTCCCCGACGAGGACCGCGATGCCGCCGTACGGGCGCTGGCCCAACTCGGCGCGAGGGGCGGGCGGGACGGGCTGGACGGAGCGATGCTGGGCCGCGACCTCGCCGAGCTCGTGCAGCTGGGCACCCTGAAGGTGCCCCTGCTGACCGAGTCGCTGCGGGCCGCGGCCGCCCTGCCGCAGGCAGCCCCATCCCTTTGGCCGGTCCTGGCCACCGCGCTCCCCGGCCTGCTGGCCGCCACCCGCCCCCAGGCCCACGCCGCGCTGCTGGCCATCGCCGCGGATACGGCCCGCGATGCGGGAGCGGGCGGTGAACTGCCCGAGGTCACCGCACTCGCACAACGGCCGGGCTCGTCCCAACTCCTCAAACAGGCCCGCAGGTTGCGTGACCAGCTCGCCACGGATGGACACGCCCTCACTCCACAAAAGTAGGGTGAGGGCCGAGCGGCGGCAGCGGGTGCGTGCCCGAACCGAACGGGAGTGGTCTTCCATGCCGAAACGTCACGTGGTCGTGGTCGGCGCCGGAATCGGCGGCCTGACCGCCGCCATCGCCCTGCACCGCCGCGGCTGGCACGTGACCGTTTGTGAACGCGCGCCCCAACCGCCCACTACCGGCGCCGGTATCGGCCTCGCCCCCAACGCCCTGCTCGCACTGGACGCCCTCGGTATCGACGCCGCCCACGCCGCCGGCACGGCCGTACCCGAAACGATGGGTCTGCGCCGCTTCGACGGCCGGTGGCTCACCCGGACCGGCACCGCGGACATGGCGGCCCGGTACGGCATACCGCCGATCGCGGTCCCCCGCCCGGCCTTCACCGCGGCCCTCGCCGCCGCGCTGCCGCCGCAGGCCCTTCGCTACGGCACCCCGGTGACCGCCGTCGACGACGCCACGGGCCGCCCCACCGTCCGTACCGCGACCGGACCGGATCTCACCGCCGATCTGGTCATCGCCGCCGACGGCATCAACAGCCTCCTGCGACGCGCCCACTTCCCCGCCCATCCCGGCCTGCGCTACACCGGCGAGTGCGCCTGGCGGACCCTCGTCGACGCCCCGGACCTGCGCATCGGGGCCATGAGCGAGACCTGGGGGCACGGCCGGCGGTTCGGCGTCACGCCGCTCACCGACGGCCGCCTCTACCTCTACGCCACCGCCCGTGTCCCGGCCGGCACCCGGCCCGCCGCCCCCGACCCCCGCGCCGAACTCCGCCACCTCTTCGGCGCGTGGCACGATCCGATTCCCGCCCTCCTCGACCGCATCGAGCGCCTCGAGCCCGCCGACGTCCTCTGCAACGACCTCTACGACCTGGCCGCCCCGCTCCCCCGCCTGCACCACGGCCGGATCGTCTGGCTGGGCGACGCCGCCCACGCCATGACCCCCAACCTCGGCCAAGGCGGCTGCCAGGCCATCGAGGACGCAGCCGTCCTCGCCCACCTGCTCCCCACCGGACACACCCGCACCACGGGCAGCCCCGACCGTACGGACCCCGTCCCGGCCGCCCTCGCCGCCTACACCGCGGCCCGCCGCAACCGCACCAACGCCGTCCGCGTCCGTGCCCGCCGCGTCGGCCGCCTGGGCGCCCTCCGCAACCCCCTCGCCGTGGCCGCCCGCGACCTCGCGATCCGCGCCACCCCGACCCGCCTCTCTCTGCGCGGCATGGACGACCTCTTCAACGGTTTCCACCTCCCCCGGTGACGGCAACGCACCAGAGCCGACGTCTTGGCCTGGGCGCCCTCCGCTAGTCGGCGGCGGCCGAGCCGGCGGCCCGTTCCAGGACTTCCAGGACGGTGCCCCGGAACAGCTCGGTCTTGTACCCGGTCTGCGGCAGCGGACGGCACCGGGCGAGTACGGTCGCGGCGGCCGCCGCGAGGACCTCGGCGTTGGCCTCGCGGCCGATCAGCGCGGCCTCGACCTCCTTCAGCCGCAACGGGACCCGCGCCACCCCACCCGCGGCGACGGCGGCGTGCGTGATGGTGGCACCGTCGAGCGCGAGCCGGGCGGTGGCTTCGACCAGGGGCCACTCGGCGTGGGCCCGGCTGATCGCCCGGTGGCAGGCGGCGCGTTCGCCGGGCCAGGGCGCGGGCAGGTGGACCGCGGTGAGGATGCGCTCCGGCGGCAGAAGGTGGTCGGCCTGGAAAAGCCTGTCGCCGTCTCCGTACAAGTCGGCGACGCCGCGCGGGGATTCGCCGTGGATCTCGACCTCGGCGCCGTAGGTGAGCAGGGCCATCGCGAGGGTGGACGGGTGCGGGGCGACGCACAGTCCGTCGCCGCTGACCACGCCGAAGTGGTGGTCGCCCTGGCGCGCGGGGCAGTCGGTGCCGCCCTTCTGGAGGCAGCTGACGTGCGGATTGCGGTAGTACCAACAGCGGTTGCGCTGCAGCAGGTTGCCGCCCAGGGTGCCGGCGGCACGGACCTGCGGGGTGGCCGCGGTCCCGGCCGCCACCGCGAGGGCCGGCCAGCCGCCGCGCACCTGCGGATCGTCGGCCAGGGCGGCGAGGGTGGTCAGGGCGCCGATCCGCAGCCCGCCGCCGGGGAGCAGTGTGCAGCCGCGCAGGTGGTCGGCGCCGCCGAGGTCGGTGAACGGTCCGGGAGAGACGCCGCTGCGCTGCCGGGCCGTGGTGTCGGTACCGCCGGCGCGCAGTTCCCCGCCGCGGGCCAGGACGGCGGCCGAGAGGTCGGTGAGGGCGGGCTCGGTGCTCACGTGGCCAGTCCTTCCAGGAGCCGGTCGGGGCGGATGGGCATGTCGTGCGGGCGCCAGCCGGTGGCGTCGTGGACCGCGTTGGCCAGGCAGGCCGCGGTGGGCAGGGTCGAGATCTCGCCGAGGCCGACGCCGCCGCCGGGGACGTGTTCGAAGCCCTCCTGATGGAAGTGGACGGTGATCTCGGGGGTGTCGCCGATCCCGGGGATGCGGTAGTCCTCCAGGTTCTCGGTCAGCACCCGGCCGGTGGCCGGGTCGGTGCGCCGTTCCTCGTAGAGGGCGTAGCCGATGCCCTGGACGACGGCGCCCTCGCACTGGCTGCGGGCCAGCCGGTCCTCGTGGATGCGGCCGGCGGCGATGCCGCTCCAGACGCGCAGCGGGCGGATCCGGCCGAGCCGGGTGTCCACCTCGACCTCGGCGACCTGCACCGATCCGGTGAAGCCGCGGCCGATGGCGATGCCGCCCAGGGCGAAGGGGGTGACGAAGCCGCGGCGGTCGCGGGGGCGCCGGCCGGTCACCCGCACGCCGTGCGCCGCGTCGAGGCGGGCGGCGATGTCGCCTCCGCCGAGCGCGTCGCGCAGCCGGGCGGCGGCGTCCAGGGCGGCGGGCACGATGGAGGGCGTGGTGCGGCTGCCGCCGGAGGTGGGACCGTGTACGGCGTCGCTCATGCCTACTTCGGCGCGCACCCTGCCCTCCGGTACGCCGAGGGCCTCGGCGACGGCCCGGCGCAGCACGGTCCGCGAGCCCGTCCCCATGTCCTGCACGGCGCAGCGGGCGACGACGATCCCGTCCTCGACGGTGAGTTCGACCTCGGTGACGGGATCGAGGAAGTAGAGCCAATTGGCCGCCGCGATGCCGACGCCGCGGCGGAACCGCCCGGTGCCGCCGCGGGGGCCCGACCACACAGGAAGCGCGGCGGCCCAGTCGTACAGGGCGTGCCGTTTGGGGTTGCCGTCCCAGCGGCGGCGCAGGGCGATCGGGTCCTGGCCGAGGCGGTGGGCCATCTCGTCGACGGCCTGCTCCAGGGCCCAGCACATGGTGGGTCCGCCCGGGCCGCGGAACGGGGCGCCCGGGGGCCGGTGGGTGAGGGTGTCGAAGTCGCGGAGCCGGCGCGGGGCCTTGCCGTACATGAACCGGGCCAGTGCTGCCACGGAGCCGCCGACCGAGACCCCGCCGTCGGTGTCCGCGTCCATGGCCAGCGCACTCAGGTCGCCGGACGCGTCCGCGACCATCGCCAGGCGGATCCGGGTGCCGGGCCGGTATCCGCCGTCGGTGAGCTCCTCGTCCCGGTCGAGCACCACGCGTACCGGGGCGCCGTGCAGCCGGGCCAGCTCCACGGCGGCGACGACGTCGGAGGTCAGGCCCATCTTGCAGCCGAATCCGCCGCCGACGTGGACGGCCCGCGCGACCACCTGTTCGACGGGCAGGCCGAAGCGTTCGGCGGCGAGTTCGGCGGTGCGCTTGATCGATTGTGTGGACACCTCCAGATGGAGGGTGCCGTCGACCCACTGGGCCAGGCAGGCGTGCGGTTCGAGCGGGGTATGGGTCTGTGCGGCGGTGGTGAACACGCCTTCCACCACCCGCTCGGGATTCCGGCTCCGGGCCTCGGTGATGCGGCGCACGGCGGTGGCGGGGCGCTTGCTCATGGCGGACGGGCCCCGCAGGTTGCCGCGCCAGCGGGCGGGCACCAGCTGGGGGGACTCGCCGGACCCGGGAGCCCGTTTGCGCGCCGCCTTGTCCTCGTAGACCAGCGGGCCTTCGCCGGCGCGGGCCTGGCGTGCGTCCAGGGCCGCCGGCAGCACCTCGTAGTCCACCGTGACCCGTGCCGCGGCCGCCCGTGCGGAGGCCCGGTCCGGCGCCGCGACCGCCGCCACCGGCTGTCCGACGTACCGCACCACGCCGTCGGGAGGCAGCAGCGGTACCAGCGGCAGGTCCCCGGCCGCCAGGGAACGTACGTGGGCGTGCGCGTGCGGCGAGCGGATGATCACCCCCTCCAGCAGCCCGTCGGGGCGCAGGTCCGTGGTGTACCGGGCCGATCCGGCGGTCTTCTCCGGCGCCTCGGCGCGCGGAACCGCCGGCGTGGCTTCCCCATCGGTCGGCGCCGTGTCGTAGTCGCCCGCGCAGGCCGCGGCGACCGCCCTGAAGATCCCCTCGTACGCGCCGCAGCGGCACAGGTGGCCGGCCAGCGCGTCCGCGATCTGCTCGCGCCCCGGACGGGTGCGGCCGTGCGTGGCCCGCCACCGCTCGAGGAACGCCGCCGCCTCGACGACGAACCCCGGGGTGCAGTAGCCGCACTGGAGGGCGTCCTCGCCGGCGAAGGCACGCGCCATCGGATGGT
Organism: Streptomyces sp. NPDC001513; assembly: GCF_042894695.1. NCBI lineage: Bacteria > Bacillati > Actinomycetota > Actinomycetes > Kitasatosporales > Streptomycetaceae > Streptomyces > Streptomyces sp. NPDC001513. Next base: position 50,270 of record NZ_JBIAVU010000004.1, read on the forward strand.
CCGCCAGACCCTCCGCCGTCGTCACCCGTCGGCCGGCGAGCACGACCGCCGGCGTCAGGCAGGACACCCGGGGCTCACCGTCGACCTGGATCGTGCAGGCCCCGCACACCCCGCCCGCGCAGACCAGCTTGGTGCCGGTCAGTCCCAGCCGGTCCCGCACCACCTCCACGGCCGTCGGGTCGTCGTCCACGTCCACTGCGCGCCGGGCGCCATTGACCTCGAACTCCACGAGACGTACTCCTCAGCCGTGGGGGTGGGCGCCCGTCGGGCCTCGCGCTCACCTTCACGCTCCTTGATATACCGCTCCCGTGATCGCCGCAGGTCGGCGGCCGCCCGGCTGGGGCCGCCCGGCTGGGGCCGCAACCCGCGACGGCCGGACCTCACCGCTGCTCTCGTCGCAGCGTGGTGGAGCGGATGATCAACCTGCCGAGTTCGGGGGCAGGCCGGAGCGACATGAGGCGGCGCAAGGCCGTCGCGTGCTGATCGAGCCGTTTGAGGGTCGACCGTCGGTTCGGGGCCTGGCCGGGAACGTCCTGGGCCGGCCCGCATCCGGCGACGACGTAGAGCTCGTCCAGTTCAGCCCATCGGCCCCGGACGCCGTCTGTTCCGACGACGGCCAGACTCGTCACGACCTGGGGCTCCCGCCCGTCGTACAGCTTCACGCCGACGTCCAGCGCGGGGGCTCGGAAGAGCAGCTCCGGACCGCTGAAGAGCGGGTCTTCCGTCATCTCAGGATGGGTGAAGCCCCACTCCTCGACCAGGAACGAGAACTCCGTCGCGGCCTCGGTGCGGAACTCCGCCCGCAGATCCCGTGCACGGCTCATGGTCCGATCATCCGCCTGGGATCGCCCGGATGCTCAGAGTCGGCCCAGCTCCTCCCTCAGGTCGTCCAGCCCCAGGGAGCCGAGCGACAGTGCGGCCATGTGCCACGCCTTGAGTTCGAACGCCGCGCCCTGGCGGGCCCGGGCCGTCTCCCGGCCCTGTAGCCAGGCCCGTTCACCCAGCTTGTACGTGATCGCCTGCGCCGGCCGGCCCAGGTAGCGGACGATCTCGCTGTCCAGGTACGCGGGCGGCCGGCCGGAGTAGCGGCCGAGGAACTCCCGGGCCAGGGCCGGGGTCCAGCGCCGGCCGGCGGCGAACGGCGAGTGCGCCGGGATGTCGAGCCGCAGGTGCATGCCGAGGTCGACCACGACCCGCAGCGCCCGCATCATCTGGGCGTCGAGATGGCCGAGCCGGTCCTGTGGCTCGGTGTAGAAGCCGAGTTCGTCCATGAGGCGTTCCGCGTACAGCGCCCAGCCCTCGGTGGTGGCGCTGATCTTGCCGACCTTGGTCTGGTAGTGGGAGAGGGATCCGGCGACGGCCGTCCAGTGCGCCAGCTGGAGGTGGTGGCCCGGCACCCCCTCGTGGTACCAGGTGGACACCAGGTGGTGCGTCGGGAAGCGGGTCCGGCCGAGCGTCGGCAGCCAGGTGCGGCCCGGACGGGAGAAGTCCACCGAGGGCTGGGTGTAGTACGGGGCCGCCGCGCCGCCCGGCGGCGCGATCCGGGACTCCACCCTCCGGACGGGCTCGGCCAGGTCGAAGTACGTCCCGTCCAGCGCCTCGACCGCCTCGTCCATGAACCTCTGCAGCCACAGCCGCGTCTCCTCCACACCCGTGACGGCGCGCCCGTGGCGGTCGAGCCAGGCCAGCACCTCCCACGGATCCTCCGCCCCGGGCCGGATCCGTCCGGCCTCGACGCGCATCTCGGCGAGCAGCCGGTGGAACTCCGACCAGCCGTACGCGTACGCCTCGTCCGGATCCACCTCGGCGCCGGTGTACACGCGGGAGAACCGGGCGTAGCGTGCGCCGCCCACCACGTCCGGCTGGCCGTCGACCAGCCCGGCGTACACCTGGGCGAACCAGTCGCGCAGCTCGGCGACCGCTCCCGTCGCCACCCGTGCCGCCGCCTCGACCTCCGTGCGCGGGCCGCCCTCGGGGGCACCTGCGGCCAGCCGACCGAAGCCACCGGTGCCCAGCCACTCGTCCAACTGCGTGATGTTCTCTACCACTTGGCGGGGAGCTGCCCGCAGGCCTTGCCCCGCCCCCACTCCGAGCGACGCCCGGTAGCCGGCCAGGGCGGCGGGCACCGCGTTCAGGCGCCGCGCGATGAGCCGCCAGTCCTCTTCCGTCGCCACCGGCATCAGCGAGAACACCTTGCGCACCTGGTGCAGCGGGGAGGAGAGGTTGTCGACCGCACGCAGGTGCTCACCGGCATCGAACTGCGCCGACTCCGCCTCGAGCCGCTCCGTCAGCAGGGTCGCGCACCGCCGCTCCGCCTCGCTGTCCGCACCCGGTGCCTGCGCGACCGCCGCGAGCCGCGCAAGGGTCGAGCGCGCCAGGTCGGCCACGGCCTGCCGGCCGTCCGGCGAGAAGTCGGGGAGCGCGCCCGAGGCGCCGGGCACCCCCAGGGCGGTGCCGAGGATCGGATCGAGCTCGACCAGGGCGTCGACGTAGGCGTCGGATATCCGACGGGGCAGGGCGTCCGGTTGCTTCAGCACCCGGAGTCCCTGCCCGCTGGGCCCGGCGCCCAGTCCCGCCACCCGGCAGGATGACCGATATCGCACCGTCCCTGGGCCGGGAGCCCGGCGGGGTCGGCAGAACGCGCCCCGGACCACTTCTCCCCCGCATCAGTGCGCACTGGATCTCCTGCACCAAATCGACCGGCTGCCGGGCCCCACGCACATGGAGTTTCCCGAGGGATTCGACTACGAACGGGCCAAGGCGCGGGCAGAAGCCCTGGCCGAGCGTCTTGGACGCGATTTCGGGTGCCCTTGTCCCCTCGACACCCTGCAGGACGCCGCCGCCTACTTCATCGTCTGTGTCCCCCAGGACGGGACGGAAAACGGTTGACCCATCAGGGTCTGGCTGAGCAACTACGGCGATCTCGCGTCGATTTCGCCGCCGTCCGGATTCCCTGACCGCATTTCCGACACCGTCCCCCATGGCACCGTTTCCACGGCGGATCGCCTCCGGCTGGAATCTGCGCTGGCAGACCTGGAATACGTACTCGTCCCTCATCGCCCCTTGAAGCGCGCATACGACGGCATCCACACCGACTGGATGTGGGTGGGCGAGCCCAATCGGTGGATTCGCTTCTTCTACCCCCTAAGCTTGTTCTTTGTGGTCTGTTCCGGTCGCGTTCGATGATGTTCTCGGGGCGTCGGACGGTTTTGCCCACGTCGTAGCGGGTGGCGGGTCGCAGCCAGTTACTCACATCCACGGCCAGGACGAGCCGGCCGTCGGCAGCCCAGGGCTGCGGCAGTGCCGCCAGGACCCGCCGCAGCCGCCCGGCGTCGACGCGGCCACGGTTGAGCGCGTCGTACAGCGCGCGCGGTGCCCGCGGCGATGCTCGGCCAGCAGCGTCAGATCCGCCGGGGTCGTCACCGGCCCGTCCGCGCAGAGCAGTGCGTCCCCAGCTCGAACAGCTCGTCGCGACGCGCGTACAGGCACCCGTAGAAGTCATCTCGGAAATGTGATGCCAAAGCGAACGCTTCCCGCTGGACATTGTGCTGCAGCAGACTCACCCCTGGCGGTCCTGGTCTCGACAAGGTGAAACGCGCTCCGGACAGCACGCAGGATCGCGCCAAGACCGCCGTCTGCGCCTGCCGAACTCCCTGGTGAGTGAACCCGTTCGGGGCATTGTTCGAGCTATCGTCACCAGATGCCTGAAGCTCCCGAGAAGTTCAACACCGCGATGACCACCTGGCAGGAATGGCAGGACGCCCCCTGGGGCCGCCTGCGCTACACGATCGCCGAGGCGAACCTGGCCCGTCATCTCGACGGCCTGGGTGGCGGGCCATTGCGCATACTCGACGTTGCCGGCGGCGACGGCGGCGACGCCATGCGCCTCGCCAGCCGCGGGCACCACGTCACCATCGTCGACTATGCGCCCGCCATGCTCGCTGCTGCGACCGAGCGGGCCTCGGCGGCCGGCCTGACGGAGCTGATCACCTGTGTGCAGGCCGACGCGACTGCTCTGCCCGCCGATCTCGTCGACGGGGAGTTCGACGTGGTCCTGTGCCACAACCTCCTTCAGTACGTGGACGATGTACCGGGAACCCTCGCCACGGTTCTCACCCCGCTGAAGCGCGGCGGGCTGTTCTCTGTGATGGCGATCAACCGGCACTCGGCGGCCCTGAACCTGGCCGTTCGCGATATGGACCCCGCCGCCGCGCTGGCTGCGCTCGGCACCGATCAGCTCCGGACCCAGATGTTCGACTCAACGTTGACGCTTCATACGGCCGAGGAGATCACCCCTCTCCTTCAAAGCCTTGGCTGTCTCGACGTACAGCACTACGGCATCCGCAGCTTCTGTGACTACATCACCGACGACGCGCAAAAGTACGACCCGGCGTTCTACGCTGACCTTGAGCAATTGGAGCTCGCCACCACTGCGCTTGCGCCCTACATGCACACCGCGCGGCTCTTCCAACTGACTGCATGGAACGGGACATACGAGGCCAGACCTTAAAGAACAAGCTAAGAGGGTGTCTCACGTGGAAAGTTCGCGAGCTTCTTGCAGCAATTCAAGTCGGCGGCCATGCCGAGGAAGGCGAGGAAGTACGAGCCAACGCTATCCGGCGGGCCTACATCGCCACGATCGGCTGGGGCAACTGGACCTGAACGTCCTTTGCGGCCCGCCCATCCACCGGAGCCGTGACGATCACGACGGGCAAACGCCCCCTGCCGCGCGCCGAATACGGAGTGTAGAGCTCCGCGGCAACGTCAGCCGATGTCCCAGGATGCCAGGCTCGTGTCGCAGTGCAAGCAGCGGAACAAGTAGGCAGTCGGCTCTCCAGCCCGGTCCAGTCCCCGCAGGAACTGTTCGGTTTCCGGCGGCGCCCAGCCGTAATGCCGGTGATCTTTACGGAGCATGGCCAGTGCCTCTGGGTGGGCCTCAAGCTCGTGATGTCCGGCAGGGCCGAGAAAGGCCGCGCCGTCGCCGCAGTGGTACAGCCAGGACTCCTGCTGCCAACCGGCGAAGCCGGGAGTGCGTCGGGTGATCTCTTCGACGATCGACAGAGGCACGTCGTCTGGTACGTCAACGGCATTGCTGAACACCGCAGACATGTCGAAGTCCTCATCGTCTCCGGTTGAGACGCTCAGGGCACTTGACGCTGCCCCGGAGTGGATGCAGTGGAGGCAGAGGGAATCAGGCTGTTGACCGTAGACAGGCCCTTGATAGCGGATCTGTCGATGCCTGCCACAGACACTGCAGACATGGTCGGCGCGCACCGCGGACCCGGTAGCCAGCGGGTCAGGGTGGTATCGAAAGATCGGCTCTGCCACGGGACCGTCATGCCAACCAGAAACGGACACCGCGAAGCAGGTAATCATCTGTCACAGGCGGCGATGTAGCGCAGCATCACCTCACGCGAAGATCAGGGGTGCAACGGCAGGCTAAGCCTTGATTGGTGCGGCCGACCTGGCGGCCTGCTCGATCTTCGCGCAGTAGGCTGCACGGGCTTCCTCGTCGATCTGCTTCTCGTGTTCGGCGCGCAACCCGGTCCGGCCGTCGAGGCCCTCGCGCAGGATATCGGCGTGCCCGGCATGCCGGATGGACTCGCCGAGGACATGAACCATGATGGCGAACAGGTTCGTGTGGGCATGAGGCTCCGGCCACCATGGCACGTGGCCGGGGGCGTCGAGGGGAAGCTCGTTGATCGTCGCGTCCGAGTGTTCCCACGTGCGCCGACAGAACCCGATGATCTGATCGCGGGTCTCGTCCTCGGTCGCCCACAGATCGCTGCCGTTGGAGTCCTGCCACCGGGGCAGCGGTTCCGGGGAAGGGCGGTCGAAGACCTCGCCGAAGTACCTGGCCTCGACGGTGGCCACGTGTTTGACCAGGCCGAGGAGGTTGGTCCCGGTCGCTGTCAAAGGCCGGCGGGCGTCGTATTCGGACAAGCCGTCGAGTTTCCAGAGCAGCGCCTCGCGGTCCCGCCGCAGTCTCCCGTGCAGGTTGTCCTTCGCGAATTCATCGATCATGCGGCATGAGCCTGCCATGGGCTGCTCGTGGTCTCAAGATCCCGTACGCGGTCCGTAGCGACGGGCAGAGCCGAGGCCTGGTCATGGTCGACGCCCTGGCCTGCCACAAGAGGCTCTCGAAGACTTGCCACGTGAGACACCCTCCGAGGCAGCGCGTCAGGGCCGGGTGGGCGCGCCGTCGGACGAGCGGGTGGGGCATCGACGATCATGTGACCCGGCAGCCTCCAGAGCAGCCGAACGGAGCCCGGCCCGTGGCCTCAGTCGAACTCTCACCGCTCCCACTTCCGGTCACAGCGGACGGTCCGGAGGCCGCGACGCCCGCCCGCGAGCCGTGGCACCGGCGTCATCGTGTGCCGCTGATCGCCACGGGATCCGTGCTCCCGCTCTACGCCTGGTGGGCCACGGCCCTCGCGACCGGCGGTGGGGATCTCGCGGCGCAGGAAGCATGGGCGGGGTTCGTCGCACGCCACCCGGGTGCCGTCTACAACCTCTCCTGGTACGGCGGGCTGCACACCGGTTCCTACAGCCTGATCTCGCCCTATGTGATGGCTGTCTTCGGGGTGGTCCCCGTGACGCTGGCGAGCGGCCTCGTGTCCACTTGGCTGGTGGGGCGGATCTGTGCCCGCTGCGTCGTGGCTCGGGCCCAGTGGCCGGCGCTCCTGGCGGCCCTCGTGGCGGCCCTCATGCTCTGGTGCCAGGCGGCCTCCGGGCGCACCACCTTCCTCCTGGGCGTTGCCTTCGGGCTCGCGGCCGTACTCGCGCTCGTGAGCGGGCGCCGTGGCGCGGTCGTGGCCGGCTGGGCGCTGGCGGCCACGATGGCCAGCACCGTCGCCGGGCTGTTCCTCGCGATCGTGGGCACGGCCCGTCTGCTGACGTCCCGCCGTACCGCAGCAGCGACAACCACAGCCGCAGCCGGAGCCGCGTTGTTGGTGCCGCCCCTGGCCGTACTCGGCCTGACGGCCTGGTTGTTCCCCTTCCACGGCCTCCAGCCCATGGGCCTGGTACGGATCTGGCCCCCACTGCTCATGGCCGTATGCGTCGCCCTGGCGGTCCCGCGCTCCTGGCTGCTGCCGCGGTCGGCCGCGGCGGTGTACGCGGTGGCTGTCGGTCTGGCCTATCTGGTCCCCTCGCCGGTCGGGACGAATGTCGAGCGGCTGGCCCATCTCGCGGCGCCGCCGGTGCTGCTCGCCGCCGCGATGGCGGGGCACGTCCACGCCAACGCGGCGGGCGGGCCCCTCCGGTGGCTCGCGAGGGCGCGGCTGACCTCGCTCGTCCTCGGCCTCGTCCTCTCCGTCACGTGGGTGGGAGGAAATACGGCGGCTCACGTCATGGACACGGCGGAGGTCCCCCGGTGGGCCGCGGAGACCGACGGTGTCGTGCACGCCCTCGAACGGCTGGGAGCGGACCGCTCCAGGGTGGAGGTGACCATGGCGCGCAGCCATCGGGAGGCAGCCGCGCTGGCGCCGTACGTGACCCTGGCACGCGGCTGGAACCGGCAGGCCGATGTCGCGCGTGGACCGCTGTTCTACGACGGGTACGACGGGGCGGGCGTGCCCGAGGGGACGTTCACGGCGGACGCGTACCGCGCCTGGCTCGACCACTGGGCGGTGGGCTTCGTCGTCCTGCACGACGGTCCGCTGGACGCCGCCTCGGAGCGTGAACACGCGCTGGTGACGAGCGGTCCCGCGTACCTGGAGCCGGTGTGGCGGGACGAGCACTGGCGGATCTACCGGGTCAAGGATCCGGTGGCGCTGGTGGATCCGCCCGCATCGGTGGTGCGCTCCGACGCCGCTGAGGTCGTCGTACGGATGCCAGGGCCCGGAACCGTGACGCTACGGGTCGCCTATTCGCCGTGGCTCCGGGCCGAGGGCGGGGGCAGGGGCAGGGGCGAGTGCCTGGCACCCGCGCGCGGCGGGCTCACCCGTCTGACGGTGACGCGGCCGGGCGAGGTCACGATCGGTTCGTCGTACGGCCTTGGGGCCCACCGATGCGCAGACTGACGGGGGTTCCGCCCAGCCCCGCAGACACGGGCTCGCCGGTGTCGGCCCGGCTCGCTCGGGCTTGCGTCCGCCACCACCGGATCGTCCTGCTGCTGTGGCTGTTGCTCCTGGGTGCCGGGCTGGCCGCGGTCGGACCGGTGGTGGACCGGCTGGACCGGCAGCCCTGGAGCGTGGCCCCGCACGAGTCGGTCCGGGGAAACCGCCTGTTGGACGGCGTCCGGTCCTTCGATGGGCAGATCGACGCGGTCGTGGCGGGCGTGCCGGTGGCCGATCCCCGGTTCCAGCGGGAGTTGGCGGCCGCGAAGCGTGACCTGTCCGCGGTCCCCGGCGTGATCGCGGTGACGGCCCCCACAGCCCTCGCTGCTCCCTCCACTGCCCCCACGCTCTCCGACTCCGCCGACTCCGCCGTTTCCGCCGATGGAAGAGCCGCCCTCGTGTCGGTGCGGCTGGGTCGCGGACTCCCCGATGGCGTACGGCAGAAGGCCGAGGCGGCGGTCGAATCCCGTGTGCGGGACATCGCCCGCTCCGTGCCCGGCGTCGAGGTGACCCTCGGCGGCAGCGATCGCGCGCGCCGCGCGGTGGCGGAACGGTCGCTGGCCGACACCCGGCGCAGCGAGCTGATCACCCTGCCCGTGACCTTGGCGGTGGTGTACGTACTCTTCGGCGGCTTGGTGGCGGCCTCCGTACCGGTGTTGGCGGCCGTGTGCACGGTCGGCGCCGGAATGCTCTGGCTGCTGGTCCTGTCGCGCTGGTACGACCTCACCTCACCCGCGCTCTCGACGACCACCATGGTGGGGCTGGCCCTGGCCATCGACTATTCGCTGGTGACGGTGGGGCGGTTCAGGGAGGAGAGGGCCGCGGGGCACGACGTCGCGGAAGCGGTGGTGCGGACGATGGCCACGGCAGGGCGCGCGGTCCGGTTCGCCGCGCTCGTCGTCGCGGCCGCCCTCTGCGGGCTGGCCGCCTTCCCGAGCGACTTCTACGCGGCGATCGGCCTGGCCGCCGCAGGGACCGTCGCCCTCTCCCTCGCCGCCGCGCTGACCTTGACCCCGGCGCTGTTGGCGGCCTTCCCGAAGCGGATCGGCGCCGGCGTCTCCGCCCGTGGCACTGGCTACGGCGCGTTCGCCCGGCTGGCCCGTCGGACGCGCCGGCACGCGCTTCCGGCCGCCGTCGGCGTCGGGGTGCTGCTGCTCGCGTGTGCCACCCCCTTCCTCCGCGTCCACCTGGTGAGCCCGGTCGGGGAGCAGCAGCTTCCGCCCGCGGCGGAGGCCCGGCGCTATGCCGAGATCGTGGCGGAGCGGTTTCCTCAGCACCGCGCCGACGCGGTGGTGATCGTGGCCCGTACCGACCCGGCACGGCTTCAGCAGTGGGCGGGCCGCTTCGCGGGTGGCCCCGACGTCGAGGCGGTGGGCGCGGCCACCGCTGCGGGCCCCGGGGTCTCGCTCGTCCGCATGGTGCCGCGGGCCGACCCCGAGGGCAGGCCCGCCGACCGGCTCGTCCAGCGCGTCCGGGCGGATCGCCCGGCCGACTTCCCGGTCTGGGCCACGGGACGCAGCGCCCTCGACATCGACTTCAGGGCCGAGGTCGTCGACCACGCGCCTCGGGCCGCGGCCCTGATCGCGGCGACCACCTTCCTCTTCCTGCTGCTGATGACGGGGTCGGTGCTGCTCCCGCTCAAGGCGATCGCGATGAACACCCTGTCGTTGGGCGCGTCGTTCGGCGCTCTGGTCCTCGTCTTCCAGGACGGCTGGGGCGCCGGTCTGCTCGGCGTGCACACGCTGGGCGGACTGGGCTACTGGCTCCCCGTCGTGGTGTTCGCGCTGGCCTTCGGCCTGTCGATGGACTACGAGGTGTTCCTGCTCTCCCGCATTCAGGAACTCCACGACTCCGGGATGGACAACGACCGCGCGGTCGAGGTCGGTGTGCAGCACTCCGCACGGATCATCAGCTCCTCGGCCGCGCTGATGTGCGTCGTCTTCATCGGATTCGCCACGGGCGAGCTGCTGGTCATGAAGCAGTTGGCGATCGCGTTGACCGTTGCGGTCGTCGTCGACGCCACGCTGGTGCGGTGCGTGCTGGTTCCGGCAACGATGACACTGCTCCGCGGCGCCAACTGGTGGGCGCCGCCCGCGCTGCGCCTGCGATTTCGGACTCTGCGGGTCCGGCACAACTCGGTGGCGTTCGGCGTGGAGATCAGGAAGGCTCGCGCGCATGGTTTCGGTATTGCAGAACGTGGCGATTGACTGTGCGGATGCCTATGAGCTGGCTCGGTTCTGGAGCAGCGTGACGGGCCGTCCGCTGCATCCGGATGCCCGACCGGGTGACCGGGAGACCGAGGTGCTGCTGGCGGAGGGCCCGGTGCTGTACTTCAACCAGGTGCCGGAGACGAAGACGATCAAGAACCGGATCCACCTGTGTCTGCGCCCTGAGACCTCGCGCGATCAGGAAGTGGACCGACTGCTGGGCCTCGGTGCCACCTTCGTCGCCGATCACCGGAACGCAGACGGCTCGGGCTGGGCCGTCCTCGCCGATCCCGAAGGCAACGAATTCTGCGTCCTGCGCAGCGACTCCGACCGGGCAACCGTGAACTCCTGACGCGCCCGCACCCGCCTCACCGGACGGCTCCGCCCGAAGTCCGGCGGCCGCGGAACTGCGCGAGCCACGGAAAAGCAGATGACCCCGTCAACGGACTCGGGCACGCTGAGCCACTGAGCCAAGGTGGCGCCTAGCCGGTGACCTGCGCATTCACGACCCCTGTCGCATCATGGCGCCACCTACGACGCAGACGGCGCCGGATATGGCTCCCCATGGCGCCATTAATGTGCCATCATGGTGCCACGAGGAGCGCACCGTTCGGTTCACAGGCCGCGGGGTGTGCGTTTGGCGGGGTGAGGCATCGAAGGGGTCGGATCATGGAGACAGCGCAGAGTACTCAGCAGGCGGCACCCGGCGCCTTCGCCGCCTTCGCCCGCTTCGTGCTCTGCGGCGGCGGGGTGGGGCTCGCCTCCAGCTTCGCCGTGGCCTCCCTCGGCTCCTGGCTCCCCTGGGCCTTAGCCAACGCCCTGATCACCGTGGGCTCCACGCTCCTCTCCACCGAGCTGCACGCCCGCTTCACCTTCGGCGCGGGCGGCCGCGCGACCTGGCGCCAGCATGCGCAGTCGGCCGGGTCCGCGGCGGCCGCGTACGCGGTGACCTGCATGGCGATGTTGCTTCTCCAGCAGCTGGTGGCGACACCCGGTGCGGTGCTCGAGCAGGTCGTCTACCTGTCGGCCTCGGCACTCGCCGGTGTCGCGCGGTTCGCGGTGCTGCGACTCGTCGTGTTCGCACGGAACCGCTCGCAGGCCACGGCCACCATTCGCACCGCCCACGCCGCCAGCCCTGCCGGCCCCGTGCACGCGACCGTGGCCCGGACCTCGGCCCCGGCCGGCCCCGCGGCGCTCTGCCGCGCGGCCTGACCGTTCCGCCTGATGCAACCGGGCCGTTGCTTCGGATCCCTGGTGGACGGGCTGGTGGGGAGTGGACTGGTCATGGCCAGTTGGATGGAATGGTGACGTTCACGTCCTGGGTCCGTAACGGTCGCTCGGGGTGGGGATTTCAGTGGTTCCGCCGGGCAGAACCGAGTCGTCGACCACACCATTCATGCCATGCGAAGGCAAACGGGGGCCACCATGCGCACTGTCCGCAAGAGCTGGAAGACCTACACCCTTGGGGTCGCGGCCATCGCCGCGCTCCTCTCGTCCACGGCCTGTGATTCCGGCGGCACGGAGAACGGCAAGGGCCCCACCGCCTCCGGCACGCCGAGCGCGGCCGGTTCCCCCACCCCCTCCCCCTTCGGCACGCCGAGCGCGGCCGGCACCACTCAGCCCGGCGGCGGGGGCACGGCCGGCCCCTCGCAGAGCGCAGGTGGCGGAAACCCCACCATCGCGGCCTGCAACGACAACGACCTCTCCATCGACACATCGGGATGGCGACAGGACTCGGGCCAGCACCTGCTCATCACGGCCACCAACTTCACCGACAAGGCCTGCACCCTCTACCACTACCCGTACGTCCGCTTCGGCACCGACATCGGGGCTCCGGTCGGTGCGACGGAGTCCAAGCCGCGGGCCATCGCCACGATCGGCCCGAAAGAGAAGGCGTACGCGGGCGTGTTCGTCTTCAAGGCGGGTCAGCAGACGTACACCGTCACGTCGTTCTCCCTCGGCTACCAGGACCGCGCCCTCAACAGCAACAAGGATGTGGCGCCGCTGGACATCAGGCTGTCGGAAGAGGTCGGCTCCCTCACGGTCGGGCCCACCCCCCGGGTGACGTACTGGAACACCGATCTCGGCGCCGTCGAAGACTTCCTGTTCAGGTCGGGCAACAACTAGACGGCGCCCCGCCGTCCCCCTACGGTCCGGCCGCTGGGTGCCTATGAGCTCAGCCCCTACGCGACCCAGCAGTAGACGCCCTGGCCTTGACGCTGAGCGGTGGTAACGAGGGCGGCCAGATCTCCCACGATCGCGTCAGCCATCTCCGAGTCGATGACCTCGCCCTCCTCCGCCCGTTGTGCGGCCCACGCTGCAGCCACTTCGCGCAGCTTCAAGCCCCCTGCGTCAGCCAGTGCAGCGGACAGGCCCGGCGAGATCGCGAAGACGACACCCCCGGCATCGTCCTGGCCTGCGACGATACGAGGCTCGCCGGCTTCGATGAGTTCCTCGAAGCTGCCGCCGGCAAGGAGGCATTCCCACTCGACCACGGCTTCCTCGGGATCGAAGTTGCCGAAGGAGAGCGACTCGAAGGCACGCCCCGGCCCGGTCTGAAGGGCCGAGCCCGCTGACACGTCATCCGGCGCCACGAAGAACTCGATGATGCGGCTCACCAGGGCATCATGCCCGACCTCCCACGACCGTGACCGGCCGGGCAGGGGCCGTTCCAGGTCTTCCCTCCGCGAGCAGGCTCCGGCCGCAGGTACCGGTCCCGGATCTGGGCCTTGCGGTACGGGCCGTTGCCGTCGCTGTCGTACTGCGGTACGTCGAAGGCGACCCAGAACGCCAGCTGTCCGGCGCGGGCTGAAGGCGGGCCGGCTGAAGGGCGGGCCGATCGTCGGGGTCATTTGCGCTTGGGTGCCTCTGTCGCCTTGCGGCGGCCTACCGAACCCCGCCGCCGGGGCCGTCGGCGTCATGCGTAGTAGCTGAGGATCACCAGCAGCGCCGTGCATTCCGCGAGGAGCTGGACGGAGAGGGCTGCCTGTCGTGCCCGTAGGGCCGGGGCGGCCAGGACGACGACCAGCGCCACGAACCCGACACCCACGCTCCAGAGGAACAGCCATCCGGGCAGCCCCCGGGTGCACTGAACCCCGTACGTCACACAGCCCGATACCCGCACGGAGGACAGAAGCAGGACGACGGCAGCCACGACCGCCCCGGGGAACAAGGCGGCGGACAGGCCCGACCAGAACCGGGAACGGTCCTTTTCGCCGGCCACCCGCACCGGGGCCGGGTCCGGGGCCGTCGCGGCGGAAGCAGTTGCGTTCATGGCTCCATCCCACGCGAACGGCGGGCCCGGCACAGCCGTCCGGGTACTCACCTCGCGGGTGTGCGCCCTACTCAGATCGCGGGGCGCATCCCGCGAAAAGCTTCCGGAGCGGACATGGCCCCGCATCTGCGATCCGGCGGCCGATCAGCGGTATGGTGCGGCCGTGTCCGAGCACCAGCGCGAGCTCGTCGGTTACGGCGCCGAGCCACCGCACGCCGCGTGGCCCGGCGGTGCCCGCGTCGCCGTCAGCCTTGTCCTCAACTACGAGGAAGGCGGGGAGCAGAACGTCCTGGAAGGCGACCGCGCATCGGAGGGCTTCCTCCACGAGCTCGTCGGCGCGCCGCCCGTGGTCGGCGGGCGCGATCTGAACGTCGAGTCGATGTTCGCGTACGGCTCGCGCGCCGGCTTCTGGCGCATCCACCGCACGCTCGCGGCGCACGGTGCACCGCTCACCGTGTACGCCGTGGGGCAGGCCCTGGAGCGCAACCCGGACGCGGCGCGCGCGATGGGCGCCGCCGGTTGGGAGGTGGCCAGCCACGGCTGGCGCTGGATCGACTACCGCCATGTGCCCGAGGACATCGAGCGCGCCGACATCGCGCGCTCGATCGCGACGATCGAGCGGCTCGTCGGACGCCGCCCCGTCGGCTGGTACACCGGCCGGACGAGCGCCGACACGCGGCGCCTGGTCGTCGAGGAGGGCGGCTTCCTCTACGACTCCGACGACTACTCGGACGACCTGCCGTTCTACGTCGACACCGGCGGCCGCTCGCACCTCGTGCTGCCATACAGCCTTGACGCGAACGACTGCAAGTTCCTGCTCGTTCACGGCTTCACGACCGCGGACGACATGCTCGCGTACCTCGTCGACACGTTCGACACACTCCATGCCGAAGGCGCCGACCGTCCGCGCATGATGAGCATCGGCATGCACTGCCGGATCATCGGTCGGCCCGGCCGCATCCGCGCGCTCGACGGGTTCTTGAAGCACGTGGCGCAGCGCGGGGGGACGTGGCTCGCCACGCGCGAAGAGATCGCGCGTCACTGGCTTGCCACACACCCGCCCCTGCGCTGAGCCCGCGCCGCCGTGGTCGGTGGATCGTGCGGAGGTCAGGCCCTCCGGTGCCGGGTCAGGCCGGTCAGGTGCCTTCGCCGAGGACGGTACGGATCAGTGTCCGCTGGGCGTCGGTGAGGAAGGGGTCCTGCAGGTCGAGCACCTCGTCGTCGACGGTGATCCGGTAGTGATAGCCGTCGGCCACGGGGTCGACGGCCCGGTGCGCGAGTTCCTCCAGCTGTGCCGCGTCCGCGCGGTTCAAGGTGTCGAGGGCGCGGAGCTTCTCGTGGCCGGCGAAGCCTCCGGAGCGGGTGACCGTGATCAGCATGGCTGTTCCTCCCTGTTCGCAGTGGTGTCTCGCGGCCTGCACGTCGCAGCCACTCCTGCGGTTGCCCCGAACACCGGCCCGCTGTCACGGAACAAGCGAACAGCGGTACGAACGTCCGGAAAGCGCCGCTGCGTGGCCGGCCGCCCCGTCGTCCCGGTTGCTCACGCCGTCGCCCGATGCGCAGAACGGCCTAGCCGCGCGTGCCCGCGTTCCGGGCGACGGCGAGGCTGGGGGCATGACCGACGAGCCGATCGTGGTGGTGCATCCCCCGGACCGGAGGGGACTCCGTGAGGTCTGGGTGCGGGGCGAACCGGCCGGCAAGGTGTGGACGGCGCACGAGTTGCGTGACCTGCTCGACCGGTCCGGGCTCGCCGAGCTGGACCTCGACGACCAGGCCGTCGTGTGGCGCAGGGTGGGCCCTGACGTGTGGCCCGACCGGGCGGCGACAAGGTACGCGACCGGCGCCGTTCTGGTGGCGGGGCTCCTCGGCTGCATGGTCCTGCTCATTTCCGTCGGGCAGGTGGACGCCATCGGGTCCCCGTACTTCGCCAACAGGATGACGGGGTTCCTGCTCATGGCGGGGGGGCGTGGTGCAGGGCGTCGCGGCCATCGCGGCACCGGATTTCGTGGGCAAGCGGCAGTGGCCGTACTCCGGAGTGGTCATCATCGCGGGGGTGCTCATCGCACTGGCCGGAAATGGCCTGTTCCTCGCCATGTGGGCCGGGGAGAGGGAGTACGGGACCCCGCTTTTCCCCGTGTTCGTGGCGCTGTTCGTCTGGTCCCTGTGGGCGCTTTGGATTCTTTTTCGCGAGAAGACCTGGAGGACGGTCCCCCATCCGAAGAGTTTCGCGATCGGCTTCATGATCACCACTGCCCTCACCGCCGCCAATCTGGTCAAGTCCTCCTGGTACGAGCCGTCCGTCGCGCCGGTATCCGTCCAATCGAGTGCGAAATTCGGCAAGGCGACCCTCAAGGCCACCCCGGAGGGTGATTTCGTCTACGTGCCGGTGACGCTCAGGGTGAAGAACTCCGGGAAGGTGCCGGCGTACATCCTGGGGAGTGCCTTCTGGGTGGTCGGTCGGCAGTTCGCAGCCACGGCGGCGGACCGTACGGAGCAGGCCTGGAAGCGGGATCTGGAGGCGGGCAAGGACGTCGACCTGTATGCGAAGCCACCCGACAGCACGATGGTCAGTACCGGAGAAATTCTCGGCGCGGGCAGTTACGTGAATCCCGGGACGGAGTTCGTCGTGCAGAAATTGGTCCTGCTGCCGCAGTCGGCCGAATTTGACGCCCTGACGGCCGAGACGAAGATCCTTACGCTCCGGAAGGACAAGGCGACACTTCCCTCTGGCCTCAAGCCGCACGGATTCTCCTGGAACCCTGCGGGAGGGCCGCCGAAATGCTCTTGGCCGCAATGCGGCGATGAATTCGTCTACTACGTCGGATACGTCGAGCACAGCAACAACATCGTCAACGTGACCCGTGAGCCGCGCTACCTCAACTCGTGGTGGCGCATGTATGCGGGCGGGGGCAATTCAGAAATCTCGGCCGGAGTCAGGCCGTACCACCCGGCGCGGGAGGAGTCAGCCGACTGGGAAAGCGATGACATTTACGGGATCGAGAAGATCAAGGGCGGAGGCGATTTGGTTCCGTTCCAACCCCTGGTGGCGGGTGCGCTCAAGGACGCCGGGAAGTAGCGCGCCGGGCGCGATCACCACCCGGCCGCGACATGTTCGTCAACGGCACGCCACGCCACACACTTATGCGTGAGGGTGACGGCTTTCACCTGGTCGGGCCAATGGCGGGCGGCCGACTGCCGCAAATGGCCCAGCATCCGGACACCGGGCGTGCCGCGCGTCTGATGAGATGCCTAACGTCGCAGGCAGACACATCGGTTCGGTTCGGTTTGGTTCAGGACGCGTGTGGAGGTGTCATGTCCCATCGAGGCCGCTGGCTGGCAGGCGCCGGCGCAACTCTGGTCGCCGTCGGCCTGCTCGTCACCGGAGGCGCCGTCGCCACGCCGCCGGAAGAGAAATCCGGCAGCAGCCCCGAGTCCGAGGTCGCCGTGGGCGCCTATCTCCACTACGGCTCGCCCGGGGTCGAGAGGATGCAGGGGCTCTCGCGCTGGCTCGGGGGTTCCGAGCTGCGCGCCGGGCACACCTATCTGCCCGGCGACACCTGGTCGAACATCGAGGGGGCACCGGACTCCTTGCCCACCTGGGCCGCGTGGCGCAGGGCGCGAGCCGATCGGCTGTTCGTCCTGAACGTGCCCATGCTGGAGCGCAACGAGGCCGGCGTCCCTGACGGCCGGGTCGCCGAGCTGCTCCGCTCCGGCGCGCGGGGTGAGTACGACCACCACTTCCGGCGGCTGGCCGAGCGCCTGGTCGGCCTCGGGGTGCCGGACACGGTGATCGTGCTCGGCTGGGAGATGAACGGCTTCAACTACACCCACCGGTGCCGGCCCGATCCCGAGAACTGGAAGAAGTACTGGCGGCGCATCGTGACTGCCATGCGCTCTGTGGAGGGGCAGGATTTCCGGTTCGACTTCGCCCCCAACCGCGGCGTTGACGCGATCGCCTGGACCAAGTGCTACCCGGGCGACGACGTGGTGGACGTCATCGGCATGGACAGCTACGACCAGCCGCCCGGCGATTCCTTCGAGGAGCAGGTCACGCAGCCCTACGGACTCCAGCAGCAGGTCGACTTCGCGCGGGCGCACGACAAGCCCATCTCGTACCCGGAATGGGGGCTGTTCCGGAACGGCGACAACCCTCAATACATGCGGGACATGCTGGCCTGGATCGCCGAGCACAAGCCGCTCTACCAGAGCATTACCGACTACTGCCCACACGGCGTGTGGCAGTGCGGGCAGAACCCGCGCTCCGCACAGGTGTTCCGGGACTTCCTGTCCACCAAGCAGGGCCGCGGTCGCTCTTCCGGCCTCGACCGCGAGGACGACAAGGTCCAGCCGGAACCGTAAAGCGGGCCCCTCGGGGTGGCCGCCGGAGTGCTGGGGCCGGCCTACGTCTGCGTGCGGCGGGCGTAGGCGCGGGCTGCGCGGGCGCGGTCGCCGCAGCGCGTGGAGCACCAGTGGCGCCGGCCGTGCCGGAGGAGGTAGCGGGTGCAGGGGGTGGAGCCGCAGGCGGTGAGGCGCTCGGCGTCGGGGCCGGTGAGCAGGTCGGCCGCGTTGGCCGCGAGTACGGCGAGGGCGTGCTCCACGATCTGGGTGACGGGGTGGGCCGCCTCGCGGTACAGGCCGCGGGCCGGGTCCCAGTGGAGCAGGGAGGCGGCGGGCGCTCGGGTGAGCGCGCTGTTGACGGCGGTCAGCGCGGCGGCGGGGGCGGGCACTCCGGCGACGTGGGCGGCGAGCAGGGCGCGGACCTGTTCGCGCAGGGAGCGCAGCAGGCCGGCGCACATCTCCGCCAGGCCGGTGTCGACCGGGGCGAGGCCTCTGTCGACGAGCCACTGTTCGGCGGCGGCCGGGGTGCCGAGGAGATCGACGTGGTGCCCGCCGGGCAGGGAGATGGCGCTGTTGGCGAGGTCGAGGGCGGGGTACTGCTCGGCACCGGGTGCGGGCGGCAGCGGCTCGGCGGTCACGATCTCTTCCATGGCTCTCATGGTACAACTCGCGCTCTTCCGTGATTCTCACGTTAGAGCTTGCGTTCATCCGTGAGGAGCATCTACGGTGATCACGGATGAGCCACTCCCTATCCGTGAGGTTGCTTCATGTCTGCCACCGGCACCACCACCTTCGAGCAGTTCCCCGTCCGCGTCTTCGGCGGCCCCACCGCCCTTTTCGAGTACGGCGGTCTGCGCTTCCTGACCGACCCGACCTTCGACGCCCCCGGCGACTACCAGGTCCCCGGCGGCTCGCTCCTGGTCAAGACCGCACCCGCCACCGGCACCCCCGCTGACCTGGGACGCGTCGACGTGGTCCTGCTTTCCCACGACGAGCACGCCGACAACCTCGACACCTCCGGCCGGGCCCTGCTCGCCGACGTCCCGCTCACCCTCACCACCCCCGGCGGCGGCGAGCGCCTGGGAGGCAGGGCCAGGGGGCTGGCCAACTGGGAGTCCGTCGAGCTGGACCGTCCCGGCGGCGGCACCGTCACCGTCACGGGCGTGCCCGCCCTCCACGGCCCCGGACCGCGCGAGGAGGTCGAGCCGATCACCGGCCAGGTCGTCGGATTCATCCTGACCGGCGAAGGACTGCCCACCGTCTACGTCAGCGGCGACAACGCCTCACTCGGCGTGGTCAAGGAGATCGCCGCCCGCTTCGCCCCCGTGGACACCGCGATACTCTTCGCCGGCGCTCCCCGCTTCCCCGTCCTCTTCGACGGCGAACCGCTCGTCCTGAGCAGCGTCCAGGCCGCCGAGGCCGCCGAGATCCTCGGCGCCCGTCGGGTCGTCCCCGTCCACTACGACAGCTGGGCCCACTTCACCGAGGGCGGCGACCAGCTGGTCGCCGCCTTCACCGCCGCCGGGCTGGCCGACCGCCTGGACCTGGGCAACCGGGGCTGACCGACACCCGGCCGCGGGCCCCGGGGCACCGGCCACCAGCCACGCGCCTCGCACCACCGGCCACCGGCCACCGGCCACCGGCCATCGGCCACCGGCCCCGGGCGGCGGCCCCGGGCGGCGGGGGTCCGTCAGCCGCAGTGGGGACCTGCGTCTGACGGACGTCTTCCCGGCCCCGCCGGCCCGGCTACGCGGCGCCCGTCATACGGGCGAACACGACCACGTTGCTGTCGTAGTAGTGCTTCTTCGGGTCGAAGTCCCCGCCGCAGGTGACGAGTCGAAGACCCGCGTGGTCGAGGTTCTTGTAGACCTCCAGCGTGGGGAACTCGGCCTTCGGGTACTCGGCGACCCGGTCCACGGTGAACGTGACCGTCTTGCCGTCCCGCCGGGCCACCTTGATGGTGTCACCGGCCTTCATCGTCTTCAGCTTCTCGAACACGGCGGATGCTCCGTTCCACGTGACGTGACCGGCGATCACTGCCGGTCCCTGCGAACCGGGGGTCGGCCCCGGCTCGTACCAGCCCGCGAGCGCGGGGTCCTTCGGGGTCTGCATGGTGCCGTCCGCGTTCTGCTGGAGCGTCTCCAGGGAACTGGACAGGCCGAGTGAGGGGATCGTGATCTTCTGCGGCTCCGACCGGGCGAGGGCGGGCTCGGCCTTGCCCGCACCCCCCGTACCCGTACCCGTACTCGTACCGCTCTGTGATCCGTCCGCGGGTGCCGCGGAGTCACCACTGCCGGGCGCCTTCCCGGTGGTACCGGCGCCCGCGGTGGCCGGCGCCCCGCCCTGGAGGGCCTGTCCCGCCGGGGCGGGGGGCTTCGCCGTGTCCTGCCCGGCGCACCCCGCGAGGAGCAGCGCGGCGAGGGCGGCGGCCGCCAGGGACAGGGGACCTGCGGTCCGGCGCCGGGCCCGCGCGGTGGAGGCTGCGTGCGCGAGGACTGCGGGCGCGGTGTGCGCAGGAGCCGGCTTCACGCGCCGCCCCCGGTGGTCTTCTTGCGGACGGGGACGGCCACGGCACGCCTCGTTGCGACCGCCACCGCACCGGCCACCACCGCGAGTATGGCGATGGGCACACCGTCGTGCATCGTCACGGGCGCCGCCGCATGCTGCGCGGCACCTCCGCCGGTCTCGATGCCGCCGACCGGGATGGACCCCACGGCCGCGCCCTTGACCTCTCCGCAGTTGGTCGGAGCCGTGGCCTCCTGGGGCAGCTTGGGGTCGAGCTCGCTCTTGCCGGCTCCCTCGAAGTCGTACTTCTTGTTCTTGTTGCGGTCGATGCCGTGCTGCACGACGTGCAGGTCCTTGATGTGGTCGACGACGTCCTGGCCGACGGTGATCGTCCGCTTGTAGGAGACCTTGCCCAGCATGTCGGCGACGGGCATGCGGTCCACGGCGAGACCGCTGGTGGCCTTGGTGTCCCCGCCCGTGGTGAGGGAGATGTTGATGTCGCCGTAGTCGTGCGTGGCCTCGGTGTTGCTGAGGACCCCGTCGCGGTCGGTGTCGTCGGTGGCGTCCGGGCAGTGGAAGTCGTGGCCCTTCGTCGAGCCGTGCAGATGCTGGGCCGACGGCTGGCCGGGCACCATGCCCTTCGACTCGATTTGCACCGTGAGTTGGTTCCCCTTGAGGCTGAGCATGACCGTACCGCTGGAGCCCGATGCGTTCAGCTGCGCCAGGTCGATCTGGTACGCCTTTCCGCCCTCCGCGAGAGCTGGTCCGGAAAGGCCGAGGGTGAGGAACACGGCGGCGGGTACGGCAGCGAGAACCACGAGGCGACCGGTGCGCTTGACTATCACTTTCGCTCCTGTTCCGTGGATCCCCAGGGCGGGAATCGCAGGTCGTACGGGGTGGAGTCGATCCCCTGAGGAGAGGACTCGCTCCTTGTTCGGTGCCCCAACTCCCGCAGGCTGGTGACTATGTGAGGTACTTCAGACGACGGCCGCGGCTGACAGCCGCCCGCCGGTCATCCAGATGCATGACATCGCATCGGTCAGGGCAGGGAATCGGGCGGCCTCGCAGAGCATTTCCGAGAGCACGAGAATTCCGTGGGCGGTGTGCTTCGGATCTCGGTTCCGATGCAGCCAGACCACCGCGTCACCCAAGGGGCGGCGCCCCAGGAGGATCCCCGAACGCCGCACGTCGGCGGCCGACTCCAGGTCGGAGCGGCCACCGCCGAACGGCAGGGCCTGCGTCCGGCGGATTCCCGGTGGTGCGAGCGAGTCCCGCACGTGGCGGACGTACGCTTCCGGCGGCGCCTGCCCGTTCTCGAAGGTGTTGCGAAAACCGACGATGCGAAGGCCCGCGTTCTGCAGGCGGAGCTCGATGTAGAGCTCGACGAACAAACCTCGAAGCTGAATGCGCACGGGGAGGTGGGGCATTCCCCCCTCCCCGCGCCCGGCCCTGCTGAAAGCGCCCTGAGCATCTTCCGCCCTCGACCGGATGGTCGACGTCAGGACCCGATACTCGTCCACCGATGCGTACGCCGGGGAAAACGACACGGGTTTCAGCATGGCCGCCCGTATCAGGTGAAGGAGCCGGAACTCGGGCCCCTCGGAAGTAATCTGACCGCAATCGGTTCGATTCTGCTGCACTCACGCATGCACATCCACCGCCTTCGCCATCATTCCGATCGCCGACGGGGGTCATCGTCCCCATCGGCGGGATCGGTTCGGTTGGGACCTTTGTAGTCCTCCTGGCGGCGGCAGAACGAATACTTGGCCTCTCGTGCTAAGAAATCAGCGCACGATCCCGATGCCCGGAGGCCGACCAGCGCTCGTCAACGAGCCCTGGTGGGACCTGAATTGGCAGATCACGGGGACGGCGGCGTCACCATCCCGGTGCGTTGATGCGGTACTCGGCTCGGGAGTCTCCGCGCAGGGAGTTCGCCAGCTCGGCGACGTGTTCTGCCTGGGGCGCGGACAGGCGTCGGAGCTCCCACAGCACCGCCGCGGCGTCCACCGCCTCCGGGGCCGCAGGCCCAGGCGTCTCCGGCAGGACGACACCGGTCAGCGCGGCCAGTTCGCGGGCATCGATCCCCAACAGCGTGCCGAAGTCCGTCACCAGGCGCGGCGTCAGCTCCGCGCGCCCGTCCCCGATCACGTAGTAGGTGTAGGCCGACAGGTAGGTGGGCGTCACGACCGCCATGGCGTGCGCGAGGCCCGACCTGGACAGGTTGCGGTACCAGAACATGCGGATCAGCGAACCGCCCGGACCGTCCGCCAGTGGTTCGGACTCCTTGGGGACGAAGGGCGAACGGCGCTCCTCCTGGGGCAGCCCGCGGATGAACTGCAGGAGTTCGCTCCGTCCGGCCGCTGGGAGGTGGACCGCATCCATCACGATGTGCGCGATCCATGGGGTGGCCGCGGCGTCCAACGGCGTCAGGTCGTCCGGGACTTCCAATCCCGCGAGGATGAACAGGTCGGCGGCGTGAAAACCCAGCGCGGTCGCGAGCCGTCGGAGCAGTCCCTCGCTGGGGGTCCGCCCTGCGAGCACGCCTTGGATCTCGTCTGC
This sequence comes from Streptomyces sp. NPDC001513, assembly GCF_042894695.1. Lineage (NCBI taxonomy): Bacteria > Bacillati > Actinomycetota > Actinomycetes > Kitasatosporales > Streptomycetaceae > Streptomyces > Streptomyces sp. NPDC001513. The sequence continues at coordinate 73,213 of NZ_JBIAVU010000004.1, forward strand.
CGTCACGCTCGCGCGGTCGGCCAACTCCCCTGCGCTGACACCTCTGTGGTCCAGCAAACACGTCAGCATCGCACTGAAATTCGGGGACTCCGTCATGCACACACCCTAGCCAGAGGCCCGCGAAAGGCCGCAGCCCGACCATGCCCATGATCACCCACCCGGTACGTTGGCCACGCCGCCCGCAGCGCGATGGGATGGGCCGTGAACGACAACGAGAAGGGGAGCCATGGCATTGCATTCCGAGGGCATCTCATCGCACACAACCCTCCACGACCAGCCGTTCCCCGAACTGCTCGGACCCGGGTGCCAGGCAGCGACCAGCACCGATGGCCAGTGGATCGCGGTCAGTTCGGTGACACACCAGCAGAGCCGGGTCGCCGTCTACCGCGTCGCCGACCTGTCCTGCGCCCACCTGCTGACCTTCACGATGGAATCCGAGTCGATGGCGTTCCACCCCACGCTGCCGCTGCTCGCCATCGCCCTCGACAACGGCGAGGAGTACGGCCGGGAAGGAGGTCTCACCCTTCTGGAGGCCGATACGGGCCACCGCGTCGACTTCACCGACCCGGCCTGGGGCATCGAGCCGGTCCGCTGGCTGGACGACCGCACCCTCGAACTCACCTTCTTCGCCCTGGAGCACGGCGAGGACAGCCTGATGGCCCGGGCGACCGTCGTACGCGAGAACTGGCTCGGCCTCGCCCCCGACGCCCTCGACCTGACCTCTCTCGACCGGACACCTCACGATCCCGAGGACCCGGGGACGTACGACGACGTACCGCCCGCGCTGCCGCTGCTGCACGCCCTCGCCGAACGGGCCGGACGCCGTTACGACGCGCGCGGCGGGGTCCGGGCCGTGGCCGGGCTCGGCGACGGCCGGGTGCTCGCCACCCGCAAGCATGTGGCGGTCGAGTGCTGGGCAGCGGACGGGTCGGCGCTGTGGAGCGTGCCGGCGCCGTCCGCGCGCCCCGGCACCCGGATCGAGGTGGCCGCCGACGAGCGGACCGTACGTGTGGCCGTCGCCGGGCCCGACCGCCGTGCCCGGACCGACTTCCTGCTCGTCGACACGGCCGACGGCACCGTCCTCGACCAGCACGCGGTGCCGTTCTCCGCCGCGATGTCCGCGCGCACGGACGGGGTCTGGGCGATCAGGGACACGTACGACCGCGACTCCGGGACCGAGCCGCCCAACACGCCCAACACGCGGATCTTCGCCGCCGACGGCAGCCCGATCGGATCGGTCCATGTGCCGGACCGGTACGACCTCGTCCCGCTCGACGCCCGCCGGTGCCCCGAGCTGCTGTACCTACGGAGGGGTCGGCGGGGGCGGTGGGACGTGGTCGCTCTCGCCCCCGATGGCGGGGCCGAGAGCGTGCTCTTCACCGTCGACGCGCCGCTCGGCCGGGCGGTGTACGCGTCCGATGGCGCCGGCCCCACTCTGTTCCACGGGCGGACGGAGCTCGTCCGCCGGGTCTTCCCGTCCGGTGAAGTCCTCTGGAGCCGGCCGCTGGAATCCGAGGTCCTCGACCTCGACGCGCACGCCGGGGTCCTGTACGCCCTGTGCGCCGACGGCAGCCTCGTCTGCGTCGACGCGGCCGACGGGTCGGTGCTCCACCGGCACCCCCTTCCCCCGTACGGCCCGCTGTCGCTGCACGCCGCTCCCGACGGCACGGTCCTCGTCGGCACCGCCGCCGGTCAGATCCTGCGCCGGCCGGCCACCCGCGTCCCGGACGGGTCGGAGTCCGAGTCCGAGTAATCGACATCGGGGGTAATCCGCTGAGGAGCACGCCGGGGTGCCCAGTAGCATCCCCGGATGCCGAACATCGAGACCTTGACGCCCGCTGCCGGGCACACCGACTCCGCCGGACTGCGGGCGTACGACCCCGACCAGCTCGCGCGGTGCGCCGTCGACGGTGCGCAGCCCTGGTGGCGCCGAACGGCCTGTGTGGAGGCGCTGGTCGGCCGGGTGCCGCAGGCTCGGGTCGGCGAGCTGCTCGCGTGCGTCCGCGACACCGAGGACTCCGGGACGGTCCGCAAGGCGCTGTTGGAGCTCCTTTCGGACCGGGCCGAGCTCCTCCCCTGGCTTCGGCACGAGGACCGGCGGCGCGAGGAGGCGTACGGCATGCGGGAGGCGGTCCTCCAGGCGCGCGGGGCCCTCGGGGACCGCACGGCGGCGGCCGAGTTGGCGACCCTCGCGTTCAGCCACTGGCAGACCAGGCGGGCGGTCGGGGAGGCCGGACTGGATGCGCTCATGGACCGGCACGGGGTGGAGGCGGTGCTCGCCGAGCTCGGAGGGGGGCGGCCGGAGGAGCGGGCCGTCGCCGTGCGCGTGCGGGACCGCGCCGGTGAGGACGTCACCGACGCGCTCGCCGACCCGGACCCCGAGGTGGCCCACCTCGCGCAGTCGCTGCTGACCTGCCCGGACCGGCTCCGCGCCCGCCTCGCCGAGGCTCCGACGGCCGACGCCGCGCTGTGGGCCGCGTACGCGCTGCACCGGCTGACCGGTGACGTCGCGCAGACACGGGCCGCGTACGAGGCTCTGGGGCGCCCCCGGGTGGAGGTCGACGGTCTGGACGAGGAGATCCGCCATGCGATCGTGCACGAGTACGGGCACGAGTGCGAGAAGCAGAGCGACCCGCGCTGGCGGATCGAGGCCCTGTGCACCGAGCCGCCGCGGCCGCCGGACGAGGAGCGTCAACTGGCTCTGGCCACGGCCGCGCTGGCGGCGGCGGGGCTGGCTCCCCGTACTCCGCTCTCCTGCGGCGATGCCCACCGGCAGGGCGGCGGCACGTACCACGTGATCGGGTACGGGGAGGGCGGCAGGAGCGAGGTCTTCATCAGCACGTTGGGGCGGTTCGCCGGCGACCACGAGGACGATCCCGCCGCGCGCGCCGCCCTCGAGGCGGCCGGCTTCCGCTGGATCGACGGGCCCACCGGGGCGATCCGCGTCACCGGCCTCGGCGTCTACTACTTCGGGGCGCGCGAACCGCTCGACGTCCACACGCTGCTGTTCTACTGGCAGGACTGAGGTCGCAGCCGTCCTTGTGGTTCCGGGCGACGCGGCCGGTCCGGCTCCTACTCCCGGGCGGTGGTCTCGTTCACCGTCCAGGCCAGGTACTCCTCGGAGGATCCGACGGTCGGCAGCACGATCCACTGCGGCACGTCGGACGGGTGGCCCTTGTGCACCCACGCCGCCAGCGCGGTGACCTTCTCCGTGGTCGTCTGGAAGGAGACGCGGTACTGCCGCTCGTGCTGGATGGCGTCCTTCCGCCAGGAGAAGGTGGTCATCCGCGCGTCGATGTGCGCACCGGCCGCCAGCCGGGCCGCCACCGCGCTCCGCGCCATCTGGTACGCCTTCTCCTCGTCGTCCAGGGTCGTCTGTGCGATCACGATGCCGGCCACGCCGGTCCTCCTTGTTCGGGTTCCACCGACTCTACTGTCGGAGGCGGCTGTTAGCCTCCCGGCGATTGGTTTCACAGATGGGGCAATTGGGGGGCCGGCCGTGCACGAACGCACTGTGGACCAGATTCTGGGCGAGAGCTGGGAGAGCTACGCGCAGGAGGAGATCGCGAGTGCCGGCGAGCACTACCCCGGCCGGGACCGGGTCGTCGAACTCTTCGGCGGGCCCGATCCGTTCGAAGAGGTCGTCGCTCCCTTCGGCGTTCGGTGGCCCGGGCTGGCGGCCGCGCCGGCCGGGCCCTGGGCGGATGCCGAGCAAGTGGCGGCGCGGGTGCTGGCCGACCTGGCGGAGTACGACGCCGACGCCGGCGCCTGGGGGTCGTACCTCCTGGACAGGGCGTACCGCAGCGCGGACTTGCCCCTGCTCGCCGAAGAGCGCGGCCTGGAGGGCGCGGGCTGCCGGCCGTACGGGATGGACGAGATGTGCGTGGTCCTGCGGTCCTGGGAGGAGCGTTTCGGTACGCGGGTGGTGGGGCTGGGGAACGACCGCGTGATCGTCTCCGTCGCGGCACCCGTGAGGACGACTGGCGAAGCCGAGGCCATCGCCGCCGAACACTTCGCGTTCTCGTCCGACAACATCACCCAGGGCCACGACGAGACCCTCCGCGCCTACGCGGCCAACCAGATCGTGGGCAGGCAGGTGTGGTCCTTCTGGTGGGACTAGGCCGTCTCTTTCGCATCTCGCTCCCCCAGCTACCGCTGGGAGGTGCCCCCAGACCCGCCAGGCTCGGCGACACCCCCATAAGGCAGTCCTCACCGGAGGACGGTCCGGCGATCCAGCGCTGACCGTGCAGGTCGGTCACGTCGACGAAGTCCGCGCGGGCCAAGGGGTGTTTCCTGGGCACGGCCAGGCAGAGGGCGCGGGCCAGTGCCGGGGTGCCGCCTTCGCGGCTGATCACGCGCAGGCCGGGATCACTGCGCCGGAGGGCGGCGAGGGCCTGCGCTGGGCACTTGGCCCAGGCGTACGGTGCCGCCCGGTTCGGGCAGTACAGACAGTTCGCGGGCGGTGGCATCGATCTCGTCGAGGACGACCGGCGCGCGGCGCATGACGACCCGCCCTGCGGCGGTCAGCCGTACGCCGTCCCGCCGCCGCTCCCGCGTTCGCCTCGGCCTGGCAGGGTCCGCTGCACGTCCTGGTCAAACAACGCGGGCGTCATGGCTTGTCCCGAGCACTAGCAGTCTCCTGTCGTGTGGGACGACGTCCGCTTCGGTTTCCGGCGACCCGTGGCTCGCGTACGGCCAGTCGAAGACCGCCAACATCGGTGGAGGCCACCCGGCGCTGGGCCGACGACAACATCACCGCCACCTCCCCTACTCGCGCACACCGGCTGAGAACACGGAAGCGCACTCTTATTGCCTCGCAGCCGTGATCGAAACCCCCGACCGGCCGACGAAGAGATCACATTCAAGTGGCACATATGAGACAGGACAAAGGCGTTATCTGCTTGTTATAAACACGGGGGTGCGGTGGAAATGTCAGCGTTTTTCACATGAATACGAGCTCCACGGCGGTGCTCCACGCCCCCGGAAGGCACCTGCAAATATCACGAGCCACACCGGTTCCGTAACCCCTCGAGGCCATGCAATTTGCTCGAGCGCTGGGTAACTTCGGCCCGCATGACTGCTCAAGCAGAACTGGACCGTTACAGGAAGACCCCGCCGCCCATCCCGTCCACTCCGACCACCTCGACGACGTACATCGACCGCCCCCGCCCGGGTGACGGCCCGCTGCTGTGGCGCCTGGCCCGCGATTCCGGGTCGCTGGACCTCAACTCGGCCTACAGCTATCTCCTCTGGTGCCGTGACTTCGCCGGCACCTCCGCGGTGGCCCGCGACTCGTCCGGGCACCCCGTCGGATTCGTCAGCGGATACCTGCGGCCCGACAGCCCCGGAACCCTCCTCGTCTGGCAGGTCGCCGTCGACGAATCCGTCCGCGGCCTGGGCGTCGCCGGGGCGCTGCTCGACGGCCTCTCCGCCCGTGTGGCGGCAGAACACGGACTGAGCGCCCTGGAGGCCACCGTCTCCCCCGGGAACCTCGCGTCGGAGCGGCTCTTCGCCTCGTACTCCGAACGGCACGGCGCCACGCTCACGCGTGAAGTGCTGTTCGCCGCAGAGGAGTTCCCGGACGGCGGGCACGCCCCGGAGGTCCTGCACCGCATCGGGCCGCTCCACTTCTGATCCCGGTTCCCTTCCGTTCCGGGCCGCCACCCCGAACATCCCGAGCACCTCGAATACCTCGAACATCCCGTACCGAACACCCCCACGTTCATTGGAGAGTTGCCTTGACCATGACCGAGCCGGTCCTGTCCGTATTCGAGACCGTGGAGTCCGAGGTGCGCAGCTACTGCCGCGCCTGGCCCGTCGTCTTCGAGCGCGCCACGGGAAGCCGGTTGTACGACGAACACGGCCGCGGCTACCTGGACTTCTTCGCCGGCGCCGGGTCCCTGAACTACGGCCACAACAACCCCGTCCTCAAGCGGGCCCTGCTCGACTACCTGGAGCGGGACGGCATCACGCACGCGCTCGACATGGCGACGACCGCCAAGAGGGCCTTCCTCGAAACCTTCCGGTCCCACGTCCTCGAACCCCGCGCACTGCCGTACAAGGTGATGTTCCCGGGGCCGACGGGGACCAACGCCGTCGAAGCGGCGCTCAAGCTGGCACGGAAGGCCAAGGGCCGCGAGTCGGTCGTCTCCTTCACCAACGCCTTCCACGGCATGTCGCTCGGCTCTCTCGCGGTCACGGGCAACGCCTTCAAACGGGCCGGCGCCGGTATTCCCCTGGTCCACGGCACGCCGATGCCGTTCGACAACTACCTCGGCGGCCAGACCCCCGACTTCCTCTGGTTCGAGCGCCTGCTGGAGGACCAGGGTTCCGGCCTGAACCATCCGGCGGCGGTCATCGTCGAGACGATCCAGGGCGAGGGCGGGGTCAACGTGGCGCGCGCGGAATGGCTCCGTGCCCTCGCGGACCTGTGCCGGCGCCGCGACATGCTGCTGATCGTCGACGACGTCCAGATGGGCTGCGGCCGGACCGGCGAGTTCTTCTCCTTCGAGGAGGCGGGCATCACTCCCGACATCGTCACCCTGTCCAAGTCCATCAGCGGCTACGGGCTCCCCATGTCCCTGTGCCTGTTCAAGCCCGAACTGGACCTGTGGGAGCCGGGCGAGCACAACGGCACCTTCCGCGGCAACAACCCGGCGTTCGTCACCGCGACCGTGGCCCTGGAGACCTACTGGGGCGACAACACCCTGCGCGAGCAGACCCTCGTCCAGGGCGCGCGCATCGAGAGCGCGCTGGGCGAGCTGTGCGCCGAACACGGCCGGCTGGGTGCGACGTACCGGGGCCGCGGTCTGGTCTGGGGCATCGAGTTCGCGCAGAAGGAGCGCGCCGCGGAGGTGTGCCGGAGGGCCTTCGGACACGGTCTCCTCGTCGAGACCTCGGGCCCCGAGGGCGAGGTCGTGAAGCTGCTCCCGCCGCTCACCGTGACCGGCGACGAACTCGACGAGGGTCTCGACATCCTGGCCCGTTCCGTCCGCGAAACAGCCTGACCGGCACCCCCGTACCACGTAGCACGTACCACGTACCACGCACGCACCACGAAGGGCATCACCATGATCGTCCGCTCGTTCCGGGACATCGAGGGAACCGACCGCCACGTCAGGGCGGCATCCGGCACCTGGGAGAGCAAGCGCATCGTCCTGGCCAAGGAACGCGTCGGCTTCTCGCTGCACGAGACCGTCCTGTACGCCGGCACCGAGACGTCCATGTGGTACGCGAACCACGTGGAGGCCGTGGTCTGCACGCAGGGCGAGGCCGAGCTCAAGGACGAGGAGACCGGCCTGACCTACACGATCACGCCGGGAACCATGTACCTGCTCGACGGCCACGAGCGCCACACCCTGCGCGTGAAGCAGGAGTTCCGCTGCCTGTGCGTCTTCAACCCGCCCGTGACCGGCCGGGAGGACCACGACGAGAACGGCGTGTACCCGCTGCTCACCGAGCCCGAACCGGAACCCGAACAGCACAGCTGACGTACCCGAACACGCAGAGAGGAGAGGCAGGCACCACCATGACCTACGCATCCACCCGCACCGTGAACGACCTGTATCCGACCCGGGGCTCCGAGGAGGTGCTGACCGGCCGCGTCGACCCCGTCGTCTGGTCCGAGCCCGGCACGCCGGGCCCGATGTGGGCCCACGAGCTGGAGAGCTTCGAGCGCGACGGCTTCCTGTCCGTGGACGAACTCATCACGCCCGACGAGGTGGACGTCTACCGGGACGAGATGGACCGGCTGCTCCGTGACCCGTCGACGCTGGCCGACGAACGGTCCATCGTGGAACCGAACTCCCGCGAAGTACGCTCCGTCTTCGAGGTCCACCGGATCAGTGAGGTGTTCGCGGCCCTCGCCGCCGATCCGCGCGTCGTGGGCCGAGCCCGGCAGATCCTGGGTTCCGAGGTGTACGTGCACCAGTCCCGGATCAACGTGAAGCCCGGGTTCGGCGCGAGCGGCTTCTACTGGCACTCCGACTTCGAGACGTGGCACGCCGAGGACGGGCTGCCGCACATGCGCACCGTCTCGGTGTCCATCGCGCTGACGCCGAACCACACCACCAACGGCGGCCTGATGATCATGCCCGGCTCCCACCGGACCTTCCTGGGCTGCGCGGGTGCGACGCCGAAGGACAACTACAAGAAGTCCCTCCAGATGCAGGACGCCGGCACCCCGTCGGACGAGGCGCTGACCAAGTTCGCCTCGGCGTGCGGCATCAAGCTCTTCACCGGCAAGGCGGGCTCGGCCACCTGGTTCGACTGCAATGCGATGCACGGCTCGGGTGACAACATCACGCCCTTCCCGCGCAGCAACGTGTTCCTCGTCTTCAACAGCGTCGAGAACCGGCCGTCGAAGCCCTTCGCCGCCCCGGTGCGCCGTCCCGGGTACATCGCGTCGCAGGACTTCACCCCCGTGGGCTGACACTCGCGTCCGCTTCGGGCCTCCGCCCGCCATCGGTTCCGGGGCGGGCGGAGGCCCGGAGCCCGGCGCCGACGCAGGGCGGACGGCGGGCGCAGGGCGCCGGGCGCCGGGCGCCAGTGCTCCCTAGTCGATGTGCAGCTGCAAGATCAGGCCGCCCGGTGTCCGCTCGCGGACGACGGCAGCCCGCCGAACTCGCGGTCGAACGCCTCCGCGATGCCCGGCCGGCCGACCGCTTCGCGGAACGCGGCGGTCGCCCGGCCGAGGGCGAGCTGGTTCTCCTGCTCGATGGCAAGCTCCGCCAGATAGGCGCGCACGCTCATGCCGTGCGCGGCGGCCACCGCCGCGAACCGGTCCCGGGTCACCGAGTCGATCTTCACAGTCGTATCTGCCATACCTCTGAGTATGCACTCATGAATACCTTCACGAATACCCTTCGGGGATTCACCGGTCCGGGCGCGGTCCCGCACGGCCCGGCCACCCCGTCGTCATCCGCCGCCGCCCCGCCAGATGTTGTCGAAGGCCGCGTCCTCGATGGCGCGCCGTTGTCGTACGGACGCCAGTTCCACCAGCGCGTCGCTGACGGCGGCCAGCACGGTCGCGACGTCGTCGTCGGCCACGTCCGGAGCGTCTTCGGTCTGCTTTCCTCCGACTCCCACGGCTCCCGCGAGGGTGACGAGGACGGGTTCGTCCGCTGCCCAGCGGGCCGCGGCCTGGCGGCGGGCGGGCGTATCGGCCAGCACCAGCTGACCGGCCCGGAAGGAGATCCCTTGGCGACGTTGCCGGACGAGCTGCCCGTCAGCCTCCAGCTCGGCCTGATAGGCCACGGAGAGGCCGCGGCCCCGGCGCCACAGCCAGTCGGCGACCGATTCGTAGGGCTCCTCCCGGACGAGCGACGCAGCCGCCTCCTCCAGCAGGCGATCGGCCGGGGCGGCCTGATCGCCCGGCACGATGCGATCCCCGTCCAGCCCGACGGCCCCGGCCGCGAGCAGGTCGATCACCTCGGCCCCGGCGAGCGCGAGCGACAGCTCCCCCTGTTCGACAGGGCTACCGGACCCCGTGTCCATGGCAATGATCAACAAGTCCCGCGGTGTGGTCATCAAGGGCTCCTCTCAACCGTGCAGGCAGGTCGCCGCCCAATTATTGATCGACTCGGCCCCCGACGGTCGTGAGAATGCGCGTGCGCGTCGGCCCCGTCCGCCGCCCGGTGCGCGGCGAAGGCCGTCGCCCGGGCGGTGACCGCCCTGTCTCAGCGGAACTCGTGGACCACCTGGATCTCGCCGACAATGTGGGCGTTGAACTCGTCCAGCTCCTCGGCCGGAACCCACAGCTCGAGGATGGTCCGTCCCCCGGCCTGCTGGACGGGGTACCGGCTCAGGAACTCCGACTCGACCTCGAACCGGGTCACGAAGCCGACTCCGCTGTGCTTCACGTTCCAGTCCCGCGCGATCTTGATCGCGTAGTCCTCGTTGAGGACCGGGTAGAAGATCGGCTGCTCGGGGAGGCGGGGCGGCCACGCACGCCAGTTCAGCTCACGGACCAGGTCCAGCTCCTCGGGGCCGGTGGGGCGCCACAGGGTCGTCGTCGCACGCTGGCTGGTCATGTGAATCGCTCTCTGAACGCGGGAGGCCCGCTGGTACGGCTGGTCGGAGACCGGACGATACCGGCGCCGGGAGCTCGACACCCACACAGTTTCCCTTGAGCCCGGAGGGTTAGGGTCGTAGCTGATCAACACCACTGAGGAGGGGGCTCCCAGGATGTACGGGACAGTCACGGCGGTCAGCAGCAACAGCGAGTACTCGTTCACCAAGCCGAACCGGGACAGCATCACGCTGCTCGCCGGCCTCGGGGTGGAAGGTGACATCCATGCGGGTGTGACGGTCAAGCACCGCTCGCGCGTCGCGCAGGACCCCACGCAGCCGAACCTGCGTCAGGTCCACCTCATCCACGAGGAGCTCTTCGCCGAGGTCGGTGCAGCGGGATTCGACGTATCGCCGGGTGATCTCGGCGAGAACATCACCACGCGCGGAATCGATCTGCTCGGACTGCCCGTCGGCACGCTGCTGCACATCGGCGACGGTGCCGTGCTGGAGGTGACCGGCCTGCGCAATCCCTGCCTGCAGATAGACAACTTCCAGGACGGACTGCTGAAGCAGGTCGTCGGCCGCGACGAGGCCGGGAACGTCGTGCGCAAGGCCGGAATCATGTGCGTCGTGAAGGAGGGCAGCTCCGTGCGCCCGGGCGACACGATCAAAGCGGAGCTTCCCGGCGGGCCGCACCGCCCCCTGGAGCGGGTCTGACCCCTCCCCGTGGGCTCCCCGCGGGCTCCCTGTGGGCTCCCCGCAGGCGGCCGATCGGCACCGCTCCGGCCCCGGCTCAGCGTGGCCGGAGCCCGTCGAAGACCACCTCGAAGATCCGCTCCCGGGGTTCCGGGTCCGTTCCGAGCTGTTCCATCGCCCTGCCGGTGCCGGCGAGGAGGGCGATGAACTCCGGCAGGCCCAACTCGGGGCGGACCGCCCCGGCGCGCTGCGCGCCGGCCAGCAGATCGGCCAGGCGGGCCTGGATCTCCATCGTCGGCCCCTGCAGGGACGCGTGCACGTCCACCCCCGCCGCGGCGAGCGCCTGGGCGAACTCGTTCTTCCCCTCGGACTGTTCCACCACGAGGCGGAAGCAGGCGAAGAAGGCCTCGGCGGGCCCGGCGTCGGCGGCCAGCTGTGCGGTCCGGGCCGCCATCGTCTCCAGCCTGCGCACCATCACCGCCTCCAGTAGCGCCTCCTTGGTGGGGAAGTGCCTGAAGAGCGTGCCGACCCCGACCCCGGCGGTTCGTGCGATCTCCTCGGTCGGCACGCTGACGCCGCGGGTGGTGAACACCTCCGTGGCGACATCCAGCAGCCGGGCCCGGTTACGGGCCGCGTCCGCCCGCAGCGGGCGTTCCTGAGCGCCACTCATGCTTCTCCCTCTCCCGTCTTCCGCCTTTCGCCACCGACGGCAGCACCACCACCACGACCCTGGACAACCGGAGTCTCCAGTCCGTATCGTGAAAACGGAGTCGCCAGTCCGATTCTATCTACGGATCCCACCGGATCCCACGGAGGTTGTCATGCCCGAAACTCTCTCACCGCGCGAGGTCTTCCAGAGGCTGATCGAGGGCATCGGCGCCGGGCGGTACACGGAACTGGCCGAGCTCTACGCCGAGGACGCCGTGGTGGAGACCGTCTTCGAGCCCGCCGGTCCGCGCCGGATCGAGGGGCGGGCCGCGCTCAGGGAGCGATTCGCTCTGGTCGCGGCGAGTTCGCCGGTGGAGTTGACCCCGGCGAACGTGGTCGTCCGGGAAACCGACGACGCGGAGGTCGTCGTCGCCGAGTTCGACTACTACGTGCACCACCTGTCGACGGGGCAGACCTTCGAGGCCGCCAACATCCAGGTGCTGCGAGTCCGTGACGGTCTGATCGTCAGCAGCCGGGACTACCACGACCACCTCGCCCTCATCGTGGCCGACGGCAAACTCCCCCAGCTGGTGGCGGCGCTGGAAGGCAAGTAGCGCCGGCGGCGAGGAGCGTCGCAGCGGCGAGGCCGCCCCAGAGGGCGGCCGAGCCGTGGGGTACGAGGCCGGTGATGACCGCCGGGGAGACGGCGAGGCCGAATCCCGTGGAGAGCTCGAAGCGGGCGAGGGTGCGTCCCAGCGCATGGGCCGGGGCGAGGACGGTGACGAGCGCGGTGGCGCTGCCGGCGTAGATGATCTCGCCGATGGTGCAGAGCACGGACACCGCCGCGACGGCCGGGGCGCCCCAGCCGTGTCCCAGTGAGGTCGCCGCGAGGAAGCCCAGGTAGGACACGGTGAGGACCACGCCGGCGATGGCCAGCACGTTCCGCCGCGAGAAGCGGGACATCAGGACGGTGACCGGAACCTGCAGGGCGACCACCAGCACCGTGTTGGCCACGAAGATGGCCGCCGACCACACCGGGGAGGCGTGCAGCTGTGTCACGAGGACGAGAGGGAGCGCGATCTCGGGGACGTTGAGGCAGAACGCGTAGACCACGTTGGCGGCCAGTAGCGCGCGCATCCGGGGCGCGGGCCCGTCGCCCGTGCCCTCGGCCGTGCCCTCGGCCGGGGTGGCAGCTGGGTGCGCGCGCAGCCGGACCGACCAAGCCAGGGCCGCCGCGGTGAGGTAGGCGAGCCCGGTGACGGCTGCCAGCGCCTGCAAGGCGGTGGTGCCGCCCGCCAGGCAGGCGGTGGCGAGGAGAGCGCCCGCGCCCATGCCGGCATTGCGCAGGGCTCGGCCTGCCGCGAGAGCGGTGTCGCGTTCGCGGCCGTGGGCGACCGTGGCCACGAGCGCCGCGTGGGCGGCCGGCCATGCCTGGTTGCCGATGCCGAGGAAGAGTGCCGCCATCGCGAAGGGCCAGACGTGCCCCGCCGGGGTGGCCAGCAGCAGTGCCACGCCCAGTACCCGTACGAGCATCGACGCTGCCACGACCGTGCTGCGTGCGCCCCGGTCCAGCCACCGGCCCACCGCGGGCATGCACACCAGACCCACGACGACGCCGGCCGTCATGGCGATGCCGGTGGCCGGCGCGGACAGCCTCAGCACCGTCACCCCGTAGAGCAGCAGAAAGGGCCGCAGCAGGCCGGTGCCGAGGGCGTCCACGAGCAGGGCGACCGCGTAGCGGGGGCCTCCGGAGCCACGGACGAGGGCGCCGGCGCGGGCGCGGGGCCGGATCTTGGTGGCGGTGGTGGTTGTCATGGCGTCAACGTGCGTTCGGCCACCGGGCCGGGCACGTGGGTTGACGGACATCGTCAACCGATGCCGCCGCCGACCGTCCGGTCACTGATGATGGCGGGGTGACGTTGAGGATCGACATCATCGGACTGCAGTCCGAGCGACTGCGGTTCGCCGCCTCCCCGCTGGCCGAGCTGACCGCGATGCTGCACGTACTGGCCGAACCCGGACACCATCCGCAGCTCGCCGGCTGGGCCGGGGACGTCTGGGCCGGGCTGCGGCCGGAGCTGGCCGAGCGCTTGCGGGAGGCGGAGTTCCTCTGGCGTTCCTCACAAGCGGACTTCCTGATCCCCGCCCGGCCTCGGCAGACCCTCGCCGAGGAGTTGGACGACGTGGACCGGATCGACGACGAAACGTACGTGACGGCCGCGCTCGTCACCACGTGCGGCAGCAACCGCTTCCATTCCGCCGGCCCGTCACCGTCGTCGTCATCGCCGTCGTCGTCACGGCCATCGCCGCCATCGCCGCTCACCGATGCGAGGGCGCGCGAGCGGGCCCTCGACCTGGCCCAGACTCGCGGCGGCCGGCAGGAGGCCTTCGCGGAACGGCTGCTCGCGGACCCGGCCGCCGTGCGGGCTCGGGTGCGTCAGACCCTCGAACAGTGCGCCGAGGCCTTCTTCGACGCCGCCTGGGCGGGCGTCGCCGTACAGCTCGCCACCGACCTGCGCCTGAAGAACGACCTGTTGAGGCACCAGGGCATCGGGGCGGCACTCGCGTCGGTCTCCGGAGCGGTCACCCTTGCACCGGACGGCGACTGCATCGTCGTGGACAAACTGCAGGACAAGTCGACCGCCGCCCACGGCACCGGGGTCACCTTCATCCCCAGTGTCTTCGGCCGCCCGCACCTGGTGGCGGTGCACGCGCCCGGGTGGCAGCCGGTGGTCCAGTACCCCGTGGCCGAACCGAGCCCGTCCGAGCCGGTCCCGCTGGAGACGGTCTCTCTCCGGCTGGAGGCACTCGCGCATCCCGTACGGCTGCGGCTGCTGCGCACCCTGGCCCGCGGCCCGCACACCACGGGCGAGCTGGCCCACACCTGGGAACTCTCGGCCCCGGAGGTCTCCCGCCACCTCGCCGTCCTGCGCCGGGCGGGCCTGCTCACGGCCCGACGGCACGGTCGTTACGTCCGGTACACCCTCAACCTGCCCGATCTGACGGCGCTGGGCACGGACCTGCTGGCGGCCGTACTGCGCTGAGCGCCCCCGGTCTGCCGGAACCTGTGCGGCCGGCCGCCGCGCTCAGGCCAGGGGACTTGTGGCCATCTGGCCGGGCACGATGATCGAAGCCACAGTGCCGGCCCGGCTGCGCCCGATCCAGACCGGGGACCATCCTTCGGCAACGTCGAAGGCGACGAGGTCCGCCTTCAGGTCGTCGTCGGTGCTCTTCTCGAACCAGCCGTCGCACAGGTCCGCGGTGTCCCGGTCCCCGCCGGATCCTCCCCATGAGGCCGCAGCCTGCAGGAAGCGGTGGAACGGCGCCGTCAACGCCTCCCAGGCCTCCGCGTCGGCGATGGCTCCCGTGGCGTCGCTGTCGGAGTAGAACCCGGCGGCCGCGATCTCCGCGTCCCCGATGTCGTCATTCACCCCGATGCCCGCTTCCCAGACGACCACGGGGTCGTCGCTGACGCGCAGCCGGGTCGCGGCGCACTCCCGTCCGTCGAACTGCTCGCCGCCGTGCTCGTACGGGGCCTCCGTCCAGGCCGCCTCCACGGGGTACGTGCCAGGGGGAATCCGGGCCACGATCTCGCGCCCCGCCTCCTCGGACCACGGAGAGTCCACGATCAGCCGACCGCTGGGAACGCGGATCGTGGTCACCTCCTCCACCCCGACCACCGTGACGGAGGTCAGCGGGTCGTCGGCACGTACCCCGAGGCATGCCCCTGGTACGAAGAGCGCCTCCAGGTACGCGGCGACCTCCCGCCCGGCCGCCAGCCGCGGATCCCCCACGTTTGCCATCCCCCGCACCCCACGTTCCCGTATACGAACTGCCCGGCCAGACGATAGGCGGTGCCAGTGACAGTGGCCACGCGCTGCTCGCGGCATCGGTCGACTGCCCGCTCGCGCACCGCGAGCCCCTACGTGCTCGCCGGATCCATCGCGGACGAGGACGCGGCCCCGTTCACCAACTGCCCTCCGCACTCGGCCTCGTTCCGGCGGCTGGGGATTTGTGATCCAGCCCACATGGCCCGGAGCGATGAGTTCGCCGATTGCGGTCGGTCATATGAGGGACAGCATCGACGCGCGGAAGGCCCGGTCATGTCCCACACAGTCAGCACACCCGATCACCTCGCCTCCACCACCCCCGCCACCGCATCGCGCCTCGGAGCACGGCGGGCTCTGGTCGCCGGCATGGCGGCGGGCCCGCTGTTCCTCGGCACCGGCATCGTCCAGGGCTTTGCGCGGGACGGGTTCGACTTCACCCGCAACGCGATCAGCCAGCTGGCTCTCGGCGAAGCGGGCTGGATCCAGACCGTGAACTTCCTTCTCGCCGGGGCCCTGCTGATCGTGGGTGCGGCCGGTCTGCGCCGGATGCTGAGCGGTGGGGCGGGCGGCACGTGGGGCCCGGTTCTGGTCGGTGTCTTCGGCCTCTCCTTCTGGGCCGCCGCGGCCTTGCCGGCCGACGCCGGGGCGGGCTTTCCCGTCGGCGCCCCGGACGCGACCGTGATGAGCGGGCACGGCGCCGGCCACATGGCCGCCGGGATGGTGGGCTACCTCGCCCTGTGTGCCGCGTTCGTCGTCCTGGCCCGCCCGCTCGCCGCCCGGGGACACCGCGGCTGGGCCCTGGCCTCACGTCTCGTACCTGTCGCCGTCCTCGCCGGATTCATGGCCTCGGCCGCCTCCGTCCTGGCCTTCACCGCAGGCGCCGGCCTCGGCTTCGTCTGGCTGACCGCGGTGACGGCCCGCCTGGCCACCGCACCGGCACCGTGACACCGACCGCGTAGTCGGGCAGGTCCACCGCTGCGTCCCGGTACGCGGCCACCAAATCCCCGGCATTACCTCTCCGTGCCACCGGCACTACAGTCGGTGAACCGATCCCTCCCAGGGCTCCCGATACCGGCGGCCTGGTCACCGGCGGGCTGTCAAGCCCCGAGATTCCGGGCCGTGACCCGCAGGCCCCACCCGAGGCGCAATGGAGTCACACCGGACAGCGCAGGAAGGCGTGCAGCCGCCCGCGCCCCTCTCCCCCGAATCCAGGAGCATCCCCATGACCGCCAGGACCCGACGCCTCGCCCCTCTGCTGATCACCGCCCTCCTGGCCGGCGGAGGCGCTTCCCTGGCCACCACCGCACATGCCGCCCCTCAGACCACCCCCCACGTCGCCACCACCGACGGCACTCCCCCGCCCGTCAAGAGCATCAAGCGCATCGGCAAGTCCACGCCCAGGCCCGACCCCGTCAAGCGCATAGGACGAGCCAACAACCCCAGCACCGCCATGCAAGACGCTCGCCAACGCGCTGACAGCCGTTCCTGGAGCAACCACCCAGGCGGATACGGCGGCACGGGTGGCCACTCCTTCCCCAGTACGGCTCCCTAGACCACGCCCAGCGGTCGATGTCCGCCATCGCCGAGGGCTGGAACCGCAGGGGTATGTCCCGCGGCACATAGGCCGAGTTGGGTGCCCAGTTGGTAGAAGTACGGCGTGAGGTCCTTGAGGGGGGTCTGGTCGGTGTAGCCGGGCAACTGGGTCACCTGAGCGACCCAGGCGTAGAGGGCATCGTCGGTTCAAAGGAACCCTGGTCGGGGTGCCGATGGTCGGTGGGCTGCCGGTAGCTGAGGTCGAGGACGACCTGGCCTGGGGCGGTGGGCCGTTCGCCGAGCACGCGTATTCCGGGGACGGCCTCGATCCGGTCCCGGATGTCGCTGTCCGCCGGGTCCGCCGAACGCGCCAGAGCCGGCGCGGACAGGCCGGTGGCCGTGAGCAGGTCAGTAGGAACAGAGCGAGCAGATGTCTTGTCGTTTTCTTCATACCCCCAGACAACCGGATGCGTTGGGCCTGCGGATCCCCCGAGCGTGGAAGGCGTCTCCCCCTCATGGGGGGCGACGTTCCATGCCAGCGAGCGTAGGCATCACGGAACGGCGGAAGGGCCGTCAGAACCGTCCGAGCATGAGGACCGGTGGATCCTGGGCTGCCTCCGAGGCATGGGTGTCGCCAGGATCTGCATCGACTTCCGGCTGACGCTCACCCTCGACGATGGTGGGAGGTCGTGCTTGAAGCACCGGCTCAGCTCTCCTCCGGGTCGCTCCTCACCAACCCTGGCCTGCCTCTGACGCCGGAGGCCCAGGACGTGGCTGCGGCCCTGCCACTGTTCGGGGCGAAAGTCCTTTCCGCGGTCGCGTTCAAGTCCGGCGACCTGCGCATGGTCTTCGACAGTGGCATGCATCTGAACTGCTCGGCCGACCCGTCCTTCGAAGCCTGGCAGATCAGCGGACCGCGAGGATGGCACTTCGTCGCGCAGCCCGGCGGGGACCTTGCCGTCTGGTCCCCCACTGCGGCTAGCCTGACGCGACGGTTTCTGGCGGGGCTGGCGACCGTACACGCGAAGACGCCCGGCCGGAGGAGGTTCCGGCCGAGCGTCTTTGGTATGTCTGCTGGTGGTTTAGTACCAGTGGTTGGCGGACCAGAAGTTCCAGGCGCCGACGGGGCTGCCGTAGCGCTCGTTCATGTAGTCCAGGCCCCACTTGATCTGGGTGGCCGGGTTGGTCTTCCAGTCGGCGCCCGCGGAGGCCATCTTCGACGCGGGCAGGGCCTGGGCCAGGCCGTACGCGCCGGAGGAGGCGTTGGTGGCGGTGTGGTCCCAGCCACTCTCATGCGAGATGATCTTGTCGAAGGCGGCGAACTGGGCCGGGTCCTTGATCATCTGCTGGGCGATCGCCTTGGCACTCGTCGGGGCAGCCTGCGCGGGAACCGCGGCAAGCATGGAACCGGCGACGCCCAGGGCGAGGACGGAACCCACGAGGGTCTTCTTCGAAGCGGCGATACGGCGGATGACAGCGTTGGACACGGAGAAACCTTCCACAGGGGACAAGGGCGGTCGCGGCATGCCGGAGCATGCGTGAGCCACTCACGCGGTGGAGAGGGGTTCGTCGGCGGCGGGTGAAACACCCGTGCCGCCCGGCGACTCATCCAGTTCTACCGACGACGCGGCGCCCTGGCAAAGGTCTCGTGTACTAGCCGACCTCGCAGTCGAGGCCCGGGGGTGGGCGTGAGGGGGGTTGGCGTGGGCGCTTCGCGGTCCACTACCGCCGTTCGTATGTGACCTGGGTCCTGTGGGGCGCCTCACCGCCCAGGGCCCCGCATGTCACCCTCCGCCACCCTTCGTACCCTTCTCGAGGGCGGGACCTCTGCGGCCTTCAGCTGAGCTGTTCGGCCAGTCCGACGATGATGCCCTCGGGGCCGCGGACGTAGCAGAGGCGGTAGCTGTCCTCGTACCGGACCACCTCGCCGACGAGCTCGGCGCCGTGGGTGCGCCGCAGGCGGGCGACGACGTCATCGATGCCGTCCACGGCGAACATGATGCGACGAATGCCCAGCGTGTTCACCGGTGCGTCCTTCGGGTCGGCGCTGATCGCCTTCGGCGTGTGGAACATCGCCAGTTCGATTCGGCCGTGGCCGTCCGGGGTCCGCAGCATCGCGATCTCCTGCCGGACGCCCTCGAGCCCGATGACCCGCTCCGCCCAACGCCCCTCGACGGGAGCCTTGCCCTCCAGCTCCATCCCCAGTTCGACGAAGAACGAAATGGCAACGTCGAGGTCGTCGACGACGATGAGGACGTTGTCCATGCGCTGGATCGTCATGCCGGCTCTCCTTGGTGTCGTACGGCCACCGTGGCCGCATCCACCCCTGGGACGGAGCCGGCAGGCTGTTCTCGACGCGTCGCAGGGCCCGCCTGGAGACCAGGCAACCCGGCGCGGGGACAGGGCCCGACGATCTGTCAGCCGCTGCACTGGGTCAATTCGCCACCCTGCCGGATGCTGTACTGGCCGGGCGGCACGTTCATGACCTGGAAGCCACCGTTCTCGGCGATGTCGACCGTCCCGCCGAAGCCGGCCGACCCGTATACGTACGCCGGGCCCGGGGTGAAGCCGCCCCCGGAGAGGTGCACCTTCCCGTTGTCGAGGACACCGGAGGTGGAACACGTCGCGGCCGGGACGGCGGCCGACGGGGACTGGGCGACCGCCGCGAGGGCGGTCGGGGCAGCGACGAGTGTGATCGCCGCGAGCGGGCTGAGGACGAGGAGGCGTGTGCGACGGTTCATGAGTCTTCCTTAACGGGATGAATCGGGAAGCCGCGGCCGCACGCCCGGCGCCCCGGGCAGGTCCCTCGGGCCCGGTAAGTCGTCGCCGGTGGGGTCCGGCACTGGCGCCCTTTGGCCACGTACCGCGTGCCGCATGCCACGTACCGCGTGTCACGTACAGCGAGTGGGACGCCGTCCCTCGCCGGGAAGCCGGGCCGCGCCGAGGGCCAGGGCCGCCCTTCCATCGTCGCCCCGCCCGTACCCGGGTGCTACCGGGGGCCGCAGCGGCGGGCGTGGGCGGGGACCAGGGACCGGAGATCAGATCCAGCCACCGACCGCCGCCGCTCCAAGACGACGGGGCACTCCCGAGGGTCGGCTATCGTCCCTGCGTGAAGTTCATATCCCCCCTCACCCAGCGCACGGCCGCCGCCCCGGCCGCCGCACCCGGTGCCCGGCTCGGCTGGCTGGATGCGCTCCGTGGCATCGCCGCTCTGATCGTGGCCCTGCACCACTTCGACGTGCTCAGGATGCTGCCCTTCGGGGGCATGGTCTGGCGCAACTTCGACATGGGCCTGTTCGGCGTCATGCTCTTCTTCATCGTCAGCGGCTACATCATCCCGGCGTCGCTGGAGCGACGGGGCGACGTCCGCGCCTTCTGGATCGGCCGGATCTTCCGGATCTACCCGGCCCTGATCGCCGCCTTCGTCCTCTCGATCATGATGCTGCCGGCCGGGGACGGCTCGGTCGCGCTCCTGCGCACCGGCGACGACCTGGCCTCGCTGGTCGCGAACGGCCTGATGCTCCAGGACCTGCTCGGCGTCATCAACGGCATGAACGTCACCTGGACGCTCTGCTACGAGATGGTCTTCTACTTCCTCGTCACCGCGCTGTTCACCCGTGGCCTGCACCGGCACAGTGCGCCGATCGCGGTGGGGCTGGCCGGTGTCGCGCTCGCGGTCGGTACGGCCGTCGGCACGCAGCTGCTGAGCGCGGAGTTCGGCTCGGCCCGGCAGCTCGTGCTGATCGTGACGCCGATCGTGCTCGTGGGCCTCGTCGGTGTGCTCAGCGGCAGGCGCATGCCGACCGGAGCGGGCGCCCTGGTGCTCGCGGGAGTCGGCCTGGTCCTCATCACGCTGAACAGCCGGGCCCCCGCCTTCGAGACCTGGATGATCTTCGCGACCATGTTCGCCGGTACCGTCGTGTACCGCGCGCAGCACGGACAGCTCGCCCGGGTCCCGGCGCTGCTGTCCTGCGGTTTCGTCGTCGTCGCGGGCATCGTGGTCGGATGGCTGTACAACCACGGCGAGGCTCTGGAGCGGACCTGGTCCGCGGGCTGGAAGGCCTGGTCGATCGCCTACCTCTCGGCCTGGGTGCTCTTCGGCATCGGCTTCCTCCTCCGGGAGCGCCGCTTCCCCAAGGCGCTGACCTGGCTCGGCGCGATCAGCTTCTCGGTGTACCTGCTGCACATCCCGCTGCTGCGCACCGTCGAACCGCTGGTGGGCGTTCCCCCGCAGCCGTCCTCGACGCTCGGCCGGATCGTCTGGACGGCGATCTTCCTCGGCGTCGTCATGGCCGTCAGCTACCTGATGTACCGCCTGGTCGAGATGCCGATGCAGCGGCTCGGCCGCCGCGTGCAGAAGGCGGCGGACCGCCGCTGGCCGCGAGCCGTACCCACGGTGGCTGCCACGCCTGCGGCTGCTGCCACCGTCCCCGCCGGGGCCGCGGCCGACGAGGCCCTGTCCGGTACGTCCCGGGCCTGAACGGGCGCAGTCCGTGGCGCCTCGATGACCCACGCGGACGGCGGCCGCACCCGCCGTCCGCGTGGGTCGTTGCCGGGATGGGGATGGTCCGGCTGTATAGGGTCGTGGCAGCCGCCCCTCCCGGCGAGTCAGGAGTGCTGCCGTGGGACCCGTAGCGCCTTCTTCTGCACCCGGCGGCCTCGGTTGGGACCGTCAGACGGCGACGCTGGTACTCCTGTCGTTCGCCATGCTGATCGTCTCGCTCGACCAGTACATCGTGGTCGTGGCGCTCCCCGACATCGCAGCCGACCTGGGCTATTCCGCGCAGACGCTCCAGGCGGTCATCAGCGTCTACGCGGTGGCCTCGGCCGGCTTCCTCCTGTTCGGCGGGCGTGCCGCGGACCTGCTCGGACGACGCCGCATCCTGGCCACCGGCCTCGCGCTCTATGCCGGGGCTGCGTTCGCGGGAGGACTCGCGACCACCCCCGCGGTGCTCCTCGCCGCCCGCGCGGTCCAAGGGCTCGGCGGAGCCCTGGTGTTCCCCACCACCCTGGCGATCATCAACACCACCTTCGCCGAAGGACGGGCCCGCAACCGCGCCCTGGGGATCTGGGGAGGTTCGGGCGCGGCCGGACTCGTAATCGGGGTGCTGCTCGGTGGTCTGCTGACGCAGGTGTTCGGCTGGGAAGCGGTCTTCTTCGTCAACGTCGCCCTGGCCGGCCCGGCGCTGCTCCTCGCGTTCGTGGTGATCCCCCGGGACGGTGAACGCGAGAAGGGCCGCAGGTTCGACCTGCCCGGTGCGCTCAGCATTTCCCTCGGTGTGACACTCGTCGTGTTCGCCCTCGTGCAGGGCCCCGGATGGGGCTGGCTCTCGCCGGGCATCGTCGTGAGCGCGGCCGCGGGCCTGCTGCTGATCGGCGTCTTCGTCGTCATCGAGCGGCGCAGCTCCGACCCGCTCATGCCGCCCCGGGTGCTCGCCAACCCCAACCTGATCACCGGTGTCGTCATCGCCTTCATGTTCATGGCGACCTTCGGATCCGTGCTCTACTTCCTCTCCCTCTACTTCCAGGAAGTGCTGGGCTACGACGCCTTGCAGACCGGCGCCGGCTTCCTCGTCCCGACGGCGGTGGTGGTGGCCGGTTCGGCGACCGCGGGCCGGCTCGTCACCCGGTTCGGTCTCCGGCGCACGTTGGCCGCAGCCCTCACCATCGGCGCGCTCGGTGCGGTCCTACTCGGCCTCGCGATCTCGCCGAACGGTACGTACGTCGGTCTCCTCCCCGGCCTCGTGGCCCTCAGCATCGGCGACGGGGTGGTCTTCACCGCCATGTTCATCGCCGCGGCCACCGGAATCCCCGACCGACAGCAGGGCATCGCCTCGGGCATCGCCTCCACGGGCTCGGGGGTGGGCGCGGCCGTCGGCCTCGCCGTCCTCGTCCTGGTCGCGACCGCCGGTCTCGACGGCCTCTCCGGTGAGCAGCTGCGCATCGCCGTCGCCGACGGGATCCGTACCACGCTGTTCGTGGTGGCGGGCGGCATCGCGTCGACCCTTCTCGTCGCCTTGCGCCGGTGCCCGACACCGTCCGCACCGGTACCGACGCCCGTGCCGTACCAGACCCGTCGCTGCTGACGGCGCCGCCCGGACGGGGAGGGCGGTGCGCAGCGTCGGGACACCACGCCCGGCGCGGCGTAGGCTCGTGCGCGGGGGAGCGCGTGATCGGTACGTGATCGGCAGGAGACCGGTGGTGGGACCCGGACGTGACCGCGGGAGGATCCATGACCGCGCTCGGTGACCTGATCGAAATCGACGAGCGAACCGTGCTGGTCCTCGGGCAGGAACTGTCCGTCGAGCACGATCAGCCGGACGTGGCCAACGCCCTCGTCCACCGGGTCGGCGACACCCTGGTGCTGGTGGACACCGGCGTCACGGCGGCCTTCCGCGCGGCGCTGCGGGAGGCGACGGAGCGGGTCGGGAGCTGGTCCCGGGTCCTGGTGCTGACCACGCACGGCCACCTGGACCACGTCGGCAACAACGACCTGGCCGACGAGTGGGGTGTGCCGGTGGAGCACTACGTACCCGCCCCCGACCTCGACCAGATGCGGGACCCGTCGGGGTACTGGGTGCGGTCCTTCGACCGCATCGTCGGGCTGGCGCCCCTGCCCGCGCCGTCCGCGCTGGCCGGCAAGCTGTTGTCGCTGTTTCAGCCGCTGCGGCCCTTCGGCGCGACGACCCGCACCTACGAGGAGCTGCCGCCGGAGCGGATCCGTATCGGCTCGCTCCGCTTCACCGGCTGGACCTTCGCCGACGGCGCGGTCCGCGTGCTGCGCAGTCAGGGGCACTGCGCCGGACATGTGATCGTGCACCTGCGGGACTGCGGGGTCCTCCACCTGTCCGACGAGGGCAACGGCCCCTGCGGTGCGATGGCCGACGCCGACCAGCTCAAGCTCCAGACCGTCCTCGGCTCCGTCGCGCTCCTCTTCGAGGAGGGGGAAGCCGCAGTCCTCACCGACGGGCACACCTTCGCCCTGCGCCGGGGCGCCGAGGTCGTGTCCTACCTGGACGGGCTGCTGGAGCAGGCCACGGCCCTGCAGGCGGCGACACTCGGGCTGACCGGGGAGAGCGGGCAGGTCCGGCCGAGCGCGTTCACGACGGGCTTCGCCGAACGTTCCGCCGAACTGGGGGGCGACGGCGCCAACCCGAATGCGATGTTCGCCGCCATGTCGGCGGTCAACCAGCTGCGCGAGCTGGGACTGCGGCCGGAGTCCGAAGGCATCGACGCGCTCTGGTCCCGGCCCGCGCTCCGGAACCCGGAGCCGGACTCGCCGAAGCCGGACTCGCCGGAGCCGGACTCGCCGTGACCGGCTCTGCGACGCGGCGCCCCTTCAGCCTGATGGGCCAGTGGAGGACGGTCGTCACAGGTGCCCGTGCTCGGCTGGGCGAGGCACTGTTCCTGCGGGTGGCGGGGCCCGAGGGCCCGGCCACCCGGAAACGCATCCACCTCACGCCCGGTCCCCGCTGGTTCGGGCCGGACCACCCCGTGCGACGGGTCCACGCCGACGCCGCCCTGTTCGTCGGCGGGATCAGCGCCCTGCTCCTGCAGTCCCTGCACCCCCTGGCGATGGCCGCCGTGGCCCGGCACTCCGCCTACCGGGAAGACCCCTGGGGCAGGCTCCAGCGCATCAGCACCTTCCTCGCCTTCACCACCTTCGGCACGGCCGACGACGCCCAACGCGCGGTCGAGCGGGTCATCGCCGTACACAGGACGGTCAGCGGACGGGCTCCCGGGGGCGAGCCGTACGCGGCCACGGATCCGGCCCTCCTCGCGTGGGTGCACGACGCCGAGCTGAGCTGCTTCCTGCACTCCCACCAGCAGTACGGGGCCCGACCGCTGAGCGGCCCGGATCAGGACGCGTACGTGGCCGGCATGGCGCTGGTCGGTGCGGCACTGGGCGTCACCGACCCGCCGCGCACCGTCGCGGAACTCGCCGCGCGCATCGAGGAGCAGCGGCCGCAGCTCCGGGGCACCCCCGAAGCGAGGGACGCGGCCCGGTTCATCCTCCGCCGCCCGCCACTGCCGTGGGCGCTGCGCCTGCCGTACGCGGCCCTGGCCGCAGGTGCGGTCGTACTGCTGCCCGACTGGGCCCGGGCGGAGCTGGGGCTGCCCCGGCGGCTCCCGCTGGAGCGGTGGTGGGTCCGGCCCGTGGCCCGGGCGGCGGTCCGGCTGGTCCGGTGGTCGCTGCCGCCGGCGCCCGTACCGGCCTGGGCCGCCGATCAGGCGGCGCCATGACGGACACCGGCCCGATGGCGTGCGGCCGCGTCGGGGTTTCGCCGGCCGGGGGCCGGGCAGCCGCCCCGCAGGGGCGCGAGAAGCAGGAGCGCCTCAAGGAGCACGAGCGCCTCGGGGAGCAGCAGCGAGGAGGACGGCCATGGACGAGCAGGGCGGTGCGGGAGGAGTCCCGCTGCACCACGGGCACCACGGGCAGGCACATGACCGACACGCGCCGAGCGGCGACCGCCGCGATGATGGGAAGACGGCCGCCGCCGACACGGACGAGGCCAGCCGTCTCGACCGGCCGCAGCAGCCCGAGAAGCCGCGCGGGAAGGGCACCCGCTGGGTGAGCCCCCGCGACGACTGAGGCCGTGTGAGGACCGACGCGAGCGGGCCCGCGTACCGCGAGCAGACCGGCCCGGGTGCATCGAGGAGGTGCGACATGAGCCAGCCCAAGCAGCAGCGTCACCGCGCGCCCACCCCGCCGTCGGAGGCCGTCGGCGAAAGCGGGGACCGCGCGGCCCGCCAGGCAGCGGACGAGGCCGTAGTCGGCCGTACGGGGGACTCCGGTCGCCCGGGTGCCGCAGGCCATTCCGCCAAGCGGCAACGCCCGGGGATCGGCCGCGAGGAACAGATCCGGCAGCATCCGCAGGGAGCCGATCACACCGAGGAGAGCGGATCGCCGTGAGCAGCTCGGGTATCACCGTGGACGGCAGCTGCCTGAGCGCCTTGCAGGAGCTGAAGAGCAAACGGGAGATCAACACGGTCGTCTACCGGCTGAACGAGCCCTTGGAGACGGTTGTCGTCGAGAGCCAGGGCAATCTCACGCACGAGGAGATGCTGGGGTCGCTGCCGGCCGACGAGCCCAGGTTCGTCGTGTACGACCTGCACTTCGCCGCATCGGACGGGGCCCGCAGGAGCGACCTCGTGATGATCTTCTGGATCCCCGACGCTGCGCTGCCGGCGCACAAGCTCGCCTATGCCTCGGCCGATCCCGTCCTCCAGGACCTTCTCGACGGCATCCAGGTCACCGTCCGGGCCACGGACCTGTCCCATCTGGCCTACAACGAGCTCGCATCCCAGGCGGTCTGACCGTGGCCGTGGCCGTGAACATCGACATGATCGTGACCGTGACCGTGACCGTAACGGGGTACGTGACCAGGTAGGTGGAGAACATGTCCGCTCTCTTGACCGACAGCACCCTGTCCCTGCTGGCCCACGGCTACGCATGGGGTCCCGACCTGCGTCGGGCCCATCACGGTGCGCCCGTGGTCCGCACCCACCTGTTCGGTCGTCCGGCGGCGCTCGTGCACGGGCCCGGGGCCGTCGCCCTCTTCTACGACACGGACCACGTACGGCGGCACGGTGCCCTGCCCGCGCAGGTGATCGACCCGCTCTTCGGCGAGGGGGCGGTGCACAGCCTGGACGGGCCGCCACACCGGGTGCGCAAGGAGCTGTTCGTCTCCCTCCTCATGTCGCCGGGCGCCGTCCGTGCCCTGACCGAGGGCGTCGAGCGCGGCTGGCGCGAAGCCGTGACGGGCTGGGAAGGCCGCCGGGTGGTCCTCTTCGACGAGGTGGCCGCACTGCTCACCCGGGCGGTCTGCGACTGGGTGGGGCTGCCGGTCCCGGACGACGCGGCCCGGGAGATCGCCGAGGACTGCGTCACCATGATCGACGGCTCCGCGGGAGCCGGACCCCGGCGGCTGCGGGCCCGACACGCCCGGCGCCGCCAGGAGCAGGCCCTCGCCGCCGCCGTCGTCGACCTCCGCGGAACCGGACCGCACCCGGACGGCATCTTCTCCGCGTCCCGGCACGCGGCCGTGGCCGGGAGCCCGCTGGAAGCGGTCGCCGGGCACCGCGATCAGGACGGCGCCCCGCTCGATCCGCACACGGCGGCCGTGGAGCTGCTGAACATCATCCGTCCCACCGTGGCCATCGCGTGGTTCGCCGTCTTCGCCGCCCACGCCCTCCACCGCCATCCCGGCGGGCGCGAACAGCTGCGTGCCGGTGGGCCGGCGTACGCCCGGGCGTTCGCCCACGAGGTCCGGCGCTTCTACCCCTTCATCCCCTTCATCGGAGCCATCGCCGTCGACGACCTGACTCTCGACGGTCACGAGATCCCCGCCGGGACCCACCTCCTCCTCGACGTGTACGGGCACCACCACGACCCGGATCTGTGGGAACGGCCCTACCACTTCGCCCCCGGGCGCTTCCTCGGTCACGAGCCCGACCGCGACCTGCTGATCCCCCAGGGCGGGGGCGACGCGCGCACCGGCCACCGCTGTCCCGGAGAGGACATCACCGTTTCCCTGCTCGCCGCGCTCGCGCCGGCCCTGGCCGATCTGGACTTCGCCGTACCCCAGCAGGACCTGTCCATCCCCCTGGGCCGGATTCCGACGCGGCCCCGCAGCGGATTCGTCATGGAGGTCGCGCATCAGCCGAGGAGTCACCGCGCCCGGCGGTTCCAGCGCCAGTCGTGAGCCACCGGCGCCCAGCAGTGGGAGGATCCATGACCCGACGTGTCCGTCGTGTCCACGAGGTGATGACCAAGAATCCGGTGGCCGTCGAGAAGTCGACGTCGCTGGCGGAAGTGGCGCGGGTGATGCGGGACGCCGACATCGGGGATGTTCTCGTCGTCGACGAGGGCCGGCTCCGCGGCATCCTGACCGACCGGGACCTGGTCGTGCGTGCCATGGCCGAGAACCGGGATCCCGCGGAGACGACCGTGCAGGCCGTGTGCAGCAGTGCGCCGGTCACCGTACGGCCTGACGACGGTGTGGACCACGCCGTCGATCTCATGCGCCGGAACGCGCTGCGGCGCCTGCCCGTGGAGACCGAGGACGGCGACCTCGTCGGAGTCGTCACCCTGGGCGACCTCGCGGTCGAACAGGACCCCGGCTCGGCCCTCGCGGCGATCTCGGCCGCGGTGCCCGGCACCTGACGCCCGTCACGGCTGCGCCGTTGGCGGGCCGTCCGTTCGGGTGCAGTCGGGGCCACGGTGGGATGGCCGCGCGGCTCCGGGTAGGCGTCGGGTATGAACTCACACGTCCCCGGTACCGAGAAGCCGGCCGGGCAGACCTCGGCGCTCGGTACCGCATCGGCATGTTGGCTGACGGCCCTGGACCGGATCGAGCGGACGACGGTGGCCGATCCGGCGATCAGGGTGATGCAGCGGGGGATCCGCGCGCTCCCGTTGGGCGGCATGCGTGATCTGCTGCGCGGCAGGCCGCTGGGCCACCCCCTGCATCCCGTACTGGTACAGGTGCCGATCGGCTGCTGGCTGTCGGCCGCCGTGCTGGAGGTCGTACCGGGGGCGCAGCATGCGGCGACCACCCTCACCGGCGTCGGGCTGGTGGGGGTCGCCCCGGCGGCGATGGCCGGCTGGGTGGACTGGGCCGACCTGCCGCCGGAGCAGGCCCGGGTCGGGCTGGCCCACGCGGTCTCCAACGCGGCCGCGGTGGCCTGCTACGCCGCGTCCTTGACGGCGCGGCTCCGCGGCCGTTCGGCGAAGGGCCGGCTGTGGTCGCTGGGCGGGCTGGCCGCCGTGGCCGTCACCGGCGCGCTGGGCGGGCACGTGGCCTACCTGCGGCAGGCCGTCGGAACGCATCCCGCGACCTGACGGACAGACCTGACAGAGAGATCTGACGAAGAGGGGCCCGGACTCGTCGAGTCCGGGCCCCGTCCTCCTCGCGGGTCAGACGAGCGGGCCGCCGAACGGGCCGGCGGGACCGTAGTAGAGGCCCAACTGCTCGCGGTAGCCGGCGTCGCCGAGGTGCTTGTCCCGGTGGAACTCCGGGGAGTCCTTGATCTGCTCCTTGGTGCGCTCCACGTGGATCGTCCGCTGCTCCGGGTCGATCAAGATCACGGTGCTCGCCGGCAGGAGGACCTCCTTGCCGAAGATCCACACCCCTGTGTCGACGACCAGGTAGGCGTCACCGACCTCGTCGGAGTGCTTGTCGACCTTGCCGATGCTGCCGTCGACCGCTTCGACCTTGTAGCCGGTGAGATCGGTCCCGGCCAGGTGGCCCGACGTCGACTTGTAACTCCACACATGCTCGGTCACGTGAGAACAACTCCTCCGGTGAGTGAAAAGGATCAACGAGCCTCTTGAAGGGCGTATGCCCCGGATCTCCCGTTGTGCACGTACGTCTTCCTCCTCAACAGCGCTACGGGAGGAACTCCTTGGCCTTGGCCACGGCGAAGCCCCAGCCCTGGGCCACGGTCGGTTTGCCGGGCACGGCCACTTCCTCCGGGTTGGTGAGCACGTCCAGCAGGACCGGCCCCGGCGTCTCGAAGGCCCGGCGTACGCCCTCGTGGAGATCGGCCGGGTCGGTGACCCGGATCCCCGTCAGGCCGAGGGCCGTGGCGACCGCGGCGAAGTCGGGGTTGTCGAGTTCCGTGCCGAATTCGGGCAGGCCCGCCTGTTCCTGTTCCAGCTTGACCATGCCCAGGCGGCGGTTGTCGAAGACGACGAGCTTCACCGGCAGCCGGTACGTCCTGATGGTCATGAGATCGCCGAGCAGCATGCTCAGCCCGCCGTCCCCGCACAGCGCGACGATCTGCCGCTCGGGCGCCCACAACTGGGCGCCGAGGGCCTGGGGCATGGCGTTGGCCATCGAGCCGAGGTTGTACGAGCCGATCAGCCGGCGGTCGCCGCGCATGGTGACGAAACGGGAGAGCCAGACGGTGGCCATGCCGGTGTCGGAGGTGAAGACGGCGTCCTCGGCGGCGTACGCGTCCACCGCCGCGGCCAGCGCCTCGGGGCGGACGGCGTGCTCACGGTTGTCCAGGGCAGCCCGCAGCTTCCCGGTCCAGCGGTGCTCGTGGGCGGGGTCGGCCAGCCGCTGCTGGCCCTCCTGCCAGTGGCGGAAACGCTCCCGGGCGTCGTCGAGGTGGGCACGGTCCGGGGCCGCGTTCAGCAGCGGGAGCAGGGCCCGCAGGGTGGCGCCGACATCGCCCGCCAGACCCACGTCCACGGGGGTGCGGCGTCCCAGGTGGTCCTCACGGGCGTCGACCTGGACCACCTTGGCGTCCTTCGGGTACCACTCCCGGTAGGGGAAGTCGGTCCCCAGCATGAGGAGTACGTCCCCGCTGTCGAGCGCGTGAGCGGCGGCGGGGTTGCCGATGAGGCCGGTCTGGCCCACCTGGAAGGCGTTGTCGTCCTCGAACCCCTCCTTCGCCTTCAGCGTGAGCACCATGGGCGCCGCCAACAGCTCGGCGGTCCGCAGTACTTCGGTACGGGCCTCCCGGGCGCCCTGGCCGACGAGGAGGGTCACCCGGGAGGCGGCGTTCAGCAGCTCGGCGGCGCGGGCGAGGGCCGGGTCGTCGGGCCGCGTGACGGCGCGGTCGAGGGCGAAGCGCGTGGGCCTGTCGTCGCTCACTTCCTGGTCGCCCAGGTCGCCGGGCACGGTCAGGACGGCCACTCCGCCCCTGGTCACGGCCGCGCGTACGGCCGATTCGAGCAGGCGCGGCATCTGGTCCGGGGAGGTGACGGTGGCCCGGTGGACGGCGACGTCGCGGAAGAGCAGGTCGTTGTCGACCTCCTGGAAGTAGTCGCTGCCGATCTCGGCGAGGGGGACCTGGCCGCAGATCGCCAGGACGGGGGTGCGGCTCTTGGCGGCGTCGTAGAGGCCGTTGAGCAGGTGCACGGAACCGGGTCCCACCGTGCCCATGCACACGCCGAGGGTCCCGGAGAGCTGGGACTGCGCCGAGGCGGCGAAGGCCGCGGCCTCCTCGTGCCGGCAGCCCACCCAGTTCAGTCCGGCGGATGTGCGGATGGCGTCGGTGAGCGGGTTCAAGGCGTCTCCGACGACGCCGAAGACGTGCTGGACGCCGAGTTCCTCGAGTGCGTCGACGATGACGTGGGCGACGGTGCGTGCCAAGGGAGTGCCCTTCGTTTGCCGGTTCCGTATCCGGTTCGTCGGCCGGTTCGATGGCCGGTTCGATGGCCGGTTCAACAGCAGGTCGGTTCAACGGGTGAAGCGGTCGGGTTCGACCGCCTTCCAATCGGCTGCCCTGCTTTCGGGCGGCGATGCGGGCCGTTCTCCGGGGGACTACTTCCGGGCTCGCGCGGCGTCGGCCGCTCCGGTGGCGTCCGGCGCGGGCGGCTGTCCCGGTGCCGCGTCCAGCACGATGCGCGGCAGGGCGTCCGGGTGCTTCTCCGCGAGCCAGGCGACCAGTTGCTCCCGTACGGTGCAGCGCAGCGTCCACAGGTCGTCGGGGTCCTTGGCGGTGACGATGACCCGCACCACGATGGTGGACGGCGTCGTCTCCGTGACGGCGAGGTCCCAGCCGCGGCCGTCCCACTCGTTGCGCGTCTGCAGGATCTCCTCGGCCTTGTCGCGCATGAGGTCCACCGGTGCGCGGTGGTCGCAGTGGAGGAAGACGGTGCCGGTCATCTGGATGCCGCCGCGCGACCAGTTCTCGAAGGGGCGGGTGGTGAAGTACGAGACGGGCATGGTGATGCGGCGTTCGT
The DNA here is from genome assembly GCF_042894695.1 of Streptomyces sp. NPDC001513. Taxonomy (NCBI): domain Bacteria; kingdom Bacillati; phylum Actinomycetota; class Actinomycetes; order Kitasatosporales; family Streptomycetaceae; genus Streptomyces; species Streptomyces sp. NPDC001513. Next base: position 104,632 of record NZ_JBIAVU010000004.1, read on the forward strand.
CCCAGGTGCGTACGGCGAGGAAGGTGAGGGTGATGTCCTCGACCACCCCCCACTCGCCCGCGACGACGACCGTGTCGCCGATGCGCACCATGTCGCCGAAGGCGATCTGGAAGCCCGCGAAGAGGTTTCCGAGGGTGGACTGGGCTGCGACGCCGGCCACGATTCCGATGATTCCGGCGGAGGCGAGCACGGAGGTGCCGAGTGCGCGGAAGCTCGGGAAGGTGACGAGCATCGCGGCGACCGCGACGACGGCCACCAGGACCGTCACCACGCGCATGATCAGGGTCACCTGGGTGCGGACGCGGCGCAGCCGGGCCGGGTCGCGGGTGGAGGTGGCGTAGCGGGCGTACCCCGACTCGACGACGGCGGAGGCCACGGCCACCAGCAGCCAGGCCCCGGCGCCGATCAGGGTGAGGGAGAGCACCCGGCCCACGGCGGCAGCGTGGTCCTGCAGCGGTGGCCAGGCGATCTGCCGGTAGGCGCCCCTGAGCAGCGCGGCGAACAGCACGATCAGCAGGGCGTTGCGGCACCGGCGCAGCAGGTTCCACAGGGGCGTCTCGGGGTGGCGTGCGTCGGCTCGGCGCAGCAGCAGGTCGACGACCCAGCCGGCCGCGAGGGTGAGCAGGACCGAGCCGCCCAGGACGGACAGCACACGAAGAGCGCTGTTCATATCTCCTCAACGGATGTAGGTGACATGGACGTTCACGCCCCTGCCCCCTCGAAGGGAGCTGACACAGGAGATTCCGAAGCGGTTCCCCGCGCGCTGTCCGCGGTACGGCGAATCCGGCAGCGTGGCGTGGTGTGTCGTGCCCGTCGCGCGGAATCGCGGTTCGCAGGAGCCCGGCCGCGTGATGGCGGGGGGATGCCACCACGCGGCCCGGGACCGCTGGGGAACCCGCGCCGCTCACCGTCGCGGACTCCCGTGACCACCCTTATGGCCGGTCTTCGTCGGCTCAAACGGTCGGAGTGCACTTTTTCTCGAAGACCGGATGCCGGGCGTGTTCTCGCGGCTCACGTTTGCGGGGCTCGATCGGGGTCAGACGCGGAGGGCAAGGCATTTCCCGCAGCCTCAGGGAGTGATCAGCTGTGTCGAGCAACGAGAAGGGCCGGGCCAAGGCCGAGCAGGCCAAGGGCAAGCTCAAGGAGACGGCCGGCCGCTTGGTGGGCAACGAGCGACTGACCGCTGAAGGCCGCGCCGAAGGGGCGAAGGGCGATGCCCGCCAGGCCAAGGAAAAGATGAAGGACATGTTCAAGCGGTGACCTGACCGCTCGCGGATGCCGCGGATGGCGGCAGGCCGCCCGTACGCGCCTCGGTCCCGAACCCGTAGGGGGTTCGGGACCGAGGCGCGTCCCACCCCCTGAGCTCACTCGGCCGGCTCGGCCGGCTCGGCCGGCTCGGCCGCCACGATGCCCAGCAGTCCGGGAAACCGCTGCTCGATGTCGGCCCGGCGCAGGCTGGCCATCCGGCTGTTGCCCCGGTCGACCTGGCGGATCAGCCCGGCCTCGCGCAGTGCGCGGAAGTGGTGCGTGACGGTTGCTTTGGAGACCGGCAGCCCGAAGGAGCTGCACGTCCGCGCCGCGCCGTCCGGTGCGGCCGCCAGTTCGCGCACCACGCGGCGGCGCAGCGGATCCGCCAGCGCGGCGAGTACCGGGCCGAGCTCGATCTCCTCGACGTCCGGGTGACCTTCACCGTCGGGCATGCGGGACACCTCCCTTGAGGTATGGATTGCATCGTACCTACGCGTTCGGTAGCGTGCGGAAGGTACGAGATTGATTGTACCTATCGGGGGGAGAACCCTGCATGTCCCAGCCGTTCGCACTCGTCGGCACCGCGCGCCCCATACCCGAGCGCGCCGAGGAGTTGAAGGAACTCCTGCTGTCGTTCGTCGAGCCGACCCGGCAGGAGCCCGGGTGCCTGGAGTACCACTTCCACGAAGACCGCGACGAGCCCGGCACCTTCGTCTTCTACGAGGCCTGGCGCTCCCGGGCCGACCTCGACGCCCACCTCGCACTCCCCCACATGCAGGCCTTCTGGGAGCGGCGCATGGACTACCTGGAGACGGACCTCGACATCCGATTCCTCACGATGCACAGCCCGTACTAGGACCGGTCAGGCCCGGGTCGCCGTTACCGGCCCCGCCACCCCCGGTGCGGTATACCTCCTCTGGGGCTCACCCGGGCCCGCGAAGGGAGTGGTTGCCGTGGAGCGCACGACGTGCTGCGTGGTGGGAGGCGGGCCGGCCGGAATGGTGCTGGCGCTGCTGCTGGCCCGGGCCGGTGTGGAGGTGACGGTGCTGGAGAAACACAGCGACTTCCTGCGCGACTTCCGCGGGGACACCGTGCACCCCAGCACCCTGTCGCTCCTGGACGACATCGGCCTCGCCGAACGGTTCGCCCGGCTGCCGCAACGCCGCGTGACCACCGTGCAACTGCCCCTCGGAGCGGACCGGTCCCTGGTCACCATCGGGAACATCGGGGCACTGCACGGGAAGTACAACTACATCGCGATGGTGCCCCAGTGGGACCTCCTCGACCTCCTCGCCGACGAAGCGGGCCGGGAACCCTCGTTCCATCTGCGCATGGACACCGAAGCGACCTCCTTCCTCATCGAGCGCGGCCGCGTCACGGGCGTGCGGTACCGCTCCGCGGACGGCAGCACCGGCGAGCTCCGGGCCACCCTGACCGTGGCCTGCGACGGCCGCGGCTCACTGGCCAGGGCGCTGCCCGAGCTCGGCCTCGAACACTTCCCCTGCCCCATGGACGCCTGGTGGTTCCGGCTGCCCCGCCACGAGGACGACCCCAGCGGACTCGTGGGCGGCCTGGGCGACCGCTTCTTCACCGCGCTCATCGACCGCGGCGACTACTGGCAGTGCGCCGCGCTGATCCCCAAGGGGACCGACGCCGAGCGCCGCGCCGAGGGGCTGGAGCGCTTCACGACCCGCTTCGCGGAGGCCGCCCCGTGGCTGTCCGACCGAAGCCATGCGCTCACCTCCTGGGACGAGGTGAAACTGCTCGACGTACGGCTCGACCGGCTGCGCCGCTGGCACCGCCCCGGGCTGCTGTGCATCGGCGACGCCGCCCACGCGATGTCACCCGTCGGCGGCATCGGCATCAACCTCGCCGTCCAGGACGCGGTGGCCGCCGCTCGCCACCTCGTACGGCCGCTGCGCGAGGGCACCGTGGGACTGCACGACGTGCGCAGCATCCAACGCCGCCGCTGGCCCACCACGGTGGCGACCCAAGGCCTTCAACGCCTCGCCCACACCCAGGTCATCGAACCGCTGCTGGCCGGCCGCACCGCGTTCGGCGATGCCCGGCGGGCCAAGCGGATGACGGAGCTCATCACCGAATCCCGGTGGCTGAACCGAGTCCCCGCCTACTTCATCGCGTACGGAGCCCTGCGCGAGCGCCCGCCGCGGGAATCGCTGCGCTGACCTGGCCGGTTCTCGCTGTCGGGGCTTGCCGAGCGAGGTGGAGGGGCGACCACGAAACCGCTGGCCCCGGCTCAGCCGGAGCCTCATCGCCCGGGGACCCGAACCACCGGATCACCCGGACTGCTCCTCCCCCGACTCACCGCCCGGGTCTCCGCCTTGCTGCCGCCCCGACTCATTGCCGGGCTCCTGGCCGCTGCCCTTGCCCGACTCCTGGCTCGGTGCGTTCACCGGACCGTTGCCGGGGCCCGTGCCGGTGCCGGTGCCGGTGCCGGAACCCTGACCCGGAACCGGGTTCTTGCCCGGCTCGTTCCCCGGCGCCGTTCCGGGATCGTTGCCGACGCCCTTGTCCGGGGCGCTGCCCGGCGCCTGGCCGGATTCCGGAGCGCTCCCGGGAGCCTGGCCCGGCGCCGGCCCGGACTCTTGACCAGGGTCCTTACCTGTGTCGTGACCGGTCTCCGGAACCTTCCCGGGAGCCTTGTCCGAGCCCTGGCCCGAGCCCCTCCCCGACTCTTGCCCGGGCACCTTTGCCGGATCATGGGCGGGGCCCTTGTCGGGCTCCTGGCCAGGCGCCTTCCCCGACTCCTTGTCCGGCTCCTGACCGGGCACCTTCGTCGGTTCCTGGCCGGACTCCCGACCCGGAACCTTGCCCGAGTCCTTGCCCGGAACCTTCTCGGGGGCCTTGCCCGGGTCCGGGGCCGACTCCTTGCCGGGGTGCTCGCCCGACTCCTGCCCCGGCACCTTCGCCGGATCCTGGGCGGGCGCCTTGCCAGGCTCCTTCCCTGACTCCTTGCCCGGCACCTTCTGCGAGCCTTCGCCCGGGCTCTCGCCCGACTCCTTGCGAGGCGTCTGCTCCGGCTCCTTGCCGGGTTCCTTCCCCTGGCCCTCGCCAGGCTCCTTGCCGGACTCCTTACCCGGGTCCTTCACCGATTCCTTGCCCGGCGGCTTTCCGGGAGCCTTCCCCGGGTCCTGACCGGGCTCCTTGCCTGACTCCTTGCCGGACTCTTCGCCCGGCACCTTGCCGGACTCTTCGCCCGGCTTCTTGCCCGGCGCCTTCGCCGGGTCATCGTCTGGCGCCTGAGCCGGCTCCTTCACCGTTTCCTTCGCAGGATCCTTCGCCGGGGCTTCACCGGGGTCCTGGCCCTTGTCCGGGACCTTGGCAGGGGCCTTGTCCGGGTCCTGGCCGGGCGTTTTACCGGGGTCCTTGTCCGGCTCCTTCACCGGGTCCTCGCCCGGCTCCTGGCCCGGTGCCTTCACCGATTCCTTGCCCGATTCCTTGACCGGCGCCTTGCCCGAGGGCTTTCCGGGAGCCTTGCCCGGGTCCTCACCGGGCGCCTGACCTGGGGCCTTGCCGGGTTCCTGGCCCGGTACCTTCCCCGGGTCCCCGTCCGGCTTCTGGCCCGCCTTCTCGCCCGGGGCTAGGGTCGGCGGCTTTCCAGGTGTCTGGTCCGGAGCATTGCCCGGCGTCTGGTCCGGCACCTGGCCGGGGGCGGTGCCTGGGGCCTTGCCCGGAGCGTGGCCCGGCGGCTGACCAGGGGTGTTGCCCGGGATCTGGTTCGGGCTCGGGTCCTGGGGTGTCTGGACCGATGCCGGGTGGGCCGCCGGGAGGACCGGGTAGGCAGAGCCGGGGGTCTGACCCTTCGGGACCGGGATCTCACGGTCGTGCTTGCCCTGCGCCGCGCCGCTCGGGCGCTCGTACCATCCCTTCCGGTTCTGGTCGAAGACCGTGACGGTCTTCACCGGCTTCACGGCAGGCTTGACCGCGACGAGGCCGGAGGACCGGAACGAGGACCACTTCTCGCCGCTGTACGCCTGCCTGCCCCTGACCGCGACGGGCGGGTTGAGGGGATTCCCGCAGGCACAGCGGACCCTCGGCACGCCACGGCCGTCGACCAGCACGGACGTGCCGGCCTGCAGGACCGCCTGGTAGCTGGTGGGAGCGCCGTTCCGGTAGCCGTGATTGGTGACCCGGGTGTCCCAGCCCAGCCGGACGGGAGTCAGCGACCGCAGGTACGAGGGAATCTCGGGCTGCCGGATGCCCAGCGCGCCGGAGAACGCCCTGCCCTTGTCCGGGTGCTGCGCGAGAAACCGGACCTGCTTCTCGACGTCACAGCTCGCGACGTTCCGTGTCCCCCCGTACAGGCCCGGATACCCGCCGTCGACCTCCAGCGTGCGCGCACCGCCCGCCGTGGCGCTCGCGGTGCGCGCCGTGCTCGCGGCGTCCTTCGCCTGCTCGCCGGTGGTCATGGGCGTGGCCTTGGCGACGCTCTCGGCCTGGGTGGCCGTCGACGGAGTGAACGGGTCGGGCCCGGCCTCGGGAGCGGCCTGGAGGAAGACCTCGCCGCCCGCCGCGGTGTTCCCGCCCAGCACGGCGAAACCGAGGACCACCGCGGACACCACGGCCACCGCCGTGCTCACGCTCAGCACGGCCCTGCGCGATCGCCACCTGCGCACCCGCCCGCCACCCGACGGCGGCGGAGACCCGGCCGAAGAGACCGGAAGGGGCCCCGACGGGGGTCCCGAGGGAGGCGGAGGCCCTGACGGCTGCCGAGGGGGCGGCGGCGGGGGCGGCGGCTCCACATCAGCGCCCCGGCCCGACAACGGGCCGGGCGGCGGGCCGGTGGGGCGCTCGGAGGAAGGAGGCAGGGAACTCATGACACTCGCCCCCGGACACAGGGCAGCGGGCAGACCGTGGTGACTCGCATGCGCTCACTCCTTCCGAACCGTCAACGCCTCCACATCTCGGAGGTGGAACCCGGACGTCGCCGGCGACATCGCCGGCGACGAGGACCCACCCGTTCCGCGTGCGTCCGTCTCCTGAGTAAGCCCCCTCCCCCCGCATCACGTCATGCCGCGAGCTTTCGGGACTTGACAAACGACGGGCCGCGCCCTGTTACGACAGCGGCGTCCGGCGGGCCCGGCCGGTGCGCGCCGACGGGTCCCGGGCCTCCTCCAGGAGTACGCGCACGCGCGTGAGGCGTTCGGCCAGCTCGGGGCAGACCTCCTGAAGCAGTTTCAGATCGGTGTGCACGTCGAGCTTCTGGGACCACAGCACCCCTCGGCCCAGCTCCAGCAGTTCCAGCGCGTGCGCCGGGTCCGGCTCCGCCATGGCCAGTTGGGCCGCGGCCGCGCCCGTCGCCAGGTCGAAGTCGGTCGCCTGCAGCAGCTTCTCCTGGCTGAGGCGGTCCAGGCCGCGCCAGGCCGCGAGCGGCAGCAGCCGCACGGCCACGCTGCCCGCCTGCGCGGCCTCGGCCGAGGCGGGGTGTGCGGCCGTGATCTGGATGCTCCACCAGGACGCCGCAACGAGCCGGCGCCAGGCGGGGGCCGTCTCCCGGAGCGCGGCGCGCCGCCAGGCGTCGGAGGACCTGCGCCAGAGCGTGGCGCTGTCCGGCAGCGGATCCGCCACCGCATCGCCCGGTGGGGGGTGTGCCTCGGATTCGCCGGCCCACTGACGCAGGGTCGCCGCGAGCCACATCAGCGCTTCGTGGCTGTCGGAGCCGTCCTCGGCGGCGGCCGCCTCCAGGATGTCCACGGCCTCGGCGAGGCCGTCGGTGGAGTCGGAGAGCTCGGCCCGACCGGTCAGGATCTGGACCTGCGGGAGCCACCCCGGGTCGTCCGGCGCGCGCCGTCGCAGCACCGCGTCGGCCTTGGTGAAGTCCTCCAGCCTGCGCATGGCCAGGCCCTGGGTGGTGAGGGCGTTCACCCGGTGCCGGGCGAGCGAGCGGCTGCGGGCGTCACGGCGCGGCATGAGCCGGTCCGCGTCCTTGAGGAGCCACACGGCCCGGACGATGTCCTCGGGGTCGTGGAGGAGGTCGTAGCGCAGGACCAGCAGGGCGGCGAGCTGGGAGAGGGTCGCCCCGCGTTCATGGCCGTAGCTGCCCCCGCCGTTCGAGAACGCCCAGGCGAACGTCCGGCTGAGGGCCTCCGCGTCCTCGCTCGCCGCCACGGCCCGCTGGAGGTCGTCGAAGATCCTCAGGAACTCGAAGCGCGTGTGGAGCACGTCCCCGAAGTCGAGGAGGACGGCGAACATCTGCGCCCTGTTCAGCGGCGGCAAGACCGCTTCCTCGTCGATGATCCACGCAGCCCGCCACAAGCGCCTGATCGACTCGCCCCACGGAGGTCTCGGCGCGGCGATCGCGGCCCGGCACAAGTCCGCGGCCCGCCGGTAGAGGACGATCGCCTGGTCCACGTCCTTCTTGTCACCGCGCTTCCCGAAGCGCTGGATGAGGCAGTCCGCGAGCAGGCTCCGGTCCCAGACCTCCGCCTGCCACGGGAGGGGGTTCGCCGTGAGGGCCGCCCGGCCCAAGTCGATCGCCCGGTCAAGATGGTGAGGATCATGGAGCAACTCCGAGCCGGCGATGAAGATCAGGAGCTCCGCCCTGCGGATCATGTCGCGCGCCCATCGGGGATGGGCTTCCTGCGCCCGGATGGCGTCGACCTGGCCGATCAGCTCCGGCAGTGCCTCCGTGTCCTCGCGCTCGATCGCCCGGAAGGTACGGGTCAGCAGCGGGCGCCACCTCGCCAGGAACAGCACCTGGTAACGGAGGCTCCTGCAAAGGGTGGTGATCACTGACAGGCCTCCACCGTTCTCAGCTGGGTGAGGGCCGCCGTCGCCACCTCGACCGTCGTACCGCCGGTCTTCAGCCGGAGTTTGCCGTCGCCCACTCCGGTCACGGTGCCGCAGAGCCTGCCCGTGGCCGGCGTGGTGAGTTCCACCGCCGGCGGCTTGGCACTCGGCCCGTACCAGGTGGCGGCGACGGCGCCGACGAGGAACAGCGTGCAGCCCAGGGTCATGGCGATGCCGCGCCGCAGGGCCCGCAGGGCGGACCCGGCCTCCAGGTGTTCCACGGCCGAGCGCGTGGTCCGCGTCCCGAGCGGGGCGGGCGCCAGTGATCCGTGGGCCGCCCGGTTGAGCAGGTACGCGCCGCACGCACCGCAGATCAGGGCCACGAGCAGCAGGACGCCGACGCCGGCGGCCCAGGGTTTGGCGAGCTGCCCCACGTCGGTGCGGCCCTTGACCAGGCCGAAGCCCACGAGCCCGGCCATGAGCACGCCGGCCGCGTTGCGCCAGCCCAGGGCGGCCGCTCGCAGGCGGGGAAGTGCCTCCCTGACCAGGCGGTGGCGCTCTTGCGCCGCCAGCAGGTCCCGGGCCGTGGCCGGAGGGCCGGCGATGAACCGTGGGGGGACCCTGGGAGTGGTCATGACGACTCCAGGGCCCAGAAGGCTCCGCAGCCGCTGCGCCCTTCGGGGCGGCCGTCGTGGTTGGTCCCCTGGCAGGTGCAGCTCATCGGCACCGGGGGGTTCGACGCGGACTGCGAACCGGCGGCGCCGGCCTGGGCGTTGCCGGGCGGCGAGGCCCGGAACTCCGGATCGAAGAGGGGGATGTCCAGCGCGGCCCCGCAGCGCGGGCAGGTGCAGACGAAGACGTAGTCGTCCCCCTTCACGTGCTGGAGATCGTGGTTCTGCGCCACTTCCTGGGCGTAGCGGGGGTCCGTCGTCTCCTCGTAGGGCAGCGGTAAGTGACTCTGCGGTGTGGACTGCGGATGGGGCTGCGGTGTGGTCATGCCGCTTCCTCCCTGGTGACGGGGCGGTCCGATGGGGGCGGTCGGTCGGGGTGCTTCGCTCAGGGGCCGATGTGGACGAAGGGCACCCAGGTCGTCAGTCGCGTACGGTCGCGGTCGCGCAGGGCGCGCACGGCGCGGTGCAGGTGGCGCGCCGCGTCCGCGGGCTCGAAGTCCGGCACCGTCGAGGGCCCGCCGCCTGAGGTGGTACTGCCAGGGGTGGCACTGCCGGGGGCGGCGCCGTCTCCGTAGAAATCGCGGGTGACGTCCGCGGCCGCCCGGTCGTAGACGGACCAGAGGGTGCCGATCACGTGCCGGAAGCCCGCGATGTGCAGGGCGGCGGACAAGGTGATCGTCTCGTTGGCGAGGTCGATGCCCCCGACGGCGGTCTGACAGGCCGACAGGAACGCGAACTCCCCGCTGTAGCTGCGCTCCGCGAGGTCGTGGACGGTGAGGCCGTCCTCCCGCAGGGCGATGGAGCCGAGCCCCGGATCGTCCAGGTCCTGCCCGGCGTGGCTGCTGAAGTGCACCCACGGGTGGCGGTGCAGTGCCGCCAGGACCGCGTCGGCGGTGGCGTCCGCGCCCTCCAGACGGGTCAGCCGCTCGCCGAAGCGCCCGACCAGCGCCTCACGGTCCGCCGCGAGCGACTCCAGTGGCGGCATGCCGACCGGCTCGGGCGCGACGAACAGCATCCGCCCGGTCCCGTCGGCCGCCGTGCCGGAACGGGAGCGGGAGCGGGCGGTGAGCAGCGCGCGTACGGTCGGCGTGTACGAGGACACCACCCGGTCCAGGACCGTCCTCGGCGTGGCGTCGGAGGGTTCGCCGTGGTGCCCGGCGGCGTGCAGGGGCAGCAGGTTGAGCAGTCCCGTGGGGCACCACCACACGCGTGGGGGCGGGGTTCCGTCGGCCGGGGCCCGCGTGTGGCCCAGGGCGTCGAGGACCGGCCCGCAGATCTCGTCCCAGAGCCAGGCGGTGAGGGTGCCGAGCTCGTCCTCGGCCGCTCTGCGGGCCAGGGCCAGGGCCGCTCGCGCGTCGGAGATGCGGAAGAAGACCTCCGGGGAGCGGTCGCCCTGCTCGAACGGCGCCCGGGCCGCCTGGAGTTCCCATGCCGCCCGCTCCAGCGTGCGCAGGGCCACCAGGTAGGCGACCGTGCGGTCCTCGACCCCGCCGGCCGTGACCCCGGGCAGCGGCAGTCCTCGTACGCCTGTCTCCGTGATCAGCAGGGCATCGCAGCGCAGGCGGCTGATGTTGACCGCCACGACGGCGCCTTCACGGCCCGCGGCCGTCAGCGACGCCGCGCGCGGTGGGCGCAGGAAGTCGGTCAGTTCGGGGATTCCCCGTGCGCGGCCCAGCTCGCGGACCTCGCCGATGAGCCCTTCCCACTCCTGGGACAGCTCGACACGCCGGTCCACGGCGTACGTGGACTGCTGGTCGTCATCCTCCACGCGCCCCTCCCCCGCCCGACAGCGAGACTAGACAATCCGGGGGCCCGTGTCCCGGTTTCGGAGGGGATGGTTCGCCGACTCTGCGGCGGAGCCCCGGGCCGGGGTCCGCCGCAGCGGCCGGCTCAGCGGAACAGCATGGAAGCGTCCCCGACCGGGGTGTTGACGGAGCCCGGACACAGGAAGCTGCCCGAGGTCTTGGTGGCGGTGAAGGCGCGGTTGATGTACTTCCGGCTCGTCCCGTCGCGGTCCCACACGATGTTGGTGGCCTTGTAGCGGCAGGAGATGAAGCTCTGCCTGCCGGTGATGTCGATCGTGTCGGTCCGCGCCGTCCCGGCGGTGTCGTCGAAGGTGAAGGCGGGGTTGTTGTTGAGGGAGGCGGCGATGCCGCCGCCGCAGGCCAGGTTGCCTCCCGGCGCGTTGACGGTGGTGCGGTCGACGGTGAGGGCGGCCGGGGCGGCGGCGCTGGTGCTCGCGTTGGTCCAGCTGCAGCTGTTGCCGGCGACCACGATCACGCCGTCGACCTTCTGGTCGGCGGCCGCGGCGCCGGGGGTGTGCGCGAGGGCGGTGCCGGTGCCGGCGAATGCGGCCGCGACGACGAGCGTCGCGATCCCGGCGACGCGTGAGATGCGGGTGCCGTGCTTGATGGGCGGGGTGTGCCTCATGTTCGCTCCTCCATGCCACGTACTGGTGGGGGTGGGCGAGGCGCTGGGCCTCTCAGAGGGTGCGGAGTGCGTGCGGGGAGAGTCCCACAGCCACCTTGAACTGTCAGGAGCATGTCAGCGTGATGCCGGTAATTGGCTGAAAACTACCCGTCGGTACGAGATCGCTGCCGGGCGCGCCGACGGGCTTCCGGGGGCGTCAGGAGGCGGGCGTGGCCGCGGAGGTCTTGCGCAGGACGCCTATCTTGTCGATGCGGTGCTCCGGGTTGCCCTGGGCGTCGCTCCAGAAGTTGCCCTCCGCGTGGTCCTCGGGCGTGGCGCAGGTCGAGATCGTGATCATGGCCTGGGTGGGGGCCGTACCGGGCGCCCCGGGGACGGCCGCGCGCTGCTCGCCGAGCGAGCGCTCCGAGCGGAAGGACGTCTTGCGGGTCGCGGTGATCTCGTAGGTGTACTCGACCTTCCCGAGGGTCACGAGGACCGTGTCGCCCTGGTTCACCGAGGGCAGGTCGTGCAGCGGACCGCCCGCCGAGAGCCGGTGGGCGGTGATCAGGAAGTTGCCGACCTGACCGGGTCCGACGCCGCCCCGCTTTCCGTACGGGCTGGCCGCCACGCCGAGGTCCTGGATGCGGGTCCCCGGTACGTCGTCGGTGGTGCCCTCGTACGGCATCACGCGCAGCCCCGAGATGCCCGCCGAGGGGATGGACAGCATCGAGGCCTGCGTCGGGACGCCGGCGCCCGGTCCCACGGGCTGCGCCGCGGTGGGAACGGCGGCCGCGACGGCCGGGGTGACCGCGGGGGACGGTCCGGGGGCGGACGGGTGCGCGGTGGGGGCCGCGGGCTGCGCGGCCGGGGCCGAGGCGGGCAGGCGGGCCGCGGTTCCGGCGGCGGCGGAGGGCGCGCACGCCGCCAGCAGGACGGCCACGGCGCCGGTCAGTACGGCGGGGACGGCACGGGAAGGGAACGGCAGGGACATGGGCGCTTCCGTGTCGGTCGGTCGTCCGGGTCGTGCGGCAGGCGGGTGACCCGGTGGAGCGGCCAGAGTGACATACGGAGCAAGAGGTCCATAAGGGTCCCGGTCTGTGACCTCCCTCCCCCTGGCCGACCGGACCGTGATCAGCCCGGGCGCCGACGCGGCGGCCGGAGGCGGAGGGTCGCCGCGTTGCGGACGCGACGGGTGCGTCCGTGCTCGGCGAGCAGGTCGAGGGCCTCGGGTGAGCTGACGGCCTGCGCGGCCGCGGCCGTGCGCTGGAACCAGTCGGATGCGCCCGTGACCTCCTCGGCCGTCCACGGCTCGTCCAGGGCGATCGCCCGCAGGAGGGTCCACTCGCGCAGGCGGCGGGACAGGAAGGCCCGGTCCCCGATGACCGCGGCCGTCGTCCGGGCCCAGTCCGGGAAGTGGGCGTCGGTCAGCAGCTGGGCGGCCCGGCGCTCCAGGTGGCGGTTGACCGCGGACTCCGCCATCGCCACGCAGTCGTCGCGCAGGACGGCCGCCACCAGGCCGGCCTCATCCGCTTCCTGGACGCTTTCCAGGAGTTCCAGGTAGTGGGCGTAGCGCCGGTGCTCGGGGGGTTCGTCGTCGGTCTCCGGGGGTTCGTTGTCGGTCTCGGGGCCGGTCATACCGACATTCCATCGTTTCGCGCGGTCATCCGGTACCGATATTCCGTGTCGTGCCGTCGGCCGAGGCAGGAGACCCGCCTCATGGTCGGCATGCGCATGTTCCGGGACGAGGTCGGCGGCTGGGCGGCTGGGCGGCAGGCCCGCGCGCACCCCGTGCCGTCACTCCGGCCGCAGGCTGTCGACCAGCTCGCGGGGCAGACCGTGGGTGTCGTGGAGGTAGTGGAGGTCCTCCCCGGTCAGCGGGCCTCGGAAGCGGGGCCGGGCGAGCACCTTCCGGCCGCGCTCCAGGAGCCGGCCGAACCGGCGTTCCTCCTCGACCAACATCCGGAGCACGTCCTCCGGCCGCAGGTCCAGCCGGAAGTGGTCCAGGGTGTGCCGGACCACTTCCTCCGGCAGGTCTCCGAGGCCGCGCGAGGGATCGTCCCGCCACAGCACGGTGAGCACCCGTCGCACGAGGCGGCGCAGTACGTAGCCGCGTCCGGTGTTGGCCGGGCGCACGCCGTCGCCGAGTACGACGATGGCCGAGCGCAGGTGGTCGCAGACCAGCCGCAGCGATGGTTCGTCCAGGGGCCACAGGGGCGGCACGAGGCGGCGCCAGGGGTCGAAGACGTCGCACTCGAACACCGACGACCTGCCCTGGAGCAGCGAGGCCAGCCGCTCCAGGCCGAGTCCGGTGTCGACGTTGCGCTGGGGAAGCGGCACGAGGGAACCGTCGTCGAGCCGGCGGTGGCTCATGGTCACGTGGTTCCACACCTCCACCCAGCGGTCGTCGCGGGTGGGTGTCGACCGGGGCGGGCCGTCACCGCTCCACAGGAAGATCTCCGAGTCGGGACCGCAGGGTCCGACGGGTCCGTTGGACCACCAGTTGTCCTCCACGGTGAGTTCGACGGGGACGCCCCGGTCCTGCCACAGCTGGAGGGAGGCGGTGTCCGGCCCGGTCTGGCCGTCACCGGCGAAGACGGTGGCGTGCAGCAGGCGGGGATCTACGCCCAGGCCCTCGGTGAGCAGCCCGTATCCCCAGTCGAGGCTGAGCGGACCGTCGTAGTCGCCCAGTGACCAGGTGCCGAGCATCTCGAAGACCGTGAGGTGGGTGGCGTCTCCGACCTCCTCCAGGTCCGTGGTCCGCAGACAGCGCTGTACGTTGACCAGCCGCCTGCCCAGCGGGTGGGCGCGGCCCTCCAGGTACGGGGTGAGGGGGTGCATGCCGGAGGTGGTGAAGAGCACGGGGTCGCCGGGTGGGGGGAGCAGTGTCGATCCGACGATGCGGCGGTGGTCACGCTCTTCGAAGTACTCGACGAACGTGTTGACCAGCTGTTCCGTGTGCATGGGGTGCGTCCTTCGCATATGAGCGGGAGAGGCACCGGAGAACGGGACCGTTCAGTCATCCGGCCGGGCAAAGAGGCCACGGCACCGCCGACGGACCGTTTTCCGGTCGCCGGGGAGAGGGGAAGGTCAGGCGGCGGCAACCGGCGAGCTGGTCGCTCGCGCGGTCGCGGTGGTGCTGGGGCCGGTGACGTTCATGCGGCTGACCCTAACGCGGGCCCGGCCGCCGGCGCACACGAATTTGCCGCCGCCCGGAGCACGTCCGGGCGGTCTAGGTCGGGCAGGTCGGGTCCGTGGCCGGCGGGTGCGCCTCGTCCTCGCGGCGGTCGACGAGGATGATCGCCACGTCGTCCGCCAGGCGGCTCTGGGTGTGGCGGAGCAAGGCCTGGTGCAGGCCTTCCAGGAACGCCGACCGTGTGTGGTCGCGCATGCTCACCATGGCCTCGGGGAGGTCGAAGAAGACGTTGTCGCGGTCGCGGGCCTCGATGACGCCGTCGGTGCAGAGCAGCAGCCGGTCACCCGGTGCGAACGGATAGTGGTCCGTCCGCCCGGGAGGTCCGCTGATGAACTCCTCGAGACCGAGCGGCGGCAGGGGGAGGGTGGGCATCAGGGAGACGACCGTGCCGTTGCTCAGCAGCAGCGGAGGCGGGTGGCCGCGGTTGATCACCTCGACCTGGGGGCCGTCCGGGATCTGGGCGACGATCGCGGTGACGAACGCCTCCAGGAGCGTGTCGTCGCCTTCGGTGGCGTTCTCGCTCGCGCCCGCGACGGCGGCGTCCCGCCGCAGGGCCGCCCCGCAGTGGTTGACGACCTCCACCAGGTCGTCCTCGTAGTGCACCGACTCCCGGAACGCGCCCAGCACGACCGCGGCGGCCCGCACCGCGGGCAGCCCCTTGCCCCGGACGTCCCCGACGATCATCCGGACCCCGTACCGGGTCTGGACCACGTCGTACAGGTCTCCGCCGATGAGCGCGCCCGACTCGGCCGCCAGGTACATGCTGGCCGCCCGTACGGGGCCCAGCCGGTCCGGGACGGGCCGCAGCAGGGCCTCCTGGGCCGCGACGGCGATCCGGCGGACCTGGTTGAGCTCGCTCTCCCGGCGCGTGCGCGCGGCGCCGCTCGTCATGACGCTCGCCGCCGAGACCAGGGACAGGGCGAGGAAGTTGGTGTAGACCTGTTGGCCACCCCAGGCGTTGTTGTGGGTGGCGGTGGTCACGCTGACCGCGACGGCCACCGCCGTCGCCGCGAGCGTGCCCTTGGGGCCCATCGTCACCGCGGCCAGCGCGGGCGTCGCGACCAGCATCGGGCCGGTGTACACGACGTGCAGCGGCGTGAGCTCGATGAAGAGCACCAGCAGGGCGATCGCGAAGGGCACGCACTCCGCGATCACGAAAAGGACCTGGTGGTGACCGCCGGCTCCCGGTCCCGGGGGCGAGCGCAAGGGCGCTCTCATGAGTACAGCCTGCCTTGCCCGGACACATGGCCGCCACCCGGCCGCCGGCGGGCAGCCGCCGGATCGCCCTCGGGCCGCGGCTCCTCCGCTCGCGCGGGGGCCGCGTCGCAGCCCGCAAGCGATTTCCGAGGACCCGACCCCCGCACCGGCAGGTTCCGGCCAACCTGACCTCCCCCACGGTCCGGGAGCCCGGCGGCACCCGGACGCGATCAGCGGCCGTGCCAAGGGGGCCGCCGCGGCGAGGTCGGCCAGATCCCGCTGCTCCGGCCGCCGGCCTGCGCTGTACTCACTCCCCCAGTTGCAGCGACCCCGCGACGGCCCCTCCGCACACCGCGGTCCCGGGCCTCCTCGCCCTGCGCGGGTGCAGCCGAACTGGCCTCCACAGCAACCCGGTTGAAGGAGAAAGAGCATGTCCGAGCAGCAGGCCGAGGAAAAGAAGACCGCCGCCCCACCCGCCCCGACCGCGCCACCCGCTCCACCCGCGCCTCCGGAGTTCACGTACACCTGGGGCCAGCACAACGAGACCATGGAGGCGCTGTCGCTCGGCCGGATGGCCCGCCGCGTCCCCTCCGCCCTCCGGCAGACCGCGCGGCTCGCCCTCGCCGTCAACCGCACCGCCTTCCACGTACTGGTCGCCGCCCAGATCCTCGGCGGGATCTGTACGGCGGCGGCGCTCGCCGCGATCTCGCAGGCGATGGTCCCGCTCCTGGCCGGCGACGGCGTCCAGGAACGCATCTCGGCCGCCGCCTGGCCCCTGGTCGTCGCCGGTGCGATGACCGCCCTCGGCGCCCTGGCCTCCATCGCCTCCGGCAGTGCCGCCCGCCGCCTCAACCCCGGCATGGCCACCCTCGCCGACCTCGCCATGGTCGACGCCCACATGGACGTGGAGCTCGCCGCCTACGACGCCCCCGACTTCACCGAGCGCTCGGAGGCCGCCGAGACCGGCTCCGCCCGCTCCGCCATGCTCCTCCAGGACGCCCTCGGCTTCACCGGCGGCATGATCGACATGGTCGCGGTCGCGTCGGTCCTCGCCGTGGTCCACCCCGCGCTCCTCCCGCTGCTCCTGCTGTCGGTGGTCCCCCGCGGCCTGGGCTCCGTGTACGCCGCCCGCCTCGACTACCGCCTCCACAACCAGACGATCGCCTCCCGGAACATCAAGCACATGATGCGCTGGCACCTGACCACCCCCAAGCTCGCCGACGAGCTGCGCGGCAACAGCATGCGGCCGTACGCCCACCACTGGTACGCGGCCGTCTGTGAGCGCATCGACTCCAGGATGGTCAGCTCCGCGCCCCGCTACCTCAGGGTCTACCTGATCGCCTCCACCGCCTCCGGGGTCTTCGTCGTGGCGACGTACGGGGCGCTCGGCGGCCTCGTCATCGGCGGCTACATGGCCATCGCCGCCGCCGGCACGGCCATCGTCGCCATGCGCACCTCCACCGCCGCCCTGTCGCAGCTCGTCGTCTACGGGGCGGCCATGTTCCAGCACGCGCTCTACCTCGGCGACTACACCGCCTTCGTCAAGGAGGCCGCCGAGAAGTCCGGCCCGCGCGGCCCGCAGGTGATGGAGAGCGCTCCGGAGAAGATCCGGCTGGAGGAGGCCTCGTACACCTACCCCGGCAAGGACGCCCCCGCCCTCGGCCCCGTCTCCCTGACGCTGGCCCGCGGTGAGGTCGTCGCCGTCATCGGCGAGAACGGCGCCGGCAAGTCCACCCTCATCCGCCTGCTGACCTCCCTGACCGCCCCGACCTCCGGCACCGTCTCCTGGGACGGCGTGCCCACATCCGACGCGGACCAGCGCTCCGCCTGGGCGCACGTCGGCCTCGTCACCCAGTCCTACGGGTACTGGCCCTTCTCCGCGCGGGAGAACATCACCCTCGGCCAGCCGGACCCCCGCGGCGAGGAGGCCGTGTGGGAGGCGCTGGACGCCGTGGGCATGCGGACGACCGTCGAGGAGTTCCCCGACGGGCTCGACACGCTGCTGGCCCGTTCGGTCTGGGGCGGCCACGAGCCCTCCGGCGGCCAGTGGCAGCGGCTGGCCTGCGGCCGTGCCTTCCACCGCAGGCCGGGCCTGCTGGTCATGGACGAACCGACGAGCGCCATGGATCCCCGCGGGGAGCACATGGTCTTCTCCGGCCTGCGGGACATGAAGGAGGACCGGATCACGGTGATCGTCACGCACCGGATGGAGAACTGCCGCCTCGCCGACCGCATCGTCGTCCTCGACAGCGGCCGCATCGTGGAACAAGGCCCCTTCGACCAGCTCGTGTCCCTGAAGGGGGGCCGGTTCCGCGAGCTGTACGAGCTCTCCCAAGACCGCTGACGACGTGAGGCACTGCGGAGCGCATCCCCGGCGGTGCGCTCCGCAGCACCCTGTCGCCGGTCACTCCTCCGGCACGGCGCGCGCGAGACCGTACTCGGGCAGTGCGATGTCCCCCGCCTTGGCGAACTGCGCCGCGAACACGTTCCGCATCGGCCAGCGGGTCATCGACCGCATCGAGAGGTCGCGCAGCCGGATGCCGAGCCGGCCCGACGGCGCGTACCCGACGGCGCCGCCGGGCGGCAGCTGCTGCGCCTGGCTCACGTACGGGCGCATCACCGTGTCGTAGCGGCGGAAGGCGACGGCGTGGTCGCCCTCGGCTGCGGCGAGTTCCCCGGCCAGGACGTAGGCGCCGACCAGGGCGAGACTGGTCCCGAGGCCGGTCAGCGGCGTCGCGCAGTATCCGGCGTCGCCGAGCAGCGCCACGCGGCCGCGCGACCAGCTGTCGAGGCGGACCTGGCCCATGGAGTCGAAGAAGAAGTCCGAGGCGGTGTGCATCCCGCGCAGCAGGCGTGGGGTTTCCCAGCCGACGTGGGCGAAGCGCCGGGCCACGAGCTCCTGTTGGGCGGCGACGTCGCGGCGGTCGTACGCGAGCGGTGGCGAGCGGAAGCTGAAGCCGGCCTTGATTTCGCCGGGGAGGCGGCCGGGCCGGGCGGAGACGACCAGCCCTCCGGGCGCGTTGTGCATCAGGAACCAGCCGTCGAGGTCCAGGTCGTCGAGGACGGTGAACCAGCTGGTATAGAGGTCGATCGGGTGGACGAAATCCCGCTCCGACCCGAAGGACAGGGCACGCACCACGGAGTGCGGCCCGTCCGCGCCGACGACGAGCGCGAACCGGCGCGGCGCGGCCTTCTCGAAGGTAACGGTGACCGCGTCCGCGTCCTGGTCGATCCCGGTGACGGTGTCGTCGAAGAGGTACTCGGTGTCCGGCAGGGTCGCCTCGTACAGCAGCCGGGCGAGGTCGCCGCGGAGGATCTCGATCTCGGAGACGATCCCCTCGCCGCCGAAGCTGTCGGCGGGCAGTCGGGCGGTGGTCCGGCCGATGGTGTCGACGAGGGCGAGGCCGCGCTGGTCCACGCACTCGGCCCTGGCCCGGTCCATCAGGCCCATCCGTTCGATCACGGTGCGGCCGGCGCCGCGCAGATCCACGGTCTGCCCACCCGGCCGGGGCGCCGGCGCGCGCTCCACGATCGTGACCGCGAAGCCTGCTGTGCGTAGCCAGTACGCCAGCGCGGGCCCTGCGATGCCTGCGCCGCAGATGAGTACCTCGTTGTTCGGCATGGCACGAAGGTACGCCGTACACAATCGGGCATGCAAGCATGAAATCCCTTGTGGATAGCCATGATTGGGAAGTGCTGCACTAGTGCGGAAAGGCGGGAGGGATGCGGGTGGACAGGGATCGCCCGATGTCGGCCGCTAGGATGACACCCATCCAGGTGCACTAGTGCGGAGGAGTCTCGGTGGGCGGACAGGCGGTACCGCGCTACAGCCGGATCGTCGACGAGCTTCGGCGACGGATCGAGTCGGGTGAACTGGCGCCGGGCGATCGCGTGCCCTCGACCCGCGAGATCACCCGGCACTGGGGCGTCGCCATGGCGACCGCGACCAAGGTGCTCTCCGAACTGCGCCGCGAGGGCATGGTGCGCGCCGTCCCGGGCGTCGGGACGGTCGTGGCCGCCCCGAGCCGCCCGGTGCGGGCCGCCCGGCCCGCCGGCGCCGCACGCCCGGGCGCACCGTCCGACGCGCCCTCGGTGCAGGCGGCTCTCACGCTCGGCCGGATCGTCGGTGCGGCCGTCACCGTCGCCGACACGGAGGGGCTGGCCGCCGTCTCGATGCGCCGGGTGGCCGCCGAGCTGGGGGTGGCGACCATGTCGCTGTACCGGCACGTGGCCGACAAGGACGACCTGCTGATGCGGATGATGGACGGAGTCATGGCGGAGCACCCGCTGCCCGCCGATGCTCCGGAGGGCTGGCGGGAGGCGGTCGAACTGGCGGCCCGGCAGCTCTGGGACCTGTTCCGCCGCCACCCGTGGCTCGCGCCGGCCCTGTCGGTGACCCGCCCCCAGATGATCGTCTCGGCGCTGCCGTACAGCGAGTGGATGCTCGCCACCCTGCACGCGCACGGACTCGACCTCCAGTCCGCCTTCACCGCGCACCTCATGCTGTTGAACTACTCCCGTGGCATCGCCGTCAACCTGGAGACGGAGCGGGAGGCGGAGGCTCACAGCGGCCTCGACAGCGAGGAGTGGATGGACACCCAGGAGCCGGCGCTCCTGGCGGTGCTGGGCACCGGCCGGTTCCCCGCGCTCTCCCGCCTGGCCGCGGCCGGCTACGACCTCGACCTCGACGCCCTCTTCGAGTTCGGTCTCCAGCGCCTCCTCGACGGCCTCGCCCCGCTCCTCGACGAGCGCTCCGGCGGCTGAACCGAGGACGCGAAAGGCCCCGAGCACCGACGGCGGTGGCGGCGCGGGGGCCGGGCCCGGTGCCGCGTACCCTCGAGCCGTGTCAGCCTCCCGCTCCCGTCTCCACCGTGTCGCCGTCCTCGTCCTCGAGGGCGCGAAACCGCTCGACGTCGGCATCCCCGCGCAGGTCTTCACGACCCGGGCGAGCATGCCGTACGAGGTGCGGGTGTGCGGGGCGGCGCCCGGGCTCGTGGCCGGCGGGGACGGTCTGGCGTACCACGTGACCCACGGGCTGGAGGCCCTCGCGTGGGCCGACATCGTGTTCGTCCCCGGCTACCGGTTCCCGGACCGCGAGGATCCGCCGCGGGCCGTCATCGACGCGCTGATCGCCGCCCACGAGCGGGGCGCGCGGCTCGCCGCCATCTCGACGGGCGCGTTCGCGCTCGCCGCCACGGGCCTGCTCGACGGCAGACGCGCCACGACCCACTGGCACTACGCCCGGGCACTCGCGGCGAAGCATCCGCTGGTCCGGGTCGACGAGAACGTGCTCTTCGTCGACGAGGGCAGCGTGCTGACCTCGGCCGGCGCCGCCTCCGGCATCGACCTGTGCCTGCACGTCCTGCGGGGCGACATCGGCGTGTCCGCCTCCAACCACGCGGCCCGGCGCCTGGTCGCCGCCCCCTACCGCAGCGGCGGCCAGGCGCAGTACGTGCCGCGCAGCGTGCCCGAGCCGCTCGGCGAGCGGTTCGCCGCCACACGCGAATGGGCGCTGCACCGGCTCGGCGAGCCCCTCACGCTCGAGGCACTGGCCCGGCACGCCGGTGTCTCGCCCCGTACGTTCTCGCGACGCTTCGCGGAGGACACCGGGTACACGCCGATGCAGTGGGTCATGCGCGCCCGCGTCGACGTGGCCCGTGAGCTGCTCGAACGCTCGCAGCGCGGCATCGAGCAGATCGCCGCCGACGTGGGTCTGGGCACCGGCGCGAACCTGCGCCTGCACTTCCAGCGGATCCTCGGCACCACCCCGACCGAGTACCGGCGCACCTTCACCCGGGGCGAATAGCGGGCCGACCTGCGATCCGTCCGCCACTGCGCCGTGGCGGGATCCTTTTGAACCATGGCGATCACGCCGCTGTCGCGGGCACGCGCCGGGCGCGAACCTGATGGCGAACGAAAGGGACATCGCTCATGACTCGCATTGCCATCAACGGATTCGGCCGCATCGGGCGCAACGTGCTGCGCGCGCTCCTCGAACGCGACAGCGACCTCGAGGTCGTCGCCGTGAACGACCTGACGGAGCCCGCCACCCTCGCTCGACTGCTCGCGTACGACACCACCTCGGGCCGGCTCGGCCGTCCGGTGACCGTCGACGGGGACGTCCTCGTCGTCGACGGGCACCGCATCAAGGTGCTCGCCGAGCGGGAACCGGCGCAGCTGCCGTGGGCCGAGCTCGGGGTCGACATCGTGCTCGAGGCCACCGGCCGCTTCACCTCGGCCGAGGCCGCCCGCGCCCACGTCAAGGCGGGTGCGCGGAAGGTACTGGTCAGCGCGCCGTCCGACGGCGCCGACGTCACCCTGGCGTTCGGGGTCAACTCCGACACGTACGACCCGGCGCTGCACACCATCGTCTCGAACGCCTCGTGCACGACCAACGCGCTCGCGCCGCTGGCCGCCGTACTGGACGACCTCGCCGGCATCGAGCACGGCTTCATGACGACGGTGCACGCCTACACGCAGGAGCAGAACCTGCAGGACGGCCCGCACCGCGACCCGCGCCGCGCCCGCGCCGCCGGCGTCAACATCGTGCCGACCTCGACCGGAGCCGCGAAGGCGATCGGCCTGGTGCTGCCGCAGCTCGAAGGCAAGCTGTCGGGCGACTCGATCCGCGTACCGGTCCCGGTGGGCTCGATCGTCGAGCTCAACACCACCGTCGCCCGCGAGGTGACGCGCGAGCAGATCCTGGAGGCGTACCGCGCCGCGGCGCAGGGTCCGCTGGCCGGCGTGCTGGAGTACTCCGACGACCCGCTGGTGTCGTCCGACATCACGGGCAACCCCGCCTCGTCGATCTTCGACTCGGAGCTGACCCGCGTCGACGGCCGCCACGTCAAGGTGGTCGCCTGGTACGACAACGAGTGGGGCTTCTCGAACCGCGTGATCGACACCCTCACCCTCCTCGCGACCCGCTGAGCCTGCGGCGCACACCGGCGGAGCTCCGGTCGGCCCCACGACGGGCCGGCCGGAGGGGCGTACGCGGATAGCGGGGTGCTCCGCTTACGTCAAGCCACGGGTTTCAGGGACGTGACCGTGCGGGGCGGGCCGGGGCCTACTGGATGTTCCCCTTCCCCACCTCGAACCCGGGAGCTTCCATGACCCACCTCTTCCGCACCCCGCGCTTCTTCGCCCTGGCCGCTTCGACCGTCGTGGTCGTGGGCGGCGCGCTGGTCCCGACCAGCGCGTTCGCCGCCGCCCCGGCGGCCCCGCGGGCCGCCGTGGCCGATGACCGCGTCGTGGCCCCCGATGATCAGGGCGGCAGCGACAACAAGGGCAACCTCCTGCTCGTCCAACCCGGCGGGAAGTCCCTCCTCGGCTCCGACCAGGGCCAGGACGACTCCGGCGAGAAGTTCAACCTCATCGGCCGGGGTGGTGGCTTCCTCTTCGGCGACGGTGACGGCACCGGCACCGGCACCGGCACGGAAGCGGGCACTGACGGTGGCGTGCGCTACGAACCGTCCAAGAGCCATACCTGGGTCTGTTTCGCCGCGCCCTGCGACGACCCGTTGGCGAAGCCCGCCCCGGAGACCCCCAACGTCCCTGACATCCCCGGCTTCCCCGGTGTTCCCGGCTTCCCGGGTGTCCCCGACATCCCCGGCCTGCCCCACTCCGGCGATCTGACGATCCCCAACGCGTGAGGCCAGTAGGACGGTTCGCCGCGGTGCGGGGCCGCCACCCCATCCGGTGGCGGCCCCGCACCGCGTGCGCCCGCCTAGAACTCCCCGTAGCGCATGCGCCCCAGAGCCGTCATCGGGCGGTCATGGGCGGCGACCGGAGCCGGGAGGCAGGTGGAGCCGGTCAGGTAGCGGTCCACGGCGGCGGCCACCGCCCGGCCCTCGGCTATGGCCCACACCACCAGCGACTGGCCGCGGCCCGCGTCGCCGGCGACGAACACTCCCGGCGCCCTTCCGCCGCCCGCCGCGAAGCCGGCGTCCCGCGCGAAGTTCCCGCGCTCGTCGAGCTCCAGCCCCAGCTGCTCGCGCAGGCCGCCGGCCCGCTCGGGGCCCGAGAAGCCGAGGGCCAGCAGCACCAGTCCGGTCGGTATGACGTGCTCGGTGCCGACGAGGGGACTGCGGGCCACCGGCTCGACGGCGGTCAGGTGCAGCGCCCGGACCCGGCCCGAGGCGTCCCCCTCGAAGCGCAGGGTGGCGGAGGAGAACAGCCGGGGGTCGCGGCCCTCGCACCCGCGGGCCTCCTCGTGGGCGTGGGAGATCCGGTACGTCCTCGGGTACACCGGCCAGGGTTCGCCGTCGGTCCGGCCCGTGCCGGGCTCGGGGTTGATGTCGAGCTGGACCACGGAGATCGCGCCCTGTCGCAGGGCGGTCCCTAGGCAGTCGGAGCCCGTGTCGCCACCGCCCACGATGACGACGTGCCGGCCCTCGGCGGTGACGGGCGACACGGCGTAGTCGCCCTCCCGCACCCGGTTGGCGCAGGTCAGGTACTCCATGGCCTGGTGGATGCCGTGCAGGCCGCGGCCGGGGACCGGTAGTTCCCGGCGCTCGCCGGCGCCGATCGCGACGACGACGGCGTCGCACCGGCCGCGCAGCTCGGCGGCGCTGGTGGAGGCCGCCCCGCCGGGGCTCACCGCGGGGCCCACCGCGGGGCCGGCTGCGGGGCCGGCCGCACAGCCGATGTCCGTGCCCGTGACGAACACCGTGCCCTCGGCCCGCATCTGCTCGATGCGCCGGTCCAGGTGGATCTTCTCCATCTTGAACTCGGGGATGCCGTAGCGCAGCAGCCCGCCGATCCGGTCGGCCCGTTCGTGGACCGTGACGGCGTGCCCGGCCCGGGTCAGCTGCTGCGCTGCCGCGAGTCCGGCCGGACCGGAGCCGATGACGGCCACCGTCTTGCCGGTCTGCTTCTCCGGCGGACGCGGGGTGAGGTAGCCGCGCCGCAGGCCCTCGTCCGCGATCGCCTGCTCGACGTTCTTGATGGTCACCGGGTCCGCGTTGATCGTCAGGACGCAGGCGTCCTCGCAGGGGGCCGGGCAGAGCCGGCCGGTGACCTCCGGGAAGTTGTTGGTCGCGTGCAGCCGCTCGTACGCCGCGCGCCAGTCGCCGTGGGCGGCGTACGCGTTCCACTCGGGTATGAGGTTTCCCAGGGGACAGCCGGTGTGACAGAACGGAATGCCGCAGTCCATGCAGCGGTCGGCCTGCCGGGAGACGAGCGGCAGCAGCGCCTGGCCCGCGTGGACCTCGCGCCAGTCCCCCAGCCGTTCCTCGACGGGACGGGCCGGGACGGCCTCGCGGGGGATCCTGAGGAAGCCGAACGGATCGGTCACGCGCCGCCTCCCTGGATCGTTCGCGAGGGGGGCACGGCGTGGGCGGCGCACCGTGCTCCTCGTACGCGCATTCTGTGGCGGTTCGACCAGATTACGCCGCCTTCGCGCCAGCGCTCCGGGTGAAGGGAATCCGGTGAACGAGCGGGCGCGGAAGGTGACGACCGCCCCCTTCACGGCGGCGCCGGCGGGTAGCGTTGCGCGGATGATGGTGGGCACCCCGGACACCCGGCTGGTCGTGCTGCGCGGGAACAGCGCCTCGGGCAAGTCGTCGGTCGCGGCCGGCCTGCGCGAGCGGTTCGGGCGCGGCCTGGCCCTGGTCGGCCAGGACGTCCTGCGCCGTGTCGTCCTGCGCGAACGCGACCGGCCGGACGGCGCGAACATCGGCCTGATCGACACGGTCGCGCGGTACTCCCTCGACGCCGGCTACCACGTGGTCGTCGAGGGCATCCTCTACGCCGACCACTACGGCGGCATGCTCGCCCGGCTGCGCGCCGACCACCGCGGCCCGACCCACGGCTACTACCTGGACGTGCCCTTCGAGGCGACGCTCGCCCGGCACGCGACGAAGCCGATCGCGGACGAGGTCTCCGAGGCGGAACTCAGCTCCTGGTACCGGCCGCTCGACCTGCTGCCCGGCGGGGTGGAGACGGTCATCGGCGCGGCGAGCGGACTCGACGACACCGTCGGACGCATCCTGCGCGACACCGGCCTCGCCGGCCTGCCCGCGCGGGAGGAGTGACGGCGCGGGCGCGGCCGATGGGGCGCGGGCCGGGCCCGTCTTCGTGGCCGTCGGGGTCAGTAGCGCAGCAGGGCGCAGACGAAGTCCTCCTGGACCTTGCGGACCCGTGCGAGCAGGTCGGGGTTGGTGTCGAGGGACGTCTGCGTGGTGATCGAGAAGGTCAGTGAGCGCCGGCCGTCCTTCGTGGCCGCCGCCAGCTGTGTGTAGCCGGGGGTGTTGCCGGTGTGGCCGTAGACCGTTCCGCAGCGTGTGGTGTAGCGGTAGATGGCCAGGCCGGCCTCAGTGCGGCCGGGGCCGGGGGGCTGGGACAGTGCGCCGCGGATGAAGGTGAACTGCTGCCGGCGGGTGCGCTCCGAGACGAGCGAGCCGCCCGCGTAGCCCCGGATGAACGCGGTCAGGTCCTTCGGCGTCGAGACGATGCCCCCGGCCGCCCAGGCCCCCGAGGCGCTGATGGCCTCGCTGACGTCGACGGGTCCGGTCTGCGGGTCGATCTGGTAGCCGTGGAGGAAGGGTACGGGCAGCCGGTAGCCCTGGGGCAGGCTCGTCTCGTTCAGGCCCAGCGGCTCGTAGACGAGCTCGCGCAGCAGTGCCTCGTACCGGCGTCCGGTGGCGGCCTCGGCCATCAGGGCGATGGCGATGTTGTCGGAGTTGGAGTACTGGTAGCGGCTGCCCGGCCGGAAGGCGAGGTCCTCGCCGGCGACGAACTCCAGCAGGCGCCGGGACTCGAACCGGTGGCGGGGGTCCTCGGAGATGATGTCGACGAACCCGCGGGACGCCGAGTAGTCGGGCAACCCGCTGGTGTGGTTGAGCAGTTGACGCAGTGTCACCTCATGCCATGCGGTCGGCTGGGCGGGCAGCACCTCGCCGATCGTGTCGTCCAGGTGCAGTCGGCCGCGGTCGACGAGCCCCAGGGCCACCGCTCCACTGAAGGCCTTGGCGACGCTGGCGATCCGCATGTGGTCGGTCGCCCGCGGCGGTCGGCCGCTCTCCACGTCGGCCACACCCGCCCGGTAGACCGTCGTACGGTCGCCGTCGCGCAGGACGGCGATGACGCCGGGCGGCCCGTCGGGGCGTTCCACGAGCTCCCGCAGTTCCCGGTTGAGGGGGGACGTGGGCGCGGGGGTGCGGTCGGCTCCGGCCTGCGCGGGCTGCACGGTGGCGCCGAGCAGGGCGCCGCACACGGCGGTGGCGGCGGCCAGGCGCAGTGACGGGCGGATCCGGCGGGCGTGGCCGTACGGGCGTGGGGACATGGAGGGACCTCTCGGGGACGACTGGGCGCGGTGGCCCCACGATGGCAGGAGCGCCGGCGATGCCGGTGGCGACACGGCCGGGCACGGGCCGGCGGTGGCCCGTCCGGCCCTGACGGGGGCCGCGACGCGAGTTTCTTCGAACTTCCCACCGGCACCCTTCTATTCATTGCAGAATCATGAATAGAACCTCACATTCGAAGGTTGCAAGGCGAATTCGATCTACGATCCATTCATCGCTCGTTCGACTCTTCCTCTGCACATGGATCACACAATGATTTCTGCACTCCCGCGCCGACGTACCCTGCTCGCCGCATCCGCCGCCACCGTCCTCGCGCTCCTCGTGTCCGGCTGCGGCACCGGAGGCGGAGACGCCCACCGCATCCGGGTCGGCGTCTCCGGCGACTCCCCGGAATGGGACGTCCTCGCGAAGGAGGCCAAGAAGGAGGGCCTCACCGTGGAGACGGTCGTGTTCGACGACTACTCGCTGCCCAACAAGGCCCTCAGCGCGGGCGACATCGAGCTCAACGCCTTCCAGCACCTGGTCTTCCTCGCGCAGTCGAACACCGAGAACAAGGCCGACATCGCCCCCATCGCCGCGACCACGGTGGTCCCCCTCGGCCTCTACTCCAGCAAGCACAAGCAGCTCGCGGACCTCCCCGACCGGGCCGAGATCGCCCTGCCCAACGACCCCGCCAACCAGGGCCGCGGACTGCGCGTGCTGGAGCAGGCGAAGCTCATCGAGCTGCGGAAGGACGCCGGGCTCTTCGCCACGCCCGACGACATCACCGCCAACCCGAAGCACGTCAAGCTCACGCCGGTGAACGCCCAGCAGACCCCCCGTACCCTCAAGGACACGGACGCCGCGATCATCAACGACGGCGTCGCCGAGCTCGCCGGCATAGCCGCCGACACCGCGCTGTTCAAGGACGATCCCGCCGCCCCGCAGTCCGTCCCGTACCTGAACGTCATCGCCGCCCGCGCGAACCAGAAGGACAACGCGGACTACCGGAAGATCGTCGAGCTGTACGGCTCCCAGGCCGTGCAGGACGAGGTCCGCCGCACCAGCAACGGCACCGCGCACCACGTCGAGCTGCCCGCCGCCGACCTCCAGGCCGAGGTCGCCCGCATCCAGAAGCAGCTGAAGCGATGACAGCGGCCGTGGAACTGCGCGACGTCCACAAGGAGTTCCCGGGCGGAGCGCGCGCCGTCGACGGAGTCACCCTGTCCGTCGAGGCGGGCAGCGTCTTCGGGGTCGTCGGCCACAGCGGTGCGGGCAAGTCCACCCTGCTGCGCCTGGTCAACGGCCTGGAGGAGCCGACCTCGGGCAGCGTCCTCCTCGACGGCCAGGACATCTCCGCCCTCGGCGAGCGCCGCATGCGCCCCCTCCGCCGCGACATCGGCATGATCTTCCAGCAGTTCAACCTGTTCCGCTCGCGCACCGTCCTCGGCAACGTGCTCTACCCGCTGCGCCTCGCCGGGATGGACCGCGCGGCGGCCCGGGCCCGCGCCGAGGAGACGCTGGACTTCGTCGGCCTCTCCGGGCACGGAAAGCGCTACCCCGAACAGCTCTCGGGCGGCCAGCGCCAGCGCGTCGGCATCGCCCGCGCGCTCGCCACCCGTCCGAAGGTCCTCCTGTGCGACGAGGCGACCTCCGCCCTCGACCCGCAGACCACGGGCGAGGTGCTGGCCCTGCTGCGCCGCGTCAACCGCGAGCTGGGCGTCACGATCGTGCTCATCACCCACGAGATGGAGGTCGTACGGACCCTGTGCGACCGCGTCGCGGTCATGGAGGACGGCAAGGTCGTCGAGAGCGGCGAGGTGTACGAGGTCTTCGCGCGGCCCCGCCACGCGACCACCGCCGCCTTCGTCCGCTCCGCCCGCCACAGCGAGCCGGACGAGGCACTCCTGGAACGGCTGCGCGCCCGCCACCCCGGCCGTCTGATCACACTGCCCGTCGCCGACGGCAGCCCCTCCCTGGACGGCCTCTCGGAGGTCCTGCACGTCCACGGCGTCGAGTTCACGTTCGTCCACGGAGGCATCGCCGAGGTACGGGGACGTCCCCTGGGCAGCGTGACCCTGGAACTGCGCGGCGAAGCCGGCGCCGTCGATGCCGTCGTCGCCGCGCTCTCCGTCCCGGACCGTGCGGAAGCGGGTGTCCGGTGAAGGCCGACTGGAGCACGTTCTGGCCCAAGGTCCTCGACGCCACCGGCGAGACCGTCTACATGGTGCTCATCACCCTGGCGCTGTCGACCGTCAGCGGACTGACGGTGGGGCTCACCCTCTACGCCACCCGCAAGGGCGGCGTCCTGCCCAACCGGATCGTGCACACGGTCCTGGGCCTGCTCATCAACATCATCCGGCCCGTCCCCTTCATCATCGCGATCGTCGCGCTCGCCCCGGTCACGCGCGGGGTGGTCGGCACGATGATCGGAACGAACGCCGCGATCTTCCCGATGACGGTCGTCGCGACCTTCGGGGTCGCCCGCATCGTGGAGTCCAACCTGCTGTCCGTCGAACCCGGTGTGATCGAGGCAGCGCGCTCCATGGGCGCGAGCCCGCTGCGGATCATGCTCACGGTCCTGGTCCCCGAGGCCCTCGGACCCCTGGTGCTCGGCCTGACCTTCATGCTCGTCGCGCTGATCGACTTCTCGGCGGTGGCCGGCACGGTCGGCGGAGGAGGCGTCGGCAACCTGGCGATGACCTACGGCTACCTGCGCTTCGACACCTCGGTGATGGTGGTGACGGTGCTCGTGCTGATCGCACTCGTCCAGTCGGCGCAGCTGCTCGGCAACGTGGTGTCCCGCAAGGTGCTCCGGCGCTGACGCCGCGCGCGGGCACGGCACGGCTCGGACGGGCGCCGGCGGGACCGCCGGCGCCCGGGGCGATCAGCCGAACCGGGCGGTGATGCGCTGCAGCGGGACGAACTTGAAGTTCTGGTTGCCGCTGGTGCCGGGGGCGCCGTTGGAGCCGTCCTGGCAGATGAAGACGCCCTGGGGGAAGGCCGGGCCGAGGTTGGCCGCGGTGGCGTCGATGCCGTCGGTGTCCTCGCAGTCGTCGGCCGCGGTGCCGTTGGAGACGGAGAAGCGGCCGAGGTAGGCGCGGGTGGTGCGGTCGTACACGGTGAAGTCGTTGCTGCCCTGGGAGGAGACGTAGATCCGGTTCCCGGCGGCGGTGATGCCCTCGGTGTCGGCGGTGATGTGGCCGCCGGAGCCGGTGGAGTCGAGCTTGGTGCGGCTGGTGCCGGCAGTGGGCTCGGCTCCGTACACCCACACGCCGACGTCCTCCTCGCCGAGGTAGAGCTTGCCGGTGGTCTCGTCGGCGTAGCAGCCCTCGACGGCGGAGCCGGCGTCCCACAGGCGGACGGAAGTCGCCGTCACCGCATCGCCGTTGACGGCGAGCTCCCACTGCTCGACGCGGCCGGAGGTGGAGTTGGGGAAGGCGTAGAGCTTGCCCGAGGCCGGGGAGGTGTAGAGGCAGATGCCGTGCGCCGTGACCTCGGTGGGCACGTCCTTCAACCGCTTGAGCTGCCGGGTCGCGGGGTCGATGCGGTAGATGTGCATGGCGCCGTTGCCGTCGGCGGCCTCGTCGTCCGCCGAGACCACTATGTTGCCGCGCAGGTCGACGTTGTTGCCGTAGTCGCCGGTGATCCGCTGGATGCGGGCGCCGGTCATGTCGTAGACCTCCAGCGCGCCCTTCTTGTCCGTGGCGACGACCACCGACTTGGCGGGATCGGTCGGGTGGACCCAGATGGCGGGGTCGTCGGCGGCGTCGCCGCTGTGCGAGACCGGGGCGGTCTCCACGGTGGCCGTGACGGATACGGCCGCGGCGTGGGCCGGAGCGGCCGGCAGGGCCAGTGCGGCCAGGACGGCGGCGGGCAGGGCGGCCGTGCGGACGGAAAGGGCGAAGGACACCGGGTTCCCCTCGGTCGGGTGAAGGACAGGAGGAGGGTAGAGAGGCCCGGCGAGCGTGGCGTGAACGGCAGTTGAACCGGCCGGGGCATCGCGCCGGGCCGGGGGTGCCTCAGGGGCGGGGCTTCCGGCGCCTGTGGCCCGGAGCGGTAACTATGCTGGCGGGGCCCGGACATCGCCCCATCGCACCACCCGGCGGACCGGCAACGAGCGCCATCCGTACGGCACTTTCCGTACGGCCCCTTCCGTACACCACCCACACCCGCCAGGAGCCGGAGCCCCATGAGCGACCCGATCGGCATTCGCGCCACGCTGATCGTCCTGTACTCGCCCCGGCTCGAAGAGTGCCGGCGCTTCTACGAGGACCTGGGCCTGCGCTTCACGAGCGAGCAGCGCGGACGGGGCCCGCGCCACTACGCGGCCACGCTGGCGGACGGTGCGGTCGTCGAGCTCTACCCCGCCCGCCCCGACCGCGAGACCGGTGCCCTCCGCCTGGGGCTCACCCTCGGCGGCGCCGACGCGACCCCGCCGCTCGCGCCCGGGCGCCACCTGCTCACGGATCCCGACGGCCGGACGGTCGACATCCACGCGACGGAGCGGCCTGACGCGTGATCCCGAGCCTGCCCTGCGGCACGGTCACCGTCGCGGCCACCGTCACTGCCGCGGTCACCGTCACCGGCTGACCACCTCGGCCACCTCGCCCGCTTCGGTCCCGACGACGCGGCCGTCGCGCAGTTCCACGACGCGGTCGGCGAGTTCGATCAGGTTCGGGTCGTGGGTGGCGACCAGGATGGTGACCGACTCGCTCCGTACGACCGCACGCAACAGTTCCATGATCGACCGGCCCGTCTCCGAGTCGAGCTGACCCGTGGGTTCGTCCGCGATGATCAGGTCGGGCTCGTTGGCCAGGGCGCGGGCCACCGCGACGCGCTGCTGCTGGCCGCCGGAGAGCTCGCCGGGGCGCTGCTCGGCGTGGTCCGCGAGGCCGACCAGGGCGAGCAGGGTCCGGGCGCGCTCCTCGCGCTCCTTGGCGGGCATGCGGCGCAGTCGCATCGGGACGCCGACGTTCTCGGCGGCGGTGAGGACGGGGATCAGGCCGAAGGACTGGAAGACGAAGCCGATGCGGTCGCGGCGCAGGGCGAGCAGGTCCGCCTCGTCGAGCGTCGCCAGGTCGGTGCCGTCGAGGGTGATCCGGCCGCTGGTGGGGGCGTCCAGGCCGCCCACGAGGTTGAGCAGGGTGGTCTTGCCGGAGCCCGACCGGCCCCTGAGCGCGGTGAGTTCGCCGCGGCGGACCTCGAAGGACACGCCGCGCAGGGCGTGGACGGCCTGGGGTCCGCTGCCGAAGCTGTGGTGCAGGTCGTCCACCACCACGATCGGAGGGGTGGCGCCTTCCCGGGCCGCCGGGACCTCCGGAACCGCCGCCGCCACCGGTTCCTGATGGTTGTCACTCATCGCCTGCACTCCCCCGTCGAGTTGCTTTCTGATCGCATTTGCGCATCTACCGCACCCATCACGCAAGCCCCTTCCCTCTCTGGCTCGAATCTGACAGCATCGTCCGCTATCCGGTACCGAAGGTCCGGACGGGGGAGGGAATCCAACACGTGCTCGGCTTCGTCGTGCGCCGACTGCGCGGGCGATGGCCGCTCGCCGTCGCCGTACTGCTCACCGTACTGATCACCGCGACCGCCCTGACCGCGCTGACGGCATTCACCCGCGGCGTGGAGCAGGAGGGGCTCCGGCAGGCCCTGACCGGCTCGGAACAGGCCCGGACCACCGTCGTGGTCACCAGCGGCCATCCGGCCTCCTCCCGCGCCAAGGACGACGAGTCCCTCCAGGCCTACGCGGACGAGGTGTTCGGGCGGCTTCCGGTCACCGCCGAGAGCGTGGCCCGCAGCCGTTCCTACGGACTCCCCGGCGCGGCCGCTTCCGGCCACGACGCCGACCTGACCCTGCTCGCCGCACTCGGCCGGGAGCACGTCCAGCTGCTCGCGGGCCAGTGGCCCGCACCGGTCACCGCCACCGGGACCGGCACCCCGGCCGCACCGATGCAGGTGGCCGTGCCGCGCGCGGCGCTGGCCCGGCTCGGCCTGGCCGAGTCCGCGCTGCCCGCACCGGTCCGGCTGGACGACCGCTTCGACGGCGCCGCGCTGACCGTGCTGGTCACCGGCGTGTACCGGGCCTCCGATCCGGACGCCGGGTACTGGCGGCTGGACCCGCTCGGCGGGCGGGAGATCCAGTCCGGCTCCCTCGCCACCTACGGCCCGCTCCTGGTGGACGACAGCGCCTTCACGACCGGCGGCCTCCTGCAGAACTACCGCCTCACCCTGCTGACCCCGGACCTGCGCACGATCCGCATCCCCGAGGCCGAGGCCGTCGGGACCGCGGCGAAGCCCGCCGGGGACGCCCTCGAACGCACCACCTCCCTCCGGGCCGCAACCGAACTGCCGAAACTGATCTCCGAGTTGGACTCCGGCATGCTCGTCGCCCGGTCCACCCTGATGGTGGGAGCGCTCCAGCTCGCCGTCCTGTCCACCGCCGCCCTGCTCCTCGTCTCCCACATCCTGACCGTGCGTCAGGAACCGGAGCGCGTCCTGCTCACCGCGCGCGGCGCCTCCCGCCGGCGCCTCGGCGCACTCGGCGCGGCCGAGTCGCTGCTGCTCGCCCTGCCCGCCGCCGTCCTGGCACCGCTGCTCACCCCGCCCCTGCTGCGGCTGTTCGGCCGGTTCGGACCGCTCGGGCAGGTCCACCTGGAGATCCCGGACACCTGGCTGGTCTGGCCGGTCGCGGCCGGCTGCGCCCTCGCCTGCGTCCTGCTGACGACCCTGCCCTCCGTCCTGCGCGGCGCCTCGGCCGCGGTCCTGCGCCGGGCCGGCGGCAGGCAGGCCCTGGTGACGGGCGCCGCCCGCTCCGGCCTGGACCTGGCCGTGATCGTCCTCGCGGTCCTCGGCTACCAGCAGCTGTCACAGTACGGAGGCACGGGCGCCCAGGGGCCCGACGCCCCCGCCGACGGCGGGCTCGGCATCGATCCGGTCCTGGTCGCCGCCCCGACCCTGGCCCTGTGCGGGGGCACCCTGCTGGTCCTGCGGCTGCTGCCGTTCGCGGCGCGGGCCGGCGGCGGGCTGGCCGCGCGCGGCCGGAGCCTCGGCCCGGCCCTGTTCGGCTGGCAGCTCGCCCGACGGCCCGGCCGGGCCACCGGACCCGTACTGCTGCTCGTACTCGCCGTCTCCAGCGGGATCCTGGCCCTCGGCCAGCACACCGCCTGGTCCGAATCCCAGCGCGACCAGGCCGACTTCATGACCGCGGGCGGCCTGCGGATCTCCGGGAGCAGCATGGCCCCGATGGGGCAGGGCGGACGCTACGGGGCACTGCCGGGCGCGGACCGTCTGATTCCGGTGGTCCGCCGGGCCCAGCCGGTGCCCGGCGGTGGCACCACCGACATCCTCGCGGTGGACGCCGCCAAGGTGGCCGCAGCGGTACCGCTGCGCGCGGACCTGCGCGGCGGCCACGGGATGCGGGAGCTGTTCGCCCCGCTCGCCGCGCAGGGTCCGGACGCCCCGACGGGGCCCGTGGCCGCCGACGCGGCCGGAGCCAGCCCCGGGCAGGCTCCCGGTGTCGCCCTGCCCGGCTCCCCCCGCCGGGTCGAGCTCGGCGTGACGGTACGGTCCGCCGGTACGAGCTGGGCCGCCGTGAGCCTGCTGCTGCGCGACCGGTTCGGGGCGACCCACGGGACCCCCTCGGTCACGCTGCCCACCGGCGGCGACGCCACGCTCGCCTTCCCCCTGGACTCCCTGACCGGTGCCCCGGTCGGTTCGGCCGCGGCCCCGCTGACCCTGGCGGGGATACGCCTCTCGTACGCCGGGGACGAAGGCCCCGCGGGCGACGGCAGCGAACTGACCCTGCGCCGGATCGGCGTCTCCGACACCGCGGACGGCGCGGCGACGGCGGTCGCCGTGCCCGGATCCGCGGCCACGGGCGGCTGGCGGTCCGCGCCCCCGCAGGGACCCCGCAACCTGCGGGCCCCCGTGCTCGCCCCGGTTCCGGCCGGTTCCACGGACCACCTGCAGGTCCGGTTCTGGGGCGGGGCCGGCACCGAGAAGGGTGTCAGCGCCGTGCTGTTCCCGGCGCCCACCGCCCCCGCCCCCGCCGCG
The DNA here is from genome assembly GCF_042894695.1 of Streptomyces sp. NPDC001513. NCBI lineage: Bacteria > Bacillati > Actinomycetota > Actinomycetes > Kitasatosporales > Streptomycetaceae > Streptomyces > Streptomyces sp. NPDC001513. Next base: position 139,440 of record NZ_JBIAVU010000004.1, read on the forward strand.
GTCCCGGCGGTCGCCACCACCGGCTACCTGCGGTCCGTCAGCGCCTCCGTGGGGGCGACGGTCCCCGTCACGCTCGACGGTGCGACCGTCCCGATGCGGATCACCGCCGCCGTCGACTCCCTCCCGGTGGTCGGACGGTCGGGTCTCGCCGTCGACCTGCGCACGCTGGGCCGGTTCCTGGTGGAGTCCGCCGGCCAGGTGCCGGCCCCGCCCACCGAGTGGTGGCTGCCCGCCGCCTCGGCCGCCGATCCGGTCCCGGCCGGCGCGGCGACCGCGCTGCGCGAAGGGTCCAGGACCGAGCACGTCGAGCTGCGTGAGGAGATCACCGCGCGCCTGCTGGAGGACCCGCTGAGCGCCGGCCCGCAGAGCGCGCTGGCCGCCCTCGCCGCCGCGTGCGCGGTCCTGGCCGCCATCGGCTTCGCGACGTCCACCGCCGCCGAACGACGTGTACGCGGACGGGAGTTCTCGGTGCTGCTCGCGCTCGGCACCCCGCGCCGGTCGCTGGCCCTGGCGTCCGCCGCCGAAGGCGGGGTGCTGATCGTCATCGGGACCGCCGTCGGGACCGGACTGGGGGTCGCCCTCGTCCATCTGATGGCGCCCCTCGTCGTGCTGACACCCGCCGCCGGGCGGCCCTTCCCGCCCGTACGGGTGGACCTGCCGTTCTGGCAGACCCTGCTGACGGCCGCCGCCATCGCCGCCGTTCCCCTGTTGTCGGCCCTGCTCAGCGGCCCCCGGGGCCGCGACATCGCCGCCCGGCTGCGTCCCGTGGAGGAGATGTGACCACCACCCCGCCGCCGTCCGCGCCCGCCCCGCGGCCCGCGCCCTGGGTCAGGACCCGGTTGCGGGCGGCTCCCCTGGGCACCCTGCTCGCCGCCGCGCTGGCGTTCGTCGCCGTCCTGCTGGCCGCCGCGCTGCCGCGGGCCCAGGACCGGGGCGCCGACCAGGCCCTGAGGTCCTTCCTGGAGCGCAGCGGGCACACCAACACCAGCCTGCAGGTGACCGCGCCGGCCCCGGTGCGCGGCCAGAGCGCCGAAGCCCTCGACGGGACGCTGAAGAGCCTCCTGTCCCATACGGGCGACACCTTCCACGTCGACCCGGACGCGGTGGTCCACGGCACCCGGACCACCAAACGGCAGCCGCTGCTGAATCCGGAACTGTCCCGCCCGTCGGGCTTCCCGCCCGCGATGTCCCTGCTGTACGTCCAAGAGGCCCCGGCCCACGTGAAGCTGGTGGAGGGGCGCTGGCCGAGCGACACCCGCCCGCCGGCCGGCGCGCCCGAGCGCTCCGCCGCGTACGATCAGCCGCTGCAGGTCGCCCTCTCGCAGCGCGCCGCCGAGACCCTCGGTGCGCGCCTCGGATCCGTCCTGAGCAGCACGCCCCTCGTCAACGGCACGCCGTCCGTGGAGGTCGTCGGCCTCTACGCGGTCCCCGACCCGGCCGAGGACTTCTGGGTGGGCCTCGACTGCCTCCCGCGCGCCTGTGAGCACTACAACGGGGAGAACCTCTCCTGGCACGTCGACGCCCTGATCGGGGCCGGGGACCTCGGCCGGATGGACACCTGGGGCGACACCGCCGAGGACTTCTGGCGGCTTCCGGTGGACGTCGGCCGGCTGCGGGCCGACCGTCTCGACGCCACGACGAAGGAGATCGCCTCGTACGTGGCCGGGCCCACCGCCGCCTCCCTCACCCGGGAGACCGCCCGCCTGCGGCTGCGGACCACCTCGTGGCTGCCCGAACTGTTCAAGCAGGCGCACGACCGCAGACAGGCCGCCGCGCCGCTCGCCCTGATCGGACCCGCCGGGGTCGGCGGGGTCGCCTTCGTGGTCCTGTGCCTGGCCGGCGCACTCGCCGGGGACCGCCGGGACGCCGAGCTGCGCCTGCTGCTGGCGCGCGGCGGCTCGCGCGCCGGCATCGTCGGCCGGCTTCTCGGGGAGGGAGCCGTCACGGTGCTCCCGGCGGCCGCGGCCGCCACCGCGCTCGCCGTCCTGCTGTTGCCCACGCCCCGGCTCGCCCCAGCGCTGCTCTCGGCCGCGGTGGTCGCCCTGCTCGCCCTGCTGGCCTTCCCCGTACGGGCGGCCGTACTGCTGACCCCGGCGCGTCCGGCCGGGCGGTGGCGCAGGCCCCTGGCCGAACTGCTCGTCCTCGTCGCCACGGCCGCCGCCGTACTGGAGGTCCGCCGCCGTGGGGTCGCCCCGGCCGGCGGCGACCCGGACCCGCTGCTGATCGCGGCGCCGCTGCTGCTCGCGCTGTGCGGTGCGCTGCTGCTGGCCCGGCTCCAGCCGGTCGTGACCGGCTGGCTCGCACGCGCGGCCGGCCGCCGCTCCGGGCTGGTCGGCTTCCTCGGGCTGGCGCGGGCCGCCCGCGGGTCGGGGGCGGCGGGGAGGCAGGCCCGTGGCCGCGGCGGCCCCTCCGTCCTGCCGATGGTCGCACTGCTCCTCGCCATCACCACCGGGGGATTCGGGGCCGCCGTCCTGGACTCGGTGGACGCGAACCGGCTGGGGGTGGCCCGGCTGGCGGTCGGGGGCGACGCGGCGATCACCGCGTTCGGGAAGGCCTCGCTCCCGGACGGGCTCGCGAAAGCCGCGGGCGAGCTGCCCGGCGTACGGACGTCCGTGCCGCTGTGGATCGACCACGACTCCTCGGTCGTCGGCACCACCCAGCGCTCCACCCAGGTCTCCGTGATCGTCGTCGAGCCGGGCGCGTACGCGGAGCTGTCCCGCGCCCTCGGCTGCGGGTCCTTCGACCCCGCCCTGCTGACCTCGGGAGCCGGGCAGGCCGCCGACGCGCCCGTGCCGGCGCTGTTCAGCACCGGCCTGGCACGGCTGGCCGGTCCGGGCACGTACACGCTGCGGCCGGGCAACGGCGGAGAGCTGCGGGCACGGGTCGCCGGCGTGATCGACTGCACCCCGGCGCGGCCCGCCCGGGACGCCGCGACCGTCGTGCTGCCGGCGGGCCCGGCGGCGGCCCTCATCGGCGCCGGCCAGCCGAACCAGTGGCTGGCCCTGGGTTCCGTGGACGGCGACCGGCTGCGCGCGCTGGTCCGGGCCGCGCTCCCGCCGGCGTCATCGGCTCAGGCCCCGTCGCCGTCCCCGGCTCCGGCTCCGGCACTCGCGGCGGGTCAGGATCCGGCCTCCCCGGCCCACCCCGCCGACGACGTGTATCCCGTACGCACCAGTGCGGAGGCCGTCGCCGAGCTGGGCGCCGATCCGCTGCAGCGGTCGGCCGAGCGCCTCTTCTGGGCCTCGGTGGCCGGAGCGGCCGGCTTCGCGCTGCTGGCCGTACTGCTGACGCTGATGCGGAGCGTCCCCGAACGTGCGGCGCTGCTGGCCCGGCTGCGCACCATGGGGCTGCGCCGCCGCCAGGGTGTGGCGCTGATCCTCGCCGAGACCCTGCCGCAGACCCTGGCCGCGACGCTGGGCGGGGCCCTGGTGGCGGCGGCCGCGGTGGCGTTGCTGGGCCCGGCGATGGACCTGTCCACGCTGGTCGGCGCGAGCGTGCCGACCGGGGTACGGCTCACCGCGGGGCCCGTACTGACCCAGGCCCTGGGCCTGGCCGCCCTGGTCGCCGCGGCCGTGCTCGTCGAGGCGGCGACATCCGGGCGACGGCAGATCACCACCGAGTTGAGAGCGGGAGACCAGCGTTGAACACCGACCAGCCGACGTACGAGGAGCTGCGCCGCCGGGCGACGGCCGCCGCGGAGCCGCGCACCCCGGCGATGGACGCCGCGATCGCCTGCGACCGTCTGGTCCGGATCTTCAGCACGGACGGCATCGAGGTGCAGGCCCTGCAGGGGCTGGAGTTGACGGTCGCCCAGGGCGACCTGGTGGCTCTCGTGGGCGCCTCGGGCAGCGGCAAGTCCACCCTCCTGAACATCCTGGCGGGCCTGGACGTCCCGACGGCGGGCAGCGCGGCGGTCGCCGGCTACGACCTGCTGGAACTGTCGGCACGGGACCGGCTGCGCTACCGGCGCGAAGCGGTCGGGTTCGTCTTCCAGCAGACGGCCCGCAACCTGCTGCCGTTCCTGACGGCCGCGCAGAACGTGGCCCTGCCCATGCAGTTGAAGGGCGGTGGCGGGCGGCGCGGCGCGGGCGCCCGCCGCGCCGCCCGGGTCGGGAAGATCCTCGACGCCCTCGGCATCGGCGAACTGGCGCACCGGCGCCCGGCGGAACTGTCCGGCGGCCAGCAGCAGCGCGTCGCGATCGCCGTGGCGATGGCGAACGACCCCAGGGTGCTGCTGGCCGACGAACCCACGGGCGAACTGGACTCGGAGACGGCGGCGGCCGTCTTCGAGACCTTCCGCACGGTGAACAAGGAACTCGGCGTGACGGTGGTCATCGTGACGCACGACCCCATGGTGGCGGGCGAGGTCCGGCGCACCGTGGCGATCCGCGACGGCCGCACCAGCAGCGAGGTGCTGCGCCGCCTGGTCACCGACGAGCACGGCGAGGAGTCGATCAGCGAACGCGAGTACGTCGTCCTGGACCGCTCCGGCCGCGTCCAGCTGCCCCCGAAGTTCCTGGAGGCCCTGGGCATGGAGCACCGCCTGGCGGTCGACCTGGCCCCGGACCACATCGAGCTCCGCCCGGACCGCAGCTAGCGATCACGGGAGGGTCAGGGTGCGAGGCCCTCGACGAGTTCGGCGCCGGGGAGTTCCGCGAACAGCCTTCCGGGCGCGATGAGTTTGCCGCGACGGCGTCCGCTGCCGACGAGTACGTACGGCATGTCGGCGACGGCGGGGTCCACCAGGAGCGGCCAGCCGTCCGGCAGACCCAGCGGCGTGATGCCGCCGTACTCCATGCCCGTCAGCTCCACGGCCGTCTCCATCGGCGCGAAGGACACCTTGCGCGCGCCCAGGTGACGCCGGACGGCTCCGTTCACGTCGGCCCGGCCGGCGGAGGGCACGAGGCAGGCCGCGAGGGTGGTCGCGCCACCGCGCTTGGCGGCGACCACCACGCAGTTCGCGGACCGGCCGAGCAGCTCCTGCCCGTAGTGCGCGACGAAGGCGGCGGTGTCGGCGATGGCGGGGTCGGTGTCCACGTACAGGATCTGCTCGGCGGGGACGTGCCCGGCCCAGCCCCGTACGGCTTCGGCCACGGGCGGGACGAGGTCCGCCAGGCAGTCGGGAGCCGGCACCGCATTGTCGAAGGGCCCGATGGGAGCGCGCATGACCGCACGCTAACACTGGTGTCGGCGCGGCACCGGGGCGGCCCGTACGGTCAGGGAACGGGGGGCGGTGGCCGGCTCCGCGGGCAGCCGGAGCGGGCGGCTGCCCGGGGTGATCGAACCGAGGAGGCGGGGGCCGTCGGCTCCGGTGCATCCGGGGGCGTTGCCCGGAAGGCCGTGCAGGGTGAGGTACCCGAGCACGGCGAACGCGTACGCCTCCTTCGCCGCGGCCGGCAGTCCGAGCTCCTCCGACGTGCGCAGCGCCGTGCGGCCCAGCTCGGCGCGGAGCATTCCCGTCAGCGTCGGGTTGCGCACGCCGCCGCCCGAGGCGAAGACCTCGGTGGCGCCCAGCGGCCGCAGCGCGTCGGCGACGGTCCGGGCGGTGAGGCGCGTGAGCGTGGCGACCACGTCCTGCGGCGGGAGCTGCCCGAAGCCGGTCAGTCGCGCGCGCAGGTAGCCCTCGTGGAACAGTTCCTTGCCCGTGGTGCGCGGTGCGGGCAACCGGTAGTACGGCTCCGCGAGCAGCCGTTCCAGCAGGGCCTCGTGCACCCGTCCGGCGGCGGCGAGCGCGCCGTCCTCGTCGTAGGCGAGCCGCCCGCCGGTCAGCCCGCGCACCGCCGCGTCGATCAGCGCGTTGCCCGGGCCCGTGTCGAATGCGACGGGGTCGCCGTGGCGCGGCGCCACGGTGACGTTGGAGATGCCCCCGATGTTCAGGGCGGCCGGGACACCGGGCCGGCCGCGCAGCAGCATCAGGTCGATCAGGCTCACCAGCGGCGCGCCCTGGCCGCCGGCGGCGACGTCCCGCGGCCGGAAGCCGGAGACGACGGGGCGGCCGGTGGCCTCGGCGATCCAGGCCGGTTCGCCGAGCTGGAGGGTGCCGTGGACGCGTCCGTCCGCCGCCCAGTGGTACACGGTCTGGCCGTGCGAGGCGATCAACTCGGCGCGCCCGTCGCACAGTTCGCGGTCGGCCCGGACGGCGAGCCGCCCGAAGGCCTGCCCGATGTGCGTGTCGAGGCGGCACACGTCGGCGAGCGTGGTGGCGGAGGGCGGCAGGGCCGCCGCGAGCGCGTTCCGCAGCCCGGCCGGGTACGGCTCGCTCACCATGCCCAGCGGGGTGAGGTGCAGCGCGTCACCCCCGGCCGGGACCTCCAGGTCGCAGGCCGCGGCGTCGACGGCGTCGTACGAGGTCCCCGACATCAGGCCGACCACTCTCATCGCAGGGGCTCCCGGTGGTCGTTGCCGCGCAGGGTCAGCAGTGCGAGGGAGCTGATGGCGCAGGCGCCGGCGGCGTAGTAGGCGGGGATGGCGGTGTCTCCTGTCCTGGCGGTCAAGGTGGTGATGACGAGCCCCGCACAGCCGGAGAACACCGCGTTGGCGAGGGCGTAGGCGAGCCCGAGGCCGGTGCAGCGCACACGTCGCGGGAACATCTCGGCCAGCATGGCCGGCCCCGGTCCGGCCAGCAGTCCGACGAGCGCGCCCGCCGTCAGCACGGCCGCGGCCCGGGCCGGCGGGGAGGCGTCCGGGGACTGGAGCAAGTGCAGGAGGGGGAAGGCGAGTACGGCGATCCCGAGCGCGCCGCCGAGCATGACCGGGCGTCGCCCGTAGCGGTCGCTGAGCAGCCCGGCGGGCAGGATCGAGGCGGCGAACCCGAGGTTGACGAGGGTGGTGGTCAGGAGGGCGTTCCGGAAGGAGGTTCCCAGGGTGGACTGGAGGTAGGACGGCAGGACGACGAGGAAGGTGTACCCGGCCGCCGACCAGCCCATGATCCGCCCGATGCCGAGGACGACGGCGCGGGCCTGCACCCCGCCGCCGGGCGGCAGTTGGCCGCCGCGGTCCCCGTACGCGGCCTTGGCCGGGGGCGGCGCCCCGGGCGGTTCCTCCAGGGCCGTACGCAGCCACAGCGCGACCAACCCGAGCGGCAGGGCCAGCAGGAAGGGGATCCGCCACCCCCAGGCGTACAGCGCCGTGGCGGGCAGGACCGTCGCCAGGGCGGCGGCCGTGCCGGCGCCGGCCAGCAGGCCGAGGGCGACGGTGAAGGACTGCCACGCACCGTAGAGGCCCCGCCGGCCCGGTGGCGCGCACTCCGCCATCAGGGACACCGCGCCGCCGAACTCCCCGCCCGCGGAGAGTCCTTGCAGGACGCGCAGGAACGTGAGGAGCCAGGGGGCGGCCGGGCCGATGGCGTCCCGGGTGGGGAGAAGTCCGATCAGGGTGGTGGCGAGCGTCATGAGGCCGACGACGAGGACGAGGGTGGGACGGCGGCCGAGACGGTCGCCGAGACGGCCGAAGAGGAGCGCGCCGACCGGGCGGAAGAAGAAGGCGAGCGCGAAGGAGGCGTACGTGGCGACCAGCGCCTCGACACCGCTCCCGGATCCGGCTCCTGGGCCCGTTCCCGCGCCCGTGGGCGGGGTGAAGAAGTTGGCCGCGATGACGGTGGCGAAGCAGCCGTAGACGCCGAACTCGTACCACTCGACGAGATTGCCTGCCGAACCGGCGAGCAGGGCCCGGCGGGCGGCGGCGCGGGGCGGCGGCGCCGGAAGCAGTTCGGTCGAGGTCACCCGTGCTCAGTGCCCGTTCCGCAGCGGCCCGATGCCTGGTGGCGGCGCGGTTCAGCCGTATGCGCCGGGGAGTTGGCGGGCCGGTTCCGAAAGCCCCGGACATCGGCGGGGTTTGGAACCGCGGACGGAAGTCATGCATAAATATTATCTCGAATCGAATGGAAATTCGGGACAATTCACGCCGTGTCCGACGACGTCGAGCGCATTCCCTCGGAGAAAACTGGTCCGCCGTCAGAGCCAAGCCACGACGCATTGCACCGAGAACGGGACCGGACCGCTGATCTGAACCGAACTGCCGCCTGCCAACCGATTGCGGAGGTATCACGATTGTCCTGCTTCAGGACCGACTTCCGAAAGGCCCCCAAGGGCTCTCTCCTCACGGGCTGTTGCCCCAGAGCGCGCGCCGCCTTCTCCATACTGCTGCTCGCCGCCGTCGCACTGACCGGCTACGCGGAGCCGGCCCACGCGGCCGCCCCCTACGGCGTCAGAGCCGTGGAGGTGGCCGCCTCCAAACAGGGCTCGCCGTACGCCTACGGCGCCACCGGGCCCAAACGCTTCGACTGCTCGGGACTGACCCTCTACGCCTTCAAGAAGGCCGGCAAACGCCTTCCGCGCACCGCCGAGCAGCAGTACGAGCACACCCGCCACATCCCCAAGTCCGACCGCGTGACCGGTGACCTGGTCTTCTTCCCCCGCGGCGCGACCATGGGCCACGTGGGCATCTACGCGGGCCAGGACAGGATCTGGCACGCTCCACGCCCTGGCACCTTCGTACGTCTGGAGCGGATCTGGAGCACAGAGGTCCGCTACGGCCGGGCCACGTGAACCGGCCCGGTCGACAAGACACCCCCTAGTGCAGCCGCCAGGTCAGTTTCCCGCCGCCCACCCAGTGGACCACGTCCGGATCGTCGAGGTCGTGGATGGTGATTCCCGCGGCCGCGGCAGCCAGGATCACGTCGGTCATGGACTCCGCCATACGGACCATCTCCCCGTCGATCTCCACGATCCGGAAGGGCGGATCTCCGGGCTGCACCGCCAGCACGGTGACCCTCGGCGAGGCGATGTAGGGGCTCGAGCTCTCTGTCATGCGGAGATCGTTCCATGCCGACGCCCGCGTAATGCGATGCGTCGGCGCGCCTACCGCCGAGTGGACGCAGCCGGTTCCGGCTTCACACGATCGGTGCGTCGGGTCACCGCTGAATCGATTCGGCCAGGTGGGTGGCACCTAGGGTGATCGCATTGTTGTCAGTAACCGAATTCCGAGGAGTTTCCGTGCGCTCTCGTCGCCTCGTCACCGCCCTGCTGTCCGTCGGACTGATGTTCGCGGGCGGGCTGGTCACCGCCACGCCCGCGACCGCCGATCCCTGCGGATACTTCGCCACCGGCTCCGATTCCTTCTACAACCACTGCACGAACGACGGCTCCCGGGTCGTCATCGAGGTCGAGGTCTTCGGGCCCAACTACGAGAAGTGCGTGGGCCCCGGCAAGACGTGGCTCGGATCGCGCAGCAAGGTGAGCAACGCCCACTACGTCAATCGCACCTGCTGAGCCGGACGGGCGAGGCGCCGGCCGGCACGGGTGCGAGCGGGTCCGGCAGGGCCGCGCCCGGTGCCGGCGGATGTCCGAACTTCCCGGGCGGGATGTCAGTGCTCTCGTGCATGATCGATCCATGACGCACGCTCCCGCCGAAGCCCTGCACGAGCTCGCCCACCGCCTCCTCTCCCCCGACGACGCCGCGCGTTGGCTCGGCATGCTCGCCCCGGGTCTGCGCCTGGTGCACGCGGGTGACGGACCGTCGGCGGGGCGGCTCGGAGGGCTTCCGGAGCTGCCCGCCGGCACCCCGTGGCCGGTGTGGGAGGGGAACGGCCCGCTCTCGCACATCGCGTCCCTCGACTGCGCTGCCCTCGCGGCGGCCGGCGACGCCGGCCTCTCCCTGCCCGCCTCCGGGACCCTCCTCTTCTTCCTCTTCGACGGGCGCCTCGACGACGAGGACCCCCTCGTCGACCCGGCGGATCCCGAGACCCGGCAGGGCGCCCAGGTGGTGTACGTCCCGGCCGGCACCGCCACCCACCCGCACCCCGCCCCCGACGGGCTGCCCCCGTACCCCGAGGTGCCGCTCACCGCACAGGCGGGGCTCACCGTCCCCGCGGACGACGCCCCGAGCGTGCGAGCGGCCTTCGGCGAGGTCGTCGGCACGCGCGACTGGCGCGGCCACCCGGTCAACGCCAGGCCCTTCTCCCACGCCCTCGGAGCCCTCGACCCCGATCCCAGGGCCGCCCGGCACCGGCTCGGCGGCCACGCCGTGCCCGTGCAGGGGGCGGTGGAGTGGGAGATCGCCGGCGCCCAGCTCGGCCCCGGCACCTCCTGGCAGGACCCCCGCCTGGCCGACGAGGCCGCCGGGTGGGTGCTCCTCGCGCAGATCGACACCGATCACGAGGCGGACATGATGTGGGGCGACGTCGGCACCCTGTACTGGCTGATACGCCCGGCCGACCTGGAGGCGGGCCGCTTCCAGGAGGCCCGCTTCACCTGGCAGTGCTGCTGACACGGCCCCGGCGGTAGGGGGACACCCCGATACTCCCCTCTCGTAGGGCAGTTGGCAGCGTGAAGTCCACGCCCTCGGGGTACTTCTCCTTCACGGTGAGCAGCACACGGCCCGACTCGCTTCACCCCTCCGCTGCCGAGTGACGCTCCCCGGGGCATGGCGCCCGCAGTCACAACGGCTGCGCCGCTCTCGACCGTTGCCCGAAGGCGGTTCATGGTGACCCTCGTCGCAGATGTATCGGCTGTATCGGCGTTGCTCGGCGCGCGTGCGCACTTCGGCACCAGCGGTCGGAGCAACGCGGCGTGCGGCGTGGCGGGTTCACCCCTCCGTCCGGCGGCCGTGGTCGAAGCAGGTGCCCCCGGCCCTCATGCCTCCGCCGGCGGCCGTCTCCACTGCCGCCGCCCCCGCCGACTCCCACCCGAGGAGTACCCGTGGCCGTCCTCACCACGATCGCCGTGATCCTCGGCGCCTGGTGCGCCGCCGGTGTCGCCACCGCCGCGCTGTACGCCGTACTGCGCGCCCGCCACGTCCGGCGGCAGCGAGCGCTGGTCTCGGCGCCCGACTGCGCCGCCTGCCGGTGCGCCACCACGGCCGGGTCCGGGGACCTGAGCCCGTCTCCGGCGCGGACCGCTCCGATCGTCGCGCGTACGATCGCGCCGGACGGGGCGTGATCGCGCCGCAGGTCCCACGCGCACCCGGTCGCCGCCCGCGTATCCCGGCTGCCCGGCGATTCGGACGTCGATCGCGACGCCGTCACCCTCCTTGCCCGAGGTCAGGCAATACGCTGGGCTGATGAAAGGCACTGACCGGGGCCCTTCCGCGCACGGTGCGCGCCGGCACCCCCAGACAGGTTGGAGTGGCCTCGATCGGGGCAAGGCCACGCCCGACGTTCGTCACCGGAACGGATGGGGCTGATGGAATGCCTTCCTCATCGGGTTCCCTGGGGCGGACCAGGGGTTATGGAGGTGTCGTGCCGGAATCGGATGGCCTGGAGGCACGCCTGCGCGCGATGGAAGAGGCTCTCGCGCAGGTCGGCACGTCCTTCGACGAGCGGGAGACCTGGCGGGAGCTCGCCGGATTCGTGTTCCGGACCCTGTGCGACGCCGCGGCCGTGGACCTGACCGCCCGCGGCGGCAGGACCGAACGGGTGGCCACGGCCGGCGCGACGGAACTCCTGGACGGCCCCGCCACCGAGATCACCCCCGACGTCCGGGTGCTGGACGAGGGACATCCCGTGCACGCGTACACCGGCCGTGGCGCGGAGGGGGCCGTGCACGTCCTGTCCGTGCCGCTGCTCGGCCGCGGCGAGCTCTACGGAAGGCTCCTCGCGGCCCGGGCGCACGGCGGCTTCAGCGACCACGAGACGGCGACGCTGCACTTCGCGGCCCGGCTCGCCTGCATGCACATCGGACACGCACGGCGCCTGGCGTCGACCGAGAAGGTCGCACTCGATCTCCAGCGCGCGTTGGTGGCCGAACCGGGTCGGCCGCACCCGAACCTGGAGGTCGCCAGCCGCTACCTGCCGGTCGGGGCCCGCGCGCTCGTCGGCGGCGACTGGTTCGAGACCGTGCGGCTGCACTTCGGCCGGACCCTGCTGGTGGTCGGAGACGTCATGGGCCACGGCCTGGAGGCCGCCGTCGACATGAACGCGTACCGCTCCCTCCTGCGCGACGTCGCCTCCACCGATCTCGCCCCGCACCGCGTGCTCCGCCAGCTGGACGCGCTGTCCGCGGCGGACGACAGCCGCCGCCCGGCGACCTGCCTGATCGTCCGCGTCGATCCCGCCCGCGGTACGGCCGTCTACGCGAGCGCCGGGCATCTGCCGCCCGCCGTCTTCAGCGGCGACGGCCCGGGCAGGCTGCTGGAGGTTCCCGTCGGCCCTCCGCTGGGCACGGGCGTCGGCGGGTACGAGGCCGTCGCCCTGCCGCTCACACCCGACCAGACGATCCTCCTGTACACGGACGGCCTGGTGGAACGGCGCGGCGAGGACATCGACACCTCCCTGGCCCGGCTCGCGGCGCTCCGCATGACCGCCGGGGCCGGAGTCGCGGATGTGGTGCGCGCCGTCTGCACCGGACTCGACGCGCAACACGCCGAAGACGACGTCGCCGTACTCGCCGCCCGCCTCCGTCCCCGTACGCCCCACCTCGTCGCCGGGCCTTGAGCTGCGGCGACCGGGGTCAGACGGCGGTCAGGCGCACCGCGGCGATGCGGCCCGCGTGGTCGAACTCGATCTCCGCCGCACTGCCACCGGGCAGATCGGTGAGGATCTTGTCCCCGTCCTCCCTGAGGGGCAGGCCGTGGTACTCCAGGTAGCCGGTGACCATCCGCCGGGCCGAACGGCCGATCAGGCCCGCCCCGGTCACGAGTTCCCGCGGCAGCGCGACCGCGTCGAGGCCGGCCCTCGGAACCTGCGGGTCGTCCGGCAGGAAGTAGACCAGGCTGTCCGGTCCCGCCGGGAGGCCCAGGTAGCCGGGCGCCTCGGCCACACCCATGCCCGCGAAGGCCAGGGTCTCCGCCGCCCGCCGCGGATCCTCGAAACCGGACAGGTCCAGGGTCCCCTCGGTGAACTCGGCGATCCCGTGGTTGCGTCCGTAGCGCTCGATCGCACCGGTCAGCGCCACCACTTCGCTGCCACGGAGTCCCGGGTTGGCCCAGCCCCACATCCAGGACTGCTCCCGCAGGTCGTACGTGCCCAGCACGGCGATCCGCAGCTCAAGACCGCCCTGCCGGTAGAGACAGGCCTCAAGGTCCGCCGTCCAGGGACCTTCCGGCATGTACGCGGTCAGGGCTTCGAGTTGCGCGGCGCCCCAGGCCGCATGCCGTTCGGCCTCCAGGAGGAACGCATCACTGAACTGATTTGTCACGATCATGGTCATGACCCTAAATCGCCGGCCCGATCACCTGGCATGCGGGTACCGGCATCACCAATACCGGAAGGGCAGGCGCTGCCGTGGGCTTGCGCAGGGCCGCGATGCGCTTCGCCGCGTCCCGCTCCCCCGCCGCGCGCGCCGCGGCGACCTGCGTGTCCCGGGCGGCCGTGAACTCCTCCGGCCTGAGTCCGTCCCGTCACACGGTCCGGATCGTCGTGACCTCCACGTGGGCGAAGCTGATCGGCTTCGAGCCGACCCTCAGGCCGGATCCGCCGCCACCTGTGTGTTCTGGCAGGCGGTCAGCAGCCAGGGGCCGTCGCCCTCGCGGGTCATCACGTACAGCGGAGCGCCCTCGCTGCCGCCGCCGCCGGCCTCGCGGTAGACCTGACGCACCTTCACCGCCGCGACGTCCGGCCGCAGGAACTGGATGTGGACCACCTCGTAGGTGACCTCCCCGTCCCAACTCGCCGCCGGCAACACGGCCCGCGTGAACGCGGCGATGTCCTCGAACCCGATGAGGACCTTGCCGTGCGCCGTCGTCCACAGCGCGTCCGGATGGAACAGGGCCAGGAACCCCTCGGCGTCCTTGGCCCGCTGCGTGCGCTCGACCGTGGCGACGACCTCTTCGATGGCCTTGACGGCAGCGGCCTCGGCCGCCCGCTCGACGCCCGTGCCCTCGTCCATGCCCATGCCCGTTTCGATGTCCGTTTCGATGTCCATGGGCTTCATCGTGCTGCCTCAACCTTACTTGAGGTCAAGCAATATGATCATATTGGCCCCATGACCACGAAGACCCTGTACTTGCTCTGCTCAGCCGCCCCGCCCGTCTTCGACGTCGCCCACGTCGTCGAAGACGCCCAGACCCGCGGCTGGGACGTCTGCCTGGGGCTCACCCCCACCGCCGCGCACTGGGTCTCGGAAAGCCTCGACGGACTCGCCGCGCTCACCGGCCACCCGGTGCGCTGGCAGTACAAATTCCCGGGCGAGGCCGACGTATGGCCGACGGCCGACGCCCTCCTCTTCGCCCCGGCCACCTTCAACACCGTCAACGCCTGGGCCCTGGGCCTGACCGACCGCTTCGTCGTCGGCGTCGCGGCCGAAGCCCTCGGCAAGCACACCCCCACGGTCGCCATGCCCTGCACCAACGCCGCGCTGGCCGCCCACCCCCAGTTCGACACCTCCCTGGCCACCCTGCGCGGCGCCGGTGTCGAACTGCTCTACGGCGAGAACGGCTTCGTCCCCGGTCCGGCCGGCCCCGACTCCCCGGCCCACTTCCCCTGGCCGGCCGCCCTGGACGCCGTGGACCGCATCACCGCCACCCGGCTCTGAACGAACCGGCCACGTCCGCGTCGCCGCGGAGTTGACGGAAGAAGGCTCGTACGTCACCCACCAGCAGGTCGGGGACCTCCATCGCGGGGAAGTGGCCGCCCCTGTCGTACGAGGTCCAGCGCACGATGGTGTCGGTGCGCGCGGCGATGTGCCGCAGGGGGATGAAGTTGTCCCGGGGGAAGTCGGCCAGTGCGGTCGGGGTGTGCGACACCTCGGGCGTTTGCCCGGCGTAGTCGGCGTGTGCCCGCTCGTAGTAGATCCGGGCCGCGCTGCCGACCGTACCGGTGAGCCAGTACAGCATGACGTTGGTCAGCAGCTGGTCCCGGTCCACCGGGCACCCGGGATCGCTCCACTCGTCGAACTTCTCGGCGATCCAGGCGAGCAGCCCGACCGGTGAATCGTTCAGCCCGTACGCGAGGGTCTGCGGCCGGGTCGCCTGGATGTCGGCGTAGCCCTGCCGATCGCGTGCCCAGGTCCGGTACCGCTCCCAGGAGGCCAGTGTCCGCTCCCGCTCGGCGGCGGGCAGCGCGGCCAGTTCCTCGGGCCGGGGCGCGGCGGTGGCGCCGCCACCGGGCAGCAGGTTCAGGTGCACCCCGATCACGCGGTCCGGCAGGATCCGCCCGAGCTCCCGCGAGATCGCGGCTCCCCAGTCGCCGCCCTGCACCCCGTAGGACCCGTACCCCAGCCGCTCCATCAGCACGCCGAAGGCCCGCGCGACCCGTTTGAACTCCCAGCCCACCTCGGTCGTGGGCCCGGAGAGCCCGAAGCCGGGGATGCTCGGCAGCACCAGGTGGAAGGCGTCGGACGGATCCCCGCCGTGCGCCCGTGGATCGGTCAACGGGCCCGCCACCCGCTGGAATTCGACGAACGATCCCGGCCAGCCGTGGGTCATCAGCAAGGGCGTCGCGTCCGGCTCGGGCGAGCGGAGGTGCGCGAAGTGCACCTGCGCCCCGTCGATGACCGTGGTGAACTGCGGCCACTCGTTCAGCCGTGCCTCCGCCGCCCGCCAGTCGTAGCCGTCGCGCCAGTGGGCGACGAGTTCGCGCACCCGATCGCGCGGGATCCCGTACGCCCGCCCCACGCCGGGCAGCTCGTCCGGCCAGCGCACCCGGCCCAGCCGCTCATGGAGGTCGTCCAGCTCACCCTGCTCCACGGCGAGCCGGAACCCGCGCAGTCCCTCACCAAGATCACTCATGATCCGCATGCTAAGCATGCGGACTCGCCCCCGGACGTCAGTCGGTGTCCGTGGCAGCCAGCACGGCCAGGCGCCGGCGGTCCGGGGCCAGGGCGGCCAGGCCGATGTCCCAGGCCACTTGCTCGAACCACTTCGTGCCGGCGTCGAACCCGTGCCAGACGCAGTCCCGTACGCGTGCTTCGACCTCGCCGACGGCGGCGTCTTCCGGGCAGCCCGCCAGCGCGGCCAGGGACTGCCACGCCGCGAGGCGGCCGTAGGCGCCGAAGGAACCGGAGTTGTACGCCCCGCCCGTCGACGCCGCGGCGAAGAGCACGGCCCATGCCTGGTCCGGCGCAAGGACGGAGACCGACAGAGCCGCCTTGCCGCCCGCTCCGCGCAGGCACTCCAGCCCCAGCGCCAGGAGCGTGTTCGGGAGGAACACGGGGTCCAGCGGGGCCGTGAGATCGAAGACCCGGGCCTCGATGCGTCCGTTGGACTCTTCGGCCCAGTTCGCGACCGCCCGGGCCATGGCGGTGGCCGAGGCTTCCGTCGTCGCCTCCTCGGCCGAGGGGACGTGAGCGCCGGCGGCCTTCACCAGGGCGCGGCTCTCCGACGGTCCGAACGGTATCGAGTGACTCTGCCGCGCGGCCCGTAGCGGGGCAGGTCGGGAACACCTTCCACGTCGGACAGCTTCAGGGGCAGCCGGCCCAGCGGGTGGTGCCTCCAGTGCGGGGACGTGGCCCAGCCGGCGACACCGGGCGTCTCCGCCACGGCGACGCCCCTCAGCACCAGTTCGTGGACCAGGCAGGCCCGCAGCTCCTCCGAGGCGGGTCCGGTGAACGCGGCGGCGAGAGCGCCGGCCTCCTGGCCGGAGGCGAGCAAGGAGGCCGTGAGACGGTCCAGCTTCCTGCTGGTGACCGCCTTCGCGGAGACCAGCCGCAGCGCCTGGGCGGCGTTCTCGGGGCCCGGAGTGGTGGCGAGCAGGCGAAGAAGGTGGTCGAAGACGCTCCTGTACTGCCACACCTGTCCGGAGGCGTACGCCTCGGCGAGAGCGATGCCGAGGTCGGCGCAGAAGGCGGGGTCTCCCTGGGCCACACGTCCGTCAGCCAGCGCCCACACGTCGGTGACCTTCGGCAGGTCGGGCAACGCGGTCACGATCCTCTGAATCCGATCATCCACGGCACCGAGCCTACGGGGCCCGGCGGTCTCCGCCTCCGGGACCTCGCACCCGGACAGCCACACCCCCGGCCGGCAGGGGCGTCAACTGGCCATCCGGACAATGTCGTTACGCAAAAACCCCACACCTTCCCGAACCGCTCCCCCGCCCCGCGAAACACGTACCTGTCGACTGGTTTTCTTTCGGGAGGCCGGACTACATTGGCGGCACACCACACCACGGCGAACACCGCTCGACGACGGCGACCTGGGGGCGAGGACGTGACGAGGGCAAGACAGGAGCGGGCCGAGATCACCCGCCAAGCCATCCTCGACGGCGCGGCCACGGCCTTCGACCTCAGCGGGTACGACGGCACCAGCCTCAGCGACGTCGTCAAGTACGCCGGAGTCACCAAGGGCGCCCTGTACTTCCACTTCCAGTCCAAGGAAGCCCTCGCGCGCTCCCTGATGGACGAACACTTCCAGATCTCCGAACACGTCCCCGGCGTCGAGAACCCCGGCCTGCAGACCGTCATCGACCTCAGCCACCTGATGGCGCACGGCCTGCGGACCAACGTCCGCATCCGCGCGGGCATCCGTCTGGTCATCGAGTTCGGCGCGTTCACGACCCCCGACCCCACCCCGTACGACGCCTGGATCGCCACCTGCCGCAGCTGCCTGACACCGGCTCAGGAACAGGGCGACATACACCCCACGCTCGACGTCCGGGCCCTCGCCACCCTCCTCGTCGGAGCCTTCACCGGCATCCAGGTCACCTCACACGTCCGCACCCGCCGCGAAGACCTGCACACGCGCGTCACCGATCTGTGGAGCTTCCTCCTCCCCACCATCGTCCCCGCACACCGCATCACGCACTTCCACCCCACCGGCACCCCCAGACCGGCCTCACCGCCCCGCACCGACTGACCCGTTCAGGACGGCCTCGCACACGCCGTGGCGAACCACGGGGGTGCTCGCCACGGCGTGGCCGAGGCCGCCCTGCCCGCACCTGTCACGGGTCAGAGGGGATTGAGACGGGCCTTGAGCAGGCAGAACTCGTTGCCTTCGGGGTCGGCCAGGACATGCCACTGCTCCTGGCCCGTCTGGCCGATGTCGGCCGGGCGCGCGCCGAGCTTCAGCAGGCGTTCGAGTTCGGCGTCCTGATCGCGGTCGGTGGCGTTGACGTCGATGTGCAGCCGGGCTTTCCCCGGCTCCGGCTCGTCCCTGCGACTGAGGATGATCGTCGGCTGCGGACCACCGAAGCCTTCGCGCGGCCCGATCTCCACATAACCCTCGTCCCCGCGATCCAGCACGACGAAGTCCAGGACCTCGCACCAGAACCGTGCCAGCGCCTCCGGGTCGCTGCAACCGAGCACGAGCTCACTGATACGACACGCCATTAGCCAAACCTGCTCTCAGCCCGGGAGTTGCCGGGGGCACACCCGAACCGATCTCGTGGGCTCCCGGCAGTGAACGATCCCCGCGATCGTACCGACCGAGACTTGCACGGACGAAGTGATTTCTGGGCCGTCCCTGTCCGGGCGAGCGGGCAGGGCATGTCGGAGTCCGGCGGGCGGGGCGGCCTCCGGCGGGGCGGCGCCGGAGGCCGTTTCCGTGCTGCGCCCTACTGGTTGTCCCCCGGCTTGACGTGGGTGGACGCCGTGGCCGTGTTGTTGGTCTTGCGCGGGTCCGCGTCGTCGCCGAACACCTTGGCGGTGTTCTTCAGGGTGGTGGGCTCCAGCACGTTGCCCGCGGTTCCCGTCACCTCGATCTCCACGTGGCGGCCCTTCTGCAGCGGTCCGCCCGTGCAGGAGAGGAAGCCGTTGGTGATCTCGCAGCCCTCGGTCGGCGTGGTGGGCGAAAGGATCTTCGCCGGGAGGTCGTCGGTCAGCGACCAGCCGGAGGAGGCGCCCTTCTTCCCCTCGTTCTTCACGGTGATGCGGTAGGTGACCTCGGCGCCCGCCTCGACGCTCTTGGGGCCGTGCTTGCGCACCGCCAGGTCGGCGGACGAGTCGAGGAAGCAGGAGGTGGCGTCGAGGTTCGTCGCCGGGGTCGTGGTCTGCGTCGACAGCACGGTGAACCGCGGGTTGTAGCCGGTCGCGTTGTTCACGTGTACGCGGATGAGCTGTCCCGAGTTGCGGAAGAATCCGAGATCGCCGTTGCCGTACGTGAAGACGCCGCCGAAGTCCTCACCTCCCGGAAGAACACCCGGGAAGAAGTCCACGCGTGCGTTGGCGATGTCGATCCGCGTGATGGCGCCCGCGTCGGTCGAGCCCCACAGGAATCCGTCGCGGAACGCGATGTCGAAGACGTCGAGTTCCGGGACGGCAAGGTCCGGGACGTCGATGACACGCGTGACCGAGCGGGAGTTGACGTCGATCTGATAGATCTCCCCGGAGTCGTCGGCCAGGACGTAGTAGTTGCCCTGCCCGTCGAACGTTCCCGAGATGTACAGGGCGGACGGCAGACCGGCGATGGCACCGAGGTTGGTGAAGTTTCCGTTGCGGTCGAAGCGGACCAGTTCGTTCTCCGTACCGCCGAACGTGGTCCCGTAGAGGAAGCGATCGCGCGGGTTCACGCCGATGGCGTTGTAGAGGAACGGCGTCGGGTCCCCCAGCGGCGTGAACTGGACCGTCCCGGGCCCTCGCTCGGCCGTGTAGAGCTGGTCCGGGTCGCCGAACGAGACGTAGACCTTCCCGTCGCACGCAACGGAATTCGCAGCGGGGCCCTGCTGGGCGACAGCCGCCGCACGGGCAGGAACCGCACCCGCCGGTGACGCCGGCAGGCCGGAGGCGAGGCCTGCGACGATCCCGACGGCGCCCAGCGCGGAGAGCGCGCGCAGCCGCCGCTTCCCCTGGTTCGGCCTGTTTGTTCCTCGAATCACGAACATGCACCTTTCACGGCTCAAGGCGGGCAGGACCCCGTGGCGGGGGCCCTCGGTGTGTGCCGGATGTGACGGACAAAGATCAGCACAGGGGACGTCGGCTCGGACATCACGGCTCGGGCTTGGGAAGGGAGTTCCCTCCAATGCACCAGGACACGGCGCAGGCCATCCGTGCACATCATCAGAACGTCGGCCCGGCGGTTGTGGGACGGGCCCGGAAGCCGGGCACCGAGGCCGGGCCGCTGCCGCTCGGGCGGCTGATGGTGGGTGAGGGGGCGGCTAGCGTTTGGTCATGCCAGAACTGAAAGCGCGGAAGGTCGGCCCGTCCGGAATCGAGGTCGCCTACGAGCGTTTCGGGCCACCCGGGGCGCCGCCGGTCCTGCTGATCATGGGGGCCGGCGCGCAGATGATCAATTGGCCGGAGGGGTTCTGTCAGGCCCTGGTCGACCGCGGCTTGCACGTGATCCGGTTCGACACGCGCGACGCCGGGCAGTCGACGCACTTCCCCGACGCACCCGTGCCGGATTTCGCGGCGGCCCTGGCCGGGGACCTCTCGACGGCCTCCTACACGCTCTCCGACCTGGCGGCCGACGCCGTCGGCCTGCTCGACGCGCTGGGACTCGACGCCGCGCACCTCGTCGGCTCCTCGATGGGCGCGATGATCGCCCAGATGGCTGCGATCGAGCATCCGGAACGGGTGCGCTCGCTGACGTCGATGATGTCCACGACGGGTGAACCCGGCGTGGGCGAAGCCGATTTCTCCGTGTTCGCCGAGCTCGGAGGACCGCCCGCGGACCGGGAGGCATTCGTCGACTGGCAGGTGCGGGCCCTGCGCCTCGCCGCCTCACCGGGGTTCGCGTTCGACGAGGTCATTGCGGCCGAGCGGGCCGGACGGGTCTTCGACCGCGGGTACGACGCCCTGGGCATGCAGCGTCAGGGCCTCGCGGTCGTGGCGACGGGTGACCGCACCGAACGGCTGCGGTCGCTGCGGGTGCCCACATTGGTGATGCACGGCGACTGCGACATCGTGTGCGATGTCAGTGGCGGGCGCGCCACGGCTGCCGCCGTTCCGGGGGCCGAGCTGGTGATCCTGGAGGGCATGGGCCACCACCTTCCGCAGGGGTTGTGGCCCGAGCTCGCCACCCGCATCGCCGCACTCGTCCATCGCGTCGAGGGCGGCCACGGCTGAACCCTCAGGTCCGTACCGGTACCGCGCTCTGGCCGAACCCTTTGGTCAGGAGGCTCGGAGTGATGCTCTCCACGTCGCTGTGCAAGCACTCGGAGGCTTACGGGCGTTTCGACGTGCCCGAGCGTGCCCGCGTGGGCGACCGTGGAAGCAGCTCGGCACTCACGACCGGACACCCCGAGGAGACACGCATGGACTGGACGCTCGAAGTGGTCCCCGTCCCCGTCAGCGACATGGATCGCGCGAAGGCCTTCTATACCGAGAAGGTCGGCTTCAAGGTCGACCTCGACGACGAAGTCGCGCCCGGAGTGCGCATCATCCAGATGACGCCGCCCGGCTCCCGCTGCTCGATCGCCATGCTCGAAGGCATGCCGGCGGCGCCCGGTACCCGGACGATGGCGCCCGGCACGCTCCACGGCCTTCAGCTGTGCGTCGTCGACATCGAAGCGGCCCACAGGGACCTGACGGACCGGGGGGTGGACGTATCCCCCGTCTCCCACCTCGGCGCGACGGGCTGGGAGGACGGCAAAGGCGGGACCTGGAACTCCTTCCTCACCTTCAACGACCCCGACGGGAACGGCTGGGTCGTCCAGGAAGCCCCCTCGGAGCTCGCCGAACGCTGAGACCTGCCTCCCCCACCCTGCCGGGCTCGCCCCACGGGTGCGGGGAGCAGCTTCGGAGATCAGTTTCGGGGATCACTTCGGCGCGACTGCGCCCGAGTCCGGTGACTGCTGGAGTCCGGAGGTGTCGACCGCCTCGAAGTCCGATCCCTTGAAGCCCTTCAGCGTGTCGAGCTGCGCGTTGTCCCAACCGGCGTTTTCCTCACCGGTGATGTACCAGGCCGAGCCGTTGTCCGCGACGATGGCCCCGTACTTCTTGAGCGCTTCGGCCACGGCCTTGGCCTGTGGGGCCAGTTGTGAGGTGTCCGCCGAACTCTTGAGCCGCAGCCGCAGTCCCATGGGAGGCAGCGACGGGTCCGCCGCGACGCCCGCCTGGTGTCGTGCGGGCCAGATGTAGCTCTGGTCCGAGCGCGGCACGGTGATGCGGATCGCGTGGTCGATCCGCCCGGCTGCCGCCTCGTCGTAGCGCACGAGCCCGGGGAGGATGGCGAGGCCGGCGGCATCGGCCGAGGTCCACCCGTCGGGCCGCAGCTGGTGGGACCGCAGGTCGAAGACCGCGCCCGATCCGGCGTGCCAGGCGTTGTCCCCTTCCTGCCGCGCGTTCCAGAGTTCGTAGGACTTGCACAGGGCGCGGTCCCAGACGACCACGTGGCGGTCCCCACTGCTTGCCGGACCGTTCTCGATCTTGGCGTTCGGCGGGATCCGGTACCCGGACGTATCGCTTTCCTCGGCGACGTCCAGGGTCACCTTCGTTTCCGGCAGGTTCGTGTCCGAGACGGTGATCGGGATGCCGAAGGGCTCGCCTTCCGTGAGCCCCGACCCGAAGTCCGGGTGCAGGGACTCGGTGGAACCGATCGAGGAGACGTACTGGGCGGAGCTCGGGTGCACGGGCAGCCGGTCCACGGGGGCGCGCCAGAAGCTGTCCGACAGCGAGGTCGCGCAGGAACCGTCGTCCGGGGTGCCGCCCGCAGTGGCGGTGGCGGTGTACCCGGGCATCAGGCACGCGGCGGCCATCGCGGCCACGGTGGCGATGGCGGGGATGGCGGGGATTCCGTTGGTTGAGCGCAACCCTGTCTGGCGCTTCATGGGCATCGATCGTCCTGGGTAGTCGTGCACGGACGCACGGAGGTACGGACCGAGGGATCCTCTCCCAGCGTAGGCACGTTCCCGTCCCGGCGCAGTTCTCCATGTGGCGCAGTTTCTGCGTCACACAGAGAACCGCAGCCGCGTCGGCTCAGCGGCCGGTGCTCGCCCACAGGCGGGGCGGCATCGCGTCGACCTGGGGCAGTGCGCGGGGTGCGGCCGGGTCCGGGCTGTCCGTGGCCGGGCCCTCGGCAGGACGGTTCTTGGCGGCCGGGCCGGATGCGTGCGGCGCGGTGGCGCCGCAGAGGGACCGGTCCTTGTAGTCGTTCAAAGCGGCGTCGGCCGGGTGCGGGACGGTGGCCGTGCCGTCCTCGGTGAGGCGCTGGTACTTCATCAGGTTGAACCCGATGGCGAACTGCCGTGCGCCGTCCGGACTCGACAGTGCCCA
Source organism: Streptomyces sp. NPDC001513 (assembly GCF_042894695.1). Taxonomy (NCBI): domain Bacteria; kingdom Bacillati; phylum Actinomycetota; class Actinomycetes; order Kitasatosporales; family Streptomycetaceae; genus Streptomyces; species Streptomyces sp. NPDC001513. The sequence goes on from NZ_JBIAVU010000004.1 coordinate 162,458, forward strand.
CGTGCCGGCGCCCCAGACGCCCCCGTCATGACCCCAGGCGGGCCCGCAGGGCGTGTCCAGGGAGTAGATGCCGAGGCCGTAGCGCAGGGCGACGGCTCCCGTTTCGTCCTTGACCTCGATCGTGGTGCGCATCTCGTCCAGCTGGCGGCGCGGCAGCAGGTTGCCGCTCAGCAGGGCGCGGTAGAAGGTGTTGAGGTCCTGCGGGGTGGCGACGAGGGCTCCCGCGGTGCCGGCCCAGGTCATGTTGTAGACGCTGTAGTCGCGCGGCGGGTCGATGAGCCCGAAGAAGCTCTCGTACATGCGCGCATGGGGGCCGCGGATGTGCGGGTCGGTGCCGGGGAAGTAGGTGTCCCGCAGGCCCACGCGCCGGATGACGTCCTGGGTGATCAGCCGCTCCGGGTCCTGTCCCGTCACCTTGCGGAGCACCTCGCCCAGCAGCAGGTAGTTGGTGTTGGAGTAGGCCCAGGCGGTGCCGGGTTCGAACAGCTGTGGCCGGGCCACCCCGTACCCGATCAGCTCGGCGGGTCGCACCGTGCGGAACCGGTTGTCGTCCAGGCTGTCGGTGGTGCCCTGTTGCAGGGAGGGGAAGGCGTCGGCGATGTAGTCGTCGATTCCGCTGGTGTGGTTGAGGAGCATGCGGACGGTCACCTTGCGGCCGCGCTCGCCGGGCAGGAGCCCGGGCACGTAGTCGCCGACCGGCCGGTCCAGGCCCACCCGGCCCTTCGCCGACTGCTGGAGTACGGCGACGGCGGTGAAGGTCTTGGTGACGCTGCCGACGCGGTGCCGGAGGTCGGGGCGGGCCGGTGTCCCGGCGGAGACGTCGGCGAGGCCGGCGGCGCCGTCGAAGCGGGCGCGGCCGTCGCGGACCGCGGAGTAGGCGCCGTAGATGCCCGCCTCGTGGATCGCGTTCAGCCTCCGCTGCAGCTCGGCGCGGTCGGGGTGCCGGCGCGCCGCCTCGGCATGAGCGGCCGGGGAGTCCTCGCCCGCCGCGTGGGCGGCCGGCGCGAGGCCCGCCAGCAGGGCCATGGCGACGGCGGTGACGGAGGCGATGCGGCGCAGTCGCGGCACGGGGGCCGCGGCGGGGCGGTGGGCAGGACGGGTGTGGGGCACGGCAGCTCCTCGTCGGTGGCCCGGTGAGGCCCTGCGGCCCGGTGGGGCCCGGCGATCCGGGACACCTCGATTCTTCGCCCCGTACCCGTGGTGCGGCCTCCTCCGCCAGGACGAACCAGGCATCAACCTTCAGATGCAGAAGCACCTTGACAACCCATTACATTTGTCACGGCCGCCGGCGACCCTCGTCAGCCGGGCGGCACCTCGCCCGTCGAGCGGCCGTAGCGGTCCGCGAGCCGGCGGAGGTGGGTGACCAGCTCCGCGGGCTCGGTGACATCGAAGTCGAAGTCGAGCATGCCCAGGTGGACGGCGAGGGTCTGCACCGTGTCGGCGCCGGTGATCAGAACGCAGGTGTCGGCGTCGAGCGCCTCGACCGTGCCGACGGCGGGGTTGATCCGCTCGGCCACCGCGGCCGCCGGGGCGTGTACGGTCACCCGTGCCCGGTAGCGCCAGGCCGCGCCCGACACCCGCCCGGCGACGTATTCCGCGATGTCACCGCCGGGTGGTTCGCGCGGGGGGAAGCGCGGTCCGGTCGGGGTGCGGGGCCGGATCCGGTCGATCCGGTAGGTCCGCCAGTCCGCGCGGTCGACGTCCCACGCCACCAGGTACCAGCGCCGCCCCCAGTTGACCGCCCGGTACGGCTCCACGTTGCGGCGGGTGGCCGAGCCCGCGTGGTCCAGGTAGTCGAAGCGCAGTCGTTCCCGGTCACGACAGGCGGACACCAGGGTGGTCAGCACGTCGGCGGACACTTCCGGGACCGGGCGGTCCGCCGGCACGGCCACGGTGAACGCCATGAGGGTCCGCACCCGGCGGCGCAGCCGGGAGGGCAGTACCTGCTCCAGCTTGGCCAGCGCCCTCAGCGAGGTCTCCTCGGTGCCGGGAACGGCCCCCTGCGTGGCGGTGCGGAGCGCGATCGTCACGGCCACGGCCTCCTCGTCGTCGAGGAGCAGCGGGGGCATGGCCGCGCCGGCGCCCAGCCGGTAGCCGCCGGTGCTTCCGCGCGTGGCGTCCACGGGATAGCCGAGCTCGCGCAGCCGCTCGATGTCGTTGCGGACGGTACGGCCGCTCACTCCGAGCCGCTCGGCCAGTTCGGATCCGGGCCAGGCCCTCGGGGTCTGCAGCAGGGAGAGCAGGCGCAGCAACCGTGCGGAGGTGTCGAGCATGAGGGCCAGTCTGTTGAATAATTAGGAAGGCATCGTGCCTATATCGAGAATACTGTCCTTCTCATGGAGAGCAACGGCAGCACCGACGCCCTGATCCGCCCCTTCCGCATCGACGTCCCGCAGGACGAGCTCGACGACCTGCGCGACCGGCTGGCCCGCACCCGCTGGGGCAGCGAGATCCCCGGCGCCGGCTGGAGCCGGGGTGTGCCCACCGACTACCTCAAGGCCCTGGCCGCGTACTGGGCCGACGGTTTCGACTGGCGCAAGGCGGAGGCGGAGCTCAACGAGTTCCCCCAGTTCACCACCGAGATCGACGGCCAGAACATCCACTTCCTGCACGTCCGTTCGCAGCGCCCGGAAGCCGTGCCGCTGCTCCTGCTGCACGACTGGCCCTGCTCCTTCGTTCAGTTCGCCGATGTCATCCGGCCGCTGACGGAGGACTTCCACGTCATCGTGACGTCGACGCCCGGCACGGGCTTCTCCGGCCCGCTCGGCGAGGCGGGCTGGAACACCGGCCGCATCGCCGGCGCGTTCGTCGCGCTCATGGATCGGCTGGGATACGGCTCCTACGGCGTCCAGGGAACGGGCGGTGGCGCCTGGATCGCCGCCGAGATGGGACGGCAGGCACCCGACCGGATCGTCGGCGTTCACGTCAACGGCCTGATCACCTTCCCTTCCGGGGATCCCGCCGAACTCGACGGCCTGACCACTTCCGAGCAGGAGCGGCTGGCCCGGCTGGAGGAGTTCCAGCAGGACAAGATGGGCTTCAACGCCATCCAGTCCACCCGCCCGCAGACCCTCGCCTACGGACTGCACGACTCGCCCGTCGGCCAACTTGCCTGGATCACCGAGAAGTTCAAGGAGTGGACGGACCCCGCCGCCGAGCTCCCCGAGGACGCCGTCGGGCGGGACCGGCTGCTGACCAACGTCAGCGTCTACTGGTTCACCGGCACGGCCGGCTCCTCCGCGCACCTGTACTACGAGTCGGGCCACGACCCGAGCGCCTGGGCGCCGAAGCCGCGCGGCACCGTCCCGACCGGTGTGGCCGTCGCCCTGCACACGGACATCGCCATCCGCCGCTTCGCCGAGCGGGACCACCACGTCACCCACTGGACCGAACTGGAGCGCGGCGGCAATTTCCTGTCCCTGGAGCAGCCGCAGGCGTTCGTCCTCGACGTCCGCACCTTCTTCGGCTCGCTGAACAGCAAGCCTCGACAAAGTTAGGTAAGCCTTGCCTAAAGTGTCGTAGGATGCGGGCATGAAGAAGATCATCCGCGTACTGACGGCGGTGGCGGCCGGTCTGGCCCTCGCCGCGCCCGGCACGCTCGCGACGCCCGCGGCGGCCGCGACCGCCCCGGCGGGCGCCTCCAGACTCGAACTCCCGCGGCCCACCGGGGCCTTATCGGTGGGCCGCGACACCCTCCACCTCGTGGACCGGGAGCGCAAGGACCCCTGGGTGCCCACGGCCGACCGGGAGTTGCTGCTGTCGCTGTACTACCCGGCCCTCGCACGCACCGGAACTCCCGCTCCCTACATGGCGGTTCCCGAGGCCAAGGCGCTGCTGACCGACCGGGGAGAGCTGGGCCGGTACGTCACGCCCGAGCAGGTCGCGGCGACGCGGACGCACTCCCGATCGGACGCACTGCCCCGGCCCTCGGCGCACCGCTACCCGCTGATCGTGCTCTCCCCCGGCTTCACCCTGCCGCGCGCCTCACTGAGCACCCTGGCCGAGGAACTCGCCGGCCGGGGTTACGTCGTGGCCGCGGTGGACCACGCCTACGAGTCGGACGGCACCGTCTTCCCCGGCGGACGGCTCCTCTCCTGCACGGCGTGCGAGCAGGTCTTCCCCGACCACTCCCTGCAGCGGGTCTCCGACGGCCGCGCCAAGGACGTCTCCTTCGTCCTGGACCGGCTCACCGGCCCGCGCCCCGCGTGGCGGTACTCCTGGCTGATCGACTCCCGGCACATCGGCATGGCCGGTCACTCCATCGGCGGCGCGGCCGCCTCGGCCACGATGGCCGCGGATCCGCGCGTGGACGCCGGGGTGAACATGGACGGCACCTTCTTCACCCCGATCCCCCAAGCCGGTCTCGGCGGACGCCCGTTCCTGATGCTCGCCGGTGACCCCGCCCTGCTGCCGCCCGACTTCCCGGACACCTCCTGGGAGGACAACTGGCCCCGGCTGGACGGCTGGAAGCGCTGGCTGACCGTCACGGGAGCGGGACATCCCGCCTTCACCGACTGGCCGGTGCTCGGCGATCAGGCCGGGTACCCGCACCCGGAGACGCCCCTCTCGGGCACCCGCTCCCAGCAGATCACGCGGGCGTACGTCGGCGACTTCTTCGACCTGCACCTGCGCGGGATGCCGGCGCCGCGCCTGGACGGTCCGACGGCGACCGACCCGGAAGTCGTGTTCCACCGCAGCTGAGGAACCGTACGGGGCGCCCGTCACGGCGGGCGCCCCGTACACACCCCTGCACGCACCCCGTACGCGCCCCCGTACGTACTCCGCACGTACTCCGCACGCACTCTGTACGCGCTCACCTTCCCCTGAAGGCCGATCGAACCGAGGAGCCCGCGCACATGTCGACACCTTCCGAGGGTGGCGGCACCGCCCATGGCCTGAGCGGTGTGGCCATGACCCTGCCGACCCCCCACTACGGGCGTGCCCACGCCCCCGCCGCCTACTGCCGGACCCACCCCGACGCGGTGGTCGTCTCGGTGGGCATCGGCCTCGACACCCGCGCCGAGCGGCTCGCGGGGGCGCTTCCCCCTTCCGTCACCTGGCTCGGCGTCGACATGCCGGAGGTCGTGGAACTGCGGGCGACGCTGCTGCCGGGGGACCGCGCCCGGGTCTTCCCCGCCTCGATCACCGAGCCCGACTGGGCGGAGCAGCTGCTGCCCCTCACAGGGGAGCGCCGGAACGTGGGTCGGTGACCATCGGGTGATGGAGCGCATCGGCTTCGGCCACCGGGCGGCCGCGGGCCTGTTCCGTCTGCTCGCCCTCGGCGCGCCGGCCTACTCCGTGGCCCGGTTGCGGGCCGCGGGGTAGGCAGGGCCAAAAGCCCGCAGGAATACCCCGATTGCGTTCACACGTCTCCCCCCTCACACATTCTTAGGTTAGGCTTACCTAACATTGGGGGTGTGGGGATGCAGGAGAAGGCGCAAGACCAAGCGCAAGACCAAGCGCAGCAGGACGAATGGGCCGACGAGGTACTGGCCTGGATGAGTTCCCAAGAGGAGATGGACCGGGCACTGCGCGACGCATTGCGGCGCACGCCCAGCCAGCGCGAGGAAACGATCGCCCGGATGGCCGACGCCCTCCGCGGGGCCGCCCAGGGACTGACCATCCCCGGGTGCGCCGCCGCGGCCGGCCTCCCCGAGCGCACCCTGCGCGAATGGCTGGACATCGACGCCAGCTTCGCCGAGGCGCTCCGCGCCGCGCACGCGCTGGCCGAGGCGCACGGACTGAGACCCGGGGCGGCGCCCACGCCCGCCGCCCTCCAGTTGATGCTGAACGCGATCCGCAAGGGTGCGGCCTGGCCGGCCGCGGCGACCCTCGTCGGGATCTCCGTCCGCGGATTCAACCGCCTGCGCGCCGAAGCTCCCCCGGTCGGGGCCCTGATCGCGGCGGCCCAGCGCGCCCGGTCGGCGAAAGGGGGCGCGGGCCAACGGCGCAGGCCCCCCAAAGGAGCGGGCCGCCGCGCCGGGTACCGGATCGTGCAACTCGACGACCCCCTCCTTTCCCCGGGAAGTCAACCGGACGGCCTCACAGGCGGGTTGGGCGGACGCAGCACGCACCGGGAATGAGTGCGCGGGCGCACGCCGACGGGTCCGGCGGTGCTTCGCGCCCCCCCCTCGAACGATCAAGTTAGGTTAGGCTAAGTTAAGCGACGGATGAGGGGCGGGGCATCCCCCGACCCCTCGTCGAGCTCCGCGCGCCGTTCACCACCGGCGCCCCGCGAAGCGCCGGTAACGAGGAGATCCAGCCGTGGGCCCTGCGACCATCGACCCCTACCCCATGCCCACCCGGGACGTCGTGCCCCACTCCGCGGCACCGTGGTCCATCGACCCCGACCGGGCCGCCCTGCTCATCCACAACATGCAGAACCACCTGCTCCACCCCTTCCCCCGGGACCACTCGCCCCTGGTCGACCTGATCGGCAACATCGCCGCTCTGCGCCGGTCCGCGCGGCAGCTCGGCCTCCCCGTCGTCTTCAGCGCACAGCCGCCGGACCAACGGCCCGAACAGCGCGGCCTCGTGGCCGAGATGGAGAGCGGGCCGGCCACGCCGGACCGCGACGTGTCGATCACCGGGGAACTGACCCCGCACCGGGGCGAGCACGTGATCACCAACGCGCGGCACAACGCCTTCCTGCGCAGCCACCTGGAGCGCATCCTGCGCACCACGGGCCGCGACCAGCTGATCCTGTGCGGCGTGTTCGCCCACTCCGGCGTGCTGCTCACGGCAGCGGACGCCTTCATGAACGACATCCAGCCGTTCGTCGTCGCCGACGCGGTGGCGGACACCTCCGCGGAGGAGCACGCGCTCGCCCTGCGCTGGACGGCCGCCCGAGGCGCCGTCGTACGCACCACCGCGACCCTCATCGACGAACTGGAAGCCTGATGACGACACCACCCCCGGCCCGGTGAGCGGGCCCGCGGCGCCACCGGCGCACACACTCGTCGAGGCCCTGCCCCGACTGGAGCGATACCAAGGCCGCACGGTCGTCGTGAAGTTCGGCGGCAACGCCATGGTGAACGAAGAACTCAAGGCCTCCTTTGCCCAGGACGTGGTCGCCCTGCGCGACGCGGGGATCCGGCCGGTCGTCGTGCACGGCGGCGGCCCGCAGATCAGCGCGATGCTCCAACGGCTCGCCCTGGAGGTCCGGTTCGCCGCCGGACTGCGGGTGACGACCCCCGAAGTGATGCAGGTCGTCCGGATGGTGCTGGCCGGCCAGGTCCAGCGGGACATCGTCGGCCTCATCAACCGCCACGGAGCCCTCGCCATCGGGATGACCGGCGAGGACGCGCGCACGCTGTCCGCCGTCCGGCGGCCGGCCCTGGTGGACGGCACGGAAGTGGACATCGGACTGGTGGGCGACATCGTGCACGTCGAACCCGACACGGTACGGGGCCTGCTGGAGCGGGGGAGCATCCCGGTGCTCTCCCCCATCGCCCGGGGAGCGGACGACGGCAACGTCTACAACATCAACGCGGACCTCGCGGCCGCCGCCCTCGCCCAGGCGCTGGACGCGGAGAAACTGGTGATGCTCACCGACGTCGCGGGCCTCTACGCGGACTGGCCGCACAGCACGCGGATCATCGACCGGCTCACCACCGGCGAGTTGGAGAAACTGCTGCCCTCGATGGCCGGCGGCATGCTGCCGAAGATGGAGGGCTGCCTGCGGGCGGTGCGCTCCGGGGTCCGGATGGCGCACGTACTGGACGGCAGGGTGCCGCACGCCCTGGTACGGGAGATCTTCGCCGACGAGCGCGCCGGCACCACGGTGGTGCCCGACGACCCGTCGCCGCAGGACCGCCTCGCCTACTGAACAACGGGAGGGCCGGCCCCGTACGGCCCTCCCCCACCCATGCCCGGAGCCGATCCCGCTCCGGATCTTCCGCATGCCCAACTTCCGTAACCACACGCATCGTTGATTCAACCGGAGGCCACTCGGGGGCCAACTTGACAGCCTCCGACCCGTCGGCGATGTTAGGCCAGCCTTACCTAATTAATTGGGGTAGGACTGAGGAAGGATGGGCATGTCCGCACCGCACGCGCGCTCCACACCCGGGGACGCTCTCCCGGACACCAGGGACCTGGTGGGCATCGGCTTCGGGCCGGCCAACCTCGCTCTGGCGATAGCGATCCGGGAGCACAACGGCCGGCAGGCCTCCGGCGAGGCGCTCCGTGCCTCCTTCGTCGAGCGCCAGGACGACTTCGGCTGGCACCAGGGCATGCTCCTCGAAGGGGCCACCATGCAGGTGTCCTTCCTCAAGGACCTGGTGACGATGCGCGATCCCGGTAGCCCGTTCAGCTTCCTGCACTACCTGCAGGACCGGAACCGGCTGGCCGACTTCATCAACCAGAAGTCGTTCTTCCCGACCCGCCTGGAGTTCCACGACTACTTCCGCTGGTGCGCCGCCTCCTTCACCGCTGAGGTCGACTACGCCACCGAGGCCGTCGAGGTGCGCCCGGCAGGGCCCGCGGACGCCGTGGACCACCTGGACGTCATCACCCGGCCCGCGTCCGGGACCGGGCCGGGGCGCGCCGTCCGTACCCGCAACCTCGTCCTCGGGACCGGACTGCGCCCCCACGTCCCGGACGGGATCGGCACCGGCCCCCACGTCTGGCACAACCGCGACCTGTTGCACCGCGCACCGGAACTGACGGCCCGTCCGCACCGCCGCTTCGTCGTCGTCGGCGCCGGACAGTCCGCGGCCGAGACCGCCGACCACCTGCACCGCACGTTCCCGGACGCCGAGGTGTGCGCCGTGTTCACCCGGTACGGGTACAGCCCCGCCGACGACAGCCCCTTCGCCAATCGGATCTTCGACCCGACCGCCGTGGACGAGTTCTTCCAGGCTCCGGAGGACGTCAAGCAGCGGCTGATCGACTACCACTCCAACACCAACTACGCGGTGGTGGACGGCGATCTGATCGAGCAGCTGTACCGGACCGTGTACCAGGAGAAGGTCGCGGGCACCGAACGGCTGCGCATCCTGAACACCACCGCCCTCACCGCCGCGGAGGAACTCCCGGACGGCGCCCGCGCCGTGGTCCGCTCCCTCACCACGGGAGAGACCCACACGCTCGACTGCGACGCGGTGGTACTGGCCACCGGCTACCGGCCCACCGAGCCCGCGGAGCTGCTCGGCGACCTGGCCGGGGAATGCCTCACCGACGGACAGGGCCGGCTGCGCGTCGGCCGCGACCACCGCGTGGAGACCACCGGCCGCATCCGGGCCGGCATCTACGTCCAGGGCGCCGCCGCCGAGCACACCCACGGCATCACCGCCTCCCTGCTGTCCACCCTGGCCGTGCGCTCCGGCGAGATCCGCGACTCCCTGCTGCTGCGCGTGGCCGAGCGCCAGGTGCGGGCCACCCCGGCCGCCACTCCTGCGGCCACCCCGCTGGCCAGACCGGCGGCCGTCGCCGCCCATCACTGATCCCACCCCCGCAACCGACCAGTCCGGTCACCACCCGAGGAGAGACGCCATGGCCACCACCAACCCCTTCGAGGACGACGACGCCCGCTACTTCGTCCTCGTGAACGCCGAGAACCAGCACTCGCTCTGGCCCGCCTTCGCGGCGGTTCCCGCGGGCTGGTCCGTCGTGCACGGCGAGGACAGCCGGCAGGGCTGCGCCGCCTACACGGATGCCCACTGGACCGACATGCGGCCCGCGAGCCTCGCCGCCAGGGGCTGACCCCGAGGCGGTCCGGCCCGCCGCGCGGGGCCGGGCCGGAGCACCCGCTCCGGCCCGGCCCCGCGGTGTGCGCGGCGTACGGTTCAGGGGCGGCGGAAGAGCACCTCGGACCCGCGTGCCGGGTCCAGTGCCCCCGCCCAGGCGGCGGGAGCGCGCCCCGGGGCGGCCGGTTCGAAGCCGTACCGCCGGAACAGGGCCGCGCCGCCGGTGGTCGCGGTGAACACCTCCCGCACCGAACGGGCCCTGGCCTCGGCGAAGGCGGCGCGCAGCAGCGCGGCGCCCAGTCCGCGTCCCTGGCTTCCCTTGTCGACACAGAAGTTGTAGAGCACGGCGGCCCCGTCCCCCTCGTCGCTCAGGGCGACGCAGCCCCGGACGGGGGTGCGGCCGCGGCCGGTCACGAGGATGAACTCCCCGGCGTGCGCCAGGTAGTGGTCGACGCTGCGGGCCCGTAGGGCGCCGGAGCGGATGAAGGCCAGGGAGAGCGAGTGGAGGGCGCGGGCGTCCTGCAGGCGAGCCCTGCGGACCAGCAGCGGGAGATCGTCCACACCGTGCACCGGCGGACGGGGGATGGCGGCAGTAATCACAAAATTAGGTTAGCCTTCCCTAAGTTGACTCGCAATCAGCCTCAACGCCCAACGGGGTGGCAGGCAGGGCCGGTTGGTCATCACCCGAGCCGAACGTTCACCGCACCCCGCTTGACGCGCATCCTCGCAGATAGTTAGGTAAGGCTTGCCTTATTTTTGCAGAGGAATTCGAACCCCCAGGAGACCCGTTCCATGTCCGCATCCCCGTCGTTCACGCTTGACCGCCTGGTCCGCGACGTCGCCGACGTGCTCTACACGGAGCCTGCCGACGTCTCCCTGGAGGAGAGCCTTCTGGACCAGGGCCTCGACTCGATCCGGCTGATGTCGCTCGTCGAGAAATGGCGGGCCGACGGCGCCCGGATCACCTTCGTGGACCTCGCCGAGCGGCCGACCCTGCGCCAGTGGGCCGACCTGCTCACCACCGCGCCCTGATCCCCTCCTCCCCCTCACCTGCCCGCCCCGGAGCCTGCCGTGCCACTGCGTGACTTCGTCATAGACATCGAACCCCTGCGCTCCAGCCGCGACTTCCGCGCCATCTTCATCGCCCGCGTGGTGTCCCTGTTCGGCCTCGGCATGGCGACGGTGGCCCTCTCCGCCCAGGTGTACGGACTGACGCGCTCCACCTTCGACGTGGCCGTCGCCAGCATGATCATGAGCATCACCGTGCTGCTCGGCTCGCTCTGGGGCGGGGTGATGGCCGACCGGACCGACCGCAAGCGTCTGATCGTGTGGGCCCGCGGCGCAGCCGCGCTCGCCTTCGCCGGCCTCGCCGTGAACGCGATGCTGCCGGAACCGACCCTGTGGGGCATCTACCTCTGTGTCGCCTGGGACGGCCTGGCCACGGGCGTCAGCGTGACGGCCCTGATGGCCGTCGCCCCGACGCTCGTCCGCCCCGACCAGCTCCCCGCCGCGGGCGCCCTCATCTCACTGACCGGTGAGATCGGCTCCATCAGCGCGCCGTTCCTCGGCGGCGTCCTCCTCGCCCTGTGGGGGCCCGCCCCGGTCTTCGCCTTCACCGCCGTGACCACGGCCGTCACCACCCTCCTGATCTCCCGGATCCGGCCGCTGCCCCCCGTCAGGGACGACGAGGACGAGGACGAGCACGGCCCCGACAGCGGATCGCTGCTCGTCGCCTTCCGGTACGCCCTGCGCAACCGCGTCGTGGGCGGCCTGGTCCTGCTCGGCGGAGTCATGGCCCTGTTCAACGTCCCCGTCGTGCTGTTCCCCGAGATGGTCGACAAGCAGTTCCACGGCAGCGAGGTCATGCTCGGCCTCCTCTACACCGCCCCCGCGGTCGGCGCGGTCGCCATGTCGGCCACCAGCGGCTGGCTGACCCGGGCCACCCGGCCCGGCCTGCTGCTGCTCGGCGCGGGCTTCACCGGCGGTCTGGCCACCGTGGGCTTCGGGCTCAGCGGCCACGTCTGGGTCGCCTTCGCCCTCCTCGCCGTGTGCGGGGCCGCCGGAACGGTGTACGAGATCCTCGAGTACGCCCTCGTCCAGCACAGCACCCCGGACCGGTTGCGCGGGCGCATCGTCAGCGTCATCACCACGCAGGGCACCACCGGAGGAGTCGTCGGGGACGTCGAAGTCGCCGCCCTCGCCCGCTGGTTCAGCCCCGGGGGCGCGGCCGTCGTCAACGGTGCGATCTGCGCCCTGGCCGCCGTCACCGTCGCGGTGGCCGTACCGGGCCTGCGCAAGGCCACTCTCCCCCGCTGGGACCAGGAAGAGGACGAGCCCGGTCCGGACACCGCCGGCCCGGACTCGGCCGGCCCCGACACCGCCGGTCTGACGCCCTCGGCCCCCGCCGCCTGATCTTCGTACCGCCGCCCGAACCGAGGCACGGCCCCCGAGCCCGCCCGCCCCCGGCGCCCCGTACCCCGGCCTGCCCGCAGGCCCCTCACCCTGTCGTCCCCTGGCCGGTCCCGCCACCCGCCGGGGCCCGCAGCGAACCTGGAGCACGATGTCCATGACCGAGCGTCCCTCCCAGCGCCGTCCCCTCACCGGGGCCCAGACGGGCGTCTGGTACGGCCAGCGCCTCGACCCCGACTCCCCGGTCTACAACGTCGGCCAGTACGTGGAGATCGACGGCCCCCTGGACGCCGGCCTGTTCGTGGCCGCGCTCCGGCGGACGGTCGCCGAGAGCGAGGCGCTCACGGCGCGCTTCGCGGAGGACGGGGACGGCGTTCCGTACCAGCTCACCTGGAGCGGGCCCGCCGCCGGACCCCTGGTCGCCGTACTCGACCACACCGACCAGGACGACCCGTACGGCACCGCGCTCTCCCTCATGCGCACCGACATGGCACGCCCCGTGGACCCGGTCCGGGACTCGCTGTACGTGTTCACGCTGCACAAGATCGGCCCGGACCGCACCCTCTGGTACCAGCGGGCCCACCACATCGTCCTGGACGCCTTCGGGTTCTCGCTGGTCTCCCGGCGTACGGCCGAGATCTACACCGCCCTCGCCCGGGGCGAGGAGCCGGCGCCGGGCTCCTCCGGCGGCCTGGACGTCGTACTCGCCGAGGAGGCGGCCTACCGCGCCTCCCCCGCGTGCGCCGAGGACCGCGCCTACTGGCTGGAGCGGCTCGCGGACCACCCCGAGCCGGAGCCACTGAGCGGGGCCGCCTTCCCCGCGGCCCACGCGTTCCTGCGCGACGGCGCCACACTGACCGCCGAGGAGACGGCCGGGCTGCTCGCCATCGCCCGTGCGGCCCGGGCCAGTTGGGCCGATGTGGTGACCGCCGCGTTCGCCGCCTTCCTGCACCGGGCCACGGGGAGCCGGGACGTGCTGCTGTCCCTGCCCGCCATGGCGCGGCTCGGCTCGGCGGCCCTCAAGGTGCCCGCCATGGTCGTCAACGTGCTCCCGCTGCGCGTCACCGTGCGCCCGCAGACCCCGCTGGCCGAGCTGGTCGCCGCCGTCGCGTCCGACATCCGCGACCTGCGCCGCCACCAGCGCTACCGCGCCGAGGACATCCGCCGCGACCTCGGGCTGTCCGGCCGCGAGCAGGGGCTGCTCGGGCCCATGGTGAACATCAAGGCCTTCGACAACGCCCTCGATTTCGCCGGAGCGGCCGGCTCCGTGCACAACGTCGCCGCCGGCCCGGTGGACGACCTCACCCTCGGCGTCCACCACGACGCGGCCGAGGGCCGCATCCGTTTCGAACTCGACGCCAATCCGCAGGCGTACGACGCCGGTTCGCTGGCCGCGAGCCGCGCCGAGTTCACGCACTTCCTGCGCGAGGCCGCCGCGGCCGGCCCGCAGACTCCCGTGGGGCGTCCGGACCTGCTGCCGCCGACGGCCCGTGACTCCGTGCTGCTCGACTGGAACGACACCACCCGCCCGGTACCCGCCGGCACCGTCGTCGACGCCTTCGAGTACGCCGCCGCGCTGCACCCCGAACTGCCGGCGGTGATCGCGGGCGCCGAAACCCTGGACTACGCCGGGCTGGAGGAGCGCGCCAACCGGCTCGCCCGCCTGCTCATCGGCCGCGGCGCCGGTCCCGAGACCGTCGTCGGCCTCGCGCTGCCCCGCAGCGCCGACCTCGTGGTGGCCCTCCTCGCCGTCCTGAAGGCGGGCGGCGCCTACCTGCCGCTCGACCTCGACTACCCCGCCGACCGGCTGGAGTTCATGGTCGAGGACGCGCGTCCGCTGTGCGTGCTGACCACCCTGGACCACGCGGCGGCCGCCCCCGTCGTCGCCGGGGTGGAGACCGTTGTGCTCGACGCCCCCGACACGCTCGCCGAGCTCGCCGACACCCCTGCCGACGCCCCCGCCGACTCCGACCGCACCGCGCCGCTGACCGGCGCCCACCCCGCGTACGTGATCTACACCTCCGGCTCGACGGGCCGCCCCAAGGGAGTCGTCGTCCCGCACGCGGCCCTGGCGAATTTCCTGCGCATGCAGGCCCACGAACTCGAACTGGCCCCCGCCGAGCGGCTCGTCGCCGTCACCACCATCTCCTTCGACATCGCCGCCCTGGAGATCCACACCCCGCTGATCTGCGGAGCGACGGTCGTCCTCGCCGATCGCGACACCGTACGGGACCCGGCCGCGCTCGCCACCCTCGTCGACGCCCACCGCCCCTCGGTCATGCAGGCCACTCCGTCGCTGTGGCACGCCCTGCTGGAGGACGGCCGCCCGGCCTCCCTCGGCGGCACCCGAGTGCTCGTCGGCGGGGAGGCGCTGCCCGCCGCACTCGCCGAACGCCTCGCGCGCACGGCCCGTACGGTCACCAACGTGTACGGCCCGACCGAGGGCACCGTCTGGGCGACCTCCAGCCGCCTCGACCCCGGCCACACGGGCGTCCCCGACATCGGCACGCCGTTCTGGAACACCCGCGCCTACGTACTGGACGGAGCCCTGCGCCCGGTCGGGCCCGGCCGCCCCGGCGAGCTGTACCTCGCCGGTGACCAGCTGGCCCGCGGCTACTTCGGCCGCCCGGCCCTGACCTCGGAGCGGTTCACCGCCGATCCGTACGGTCCGGCCGGCAGCCGGATGTACCGCACCGGTGACCTCGTACGCCGTCACGCGGACGGCCGGATCGTCTTCCTCGGCCGTGTCGACGACCAGGTCAAGCTGCGCGGCTTCCGCATCGAACTCGGCGAGATCGAGAGCGCGCTGACCTCCGGGGAAGGCGTGGACCGGGCCGTGGCCCTGGTCCGCGAGGACCTGCCCGGCTTCCCGCACCTCGTCGGCTACGTCACCCCCGCGGCCGGCGGCCCCGCACCCGACGCGGCCGCGCTGCGCCAGGCCCTCGCCGGGCGGCTGCCCGAGTACATGGTGCCGTCCGCGGTGGTCGTCCTCGACGCCTTCCCGCTGACCGCCAACGGCAAGATCGACCGTCGTTCCCTGCCCGCCCCCGACCTGGCCGCGTCGGCGAATGCCGGGGCCAGCGGCCCGCGCGGCGCCCGTGAGGAGATCCTCTGCGGCGTCTTCGCCGACGTGCTCGGACTGGAATCCGTGGGCCCGGAGGACGACTTCTTCGCCCTGGGCGGCCATTCTCTGCTGGCCGCGCGGGTGATCGCGCGGGTGCGTACGGCCCTGGGCACCGAGTGCGGGATCCGGGACGTGTTCGAGGCGCGCACCGTCGCCGCCCTCGCCGTACGGCTCACCGGGCGCGCGGCCGCCGCCGACCGCCCGGTGCCCGTCGCGGGGCCGCGCCCGGACCCGCTGCCGCTCTCGTACGCGCAGCAGCGGCTGTGGTTCGTGCACCAGATGGAGGGCCCGAGCGCCACCTACAACATCCCGTTCGTGGTGCGGTTCGACACGGCCCTCGACGCGGACGCCCTGGACGCGGCGCTGCGGGACGTGGCGGACCGGCACGAGACCCTGCGCACCGTCTTCGGGGAGCGGGGCGGGGAGCCGTACCAGCGGGTGCTGGACGGGGCCGGGGCCGGGGTCCGGCTGGAGGTGCGCGACGTACCGGAGGCCGGGTTCGAGACCGCGGTCCGGACGGCCCTGGGGCACCTCTTCGACCTGTCGTCGCAGGCTCCGCTGCGGGTGACCCTGGTGCGCGACACGGACCGCGGGCAGCACGCCCTGGTGGTCCTGCTGCACCACATCGCGAGCGACGAGTGGTCGATGGGGCCGTTCCTGCGCGACCTGGAGCGGGCGTACGCGGCCCGGTGCGCGGGCGGGGCCCCGGAGCTCGGCGTCCCGGCCGTGCAGTACGCCGACTTCGCGCTGTGGCAGCGGGAGCTGCTGGGCTCGGCGCGCACCCCCGGCTCGCTCGCCGCCCGCCAGGCGGCGTACTGGCGCGAGGTGCTGGCGGAGCTGCCGCCGGAGGCCGGGCTGACGGCCGACCGGCCGCGCCCGGCGGTGGCCGACCCGGCCGGCGCCATGGTCTTCAAGGCGGTGCCGCGCGAACTGGCCGCGGGGGTACGGTCGCTGGCCCGTGAGAGCGGCACCAGTGTCTTCATGGTGGTGCACGCGGCGGTGGCGGCGGTGCTGCACCGGCTCGGCGCGGGCGAGGACATCGTGCTCGGCAGTCCCGTGGCCGGCCGCGGCGACAGCGCGCTCGACGACCTCGTCGGCTTCTTCGTCAATACGGTGGTGCTGCGCACCGATCTGTCCGGCGACCCGTCCTTCCGGGAGCTGCTGGAGCGGGTCCGCACGGCCGACCTGGCCGCGCTGGACCACGCCGACCTGCCCTTCGACCGTGTCGTCGAGGAGGTCAACCCGCAGCGCTCGCTCGGCCGCCATCCGCTGTTCCAGACGATGGTCTCGCACAGCACGGTGACCCAGGACGTGGCGAACCTGTTCGGGCATCCGACCCGCATGGACCGGGTGGATCCCGGTGTCACCAAGTTCGACCTCGACATCACCTTCTCGGACACGGCGCACGGCGACGACCTGGACCTGGAGGTCTTCTACGCGAGCGGCCTCTTCGACCGCGCGACGGTGGAGACGTTCACGGAGCGGCTGCTGCGCGCGCTCGCGGCGGCCGTGGCGGCTCCTGCGGACCCGGTGTCCTGGTGGGAGCTGCGGGACGCCCCCGAGCGGGCCCGGCAGGCCCGCTGGAACGACACGGACCGGCCGGTGGAAGCGGGCACGGTGACGGAGGTGTTCGAGGCCCGGGCGGCCGCCGCCCCCGAGGCGGTGGCCGTGGTCGCCGGATCCGAGCGGCTGACCTTCGCCGAACTCGACGACCGCGCGGGGCGGCTGGCGGCCCTGCTGGCCGAGCGCGGCGTCGGCCCGGAGGCGCTGGTCGCGCTGGCCGTGCCGCGCTCGGCCGAGACCGTGGTCGCCACGCTCGCCGTCCTGAAGGCGGGCGGCGCCTACCTGCCGCTGGACCTGGACCACCCCGCCGAGCGGATCGCCTTCATGCTGGAGGACGCCGCACCGGTGTGCGTGGTGACCACGCGGGCGGTCGCGGACCGGCTGCCCGGCGTGGACCTGCTGGTGCTGGACGACCCCGCGACGGTGGAGCGGCTCGCGGCCACCGCGCCGACGGCCGCGGTGGCCGTGGACCCCGAGCACGCCGCGTACGTCATCTACACCTCCGGTTCCACCGGCCGGCCCAAGGGGGTCGTGCTCCGGCACGCCGGTCTGACCCGGCTGTTCCGCGACCACGAGCGCGAGCTGTACCTGCCGGTCGCCGCGCGCCTGGGGCGGCGGGTACGGGCCCTGCACACCGCCTCGTTCTCCTTCGACTCCTCCTGGGAGCAGCTGCTGTGGCTGGTGGCCGGGCACGAGCTGCACGTCCTGGACGAGTACGGCCGCCGGGACGCCGAAGCGGTCGTGGCGTACGTACGGGCGGAGCGGATCGACACGCTCGACGTCACCCCCTCGTACGGCCGGCAGCTGGTCGACGCCGGGCTGCTGACCGGCGAGTGGCGGCCGCCGCTGTTCCTGCTCGGCGGGGAGGCGGTGCCGCCGGCGCTGTGGGAGGAGCTGCGCGCGGTGTCGGGTGTGGAGGTCGTCAACTACTACGGGCCGACGGAGTTCACCGTGGACGCCCTGGTGGCGCGCGTGGACGACTGCGTCTCGCCGGTGGTGGGCCGCCCGCTGGACAACAGCCGGGCGCACGTCCTCGACGGGCGGCTGCGGCCGGTGCCCGTGGGTGTGCCGGGTGAGCTGTACCTGGCGGGAGAGCAGAACGCCCGCGGCTACCTCGGCCGGCCCGCCCTCACGGCGGAACGTTTCGTCGCAGATCCGTTCGGAGCCCCGGGCACCCGGATGTACCGTACGGGCGACCTCGTACGGTGGCGTGCGGACGGGCTGCTGGAGTTCCTGGGCCGGGTCGACGACCAGGTCAAGATCCGCGGCTTCCGGGTGGAGCCCGCCGAGGTGGAGGCCGAACTCGCCGCCCTCGACGGGGTGACCTCGGCCGCCGTGGTGGTCCGGGAGGACACCCCGGGCCTGCCGCGGCTCGTCGGCTACGTCACGGGCACCGCCGATGCGGCCCGGCTGCGGGCCGAGCTGGCCGCGCGGCTGCCCGAACACCTGGTACCGGCCGCCGTGATGGTGCTGTCCGTACTGCCGACGAACGTGAACGGCAAACTGGACAGGGCGGCGCTGCCGGTTCCGGTCGTGGCGGCCGGGGACTCCGGGCGGGCTCCGCGCGGGGTGGCCGAGGAGCGGATCGCCGAGGTCTTCGCCCAGGTCCTGGGCGTCCCCTCGGTCGGGGTCGACGAGGACTTCTTCCGGCTGGGCGGGCACTCCCTGCTGGCCACCCGGGTGGTGGCGCGGATCCGTGCGGCGCTCGGCACCGAGTGCTCGGTGCGGGACGTGTTCGAGCTGCGTACGGTCGCCGCGCTCGCGGACCGGCTGGCCGGCCGTCGTACGGCGGTCCGGCCGGCGCTGGTGGCGGGTCCCCGTCCGCGGCGGCTGCCGCTGTCGTACGCCCAGGCGCGACTGTGGTTCCTGCACCGGATGGAGGGCGCGAACTCCACCTACAACATCCCCGTCGCGCTGCGGCTGCGCGGGCGGCTGGACACGGCGGCGCTGGAGGCGGCCGTTCACGAGGTGACCGCACGCCACGAGGCCCTGCGCACGGTGTTCGCGGAGGATGCGCAGGGGCCCTACCAGCGGGTGCTGGAGCCCTCGGAGGCCGCCGTGCGGATCGCGGTCGCCGACATCGAGCCGGCCGAGCTGGGACGCGGTCTCGACGCGGCGGCCGGGCACGCCTTCGACCTGGAGACGGAGACGCCGCTGCGGGTGACCGTGCTGCGCACGGCCGCCGACGAGCAGGTGCTGCTCCTGCTGCTGCACCACATCGCCGGTGACGAGTGGTCGGTCGGTCCGCTGCTCGCCGATCTGGCCGCCGCCTACGCGGCCCGGTCCGCGGGCGGGGTCCTGGAGACCGCGCCGCCGCCGGTGCAGTACGCCGACTACGCGCTGTGGCAGCGGGAGTTGCTGGGCGATCCGGCCGTCCCCGGGTCCGTGGCGCACCGGCAGGCGCAGTTCTGGCGGGAGGCCCTCACCGGTCTGCCGCAGGAACTCGCCCTGCCGGTGGACCGGCCCCGTCCGGCGCTGCCCTCGCGAGAGGGCCGCACCGTGTCCACGGCGCTGCCGGACGGGCTGGCCGCCGCTCTGGAGCGGCTGGCCGCGGACCGCGGCACCACGGTGTACACCGTGGTCACGGCGGCCGTGGCGGCGCTGCTGCACCGGCTCGGCGCGGGCGAGGACATCGCGCTCGGCAGCCCGGTGGCCGGGCGCGGCGAGGAGGCCCTGGACGACCTGGTCGGCTTCTTCGTGAACACCCTGGTCATTCGGGCCGACCTGTCGGGCGGCCCCTCGTTCGGCGAACTGCTGCGCCGTACGGCCGCGTTCGGGGCGGACGCCCTGGCCCACGCGGACCTGCCCTTCGACGCGGTCGTCGAGGCCGTCAACCCGGAGCGCTCGCTGTCGCGGCACCCGCTGTTCCAGACGATGGTGGCCTACGAGGACGGCGGCGGCGCCGAGCCGGTGCGCGCCCTGGGCGGCCTGAGCGCCGAGGAGTTCCCGGTCGCGGCGGGAGCCGCCAAGTTCGACCTGGAGATCCTCTTCCGCCGCGTCCCGGGCTCCGGCGGCTCGCCCGCCACGATGACGTGCGGCGTGCGGTACGCGACCGACCTGTTCGACGGGGAGACCGTACGGTCCCTCCAGGCCCGGCTGCTGCGCCTGCTGACCGCGGCCGTGGCGGCCCCCGACGTTCCGCTGGCCGAACTGGAACTGCTGGAACCGGCCGAGCGGGCGCTGGTCCTGGAGGGGTGGAACGAGACGGCCCGGCCGGTTCCGCCGCAGACCCTGGACTCCCTGGTGGCGGCCGGGTCCCGGCGCGATCCGCTGGCGCCGGCCCTGGTCTTCGAGGGGCGGGAGCTGTCCCGTGCCGACTTCGAGGAACGGGTCAACCGCCTGGCCCGGCTGCTGATCGGCCGCGGCGTCGGACCGGAGTCGGTGGTGGCCGTGGCCCTGCCGCGCTCCTTCGACCTGGTCATCGCCCTGCACGCGGTGGTCAGGGCGGGCGGCGCCTACCTCCCGCTGGACCTCGGCCTGCCGGCCGAGCGGCTGGCGTACATGGCGGAGACGGCGGCGCCGGTCTGCCTGGTCACGGACCTGCCCTCGCTGGGGCGGCTGCCGGACCCGGCCGACACCGAGATCGTCGTCCTGGACGCCCCCGACCAGGCGGCCGAGCTCGCCGCGCTGCCCGGTGGTCCGGTCACGGACGCGGAGCGACGGGCGCCGCTGCTGCCCCGTTACCCCGCGTACGTGATCTTCACCTCCGGCTCCACCGGCACCCCGAAGGGCGTGCTCGTCGAGCACGAGGCGATCGTCAACCGGCTGCGCTGGATGCAGGACGCGTACGGCCTCGACTCCACCGACCGGGTGCTCCAGAAGACCCCGGCGAGTTTCGACGTCTCCGTGTGGGAGTTCTTCTGGCCGCTCGCCGAAGGCGTCCCCCTGGTCATCGCCCGCCCCGACGGCCACAAGGACCCCCTCTACCTCGCCGAACTCATCCGCGAACAGCGCGTCTCCGTCCTCCACTTCGTCCCCTCCATGCTCGCCGCCTTCCTCAGCGAGACCGAAGTCGCCGACTGCCCCACCCTGCGCCTGGTCGTCTGCAGCGGCGAAGCCCTCCCCACCGAACTCGTCACCCGCTTCCACGCTTCCGCCTCCGGCCGTGCGACCCGTCTCGTGAACCTGTACGGCCCCACCGAGGCGGCCGTCGACGTCACCGCGGCGAACTGTCCGGCGGCCGGAGCGTCGGCGGGTACCGCCTCCGCCTCCATCGGCGGCCCCGTGTGGAACACCCGGGTGTACGTCCTGGACGCGCGGCTGCGGCCCGTGCCCGTCGGCGTCCCCGGCGAGCTGTACCTCGCCGGCGTCCAGCTGGCCCGCGGCTACCTCGGCCGCCCCGGCCTGACCGCCGACCGCTTCGTGGCCGACCCGCACGGGGTCCCCGGCACCCGGATGTACCGGACCGGTGACCTGGTGCGCTGGACCCGGGACGGCCGCCTGGACTACCTGGGCCGCACCGACGACCAGGTCAAGCTGCGCGGGTTCCGCATCGAACTCGGCGAGATCCAGGCCGTCCTGGCCGGCGCGCCCGACGTCGCCCAGGCCGCCGTGATCGTCCGCGAGGACCAGCCCGGCGTGCAGCGCCTGGTCGCCTACGCCGTCCCCGCACCCGGCGCGGCCGTCGACCCGGCGGCCCTGCGCACCCTGGCCGCCGCCCGCCTGCCCGAGTACATGGTCCCGGCCGTGGTGGTGCCGCTGGCGGCGCTGCCGACCACCGCCAACGGAAAGCTCGACCGGCGCGCCCTGCCGGCGCCCGCCGCCGCGGCCTCCGGCTCCTCGCGGGCACCGCGCGACGTCCGCGAGGAGATCCTCGCGGGAATCCTGGCCGATGTCCTGGGCCTGGACTCGGTCGGCGTGGAGGACGACTTCTTCGCGCTCGGCGGCCACTCGCTGCTCGCCGCCCGCGCGGTGGGCCGCTTCCGGGCGGCCCTGGACGTGGACTGCGCCATCCGCGACCTCTTCGAGGCACGGACGGTAGCGGCGCTGGCGGCACGTCTCGCGGAGCGCACCCGCGCCGATCGTCCGCGCCTCACGACGGCCGGTCCGCGGCCGGAGCGGCCGCCGCTGTCCTTCGCGCAGCGCAGGCTGTGGCTGCTGGACAGCGTGCGCGGTCCCGGCACCACGTACAACGTGCCGATGGCGGTGCGGCTGGACGGACCGGTGGACGCCGTGGCGCTGGAGGCCGCGGTCCAGGACCTGGTCCGCCGGCACGAGAGCCTGCGCACCGTCTTCCGCGAGCACGACGGCGAGCCCTACCAGGTGGTCCTCCCGCCCGAGCGGGCTTTCGTCCCCCTGGCCGTGCGCGAGGTGGCCGCCGACCGGCTGGAGGCCGAGGCGGTCCGCGCCGGCGGGCACGTCTTCGACCTGGCGGCCGAACCTCCGGTGCGGGTCACGCTGTTGCGGGCCGCACCGGAGGACCATGTCCTGGTGGTGCTGGTGCACCACATCGCCACGGACGAGGGTTCGGCCGGCCCCCTGCTGGCGGACCTGGACCGGGCGTACGCCGCCCGGTCGGCCGGTGCCGAACCCGAGTTCGTCCCGCTGCCGGTGCAGTACGCCGACTTCGCGCGGTGGCAGCGGGAGTTGCTCGGTGACGCGGGCGACCCGGATTCGGTGGCGAGCCGCCAGGCGGCGTACTGGCGGCAGGCCCTGTCGGGCGCCCCTGCGGAGGTGGCGCTGCCCGCGGACCGGCCTCGTCCTGCGGTCCCCTCGTACGAGGGGGACGTGGTGACCTTCGACGTCCCGGCGCGGACGGGGGCGGGGCTGGCGCGGATCGCCCGGGAGGGCGGTGCGACGCCGTTCATGGTGGTGCACGCCGCCGTCGCGGCGCTGCTGCACCGGCTGGGCGCGGGCGAGGACATCCCGCTGGGCAGTCCGGCCTCGGCCCGGGAGGGCGAGGAACTCGACGGGCTCGTCGGCTTCTTCCTCAACACGCTGGTGCTGCGGGCCGATCTGTCCGGGGACCCGACCTTCACCGAGCTGGTGGCACGGGTGCGGGCCACCGGTCTGGCCGCCTTCGCCCACGCCGATCTCCCGCTGGAGGCGGTGGTCGAGGCCGTGGATCCGGAACGGTCGCGCTCGCGCAACCCGCTGTTCCAGACGATGGTGACCTACCACTCCGCGGACCCCGCGCCCGCCGGGCTGTTCGGGCTGCCCGCCCGGGAGTTCACGGTCGAGACCGGCGGCGCCAAGTTCGACCTGGAGTTCGCCTTCGGGGCTTTCGGGGCTTCCCCGGAGCCCGGCGCACTCGCGGGCGGCATCCGCTTCGCGACCGACCTCTTCGACCGTGCGAGCGTCGAACTGCTCGCCCGGCGGCTGCTGTTGCTGCTGGACGCGGTCGTCGCCGATCCGGACCGGCCGGTCTCCGCGATCGAGGTGCTGGACCCGTCGGAGCGGGAGCTCGCGCTGGACGGCTGGAACGACACCGCCCGGGCGCTCGGCGGTCCGCGCACCCTGGCCGCGCTGGTCTCCGCCGGGGCGAAGGACCTGTCCGGCCCCGCGCTGGTCTTCGAGGGGCGGGAGCTGTCCCGTTCCGACTTCGAGGAGCGGGTCAACCGGCTGGCCCGGCTGCTGATCGGCCGCGGCGTCGGACCGGAGTCGGTGGTGGCCGTGGCCCTGCCCCGCTCCTTCGACCTGGTCATCGCCCTGCACGCGGTGGTCCGGGCGGGCGGCGCCTACCTCCCGCTGGACCTCGGCCTGCCGGCCGAGCGGCTGGTGGCGATGACCCGGGCCGCACAACCTGTGCTGATAGTTACCGACACCCTGTCGGGAACTTCTCTGTCCCCCGAAGTCGGCCGGGAGCGGGTCCTGTTGGACTCCTTCACCGTTCGCTCCGCGCTGGCGGAGCTGGACGGATCGGACCTGGCCGACGCGGAGCGGCGCGAGCCGCTGCTGCCCCGCCACCCGGCGTACGTGATCTTCACCTCCGGCTCCACCGGTACGCCCAAGGGGGTGATGGTCGAGCACGAGGCGATCGTCAACCGGCTGGAGTGGATGCAGGGCGCCTACGCCCTGGCGTCCGGGGACCGGGTGCTCCAGAAGACCCCGGCGAGCTTCGACGTCTCCGTCTGGGAGTTCTTCTGGCCGCTCGCCGAAGGCGTCCCCCTGGTCATCGCCCGCCCCGACGGCCACAAGGACCCCCTCTACCTCGCCGAACTCATCCGCGAACAGCGCATCTCCGTCCTCCACTTCGTCCCCTCCATGCTCGCCGCCTTCGTCAGCGAGACCGAGATCACCGACTGCCCCACCCTGCGCCTGGTCGTCTGCAGCGGCGAAGCCCTCCCCACCGAACTCGTCACCCGCTTCCACACCTCCACCGCGGGGGCGCCGGTGGCACTGGAGAACCTCTACGGCCCCACCGAGGCGGCCGTCGACGTCACCTCCGGCTCCTGCACCGCGGTCACCGCCGCCGAGCCCCGCGCTTCGGCCTCGATCGGCCTGCCGGTGTGGAACACCCGGGTGTACGTCCTGGACGCGCGGCTGCGGCCCGTGCCCGTGGGCGTCCCCGGCGAGCTGTACCTCGCCGGCGTCCAGCTGGCCCGCGGCTACCTCGGCCGCCCCGGGCTGACCGGCGAGCGCTTCGTGGCCGATCCGTACGGCCGCCCGGGCACCCGGATGTACCGTACGGGCGACCTCGTACGGCGCCTCGCGGACGGCCGCCTCGACTACCTCGGCCGCACCGACGACCAGGTGAAGCTGCGCGGGTTCCGCATCGAACTCGGCGAGATCCAGGCCGTCCTGGCCGTCGCGCCCGAGGTCGCCCAGGCCGCGGTGATCGTCCGCGAGGACCAGCCGGGGGTGCGCCGCCTGGTGGCGTACGTCGTTCCCGCGCCCGGCGCGGCCGTCGACCCGGCGGCCCTGCGCACCCTGGCCGCCGCCCGCCTGCCCGAGTACATGGTCCCGGCCGTGTTCACGGCCCTGGAGCGGCTCCCGTTGTCCCCCAACGGGAAGCTGGACCGGCGGGCGCTGCCCGCACCGGTGGCAGCCGCCCCGGCCGGCCCGGGCACCGCCGCCGGAGTGCCCTCCGGTACGCCCGAGCAGATCCTGTGCGCCCTGATGGGAGAGGTGCTGGGCCTGCCCGGGGTCGCCCCCGACGCGAACTTCTTCGAACTCGGCGGCGACAGCATCGTCTCCATCCGCCTGGTGGGACTGGCCCGCAAGGCCGGACTGACCGTCTCCGCCCGGCAGATCTTCCAGCACCCGACGCCGGCCGCGCTCGCGGCCGTCGCCACCGTGCCCGGGGGCTCCCCCGCCCCGGCCGCCCGTGCTGCGGCCTCCGGTCCCGGTCCGCTGCCGCTGTCCCCGGTCGCCTCCTGGCTGGCCGAACGGGGCGGCCCCTTCGCCTCGTTCGCGCAGGCGCGGCTGGTCCGGCTGCCCGCCGGGGCCGCGCGCCCGCACCTCACGGCCGCACTGCAGGCCGTACTGGACCACCACGACGGGCTGCGCCAGCGGCTGACCGTGCCCCGCCCCGGGGTGTGGAGTGCGGAGATCCGCCCGGCCGGCGCGGTGGAGGCCGCCGCCGTCCTGGAGAGCGTGGACGCGGCGGGGCTGTCCGACACCGCGCTGCGGGAGCTGGTCACCGCCGAGTCGGAGCGGGTGTGGCGGCTGCTGGATCCCGAGTCGGGGGCGCTCGTACGCGCCGTGCACCTCGACCGGGGCCCGGCCGAGGCGGGCCGGCTGCTGCTCGTCGTCCACCACCTCGCGGTGGACGAGGTGTCCTGGCAGATCCTGCTCCCCGACCTGCGGGCGGCCCACGAGGCCGCCGCCGTGGGCCGGACACCCGAGCTGGAGCCGGTCGGGACCTCCCTGCGGGCCTGGACCACGCACCTGCTGGCCGAGGCGCAGAGCCCGCGCCGCACCGCCGAGCTCGACCGCTGGCTGGCGGCGGCCCCCGGCGGGCCCCTGCTCGCCGGGCGCCCCCTGGATCCGGCCGCCGATACGGCGGCGACCGCGCGCCGGCTGTCCGTACGGATCTCCGCCGCACGCACGGCCCCGCTGCTCCAGGCCGTCCCGGCCGCCTTCCACGGCACGGTCGGGGACACCCTGCTGAGCGCGCTGGTGCTGGCGGTCGGTGACTGGGCGGCCCGCTCGGGGCGGCCCCGGCCGGACGGGATCACCGTGGACCTGGAGGGTCACGGCCGGGAGCAGGAGCTGCTGCCGGGCGCCGACCTGACCCGCACGGTGGGCTGGCTGACCGCCATCCACCCGCTGCGGCTGCCCTCGGGAGCGTACGACCCGGCCGCGGTGCTCGCCGGGCACGCGGACGCCGGCGCCCTGCTGAAGGAGGTCAAGGAGCTGCTGCGGGCGGTGCCCGACGGCGGGCTCGGCGCGGGCCTGCTGCGGTACGCCAACCCGGCCACGGCGCGGCTGTTCGACCCGGCGGCCCGCCCCGAGATCCTGTGGAACTACCTCGGCCGGCAGACCGGCCGGGCCGACTCCGACTGGGGGCCGGCCCCGGAGGCCGAGGCCGTGTCCGCCCGGCCCGACCCGGCGATGCCGCTCTCCCACGTACTGGAGATCACCACGGAGATCACCGACGGGGACGAAGGGCCCGAACTCACCGCCCACTTCATCTGGGCGGGCGGGGCGCTCTCCCAGGACACCGTCGGGCAGCTCGCGGACGGCTTCACGGCCGCCGTGGACGCCCTCGCCGCCTGGGCCGACGGCGGCACCTCCGGGGGACACACCCCCTCGGACCTCGACCTGGTCGACCTCGACCAGGACCAGATCACCATGCTCGAAGAAATGTGGAGGGCCCAGCAGTGACGCAGGCTCGAATCGAGGACATGCTTCCGCTGTCCCCCCTGCAGCAGGGCATGCTGTTCCACTCCGTCTACGACGCGAGCGCGCCGGACGTGTACACGGTGCAGGTCTCCGTGTCGCTGTCCGGCCCCGTCGACGCGGACCGGCTGGAGCGGGCGGGCGCGGCCCTGCTGCGCCGCCACCCCAACCTGCGGGCCGGTTTCTGGCACGAGGGGGTGCCGCAGCCGGTGCAGTTCGTGCCGGCCGAGGTGACCTTCGCGCTCGGCCGGGCGGACGTGTCGGCCGACCCGTCCGAGGCGGCGGTGCGCCGCGTGGAACGGGCCGAGCTGGACCGCCGGTTCGAGCTGCACCGGCCGCCGCTGCTGCGGTTGCTGCTGGTGCGCCGCGGTCCCGACGACCACCTGCTCGTGGTCACCGTGCACCACATCCTGGTCGACGGCTGGTCGATGCCGCTGCTCGTCGGGGACCTCCTCGCGCTGTACGAGAGCGACGGCGACGCCTCGGGGCAGCAGCCGGTACGCCCCTACCGCGACTACCTCAAGTGGCTGAAGGCGCAGGACGTACCGGCCGCCGAGGGTGCCTGGCGCACCGCGCTGGCCGGGCTGGACGAGGCGGTGCTGGTGGCCCCGGCCGACCCGTCCCGTACGGCCGTGCGGCCGGGCGTGCACCGGGTGGAGCTGTCCCGGGAGGCCACCGCCCGCCTGACGGCCGCGGCGCGGGCGCTGGCCACCACACCCAGCACGGTGGTCCAGGCGGCCTGGGGACTGCTGCTCGGCGCTCTGACGGGCCGCCGCGACGTGGTCTTCGGGCTGACGGTCGCGGGCCGGCCCGAGGAGATACCCGGTGTCGAGTCGATGGTCGGGCTGTTCATCACCACCGTCCCGGTCCGGCTCGACGCGCGGCCGTGGGAGAGCGTCGCCGAGCTGCTGGGACGCTTCCGGGACGAGCAGAACGCCCTGCTGGCCCACCACCACCTGGGGCTGCGCCTGATCCGGAAGCAGGCGGGCGGCGGCGAGCTGTTCGACACCCTCGTCGTCATCGAGAACTATCCGGTGGACCCGTCCGCCCGCGCGGCCCTGTCCGACGGGGTCCGGGTGACGGGCGTCGAGGCCCGCGACGGCACGCACTTCCCGCTCACCCTGTCCGTGTCCCTGGACGAGCGGGCCGAACTGGCCCTGGAGTACCGGCCGGACCTCTTCGACGCGCGGGCCGTCGCCCGGATCGCGGAGCGGCTCGTCGCCCTGCTGGACCGGGTCGCGGGCGACCCGGGCGCCGCGGTGGGCACGCTGGACCTGCTGACCTCCGCCGAGCACGCGGAGCTGCGTACCGCGGGGCAGGGCGCCGTGCGCGACGTCGCCGGCGACACGGTCGCCGAGCGGTTCGCGGCGCAGGCCGCGGCGGCCCCGGACGCCTGCGCCGTGGTCTGCGGCGCCGACCGGCTGAGCTTCGCGGAGCTCGACGGGCGGGCGGACCGGCTGGCCGCGCTGCTGGCCTCCCGCGGCGCCGGTCCCGAGTCGGTCGTGGCGCTCGCCGTGCCGCGCTCGGCCGAATCGGTCGTGGCCATCCTGGCGGTCCTGCGGACGGGGGCCGCGTACCTGCCCGTGGACCTGGACTACCCGGCCGACCGGATCGCCCTGATGCTCGACGACGCGAGACCGGTGTGCGTGCTGACCACGGAGGCGGCGCTCGCGCTGCTGCCCGCGGAAGCGGCGGGCGGACCGGCACGGATCGTCCTGGACGCACCGGAGACGGCCGGCGAACTCGCCGGGCGCGGGACCGGTTTCCGGGCCCCGGCCACGGATCCCGGACACCCGGCCTACGTGATCTACACCTCCGGTTCCACGGGCCGCCCCAAGGGGGTCGTACTGACCCACGGGGGCCTGTCGAACCTGTACGCCAACCACATCGCGGACGTGTTCGCCCCGGCCGTCGCGGCCGCCGGCGGGCGGCGGCTGCGCGCCCTGCACACCGCCTCCTTCAGCTTCGACACCTCCTGGGAGCAGCTGTTCTGGCTGGTCTCGGGGCACGAGCTGCACGTCCTGGACGAAATCGGCCGCCGCGACGCCGAGTTCACGGTCGGTTACGTCCGCGAGCACCGGATCGACGCCATGGACGTGACGCCCACCTACGCGGGCGCGCTGCTGGAGCAGGGACTGCTGAGCCGCTCGCACCACCGGCCGGGCCTGCTGCTGCTCGGCGGCGAGGCCGTGCCCGAGGCGCTGTGGACCGAGGTCCGCGAGGCGCCCGGGGTGATGTCGGTGAACCTGTACGGGCCCACCGAGTACACGGTGGACGCGCTCGGCGCCGATCTCGCCGACTCGGCCTCCCCGATCGTGGGCCGGCCGATCGGCAACACCAGCGCCCGGGTGCTGGATTCCGCGCTGCGGCCCGCGCCGGCCGGCACCCCCGGTGAGCTGTACCTGGCGGGCCACGGGCTGGCCCGCGGGTACCTGGGCCGGTTCTCGCTGACCGCCGAGCGGTTCGTGGCCGACCCGTACGGTCCGCCGGGCTCGCGGATGTACCGTACGGGCGACCTCGTACGGCTGCGGGCCGACGGGCAGCTGGAGTTCCTGGGCCGCGCCGACGACCAGGTGAAGATCCGCGGCTTCCGGATCGAGCTCGGCGAGGTGGAGTCGGCGCTCGCGGCCCTGCCCGGGGTCGGGTCGGCCGCGGTGGTGGTCCGCGAGGACACCCCGGGGGTCAAGCGGCTCGTCGGCTATGTGACCGGCCCTGTCGAGGGAACGGCGCTGCGCGGGGCACTGGCCGCCGTACTGCCCGACTATATGGTCCCGGCTGCGGTGGTGGTCCTGGAGTCCCTGCCGACGAACGTGAGCGGCAAGCTGGACCGGGCCGCGCTGCCGGCGCCGGAGTTCGGCTCGGCGGCGTCGTTGCGGCCACCGCGCGACGCCCGCGAGGAGGCGCTGTGCGCCGTCTTCGCCGAGGTGCTGGGCCTCGCCACGGCCGGCATCGACGAGGACTTCTTCTCGCTGGGCGGCGACAGCATCGTCTCCATCCAGCTGGTGACCCGGGCCCGCAAGGCGGGCTTCGTCCTCACCCCGCGCGACGTCTTCGAGCGGCGGACGGTGGAGCGGATGGCCGCCGCGGCCGGCAAGGCCGTGGACCAGGACGGCGGGTACCTGGCCTCGGCCGGACCGCTCCTCACCCTCGACGCCGGCCAGGAGGCCGCGCTGGCCGCGGTGTTCCCGGACCGGGAGGAGGTCCTGCCGCTCGCACCGCTCCAGGAGGGCCTGTACTTCCACGCCGTCTACGACGACCAGGCCCTCGACGTCTACCTGATGCAGAACTTCGTCGAGCTGCTGCACGCGGTCGACGGGCCCGCCCTGCGCTCGGCCTTCGACACCCTGCTGCGCCGCCACCCCAACCTGCGGTCCGGTTTCTGGCACGAGGGTCTGGCGGGTCCGGTGCAGGCGGTGCCGGGCGCGTGGGAGCTGCCCTGGCGGGAGATCGACTTCAGCCACCTCGACCGGGCGGCGCAGGACGAGGCGCTGCGGGAGTTCTCCCTTGCCGACGCGGCGACCCGCTTCGACCTCGCGGCCCCGCCGCTGTTGCGCGTCGCGCTGATCCGCTTCTCGGCGGAGCGCTGGATGCTGTGCGTGACGCAGCACCACATCCTCACCGACGGCTGGTCGGAGTCGCTGTTCTTCGAGGAGCTGTTCGCCCTGTACGGGCGCGGCGGCGCCGACGACGACACCCTGCCGCCCGTCACCCCCTACCGGGACTACCTGCGCTGGCTGTCGGCCGTGGACCGGGAGGCCGCCGAGACGGCGTGGCGTTCCCACCTCTCGGGGCTGGACCAGGCCACCCTCGTGGCCCGGGCCGATCCGGCCCGCCGGCCGGTGACCGCGGAGGTCGTGGACCTGTCCCTGGACGAAGGGACCAGCGACCGGCTGCGGGCCTTCGCACGCGGCTGCGGGATCACCCTCAACACCGTACTCAGCACGGCGTGGGCGATGACGCTGGCCGGGATGACCGGCCGCGACGACGTGGTGTTCGGTGCCACGGTCTCCGGCCGTCCCGCGGACCTCGCCGGGGTCGACCAGATGATCGGCATGTTCATGAACACGCTGCCGTTCCGGGTCACCCTGCGCCCCGACGAGCCGTTGCGCGACCTGATGGTGCGGGTCCAGGGCGAGCACGCGGCGCTGCTGCCACACCACTACGTGGGGCTCGGCCCGATCCAGCGGCTGACCGGTCTCGGGCAGCTCTTCGACACGCTGTACGTGTTCCGCAACACGCCGCTGAACGACGCCGCCCGTGAGGAGGCGGTGGCGGCCCACGCCATCGGCTGGACGCACAGCGTCGACGGCACCCACTACCCGCTGACCCTCGCCGTCACCCCCGGCCGGGCGCTCGAACTGAGCCTGGGCTACCGGCCCGACCTCTACGACGAGGCCACCGCCCGCAACCTGGCGGGCCGGCTCGCGCTGCTGGTGGAGCAGCTCGCCGACGGCGGGGCGGTCCCGGTGGGCCGCCTGGCCACGCTGGCCGGCGGGGAGCGGGCGCGGCTGCTCGCCACGGGCGACGACATGGGCCACCCGGTCCCGGACACCACGGTGATCGACCTGTTCGCCGAGCAGGCCGCCCGGACGCCGGAGCAGACCGCGCTGGTCTTCGAGGACCAGCGGCTCAGCTACGCCGAGCTCGACGCCCGCGCCAACCGGCTGGCCCGTGCCCTGGTGGCGCGGGGCGCCGGGCCGGAGACCGTGGTCGCCCTCGGGCTGCCCCGGTCGGCGGACTTCGTGGTCGCGCTGTTCGCCGTACTGAAGACGGGCGCGGCCTATCTGCCGTTGGACCTGGACCACCCGGTGGACCGGCTCGGCGCGATGGTCGAGGACGCCGCACCGCTGTGCCTGGTCACGACGGCCCCGGTGACGGACCGGGTGCCGGTGGTGGAGGGGGTGCCGGCGCTGCTGCTGGACGACCCCGCGGTCCTGGCCGAGCTGGCCGGGCGGCCCGACGGGCCCCTCGCGGAGTCGGAGCTGACGGGTGTGCGGGACGGCCGCCACCCGGCGTACGTCATCTACACCTCCGGCTCCACGGGACGGCCCAAGGGGGTCGTGGTCCCCTACTCGGGTCTGACGAACATGCTGCTCAACCACCGGGAGCGGATCTTCGCGCCGGCGGTGGCCCTGGCGGGCGGGCGCCGGATGAAGGTGGCGCACACCGTGTCCTTCGCCTTCGACATGTCGTGGGAGGAGTTCTTCTGGCTGGTCGACGGGCACGAGGTGCACGTCATCGGCGAGGGACTGCGGCTGGACCCGGCGGCCCTGACGGCGCACTACGACCGGGTGGGCATCGACGTCGTGAACGTGACGCCGTCCTACGGGCTCCAGTTGGTCGAGGCGGGCCTGCTGGACGCTGACCGGCACCGCCCCACGCTGTTCCTGCTGGGCGGCGAGGCGGTCCCCGACGGCCTCTGGGAGCTGCTGAAGCGGACCGAGGGCACGATGGGCTACAACCTGTACGGCCCCACCGAGTACACGATCAACGCCCTGGGCGCCGACGTGGACGACAGCGCCGCCTCCTGCGTCGGGCGGCCGATCTTCAACACCCGCGCCTACGTGCTCGACAGCGCGCTGCGCCCGGTGCCGGCGGGGGTGGCCGGTGAGCTGTACCTCGCGGGGGCGGGGCTGGCCCGCGGCTACTTCGGGCGGCCGGCGCTGACCGCGGAACGCTTCGTCGCCGATCCGTTCGGCGCGCCGGGCACGCTGATGTACCGGACGGGCGACCTGGTGCGCTGGCGCGAGGACGCCCAGATCGACTACCTCGGCCGGGCGGACGACCAGGTCAAGATCCGCGGGTTCCGCATCGAGCTGGGCGAGATCGAGTCGGTCGTCGCGGCCGAGCCCGGGATCGCGGCGGCGGCCGTGGTCGTCCACACCGGGCCGACCGGCGTGAAGCGGCTGGTGGCCTACACCGTGGCATCGGCCGCGGAGGCCCCCGAACCGGCCGCCCTGCGGGCCGGGTTGTCGGCCGCGCTGCCGGAGTACATGGTCCCGTCCGCCTTCGTGGAGCTGTCGGCGCTGCCGCTGACGGTGAACGGCAAGGTGGACCGCGCCGCGCTGCCCCTGCCCGACTTCGGTGACGCGGGCGGCGGCCGAGCGCCGAAGGACGCCCGCGAGGAGCTGCTGTGCGGCATCTTCGCGGACGTGCTGGGGCTGGAACGGGTCGGGGCCGAGGACAACTTCTTCGAGCTCGGCGGCCATTCGCTGCTGGCGATGCGGCTGGTCGGCCGGATCCGCGAACAGCTCGGCACGCCGCTCCAGGTCGCGACGGTGATGACGGCGCCCACGGTGGCCGACCTCGCCGCCCGGATCGGGTCGGACGCCCGCCGGGACGCGCTGCGGGTGCTGATGCCGCTGCGCGAACGGGGCACGGCGAAGCCGCTGTTCTGCTTCCATCCGGCGTCGGGATTCGCCTGGCAGTACACGGGCCTGCTCGGCCACCTGGATCCGGACCGGCCGGTGTACGGGCTCCAGTCGCCCGGACTGGCGGGCGCGCAGCCCGAGGTGGACGACGTCGCCGCCCTGGCGGAGCTCTACCTCGCGGAGATCCGTACGGTGCAGCCGCAGGGCCCGTACCACTTCCTGGGCTACTCCTTCGGCGGGACCGTGGCCCAGACGCTGGCGGCGCTGCTGCAGGAGCGCGGCGAGGAAGTCGCCTTCCTGGGGCTGCTGGACGCGTATCCGCCGGAGATCGAGGACTGGTCGTACATCGACGCCCCGGACTGGCGCGAGCGGCTGGAGCGCGAGGAGAGCGGGTTCCTCCTGTCGGTGGCCGGGCTGAACCGGCCGGCGGACGGTGCTCCGGTGGACCGGGCGGAGGCGGTCGGCGCCATCCGCGACAGCCAGGGTCTGCTGGCCGGCTTCGACGAGGCCCTGCTGGGGGCGATCGTCGACACGAACGTGCACTGCGTCCGGCTGCTGTCGCGGAGCCGCACCCGCCGCTACCGCGGTGACGTGCTGTTCTTCACCGCGTCCCGGTCCACTCCGGCGGACGAGGCACCGGGGCTGGTCTGGCCCGCGTACCTGGACGGCCGGATCGAGGAGCACGTCCTGGACTGCTCGCACGACGACCTGATGTCCCCCGGCGTCCTGGCGGAGATCGGCCCGCTGCTGGCCCGTGCGCTGCGCTCGGCCCCGGCGGCCGGCCGGGACTGACCGACCCCCCTCCCCGGGTACGGGTGGGGGCGCTCCGGCGCCCCCACCCGTACCCCGGCCCTTCACGGAAGAGAGACCGTCATCATGACCACGACCCCCGGGCCCCGCATCGACGTCGTCTACCACGACATCACCGTCCGCACCCTGGAGGTGCTGCGCGTGCGCCGGGTGACGCCGCGGATGGTCCGCGTCACCCTCGGCGGGCCGGAGCTGGAGGGGTTCGTCGACCGCTCCCCCGCCGATCACGTCAAGGTGTTCTTCCCCGAGCCGGGCGCCGAACTGCCCGTGCTGCCGCGGGTGGCGGACGACGGCGACGGACTGGAGTTCCCGACGCGGGCGCCGTTCCCGGTCTCCCGCGACTACACCACCCGCCGCTTCGACCCCGTGGCGGGCGAGCTGGACCTGGACTTCGTCCTGCACGGCAAC
Organism: Streptomyces sp. NPDC001513; assembly: GCF_042894695.1. Lineage (NCBI taxonomy): Bacteria > Bacillati > Actinomycetota > Actinomycetes > Kitasatosporales > Streptomycetaceae > Streptomyces > Streptomyces sp. NPDC001513. The sequence goes on from NZ_JBIAVU010000004.1 coordinate 196,615, forward strand.
GGCGTGGCCGCGCGGTGGGCGGAGCGGGCGGAGCCGGGGATGCGGCTGGGGGTGGCCGGGCCGCGCGGTTCGATCCTGGTGCCCTGGGAGTTCGACTGGTACCTGTTCGCGGGTGACGAGACGGCTCTGCCGGCCATCGCGCGGATGCTGGAGGACCTGCCGGAGGGCGCCCCGGCGAAGGTCTTCCTGCTGGTCGACGACGCGGGCGAGGAGGAGGAGCTGTCGACGCGGGCCGACGCCGAGATCGTCTGGCTGCACCGCGGCGGGCTCGCGCACGGCGAGGGCGACTTCCTGGAGAAGGCGGTCCGGAGCGTGGAGTTCCTGCCGGGGCTGCCCTTCGTGTGGATCGCGGGCGAGGCCGGGGAGCTCAAGCCGGTCCGCCGCCACCTCCACCGGGAACTGCGCCTGAACCGGGAGTACACGGACGTGGACGGCTTCTGGAAGCGCGGCGTCGTCAACCTCGACCACCACGAGCCGCAGGACGACGAGGACAACGTGCCTGTCGGGTAATCCCGTTCAGGATTTTATTAGGTTAGGCTTACCTAAGAGAAAGGGGGAGGTGTGTCCGACCACCATGAATCCGGCTTCGCCGGCAGAGTCGCGCTCGTCACCGGCGCGGGCCAGGGCATCGGAGAGGCCGTCGTCCGAGCGCTGTACCGCCTCGGCGCCACCGTCGCCGCCACCGACGTGTCGGTGGCGGCCGTCACCGCACTGGCCACGGAGCTGGACCCGGCCGGAGCCGGGCAGCGGCCGGCCACCGAGCACCCCGCGGGCTCCGGCGCCGTCCACGCCTACGCGCTGGACGTCACCGATCCCGCGGCCGTCGACCGGACCGTCACACGGATCGGACGGGAGCTCGGGCCCGTCGACATCCTGGTGAACGTGGCCGGGATCCTGCGCACGGGCCCGGTCGCCGAACTGACCGACGAGGACTGGGCGGCCACCTTCGCCGTCAACGTCCAGGGCGTCTTCTTCACCTCCCGCGCCGTCGTTCCCGGCATGGCGGCCCGTGGCTCCGGCAGCGTGGTCACCGTCGCCTCGAACGCCGCCGGGATCCCGCGCACCGGCATGTCCGCGTACGCCGCCTCGAAGGCCGCGGCCGTCATGTTCACCAAGTGCCTGGGCCTCGAGTACGCCCGCAGCGGCGTCCGCTGCAACATCGTGGCGCCCGGCTCCACGGACACCCCCATGCAATGGGGGCTCTGGAACGACCCGGAGGCGCCCGGCCGGGTGCTGAACGGGGACCTCGACAGCTACCGCACCGGGATTCCGCTGGGCCGGATCGCCGACCCGAAGGACATCGCCGACGCGGTCGTCTTCCTGGCCTCGGACCGGGCCCGCCACATCACCATGCAGGACCTCTACGTGGACGGCGGAGCCACGCTGCGCTGACCCCGCGGCAGCCCCCGTCCACCCCTCACTCCGTACGCGCGCCACGCGCCACCCGCAGCCGGAACCGTCCGGCCGCCCCCGCCTGCCCGCCCCTGCCCCCACCCCTGAAGAGGAGTCACCGTGCCGACGGTCCACCAAGTCGCCACGCCCCCCGCACCGGCCGATCCGGTGCACCCCTCCGTAGGCGCCGCCACCGTCCTGCTCGACGCCTACCGGACCGGAGGGCGCTTCCTCGCGACTCCCACCCGGACGCTGCTCGCCCAGGGCATCCGCCAGGAGGTCGCGCACGGCGCCGAACCGCTCCCCGAGCGCGTCGCCAAGGCCCTGGCCGAGGCCCGGCGGGCCGGGCACCCCTGGCCGATGGTGATCGGCGCGATCCCCTTCGCCCCGGACGCCCGCGCGGCCCTCGTCGTCCCGGAGTCGCTGCGCAGCGGGCCCCCGCTCGCCTCGGACCCGCTGGTCGCCCTTCCCTCGGCCGGTCCCGCGCCGGCCGACTGGGCCATCGCCTCCGTCCCCGAACCCGATGTCTACGCCAAGGGCGTGGCCTCGGCCGTGGACCGGATGTGGAAGGGCGAGTTCAGCAAGGTCGTGCTGGCCCGGACGCTGGAACTGGCCTCCGACAGACCGCTGGACATCCCCGCCATGCTCCAGCGGCTCGCCCGCCGGGACCCCTCCGGCTACACCTTCGCGCTCCCCACCGGGCCCGGCCGCAACCTGATCGGCGCCAGCCCCGAGCTGCTGCTCTCCCGCCGGGGCGACCGGCTCATATCCAACCCGCTGGCCGGCTCGACCCCGCGCAGCGCGGACCTCGCCGAGGACGTCCGCCGGGCCGCCGCCCTGCTCCAGTCCGCCAAGGACCAGCACGAACACGCCGTCGTCGTCGACGCGGTGCACCAGGCGATGGCCCCGTACTGCACCTCCCTCGACGTCCCGCAGCGCCCCACACTGCTCCGTACGGCCACCATGTGGCACCTGTCCACCACCGTGAGCGGAGTGCTCGCACGGCCCGACGTCTCGGCCCTGGAGATCGCCTCCAGCCTGCATCCGACCCCGGCCGTCTGCGGCAGCCCCACCGACGTGGCCCGCCGGGTGATCGGCGAGACCGAGCCCTTCGACCGCGGCTTCTTCACCGGCATGATCGGCTGGGAGGACGCCACCGGCGACGGCGAGTGGGTCGTCACCATCCGCTGCGCCGAGGCCGAGGAGAACCGGCTGCGCCTGTTCGCCGGGGCGGGGATCGTCTCCGCGTCCGAGCCCGACGCCGAGACCGCGGAGACCGCCGCCAAGTTCCGTACCTTCCTCGAGGCCGTCGGAGCCCGGCTGTGACCGGCTCCGGGCCCGCCTGGCAGCCCTGGCCGGCCGAGTTCGCCGAGCGCTACCGGGCGGCCGGCTGGTGGAAGGGCGAGACCTTCGGCTCCGTGCTGCGGGAACGGGCCGCGGCCCATCCCGACCGGATCGCCCTCGTGGACCCGGCGGGCGGCGCCGACGGCGGCCGCCGCACCTGGACCTACGCCGAACTCGACGCGCGGGCCGACCGGATGGCCGCGGGCTTCGCCGCCCGCGGCATCGGCCCCGGCGACAAGGTCGTCGTCCAGCTCCCGAACACGGCCGAGTTCTTCGAGGTCGTCTTCGCGCTGTTCCGGATCGGCGCCCTGCCCGTCTTCGCCCTCCCGGCGCACCGCCGCACGGAGATCTCCTACTTCTGCTCCTTCACCGGGGCGGCCGCCTACGTGATCCCCGCGGTGCACGGCGGCTTCGACTACCGCGGGCTCGCCGCCGAGGTCCGCGCCGAAGTCCCCGGACTGCGCGAGGTGTTCGTGGCGGACGCCGACCCGGGCGCGTTCACGGCGCTGGCCGACGTGCCGGTGGACGTGCCCGCCGGAGGTCTCGGTGACGGGCCCGCCCCGCACGACCTCGCCTTCCTCCAGCTCTCCGGCGGCAGTACGGGCGTGCCGAAGCTGATCCCGCGCACCCACGACGACTACATCTACTCGCTGTGGGGCTCGAACGAGATCTGCGGCGTGGACGCGGACTCGATCTATCTGGTGGCCCTGCCCGCCGCCCACAACTTCCCGCTGTCGTCGCCCGGTTCGCTCGGCATCCTGTACGCGGGCGGCCGCGTGGTGCTGAGTCCGCAGCCGGTGCCCGACGTCGCCTTCCCACTGATCGAGGCCGAGGGCGTGACGATCACCGGTCTCGTGCCACCACTGGCCCTGCTGTGGACCGACGCCGCCGCGCACACCGACCGGGACCTGAGCAGCCTGGACGTCCTGCTGGTGGGCGGCGCGAAGTTCAGCGAGGAGGCCGCCCGCCGGGTCCGGCCGGGGCTGGGCTGCACGCTGCAGCAGGTGTTCGGGATGGCGGAGGGGCTGGTCAACTACACCCGCCTCGACGATCCCGAGGAGACCGTCGTCACGACGCAGGGCCGGCCGATCTCCCCGGACGACGAGATCCGCATCGTCGACGACGAGGACCGCGCGGTGTCCGAAGGCGAGCCGGGTCACCTGCTGACCCGCGGCCCCTACACCATCCGCGGGTACTGGAACGCGCCCGAGCACAACGCCCGTTCGTTCACGGCGGACGGCTTCTACCGCACCGGGGACATCGTCCGGATGACGCCCACCGGGCACCTGGTGGTCGAGGGACGCGTCAAGGACCAGATCAACCGGGGCGGCGAGAAGATCGCCGCGGAGGAGGTGGAGAACCACATCCTGGCGCATCCGGCCGTCCACGACGCCAATGTGGTCGGCGAACCGGACCCCTACCTCGGCGAGCGCACCTGCGCCTACGTGATCCTGCGCGAGGGTGCCGAGGCACCGCGCCCCGCCGAGGTCAAGAAGTTCGTACGGGAACGCGGCCTGGCCGCGTTCAAGGTGCCCGACCGGGTGGAGTTCGTCGCCGCCTTCCCGAAGACCGGCGTCGGCAAGGTCTCGAAACGGGACCTGCGCACGGCGGCCGTCGGGCCGCTCCCCCGGCCCGCCGCACCCGCCGCCGTCCCCGCCCCTCCCCACCAGCACTGAACGGAAGAACCCATGGCCCTGCCCGCCATCGCCGCCTACCCGCTGCCGACCGCCGACGAGCTGCCGGCCAACCGCGTCGACTGGACCGTGGACCCGGACCGTGCGGTCCTGCTCGTCCACGATCTGCAGAACTACTTCCTGTCGGCCTTCGACACGGACGCACAGCCCGTCACGGGCATGCTCCAGCAGGTCGCCCGCCTGAAGAAGGAGGCGGGCCGGGCCGGCGTACCGGTCCTCTACACCGCGCAGCCCGGCGGCCAGACCCCGGCCGAGCGCGGCCTCCAGCAGGACTTCTGGGGGGCGGGCCTGCCCGCCGACCCGGAGGCCGCCGCGATCCCCGCGTCCGTGGCCCCGGGCCCGGGCGACACGGTGCTCACCAAGTGGAAGTACAGCGCCTTCGTACGGACCGACCTCGCCGAGCGGCTGCGCGCCATGGGCCGGGACCAGCTCGTGATCACCGGCGTGTACGCGCACATCGGCGTGCTGATGACGGCGTGCGACGCCTGGATGCAGGACATCCGGGCCTTCGTGGTCGCGGACGCCGTGGCCGACTTCTCCGCCCGTGAGCACCGGATGGCCCTGGAGTGGGCGGCCGGCCGCTGCGCGGTGGTCACCACGGCCGACCGGGTGTGCGCCCAGCTCTGAGACCGGCGGCGGCACGGTCGCCGCCGGGACCTGGCCGGGCTGGTACGCGGCCGTGATCCAGCTGGTCGGCGGCGCCATGGTGCTGCTCGGCGCGGGCACCCGCAGCGCGGCCTTCGTCGTCTCCGGCTCGATGGCGTACGCCTACTTCATGGCCCACCAGCCCGACGCGCTGTGGCCGATCCAGAACGGCGGGGAGTCCTCCGCGATGTTCTGCTGGGCCTTCCTGCTGCTCGTCTTCACGGGCCCGGGCTCGTTCGCCCTGGACGCCCAGCTGGCCGCCCGCGGGCCGGCGAGCACGGAAGCCGAGCAGCAACCGCAGCCGGCCGCCGCCTAGGCGGAGCGGTCCACCGAGTTCTTCACGTAGGCGCCCGGCGTCTGCCCGAAGTGGCGGCGGAAGGCCAGGATGTAGCCGTTGGTGCTGACGAACCCCACCCGGGCGGCGACGGCGCTGACCAACTGGCCCTGTTCCAGCAGGCTCAGCGAGTGGTTGAGCCGGAGCCGGGTGCGCCATTCGGAGAAGGCCATCCCCGTTTCGGCGCGGAAGGCCCGGCGCAGGCTGGTCGAACTCGTGTAGAGGTTCTCCGCCCACTCCGTCGCGGTGCGCGGGTCGCTCGGGGTCCGGGCGAGCTCCCGTGCCACGGCGCCCGCGGTGTGGCTGGTGGGCTGGGGCAGCGGCAGGCAGTTGCGGTGCCCGGCGGACAGCGCGGCGAAGACCTCCGGGTCGTCGGCCTCGGCCACGGTGCTGCGCATCCGGCCGAGGACCAGCCGGCGCTGGGCGTCGGTGATGTTGATCGTCGTGACGTCCTGGTACGGGAGCTCGAACAGGTCCGCGTCGAAGGACTCGACGGCGATGACGGAGTCCGCTCCGAACCGCGCGCTGTGCGCGATGCCGGCCGGGATCCACAGGGCCAGCGAGGCGGACAGTTCGTGGTCCCGGCCCAGAGCGGTGACCACGATCCGGCCGACCGGCACGTGCAGGAACTGGTGGAACTCGTGCACGTGCAGGGGGTGTCCGCCCTCGGCGATGAAATCGTCGTCGATCTCGAGCACGGAGTCCGCGCGGGTCTCCTCCTCGCGCACACTGCGCAGTCCCGTCAAGGCCACAACATCCTCCCCGTGCCGCAGAGGCCGTGATTGGCCTCTGAATGTGAGCGGTTCGCCTCCGGCATTGGACCGGACCCCGCTTTGGTAAGGCTAGCCTAACTTCGAGCTTGAACAGGTGAGGAGCATCCCAACCCCCATGAAGCAAACGGCTTCGCCGGCGACACCACCGGCCCCACCACCGCCGAGGCCCCGGTCCTCGCGCGCAGCGGTGGTCGTGGTGCTCGCCGGCCTGATCCTGGCCGCCGTGACCATCGCGAGCATCGGCCTCGGCGCCCGTGACATCTCACCGCTCGAAGTGGTCCGGATCGTGCTGCACCCGGGCGCGGAGGGCTACAACAGCGATGTCCTGTGGACGGAGCGGATACCCCGCACCTTCCTCGGCCTCGCCGTCGGTGCCTCACTGGGCGCCTCCGGGCTGATCATGCAGGCGCTGACGATGAACCCGCTGTCCGAACCGGGCGTCCTGGGCGTGCAACAGGGCGCTGCGATGTTCGTCGTCCTCGGCATCCTCTTCCTCGACGTGTCCGGCGTGCAGGGCTACTTCTGGATGGCACTGACCGGTTCGGCGGTGACCGCCGTCCTCGTCTACCTGATCGGTACCCGCACCAACGCGGGCAGCAGCACCATCGGCCTCGTCCTCGCGGGCGTCGCCGTCGCCGCGGTGATGTCCTCGCTCATCACCCTGCTCGTGGTGCGCGACGAGGCCGTCTACGCCCACCTGCGCTTCTGGTCGGTGGGCCAGCTCACCGGCCGGGGCCAGTTCCTGGGCCAGATCGTCCCGTTCGCGATCGTGGGGCTGCTGCTGGCGCTGCCGCTGGGCCGCACCCTCAACCTGCTGAGCCTCGGCGACGAGACCGCCCGCGGCCTCGGCATCCGGGTGGAGCGGGCCCGGCTGGCGAGCGCGGCCGTGGCGGTGCTGTTGTGCGCCGCCGCCACCGCCGCCGTGGGACCCGTCGCCTTCGTCGGGCTGGTCGCCGCGCACTGCGCCCGGATGCTCGTGGGCGCGGACCACCGCTGGTCCCTTCCCTTCTCCATGGTCTGCGGAGCCGTCCTGCTCGTCGGCGCCGACACCGCGGGCCGGCTGGTGATCGACCACGGCGAGATCCAGGTGTCGGTGATGACCGCCCTCGTCGGCACACCCTTCTTCGTGTGGCTCGCGCGCCGCCGCGACCTGGTCCGGATGTGAGTGGCATGGCGAGAACACACCAGGAACGGACGCCCGGGGAGCGGAGCCGCGTCGAGCAGGTTTCCGGCACCCCGCCCCTCCCGCCGCCCCGGGCCGGGTCGGGCGATGCCGCCGCCGAGCTGAGGGCCGCCACGGTGCTGCGGCTGCGCCGCGCCCACCGGGCCAAGGGCCGCCGGGCCATCACCGTCGCCTGCGTGCTCGTCGTGGCCCTGCTCGGTCTGGTCGTCGCCTCGGTGCTGCTCGGCGGAGTGAAGCGGATCCCGGCCGGCGACATCCTGCCCGCGGCCTTCGGCCTGCGCACCGGCCTCGCCGACTACGTGATCTTCCGCATCCGGATGCCGCGCGCCCTGGCGGCGCTGCTCTCCGGAGCCCTCTTCGGCCTCTCCGGGGCCCTGTACCAGCGGCTCGTCCGCAACCCGCTGGCCACCCCGGACATGATCGGCATCTCGGCCGGGGCGGGAGCGGGTGCCACCACGGTGCTGCTGTTCGCCCCGGCGGTCCCCTTCGGGGTTCCCGTGGCCGCCCTCGGCGGGGCCTTCCTCCTCGTGACGACGGTGCTCGCGCTGAGCCGCCGGGGCGGGCGCGTGGACACGTACCGCCTGGTCCTCGTCGGCATCGGACTGGGTTCCGTGTGCACCGCCTACGTGAACTACCTGTTCACGGTGGCCGGCCAGCACGGCATCGCCCAGGTGATGCGGTGGCTGGTCGGCAGCGTCAACGACGTCACGTGGGAAGGGGTGTCCACGCTGGCGGGGGCGCTCGTCGTGTGCGGGATCTGCACGGCGCTGCTGTCCCGCTCCCTCGGCAGCATGGCCCTCGGCGACCAGCTCGCCCAGGGCCTCGGGACCCGGGTGGCCGCCGCCCGGACCGCGACCCTGCTGCTCGGGGCCGGGGCGGCCGCGCTGGCCACCAGCGTGACGGGCCCGATCGGTTTCGTCTCGCTGATCAGCGGCCCGATCGCGGTCCGGCTGGTGGGCGCGGACCGGTCCGTCGCCCTGGCCGTCCCGATCGGCGCCGTCATCGTCCTCGGCGCCGATGTCCTCGCCCAGCACGCCCCCTTGATCAGCCCGGTCCCGACGGGTGTCCTCACGGCGCTGCTCGGCGCCCCCTACTTCGTCTGGCTGATCCTCCGGCGCAGGCAAGGAGCCACCGCATGAGCGCACGACCCGTACTCGCCGCCCCGGACGCCGGCTTCCGGCTCGAAGCCCGCGGCATCAGTGCCGGCTACGACCGCAAACCGATCATCGAGGAGCTGTCCCTCGGGATCGAACCGGGCCGGATCACGGTGCTGGTCGGCCCGAACGCCTGCGGCAAGTCGACCCTGTTGAAGTCGGTGGCCCGGCTGCTGCCCGTCGCGGCCGGCTCGGTCCTCCTCGAGGGCCGGGAGATCCACGCCCTGTCCACCCGCGAGGTGGCCCGGCGCCTCGGCATCCTGCCGCAGTCGCCGATCGCCCCGGAGTCCATCACCGTCGGCGACCTCGTGTGGCGCGGCCGTCATCCGCACCGCCGGTTCGGACAGCGGCGCACCGCTGCCGACGACGAGGTCATCGCGGACGCCCTGACGGCGACCGGCACGGCCGAGCTGATCGACCGCCCGGTCGACCAGCTCTCCGGCGGCCAGCGCCAGCGCGTGTGGATCGCCCTCGCGCTCGCCCAGGACACTCCGACGCTGCTCCTGGACGAGCCCACCACCTACTTGGACATCGCCCACCAGATCGAGGTCATGGACCTCCTCGCCGACCTCAACGAGGAGGCCGGCAAGACGATCGTGCTGGTGTCCCACGACCTCAACCAGGCAGCCCTGTACGCCTCGACCATCGTCGCCATGCGCGACGGCCGGATCGTGCGTCAGGGCACCCCCGAAGAGGTGCTCACCGAGCAGACCGTGGCCGAGGTCTTCGGCCTGGACTGCCTCGTCGTCCCCCATCCCCGATCGCAGCGGCCCCAGATCTTCCCGCTGGGCCGTCGTACCCCCGCATAGGAGCCCACCACCATGTCCGTGATGAACAGAACGAGCCGCCGCCCGGCCCGTGTCCTCGCCGCCGTCGCCGCGGCCGTCACCTGCCTCGGCCTGCTCACCGCCTGCGGCGAGGACTCGGCCTCGAAGGACAAGCCCGCCGCCGGAACCGACGCCTCCGCCGGCTTCCCCGTCTCGCTCACCAACGCGTGGGGCAAGACGGAGGTCAAGAAGAAGCCGGTCAAGGTCGCGACGGTCTCCGACGGTGACACCGCCATCGCCCTGGCCCTCGGCATCGTCCCGGTGATCACCCCGGACGTCGAGGACGGCGCCAAGATCCCCGAGTACAAGCAGCGGGCCATCGACAAGCTGGGCGCCGGCAAGCTGAAGACGTACGACGACACCGACGGAACCGCCTACGAGGCCATCGCCGCCGAGGCCCCCGACGTCATCCTGGGCATGAACACCTGGGAGATGGACGCCGACTACGCCAAGCTGCAGCCGATCGCACCGGTGGTCACCTTCACCGACAAGGCCCACGCCGACACCCTCACCTGGCAGGACCGGCTGAAGACCGCCGCGAAGGCCCTCGGCCTGAGCGCCAAGGCGGACGAGGTGATCGCGGCGAACGAGAAGGCCACGGCCGACGCCGCCGCCGCGCACCCCGAGTTCAAGGGCAAGACGTACACCTACACGGTCGTCCACCCCGAGCAGATCAGCTTCATGTCCTACGCCGCCCAGGACCCGGGCGTCTTCGAGAAGCTCGGCTTCACCAAGACCGACAAGGCGAAGAACTACGCGCCGGACAAGAACGCCGTGAGCCTGGAGAACCTCGACCAGCTCGACGCCGACGTCCTCCTCGTCACCTACCCCTTCGGCGACCGGGGCGTGATCAGCGCGACCGAGCTGGAGTCCAACAAGCTGTTCCAGTCGCTGAACGCGGTGAAGACCAAGCACTTCACGGTGATCCCCTCGGACAACTCGCTGTCCTCGGCCATCGCCTACCCGGACCCGCTGAGCGCCGCGTGGGTGGTCGAACAGCTCACTCCGCTCCTCGCGAAGGCCGCCGCCGGGCAGTGACGTCCCCCGTCACCCGGTGTGCCGGACGGGCCCGTCTCCCTTGGGAGGCGGGCCCGTCCGCGTCCCGGTTGCGCGCGGGGTGTCAGTGCCGTGGCCCGTGGGTTGGATACGGGGCGCGCGGCGCGCCGTAGCGTGGCAGCAACCCGGATGTACCGGACGGATGTGAAGGAGCAGTCGGATGTCCCCCCGTAGTCCCCGCTCGGTCGTCACCTTCCCCATCGTGCTCAGGGAGCTGACGGTGTTGCGCGTCTCGGACGTCACGCCCGGGATGCGGCGGGTGACGCTCGGCGGACCCCAGCTGCACGCCTTCGAGCACGCCGGTCTGTCCCTCCCGCCGCTGCGCACCGAGGGTTTCGACGACCACGTGAAGTTCTTCTTCGCCGAGGAGGGCCGGGAGCCGGTGCTGCCCCGGCAGAACGTGAGCAGCCTGGACTGGCCCGCGGACGGCCGTCCGATCTCCAAGGACTACACGCCGGTGCGGTTCGACCCGGTGGCCGGGGAGATCGACTTCGACTTCGTCCGGCACGACGGCGGGATCGCCTCGTCCTGGGCGCAGCAGGCGGCTCCGGGACAGGTGACGTGGATCGCCGGGCCGAAGATGTCGCACGGCCACCCCGAGGGCGCGGACTGGCTGTTGGTCCTGGGCGACGAGACGGCGCTGCCGGCGATCGGCCGGTGGCTGGCGGAGATGCCGGCGGGGATCCGGGCCCGGGTGTTCGTCGAGGTCGGCGAGGACAGCCACCGCCAGGAGCTGCCGACGAAGGCCGACGCCGAGGTCACCTGGCTGGTGCGGAACGGTGTGCCGGCCGGCCGCAGCGATCTGCTGGAGCGCGCGGTGCGGGACATGGAGTGGCCGGCGGGCACGGTCTTCGTCTGGGCGGCCGGCGAGGCCGTCACCCTCAAGGGCATCCGGCGTCATCTGACGGTGGACCGCGGTGTCCCGCGCGAGCAGACGCACATCACCGGCTACTGGCGGCGGGCGGAGGTCGCGCCCGGCCTCGCCGAGCCCGCCGACCCGGACGTGCTGGAGGGCGAGGACGCGCACGGGCGGCTGCACGAACTGACCGACCTGGCCCCCGGGCTGGCGATCCGCGTGGCCGTCACGCTGGGTCTGGTCGACCTCGTCTACCAGGGCGTACGGGAGTCCGCCGAGCTGGCCCGGCGCACCGGGACCGAGCCGCGCACGCTGGGCGCGCTGCTGAAGTACCTCGTGGAGATCGAGGTGTTCGAGGTCGGCGAGGACGGGTACCGGCTCACCGCGGTGGGCGAGGAACTGGTCGAGGACGACCACTCGTTGGAGGAGTACGACCTGCGCGGCGCCCAGGCCGCCTTCGACCTGTCGCTGGCGGGCCTCGCCGAGCGGCTGCGTTCGGGCGGGAACGGCTGCCGGACGGCGTCCGGCGAGACGCTGGCCGAGGCGCTGCGCACCGATGTGCGGCTGGGCGGTTCGGCCCGTACCGCGATCGAGGACGAGGCCCGCTGGGTCGCCCCCGGGGTGGTCGGCGCCTTCGACTGGGCGGCGGTGGACGTCCTCGGCGCGTCGGGCAACGGCGCCGGTACGGTCGTCAACGCGCTCGTCAAGGAGTTCCCCGGGCTGCGGGTGCGGCTCGCCGCCCTGCCGTCGGTGCTGGAGGTCCTCGGCGAGCAGATCCTCGACCCGGAGGCGCTGCCCAGGGTGGAGCTCGTACCGCAGACCCATCCGGTGCCCTCCGGTGCCCGGACGCTGCTGCTGTGCCGGCTGCTGGAGTGGCTGCCGGACGAGGACGCGGTCTTGACCCTCACCGAGGCCGCGGCGGCGCTGCCGGACGACGGGGCCCTGGTGCTGGTCGAGCAGGTGGAGGCGGCCGACCCGGACGACATCGACGCGGTCCTGCACCACCTGCGGCTCACCGCGGCGTTCGGCTCCGGGCTGCGCTCGGCGGCGGACGTGGCCGCCCTGGCGGAGCGCGCCGGCCTCGGGGTCGGCGCCTGCCGTGACATCGGCTGGGACCACCGGCTGTGGGTCCTCACCCCGTCCGCCTGACCCGTACCGCGTGCGTGCGACGGGGGCGCGGGCTCACTGCTCGCCGAGCACCATCCACTTGCCCGGCTCTCCGAGCGGTTCGAATCCCACCTCGGCGTAGACCCCGTGGGCGTCCGCGGTGGCCAGCAGGATGCGGCGCAGTCCGTGCGGGGCGAGGTGGTCCCTGACGGCAGCGACCAGGGCGGTGCCGAGGCCCTTGCCGCGTACGCCGGGCTCGATGTAGACGTCGCAGAGCCAGGCGAAGGTGGCCTGGTCGGTGACCACGCGGGCGTAGCCGACCTGCGCACCGGACGCGCTGTCGTAGAGGCCGAAGTTCAGGGAGCAGGCGATGGCCAGGTCCTGCTTCTCGCGGGGCCGGCCGAGGGCCCAGTACGCGTCCTGCGACAGCCACCGGTGTATCAGCGCGTGGTCGAGGCGCTCGGGGGCGGTGGAGATCTCATAACCGGGCGGAAGGGCACTGTTCATGCCCGCATCCAAGCAGTCGGGCCGTCCGCAGGCCAACGAATACCCGCACGTCGGAGGGTGATCCCTGCGGCGTGTCCGCCGGTGGACGGCGGGGGCGGCCCGGTCCCGCTGCCTACCGTGACCCCATGAACGCACGCACAGCGCCGCCTTCCTCCGGTTACGGGATCCGGTGTGCGCGGCCGGCCGAAGCGCGCGCCGTGGCCGCGCTGCTGGCCCGCGCCTTCGCCGACGACCCGGTCATGGCGTGGATGGTCCCCGGGCCCGCCGGCCGGGAGCGCAGGATCGCCGCCTTCTTCGGGCTGGCCCAGCGGCAGCAGCGGCCGCGGGCGGGCGGGGTCCGGCTGGCCGCGACCGGCGGCGGCCGGCTGCTGGCCGCCGCGCTCTGGTCGGGGCCCGGCCGCTGGAAGGCCTCCGGGCTGCAGGAGCTGGCGGCCGTGCCGCATTACGCGCGCGTGTTCGGCGCCCGGGGGCTGTCCCGGGCCGCGGGCGTACAGAACGCCCTGCACGAGGCCCACCCGGACGCGCCGCACTGGTACCTGTCGACCCTGGGAACCGACCCCGCGATGCAGGGAGCGGGGGTCGGCTCGACCCTGTTGCGGGAGCAGCTGGCCCACTGCGACCGGCTGGGGCAGTGCGCCTACCTGGAGTCGAGCAAGGCCTCGAACGTCCCCTTCTACGAGCGGTTCGGCTTCCGCGTCACGCGCGAGCTCCGGCTGCCGGACGGCGGGCCGACCCTCTGGACGATGTGGCGCGAGCCCGTCCCCGGAACCGGAACCGTGACCGGCGGGCCCGACCGCCACCCGCGGCGGTGAGGGGTCAGGCGGTGGGCGCCGGGGCCGCGACGGTCTCCCAGGCGTAGCCGTCCGGGTCGGTGAAGGGCCCGGCGCCGCTGCCGAGGACGAGACGGTGCGATCCGGTGCCGTCGGCGGGGACGCCGACGTCCTTGGCGAGGGCGCGGCGCCCGTACAGGGCCAGGTTGACGGGGCCCGGCCCGGCGGCGAACTCGACGTACTTGCTGCCGAAGCTCTTGCCCACCACGAGACCCTGGTCGACGTAGAACTGCCTGGTCGCGGTCACGTCCGTGGCTCCCAGCAGGAGAACGAGCTGCTCGATCTCCCGGGTGGCCGGGCCGGAGTCCTTCTTCGCCGAGCTCGCGACCTTCAGGATCGTCCCGTCCGGGGCCCGTACGACGCCTGCGTAGCCCCAGAACGACTTGGAGGCGGGCTTCAGCGTCGTCGCGCCGGCGTCGACGGCGGCGTCGAGGAAGGCCCTGACGTCGGCCGGCTGGGCCACCGTGAGCGCCAGCGCGAAACCGCGGAAGCCGCTCGTGGGCGCCTCCGAGGCACGCAGGCGCACCTGCGTGCCCAGACCGAAGGCGGTGTAGAAGCGGTCGGCGGCGGTGAGGTCGGCCACCTCGAGGGTGACGGATGCGAGAGAAGTCATACCCGTCACGCTAGGCGCCGCTCCCCCGCCGGTGCTTCTCGATTCCTGACCGATCCGGTCAGGTGTGCAGGCGGCTGTTGCAGCCCTCCTGGTCTCCGGCGCTCTCGTCGTTGAACCAGTAGTCACCGGCCGCGAGGTACCGGAAGCAGTGCGTGCTCTCGTTGGGCAGCTCGACGGTGACGGCGCGCTTGCCGTCCTTGCGCGGCCGCAGGGTGTGGATCCCGGGCTGCCAGTCGTTGAAGTCGCCCACCACACTCACCGTCCCGGCCGGACTGTCCGCGGGGAGGACGAACGTCACCTGGGTACGGTCCTTGCGCAGCTTGCGCTCCAGCATCGGGGGCTCCTAACGGCACGCGGGTCGGATCCCACCATCCTGGGCACTGGAGGCGCCGCGCGCATGCCGACGCCGCCGCCGGCCCCCCGGCATCACCCTTACGCCACCATCCGTAGCCGGAAGCACGCGGAACGCTCCTGCCGTGTCCGCGCCCGCCCCGGTTCGTCTTCGGGCCTCCCGGGCGGTTCGTCGGCGCGAACCGCGACACCTGCGGGATTAGGCTCGGAGGAGCCGAGAAGGAGATGTGGCATGTGTCGCTGGCTCGCGTACCTGGGTTCGCCGATGCTCCTCGATGCCGTGCTCTACCGGCCGGAGCACTCGCTGATCAACCAGAGCCTCCGCTCGCGGGAGGGCGTCGAATCGACCAACGGGGACGGTTTCGGCATCGGCTGGTACAGCGGGAACGACGACGGCACGCCGGCGGTGTTCCGCGACATCGGACCCGCGTGGAACAACCGCAACCTGCGCGAGCTCGCCGCCCATGTGCGGTCCAGCCTGTTCTTCGCCCACGTCCGCGCCTCGACGGGCTCGGCGATCCAGCAGACCAACTGCCACCCGTTCCGTCACGGTCGCTGGCTGTGGATGCACAACGGGGCGGTCACGGACTTCCACCGGCTGCAGCGCGACCTCTGCATGGCGGTCGACCCCGCGCTGTTCCCGTCCATCGAGGGCTCCACGGACTCCGAGGTGATGTTCTACCTCGCGGTCACCTTCGGCCTCGACCAGGACGTGCCGGGCGCCGTGGCCCGAATGGCGGGTCTCGTCGAGGATCTCGGAAAGCAGCACGGGGTGCCGAATCCGCTGCAGATGACGATCGCGGTGAGTGACGGCGAGCGGGTCTGGGCGTTCAGGTATTCGAGCCAGGGCTGCTCCCGGTCGCTGTACTACAGCAGCCGGGCCGACACCGTACGACACCTCTATCCGGAACTGGACTACCTCCGCGAGGTCTCCGACGAGACGCGGATCGTGGTCTCGGAACCCCTGGGCGACCTGCCCGGCATCTGGAACGAGCTGCCGGAGGCCAGCTATTCGGTGCTCCCCTCCGACCGGCACACGGACTACTTCCCGTTCGAGCCGAAGTCCCCGTGACCGTGGGCCACGACGGACCGGCGCGCCCCCGCGGACCCTGCGGATCAGGGTCGCCGGGGCGCGCCGGGGCGGGGTGTCCGTGCGTCACTCGGTGGCGGGCACGTGCGTCCAACTCGTGCACAGGGCCCAGATGATGAACACGTCGATCGCGATGATGATGACGGACCACCAGGGCTGGTACGGCAGCCACATGAAGTTGGCGAGCACGCTGAGGCTGGCGAGTGCGATGCCCACGCCCCTGGCGATGTTCGAGCCGGCGATCAGGCCCACTCCGGTGAGCACGGCGATGATGCCGATGACGAGATGGATCCAGCCCCATGCCGTCAGGTCGAACTCGAAGACGTAGTTGCCGATGCGCGAGTAGACGTCGTCCTTGGAGATGGCCGCGATGCCCTGGAAGATCGCGAGGCATCCGGTCACGATGAGGAGCACCGCGGCGAACAGCGTGCCCATGCTCCCCGCACCGTCGTTTTGGCTGCCGGGGAACAGTGGCGCGTTGCCCGGCGCGGGGCCGGTGTTCCAGTTCCCCCCGGTCGGTGTCGGCTGACCCATGGAATTCACCTCACAGATGGCGGTACGGCGCCGGACCGTCCTGCTCCGGCAAGGCCGGGTCACAGGCATCGGCACCCACATCGCAGTGTCGTCCGGTGCGGAGTGCCTGTGATCACCCGAAGCGGGTGGTCTTGGCTCCTCCGTGGGGCGCCCGCGCTGTCAGGCGGGCAGCTGGCGCATTTCGAGCACCCGCAGGCCCAGGGACTGGAAGCGCGTGAGCAGCCCGTACAGGTGGGCCTCGTCGGTCACGCTGCCGTGCAGGAGCGTCTGCTCCCGGACGGGGATCCGGTCGAGCTCGGGGAAGTTCGCGGCGAGGGTGTCCGGCACGACGCCCGAGATGCGGAATTCGTAGCGCATGAGAGCACTCACTCCTCTGGGGACGGGACAGGACGCGGGCGGGGGGCCGGGGCCGGGGGCCGGAACCGGCGCTCTGCCCGCTCCCGGCCTGCGCGTCTCTCCTCATCGTCGGCCCTCGCCCGGTGGCTCGGCATCGCCCGGTACGGGCGAGAAGGCCGGGCCCACCCCCGACCGCCGGACCGGCTCACAGCATCCCGAGGTCCTGCGCCCGGTGGACGGCCTCGCTGCGCCGGGCGACGGAGAGCTTGCGGTAGATGCTCTTCAGGTGGGTCTTCACCGTGTTCGGCGACAGGTACAGCGCGGCCGCGATCTCCTCGGTCGACAGCAGCTCGGCAGCCTTCCGCAGCACCTCGGTCTCGCGCCCGCTCAGCGGATCCACGACGGGTGGCTGCTGCCCGCCGGTCGTCGACGCCGGCGTACGCACCGGGGTGCGGGCGGACAGCCAGCCGTGCAGCCGTGCCAGTTGCGGGTCCCGGCTCAGGATCCGGCGCACCCAGGGGCCGCTCTCCGTGAACATCCGGCGCAGTTCCTCCGGCCGGGCGAGGCCCAGCGCCTCCCCCAGCCGCCGGCGGGCCTCCTCGGGGTCGCCGTCGGCCGCTGCGATCTGCGCCTGGAGCAGGCGCGCGCGTGCCCGTACGGGGGTGGGGGCGCCGTCGTCGTCCGGCAGGCCCGCCAGCGCCTGCGCCGCGTCCTCGCCGCGGCCCGCCGCCAGCAGGGCGCGGGCCCTGGCCACGAGGTGCGCCGGGCGCTCGCCGTCCCCGGCATCCACCGCGTCCAGGACCCGCAGGGCCGCGGCGGCGTCCCCGCGTACCAGGTGGGCGGCCGACTCGGCCGCGGCCAGCTCGGCCACCGCCCAGGCGTGCGGCGGTACCGGAGCCCCGGCCGTCCGCAGCGCGCGGAGGGCGGCGAGCGCGGCCTCCCCGTCGCCCTCGGCCGCGGCGATCCCGGCGCGGATGACGGCGGCCGCCACCGCGGCCACGGGCTCCGGACGGGTCCCCGCCTCCGCGGTCGCCAGGTCGAGGTGGCACCGGGCGGCGGCCAGGTCGTCCTGCTCCACGGCGACGCCCGCGAGGGCGAGGTGGCCGACACCGGTCCGGCGCCCGGCCGGCAGTGCGTACTGCTCGGCCACGGCGAGCGAGGCGCGGGCATGCGCGGTGGCCTGCCGCAGCCGGCCGCGCATCAGCTCGGTCAGGGCCAGTGAGCCGAGCGCGTCGCAGAGCGGGTACTCCGTACCGGGCTCCCCGCACGCGTCGACGGCGGACGTGAGGGCCAAGGCGGCGCGGTCGAGGTGTCCGGCGCCGAGCTCGGCCGCGCCGAGGGCGGCCGGCACCAGGGCGCGGATCTCGGGGCGCGCGGCGAGCAGGTGCGGCGCCGGCTCGGGGAGCAGCCTGCCGAATTCGGCTGCCGCCCGTCGGGTGGCCGTCGGGTCGTCCGCCAGTCGCCCTGCGAGTACGCCGAGGAAGGCGCGGCCGAGCCGCGCCGCCGGGCCGGAGTCGGGGCCCAGGTGCGTGTCCGCCCGCCGCAGCCCCGCCTCGCATCCGGTGAGGTCCCGTTCGGCCAGCCGGCGGGCCGCGCCGACCAGGGCGGGCGCCGCACCCGCCTGGTCGGCCGGCATGCCGGCGAACGCCCTGCCCAGCCGATCGGCGTCCAGGCCGGTGAGGAGCCGGCCGAGCGCCAGGTTGTCGACCAGGTGCGCCGCCGCGAACGGCCAGTCACCGGCCGCCGCACCCTGGAGGACCGCCTCCGTGAGCCGGCCCGTCCGGGCCAGCCAGCGCGCCGCCCGCCCGTGCAACCGGGGTTCGAGGCCGGGACAGCGCTGCCGGAGGTGCGCGCGCAGGACCTCGGCGAACAGCGGGTGCAGCCGATACCAGGCCGATGCGTCGATCCGTTCGAGGAAGGCGTTGTCGCGGGCCAGTCCGGCGAGGGTCCGGGCGGCGTCGTCACGGCCGGTCAGCTCGTCCGCGAGGTCCGGGTGGACGCGGTCCGTGACGCAGACCCGCAGCAGCAGGTCCTGCGTCGGCGGCGGCTGGGCGTCGAGCACTTCCTTGAGGAGGTAGTCGGCGATGATCGTGCGGTCGGCGGCGAACTGGCGGAGGAACGTTTCGGGGTCGGCGCTGTGCTGCATCGCCAGGGCACACAGCCGTACCCCGGCCGCCCACCCCTCGGTCCGCTCCACCAGCAGCCGGATCCCCTCCTGCGAGACCTCCAGCCGGTGCTCGGCCAGCAGTGCCTCGGCATCCTCGTGGGTGAACCTCAGGTCCGCCTGGCGGATCTCGGTGATCTCACCGGCCGTCCGGTAGCGGTGCAGCGGCAGGAGCGAGTCCGTGCGGCTGGTGAGCACGATGCGCAGGCCCCCGCCCGCGTGCCGGAGCACGAAGTCCAGTCCCTCCGTCATCGCCGCGGGCGGCTGGGCCGTGTCGAACTGGTCGAGCACGAGCACCGCGGGCTGCGCCGACGCGGCGAGCCCCTCCGCCAGACGGACCAGGAACGACCGGGTCACTCCTTCGGCCCGCGTGGGCCGGCCCACCCCGGCCGGCAGTGTCACCCCGCCCCGGCGGAGGGCCTCCAGGACGTACGCCCAGAGGGCGCCGGGGGCGTCGCCCGGCTCGACGGTCAGCCATACGGGGGGACGCGGCGCGAGCCCGCCGGCCGCCGCCCAGTGGGCGGCGAGCACCGTCTTGCCCGAACCGGCCGGACCGTTGACGAGGGTGAGCGGCCCCCGCACCCCGGCGCTCATGCGCTTGAGCAGCTCGGGCCGGTGCACGAGGAGCCGCGGTACGGCCGGTACGGCGAAGCGCGCCGTGAGCATGGGGTCCCCGGACGGCGGACGCACGGGTGAATCGCGCCCTGCGGGTTCTGCGGGGTTCTCTGGGGCGCGCTCTGGGGCGTTCTCTGCGGCGTTCTCCATGCGGTCACCGGTGTCAGGTCGGCTCGGGTCTGCGGGGGGGCGCTCCCCACTCAAACCGTGATCACTGGTGATCACCAGTCGTGTCACCCGATCCGGGTGAGTCCCGGGAATCCCGTTCGGCGCAGGCTGCGGCCACGTTCACCCCGACTCGGCCGGGGACAGGGCAGCCTGAGGAGAGAGGTCCGCCCGGGAGCCCTTCGCACGTCGACCGGGCGGCCCTCCTCCGACGCCCGTCTGCGGTACGACGGCCCGGTGAAACCGTCCTCGACGCGTCCGACGGGCTACGGGAGCAGGGGGTCGAGGTCGTCCGCGTCCTCGGAGAGTTCGGGCGCATGGGAGCGTTCGCACAGCTCAACGCCGGTACGGCTCACTGTGGCGATTGCGGTACTCACCAAGTTGCTTTCCGCACGGGGCTCCTGGATGCGCTGGTCGTGTCGGCGGCGCACGTTAGGGTGCGCGACCATGGAAAGATCCGACCTCGACCACCGCCATCGCACGTACGACGGATGGATACCGCCCACCGTCGCCGCACTCCTTCACGAGTACGGCCACCACGACGTCCTGCGCCACGCGGCGACCAACGGTGACTGGTTCTGTGCCCGTCGGCTCGCCGAGGCCGCTGCCGAGTCCGGCCCTGACGGGCGGACGGCGGCGCTGCTATTGCTCCAGCCGTTCGCGGCCACCGGCTGGTGGCCTGCCGTCGACACGGTTGCCGGGCTGCTCGCCGAGTGGGAGCGGCACGACGAGGCCATCGTGTTGCTGCGTCCGCTCGCCGACACAGGGCACCGGTACGCCCTGCGCGGCCTGGCACGGCTGCTGGCTCGACAGGACCGCTTCGACCAGGTCGTCGCCCTGCTCGGCCCGCGGGCTGCAGATCTCCTACTCGCCGAGGAACTGGTGGAGCTCGCCGCGGGCCACGGCCGTGACGCCGAGATTGCTGCAGTACTCCCCGATCTCGGGACCGGCCCGACGGACCCGTTCGAGTCCTGGAGCTCGGATGCCGTGGACACTGTCCCTCTGCATGCCAGGTTCCTGGAACTCCAAGGCCGAATCGACGAGGCAATCCACCTGCTGGGCAGGCACGTTTGTGTCGATGGTCTCGTGTACGCAGACCACGCCGAGCAGCTTGCCCGTCTCCTGGGCCGCCACGGACGTGAGGCCGAGCTGCGCGCGTTCCCGGCCGACGGCGGCGAGGAGTACGCCTTGGCCGCCCTGGTCCAGTTGCTGGAA
Source organism: Streptomyces sp. NPDC001513 (assembly GCF_042894695.1). NCBI lineage: Bacteria > Bacillati > Actinomycetota > Actinomycetes > Kitasatosporales > Streptomycetaceae > Streptomyces > Streptomyces sp. NPDC001513. The sequence goes on from NZ_JBIAVU010000004.1 coordinate 217,400, forward strand.
GAGCAGGACCGGATTTCTGAAGCGGTTGACCTGCTCAGGCAACCCGCCGATACCGGGAATCCCCATGCGGCCTTCGGCCTCGCCGAGCTGCTTGCCCGTCATGGCCACCACGACGAAGCGGTCGACGTGCTGCGCACGGTCGCGGAGACGGCCGGCGGCGACAGCGACTGGATCATTCACCTGCTCTGCCGCATCCTGGTCGATTCCGGGCGGGCCGACGACGCCCTCACCTATATCGGCGACTACTTCACTCGCCACGGTGGAAACCGCCAGGAGCAGGCGCTCATGAGGGCCGAGGTGATGAGGTTGAGCGGCCGCGCCGTGGACGCCGAAGCGGAGCTGGCCGAGTTCACCAGATCCGACGAGGAGCTCCTTCGCTCCGGAACGGTGGAAGGTGCCATCGCCCTCGCTGAACGCCTGGTACGGCGCGGCCAGCCGCACCGAGCCGTCGTTCACCTCCGCGATCGCCTGGACGGGCCGAAGGTGGTACGCGGGTAGCTCCTGCGATGACCGACTTCCCCATGGAGTGCCCGCGGTTCCCTCCCTTTTCTGGGGTTGTCAAGAGAACGTGCAGGTCAGCGCGAGTTCGGCCGTTCCGGCAAGTGAGTCACGCAGCGCGGTCTGATCGGTGGTCCGGTCGGGTGCGAACGGTCGGCGGAGCCTGCGGGTTGCGGGCCGTGGTGTGGGGTTGTGTGGTGTGGGGCCCCGACGCCGGTGGCCCGGAGGGCGGGTGGTGGGCGCCGGGGCGTTCGTCATGCAGGTGTGCGGTTATCGGGGTCCGGGGCGGTGGCCGTGGTTGGGGCGGCCGTGGCCGGGCTTGCCGGGTTTGCCGTGGTCGGGCTTCCCGTGACCCGGCTTGCCGTGGCCTGGGCGGTCGTGGTGCGGGGGCTTGGGTTGGTGCTTCCTGTCGACGGTGGTGGTTGAGGTGGCGATGCTGCTGCCGGTGGCGCCGCCGCCGGTGACAGTGGCGGTGTTGGTGACCTGCTTCGGCGCGTTGGGGGCGATCTGGACGGTGAGGGTGAGGGGCGGGTAGCTGGCGCCGGGGGCGAGGATGTCGCTGCGGGTGCAGAACAGCGGCGTGAGGGTGCAGGTCCATCCGGTGCCGGAGAAGCTGACCGGGGTCAGGCCGGTGGGGAGGGTATCGGTGAGGGTGACGGTGCTGCCGTCGGTGGGCAGGTCGCCGGTGTTGGTGACGGTGAGGGTGTAGGCGCCCTGCTCGCCCTGGGTGAACGTCCCGCCGGCGGTGAGCTTGATCAGCGTCAGCGCCGGCGTCGGCCGGGGCACGACCCCGATCGCCACCCCGAACGGGAGGTCGCCGACGGGGACGGTGTCCACGACGGCGTTGTTGGCGATGTTGATCACGGACACCGTGTCGGCGTTGGCGTTGGTGACGTAGGCGCGGGTGCCGTCCGGCGACACCGCCACCTCTCGAGGCGCATCGCCGACGGAGATGGTGGCGACAACCGTGTTCGACACCGTGTTGATCACCGACACCGTGTCGGCGTTGGCGTTGATGACGTAGGCGCGGGTGCCGTCCCGCGACACCGCCACCCCCTGGGGCACATCGCCGACGAGGACGGTGGCGACGACCATGTTCGTCACCGCGTTGATCACGGACACCGTGTCGTCGTCTGAATTGGTGACGTAGGCGAGGGTGCTGTCCGGAGACACCGCCACCCCGAACGGGAAGCCGCCGACGGGGATGGTGGCCACGACCGTAGTCGTCGCCGTCTTGATCACAGACACCGTGTCATCGTCGGAATTGGTGACGTAGGCACGGGTGCCGTTCGGCGACACCGTCACCCCGATGGGAGCATCGCCGACGGGAAGGGTGGCGACGACCGTGTTGGTGTGCGTGTTGATCACGGACACCGTGTTCGCGCCGAAGTTGGTGACGTAGGCGAGGGTGCCGTCCCGCGACACCGCCACCCCCAGGGGCTCAAGGCCGACGGAGACGGTGGCGACGACCGTGTCGGTCGCGGTGTTGATCACGGACACCGTGGCATCGGCGCGGTTGGTGACGTAGGCGCGAGTGCCGTTCGGCGACACCGCCACTCCCCACGGCGCATCGCCGACGGGAACCGTGACCACCACCGCGTTCGTCGCCGTGTTGATCACCGACACCGTGTCAGCGTGGAAGTTGGCAACGTAGGCGTAGGTGCCGGGCGGCACGGCCTGGGCGGGCTGCGGGGCCACCATGGGCAGGGCCAGGCCGGCCACCAGGACGAGACCTGCCACCAGCGCCCGCAGCAACCCACCCCACCACGAGCGATGCACTCGAAGACCAGGCGGCGCCGACGACGGGAGGGCCTCCTGCGCGCCCACCTCCGTCACTGTTTGACAGATGGTCATAGCAATCCTCCCGACCGAGCCGATGGAATGGGACGAATTATGACAGGTAGTCACATACGACATGGCGGGGACGCGCGACCGCCCTGACCATGGGCCGGGGCGGTCGCCTGGACGTTCGTGCGCCCCGCCGAGACCGCACCCGGTCCGGTGCCACGACTGAACCGGAGGATCCGGACACGGTGAACACGACGGGCCGGGAGGGGTACCTTCCGCCGACACGCACTCGGCAGGGGATCGCTCAGGGGTTCCTCCTGCTGCCGTGAGGCGGGCCTGTTACCTGCCTCCGGGGTGCGGCGGCCTGGGCGAGCATCGGCTCGCAGGGCGAGGTGAGAACCACTCTTGGAGGGCCTCATCGACCGCCCCTCCGAGCCTGGCACACGACAGCCTCCCCCGGCTCTCGCGGAGGAAGACACCTCATGCGGCCAACGGGTCAAGTTGACCTTGCCCCGCGTGGGATCAGGCAGCCGAGAATGCGGCCAGGAGAGTGTCCGCCCGGACCTCCAGTTCGGGCGTGAGGGCTCCCTTCACGGCCAGCATGACCTCAGCGCCGCCGACCACACGCGCCAGCCGAACCTCGACCTCGCGGTGCTCGCCCACCAAGGGGTACGAGTACCAGCCGTCGGTCTGCTCATCGTCGGTCGCCTCGACCGCCAGTGCCACCGTCTCCCAGTCGGTGGCATCGAAGCCGTAGCCCACGTAGTGCGACAGCAATTCCAGGAACGACCGCAGGTTGCGTTCCCAGATCCATCCACCGACCTCTGTCACAGCTCCCCCAGTGCTCAGGAGGACAGCCTGTCATGAGCCGAACCTCGATGAAGGCGGCGCCGCCCGCCAGCACTCCCGGGCCCGGCAGCGCCTCGGCGGCCTGCGCCGGCATCGGCTCCAACCGGCGGGCGCAGCGTCACCAGGCGCCTCCCTCCTCAGTCGGGCCGGACGGCCGCGCTCTTTACGCGCCCCCTGCCGTCGCGGTTACCTGGAGCGCACAAGTACGAGCCACGGGGGCGGGCATGGCGGGCTGGCATGGGGGATGGGCACGCGGACTATGGCGGACCGCAGTGGCACTGGCCGCGCCGCCGCTGACCGCAGCCCTGGCGTTCTGGGTGGCGTGGGAGTCGGCATACGGATCGCTGGGCAACTGGGGGCTCTTCCTCGGCGGGCTGCTGCTCCCACTGGTCCTGCTCGGCTGGCACGCCGCCCTCGCCGCGCGGCGCGGAGCCTCGCTCATCGCGCTGTCCGCCCTCCCTGCCGGCCTCGGCGTCATCCTGGCACTCGCGTCCGTGGGGCACACCGCGCTGGAGGACCGGGGCGTCGAGATCAGCTGCATCGTGCTGAAGGTCACCGAGCACACCGAGACGGAATCCTCCATGGACGCCGAGGGTCACTGGACCTCCACGAGCCGGACCTCGTACGACCACCGCCTGAACTGCCCCGCGGGCGGCCCGGAGCACCTGGACACTCCCTCGCGGCTCGCGAAGGAAGGCGAGTCCCTGGCGGTGGTGCACGACCCGCAGGGCAAGGTCTCCCCGCGGGCTGCCGGCGACGTCCACGGCCGGGGCCTGCGCACCGCAGCCGAGGTGGCGGTCGGGGCGGCTGTGCTCCTGGGGCTGGCCGGCGGAATCCGGGAGGCGTACGAGAAGCGGCGCCGGAGGCCGCGGCGACCGACAGGGCGATGAAACGCCCGCCCGCGGGCGACGACACCCCCCAAGGCGCCACACCCCAGCCCAGCGCCGGGCAACAGATTCCGGAGGCTGGTATGCAGGCCACCGTGGTGGCGGCATGCGGGACCGGGAAGACGTCTATCGCGGCCGACGGCAGTCCGAGCGACCGCTGAAGGCGGTGCATGAGCCGGACGGAAACAGCTCAGCACAGGAGAGCCTGCCCTACGGTCGCAGTGGGCGTAAGGGGACCTAGCCCGCCGTGGCCGCCCACATCGAAACCCGACCAGGACGACCGTGCTCGCGTTTCCAGGCGGGGACATCCAGTCGAGTGTCCGGCACTACAAGGCGGCGTCGGCCGGACCCGTCGCCTCCTGGGTCTCCGGTCCGCCGGCAGCGATGATCCGGCGCAGGACTTCGTGGTAGCCCGGCCAGTCCTGGCTGCGAAACCACCAATCCATCTCGACCACGTGATGCAGCTTCAGCCGCATCTCCCGCAGCGCCGCGTCCTTCGCCTCAGCCGATCTCCAACAGATCTGACTGCCGGCACGTCAGTTTTCCATGCGACCCGTCCACGGCGCAGTCGTCCAGGCCCAGGAGGCCAGCGCGACGCAGTTCGGCCAGCAAGGCGGCAGGCAGGCGCGACCATACGCGGCCAGACGCCGGCCTCGGTCCGGTCTCGCAGCCTGCGCCAGGGCGTCACCCCGGAACAACCCACGGTCTCGGCCGGAACATCGCGCCAGGCGGCACCGGTCCGGAACCCGAAGTCGACCCAGGTGGCGACGACGCCGTTCGGGAGCGGACGGCAGCAGCGGAGCCACCCACTCCCACAGGTCATGCGGAACAAGATCAGCACGCACTCGGAACACTCTGCCGGCATCGGTCTTGGACACGTAACGCCGCCCCCGCAATGGCACCGTGGGGCACCCGGCCTCAGCTCCAATCCTGAGTATTCGGTGCTCTGTTGACCCTGGGATGCGGTCGGCAGGCTTGTCTTGGCTTCGGCAAGGAGCAGCCCTTGCCGGCGGGTGCAGCAGGTACGCGTGCCCGCAGCAGGCCGTCACCGACAGGAGAAGGAATGCGCAAGCTCGTTCAGAGAACGGCCGTCGCGGCAACCGCGGCAGCCATGGCCGTCGCGGGTGTGGTCGCGACCGCACCCGCGGCGTCCGCAGCAGTTCCCGGGACCCGCGTCTACAAGCCCTACTACGGGATCACTTGTGACCTGTGGACGACAGCTTCGGCCGGATTCACACGAGGTGCACCGTCCTGCTGGACTCCGGCTGACAGCCCCGCGTGGAGCAAGTGGCAGGCGAAGGTGACTTGCGTCAACGGGAGCACCGCCTGGAGCAGTGTCGTCAACGGCCGGGCCGGGACGTGGTCCTCCACCACTGCCGGCTGGTGCTGGGGTGGTGTCAGGGACATCGACATCATCGAGATCCCGATGTAACCACCGGCGACCCTCACCGTTCGACCGCTGTGCGCGCCCTTCGCGCACAGCGGTCGCCGACGTCAAGCGATCGTGCCGTACGGAGTCGCCAACGTACGAGCGAGTGACTCCGTCGAGACATCTCCTTCCATTCCGAACAGACAGGCAGAGCTTCTCCTGGACCGCGGGACCCGAGAACTCAATACCAAGGCTGCCCTTTGCCGAAAGGTTCCGCATACCACTGGGGCCCAATAGGGGCTTGGAAGATGCCGCCCCAGGAAATCCCGGCACCCTAGCAAGGGTGGAGCCAGCCTTTAAGGCGGATTCTCCCGTTGAGGTGGGAGGAGAGGTTGTCGAGGATCACCTGGACCGGGGCACCGTCCGGGCGGGCCGCCCGGATCGTTCTCAGCGCGGCCCAGGTGTGGTCGATGTCTTTGCGTCGCCGGTTGCTCCCCTCACCTGGTCATCGCCGACGGAGTAGCACCGTGGAAGTGGGTGATCCCGTGGGTGCGTCGGTAGGTCGCCGGCGGACGGCCGGGCCGACGAAGCCCTCGTCGCGCATCGAAGGTTCAGGCACGCGAGCCAGGTCTCGTTGGACGTGTGAATCACATCGCGGACACTCGCCTACCACATCGTCTACTTACGCCGACTCCGAGTCTCATTCTGAATCGATCAGTAAGTATTCCGAGGAGGGGGGTGGTTCCATGGCCAGATCCTCATCATTAGCCCACCCCCCTTTGTCGTGGCCTCAGCAACCGCCAAGCGCTCTGAGCGACCTCGGTGAGCTCAGAATATATGACCCACAATCTCGATGTTCATGGCCCTACGTTCGTGTGGTGAGGCGTCGTTGGATTCCGGCATGGGGCGGGGTGCGCGGAGCCGGATGGGCTGTGGGAATTCGCGGAGTCGTTGTTCCCACCGTCAATCGAGCCGACCATGTCCTGGCTGACCGGCCTACGCCGCCCCAACCAACGGTCAACCACCTGGCCTTCCTCGGGCCGGCAGCCGCCATCTGCTGCTACAACCGCCTCCGCAACCCCACCAAGCCGGACACGGTCTCACTGCCCGCGGTCGCCGTCGGTCGTCGGTGCGGGTCCGCCTGTCGCGGCCCACGCTCCCAGAGGCTGGTTCGGCACGTTCTGGTCGGTCTCCCCCGTCTTGTGGATGGTGTTCGGGGAAGGCCTGGCAAGGGATCGTCACCCGCTACGGCACCCACTGGTTTCATGGGAGAAGCCGGTTGGCCAGTTCCCGGCGGGTGGTGAGGCCGAGCTTGGCGTAGACACGCTGCAGGTGGTTGTCGACGGTCCTGACAGAGATGACCAGTTCGGCGGCGATGTTCTTGCTGGGCATGCCCCGGGCGGCGAGCAGTGCGATCTCGTGTTCTCGTCTGGTGAGCTGGACGAGGTCGTGGCGGGCCATCAGCGCAGGGGTCCTGGCTCCCTCACAGCGGGCTTCAATGGCCTCGGCCCGGGCGGCGGCGTCGTTGGCCCGGCGGGACTGCCCGGCCTCATTGAGGAGTGCGGCGGCGGTACTTGCTGCCTCTGCCGCCAGCAGGTCCGCTCCTATCGTCTCCAGCGTCTCTGCTGCGGCGAGCAGGCCGTCGGGGTCGTTCGCGGCCCATGCGGCGGCCAGGTCGGCGCGGGCCCGGTGAAAGCGCCCGCCGCACGCGTCCGCGATCTCCGTCAGCCTCCCGGCGGCCGCCTCGCGCGGCCCTCCGAGCCTGACGAGATCGGTCAACAGGATTGCCTCGAAAGTGGTCTGTCCGCGCTCGAACGCATCCTGGGCTGCCGCCGTCAGTACGGCCCGGGCCCGGGTGAGTGCACCTCGGGCAACGTGCAGCCACGCCTCTCCCAGCCTTTCCTCGGGAAGGTACGTCGAGCAAGGGAGCTCATTGCGTTCGGCCAGGGCCGCTTCCGCCGCCTCGATGTCCCCTTGCAAGGCAGCGGCCCCCGCCAGACCTGCCAAGGCCATCGGCAGCACCACCGCGGTGTGGGGGCGTGACCCGCGGACGACCTCGGCGAACCGGCGGCGGGCTTCCCCCGGGTGCCCGGCGAGCATGGCTCCGCGCCCCAAGTGGAACAGCAGGAGCCGACGCTCGGTGTGCACCCGCGTGTCGCCGAGGCCCAAGAGGGCCTGTTCGCCCACCGCGCGGGCCTCGGCCAAGCGGCCGTTCTCTGTCAGGGCCAGCGCGAGGATGGACTGCAGTGCCGCCTCGTGTGTGGCCAGGATGTCAGGCTGATCGCCGGACGCCGCCGCGGCGGCGATGGCGCGTCGGGCCCAGTCCTCGGCCTCCTCTCCCCGGCCCAGGAAGGCGAGCGCCACGGCCCGGGTCGTGGCTGCCATCAGCCACATCTGGATGTCCGGGGCCTGCCCGGGGTCCGGTTCGAGGTCCGCGCACGCGGCAAGGCTGTGCGTGAACTCCCCTACAGCGAAGGCGCTGGCAGCTTCGTTGACCTTCAGGGCGCGGAAGCCGAACGGGCTACTGATCCGGACACGGGCCGCATCGATGACGTCGAGAACCTTCTCGTAGGGTGCCCCGAGCCCCCAGATGAGGTTCTGGGTCCGCACCAGCACCGCTGCCAGGACTTCATGCTCGTCCCCGGCCATGGCGTCGGTCTCGGCCAGTACGTCCTCGGCTTGCTGGAACTCGCCGGCCTCGTACAGCGTCTTTCCCAGCAGCAGCCGGACCTGGAAGCCACGTTGCTTCTGCGGGATCGCCTGGAGCAGGCCCAGCGCACGCGGATACTCGCGGGAGTGCGTGGCGAGGGCAGCCGCACGCACCAGCAGAGCGGGGTCGGCCGTACCCGTGGCTGCCAGCTCGTAGGTCGCGAGGTGGATCGCGTCCTCTCGGCGGCGGGCCCCGCTCTTCCTCAGCAATTGCATCTGTCTCGTCAAGACAGCCCGTCGGCGCCGCGTGGGCATGTCGGCACGCAGGATCTCGCCGTAGAGGGGGTGGGCGAGACGGGCCGCGGTGCGTCGTTCCTCCTGAGCGACGACGATCAGTCCTGCGTGCTCCAGGCCGTCGAGTGTCCTTTGGTCCGCATCCATCTCGAGACGGTCCAGAGACAGGGGTTCACACAGCGACAGCACGTCGAGCACCTGTCGGCCCGCGGGCGAGGCCACGGAGAGCCGGGAGCGGATCAGGTCGGTGAGGCGCCGCGTGCCTGGCAGCTGGTCCACGGTCATTTCCCAGATCTCGCCGTCGCAGGTCAGCACGCCGGCTTCCACCGCTCCCAGCACCAGTTCGTGCAGATAGAGCGGGTTGCCGCCACTCGTGGTGAACAACTGGTTGACCGCGTGCTTTCCCACTGATCTGCCGAGGACCCGCTCCAACAGCGTCTCGACCTGCTGACGATCGAACTCGTCGAGGTCCGCCCGCAGCACCCCGTCCCCATGCCCGAGCGCAGCCACAGCCACGGATTCCTCGACGTCCCCCGACCGGACTGTTCCCAGCAAGAAGGCGGTCCCGGCGTCCATCAGCTGCCTCAGGAGCATCGCCGATGTCGCGTCGAGGAGGTGAACATCGTCGACCAGGATCACCATGCGGGACTGCGCTGCTCCGGGCTGCGACAGCCGCCTGGCCACTGCCGCGAACCCTGATACCGGCTCGGACAACTCGACATCGGCGGGTAGCAGGTGGGCCAAGGCTCCCAACGGAACCGACGCAGCGGCCGCAGTGGCGACCGCCCTGCCGATGCGGTGTCCTGCAGCGATCGCCAGTTCCAGGCACTCTTCGGCCAGCCGGGACTTGCCCACCCCCGCAGGCCCGAAGAGCAGGAAACCCGTGCGCCGGGGATCCCGCAGAACCTCGTCGAAGTCTTGCAGCTGGGGCTCACGCCCCACCAGCGGCCAGCGCCGCGGCAGGCTGTTCCGGCTCATCCTCGTCACCTTCCGTTACTCCTGTGATGCTCGCGGCACGCCAAGTGACCGCCAGCCAACCAAGTGACGTGTCCGAGTCAAACCTCAGTCTGACGCAGCAGCCATCCGGCCACAGGTGTGCGGGGCCGCGGTTTCCGGCTGTGTGCTGTTCCTCTGCCGACTTGATCGGCTGCAGCACGAGAAGGCGGCCGAGCCCGCCTGGGCGGTCAGGGCCAGGCTTCCGGCGTCTTGACATGCGTCGGCCGCGTAGCTCCTGGTGCGTGCACTCATGATTCCTCCCAGGAGGTGAGGAGTACTCCCAGTGCACCGGGACAGTGCTGCGCCCGGTGTCCTGCCTTCGGATGATCTGCCGGAGGATCCCCGGCTCCCCCTCGTGAACGGTTTCGGTGGCCATCGCCAGAAGAGATGGTCCGCGCAGGCAGCAGACCCCATCGTTCGTTCCCTTCACGGTCTGCCTGGACAAGGACGGGCTCATCATCGAGGGCTTCGGCCCGGCGAGCCCTGCTCCGGGCCGAAGCCGCCGATGCGGGGCTGCCGAGGGATCGTCCCGTGGCCGGCGAATCCCTGGAGCACCAGCGCTCCGGACAACTCACACGACCCGGCTGGCATGATCAGCCCGGCCTCGGCGCAACACCGCCCGTCGCCCCCGCCACGTCACCGGTCTCGTTGTACCGACTCCTTGGCGGTGAGTCGCGGTCCCCGCGCCCGAAGTTTTGGAGAACCGTGGTGAGCACTCTCCTGCGTCGATTCCGGGCCGGCCCGCCGGTATCGCCGGGCCCATCCTCATGCCTCGTCCTTCAGATGGCGTGAGTAGCTGATACTCGTGCCGGCCGGAGTACGGCCGGGCGGCCAGCCACATGGTGAGGTCACGGGCGATGTCGTTGGTGCTGGTCGCAGTGGTGACCTCGTGCTCGTTGCGGGTGGTGTCGCGGCGGACGGTCTCGTAGCCGCCCTCGTCCGGAAGCGGCGGCGGGGTCAGGGGCTCGGTCGGGCCGGTGCGGTCCCGGGCCCGTAGTGAGCCCTCAGGTAGACGCGGGTGCGGTCCGGAGCGTACGCGTGGAGGTAGAGGAGGACGCAGCGCTTCTCGGACGTGTCGTACGCCTCCGGCACTCCGGACGGGAGCGCGGTCGGCCCGCCCGCGTTCGAGCCCGGACAGACGTCGCCGTAGCGAAGGCCGTCCTTGAACGTCTCCGGCTCCGGAAGGCCGAAGTGGGCGAAGTCGTGCGGTGGGACGGCAGCGGCGGCCGTGGGCTCCAGCAACTTGCCCGTCGGGGGGTTCTCCTTCAGGTACGTGTCCGCTTCGGCCCGGGTCAGTGTGAAGGTGAGCAGGCCCGTGTCGTAGCGGGAGGTGCTCTCGTACGCGGCCTCCGGTGACCCTGCCGTACTCGGCACCGGGAGACCCATCTGCCGGCTCATCCACTCCGGTGTGATGCCGGCCGCCCAGCCGGAGCCCGATGTCGGTCCCGTGCCGTCCCCGGAGCCGGCCGGACCGGTGCACCCCGCCACTCCGAGAAGGATGGCGATCACGCCTGCTGCGGCCCGCACCGCGAGCAGCCGGGGGCGGGAGGTCCGGGTGCCGCCCTTGGGGAATCCGGTCATCGTACTGTGCCCCTCCCGCCACCCGTCGTCGGCGGCCGGTCCTGCTGTTGCTCCCGGCCGGGATTGGTCCGTCCGTCCCTGCTCTCCCCGGGACCGGGGAGCGGCGCCTGATTGCCGGCCTCGGCGGTCCCCAGCTCGTAGTGCCGCACCCCGCTGCTGCCGGACATGTCGAACTCCTGGGCGACCCCCGCCCGGTGCAGCTCGGCCATGTCCCCGTCGGGGATCGAGAGGGGGCCGATTTCGACGCCCTTGCCCTTGTCCCAGTTGTAGCGGTCCCAGACGTTGGCCTGGTAGTCGATGCTGATCCTGGGGTTTCCGTTCTCGTCGGGAACCGCCGTGACGACCCCGGTGACATTGCTGTTGGTCCCGCCCACCGCGTAGAACCAGTTCGCGTCGACGTCCTTGCTGAAGTAGAAGCCGTTGAGTGCCTTGGCCTCGACGGGGAAGGCGATCGGCTGCCCGCCGTTCTTCCGGAACTCCTCCAGCGCCTGCGTGAGCCAGGCGTCCTGGTTCTTCCGGACGATGTTGTCGACGTACGTTTTGAATTCGGGCACGTCCGCCATCATCGTGTCCACCGGCAGGTTCATGGGACTGCCGCTGTTGCCGAGGTAGTGCGACATGTGCCGGGCGGCGTCGGTCATGCCCTTGAAGTCGGCGGCCTGGATCAGGAGTTCCATCTTCTTCTTGGTCCTCCAGTCGTCGAATCCGTCCGATTCGGAGTTGTACGCCCCGGCACCGGCGTCCGGCGCGACCTGCGGCATGGTCGGGCTCAGGATGCCCGCCGCCATCAGTTCGTCCTTCCGGGCCAGCCAGAGCTGGGCCCGTGCAGCCGGACTCAGAGATTCCCACAGGCGGTGCAGCTCCGCCCGCTGCTGCGGATTCGCGCCCTTCCCGAGAGCGGCGAGCTCCAAGGCGCGCGGGAACTGTTCCTCGTCGAGCGAGGTGTACCGGGCGTGGCCCGCGTTCTGCGCGTCGCTGCCGTGGCTGTTCCGCAGGGCCCGTGCGGCGGCGGCGTCGACTTCCGCGGCGTGCCGGATTATGCCGTTGAGGGTGTCCCGGTACCACCGGATCCGGTCCAGTGTGCGCTGGTCGGTCTCCCCGGGCTCGCAGACGGTAACGGTGACGATCACCGTGCCGTCCGCGCCGTTGAGGACCGCGAGTCCGAGGTCCGGCGGATTGCGGGACGGGTCTCCCTTGGCGGCGTCCTCGGTGAGGTACTGAGCCTGTTTCTGATACTGGGTCAACTCGGCGTGCGCGTCCGCGAGGACGTTCGCGATGCTGTCGGCCTCCTTCTGGAGGTCGGAGAACTCCTTGGCCGCCTTGCCGATGAACTCCCTCGTCACCCCGGCGTTGACCCCCACCCAGCGGGCTTCGTCCGACTTCTTGACGAGTCCGCCGCGGGCATCGCTCTCCAGCTTGGCCAGCTCGCCGGCCACGGTCCTCCAGTCGGCCGCGGCGGTGCCGAGGCCGGCGAGGTCCAAGGCCATGAGATCCGCGTAGGTTAAGACCCCCACCTGTCCTGACCCCTTCCCCTACTTGAAGTAGTCGTTGAGCGCGGAGACGGACGGCGGGCCGGTCCGGCCTGTCAGTTCGGCGGCGATCCTCGCGTCCTCCTGCGCGTGCAGCTTCTTGCTGTAGTCGAGGTGGTTCGAGATGTGCGCGCACGCCTGCAGGACGTACTTCACCTGCGAGGTCCAGACCTCGACGGTCAGTTCGAGTTCCGCCCCCAGCGCCAGATTGTGGCTCTTGAGCGCGGCGGCGGCCCGCATGGTGGATCCCGCCCCGTTCTGGTCGATGCCGGCCCCGGCGATGTCGGCCCGCTTCTTGAGCTCTCCGTGCAGAATGGCGGCCTCATGCCCCACGGCGCCCAAGTCGTCCTGGTGCACGACGAGATCGCCGTTCTCGGCGGAACCGGCGGCCGGAGCCTGGTTCAGTCGTGTCGTGACTTCGCGGCCGTCCCCCGCAGCCGTCTTGGCCCGCTCCCACTCATCCCACGCCATGCGTCCTCCCCCGTCCGCCCCGCTGTGGAACCTCCCGCCACCGTAGCCGACCCAAACGCGTCACGGACGTAATTCCCCTCCTGGGACGGGCAGTTCGGGCGAGCGCGCGAGCGGGTATGCCACGCCTCGGTGGGGGGGCGGGGTGGGGCAGCGACGACGGGCGTGCCCCTGCTCGCCACGGGCGATCCGAGGGCGTGGACGGCCCTCGGCACGGTCCTCCTCCTGTTCGCCGTGGTGGCCTTCATCCGCGGGGACGCGGGCCGGGACGGCCCGATCCCCCGGCGCGGCCGGGCGGTCCACCAGGGGGAGGACTGGTAGTGGGCATCCGATGCCTCGCTCGTGGAGGACAACGACCTTGGTGCTCAGGACGCCGCGTGAGCGTCCGAGGGCGTGGTCGGCGGGCTCGCTACGGCCTTCGGCCCCTTTTCGCGTGCTCCTGCGAAATGCTGGTGGGCGCGGACGACGGTGGAGTCGACCGAGACGGTCCAGCCGATGTCGTCACCGGCGTCCGCGGCCGCCGGAACGGCGGCTCCATCCGGCCCCACATCGCACCAGTGATCACTAATCGGACAGACACATCCGATCAACCGACCAACCCGGCGCGCTAGCCAGGAGACGCCAGCCGGCTGCTCCCGCGGGGGCAGTCGGGCCCTGGTCAGATCGTGACCGGGCCGTGGGCGGTGGCGAACTCGACCGAGATCAGGCCCGGTTCCTCATCCTCGACCCAGGTGACGTCGATCTGGTCGAGGGGGTGGTCGGCCGGTTCGCCGAGGAATTCGGCGATGGAGCCGGCGTCGCCGGCGATGGAAACCCCGTGGATGGTGGTGGAGGTGCGCGGGTCGGCGCTCGGGCGCTCCTCACTGGGGACCAACCACTGAAGGAAGTAGGGCAGTTGTGGGTCCTCCAGCAGTTCCAGCAGGCCGATCTGCTTCCACCTCAGGTCGAACCCGTCGGGTCGGACACGGTGGCCCTCGGCCGAGGTACGGCCGAGGCGGGCCTCGACCGGGGCCATGTCGTCGACGGAGACCACCCAACCGAGCCAGCCGCCGCCCTCGGCGGCGCGGCGCGCGACCGCCTGGCCGAAGGGTGCGCGGTCGGCGGCGGGGTGGTCGAGTGTGGTGACGACCTCGACGTAGGTGCCGCCGCTCAGCGGGAGAATGAAATTGCGGGTGCCGAATCGCGGGTGCACGCCCCCGTCGACGAACCCGGCGCCGAGGGCCGACCCGATCCACTGGACGGTCGAGACGAAGCTGTCGCGGGCCACCGCATAGGACACGTGATCAAGTCGCACTACGTCATCATCACCCGACAACCCACACAAATCCGGACGCCACGCCCTCCGCCCCGGCCGCGTCCGCCGTGGATTCAGTCGTGGAGCGGATCGATCATCGTCATCCCAGGGTGAGGAGCACCGGCACGGGTTTGCGGGCCAGGGCTCGGGCGGCTCTGTGCCGGGTGAAGTGGTCGGTGCGCGCATCCTGGTCGAGCTGCGTCAGCAGGCATTTGCCGACGCCTCTCGCGTACGCGGCCGACCGGAAGTCGACCCACTCGTTGACGGCCGGGGTGACGGGCCTGTCCGCCATCTGCGCGATGTGGACCTCGCCGTCCGCGCAGCGGCTGAGGTAGACGGCGGATCCGACGCTGTCACGGGCGAGCGCGAGGGTGTGCTGCACCTGGAAGCCGGTGCCGCCGGGCGCGGCCGGCCGGTCCAGCGCAGGTTTGGGCACGTAGATGCTCCCGCCGGCGATGGTCGAGGGCCGGGGTACCGGCCCCTGGAGCGGGTGCTCGTAGTCGTGGATGCAGGTCAGGAGGGTGAGGGGAAGGGGGTGGTCGGTGTGGGCCCGGATGAAGGGGCCCCACCGCCGGAGAGGGGTGAAGGCGTCCGCATCGACCCGGTCCGCCCAGAGGGCGGCGTCGTCTTACTCACCGTGGCGGCTGTGTTCGAGGCAGAGGCAGCAGACGGCGGTGTTGCTATCTGCGCCAGCAGCGAGCTGCCACCCAAACCGCGCCCCGTCTTAGCCGAGGAGATGGAGCAGGCAGGCGAACACCAGCAACCCCCAGCGCCTTGAGCACCCTGTCCACGACGACCAACCCCGCCCGCACCCTGCGATCGGGCCGACCCGGCGGCCGGTCCACCATGACCAGGCTGCCCCGCTCGAACCGCCCACGTACCGGGATCCACCGAAAGCGGTACAGGCGAAGGCCTCCGCACTCGGGGGTGTGGTGTGTGTGCGGGTCAGGTCGAGCAGCCGGGTCCGGTGGTGGGGTTGGTGCAGATGTTCCTGCCGGGACCGGCGTTGTTGGTGTTGGTACCGGTGCCGCCGTCGAGGCGGTCGTTGCCTGCTTCGCCGAAGAGGGAGTCGTTGCCGGCGTTGCCGCTGAGGTTGTCCCTGCCGTTGCCGCCGAAGATGGTGTCGTCGTCGTTGTTGCCCGTGATCGTGTCGTTGCCGGCGCCGCCTTCGATGCGATCGTTCCCGGGGCCGCCGGCCAGGACGTCGTTGCCCGGCCCGCCGCAGATGAGGTCGTCGCCTCCGGCGCCGTTGACCTTGTCGTTGCCGCGCAGCGCGAAGATCACGTCGTTGCCGGCGCTGCCGACGAGATTGTCGGCACGGTTGGTGCCGATGACCGTGGGGACGGCGTTGTCACAGGTCCGCGGGTTCACGACCTGGTCGACGGTGTTGCTGGTAGAGGACGCGTACGTGGTGTTCCCGCCGTAGACGGCGGTGATGTGGTGGGTGCCAACGGCCAAGTCGCTGATGGGCAGCGACGCCGTGCCGGTGGCGTCGAGGGCGTCGGGGCCCAGGTTGGTGTCTCCGTCCTTGAAGAGGACCGTCCCGGTTGGGATGCCCTGGTCGCCGGTCACCGTCGCGGTGAAGGTCACCGTCTGGCCGACGACGGACGGGTTGACCGACGAGACCAGTACGGTGGTGGCCGGGGCCGTGCCTGCTGGCGACATGCTGTCCTCCACCGATTGCGCAACGGCGAGCGCCGGATTGCTGTTCCCGTCGACGTCGCCCGTCGCCACCGACCGCGGCGTCTTGCTGATGGGATGGTCAGCCGAGGTGCCGAAGTCCCGGGCGTGAGCCCCCGGAGCGGTAAGCAGCGCGGCAAGGAACACCGCGCCGGTCACGGCGGCCAGGACACGCCTGCTGCTGCGCCTTGCGCCAGGGTCCCCCCTGTGTGTTCGGGAGCCGGTGATTCGGGTCGGGTATCGGACGGACAGGTTGATCACGCGGCACCCCTCGCATTCACGGTCGGCCAGCCAGGAACACCGGAGCAGTGAGCCAACCGTGCACCCGGCACGTGGACATGGCGGCGGCGGGTGCGTGGGCCGCCGCCCCTCGCGCGATCCGGCAAGGCAGCACTCTGACAGCACCAGCCGGCCGCTCGGGTATGCGCCACCACGGCTGCGCCCGAAACCACTCGGAAGGCCGTCCTGCTCCGTCGCCATCCGAGGAGGCCGACGGAGCAGCCGGCCGTCGGCCGTCCGCATCGGCGCCCGGGCCGCCGCCCGCTGCGGGGCATGAGCCCGTTCCAAGCCGCGTATCGCTCAGTCCTCCCAGTCCTCCTCGCCGCCGCCACGCATGGTGCGCCACCCCTTGAGGTCATCCAGCGCCTCCCGTGCCAATTGGGCGTACTGGACCGGGCATTCCCACAGCTCGCGGGCCGAGAACCCGGCGGGCACGGGGGTGTCGGGGTGTTCGTCCGGCGCGTACAGGTGGACCACCGCACGGTACCGGGACTGCACGGTGGCATCGGCGAAGGACCAGGGGTGCTGTGGATGCTCGCAGGAGACGTCCAGGTCGATGGTGGCGAGCGCGGCGGCCAGGTCGCGTGCGTACGAGGGCGGCAGACCCTCATACGTCTGGGCCATGCCCATCCACAGGCACAGGAACAGGCCGATCCGCTCCTCGTCCCGCACCTGCCCGGTGAGCCAACGGCGAGCGGACCACAGGGCGACCGGGCCGGTGTTGTCCTCCCAGCTACGGCTGATCGCCTCCTGCATGGCAACGACGTCGAGGCAGCCGTCGTCCCGGACGAACTGCGCGTCCAGATGGGAAACGTCAATACCGCCGAAGAGCTCCTGGTGTGCCTCGCGCAAGCGGCCCAGGGCCTCATCGGCGAGGGCCCCGAGAAACTCCTCGCAGTCGAACGCCGCCAGCTCCTCCTCGTCGAGACCGTAGTCCTCGGCGAATGCGGCCCGGCCGGCCTCGGTCAGCATGCTCACCCCGGCCTCGACCTGGTACTCCGAGTCCAGGTCCGCGGGGTGGGCGCCGGCAGGGCAGGTACAGGAGGTCCGGTCCAACTGCGCACGGAATCCGTCCAGGGCCCGTGTGTACGACGCGAACAGTGGCTTGCTGAAGACGCGTGCGGAGACGTACCAGCAGGTGGCATGCAGAAGGAGCGTGTACCCGGTCCGCTCCCGGCGGCCCTCCGGGGCGGTGTCGCTGCCGAGCGCCTGCGCCGCGTCGTCGGCGAGGACGGTGAGGGTCGCTTCGGGATCGACATCAGGGTAGTCGCCGACTATCCCGGACAGGTCGGAGATCAGTTCGCGGTGGTCGGCAGGCAGCGTGGGCGTCTCTTCAATCACATCCGTAACCGACGATTACGCAGGTCGGACGGTTCCCCGGGCGCGGGCGGCGAGGCGATCCGCCTGTACGTAGCCGCCCGCGCCGAACACATGGCGCCACTGTTCGTGGGCCTGCGGGGCGGGTATGCCGGGGCGGGAAGCCGACCTGGACTTCTATGCGGATCCATGCGCGACCTTTCGCATGCCGACAGGCCGCTCGTCGACGCCGCCGAGCGCGTACGCCTGCTGGAGTGTCCTGCGTGACCGGGTCCCAGCCTGACCGGGCCGATACCAGGCGGTGCCGTCCCACCAGTAGCGGCGGGCGCGGAACAGCAGCACGGTCCGGCCGTGCTCGGGTGGTAGCGCATCGACCAAGCCCCGGCACTGGCCGAGAGGGGCGGTGGTGAACGCGTACCAGGCCCCGCTCCGGCGGTTGGTGCGTGGGCCCCACATGACCGGTGTTAAGCCTCCGTTGCCCCAGGAGGTCGGCTGACTGAGCGTCCAGGCACCGTCGCGGGATACGAGTGCGCTCCGGGTGACACGCCCTTGAACGTCCACGCGCATCCGGATCGATCAGGAATCGAGAAGCGCGGTTCACGGAGCCGCCTCTAGCCTGCTCAGCATGGACATCACCATTCACACGACTTCGCTTCCGCACGACGACCCGGACGCGTCGCTCGCCTTCTACCGCGACGTCCTCGGCTTCGAGGTCCGCAGCGATGTCGGGCAGGGCAGGATGCGCTGGATCACGGTAGGCCCGGCCGGCCAGCCGGGCACGTCGATCCTTCTGGCGCCGCCTGCCGCCGATCCCGGCATCACCGAGGAGGAGCGCCGCACGGTCACCGAAATGATGGCCAAGGGCACCTACGGCTGGATCCTGCTGGCCACCCCGGACCTCAACGCCACGTTCGAGAAGGTGCAGGCCGGTGATACCGAGGTCGTCCAGGAGCCGACCGAGCAGCCGTACGGCGTCCGCGACTGCGCGTTCCGCGACCCCGCGGGCAACCTGATCCGCATTCAGGAGCTGCGCTGAGCTGAGCGGGTGTCGATGCGGCTGTGCGAGCGGCCGACATCGCGACCACCCCTAAGGAACGCGGCGGCGCCCGGGCCGCGTCCGGGTCCTCGTTGAACCGGTCATGAGCCCGGGCTCCGTCCCGCTGCTGTCCGGCAGTTGCTCGACCGGCGGCTGGTCGAGTCCGGCGGGCCGGTCTACACCGCCGGGCGTCCGGGGTGCCTGCCGAGGCAGGCACCCCGGACGCCCGAAGACGTCGATGGAAATGGAAGACGAAGGGGAGGGTTCTCATGTGCAAGCCTGAATGGCGGCGTGCGCGCGTGCAGGCGCAGCGCCTGGTTGATCTCGCGCGGCTGCGCCGCGTCCGCGACCGGATCGACAGGGAATACGCGCAGCCACTGAATGTGGAGGCGCTCGCCCGTGATGTGAACATGTCCGCCGGGCACCTGAGTCGGCAGTTCCGAGCCGCCTACGGTGAGTCGCCGTACGCGTACCTGATGACGCGTCGCATCGAGCGGGCGACGGCGCTGCTCCGGCGGGGCGACCTCAGCGTCACCGAGGTCTGCTTCGCGGTCGGCTGCGCGTCGCTGGGGACGTTCACCACCCGCTTCACCGAGCTGGTCGGCATTCCACCCGGGGCCTTCCGGCGCCAGGCGGCGGATGCGGCGGATGCGGCGGATGCGGCGGATGCGGCGGCCGACCATGCCGATGTAGCGGGTACGGCCCGCGATGCGCGGTCGGCGATCAAGGTGGAGGGGATGCCGGCGTGCGTGGCGAAGCAAGTCTCAAGACCGGTCAGGAATCGAGAAGCCCCGGCGGCCGCACAGCCCCTAGCGTGATGGTCATGGCAACCACCGCTTCCACCGCAGCCAACACGTCCCTCGCGTCCGTCACCCTTGAGGTGGCCGACCCCGAGGCCGCTCGCCGCTTCTACAGCGCCTTCGGCGTGGACGCGTACATACGCCTGCGGGCGTCCGAGGCGCACTCCAGCGGATTCCGCGGCTTCACCCTGGCGCTCACGGTGTCCGGGCCGGCCACCGTCGACGGCTTCGTCGGCGCCGCCGTGGACGCCGGCGCCACGGTGCTGAAGCCCGCCGCGAAGTCGCTGTGGGGCTACGGCGGCGTCGTCCAGGCCCCGGATGGGACGATCTGGAAGATCGCGACCTCGGCGAAGAAGGACACCGGCCCCGCCACCCGCGAGATCGACGAGGTCGTGCTGCTGATCGGCGTCGAGGACTTGAAGGCCACCAGGCAGTTCTACGTCGGCCGGGGGCTGACCGTGGCCAAGAGCTTCGGCGGCAAGTACGCCGAGTTCGCCCCCGGTCAGTCCAGCCCCGTCAAGCTGGCGCTGTACAAGCGCCGCGCCCTGGCCAAGGACCTCGGCCTCCCCGCCGACGGCACCGGCTCGCACCGCATCGTCCTCGGCGGCACCGCCGACACCTTCACCGACCCGGACGGGTTCGCCTGGGAGGCTGCCGCGTCGCCCGCCCCCACGCCGTCCTGAACTCCCGTCCCTGCTCTACCGATTGACCGGCGAACACGGGCCGATGTGACAGCCGGGCCCTCGGCCGGATATCCGCCACGTATACATCCAAAATGCAAGGAGTAGACATGAAAGCGCACGTCAGCTCGATCCTCCTCGGCGTCCGGGACATGGACCGGGCCAAGCAGTTCTACACCGAGGGGCTCGGCTGGAAGATCCGGAACGACTACGGCATCTCGGTGTTCTTCGACTCGGACGGCGCCTCGCCTGTCGGCTTCTACGGTCGCGAGGGTCTGGCCGACCAGGTGGGTACGGACCCGGAAGGCAGCGGCTTCAGCGGGCTGGTTCTGACCTACGTCGTCCGCAGTGAGGCACGGGTCGAGGAGATCATGGCGGAGGCCCGGAAAGCCGGTGCCACGATCCTCAAGCCCGCCGGCGCCCTGCCGTGGGGCGGGTACGGCGGCACTTTCGCCGACCCGGACGGCTATGTCTGGAGTCTCGGCTACAGCGCCCCGGGAACCGACCAGCCCTACGCCGAGTAGCCGCGATCTCTTGCCTCATAGCCGTCCAGGACACGGCGATGCTCCCGGTGTGGGAAGTGGGAGCGGCCATCGGAGCCGGGCGGGCCTGATCCGCGGGTGAGCCGGCAGAACAACAGGAGAAAGATCATGAAGTTTTGGGCCCACGTCGAGCCACCCGAGCCCATGCGAGGCCTGCAAGTTCCGCCCGAGGTGGTAGCAGCGCTCGGCGGGGGCGCGCGGCCGCCGGTGACGATCACGGTCAACGGGCATTCCTGGAAGAGCCGGGTCGCCCTCATGCGAGGCCGCCACCTGCTCGGCCTCAGCAACGCCAACCGGCAGGCCGCGGGTGTCGCGATCGGCGAGGAGGTCGAGGTCCGGCTGGAGCTCGACACCGAGCCGCGCGTCGTGGTCGAGCCCCCCGACTTCGCCCGAGCTCTGGACGGCGACCCGGTCGCCCGCACCGCGTACGACAACCTTGCCTACGGCCGCAAGCACCAGCATGTCCGCGCCATCGAGAGCGCGAAGAGGCCCGAGACGCGCCGACAGCGCATCGAGAAGGCCATCGCCGCCCTCCGGGGCTGACCCCCGAAAGCAAAGACTCCGGCGGCACTGCAATTGCCGTGCGGAGGCCTGACCCTGCCCATTTCCTCTTGAAGGGACACGCATGTCGAAGCGACTCACGACCGGTCTGTACTGGTTCCTGGCCTTTGAGTTCGCGCTGGGGGCCGTGACCAAGTACTGGCCGGGCGACACGATATTCAGCTCGGCGTACTCCGCGAAGTTCGTCGATTGGGGTTACCCGTCCTGGATGCGCTTCGTGGTCGGTGCCCTGGAAGGCGCAGCCGCCGTCCTGCTGGTGATCCCCGATAAGCGAACACGCTTCCTGGGTGCCACGACGCTGATGTTCGTGCTCACCGGCGCGGTCACCACCCACATCGTCAACCACGATCCGGCGATGGAGAGTTGGGCCGCGCCGACCCACCTTCTCATCATGGGCATCCTCGCGCTGGCCAATTGGCCTGCCGACTGGCGAGACCTCCTGCGGGCTCCTACCGCGCCGACTGCCCGAACCCCACGTCCATCCAACGAAACGACAAGGGTGCAGCGCCTTAGGGGGAATCCCTGACCTGGGTGAGCAGGGAGGCGAGGGAGGCTGCGGTGATGCCGGTGCGCGGCGAGGGGCTTCTCCGCGAGCGCCGGCCTTGCGGCGCTTCCAGCCGATTGGGAGGAGTCGGAGCATCCGGTCAGTCGGGGTGTTGGTGCGGCCAGCGTCGCCGTGGACGGACGGCGACGCGGCAGCAGTACCAGTCGGCTGGGTCAGTCGACGCTGCCGTACGACTTGATCTCCTTGACATAGAAGGTCGGCGCGGTCATGGAGCCGCCCAGAGTGGTCTGGTAGGTCGTGTCGATCCCGACCTGGACCTTGGCCTCGAAGAGATCACCCTTGACCACACCGTTCAGCTTCCCGGTGGACAACAGCTCGGTGAGGATGCTGTTCGTGTCGCAGTCCGAAAGGAACCCGTACTTGGGCTGCTTCTTCTCCCCGCACGTGTTCGCACGGACCGAGGTGGTGCCGGTCGCGGAGTCGGCCTGGACGATCTCACCGTAGATGGTGAAGCAGCCCATGAGGTGCGCGGTGGTGTTGCGCACCATCTGTTTGAACTCCCGGTCGGAGACCTTCTCGTACTCGCCGGTCTCGGTGCAGGACGGCTTCGGCTTCGGCTGATTGTGAGTGAGCGGGCAGGTGGCACCCTTCTCGATGACCGACAGGTCGACCTTCGTCGTCGCGTCGATCGGCGCGGCGCCGCCGCTGACGACCTCGCATACGGTCATTCCGGCAGGGGCTGCGGGCCTGGGCTGGTCGGAGAACGGCGACACCCAGGAGATGTTGTCCTTGGCGACGCCGGCCTTCGTCAGCTCGGTGACGGCGTCCTCCCAGGAGGCGCGCTTCACGCCGACGATGCTGCTGACCCGAGGCAGGGGCGTGGGAGTCGGCGACGCGGACATCGTGGCCGCGCTGGCCGACGGGCTCGGGCTGGAGCTCGCGCCGGTCGCGGCGTTGTCGGTCTTGTTGCCGCCGGCGAGGAGGTAACCGGCCGTGGCGGCGGTGATGCCGACGACGACAGTGGTGGCGATGACCGGGATGAGCCAGGCTGGGCGCGTACGGGGCTCAGGCTGCGGGGCGGGCATGTGTGGGGGCTGCGGTGGTATCGGCGGTGTGGCCACGGTGCCGGTCTCGTCTGCTTCGGGGCTGTCGGGCTGGTCGGACATGAGGTGGGTCTCCTTTGGCTTACCCCCGCGTGTGCGGGGCGGGTAGAGCGGGCGGGGTGGCGGGCTACTTGCCGCTGATGGGCTTGCGGGTGGCGGATACGTAGGTGCAGTGCGGGTCGGGCAGGCGGGGGTCGGTCATGAACCGGTCCGAAGTGGCCGAGCCCTTGCCCGCGGCGACGGTGAAGACGAAGTGGCTCGCTTCGGCCATCCCCGGGACGGCGCCAGTGCATTTGACGTTGACGACGTACAGCTGTTCCCGGTTGGTGGGGTTGTCGAATGCGGCGGTGCACCCGGTCCACTTCCACAGGCCGAGCGTCGGGTCCATCTCCCCGGCGGTCGCACAGGACAGTTCGCTGACCTCGCCAGTCGCCTCCGCCGAGCCGGTGTCGGCGTTCTCGATGCCCGCCATGACCAAGACGACCCCGGCGCCCCCCACGAGGGCGGCGACGGCGGCCTTCTGCCACGTCGGCATGCGGTGCGGAGTACGGGGCTGGAAGGGCGTTTGAGGCGACTGCGGTCCCTGGTTGGGCGGGTACGGCGGCGAAGTGGGCACGGACACGGTGGTTCCTTGCAGTGCGGGACATTGCCGGGCGGCAGGTGTGCCGGCCAGCGGATGACGGGCCGGTCAGGCAGGGCAGGGAACCGGGCCGGGGGCGAGGTAGCCGGCGGAACCGCGGTGCACGGTGTGGTGGTCGGCGTCGGCGGGGGTGCCGGGGAGGTAGTAGCCGGAGCTGATGGTCCGTAGGCGGTCGCCGGTCTTGCCGGTGGCACAGCCGACGCGGACATACCAGGACTTGCCGGAGGTTGCGGTGATCTTGTCGGTGATGGCGCGGTCGAAGGCTTCGCGGGCAGCCGTGCCGTCGGTGATCTCTATGTCCATCTGCCGCCGCGGCTCGTCCCAGTTGGTGACGACGTAGAGCGGTGCGGGCGGCGGGGGTGACGTGGTCGGCGCGGCGGGGGTGGCGGTTGTCGGCACGGGCGCGGGTGCCGACGTGGCCGGAGGTGCGACGGTCGGCGTCGGCGAGGGGGGCTGCGTCGGCGGGTTGCTCGTGGCTGGCACCGGGGGTGGCGTGGTGACCGGGGTAACGGCAGGCTTCGAGGCTTCCCCCTTCGGGGCGGTGCCGAAGACGAGGGCGAGGACGACGCAGAGAACCCCAAAGGCGGTGAGGCCGCCGCAGCCGATACCGGCGCCGATGGCGATTTTGCTGCCGGTACTGCGAGGGGCGGGGGTAGGCGGCGACGTGTACGGGTCGGGGGCGGTCATGTGGTGCTGTCCTCCATGATTCAACAGTTTGTTGATTGTGCTGGGTCGCCGGGCCCCTCGGTACCGGCCGCCCACAATGCGGGCACCTCCGGGACGCGGGAGTGCCGGTGGGGCAGGCTCCGGAGTGGGTGATGACGCTGGGGCAGGATCCGCCGTCGCCATGACCGGCCCGTACGCCACCATCAAGGCCAGGAACACAATCAAGGACTCCACCCGCGTCCTCGGCTGATCGCGTACCAGGAGTAGGTGCAGAAGGTCGCGCAGATCATCGCCGGGTACTCGCTCGGCGAGGCCGACATCCTGCGCCGCGTGATGAGCACGAAGAAGCCCGAAGAGCTGGCGAGGAACCTCGTCATCTTCCCGGAGGGCGCGAAGAAGAACGGCTACAACGACCAGGCGATCAAGGCCCTGTGGGACGTCCTGGTCCCCTTCGCCGGCTACGCCTTCGAAAAGGCCCGCTCGGCCGCGTACGGCCTGGTCTCCTACTGGACCGCCTACCTCAAGGCGAACTTACGGGCTGGCCGCGTGCAGCAACGTGTTGAGCCGGGAGGCCACGAGGGTGGAGTCGGCGCGGGCCGCGTCATCGAGCGACCCGCTGGGCGGCCACGGCCCCGGCTTCACCCTCGCCCTCGTCGAAGAGTGCGGCGGCGAACCCGATGCGGTCCATGGTGCGCACCCTGTCGAAGCCGGGCCTGCGCAGTGCGAGGGCATCCTCGAAGTGGATGCTCAGGGCCGGCAGCCACGGCCGAGTCCGACGAGGTCACGCGCGGAGACCGCACGAGCACCGGCGTGCTCAGCAGCGTCGAAGTAGCCCACCCGCGCGGGGACATCGTCGCCGAGACCGGCCCCTACGGCGATATCGCGGCAGACCTGCCTGACGAGGACCACGGACTCCACCCGGCGGGCATCGGCCAGGTTCCGCAACAGCAGCTGCGCCCGTGCCTGCGCGTCCGGGGCTTTGCGGACCTTGCCCACACCCCCAGATCGAGACAGGCCTCGTTCGGTCATCGCGCACTGAGCCTCCGCCAACTTGAAGTCGCAGGTCAAAGGGCTGGTGTGATCGATCCTCGGGGTACTCGTGCTGGTCGTGGGCGGGAGCCCACGAAGAAGGTCATCCGTCAGCGGTTGACTTCGAGGTTCGTCAGGACGAGCAGGGCGCGCAGGAGTCGGGTCGCTCGGGCGGGATCAGTACGGAGCTTGGTGAGGATGCGCCAGTTCTTGAGGTGGGCGAAGCCGTGCTCGACTGGTGCGCGTCCGACGGCGAGGACTCGGTTGGCTTCCTTCTGGCCCGGGGTGAGCTTGCGGGTGCGGCTGGCGGTGTAGCCGGTGACGATCACCGGGTCGGTGATGTCGTTGTCCAGGCCGCGGAAGCCGAGGTCGGCCAGCGCCCCGAGGCCGGCGGCGCGCAGGTGGGCCAGGATGTGGTCGTGGCGGGCGGCGGTGTTGTCGTGGGTGCGGCCGGGCCGGGCGGCGGATATCCAGATCAGGCGCCCGTTCTCATCGGTCAGGGCGAGGAAGTGCAGGCCATGGCTGCGGTGCTTGCCGGAGTAGTTCCGGCGGTCGGCCTTGCCGGTGCGGCGCCTGGTGCGGATGAGGGTGCCGTCGATCAGGACCACCTCCCCGCCTTGCTTGGCGAGCTTCTTCAGGGCGGGGTCCAGGCGCGGGGCACGGGCGGCGAGCAGTCCGATCAGCTCGTCGCGCCAGCGGCGGACGGTGGACTCCGACACGCCGTTGCCGCCGGCCATGTCGGCCAGGCGCTGGTCGTGGCGCAGTACGGCCAGGACGATTACCGCGATCTTCCCCGGCGGCAGGATCCGCCACCTGGACCGAATCGCCTTCAGATGGCGCCTGAGCAGATCGGCGAGGTGGTTGACGGTGCGCGTGGACAGCGGCAGACGGCACTGGTAGACAAGTGAGCAGGTGTCCTCGGCGCGCTCTTTGGTATTCGTCACACAATTCCAACGGGCGCCGGGGGCACCCCGGTTACGCCCGTTCTGAGCGGCGGTGCTCCTGGTCACAGACGGGTGGTGAACCGGCCGTCGGGCAGTTTGCGCAGCCAGCCGCGATCGACGAGTCTGACCAGCTTGCTGCGCAGCGGTTCCAGCTTGGCCTTCACGCTGACGTCAACCCCCACCGCCTTGCCGACTTCACGGGCCATGACCGGCCCGGCGGCCTGCCGCACGGCAGCGATGATGCGCTGATAGTCCCACGGCAGCGCTTCCTCCTCCACGCCCAGCTCGCGGTGTGGGATCAGCATCACGGCCCGTCCGCCCACCTGCCCCGGCATCGGCCGAGCTGAGGAACGTTCCTCGGCGAGCTGCCCGGTCATCCGTTCAAGGACGCGTTCGGCGACGGCAAGTTCGTCCCGCTCGGCCCGCACTTCCGCCAGCTTTATGGCCAGCTGTTCTTCGAGTTCGT
Organism: Streptomyces sp. NPDC001513; assembly: GCF_042894695.1. Classification (NCBI taxonomy): domain Bacteria; kingdom Bacillati; phylum Actinomycetota; class Actinomycetes; order Kitasatosporales; family Streptomycetaceae; genus Streptomyces; species Streptomyces sp. NPDC001513. The sequence goes on from NZ_JBIAVU010000004.1 coordinate 243,850, forward strand.
CCAGTTCTGCGCGCCGTGCGGTGATCCGTTCCAGCAGCTCGGGATCCAGCATGTACAGATCATAGAAGGCCGTTGATGGGGCTTTCCGGAAATGGGTGTGCTCGAGCCTTCGTGACGACTACGGCTGCAGTCCGATGGTCACGTCCAGCCTGCTGCCCTGAGCACAGATACCGCGACGTCGTTGACGGAGTCTGTGCCGACATCGACCGTGAAGTCGTCGACTGCGGACCGGCTGAGGATTCCGTCCAGTTCACCCGACCGGTTCAGGTGCCATTGCAGTGCTTCGGGCTCGCTGTCGTGGCGCTGGGCCAGTCGCTGGTGGATGATCGACAGCTCAGCCTGGAGCCGACAGACCGCGAGTTCAACACCCACGGCATCGGCCAGCAGCTTCCTCTGGTCTTGGTCCTCAACTACACCGGCGAGGACGAGGCGCTTCGCTCCGGCGTCGAGATAGTGACCGGTGACGCTCTGCAGATTCCGCAGCAGCATGCCGAAGTTGAAACGGTCACCGGGAAGCGCAGGCCACGACTTGCGCAGCCAGTCGAGATCCACGACGGCATGAGGGACCCCGGCGTCGGCGAGCAGGTCGCCCACGGCCTCAGCAACGGTTGTCTTGCCCACGCCGACCGTGCCATTGAGGAGGAGGGCGTGAGCGTCCCAAGGGCTGTCTGCGTGCATCTGGGCATCGTACGTCGAACAGCTCGGGCTTCAGAGTCACGCCTGTCACTGGTCGGGAAGCGCACGTACGCCACCGATTCAAGCACCGGAAATCCGAAACCCAACCGCTGACGGACGATCTACTGCGCGGACAGCCACCCACGACCAGCACATGTACCCCGAGGATCGATCACACCAGCCCTTTGACCTGTGACTTCAAGTTGGCGGAGGCTCACTCATCCAGCGCGAACCACTCCACCTCCCGCGCGAACGCCTCCGTGCCGATCCACACCCGCCGGTGGGTACCCTCGCTGTCCATACGGATCCGGTGCACGTACCAGCGCCGGACCAGCCTCTTGTCGTCCACCGGCACCGACACCGACACCCAAAGCACCGGCTCGACACCGTCCTCATCCCACGCCGGCTCGACTTCCCGATCCAGATGCACACACAGCTCACGGCTCCGGAACCGGATATCGACGACGGAACCGATCCCGGCACCATGCGGCCGGGCAAAATCGAACTCGGCCTGCTCCCCGCGGCCGCGCAACCAGGCCGCCGCAGCGGACTTCACGTACAGGTGGTCGGCGCTGGCCACTCCCCGCGCACGCCGGCCGCACACGTGGCTCACTGCCTCCGCGCCTGGGTGATGGGCAATCGCCGATCGCGGCCGTGCCGGCCCGGTGGCTGATGGTTGCGGCCCGGTAGGTGCCCATGCGCGCCCCGCTGGACGTGCTGCCCTCCAGCCGCGCGTTGAGACCGGTGTCCCACCCCGCCTGTCGCACCGAGCGGGACGGCGGGCCCATTCGCCTCAACCTCACTTCCGGGTGCTCGTGGCGCACATAAACGCCAAGCTCAGCCCCGGCCATGATCTGGTCCGGCCGGGCCCGACGGGCCGATGTGCGCCTGCACCTGAAACGAACTACTTCTCGGCGTCGCCGCGCTCGACACGGCGCAGTTCTGCCTCCAGATCCAGCGGGCCGAACGGCTGGCGTCCCTCCGCCCAGGTTTCTCGAGGGGTGAGCCACATGACCTCGAACTCCAGACCATCGGGATCCTTTGCGTACAAGGACTTGGTGGCGCCGTGGTCCGTTCCTCCCAGGAAAGCATCCACCGCTGTCAGACGCTCTCGGATATCCACCAGCGAGGAAAGCGACTCGCACTGCCAGGCGGTGTGATACATGCCCGGACTTCCCGGTGTCACCTCGCCTGTGAACTCGGCACGAAAGAGTCCGAGATCATGGTGATTGGGGCTGGCGGGAGAACGCAGAAATGCTTTTTCGTCACCGTGCTGCTCGATTACCGACAGGCCGAGCACGAAACTATAGAAATCAGCAGACCGATTCACGTCACGTACCCAGAGGACCACATGGTTGACTCGTTCGACGCTCACAGGCACCTCCGCGCCCCGTTGGTTCATCTTTTCATCAGTCGCGATTCTTCATGCTATGCGCGCGTGTTCGTGGGCGGTGGAGCACGATACGGACGATCCGCATTCATCCGTTCCAGGACCGATCGTACGAGGCGGCACGAACGCCGGAGCAGTGAGGCTGGTGCGCATCCATGACGGGAGGATTTCGATGCCGCACTACAGGAATGTGGGGTGCTATCCGCCGAAACGGCACATCTACTGGGAGGGGCCGGATGGATCGCCCCTGGTGGAGGAATTGCTGGGCGACGACGGATTCGACGGTGAGTCGTCGTTGCTGTACCACCTGCACAACCCGGCAGGTGTCGAAGGGCGTGCTCCGTGGGAACCGCCGTCCACGGAATCCGACTCCTCGGGGCTGCACGCAGCCATGCACTTCCCTCGCCGGCCGGCGCCCGACCTCGGTACGACGGCCGACGCGGTGCGTCACCGCGTCATGCTGGTGGGCGGTGAAACGCTGCGTGTCTGGCGCGCCGTGGCCACCAGCGCTTCGCCTCTGTACCGCAATGCCGGCGCCGACGAGTGCGCCTACGTCGAAGCGGGAAAGGCCCTGGTCCACACCGCGATGGGCAGCGTGGAGGTCGGCCCGGGAGACTTCGTCGTCATCCCGGCCGGGGTGGTGCACGCATGGCACCCCTCCACGGAAGGAGGGTCCGCAGCCGTCCCGCCGGCAGACCCGGGCCGGCGCACACCGCCGGCTGCCCGCGACACGGCGCCGCCGCTGCGCCTGACCCTGTTCGAGTCAGCGGGCCGGATCAGTGCCCCGGCCCGGTACCTGTCCCCGCACGGGCTGCTCCTGGAAGGCAGCCCCTACTGCGAACGCGACCTGCGGTATCCCGACGCGCCACAGACCGTCGACGCACGCAGCACGACCGTCCTGACGCGGCACGGTCACCACGGAACGGCCATCACCTACCGGCACCATCCGTTCGACGTCGTCGGCTGGACCGGGACGCTGTATCCGTACGTGCTCAACATCGCGGACTGCGAGCCGGTGAGCGCCCGGCTGCACGCGCCGCCGCCGGTCCATCAGGTCTTCGCCATGCGCGGCGCCGATCTGATGTTCTTCACCCCGCGCCTGCTGGAGTACCACCCTCAGGCCGTCAAAGTGCCCTACCAGCACGTCAATCTCGGGGGCGACGAACTTCTGCTGTTCGCCGACGGCGACTTCAGCTCCCGTACGGAGAGCGGCGTGCGCCAGGGGTCGGTGACCGTGTTCCCGCCGGGCATCCCCCACGGCCCGCCGCCCGGACTGGCCGAAGCGACACGCGCCCACCAGGAGACCTCCGAGTGGACGCTGCTGCTCGACGGACACGAGCGCCTCGAACCCGGACGCGAGGCACTGCCCATGCTGGACCCGGACTATCCGCTGACGTGGTAGCCCCTGACGCACAGGATCCCTGCCGTGACCACAAATCCCCTTCCCCTCCTCCACGCGCGCGACCTCCCCACCACAGGTGAGGAACTGCGGTCGGCAACGTCCACGGTCAACGCACTGGTAGCAGGGCTCAGAGCCTCACCATCGGCAACCGACTCCGTACGGTTGCGTCAGGCACTGGCGCCGGACCACTACGAGACCGCCGGGCCTCAGGAGGCTCCCTCCCTCGAGGACGCCTTCAGCGAACACGACGCCTTCTTCGGTGTGGCCCGGGCTCACGGCCCCGCCGACCTCTTCCTCCGTGCCCTTCTCGTCGCCGAGATCGACACCGCCCTCGACCTCGCGCGCACCGCCTCCTCGCTCAGCCCGGCCGAGCGCTCCACGCTGGTGAGCGGCGGCTCGGCCCTGCTGTGCCATCGGCGTGCGCGCCATGGAAGCGGAAACCTCGTACGCCCACCGGAGGACCGCACAGCGCCCCCGGCCGACGAGCACACCGCACAGCTGCGCTGGAAGTCCGGACACCGCCTCTTCTTCGCGCACCTCCAGGCCATCACCGTGACCTGCGGATGCGCCGTCCACGCACGCACCGCCGCCGAACAAGCCGCATATCTCGAGTACACCGTGCTGTTCTGCACGAGCGCCGCACTCGCCATGCGGCACGCCGCGGACTTCGCCCCCGAACTCTACGTCCGCTCGATCCGCCCCACCATGACCCCACCGCATGTGGGCTCGGGATTCAGCGGCCTGCAGACCCGTGACCACTACTACCTGGTCCAGTCCCTCGACAGCCTCGGCACACGGCTGCTGCCGGACGTCGTCGGGGGAACGACCTACCGGAAGTTCGAGGAGGCACTGGAGCGGCTCTACGCAGCACATGTCCATGTGTGCCGTCGCTTCGGCGGAGACACGAACGCGAGCCTGCGTATGGAAGCGAGCAAGGAGGACAGTGGCACGACAGGAGCAGAACGTGCCCGGCAGTACGCCGGGCTGCGCGTCCGCAAGCTGGGCGGACGACGGTCTGCGGCATGACCGTCACGGACTGGCACGCCCACCTGTGGCCGCGCGCCTACGTCGACTTCCTCGAGGGACACGGCCAGGACTGCCGCCACCAGCGGGGCGTCCCGCCGGGTGACGACAGCGCCGCGATGCTGCGCCGGCGCCTGCAGCAGATGGACGACAGCGGCATCGACTGCCAAGTCCTCAATGCCGCGGCCCTGTACCCCGCGCTCGCCCCACCCGGGAGGAACGCCCAAGCGGCGCGGCTGGCCAACGAAGCGATGGCCGAAGCAGTCCGCACGGCCCCCGGCCGCTTCGCCTTTCTGGGCATCCTGCCCCTCCCCCTGGTGGCAGCGTCGCTGCGCGAGCTCGACCACCTCATGAACCGGCTCGGAGCCCTGGGCATCGTCCTCCCCCCGGCTCTCGACGGCACATCAACCCTGGGATCGCACTACGACCCCCTGTACGCGGCACTGGACCACGCCCGGGCAGCACTGCTCTACCACCCGGCCGGAACCCGTGCCGGACCCTCGCTGTGTGACCCCGACACAGTGACATGGTCCGTGGGAGCGATCGCGGAACAGACCACCGTCGTTCTCGACTGGCTGGCAGCGGACATGTCGCACCGATTCCCCCACATCCGACCGATCGTCAGCAGAGCCGGCGGCGCCTGCTTCCTGCTCGGCCCCGACACGGTGCAGGGTGTCGCCACGTCCACCCTGTGCTTCGACAGCCACACACAGGGAAACGCAGCGGCACTCGGACTGGCCGGACGGCATGTGGGCCGGCACCGCATTCTGCTCGGGACGGACTACCCGTTCGTCCGTGATGCACGCCTTGCCGAAGCCGTCCGTCAGTTCCAGGCGGTGACCGGAGGTGTACCTCAGACCGCGCGCCCCTCACGGCGGTAGCCGCCCGGGGCCTGCCTGTACTTCGCAGGCTGTGCCGGGAGTGGGCGGTGTAGAGGACCTGCTGCTTGGGCCAAACAGCCCGTAGATGCAACAACCCCGAAGCCGAGTCGCCGGGCTGTCCGTCCCCGCGCTCCGCCGCCAGATCGCCGGCCACCTCCGCCACGAAGGCTTCACCCTGGTCATCGCCCCGAACTGGTCCTCCCTGCTCGCCCTGCCCACCAACGACCGAGGCCGTCAGCTCTACACCGGCCTCGGCTCAGCGCGGCGCGGAGCGCGGGAACGTGCAGAACCGCCGAGCCCTGTTCGCGGTGGAAAAGGTAGGGCTGGCCGAGCGGCCACGCTGCGTCGACCTCGCACACCGTGGCCTCGGCGGTGATCAGCGAATCGCGAGTTTCGCAGTCCGCAGGCGTGTAAGGACCCTGTGCCGAGTCCTTACGCGCCCACCCCGCAGAACTCAGAATGGAGCTGGGCGGCCGCACACGATCGGGGGCAGGGCTCGTTTCGAGGGCGAGTCTTCGCGCAGGAACAGGATCACCCGGAAGGGTGCGTCGTCTCCGGGGGCCAGTCTCTCGAAGGCCGCGCAGCCCTGGGCGCCGGTGTAGATTCCGCCGCCGCCGGTGATCACTTCGTGGAACTCGTCCGGTGACCTCGGCAGGCCCTGGAGGGTGATCTGACCCTGTGGGGTGCTGAAGGTGGTGTTGCACTGTCTGACCGGGGTGGTGGGGAGCGGCGGCAGGACGGTGCAGGTGAAGCCGAAGAGGCCGAACTCCTTGCCCGAGTTGGTTCTCGCTGCGGTGCCGGAAGCACCGAACACCGACCCTGGGGACCCTTCCGGGTCCCCGAAGGTTCCGTTGACGCTGGTGGTGAGGTCGATGACCTTCACCATGTCGTCTTGCGAGCCGGAACCGCTGACCGGGTCTGCTGCCACGGCAGGCGAGAGCCCCGTCATGGAAGCCGCACACAGGGCCAGCCCGCACACAGCCAGCTTCATCCTCACCCGCGACGTACGCATCTGTCCTCCGTTGATATCGGATCTCCAGCTATACAGTCCGGGCATCCGGAATCAGCGCAGAAGGGTCGCTGGGAGCGGACGTGGCCAGGCCGGTTCCCCTCCAACGGGCCATTGCCGCATCTTGCATGAAGGACTGTGTCGAGAGCGGACAGCTTGAAGGTGCCCGACGGAAGGCCTTCAGATTCTCCTCGCGCCAGATACGGGCGACACAGTGGAAGGAGACCCTGATCCCCTCGGTGCGCTTCAGGTAAGCGGCCAGCGTGCGGGCCGACCAGTCACCACCGCGGGCCGGAACGTGACGGAGCCCGGGAGCATGTCCAGCTCCCGGGCTCCAGCTTGCCACCCATTTGCGCACACCGGCGGCGTTTAAGAACCGCAGGTCATGTTGAGATCGACGTGTTCTGCCTTTGAACTACAGCGCCATGAGAGAGGCGCCGAGGGGACTTGAACCCCTATCCGTCGATGTTCGCCCACGTTCGGTCGATCCGGTGTTCGGCGGCGAATACTGAGACTGGAGCGAGAATCTGAGATTTACGGGGCCGCCTCTGCCGGGCTTGGGCCACCCCCGCACGTGGTGCGGGGAGAGGGATTCGAACCCCCAACTGACACCCCTTCATCAGCTTCAACATCAGTTTCAGCTTGCGCTCATCGCGCACCCTCCGCTCGCGACGGAGGGCGTATGTGGAGGCTACCGGAAGAGGTAGCCGAATACCGCGTCGCCGACCCGCTGGTCGGAGACCTCGGTGTTGTTCGCCTCCTCGCGGGCGAACTTGACGGACTGCTGGAGCTTCTCGACGCGGTCGAGGAGCTCGTTGACCCGCCGGGCGGGCAGCGCGCCGGAGAACTTCACCGTGGTCCAGTAACCGACCGGGACGTCCTCGTAGTACACCTCGACCTGCGCCGGGTGCTTCTCCGTGGCCTCGGCCTTCACATGGTTGCGCGGAACCTTCTTCGTGCGGATGGTCCGCACCGGATCCGTCTTCCACGAGTCCGTCGAGGGGTCCAGGTTCCACGACTCGGAGGCGTCGAGCACCGGCAGCTTGCGCACGAAGGTGTGCAGGTCGGTGAGTTGCTTCTCCAGGAACAGCAGGTACGGGACGGGCACCTGGGGCAACAGCACCGTACCGTCGACCACCACGTCCGCGACCGCGGACCGGTTCGCCCAGTCCTTCGTGGCGGTCACGTCGAAGAGCCGCGTCAGCGTCCCGGCGGTCGCACGCAGCGCGTCCTCGGCCTTGATCTGCACCCGCGTGGACTCGGGCGGCAACTGCTCGCCCTCCTCGTCCTTGGGCTGGTAGGTCCGGGAGATGCCGGCCAGCAAGGCGGGCTTCTGCACGTCCTGGTGAGCCTGGGTGAGCTCCTGGAGGGCCTTGGACTTGACGCCCTTTTCGACTGCGATGATCTGATTCAGCTTCGGCACACGGCGAACCTAACAACCCCGCGCCGCAAGCACATCCGATTTTGTGCCTGCCCCGTCCCTTCCGGCCGAGAGGGCGGGGCGGCGAGTGTCAGCCCGGACCGAGGCGCGAAGGTCACCAGCCGGGGGGAGGCCGCCCGGCCGGCGGCCCGTGCGGTGCATCGCAAGGCGAAGGGCCACGGCTCCTACCGGACGTACCTCGGTGGTCAGACAATGCAGCGAGGCGCCGTGCCGGCCGTCGCGGGGGCTGATTGCCAAGATCTCTACGGCCGGATTCGGTTGGAGCCGGCGGTGAGGCGCGACGTGGAGCGGCGGGAGCGGCAGGATGTGCGGGTGAACCAGGTGACCATCAGCGAAGAAGACCGCCGACTGCTCGGGCTCTGGGCCGCCGACTGCGCCGAGCGGGTGCTGCCGCTGTTCGAGGCAAGGGCTCCCGATGACGCCCGTCCCCGCGAGGCCATCGAGGTCCTGCGGGTCTACACGCACACAGGGAAGCGGACGGCACGCTTGCGCGCCGTTTCCTGGGCCGGCCACAAGGCCGCGGGCGAGGTCGACGATCCGGCCGCGGCGGCCGCCGCTCGCGCTGCCTGCTACGCGGCAGCGGCCCCGTACATCCACGCGTTGGCCACGCCTCACCAGGCGAAGCACATTCACGGGCCGGCCATTTACGCCGCGCTCGCCCGCGAGATCTCGGCGGGCCATGACCTGGCCGTCGGTGACGAGGAGCTCCGGTGGGCGATCGGGCACGCGTCGCCTGAGGTGCGCGGACTGCTGCGGCTGATGCCGGCCTGTGAGCCCGGCCGCAGCCGACTGGCCGTGCTGCGCCACCACTTGGACTCGGCGCTGCGTCAGTGATCGGCCAGACACGCGCGCCCGCCCGCCCGCCCCGGTGAGCAGTGGCTCGCGGACCATGACGATCAGCCGCGCGGGCGGCTTGTGTCGGCTGGGGGAAGAGCCATGCGCGTTGGGGTGCATCTCGCACATCCGCGGCCGGGAAGCTTCCATCACGCGCTGTTCGACGCGGTGGTGGAGGAGCTGCGCCGGCGCGGGTGTGCCAGGTGGTGGCGCACGATCTGTGCGCCGAGGAATTCAGGCCGGCCGTCCTGACCGGCTGGGTTCAGCGTGTACCCGCGCCCGGCGTCGCCTACGAGTCCGGTGCTCCTGCCGATCGCGAGGAGGCCGAGTTCGGCGACCCGGACCCGCTGAAGAGCATCTGGTCAACGAACGCGCCGCGTGGCTCGCCGAGGGACGCCGAGGCACGCCGACAGGCCCCACCGCACTGCTGGCCTGAAGCAGGACAGAGGGGGCGCCGCGCGTGTTCGCGGGTGCGACGACGTGCGTCGACCTGGGCCTCCGTCTCCTGACGGACAGGAGGCAGAGGCGGAGATATTGGCGGATGCGGCCACGCTGGCCGGAAATCCTCGGCCAATTTGGTGACTGGCGCACTGATGTTTCATCATTGTGACAGCACGTCAGCTCTTGGCGTGCGTCGAGGAGCCGGGGGCACCGGGGGGTCCCCCGTTCACACCGGCCGAAGTCGCAGGCGCGTTCTCGTTGTCGCCGTGCGCCGCCGGGGCTCCCGTCCCATTTCCGTCACCAAGGCAAAGGCCCATGTCCGCCCAGCAACTCTCGGACCTCATACGTTTCGCCCGTCACAACTCGCCCTTCTACCGGGACCTTTACGCGTCCTTGCCGCCGCACGCCGACCGTCTCACCGACCTGCCGGTGGTCGATCAGCAGGAGTTCTGGGCGGCCAACACCCTGCACGACAGCCGCGTGTTGACCGGCCCGCTCAGCGAGGCCACGGTCTACAAGACCGGCGGCACCACCGGTTCCCCCAAGTTCTCCGTCTACACCCGTGACGAGTGGCGCACCTTCGTCACCTCCTTCGGCCAGGGACTGGTGGACACGGGTCTGCGCCCGGGACACCGCGTCGCCGACCTCTTCTACGCCGGGGAGCTGTACGCCAGCTTCCTCTTCGTCCTCGACTCCCTCGCCCACGCGCCCGTGGACAACGTCCGCCTGCCCATCGGCGGCGGCGCTCCGCTGGAGACGACGATCCCCACGCTGCGCGACCTGGCCGCCCAGGTGCTGACCGGCACGCCCACCACCCTGTGCCGCCTCGCCGAGCAGGTCGTCTCGTCCGGTGCCCGGCTCGACTCCGTCGAGCTGCTGCTCTTCGGCGGCGAGGCGCTCTTCGACGACCAGCGGCGCCTGCTGGCCACCGCGTTCCCCCGCGCCGAGGCCCGTTCCGTCGGCTACGCGAGCGTCGACGCCGGCCTCCTCGGCCGCCCCGTACCCGGTGCCGATGCCCGGGTGCACCGGGCCTTCACCCCTTACTCGGTCGTCGAGATCCTCGACGACTCCACCGATGAGCCCATCACCGAACCGGGGCGGCCCGGCCGCGTCGTCGTGACCAGCCTCTTCCGCCGCCTGATGCCGATCATCCGGTACCCCGCCGGTGACCGGGCCGAGTGGACCGGCACCGGGCCCGGGCACTTCCGGATCCTCGGCCGCGCCGAGGAGGGCGTACGGGTCGGCCCCGTCTCCCTCTACACCCAGGACGCCCAGGACGCCGTGACCGCGGCCGACACCGCGGGGCGGGTGGTCGGCACGCAGCTCGTCGTCCGCCGCTGGGACGGCCGCGACGGGCTCGTCCTGCGCCTGGCGGCAGCCCCCGGTGATCCCGAGCACGGCCGGGAGGAGCTGGCCGGGGCCGTCGTCGCGGAGCTGGAGACCGTACGCCCGCTGTATCCGGACAGTGTGCGCGCCGGGTTCGTGCACCCGCTCTCCGTGGAGTGGGCGCGCCACCGCGACCTCGCCGTCAACCCGCGCTCGGGCAAGCTCGTCCGGGTCCTCGACGAGAGGCCGACCGCATGACCGCCACACCCGAGACCTCCGCACCCGTCACCGCCGCACCCGTGACCGAGGAGGCCGCGCCCGAGGCCGCGGCCGCCGGCCGGCGCACGCCGCTGATCCTGCGCAACCGTGCCTTCGGCGCCGTCTGGCTCGGCCAGGTCCTCACCCAGGCCGCCGTCCGCATGTTCCAGGTCGGCATGTCCTGGTGGATCGTCGCCTACGCCGTGCAGGACGCCCGCGGCCTGGCCTCCGGGCTGTTCATGGCGGCCTGCACGCTGCCCGCCGTGGCGCTGGCGCCCGTCGTGGCCGCGGCGGTCGCCCGGTTCGCCCACCGCTCGGTCCTGCGGACCACCGCAGCCCTGGCCGGGGCCACCGCGGGCGTCCTCGCGCTGTGGGCGTACGGCGGCGGGCTGCCGCTCACCGCCGTGTACGCCGCCGCGCTCGCCCTGGCCACCTGCCAGGCCTTCTTCGACCCCTGCCTGACCACCTCGGTGCCCGAACTCGTCGACGACGCCGACATCGAGACGGCCACCGGCTTCGAGCTGTCCACCCAGTCCCTGGCCGGCCTCGGCGGAGCCTTTCTCGGCGCCCTGGCCGTCGACCGGGCCGGCGTGGCCGGGCTGGCCATGGGCTGCGCGGTCGCCTACGCCGGGGCGGCCGTCCTCGTCGCGAGCGCCCGTTTCCGCAGCCCGGCGTCGTCCGCGGCCGCCTCGGACGAACCGCCGGCGCGGCGCCCGCTGCGCCGCATCCTCGGCGAACTGCCCTACGTACGGCGGATCCTGGTCTGCTTCACCGCGGCGAACCTCTTCACCGCCGCCGTGTTCGTCGTCATCCCCCTCTACACCCGCTCGGTCCTGCACGGCGGTGGCGGCACGGTCGCTCTGCTGGAGGCCTCGCTGGGCGCGGGCGCCCTCGTCGGCGCCTTCACCGGCACCCGCGTGCCCGGGCGGCCCACGGTCGCCGGCGCCTGGTGCCTGGGTCTGATGGCCCTTGCACTGGCGCTGCCCGGCCTGTTCGCCCACCGCCCGGTCATCGCGGGCTGCCTGGCCGTGGCCGGCTGGTGCGCCGGGGCGGTCAGCGTCCGCTTCGTGGCCCTCTTCCAGCGGCTGGTGCCGCCGGCGGACAAGCCCGGCTTCTTCGCCGTGATGCAGGCCGTACTCGGCGCCTCCCTGCCGGTGGCGTCCTTGGTGTTCGGCTTCGCGGGCGACCTGCTCTCCCCGCAGACCCTGTGCCTGGTACAGGGTGTCGGCCTGCTGCCCGCGGCCTGCGCACTGGCCCTGCTGGGGTCCCGTACGCCCGAACCCGAGCCCTCGGAGGCGCCGGAAGTCCTCGGAGGCACCCGGTGAACCCCGTGATCACCCCGGCCGCCTGCGCGGACATCGCCGAACTGCGCCAGCTCTACTACGCCGTCTACGGGCCGCACTACCCCGTGGCCCTCGGCACCGACCCGGCCGAGATGGCCCGGCTCATCGAAGACCCGTACTCCCTCTGGCTCGTCGGCCGCTGCGCCGACACCGGGGCCCTGACCGCGTCCGCCGCCATCCACGGTGAGCCGGGCAGCCGCATCGGCCGCCTGGAGGGCATCGCCGTCCACCCCGAGCACCGCTCGGCGGGCCTGGCCGCCGCCCTGACCGAGGCGCTGTGCGCCGGCATGCTGGACACGGGACGGCTGGACTCGGTGTACGCGACCGTACGCACCGTCAGTTCCGGTCCGCAGCGCGTCGTCGCGCGCAACGGCTTCCGCCCGCTGGGCATCCTGCCCAACGCGGTGGATCTCCGCAGCCGCGAAAGCCTCGCACTCTACGCGCGTCACTCCGCAGGCGTGCTGGACCGCCGGAACCCGGTCACCGAAGTGCCCGCCCCGCTGCTGCCGTTGCTGCGCACCGCCGAGGCCGCCCTCGGCATCCGCTACCCCGGGGTCCGCGCGGGCTCCGGCCCGCTCCCGGCGCCCGCGCCGCACGGGGCCGCCGAACGGCTGGAGATGATCGAGGCACCGGCCTTCGTACGCCGGCGTTTCCGCGAGCGGTTCCCCTGCGCCGAGGGCTGGTTCTACCCGCTGCACACCCCGAACGTGCTGCTCACCCCGGAAGACGGCCGGTTCGAGGTGTACGCCTACCTCAACCGCGCCGGCGGGTACGCCTCCCTGCTGACCGCCCACCCCGACCCGGCCGCGGCGGCCGCGTACCTCGAACCCGTCACCCGGGCCCTGGCCCGGGCGGGCGCGGGCTACGTCGAGGCCCTGGTGCCGCTCGCACACCAGGAGGCCCTTTCGGCCTTCCTCGCCCAGGGGTTCGTCGCCGGGGCCCTCTATCCGGCGATGCGCGCGGACGGCGACGGCTTCCACGACTACGCCGTCCTGTCCCGCTCCAGCGAGCGGATCGACTTCCGCGGCGTCGCCGTCGAACCGCCCCTCCAGCCCTATCTGGACTGCTACACGTCGGCCTGGGCGTCGACCCATCTGCCCACATCACCCGAGGTCGCCTCATGAAGCCCGTGAATCCTGTAAATCCCGTGCACCCCGTGAATCCCATGGACGCCACTCACACCGTGAACCCCCATCTCGCGCCGGTCTCCGTACCCGACCCGGCCCTGCTGCCCCACGTACAGCAGCTGTGCGACCTGACCGATCCGTACGCCTTCGGCCCCGCGGAGGACGCGCTGTTCGCCGCCGCCATGGCGGAGACCAACGCCTGGCACACCGAGCGCTCCCCGTTCTTCCGCTCCCTGTACGAGGCCACCGCCCCGGCCGAGCCGTACCGCACGCCGCTCGTCCACGCGAACTTCTTCAAGCGCCACGAGGTGCTCTCCATCCCGCGCGAGGACGTCGAGCTGCACCTGACCTCCTCCGGCACCACGGGCCAGAAGTCGCAGATGTTCTTCGACCAGTGGACCATCCGCTCCGCCCAGCGCATGGTCGCCCGGATCTTCGAGCGCAACGGCTGGATCACCCCCGAGCAGGAGGTCAACTACCTCCTCTACAGCTACGAGCCGGCGCCGTCCCTGAACCTGGGGACCGCCTTCACCGACAACTACCTGTGCGACTTCGCCCCGGCGCGCAGCGTCGCGTACGCACTGCGCAACACCGGCGGCGACCACGAGTTCGACCCCTTCGGCTGCATCGCCGCGCTGCGCCGCTTCGAGCACGAGGACGCCCCGGTCCGCATCCTCGGCTTCCCGGCCTTCCTCTTCTTCACGCTGGAGCGGATGCGGGCCATGGGGCTGCCTCCGCTGCGGCTGCCCGAGGGCTCCCTCGTCGTCCTCGGCGGCGGCTGGAAGGGGCACGCCGACCGGCGCATCGGCAAGGAGGAGCTGTACGCCCGCGTCACCGAGCAGCTGGGCATCCCGGGTGAGCGGATCCGGGACACCTTCGGGTCGGTGGAGCACTGCATCCCGTACATCGAGTGCGACCACCACCGGCTGCACGCCCCCGTCTGGTCCCGGGTGACGATCCGCTCCACGCGCACGCTCGAACCGCTGCCGTACGGGGAGCCGGGCTACCTGCACCTCGTGTCGCCGTACATCACCTCGGTACCGGCGCAGAGCGTGCTCATGGGAGACCTCGCCTCCCTCCGGCCGGGCGACGCCTGCGGGTGCGAGCTGGAGACCCCCTGGTTCACCGTGCACGGCCGTGCCGGGGTGAGCCGCAACCGCAGCTGCGCGGTGGCCGCAGCAGAACTGATGAAGGGCATGGCGTGACCGTGACGCAGACCAAGGCCGCGTACGAGCAGCACGGCGACGGCGAAGGCGCCGCGCACCACTACTGGCAGGGCGCCTTCGTCGGGGACGACGAGGCCGGGCGTCGCCTCGCCGCGCTGCCGGCCGCCGTGGAGGCCGCGCTGGCCGAAGGGCTGGAGACCGAGACGGTGCTGGCCGCCTGTGACGCCCTCGCCGGCGCCCTGTGCGACCCCGCCCACCCGGTGCACGCCCGGCTCGCCCCGCACCTGCCCGAGGGGGAAGACCCGGCCGTCCTGGCCGAGCTCGGTGTCCTCCTCGGCCGGCGGGAGCTGACCCGCAAGCTGCGCCGGGAACTCGGCAGTGCGGCTCCGGGCCGGCTGAACCGGGCCGATCCGCGCGAGACGGTCTACGAGGCCTGGGCGCCCGTCGGCCTGGTCGCGCACATCGCCCCGGGCAACGCCTCGACGGTCGCGCCGCTGAGCATCGTCGAGGGCCTGCTCGCCGGGAACGTCAACGTCCTGAAGACCAGCAGCGCCGACACCCTCCTCACCCAGCACCTGATGGCCGAGCTCGCGGCCCTGGACCCGAGCGGCGCCCTGGCCGCGCGGATCGTCGTGCTGCGCTTCCCGTCCTCCCGTCAGGAGTGGCTGCGCCTGATGTGCGCGCCCGCGGACGCGGTCGCCGTGTGGGGCGGGGAGGGCGCGGTCGAGGGGGTGGCCGCGCATGTGCCGGCCGGCTGCCGGCTGGTGGAGTGGGGGCACCGGATCTCCTTCGCGTACCTGACCGGCGACGCCTGGTCGGACGCGGGGA
This sequence comes from Streptomyces sp. NPDC001513, assembly GCF_042894695.1. NCBI lineage: Bacteria > Bacillati > Actinomycetota > Actinomycetes > Kitasatosporales > Streptomycetaceae > Streptomyces > Streptomyces sp. NPDC001513. The sequence continues at coordinate 258,994 of NZ_JBIAVU010000004.1, forward strand.
CGCTCGACGCCCTCGCGGACGACGTGTGCCTGCACGAGCAGCAGGCGTGTTCCAGCCCCCAGGTGGTCTACCTCGACACTGAGGACGAGGGTGAGGTGTTCGCGTTCGCCGAGCGCTTCGCCGCGGTGCTCGCGGCGCGGCCGCCGGCCGTGACCGCCGGCCCGGCGGGCGGGCCGGATCCGGCCGAGGAGGCCGAGCTGACCACCACCGAGCTGATGGCGCGGCTGGAGGAACACCTGCGCCTGACGCGGGTGTTCGCCGCACCCGACGGTTCGTGGCGGGTCATGGCCGACACCCGCTCCCCGCTCACCGCCTCGCCGCTGCACCGCAGCGTGTGGGTCAAGCCGCTGCCCCGCAAGCGGCTGATCGCCACCCTGCGCCCGATGCGCCGCTATCTGCAGACCGCGGGCCTCGCGGGCAGCCCGGCCGACATCGCCGAGCTCTCCCGCACCGCCCTGGCTGCGGGCGTCACCCGGGTCACGCCGGTCGGCGCCATGCTGGACAGCTACGCGGGCGAGCCGCACGACGGCGTCTACGCCCTGCAGCGCTACAGCCGCCGCGTCGCGGTCCAGGCCGACCCGGTCCGCTTCGCCGCCACCGCCTGCCTGGACGACCTGGCCCGGCCCGTCGTGCTGCCGCGGCCGGCGGGCCCGCTGGTGGGCAAGGAGGACGTGCAGGAGTCGGGCTCGCGGGTGGCACGGGCCGATGCCGAGCTGTTCTTCCGCAGCGGCGGCAGCACCGGTGCGCCGGCGCTGTCGATCTTCAGTTACGACGACTACGACACCCAGATGCACGCCGCCGCCCGGGGTCTGCTCGCCGCCGGCTACGACCCGGTCGGGGACCGCACCGCCAACCTCTTCTACTGCGGCGCCATGTACGGCAGTTTCATCAGCTTCTTCTCCGTCCTGGAGCGGCTCGGCGGGGTGCAGCTGCCGTTGTCCGCGGGGCCGGACCACCGGGCGACGGCGCGGGCGCTGATCGACCTCGGGGCCGACACCCTCTTCGGGATGCCCTCCTACCTGTGGCAGCTGCTGCACGCGGAGGCGGATGCGCTGCGCGCGTACGGTGGCCTGCGCAAGGTCTTCTACGGCGGCGAGCACTTCACCGAGGAGCAACAGCGCACGCTGAAGGAGACGTTCGGGATCGAGACCGTCCGCTCCATCACCTACGGCAGCACCGACCTCGGCCCGCTGGGCTACCAGTGCGCCGAGAGCTCCGGCGGTGTCCACCACCTGCACGCCGACCTGCACACGATGGAGATCGTGGACCTGGCCGAGGACCGGCCGGTGGCCCCGGGCGAGACGGGCCGGCTGGTCTTCACCACGCACGCCCGGCGCGGCCAGCAGCTGGGCCGGTACGTGATCGGCGACCTCGGCCGGGAGGTGCCGGGCCGCTGTCCGTGCGGGCGGCACGCGCCCCGCTTCGAGCTGCGGGGGCGCACCGGTGACGTGATGCGAGTGGCGACGTACTTCCTCAACCACCGCCGCTTCCTCGACCTGGCGGAGGAACAGGGCGGCCACCGCGGCGAGTTGCAGATCCGGCTCGACGGTGCGGACGCGCGCGAGCTGCTGACCGTACGGGTGGAGCGGGCCGCGGCGACGGACCCGGATCGGCTGCAGGAGGTGTTGCTGGCCGGCTACCCGGAGCTCCGCTCGGCGGTGACGGAGCGGCTGCTGGACCTGGTGGTCGAGGCGGTGGACGGCGCGTCGCTGGACCGGAGCCCGACCAGCGGCAAGCTCCTCGCGGTGGTGGACGCGCGCCGCTAGGCCCTGTCCGCCACGCCCGTACCTTCGGCCCCGGTCCGCGGACCGGGGCCGAAGGTACGGGTCGGCAACAGCCTTGAGTTTCAGGACTGTTCATCCCCACGTGACAGTGGTCTATACCTTTAACACTAGGCTGGGTCACCTGAAACACGCACATGCACAGCCGTGGGGGGCTTTATGACCTTTCATCATCTTCCGCAACCACCTTCCGACGAAGAGCTCTACTGGTACTTCGGACCGCAACGCCGATGGGTCCTGGTCGCCACCTCGCTCGCCTTCGTGTTCACGGCGGCGACCATGTTCACCTTCGCCCTGCGCACACCCGCCCTGTGGGCCTTCCTCGCCGTCCTCGGCCTCAACGTCGTTGCGCTGGCGCTCTCTTCCGTCAACAGCCTGCGCCAGCGCCGGCTCACCCGGCAGTCGCACGAGGTGCTCGTCCACGCCTGGCGACCCGCCGCCCTGCCCGGCGTCGATCTGTACCTGCCGACCTGCGGCGAGCCGCTCCCCGTCCTGGACAACGCCTACCGCGCGGTGGCGGCCGTCGACTGGCCGCGTGACGCACTGACCGTCTGGATCCTGGACGACGCCGACCGGCCCGAAGTCGCCGCGCTGGCCGCCTCGTACGGCTACGAGTACGTAGTACGCCCCGACCGGGGGCACCTGAAGAAGGCCGGCAACCTCAACCACGCACTCACCCTGAGCAGCGCCGAGTTCATCGCGATCCTCGACGCGGACTTCGCCCCCAGGCCGGACTTCCTGCGCCACCTCGTCCCGTACCTGGCCGACCCGGCCGTGGGCATCGTGCAGAGCCCGCAGTGCTTCGACACCGACGAGACCATGGGCTGGATCCAGCGCGCCGCCGGCTCCGCCCAGGAGTGGTTCTTCCGGTGGATCCAGCCGTCCCGGGACGCGAGCGACGCCGCCATCTGCTGCGGCAGCAACGCCGTCTACCGGCGCGGCGCGATCGACCTGGCCGGCGGATTCGCCCGGCTCGACCACAGCGAGGACCTCTACACCGGACTCGCCCTCCACGAGCAGGGGTTCCGGACCCAGTACGTGCCGGTGCTGGTCGCCAAGGGCACCTCGCCCGACCACGTCACCTCCTTCGTCAACCAGCAGTACCGGTGGGCGATGGGCAACCTCCACCTGCTCGGCACGCCCGTGCTGGGGCGGATGCGCGCCCCCTGGCGGATGCGGCTGTGCTTCTACGAGGGGATCGTCGGGTACCTGACCACGGCGGTGAACACCTTCGCGGCGCCGCTGCCGCCGCTGGTGATGATGTTCTGGTACCCGGACCACATCCGGCCGTGGCACGTACTGCCGCTGCTCGCCCCGCTGTGGCTCTGGCACGTGCTGCTGCCGCGGATCAGCCGGACCCGCTGGAGGGTCGAGGTGATCCGGGCGAACGTCCTGACGAGCGTGGCCGCCGCGACGGCGTTCCTGCACACGCTGCGGGGCCGCAGCGCCGCCTGGGTGCCCACCGGCACCCGGAGTGCGGCGGCCCCGGGCGGGATGGCCCGGCGGGTGGTCGCCGTCTCGCTGGCCTGGCTCGTCCTCTCCAACGGCGCGGCCGTCGCCGGGCTCGCACTGGCCGTGTCCCACAACGGCTGGGAACCCAACTGGGGGCTGCTCCTCTACCTCCTGGTGCAGTGCCAGATCAACGTCCCCCTGATCCGGGACCTGCTGGCCGAGCTGTACCCGGCCGCCGGACCGCTGCGCGCCCGCGTACGGGCCGCCCTGAGCCCCCGTACCGGCATGCTGCCCCGCCGCTGGCCCGAGACCGTCGCCGCCTCCGCGGTCCTCCTGCTCACCGGGCTGCTGGCCTCGGGGTGGGTCGACCCGATGCTTCCCTGGCTGAGCTGAAAGGCGCCGTCACCATGTCCTTCCTCCTCACACCCGGCCGGCGCGACCCCGCCGCGCCACCGTCCGGATCCCGTTCCGGCGTCGAGTCCGGGCCCAGCCCGCACCGGTCCGCCTTCCGGCCCGACATCGAGGGGCTGCGCGCGGTCGCCGTCGTCGCGGTCCTCGCCTTCCACGCCGGGATCCCGTGGGCGACCGGCGGTTTCGTCGGCGTGGACGTCTTCTTCGTCATCTCCGGCTACCTGATCACCGGCCTGCTGGTCCGCGAGGCGATCACCACCGGCCGGATCCGGCTCGGGGACTTCTTCTCCCGGCGGGCCCGACGGCTGCTGCCCTCGGCCGCCGTCGTGCTCGGCGCGGTGGCGGTGGCCGGCGCCTGGCTGACCGTACCGCTGCGCCGCACCGACGTGGAGCACGACGTCGTCGCGGCGGCGCTGTCCGTCGCCAACTGGCGGTTCGTGTCGCAGCGGACCGACTACCTCGCCGCCGGGCACGGCCAGAGCCCGCTGCTCCACTTCTGGTCCCTCGCCGTCGAGGAGCAGTTCTACCTGTTCTGGGCCCCGCTGCTGGCGGTGCTCGTGCTCGGCGCGGCCCGGGCGGTCCGCCGGGGCCGGGCCGTACGCTTCGTCGTGGTGCTGGTCGCCGCGCCGCTGACCCTCGCGTCGTTCGCCCTGGCCCTGTACTGGACGCGGCACTCCGTGTCCCTCGCGTACCTCGGAACGCCCTCGCGCGTCTGGCAGTTCGGGGTCGGTGCGCTGCTCGCCCTGCTGCCCTGGCACCTGATGCGCGGGCCGCGACCGCTGCGGCTGCTGTGCGGCTGGGCCGGGGCCGCCGCGATCGGCTGGTGCGTGGTGTCGTACGACGCCGCGACCCCGTACCCCGGCTACGCGGCGCTCGTGCCGACCCTGGCCACCGCCGCCGTGATCCTCGCCGCGATCCCCGGCCGGGGCGAGCGACACACCCCGGGCCGCCACGAGGTCGGACGGCTGCTGGCGGGGCGGGCACCTAGGGCCGTCGGACGGCTCTCCTACAACCTGTACCTGTGGCACTGGCCGGTGCTCGTGCTCGCGGAGGCCCGGACCGGCCCGCTCGGCTGGCCCGCGAAGACCGCGCTGACGCTGGCGGCCGTGCTGCCCGCGCTCGCCACCCTGCGCTGGGTCGAGCAGCCGCTGCGCCGCAGCCGTACGGTCTCCGAACTCCCCCGCCGCGGACTGTCGGTGGGCGTCACCGCCATCGTGCTGCCGCTCGTCCTCGCCCTGGTGGTGGGGACCACGAGCCTGCACCTGCTGGGCCCGGCCGCCCCGGTGGACCCGAAGGGGCTGCCGCCGGGCGCCGCCTCGGGCCCCACCCTGCTCGCCCGGACCTCCGGTACCCCGCTCGTGGACGGTCCGGTGGTGCCGAGCCCCGTACAGGCGCGCGCGGACTTCCCGCCGGACGGGGCCTGCGAGGTCGCCCCGGCCGAAACGCGCAGCCCGGACTGCCTGTTCGGCGCGGTGGACAGCCCGGACCGGATCGTGCTGCTGGGCGACTCGCACGCCGGGCAGTGGTTCTCCCCGATGCTGGCGCTGGCCGCCGGGCGGGGCTGGGCGTTGCAGGAGCTGGTGAAGCAGGGCTGCCCGCTGCCGGAGCTGGCGGTGGACAGCCCCCAGCTCGGCCGCGCCTACCGGGAGTGCGACACCTGGCGGGCCGACACCCTGGACCGGCTGAAGCGGCAGCCGAAGCCGCGGCTCATCGTGATCGCCTCCCTCAACCGCTACACCGCCGACCAGGGGCTCCTGGCCGAGGGCTGGGAGAAGACGCTGCGGCAGCTCAGGGCGCTGGGGGCGCCGATCGTCTACGTCGAGGACACCCCCGTACCCGGTACGGACGTCCCGGCGTGCGTCTCGGGCCGTCCCGAGTCGCCGGGCGCCTGCGCGTTCAGGCGGACGGACGCCCTGCCACCCGATCCGCTGGCGGCGCGGATCGCGTCCGGTGCGCTGCCCGGCGTACGGAGCGTCAGTGTGAACCCGGTCCTGTGCCCGGGCGACGGGCCGACCTGCCCGGCCGTGCTCGACCGGATCCTGCTCTACCGGGACGACGCGCACCTGACCAATGTGGCGGCCGTCGTCCTGACCAACCGGCTGGAGCGGCTGTTCACGGAGGCCGGGGCCCTGCCGGCGCCGGCCGCAGCCGCGGGGCCGGCCGGCGCGGACGGGTGGAGGCAGCTGCTGCGGGACGACTTCGACGGCCCGGCGGGCAGTCCCCCGTCGGCCGCCCACTGGATCCACGACCTCGGCACCTGCTATCCGGGCTGCCCGGCGCCGCAGTGGGGCACGGGCGAGATCGAGACCATGACGGACTCGACGGACAACGTGCGTCTCGACGGGAAGGGCGCGCTGGAGATCGTCCCCACCCGGAAGGACGGGGAGTGGAGTTCGGGGCGCATCGAGACGCGCCGCTCCGACTTCGCGCCCCCGCCCGGCGGGGCCCTGCGGATCGAGGCGTCGATCGCCCTGCCGGACGTGACCGGCGCGAAGGCGGCGGGGTACTGGCCGGCGTTCTGGACCTTGGGGGCGCCGCTGCGCGACGGCTACACGGGCTGGCCGGGGGTCGGCGAGCTCGACGTCATGGAGTCCGTGAACGGGCGGGACACCGTCTTCGGCACCATGCACTGCGGGGTCCTCGAAGGCGGCCCGTGCGAGGAGTCGGTGGGGCTGGGCTCCGGTCCGCAGCCGTGCTCCGACTGCCGGGCGGGCTTCCACGCGTACGCCGTCGAGGTCGATCTCGCCCCGGGCGCGGAGGAGGTGCGCTGGTATCTGGACGGCCGTGTGTACCACCGGGTGACGGCCGCCCGGATGGACGCCGGGACGTGGCAGCGGGCCGTGGACCACGGGCTGTTCCTGATCCTCAACGTGGCCGTCGGGGGCAACCTCCCGCTCGCCGACGGCGCGACCGTCGGCCCCGCCACCGAACCGGGCCACGCGATGCGGGTCGACCACGTCACCGTCTCGGCCCGGGAGAGGTGAGCCCGGGCGTTTCCTTCGGCTGATCGAGGGTTGAGGCGCGGCCGGGCCAGGCGATGTCGTCAACGGCGAGGAGAGGATCCGCCGCGGACCGCTGCCTCCCTGCCGGTCGCCGGGCGCATGCGGGTGCCCCGCCCGCGGACCGCGGGCGGGGCACCGTGCGTGGGCGGCGGGTCCGCACCGGCGCAGGGTCAGAACGCGAAGACGGCGTTGCCGTTGAGGGTCACGTTCATGACGCAGTTGTTGGAGAAGGTGTGCTTCCAGCTGACGCGGCTGCCCTTCCACACGCCGTCCGCCGTGACGGTGACGGGGGCGTAGTGCATCGGACACGCCCGGTCCGGGTCCGGGGAGGCCAGCAGGTGGTCGAGCGCCCCGCCGGTGGAGTTGAGGGCCGCGCAGGCGGAGCCGGGGTCGGGGTGGGTCCCCAGGGCGGTCGGCGCACAGCTGAGGGTGGATGCCCGGACGACGGTGGACGCGTCGTCGTCGCCCTGCGCGATGGTGAACACCATGGCGGACGGGGCGTACAGGCTGGCGGGCTGAGCCGCCGCGATACCGGTGGCTCCGATCAGGCTGATGACTGCAGCGGCGGAGGCAGCTGCGATGCGGTGACGCACGACGAGACTCACTTTCGATTCAAAGGTTGAACGCGATAATTTCTTTCGATCGCGTCCTGGCGAGCCCAGACTGTCCGACATGCGGGCGCGCCGCATGTCCATGGCCGATTTACGGACAGAGCATGCACTTACGCACGACCGAATGGTCGTTCGGGCAGCTCAGAGGGGAGCGTCGAGGCCTCGGCCGGACGCGAAACACGGGCGGCGCCGGGCACGACGTGCATCCTTGCGCCCTCTGACCTGCTGTCGGCTGCGCGCGGTTCACCGAACGGCCATGCAGCTTGACCGGATACACACCCTCACCGCGCCGACGTGGATCCCACCCTGGCCGATTACACGGGAGAGTTATAGATATATCCGAATTGAGCAACACGAGCCTTAATTGCGGCGATTCGTGGTGCACGGAGGCCAAAGTGTGGCTCCTCGGCAGGACGCCGGGAACCGCACGGAGCCCGACCGGCTCGAACGACGCCGGTCCGGGCTGACTGTTGAAGGGGTCATCTTCATGTCTGCTTCTCTCGCCACCCGCCGCGCCCTCTCCGCGGCGCTGGCCGCCGTCGCCCTGGTCGGCGCCGCCGCCCTGCCGGCCGCGGCCGACGACCACCGACGCGACCGGAACGGGCACTCCTCGATCGTCATCGGCGACGTCCAGTACGACAGCCCCGCCCGCAACGACCGCTCCAACCGCGCGCTGAACCGGGAATGGGTCGAGGTGAAGAACACCGGCCACAAGGCCGTCAACCTGCGCGGCTACACCCTCACCGACCAGCAGGGCAACCGCTACCGCTTCGCCAACAACTTCCGTCTGGACGGCCGCTCCAGCGTCAAGGTCCACACCGGCAACGGACGCGACACCCACCGCGACGTCTACCAGGACCGCCGCCACCAGATCTGGAACGAGCGCGACACCGCCACCCTGCGCGACAACCGCGGCAACGTCCTCGACACCGAGTCCTGGGGCGGCCGCGGGCACCACCAGCCCCGCCGCTGACCCCCACCGACAGCCACACCACCGGCAACGGTGAACTGCCGGCACACGTGAACTGCCGGCACACGTGAACGGCGTGCCACGGCGAACCCGCCGCGGCACGCCGCACCCATGTCCCACCGCATGACGAACACGACGGGCCTCGCGCACACATGGGCCCGCCAAGGCTCCTAGCGGGTCGGATAGTCCGTGTACCCGCGGGCGTCGCCCCCGAAGAAGGTGGTCGGGTCCGGGGTGTTGTACGGGCCTTCGGTGCGCAGGCGGTCCGGCAGGTCGGGGTTGGCCAGGAAGAGGGCGCCGAAGGCGAGGACGTCGGCGGTGCCGTCCTCGATCAGGGTGAGGGCCCGGTGGTCGGTGGGGCCCTCGGTCGCCGGATTCAGGACGAGCAGCCCCGAGAACTGCTTGCGCAGGGCGAGGGTGGTCGCACGGGCCTCGGGGGCGGGCTCCAGGACGTGCAGGTAGGCCAGGCCGAGCCCGTCGATCTCCTTGACCAGCGCCTCGTAGGCGGGCTGCGGGTCGGGCTCGGAGATGTCGTTGTACGTGTTCCCGGGCGAGATGCGCAGAGCCGTCCGCTCGGCACCGATCGCGGCGGCGACCGCCTTGACCACCTCGACCGCGAAGCGGATCCGGTTCTCCACCGGGCCGCCCCACTCGTCGGTGCGCAGGTTCGTGCCGGGGGCCAGGAACTGGTGGATCAGGTAGCCATTGGCGCCGTGGAGCTCCACCCCGTCGAAACCGGCCTCCACCGCGTTGCGGGCGGCCTCGGCAAAGGCGGCGACGGTCGCGCGCACCTCGGCTCCGGTGAGCTCGTGCGGGGTCACGAAGTCCTTCATGCCCTCGCCGGTGAACAGCTGCCCCTGGGCGGCCACCGCCGACGGGGCGACGGGGACGAGGCCGTCGGGCAGCAGCGACGGGTGGCCGATCCGGCCGGAGTGCATCAGCTGGGCGAAGATCCGGCCGCCGGCCGCGTGCACGGAGTCGGTGACCTCGCGCCAGGCCGCGACCTGCTCGGCGCTGTGCAGGCCGGGGGTGAAGGGATAGCCCTGGCCGACCACGGAGGGCTGGATCCCCTCGCTGATGATCAGACCGGCCGAGGCGCGCTGGGTGTAGTACTCGGCGACGAGGGCGGTCGCGATGCCGCCCTCGGCCGCGCGGCTGCGGGTCATCGGAGCAAGGGCGATCCGGTTGGAGAGGGTGGAGCCGGCGATGCGAACCGGTTCGAAAGCGCTGGTCATATTCGCCTCACAGAGATAATTGGTCGGCCAAGCATTGGCTTCGAGATGCAGCGTACCCCATTACTTGGTCGGCCAAGGTAAAATCTGGGGGGAGGGTAAGATCCATCACCAGGACCTCAACCAGGACCTCAGCCAGGACCACCACCAGGCCACCACCAGGACCTGCCGCACCCGACCCAGGAGGAGCGCCCCCATGGCCGCGGAAACCGCTCAGGAACCGCGCACCGCCCCGCAGTGCCAGGCGGTGCCCAGCGCCGTGCTGGACGGGCCGGTGAGCCATGCGATCAGCCGGGTCGCCCGCCTCCACCGGATCGCGGCCGGCCGCGCCCTGCGGGACCTGGGGCTGCACCCGGGGCAGGAGTTCCTGATGATGCACCTGTGGGACAGCGGGGCCGTGCGCCAGTCCGAGCTGATCAAGGCGGTGGGCCTCGACCCGTCCACGGTGACCAAGATGCTCCAGCGCCTCGAACAGTCCGGCCACGTACGGCGCCGCCCCGACCCGTCGGACCGGCGCGCCTCCCTGGTCGAGGCGACGGAGACCAGTTGCGGGCTGCTGGTCGAGGTCCGCAGGGCGTGGGGCGAGCTGGAACACCAGACCCTGGACGGCCTGGAGGACGCCGAACGCACCGAACTGGCCCGTCTGCTGGGCAAGGTGGAGGCCTCCTTGTGCACGGAGCTCGCCCGGAGCGGCGCCGCCGAGTGCGAGGCGGCGGACAAGGGCCCGGGCGCCTGCTAGTCCCTGTCCGGGCGATGGCAGACTCGACTCATGCCCGAGGAACACACCGAAGCAGAGCCGGAAGAACCGCTGCGCGCGTACGCGGAGTTCTACCCCGACGTCGTTCGGGCCGGATCCCTGCGGCAGGCGCTGCAGGACGCAGCGGACCGCGCGGGGCACGCACTCACGATCGGACTGATGCCACCGCCGGGTTGGCGGCACACCGTGGCGCGCGCCCGAAGCGGCGACCGGTCCGTGATCGTCTCGATGACCCTCGGCCGACGGAGTTTCGCCGTCAACTGCCGCACCGACGGGGCGCGCACGGCCCACGGCAGCACCACGGACCTGTCCGAGGCCGCCGGCGCGACGCATTCCTGGCTGCTGGGGCTGCCCGTGCCCGACCTGGTCGCACGGTGGTCCTTCCTCGGTTCCGGGGAGCCGTCCGAGGCCGACGGGCCCGGCGACGCCGTATCCGTCAAGTGGCGCCGGCTGCGCGCGTCGGCTGCCTCACCGCCGTACGCCTCGCTGTACGAGCTCGTCGAAGCCGCCTTCACCGAACCGCGCCTGCGGGCCCTGTCCCCGCGCACCAGCCACGACTGGCTCCGCTTCAGCCGCCGCGCCACCGCTCCCCTCTGCACGGACCTGCCGATGGTCCGGGCGACCGGGAACGGCCGCTACCACGTGCGGACCCACGGGGGCCTGCTGCACGACACCACCGGCACGGCCGAAACCATCGCTCTCATCCTCGACCACCTGCCCGGCGACGACCGGCCACTCAGCACGTAGGGAATGCGCATGACCCCGACCCGGACCTCACAAGACGTCACCCTGCCCCAGCCATTCGGAGATTCGTTCTCGCACGACCCCCACGCCGTCTACGCGGACCTGCGCGCCGCAGGGTCGGTGCACAGGGTGGCGCTGCCCGACGGTTCGCCGGTGTGGCTGGTGACCCATGAGGCGGACGTGCGCGCAGGGTTGTCCGACCAGCGCCTGTCGGTCAACAAGAGGCATGCGGCGACGGGTTTCAGCGGCTTCTCGCTCCCGCCCGCGCTCGACCGCAATCTGCTGAACATCGACCCGGAGGACCACCTGCGCCTTCGCCGGCTGGTCGCGCAGGGGTTCACGCCCCGGCACGTCGAATCGCTGCGCGCCGGCGTCGGGGCAGCCGTCGACGACCTGGTCGCGCGGCTCACGGCGGAGATCGCGAGCAGCGGCGAGGCCGATCTGGTGGCCGGCTTCGCCAGGCCATTGCCGGTACGGGTCATCGCCGCCCTGCTCGACATCCCGGCCGCCGACCAGGAGCGCTTCTCCGGCTGGGTCGCGACCATGCTCAGCCCGCGCTCCCGCGAGGGTCTCGTCCAGGCGATCGGTGACATCCACCGGTTCCTCGTCGACCTCGTGGCCCTGCGGCGCGCCGCCCCCGGCGACGACATGCTGTCGAGCCTGATCACGGCGCGCGACGAGGAGGACCGGCTCACCGAGGACGAACTCGTCTCGCTCGCCTTCCTGATCCTCGGGGCCGCCGGCGAGAACGTCCAGCACGTCATCAGCGCCGGCGTGCTCACCCTCATCGAGCACCCGGAGCAGCTGGCCGAGCTGCGGGCACGGCCCGCGCGCATGGCGGACGCGGTCGAGGAACTCCTGCGGCACACCAGCCCCAACCAGACCGCGATCCGCCGCTTCCCCACCGAGGCCGTCGAGATCGGCGGCGTACGGATACCGGCCGGGGACACCGTCCTGTTCTGCCTGGCCTCCGCACACCGGGACCCGGCCCGCTACCCGGATCCCGACCGCTTCGACATCGACCGCGCCGACAAGGCCCACCTCGCCCTCGGCCACGGCATGCACTACTGCCTCGGCGCCCCCCTGGCCCGGCTCCAGCTCACTCTGGCCCTCGGCGCGCTCGTCGAACGGCTCCCGGGCCTCAGGCTCGCCCGCCCCGTGGACCCGCTCCGCTGGACCAGCACCTTCCGGTTCCGCGCCCTGGAAGGCCTGCCGGTCACCACCCTCCCCTGACCACGGCGCGGGCGGCCGGTGTGGCCTGGGTGGCCTGGGTGGCCTGGGTGGCCTGGGTCCGCGCGCCGCCCGGCCGGCGCCGCCCGACCGGCCATGCCCGGCATGCCCACCTGCGGCGATCGCCGTAACGTGTGTCCCGTGCGCCACACCACCGCGGCCGCGGCCGTGACGGCCACCCTGTGCGTGGCCGCGCTGGCCTGCTCCACCCAGGCCGGTCCGCCGCGCGTCCAGGCCCGGCCGGCCGAGCCGCCGGCCCGGCTCTCCGCGCGGGTCACGGCCGTACCGGCGGAGAAGCTGGGCGCCTCCTACCGGAAGGGCTGCCCGGTCCCGCCCGAGCGGCTGAGGCTGATCCGGATGAACCACTGGGGTTTCGACGGCCGGACCCACGCGGGCGAGATGGTCGTCCACGAGGACGCCGTCCGCCCCCTCCTCCACGTCTTCCAGCGGGCCTTCGACGTGCACTTCCCGATCCGCCGGATGCGGGTGATGGCCGAGTACCGCGACGACTCCGAGGCCATGGCCGACGACAACACCTCCGCCTTCAACTGCCGCCCGGTCACCGGCGATCCCCGGCGCCTGTCGCAGCACGCCTGGGGCGATGCGGTGGACATCAACCCCGTGGAGAACCCGTACGTCGACATCCACGGCGTCGTCCACCCGCCGCAGGCCCGCCCCCATCTGCGACGGTCCCTGAACCGCCCGGGCCAGATCCACCCGGGCGATGCCCTCACGGCGGCGTTCCGCGAGGTCGGCTGGCGCTGGGGCGGCCGCTGGGCCAACCGGGACTACCAGCACTTCTCGGCCAACGGCGAGTGAGCGGGGTGCGCCGGTGCGGTGTCAGTCCCGGCCGAACCAGAAGTCGGCGAGGGAGGTCAGCTTCCCGTCCGACGGCGCACCCAGCTCCCGCAGGTACCAGGCCAGGTTGCTGTACACGTGCAGCAGGGTGTGGGCGAGCAGTTCGGCCGGCTCGAACCCGGCGCCGATGCCCGTACCACTGCCCGTGCCACTGCCCGTGCCGGTGCCGTACGAGGCCAGGAGCCTGCTCAGCAGCCGGCGGTCGGCGCGGGTGACGAACAGTCCGACGCCGACGAAGTCGTACGCCCGGTGACCGATCATGGCCGGCTCGAAGTCGAAGATTCCGGTCAGCCGCCAGCCGTCGGGGTCCACCAGAAGGTGCTGCCGCATCACCTCGGTGTGCAGCAGGGCGCGCTGGGGTTCACGCGGCAGCGGGACGGCGGCGAGGAAGTCGGGGATCTGTTCCAGCCATGCGTCGGCCAGCCCGTGACCGCGCTGCTGTTCCACGGCCCCGTCCCGCTGACGGTCGAGGAAGGCGCCCCAGTCTCCGGGGCCGAGGACGTCCGCGAGCGGTTCGGGGTCCAGTGCGTGCAGCACCGCCAGAGCCTCGCCGACCTCGGCCACCAGCCGTTCCCGGTCGGCCTGCGGTATTCGCGGCCAGGCGTGCGCCAGGCTCTCGCCGCCGAGCCTGGACATCAGGACGTAGCGCCAGCCGTTTTCGTAGGTGCCGGACTCCCGGAGGCTCGGCGTCGCCACCGGCAGCCGTCCCTGCACGTGGGCGAGCACCCGTCCTTCGGCGACGCCGTCCCGAGCCGCGGCGGCCGGGAAGAGCTTCAGGACGTGCTCGTCACCGACCGCGTAGACCGGTTGGGAGCCGTCCCGGAAGCGGACGAGGGGCGATCCGGCCAGCCCCAGGCGGCCGCAGAGGTCCTCCACGCCCGGCCGCATGATCGTTTCATCGGGGACGACCGCGTCCCACTCCTCGTCCGTTTCCACCCTAGGCAGCATGATCGGCAACGTAGGCGGCGCGCACGGCCGTCACAACCGGATTTCCGCCCCGGCGAACACCCGGAACCACAGCATGTTTGCGCTGGTGGAAAACGGTGAGACGCCGTGTGCGCCGCGTTCCGGTACGACCGCCGCAGCGCACCAACGCCGCAGCCCGAGAGGTCCCCGCCAGGCCAGGACCGCGGCGGTCGCGCGGCATTGCGCGACCGGCGTCGGGCCAGAGGCGGCCACGGAGATGGGAGACCCTCATGATCGTGCTCGGAATCATTCTGCTGATCGTCGGGTGGCTGCTCGGCATATCGATCCTGTGGACGCTGGGCATCATCCTGCTCGTCATCGGCGCCGTGCTGTGGATCCTCGGGGCTGTCGGACACGAGGTCGGCGGGCGGCGCCACTACTACTAGGGGCTTCACTGCCCGGACAGGGCCCAGCAGCTTCGTCCGTCCCGGGCCGTCGGCTACGGCCGACGGCCCGTTTCCGGGGTGAAACCGGCGCGTACAGCCCCGCTCCTCGCGCAGAGGCCACGTACAGTCCCGATTTAAGCCGATTTGTCCTACATCGGGGATGTGCATGCGTCGTCTCACTGTTGCCCTCGCGCTGCTGACCGCCCTTTCCTGCGGCTCCCTCCTGGGCCCTCAGGCCGTCTCGGCGGCGGTGTCGGCCGAGAGCGGTGCGGCGGGCGGCGGCAGCCGGGGCACGAACATCCTGATCGTCGGCATCGACAGCCGCGCCGGTCTCTCCGCAGCCGAGAAGAACCGGCTCCACGTGGGCGGCGAGGCGTGCAACTGCACGGACGTCATGATGCTCGTGCACCTCTCCGGGAACCGGCAGCGGGCGAGCGTGGTCTCCATCCCGCGCGACTCCTACGTCGAATACGCCGGCGACACCACCACCGCCCGCAGCGGCAAGATCAACGGCGCGTACAAGCTCGGCGGCGGCGCCCTCACGGTGGCCACCGTCGAGAAGGCCACCGGTCTCCACGTCGACCACTACCTGGAGACCGATTTCAAGGGCTTCGAACGGACCATCGACAACCTCGGCGGCGCGACCGTCTGCACCGACCGGCCGCTCACGGACGAGAACTCCGGCCTCGACATCGGCGCCGGCCGCCACCACACCAACGGAAATGAAACCCTGCGCTACGTCCGTGCCCGGCACGTCAACCTCCGGCCGGGCGACCTCGGCCGCGTCCGTCGTCAGCAGCGCGTGGTCAACGACCTGCTGGCCCGCCTCACCTTCGAGGGCGCCCTGGCCAGCCCGCTGCGCACGGCGCGGACCGTGCGCACCCTGCTGAAGACCGTACGCACCGACGCGCGGACCGGGCCGGGCGATCTGATCCGCATCGGCTGGGCGCTCGGCCGCCTGCGAGCGGACCGGACCGAGTTCGCGACCGTCCCCATCCGGCTCTTCGACCACCGCGTACCCGGAGTGGGTTCCAGTTTGGTGTGGGACGAGGCCCGCTCCGCCGCGTTGTGGGCGGCCCTGGGCGCGGACCGGCCCCTCACGGGCGACACCCGCATCCAGCCCGTCGCGGAGACCCCGGCGCCGACCGATCCCGCCGGGATCGCGGTCCGCGTGGACGACGCCGCCGTGGCCGCGGCCCTGCGCCGCAACGGGTTCGTCGTCGTCGACACCTCGCCGTCGGCACCGCCCGACCGGCCCGCCGGCCCTCCGGTCATCCGGTTCGCCGCCGGCCAGGAGGAGAAGGCGGCCACCCTGGCGGCCGCGCTGCCCGGCTCCCGTCTGGAGCCCGGCCCGGATCACGGCGCGTTCTTCGACGTCGCCGTCGGCTCGCGGCCGGTCCTGGTCAAGACCGTCACCTACGACCGCAACATCGCCGACGGCGCCCCCGTGACCGCCGACCGCCTCCGCTGCGCCGACGGGCCCGCGCCCGCGGCGGCCGGCGCGACCTCCGGACGGCCGTAGGACGGGGCGGCCGGGGGGCGGCGCCGAGCCGCCAGGGCGACGATGAGGAGTGTGGACGAAGCGCAGCCGCGGCACGCACCGGGCGAGTGGCCGCAGGAGCTGACCGTGGCGCCCTTCGCGTCCGTGGGCAACGGTGGCGCCTGCCGCTGTCCGAGGCACCCCTGCGGGGCCGGGGCCTCGCACGAGGAACGAGTACACGATGCATGAGGAGATGCCGTTCGAGGACCTGGTCAGCGGCGCCGCCCAGGACGCCGGCGGATGGCTGGGCGCGCTGCCGGTGGCGCTGGTGGCCACCAGCAGCGACGGCGTCGTCGTCCGCTGGAACCACGGCGCGCAGGAACTCCTCGGCTACACCCCGCCCCAGGTGCTCGGCCGGCACATCGCCGATCTGCTCCATCCGGGCGCCGACCGCAGCCTGGGCCGTTCCCTGTGGGAAACGGCCGCCACCGGGCGCGGGGTGATGGGTACGGTCACCGCCTGGCACCGCAGCGGGCACCCGCTGGAGCTGGAGATCTGGGCCTGCCCCGTCCCCGACCGGCGCCACGGGGCCTCGGCCGTTCTGGTCTTCGCCGCGGACGCGCACGCCACCCGCCGCATCCGGGGGTCCTCGGCGGTGTGGGACGGCTTGTTCGCCCGCTCCCCCGTCGGCATCGCCATACTCGACACGCAGCTGCGGTTCCTGCAGGTCAACCCGGCGCTGGAGGAGATGAACGGTCTCGCGGAATCCGCCCACGTGGGCCGGCGCCTGGCCGAGATCCTGCCCGAGGTGAACGCCGACGAGATGGAGCAGGCGATGCGCCAGGTCCTGGACACGGGTGAACCGGTCCTCGACCGGCGCCGCACCGGCCGGACCCCGGCCGACCCGGAGCACGACCGCGTGTGGTCGTGCTCGTACGTGCGCGTGGAGGACCCGGCCGGCCGGCCGATCGGTGTCATCGCCTCCCTCCTCGACATCACCAGGCAGCAGCGCGATCAGACCGAGGTCGAGGCGGGCCGCCGCAGGCTCGCGCTGCTGAGCGAGGCCAGTGCCCGTATCGGTGCCAGCCTCGACCTGGAGCGCACCGCGCAGGAGCTGGCCGACCTCGCCGTCCCGCACCTCGCCAACGCCGTCACCGTCGACGTCCTCGACTCCCTCGCGAGCGGCAACGAGCCGGGCCCGGGGCTGGCGGCGGGCGTCGCCCTGCGACGCCTGGGCAAGGCCCCGCTGACCGGCTCCGCCGTCACCCAGATCCTGGCGCCGCTCGGCCGCACCCTCAGCTTCCCCGCGGCCGCCCCGTACACCCAGGCCCTCGCGGCCCGGCAGCCCTTCCTGATCGCCCACCTCGACGAACGGACCGTCGCCTCGGCCGCCCGCCACACCCTCAAGCCGGCCCAACTGCTCGAGACGGGCGTGCACTCGTTCATGATGATCCCGCTCGTCGCGCGGGACGTGGTCCTCGGCGTCGCGACCTTCTACCGCGCCCAGCCGGGCGGGACTTCCTTCGGGTCCGACGACGTCACGCTCGCCGCCGAACTCGCCGCCCGGGCCGCCATCAGCATCGACAACGCGCGGCTGTACCACCACGAGCACGAGACCGCCGTCGTCCTCCAGCGCAGCATGCTCCCCCAGCACGTCACGCCTCCCCCGGGCATCGAGATCGCCCACCGCTACCTGGCGGCCAGCGACGTCAACGAGGTCGGCGGCGACTGGTACGACGTCCTCCCCCTCACCGGAGGCCGGGCCGCCCTGCTCATCGGGGACGTCATGGGCCACGGCATCGCGGCCGCCGCGGTCATGGGGCGCCTCTCGGCGACCGTACGTGCCCTCGCTCGCCTGGACATGTCCCCGACGGCGCTGCTGCACCAGTTGGAGGCCACCCTCGCCGACCTCGCCGAACCGATGCTCGCCACCTTCCTCTACGTGGTCTGCGACCCCGCCACCGGCCACTGCACGGTCACCCGCGCCGGACACCCGCCACCGGCCGTGGCCGAACCCGACGGCACCGTGTACCTCGTCAAGACCCCGCCCGGTGTCCCGTTGGGCGTCGGCGGCATCACCTTCACCACCACCGAGATCACCCTGCCCCCGGGCAGCCTGCTCGTCCTCTACACCGACGGCCTGATCGAGGCCCGCAGCCGCGACATCGACGAACGCCTGGGCGAACTCACCAGCCTGCTCACCGAGCCGGACCAGCCCCTGGACCACCTCTGCGACACCCTGATCGCCCACCTGGTCCCGGCATCCGCGGACGACGACATCGCCCTCCTGGCCGCCCGCATCGGCACGAACCCCCACCGCCCACTCCCCTGACGCCCCGCCGAACCGGCCTCACTCGCCAAAGCGGTGCGCTCCGGCCCCGGTTGAGTCTCCCGTGGGGGGGAGACAGCAAGCTGGGGTCATGGACAGCGACACGCTCTATTCCATCGGAGAGCTCTCCCGTCGGACCGGCCTGACGGTGAAGACCATCCGGTTCTATTCCGACAAGGGCATCGTCCCGCCCACCGGCCGGAGCCCGGCCGGCTATCGGCTGTACGGCCTCGACGCACTCGCCCGCCTGGACCTGGCCCGCACGCTGCGCGATCTCGGGCTCGATCTGGCGACCGTACGCAAGGTGCTGGACCGGGAGGCATCCGTGCCGGAAGTCGCGGAATCCCACGCCAACGCCCTGGACGTGCAGATCCGAACTCTTCGTCTGCGCCGGGCCGTTCTCCGCGCTGTCGCCCGGCGCGGCCCCACCCCCATGGAGATGGACCTCATGCACCGACTCGCCACGCTGTCCCAGGCCGAACGACGCCGACTGGTATCCGGCTTCATCGACGACACCTTCGAAGGCCTGCACGGCAATCCCGAGTTCGTGGCCCTGATGCGGTCCGCCCTGCCCGAGCTCCCCGACGATCCCACACCCGAACAGGTCGAGGCGTGGGTGGAACTCGCCGGGCTCTGCCAGAACGCGGACTTCCGTGCCGCGATACGCCGCGCGGCCGAGGATCAGGCGGAAGAACCCTCGCAGCAGGACGTCGGCGCTCTGCACGGCGCACTCGACCAGTCGATGCGCGAACGCGTCGACGAAGCGGTATCCGCCGGCCTCCTGCCGTCCTCCGCCGCCACAAGCGCATCCCCTACGGATCGGCTGGGCAGCCTCTACGCCCACGCGTTCGAGCGCGCAGGCGCCGGCGATCTGCGCCGCTGGCTCCTCGCCCGCCTGCGGACAACCGCCGACCCGCACGCCGAGCGCTACTGGCGGCTCCTGGCGACGGTCAACGGATGGCCCGCATCGCCTACGCTCGCTCCCGTTCACTCCTGGTTCACGACCGCCTTCGCCACCGCCCTCGCCACGAGCGAGGACGACGACCACAAGGGACCGATGCGATGAGAACGCGCAAACTGACGCTCGGCCTGTACGCGGACGAACAGGGGCTGGCCTGGGTCAGGGCACTCGTCGAGGACGCCGCGGGCGCGCGGAGCGCCCGGATCGTCAGCGCGACCGTCACGATCGACGACGGGTACGACTACCTGGCGCGGCAGTGGGCCGTGGAACATCCCGCGCAGGGCAGCGGCGCACGGCAACTGATCGAACTGCGCGTCCACTTGGCGTGTTCCCTGCGGTCATGGCGGGCGACCCGCAAGACGGTGATCGAGACCTTGTGCCCGGAGGGGACGGCCCCGCACACCTGCCGCGTTCCCTGGTCGGCCGCCTGAGCCGACGGGCCGGACCGTGTGCACCAGAAGGCTCATGCGGAACTCCCGTCTTCGCCGAGCCGGTGGTCGCCGTCTTCGTAGCGGTGGACCTCGTCGATCAGGCGGTGGAGCAGGCCGCGGGCGGCGGCGATGTCGGGCGTGGCGATGTCCGCGGTCAGGGCCTGATGGATCGCGCTCGCTCGGGTGGTGATCTTCCGGAGCGTGTCCTGGCCGGTGGGGGTGAGGGTCAGGAGGGGCGACCCTCGGTGGTCCGGGTTGGGCTCGAAGCGGGCCAGTTCCTCGCGTACGAGGTCGTTGGCGACCCGCTGCACTCCCTGGCGGGCGATCCCGAGCCGGCGGGCGGCCCGTGCCACGGTCAGCGGCTCCTCGGAGACCACGCTGAGCAGCTGCCAGCGGGCCTGGGTCTGCCCCTCGGCCGACGCGATCGACTCTCCCATCCTGCGCAGCAGACCGGCGGCCTCGAACACGTCTGCGACCAGGAGGGCCAGTTCTTCCGGCACGTCACGCTCCCCATAATTGACAACATGATGACAGTCTGGAAATCTGTTGTCATCCTACCTTGGCAGGTTCCACCCCCCACACCCGACACGGAGAGAACCATGAGCAACGCCACCGCCAACCTTCGGGCCGCTCTGGAACGGGCGTCCGCCATCCGGCCGAAGGTCGGCGGCTTCCCGTACCTCGCCGAGGCGCTCCGCCAGGCCGGCGTCCGCCACTGCCGGATGGCCGTGCCCTCCCACGCCATGCTCTACCTCACCGAGGCGGGGCCCGTCGCCGTCCAGGGCGAGCCGCTGTGCACCGGCATGGTCGACGTCGCATCCTTCGACCGCGAGGCCCTCGTCGCGGCGCTCCGCAGCGACCAGGCCGGCGAGACCTCGTTCCCGGAGTTCGTCGAGGGCTGCTGGAAGGCCGGTGTCGTCTGGTACGACGTCGATCTGAACGCGCGGACCTGCACGTACTACGGAGCCGACGGCGACGACTACACCGAGTCCTACCCCGGCGTCGACATCTGAGCGAAGCCCGCCCGGACAGGGCCCACGGACCGCCCGCCGCTGCCCGCATGGCGATCACCAGGGCAGGACACGAGAATGAGACGTCCCCGGACGAGCGTCCGCGGCCCCGGAAGGGCCCGACGCATCGGCCGATCGTCGTCGGCCGCACCCGCCGCTGCCCGCCGGGCAGCCGCCGCACGACGTGGAGGGCAGATGCGTCCCTATCCGCCGATCGCCGAGCACGGGCTCATCGGAGACCTGCAGACGTGTGCGCTCGTCTCCTCCGAAGGCGTACTGGACTGGTTCTGTTCGCCCCGCTTCGATGCGCCGAGCGTCTTCGCGGGACTCCTCGACCACGAGCGCGGCGGATACTTCGCCATCACCGCGGAGGCGTCTTCCGGTGTCGCGGGCGGCAGACCCGCGGACGTGGACGGCGTCGTCACCCGCCAGCTCTACCTGGCCGACACGGCCGTGCTGATCACCCGGTTCCTCACCCGCGAGGGCGTCGGCGAGGTGGTCGACTTCATGCCCGTCCACGATCCGCACACCGTCACCGACCGCCACCAGGTGGTACGGATACTGCGGGCGGTACGGGGCTCCGTGCGCTTCGCCCTGGAGTGCCGGCCGCGCTTCGACTACGGCCGCGCGCCCCACAAACTCGCCCTGGACGGCGCCCTCGCGCGCTTCGAGGGCCCGGGCATCACCGCACACCTGCAGGCCCTCGGCCCCCTTCCGCTGGAGGCCGACGGGGACGACGTACGCGCCACGGCGACCCTGGCGGCGGGTGAGCGCGCGGCCGTCGTCCTGACCGTGTGCGATGCCCGGAGCACTCCCCCACCGCTCCTGAACGCCGACGACCTGGCCGAGGCCTTCAGCGCCGTACGTCACTTCTGGCACGGCTGGATCGGACACTGCACCTACCGCGGCCGCTGGCAGGGGATCGTCAACCGCTCTGCCATCACCCTCAAGCTCATGACGTACGCGCCCACGGGCGCACCGATCGCCGCCGCCACCATGGGCCTGCCCGAGCAGGAGGGCGGCGAGCGCAACTGGGACTACCGCTACACCTGGATCCGCGACGCCTCCCTCTCGGTCCGCGCCATGCGCGACCTGGGATTCACCGACGAGGCCAACGCCTTCCGCAACTGGCTCCAGCAGCGGCTGCACGACGGCGGAGCCCCCAACGGCGAGCCGCTGCAGATCATGTACCGCGTGGACGGGGACCCGTTCCTGACCGAGGAGGTACTCGGCCACCTGACGGGCTGGCGGGGCTCCGCCCCGGTGCGCGCGGGCAACGGCGCGGCCGGACAACTGCAGTTGGACATCTACGGGGAAGCCGTCTTCGCCCTCGCCCAGACCGGCCAGGTGGGCAACTTCATGGGCTACGACGGCTGGCAGCGCTCCGCCGACGTACTGGACTGGCTGTGCGAGAACTGGGACCGCCCCGACGAGGGCATCTGGGAAACCCGGGGCGGACAGAAGGACTTCACGTACAGCCGCCTCATGTGCTGGGTCGCCCTCGACCACGGCATCCGCCAGGCCACCGCCATGGCCCGCCCGGCCGACGTACCCCGGTGGACCGCCGCGCGCGACGCCATCCTGGAGCAGATCATGACGCGCGGGTGGAGCGAGGAGCGCGGGGCGTTCGTCCAGCACTACGGCAGCAACGTGCTGGACGCCTCGCTGCTGCTGATGCCGCTGGTCGACTTCATCACGCCGAAGGATCCGCGCTGGCTGTCCACCCTGGAGGCGATGGACGGCGAACTCGTCTCGGACAGTCTCGTCTACCGCTACGACCCCGCCGCCTCTCCCGACGGCCTGCGGGGCTCCGAGGGCACGTTCTCGCTGTGCTCCTTCCTCTACGTGTACGCCCTCGCACGAGCCGGCCGGGTCGGGCAAGCCCGGTACGCCTTCGACAAGATGCTCACGTACGCGAACCACGTCGGGCTGTTCGCCGAGGAGATCGGACCGACGGGCGAGCAACTGGGCAACTTCCCCCAGGCCTTCACCCACCTCGCTCTCGTCGCAGCGGCACTCGCCCTCGACACGGAACTCGACCGGGCCACGAACGAAGCGACTGACCGCAGGGCCTAGGTTCTGTCTCTTTGGTCAGTGTCAGGTCCAGACGAGGATGCCCGCGAGGCGGAGTGCGCGCCTGGTAGCCGACGGCGATCTGGTCGGACGGCTGCAGGATGACCGCCCGGATTCCCCGGCGCCGGAGTGGCAACCCGCCGCGGGAGCGTCCGAGGTTGTGCCCTGGGTGGGGTTGCCCAGGTGCAGCTGGTGTAGACGGCGTAGGTGGCGGCCACGATGCGCCGTTCGGTCAGCCTGAGCGTGAGCCTCACGTGGCTTTCCGCTCCGGAGACTTAACGTGGCCCCATGACGAGGAGTCAGGACCTTGCGCGGCGAGCAACCGTGGTGCTCTGTGTGACAGCGGCGCTGATGGGACCGGGTGACCTGGCCGGCGCATCCGTCGGGACGACGGCAGTCGGGCTGTCCCCGCGGCCCGGTGCTCTCGTTTACATCGCCAATCTCCACTCCGACACGATGTCGGTCGTCGACACCGGCACCGGCATGGTCGTGGACAGCGTTCCCGTAGGGGACGGACCGGACAGCGTGGCCGTCAGCCCGGACGGCTCCCGCGTCTATGTCACCAATTCCGCGTCGGACACCGTATCGGTGATCGACGCCCGTACCAGGACGGTCATCGCCACCGTCGCTGTCGGGGACGAACCGAGCAGAGTGACGGTCTCTCCCGACAACCGGAACGTCTACGTTGCCAATGTCGGGTCGGACAACGTGTCGGTGATCAGCACCCGCACACGTGCCGTGACGGACACCGTCGCGGTGGGCGATGCCCCGCTGGGCGTGGCGGTGGCGCCCGACGGATGCACCCTGTACGTCGCTAACGCCGCGTCCGGCACCGTGTCAGTGGTCCGCACCGCCACCGGAACGGTCACCGACACCATCCCTGTCGGCAGCGGACCGACCGCTCTGGTACTCACCCCCGACGGCCGCCGCATGTACGTCTCCAACCTGACCTCGGACGACGTGTCGGTGGTCGATGTCCACGACGGCACGGAAACGGACCGCATCCCGGTCGGGGACCAGCCCGCGGGAATCGGAGTGCTACCGGACGGGCAACAGGTATACGTCGCCAACATCGGGTCCGACAACGTGTCCGTGATCAGCACCCGCGGCCGTGCCGTCACGGAAACCGTCGCCGTGGGAGACGGCCCCAACGGCCTCGCCGTCAGCCCGGACGGCTCCCTCGTCTACGTCAGCAACTTCGACTCGGACACCCTGTCGGTCATCGACACCTCGACAGCCCGCGTAACGAACACGGTGACCGTGGGCGACGGGCCGACCGGCGTGGCAGCGGTACAGGGAAAAGCGGGCACGGCCCGAGGTCCGAACACCGCGCCGGTGCAGCTCGCCTGAGCAAGGCACCGCTAGGTTCGGTGTCTTTGGTCATCGTCGTGCCCAGATGAGGATGGCGGCGAGGTGGAGTACGGCCTGGTAGGCGATGGCGAGTCTGTCGCATCGTGTGGCCAGGCCGCGCCACTGCTTGAGGCGGTTGATGCAGCGTTCGACGGTGTTCGGCTGCTTGTAGACCTCGGGGTCTAAGCCGGGCGGGCGGCCGCCTCGGCGGCCTCGCCGCAGGCGGTGGCCGACCTGGTCGGACGGCTGCGGGGTGACCGCACGAATCCCGCGTCGCCGCAGGTGGGAGCGGATGGCGCGGGAGGAGTAGGCCCGGTCTGCGAGCACGGCCAGCGGCCGGGTCCGGGGCCTGCCGGGCCCGCTTCGTGGCACGCGGATGCGGGCCACGACCGTTTCGAAGGCGGGTGCGTCGCCGGCCTGGCCTGCGGTGACGGTCATGGCCAGGGGCGTGCCCGGCTGTCGGCGGCCAGGTGGACCTTGGTGCTCAGGCCGCCGCGTGTGCGTCCGAGGGCCTGGTCGGCGGGCTCGCTGCGGCCTTCGGCCCCTTTTCGCGTGCTCCTGCGAAATGCTGGTGGGCTCGGACAACGGTGGAGTCGACCGAGACGGTCCAGCCGATGTCGTCATCGGCGTCCGCGGCCGTCAGCACGGCGGTCAGGATGTTCTGCCAGGTTCCGTCGACGGCCCATCTGATCAGCCGCTTGTGGGCGGTTTGGAACGGGCCTGGTTCGTCGGGCAGGTCCCGCCAGGGCGAGTTGGTGCGGTACTTCCACGCAATGGCCCGGCATCAGCGGCTCGATCCGGTCGCACATCGCATCAGTGATCACTAATCGGACGGAGAGACACGCGCTAGTCGCCGGTCACGGCCTTCGCGGATCTTCCTGCAGGGCCTTGAGGGAGAGGGATACGCGTTCTCGGACCGGGTCGACGTCGAGGATCTCCGCGGTGATCTCCTGACCGACGGAGACGACGTCGGAGGGGTAGTCGACGGGGAGCCATGACAGCTCGGG
This sequence comes from Streptomyces sp. NPDC001513, assembly GCF_042894695.1. Classification (NCBI taxonomy): domain Bacteria; kingdom Bacillati; phylum Actinomycetota; class Actinomycetes; order Kitasatosporales; family Streptomycetaceae; genus Streptomyces; species Streptomyces sp. NPDC001513. The sequence goes on from NZ_JBIAVU010000004.1 coordinate 284,035, forward strand.
GATGTTGATCATCGCGATGAAGCCGCCTATGTCGACGAACGTGACGCCGAAGTCGGCAATGTGGTTCACGGTGCCGGTGACGACTTGGCCCCGCCGAAGCGCCCGCGTCGTGAGGAAGGCCCAGTTCCGGTCGCTCGGGGTGGGGTCGGTCCCCCAGCGGGCCCGTACCACTCCGTCGCCGTCCGGCATGACGGCGGTCATGACGGGCACGCGCTCGTCGGCGTACATGGGCAGGAGCGCCGCCGCACCGGCACGGGCGATCCGCGCGGTCAGCTCCGCGTAGTCGTCCTCGTCGACGACGGCGCTGTGGATACGGCCGTCCTCGTCCTGCCAGACGCCTTCGACGAGGCCGTCGGCGGGGAACGAGCCGAGGACGGCGTCGATGTCCGTGGACAGGCCCGGCCATACGGCCAGCCGGGCGCGGGGAGCGAGCCCGGCGCGCACCGTGTCGAGGGCCTCGTCGTCGAGGCGGTGCCAACGGGAAACGCCTTCGATGGGCGTCTCCTCCAGGAGCCCCGCCTGGCACGAGGCGACGGCCCAACCCAGCCGGGCCCAGAACGCGTCGTCGCCCGGCCGCTGGATCTCGTCCTCGTCGGTCTCCATGGCGTACGGGGAGGCGTCCATGCGTTCCGGGAACAGCCCGAGCGCGCGGGCCCGGGCCTGCGCCTCCTCGCACGGGGAGCTGCTGCCGACGTAGAGGTACTGGTCCCATCCCACGTGCACGGCGAACGCACCCTCCACCTCCAGCCGGCACCAGGCGCCACCGTCGCGCAGCATGACCCGCACCAGCGCGAGCGCGGTGTCGAGCGGAACCTCCGCCCCGTCGTGAAAGCCCGTCGGGACGGCCGAATCGGCCGTGTCGGCCGGGTCCCGCGGAAAGAGCCCGTCCAGCCCGAAACCGTCCATGGGCGGCTCGGCACCGAAGTGCACGAAGGACGAGATCCCCGGCTCGCGCACAGAGAGGCGGTCGATCCCGGACTCGACGGCGAACGCCTCGACCGCCTGGAGATAGGCCGCCTCGACCGCGCCGTGATCGCTGACGGTGTCCTCGGCGCCGACGTAGGAACCGGAGTCGTCACGGTCGGCGGGGTCGTACTTGGTGACGCGGTAAACGTAGGGAAGCACACCCCATCCTCCCTCACCTCCCGGGACGGCCGGCGCGCCGGCCCCGTAACCGGCGTACGCGGCCCGGCTCGTGGGGTGGGGGCTATACGAAGCCGGGCTGTCCGGTCTTGTGGAAGCGGTGCACCGAGCGGCGCAGGAGGTCGAGGAACTCGGCGAGGTCGTTCGTGATCCGGTCGAACTCGGCTTCTTCCGAGGCTCTTCGCGAGCGCCACACGCCGCCGTCCGCGCCGACCGCGTACAGGATTCCGCCGCCGTCGGAGCCGATCAGCACGGCGGGTGCGGTGCCGCCCGCCTCGGGCAGGGGGATGCGTTCGTCGAGCGCCCGGGCCCCGGAGTGCAGGAAGTAGGCGTTGCCGACGCCGCCCATGGTCACGGCGCCGATCTCGCCGTAGTACAGGGCGAGCTCGGCGAAGGCGGCCGATTCCGCGGCGAGGCGCCCCGCGGCGGCCCGGTCGCCCGCCTCAGGTGGGTGGATCGCGTTCTCCCCCGGGCCATAGCCGTACTTCTCCTCGAAGCCGCAGGTCACGGCGTACAGGGCCGCCGAGACCTCCTCGCGCCAGGCGGCGAGGGAGTCGGCGGTGAGGGGGGCGGCAGTGAGAGGGGCAGCGGTCAGAGGGGCGGGGTCGTACACGTCGCGCATGGCCCCATCCTCACATCCCGCCCGTCAGCCGTTCAGCGACCGCATCAGCTCCGGGGCGTAGCGGTCGCCCGAGGCCACGCCGTGGGGGGCCACGGCGTCGATGGCGGCCAGGTCCGCGTCGGTGATCGTCACGGCGGTGGCGGCGATGTTCTCCTCCAGGTAGCTGCGGCGCTTGGTGCCCGGGATGGGCACCGCGCCCTGGCGCAGGGTCCAGGCCAGCGCGAGCTGCGAAGGCGTGACGCCCTTCTCGGCGGCGAGACGGCGCACCTGGTCGACGACGGCCAGGTTGCGGGCGAAGTTCTCGCCCTGGAAGCGGGGGTCTGTGCGGCGGAAGTCGTCGGCGGCGAAGTCGTCCGGGCTGGTGATCGCGCCGGAGAGGAATCCCCGGCCGAGCGGGGAGTACGCGACGAGTCCGATGCCCAGCTCGCTCAGGGTGTCGAGGACTCCGTCGTGCTCGATGCCGCGCTCGAAGAGGCTGTACTCGGTCTGCACGGCGGCCAGCGGGTGGACGGCGTGCGCGCGGGCGATGGTGGAGGGCGCGGCCTCGCACAGGCCGATGTGGCGGACCTTGCCGGCGGCGACGAGCTCGGCCAGGGCGCCCACGCTCTCCTCGACGGGCACGTTCGGGTCGATGCGGTGCAGGTAGTAGAGGTCGATGTGGTCGGTTCCCAGGTGGCGCAGGGAGCGGTCGGCCGAGCGGCGAATGTATTCGGGGGTCGCGTTGTGGCCGAGGAAGGCGCCCTCGTCGGTGAACTCGACGCCGGTCTTCGTGGCGATCACGGCGGCTTCGCGGCGGCCGGTGAGGGCCTTGCCGAGGAGCTGCTCGTTGAGGAAGGGGCCGTAGCCTTCGGCGGTGTCGAGCAGGGTGACGCCGAGCTCCAAGGCCCTGTCGATCGTGGCCAGCGACTCGGTCTCGTCCGTGGCCCCGTAGTGGGCGCTCATGCCCATCAGGCCGAGCCCTTCGGCGCCGACCTCGAGTCCCTGGCCGCCCAGTGCGCGGATCTCCATCGCGTTCTCCATCATGCTCTCCTCGGGAAGTAACTAACTGGATAGATAGAGCGTGCACCACACGCGCGCCAGATGTCAATAACCGGATAGTTACTTGCTACGCTGCGGGGCATGGCACGGGATTCCAGCGCGACCAAGGCACGCCTGCTCGACGCGGCCTTCTCCGAGTTCGCGACGCACGGCATCGCCGGCGCGCGCGTCGACCGCATCGCCGAGACCGCACAGGCGAACAAACGGCTCATCTACGTCTACTACGGCAACAAGGAGCAGCTCTTCGACGCCGTGCTCCAGCGGGCGCTGGAGACGGGCTCGGAGTCCGTGCCCTTCGACGTCGACGACCTGCCCGGTTACGCGGGCGCCGTCTTCGACCACCTCGTCGAGCGGCCGTCGCTGATGCGTCTGGTGCTGTGGAAGCAGCTGGAACGTCCGGGGAGCACGGACACCGAGGCGGCGTCCTACCAGGGCAAGATCGCAGCCGTGCGGCAGGCGCAGGAGGCGGGCCGGATCGACGCCGGGATCGACGCCGCCGACGTACTGACGCTGGTGGTGGCCCTGTCGCAGGCGTGGTTCGGCGCGCTGGTCGGTCCGGCGGTCGGCGGTACGGGGGCCGGCGGTACGGGGGCCGGCGAGACCGGTTCCGACTGGGCACCCGCCCAGGTCGCCCGCCACCGGGCGGCGGTCGTGGAGGCCGTACGCCGGATCACCGCACCCCACGCGGACGGGAGTTGAACCACCGGCGGGTCAAGTGGGTTCGGTGCGGGGGCGGATGGGGTCGCACGGGTGAGCCGGCCGGTGCCTCGATAATGTGAGAAGGGCCGGCCTGCGCCGGTGTTCGTGTGGTGCTTGCTCGGCATGGGGGAAGAGGGGGCGGCTGGGATGCGCGTGCGGATCGACAGTGGTGACGGGGGCGGCGAGGCCGGCGGGTCCGCCGGGGGCGGCCGGGACGCGGCGGAGACCGCAGGGCTGACCGGGGCGTTCGCCGACTGGCTGACCCAGGACCGGGAGGTCTCCCGGCACGCGGTGGTCCGCCGCGTCCGCGCGGAGGCCCCCGAGGGTGCGATGTCGGGCGATCTGGTCGAGTGGATCAGTCTCGCCGTCTCCTCCGGCTTCTCGACCGCCGCGCTCGTGTACGCGCACCGCACCTTCCGCGCCTCCCTCCCGCCCCGGCTGCGCTCCGGCGCGCGGCTGGTGGTCGAGCACGACGGCGTCCGCGTGGTCATCGAGGACGGCACCGAGCAGGACGTGGCCCGCGTCGTACGCGCCCTGGCCGGGGCGGAGCCGGCCGGGAGCCCCGAGGGCGGTACGGGATCCCGCCCCGGCCGGCCCCAGGAGGCGGCACCGGAGGATGCCAGCGGTGCCGGTTCCTGACCCGTTCGCGAGCCGGGCGGTACTGGTCGGGGTCGACGGCTACAGCCACCGGGACCTGGCGCCACTGCCCGCGGCGGCCGCCGGGGCACACCGGCTCGCCGAGTTGCTGCGCGATCCGTCGGTCTGGGGCCTGCCCGCCGCCCACGTCACGGTGCTGGGCGCGGACGCCTCCATGGCCCGCGTCCTGGGCGCGGTGCGTGACGCGGCCCTGGAGGCCACGGACACGCTCTTCGTGTACTTCGCCGGCCACGGGCTGCGCGACCGCGACGAGAAGCTGTACCTGGCGCTGGCCGAGGCGGACGCGGATCATCCGCAGATCGGGACGGTGCCGTACCGGGCGTTACGCGATGTGGTGCGGCAGGCCGGGTACCGGGCGCGCCACCGGGTGACGGTGCTGGACTGCTGCTACAGCGGCCTGGCCGGTGCCATGTCCGCCGCCGGCGTCCCCACGCGCACCGACCTCGCCCACGCGCTGGACGAGCCCGCGCACTCCGGCGGGAACCGGTCCGCCCCGGGGCTCCCGATGGGCGCACACGCGGGCCAGGACCCCAACGGGGACGCGGGCAGGGACGCGCACGGCGCCGCCGGGGAAGGGGACGGGGACGGGGACGGTGATGGGGACGACTACGGGGACTGCGTGCTGACCTCGGCTCCGCCGACCCGGCGCTCCTTCGTTCCCCGGGGTGCCCGGTTCCCGGAATTCACCGGCCTGCTGATCACCTTGCTGGAACACGGCGTCGCCGACGCGGGCGCGGAGCTGAGCCTGGAGGACGCCTGGCGCCGGATCCTGCGGCGCATGCGCGAGCGCGGCAGCCCCGAACCGCAGCAGTTCGCCCAGAACTCCGTCGCCGCCCGGATCCACCTGCGCAACCGTGCCGCCGCCACCGGCCGTGCCACCGCGCCCACCGGGCCGGCCGCCGCAGCCGGCATGCGGAGCGCGGCCGGCATGCGGAGCGCGGCCATCACACCAGCCGTACCCGCCACGTCGACGGCAGCCTTCGCACGTGCCCGGCACCCCGGCGACGCCCCGCCCGGGAGGGGCTTCGAGAACGGGCCACTGGCCGTCATCGACGCCGACGCCGAGGACGGCCGGGTGCGGGCCCACTGCGCGGCCGGCGCGGTGCTGGACTGTCCCGCCCGGACGCTCGACTCGCTCCTGGAGTGGGCGCTCACCCGGGCGCGGCTCGGCGCGCCGAGGCTGCACCGCAACGGCAAGGAGGCCGATCCGCTGCTCGTGCTCACCGCCGGCGCGGCCGTTCGGTTCGGCCTCCCCTCGCGCCCGGAGGGCCTGTCGCCCTCCGGCGTCCCGCGCCTGCCGGACGACCACGAGGTCCTCAAGCAGCTGCGGCAGGCGGACTGGCAGCCGACCGAGCACGGCTTCGGCCCGTGGGCCAGGCTGTACCGCCCCGTCCGCGACGGGCGGCGCCGGTGCGTGCAGCTGTGCCTCCTGCCCTGGGGTGCGCTGGACCCCCACCACTGGGGCCCGACCGCGCAGTTGCCGCCGGCCGAGGTCGCCCGCCTGCTCGGCGCGTACGCGGAGCGCATCACCACCCCGCACGGCTCCGCCGCCGCCACGGGGCTGTCGCTCATGACCGCGCTGAGGCCGCCGACGCGCGCCGTCAGGAACGAGTGGACCGGGAGCTGGGTGTCCGCGCCGAATCCCGGAGCCCTCACGGGGGCGGTGGACTGCGCGCCCTGTGAGGCGCCGGACGGGCACCCGATGCTCGCCGGCCTGTATCCGCCTGCGCACCGGCGCACTCCGGACCAGGCCCTGCGGGAGGAGGCACACCGCTGGTCGCGTCCGCTGACCGGTGCCGAACGCCTCAAGGCGTACGTGGTCGGCATCAGGGTGACCATGCCGCTCGCCGCGGCGGCGAGCCGGCTCCGGGTGGGCCTGGACGCGCCCGTACACGTCGAGCGGCCCGTCTTCGACCCGTCGCTGCCCGGCAGTTGGCTGGCGGACCTGTCCCCCGCCACCCTCGACGAGCGCCTGCCCTCCCCGTTCACGCCCGACGGCCGGCCGCCGGCCGGCGCGGCCTGGTACACGACCCCGACCCTCGCCTACGCCGTGGAACTGGGCTTTCCCGTTCAGCCCGTCGAGGCGTACGTCCGTACCACGGGCGGCGCCTACCTGGATCCCTGGTACAAGCGGATGCGCGACGGCTACCTGGCCACGATGGCCGACCTCGGCGTGGGCGCCGGTCTCGCCGGCCGGGAGCTCCTGGACGCCCTGGCCGTCCACCGGCAGGGCGATCCCGGGCTGGTCGGCGTACTCGACGCGATCGCGGCCACCGCCGAGGGCGGCGTGGCCAAGCTCGGCGAGGGCCCGCCCGAGGCGGGCCGCGGGCCCCGAGGGCCCTGGTCGGCCCCGCAGCGCGCGACCTGGCGACCCGACATCCGCGCCGCCGTCGCCGCCTCCGCCCGGGTCAACACGCACCGCAAGATGCTCAGACTGGCGCAGGAGATGGGCCGGTTCCCGGTGGCCGTCTCGGCCGACCACGTCGTCTACGCGTCCGACGGCACGTCACCGCTGGACCTCCTCCCCCACACAGCCGACGGCAAGCCGCTGCCGGGAACCTTCCGGCTGGGCGTCTCGCCGGGGATGGCCACGCACGCCGGTACGCGGACGGTCGCGTGGGCCGAGCGGATGCGCGAGGAACACGGACCGGACGTCAACATCGCGGACCACATCGGAGGCGGCCCGCCCACCGCCGACTCCGACGCCGATGGCTTCTAGGCCGGGCCGGGGGCCGCGTTGCGGAACGAGCGGCGGTAGCTGTCCGGTGGCACGCCGACGATCCGTTTGAACTGGCGCCGAAGGGTCGTGGCGGTGCCCATGCCGGTGGCGAGGGCCACGGCCTCGATGGTCTCGTCGGTGGCCTCCAGCAGTTCCTGGGCGCGGCGTACGCGCTGGATCAGGAGCCACTGGAGGGGTGTCTGGCCGATCGCCGACCGGAACTGCCGTCCGAGGTTGCGCGGGCTCGTGTTCGCCTTCCGCGCCATGTCGGTCACCGTCAGCGGCTGGTCCAGCCGCTGACGGACCCAGGCGAGCAGCTGGGCGAGCGCGTGGTCGCCCGCGACGTGTACCGGCGTGGCCACGAACTGGGCCTGACCGCCCGGCCGATGGGGCGGCATGACGAGGCGGCGGGCGACGGAGTTGGCGATGGTGGCGCCGTGGTCGAGGTGGATCAGGTGGAGGCAGAGGTCCACGGCGGCGGCCTTGCCCGCGGCCGTGAGGACGCTGCCGTTGTCCGTGTAGAGCACGTCCGGGTCGACGACGGCCAGCGGATGGCGTGCGCTCAACTCCTCCGCGTGCGCCCAGTGGGTGGTGGCCCGCCGCCCGTCCAGCAGGCCCGCGGCGCCGAGTACGAAGGCTCCGGTGCACAGGGAGGCGACCCGTGCGCCCGCCGCGTGGGCCGCGCGCACGGCCTCGACGAGCTCCGGAGGCGGCGGTTCGTCGATGTCGGCGCACGCGGGGACGATCACGGTGTCCGCCTCGGCCACGCGCTCCAGCCCGTGGTCGGGCTCGACCGTGAACGGGCCGACCCGCACCGGCCCGGGCCCGCAGAGCAGTACGTCATACCAGCCGTCGGTGGCCTCGCGCGGGGGATTGCCGAAGATCTCGTAGGCCACGGCCAGTTCGAAGTGCAGCAGGTGACCGGCGGCCGGCAGCGCGACAGTGGGCATGTCCGAAAGTGTACGCATGTCGTCGTTCCGGACCATCACTCTCGGGCGGTGCCCGCAACGAGACTGAATCCACCAGGACATCGAGAGCGGGGAACGATGAGCGCGACAGCAGCAGTGGTGGTTTTCGGGGCGACGGGGCACACGGGCCGGTTCGTCGTCGCCGAACTGCGGAGGCGCGGTCTCGCCACCGTCGTCTCCGGCCGTGACGCGGCGCGGTTGGAGGAGCTGGCCGCCGCGTGGGGGGATGTGGAGGTGCGGCCGGCCACGGTGGACGACGCGGGCTCGCTGGACCGGGCCCTCGCCGGCGCGGCGGCCGTCGTCAACTGCGCGGGACCGTTCGCGGTGACGGCGGGCCCTGTCGTCGAAGCGGCCCTGCGCGCGGGGATCCCGTACGTCGACGTCGCGGCGGAGATCGAGGCGAACGCCGCGATGTTCGCCGACCACGCGGAGGCGGCGCGCGCGGCGGCCACGCCCGTGGTGCCGGCGATGGCGTTCTACGGCGGGCTGGGGGACCTGTTGGTGACCGCGGCGATGGGCGAATGGACCGCTGCGGACACGGTGCACGTCGCGTACGGACTCAACGGCTGGCATCCCACGCCGGGTACCCGGGTGGCGGGCCGGGTGTCCCACGAGCGTCGCGCGGGCCGCCGGGTGCGGTTCGCGGAGGGCGCGCTGCAGTATCACGACGACAAGCCGTGGGAGCAGGACTGGATCTTCCCGGAGCCCGTGGGCCGGCGGGCGGTGATCGCTGAGTTCACGATGGCCGATGTGGTCACCGTTCCCAGCCATGTGGCCGTGCCCGAGGTCCGCACCTACATGACGGTCGAGGCCGCGCGGGATCTCGCCGAGGAGGACACCCCGGCCCCGGAGGCGGTCGACGCCTTGGGGCGGTCGGACCAGACCTTCGTCGTCGAGGTGGTGGTGAGCAAGGGTGGTGTCGAGCGCCGGGCCTCGGCGCGCGGCCGGGACATCTACGCGGTCACCGCGCCGCTGGCGGTGGAGGCGGTCGAGCGCATCCTGGCCGGGCGCGCGCGGACGACGGGCGTGGCCTCGGCGGGCGCGATGTTCGACGCGGCGGAGTTCCTCCGGGCGCTGTCCCCGCACGTGTCGGTCGAGCTTCCGCACTGACCGGCGGGGGCCTCGCGCCTCGGCGAGGCGCGGGGGCGGGGGCGGGGGCGGGGGCGGCGGGGGCCGGCTGCGTCAGAGGCGGAGGATGACCAGCGCCGCGTCGTCGGTGACGCCGACGGGCGGGATGAGATCGGTCAGCAGGGCGTCCACGAGGTCGTCGGGGCCGGCGGCGCGGTGTCGTGCGAGGGCGTCGGCGAGCCGTTGGAGGCCGATGTCGATGTCCTCGTGGCGGCGTTCGACGAGGCCGTCGGTGTAGAGGGCGAGGACGGAGCCTTCGGCGAAGGCGATCCGGGCCTGGGGGCGGCGTTGGTGTTCGGGCCGGGCGCCGAGCGGGGGGTCGGTCGCCTGGTCGAGGAAGCTGACCGTGCCGTCGGGGTGGCAGAGCGCGGGCGGGGGGTGTCCGGCGCTGCTGTAGGTGAGGACGCGGTCGCTCCAGTCGATGAACACCGACACCACGGTGGTGGATTCGGCACCTTCGATGGCGCGGGCGTACAGCCCGAGGACTTCGAGGGCCTGGGCGGGACCGTCGACGACGCGGGAAGCGGCCGACAGGGCGCTGCGGAGCTGTCCCATGACCCCGGCGGCCCGGAGTCCGTGGCCGACGACGTCCCCCACCGCGACCGCGGTGCGGCCGGGCATGTCGAAGAGGTCGTACCAGTCGCCGCACACGTTCAGGGCGGCGGTGGCGGGCCGGTAGCGGACGGCGGCCCCGTGGTGGCCGAGGGGCCGGGGCGCGGGCAGCATCGCATCCTGGAGGTGAAGGGCCACCTCGCGTTCACGGGCGTGGGCCTGCCGCAGGCGCGCGTTGACCTCCTGCAGCTCCCGGCCGCGGGCGTAGAGATCGGACGCCAGCTCCTGGGCGCGGCCGGAACCGTCACCGGCACCGACGCGGGACCGGATGAGCTCGGTGACCTCCTCCACCCGGTGGAGCAGCAGGGCCACGCTGCCGTCGGGGGCGAGGACGGGGACGTTGACGGGGCTCCAGTACCGCTCCTCCCACACCCCGGGCCGGCCGGCGTGCTCCACGTCGTAGCGCTGCAGGGCCATGGTGTCGCGCTCCCCGGTGGTCGCGACCCGCTCCAGGGAGGCGCGCAGGTTCCGCATGCCGGTGGCGTCCGGATCGCTGGGGTTGTCGGGGAAGACGTCGAACAGGTAGCGGCCGATCATCTGCTCGCGGGTGCGGCCGGACATGACCAGGAAGGCGTCGTTGGCGTCCACGTACACGAGATCGGGGGTCAGCAGCGCGACCGCGCCCGGCAGGGCTTGGAAGACCGCCTCGTAGTCGATCCCGGATCCGTTCACGATCCACCTGTCCGCGCGCGTCCGTACCCTCATGGGCCTGTTCCCACGATAGGTGCGAGCGGGGAGGGCGGTCCTGTCACAGCCCCCGGCCTTGGGCCGTTCGGACCCTGCCGGGCTGAGCGGCCTGGCCGGCCTCGGCGGGGGTGTGGGAGGAGGCGAAGGTGAACGCGCGGGGGGACGGCCCGTGCGTCCGCAGGTCCGCCAGCCGCTCCAGGGGCTCGCCGACGGTCGGGAGGTGTCCGGCGGGGATCCACCAGAGCACCATGTGCGCCTCGACGTGCCGTGCGAACCAGTCGCGGCGCCGCCGCATCACCTCCAGGTGCCCGCTGCGGTAGGCGAAGTCCCAGAGGGCCTCCTGGGTCTCCCACACCGACAGGTTGACGATGACGTTCTCGCCCGCCGGGCGCAGGCCGGTGGCATCGGCCGCCCCCTCCTCCACGAGCCGCCATACGAAGCCGGGCGCGCCGTCGGCGGCGGTGTTGACCGGGTCGAGCATCTCGACGAACGGCGCCACGCGCGGGTCGTCGAAGGGGTGGAGGAGCGTGGCGACGTTGAGCTGGGCCAGGTGGGCGGCGGCAGGCCGGGGTGTGGTCATGGCCTCATCCCAGCACGACGGCTCTTTCTATGTCAATCATCATTGTTTTTAGAATCCTCGACCACCACGCAGCACTCCCCCGGCCTGGCGTCCATCCGGGCCCGAACGGGGCCGTCCGCACCGAGCAGCCCCTCCAGCAGGGCGAGGTTCATGCCGCAGACGAGCGGCGGGAAGCGTTCGGCGACGGCATGGAAGGGGCAGTTGCGCATACGGACGACAGGCGCGGCCGTTCCGGCCTCCCCGGCCGCCGCCCCGGCCGCCGCCCCGGCCGCCTCACCCTCGGCATTCCCCACGCCTTCCAGGTGGGGCTCGTAGCCGCGGGCGGCCAGCACCTCCATGGCCTCCTCCAGGCCGCCGCACGGCTCCGCCGATCCGCGCAGGGCCTCGCCCCGGCGGCGCGCGGCCGCGCAGAGCCCGGCGTCCAGCCCGGCCTGCTCGACGGCCTCGGCCAGCAGCTCGGCGGCGGTGCGGTAGTCACGGGCGGGCAGCGACACGGACCACTCGGCCCGCGCCCGCGTGTACACCTTGGCGGGGCGGCCCGCCCCCGGCCCCGAGCGGCCCGTCAGGCGCCGGCTCCCGCTCTCCAGCAGCCCGGCCTCGGTGAGCTTGTCCAGATGGTGCGCGGCGAGCGTGCGCGCCACCCCGGCCGCCTCGGCGGCCTCGTTGCGGCCGACCTCCCGCCCCTGGGCCACCACGTACTCGTACAGGCGGCGGCGCACCGGATCCTGCAGCACCGCGATCGCGTCGATGTCCTCCATCCGGCCATTCTAGGAACAACACACGTTGGACTTAGAAGGACCCGGGCGGGAGGACGACAGCCGTGCGGAGCAGTGCGCAACGCCGACGGCTCCTCAGGGGCGTTCCGGTGCCTCGATCGCGACGAGTTCGACCTCGAAGCCGTCCTCGTTCTCCAGGTAGGCGGCATGGTGCTGCGCACCGCCCGCGTACGGATGCCTGTCGGGGAACATCAGCCGCCAGCCGTGCCGGGTCGCTTCCCGGGCCAGCCTCTCGACCTCGGTGTCGTCCTCGACGTGGAAGGCGAGATGGTTCAGTCCCGGCCGGCAGCGGTCGTGCTCGGCGGCGGTGAGGGCCGGGGACTGCTCGACGACCAGGTAGGTCGGCCCGAGCCGCCAGCTGCGTCCGTTGCTCCAGTGCTGGTAGGGGGTGTGCCCCAGGGCCCCGAGGAGCCAGCCGAACGAGGCGACCGCGCGGTCGAGGTCCGGGACCCACAGCTCGACGTGGTGCAGCATGCCGTGGGTGGGCGGGACGGGGGCGGCGTGATGGGATGCGTTCACAGCCTGATCATGGTCCGAGGCCACTCCTCCTGGCCATCCCCATCGAGTGACGTCCGCGGTCACGGGCATGTCGGCCGCGTACTCCCGGCGCCCAGGGTCGAGGCTGGTGACCGATGAACACGTCACCCATGAACACGTCGCCCATGAACCCGTCACCCATGCCCCACATCCGGTTGGACGAGCGTTACAGCGACGCGGAGGCGGCCGCCGTCCCGTGGCCGACGGCCGTGGCGGAGCTGACCGGGGCCGAACTGTACTGGCTCACGACCGTACGTCCCGACGCGCGCCCGCACGTCACGCCGCTCATCGGTGTCTGGGCGGACGGCGCGCTGCACTTCTGCACGGGTCCGCACGAGCGCAAGGCCGAGAACCTCCGCGGCAATCCGAACGTCGTGCTCACCACCGGCAGCAACTCCCTCCACGGCGGCCTCGACCTGGTCGTCGAGGGCGAGGCGGTGCGCGTGACCGACTCCGGACGGTTGCGCGCGCTCGCCGAGGCCTGGGAGGCGAAGTACGGCGCGGAATGGCACTTCGACGTCGGCGACGGCGTCTTCGTCAACCCCGACGCCGGGGAGGCGGTGGTCTTCGCGGTCGCCCCGCGCACGGTCTTCGGCTTCGGCAAGGCCCCGTACAGCCAGACCCGCTGGCGCTTCGCCTGAGGTTCGGCGCCGGGCGGGCCCCGACGGGGCGCGTGCGATACAGCGCTAGAGGCTGAGGGCGTCCTCCGCGTTGTCCATCCAGGCCGTCACGGAGTTCTTGTCGGGCGAGACGTACAGACCCGGCGTCGACGCCTTCAGCGGGGTCTGCTCCAGATCCGACTCCGTGTTCATGGTCAGCGCGATCGAGTTGACGGTCTTCCCCTTGCCGTCGTTGGCGCCGCCCATCAGCCCGGCGTACGCCGACTCCCCCGGTTCGAGCCTGATCGCGTCCTCGATTCCGGGAGCCGTGCCGCGCTCCGTGGCCTGACCGTCCAGGTCCCCGAAGGTCACGATCGGATGCCCAAGTGCCCTGCACGCCTTGGTGCCCTTGTTGGTGATCTTCAGCAGGTAGCTGCTCGTCGTGGGCTCCGCCAGGGTCGCGGCGAATTTCACGTCGAAGGTGCTGCACGGGAAGACGTCGAAGTCGGGGTCGGTGGACGGCTTCGTGGGCTTCGGCAGTTTCGTCGGCTTCGAAGTCGCCGACGGCTTGGCCGACCCGGCCGGCTTGGCCGGCGTCGACGGTGCGGACGGCGTCGCGGACTTCGCCGGGCTTGCGGTCGACCCGCCGGCCCCGCCCCCCGCGCTGTCCTCGGTGGGTCCACAGGCGGTCAGGGCGACCAGTGCGGATACGGCGGCGAGGACGACTGCGGATCTGCGTACGGTGCTCATGGTGTGGTTCCCCCCGATGAGAAGCGCGAAGTGCGCCGGGCTGGGTTGGGTTGGGTTGGGCTGGATTGTGGGCTGTACCGAGCTGGGCTGAGCACCAGCGTCCCGCAGAACCTTCACAGCTTGGTGACGGTGTCTTGCCGAGTCCACCACGATCGGCTCGGACCGCCGCCCGCCCGACGCGAGCTAGCATCTGCGTCCATGGTGAGACCCGAGGAGAACGGCCGTACCCCAGGGGCGGCTTCCGGCGCCTGGCGCGTCACCGTGCTGAAGCAGGAGCGACGCAAGGCGGGCCCGCAGGCGTACGAGCCGTCGCGCCGCCAGGGGGAACCGCTCGCCCGCCGGGATGACCTCCGCGTCCACGGCACCGCCGGGAAGATCAGCTGCATCGACGCCTCGGGCCACACCCGCTGGACCACACCCTGTTCCGGCGTCCCCAACGCCGCCCACATATCCCGCGGCCGGGTCCTGGTCACCACGGACTCCCTCGCGTACACCCCCTGGGGCAACCTCGGCCCCGCCCTGCTGCTCGACCTCGCGGACGGCACGCTCATCACCGAGCTGCGCGGCGAACGCGGCGCGGCCCTGGGCAGCGGCCGTTTCCTCCTCGGCCTGGAGGGCTACGACGTCTTCGACACCTGGGAGTACGACCGCGACGGCACCCTGGTCGACTCCTGGCGCAGCTACGGCCACTACGTCATCGGTACGGGCATCCGCGTCGTCGAGACCGACCGCAACCTGCCCACCCGCAGCCACGTGGTCCGGCTCCTGCCGGGCGGCACCGTCGAACGCGGACCGCTGCTCACCGATCCGCTGACCCCGCGGCCGCTCGTCCTGTCGGACGGCACCATCCTGATCCTCGACTCGGGGGTGCTACGGGCCGTCGGCCGCCGGCTGGAGGACACCGTCCTCGCCGAGCTGCTCCCCGTGGCCCCCGAAGAGATGTGGCGCTACCACGGCCGGCTCCACCGGGCCGGTGACAAGCTCACGGTGTCGCTCACCGAACGACACCCCGACCGCCCCGACAAGCACACCGTCCACAGCTGGACCCTCGTCCTCCACCCGCCTCGATGAGCCGTTCAGCAGCAGAGAACCGTGTCCGCGTGAGCCCCAGCCCGTAGCCGGCGCCGGTGTCCCCGAGGGGTGCGGGGTCGCCCGTGTTGGCCAGTACGCGCAGGTACCGTTCGGTCCCGGCACGATCCCCGGCATCGGGGTACCCCTCGGCCCGGCGGTCGCCGGGACCGGGTTGTCCGGCGGCGAGCCGGCGGGCCCGTTCCGCGTCCGGCGGGAGAAGCACAAGGCGTCGGGTCGGTAGCGGTTCCATTCCCCAGGAAACACCAGCCCCGCCCCACGCGCCGCACCCGGATTTCCGCTGCCAGGGCCCGCGCCGTCTTCGGGGAAGGCCGGCCCGGAGACTGTGCGACTGAACGCCTCACCCCACTGTGACTCCCCGCTGACTGGCGTACTCGTCACGGAAGAGCGGGCAGAACCTTCCAGTTGGCCGCGACCGTGCTTCCGTGGGATGGCGTAGGCGTTACGGAGGTGCGCGACGGGTCAGGGTGTTGCGGAGGCGGGGCAGGCGGTGAGGAGTACCCGGGCGCGGTTTCGGAGGGCTTCGTCCTGGCGGATGACACGATCTTCGACTCCCGAGCGGACCACCCGGGCGTCGCCGTCGGCGAGAGCGGCAAGTCGGCGCACGTGGTCGCCGGTCAATGCGTCGGGGCCGATTGCTTCCAGGGCATCGCAGGCACCCTCCGGGTCGGCGTCGGATTCCGCCGACCGCAGGGCGAGCGCGGTGCGGTCCAGCGAGGCGGGTTCGCCCACGGCCGTGAGGGCCAGCACCGCGGCCGCCGCCTGTGCCGGATCGTCGAGGGCGGCTTTCAGGCGGGCGGCGAGCGGCCGTCCCGCGGGGCCGAGGAGGACCGTCGCGCGGGCGGCCCGCACGACGGACCACCTGGACCAGGGGTTCTGTTCGGCGCGCTCGAAGACCGAGTCCAGAACGGCAACCACCGCGTCCGCGTCCCCCGTGACACGCCACAGAGCCTCGGCGAGGGCCGTGTCCGTATCCAGCGCGGGCGTGGAGTCGCCGTCCGTGCCGCTGAGCGCCTCGCGCAGGGCAGGCGCAAGCGCCGCTGCCCGGGGACCGAGCGCACCAGCCATCCTGGCGGCCTCCCGGAGCTGGCCGGCGCCGCTCCGGAGGTCCTGTTCGAGGCAGTGCAGCAGGGGGGCGATCTCGCCGTCGAGGTCGTGGAGGGCCTTCGCCGCGGGGAGGGATCCCTGCTCGGCCGCCACCGCCCGCAACGAGGTGACGGCCCGGGCGCGGTCCGTCGGGGCGCAGTCGGCGGCGACGGAAGCGATCGCCGGGGCGGCCTGGCCGGGAAAGTGCGGGAGCGCCGCGCACAGCTCGGGCAATGCCGGGGCTGCCTCGGCGCCCCAGCCCGCCAGCAGGTTCGTCAACTGCCTGGGTTCGTTGCCGCTCAGGGCCTCGGGTCGGGCAAGACGGTCCCGGACCGCGTCGAGGAGTTCGCCGCTGTACGGGAAGGCGGAGTCCTCCGGGCTCCGGAACCCGGAGGCGGCATCGAGGGCCCGCGGGCGCCGCCCGAGGCCGGCGGCCAGCAGCGGGGCCGACTGCGCGGGCGCCACCAGTACGAGCGCGGCCAGGGCCCGGTCCGCAGGGGCGTCGTCGTGGTCCGGGTTCCGTCCGGCGAGGGGGGCGAGGATGTCCGCGGCCGGTGCGGCGACGCTGCCCAGCCGGCCCAGGAGGGACGACATGGCGACCACCGACTCCTCGTCGACGGCCGCCGCTCGCAGGTTCCACACCAGCCTTCGCGGGGCACTGCGGGACAGCATGCAGGCGCGGTCGGCCGCCCAGAGGCCTTCGGCTCGCACCTCGGCCCGAGCGTCGTGCAGGGCTGCGTCGACCAGCGCGAACGCCACCTTGCGCTCCGTGCGGCTACCCCGGCCCAGGAGCGCCTCGACGACGGCGGCCAGCGGCTCGCCGCGCTCGAGGTCGAGGTCGAGGTCGAGGTCGAGATCAGAGCGCAGGGGGTCGGCGGGCAGAAGGGACAGCATCGTCGTGTGCATGGGCTCGGTCCACGGTGCGCCTGCGTCGAGGGAGGCGAAGACGGCGGCCATGCGGACCTCGGCCGGCTGGGTCCAGGACGGCGGCGGCCGCCGCCGCTCCGCCCTGCGGGTCGAGCCGTGCGATACCGGCCAGGACCTCAGCGCGCACGGAGGGTTCGGGTTCCTCGTCCCAGCGCGCGCGGAGGGCGGGGAGCGCAATCGCGGTCGCGCGGGTGTGGGACACCGCCCAGGCCGCGGTCCGGCGGATCTCGGGCTCCGGGGAGGCCAACAGGGGCAGTAGCAACGGGAGCCGGTCCGCCACGGCCGCCCGGACCGCGCCCGGTGCCACGCCGTCCTCGTCCTCGCTCTCGGCCATGCCGCCGAGCAGCGCCAGGACATCTGCCGTGCGGTGGCCGGCCGCCGCGATCCCGGCGAGGAACGGCACCGCCTGCGCGCTGGCGGCGTAGACCGTCCCCTGGTGGAGAACGCTCCCGTACAGCTCGGACAACGCCTCATCCGCCGCATCCGCGTCCGCGCCCGTCAGAGCCCGCAGCAGATCGGGAACGTCCTCCGCGCTGCCGTACGCGTGGGAGAGGGCAGACCAGGGCCGGGCATCCAGGCCGTCGAGCGGGTGTACGAGATCCATGTACGCATCGTGCCAGCAGGCACTGACATGCCCCCGCTACCCACGGCGCTCCCTCAGGCCAACCACGACGGCTACCCGACGGTTCGGCTTCCCGCTGCCTACGAGGCGCTGCCGGCCCCGGGTCCGGAGATCCGGGGCCGTCGAGGGGTTGCTAGCCGTGGAGGTGGTCGCCTTCGACTCGGTTGGCCTGTTCGGGGTAGTTGCAGGTCAGCAAGTTGAGGTCCCAGTGCAGGCCGGCGGGGCAGTCAAAGCGGTAGGCGATGCCGTTGGAGCATTCCCAGAACTGCGTGAAGTCGGCGTCCCCGTAGTACTGGTTGGCACCGGGGCATTCCTTGGTGACGGGGTGCGGTTCGTCGGCGGCCATCGCCTGGGGCGCTGTCACACCGGCCAGGATCAGGCCGGCAACGGTAGCGGCCATGCTGAGCTTCTTCATCGGTTTCCCCTCCGTTGATCGGATGACGCGTTGATCAACGCCAGTCAAGGCGAGAGGGCACGCCCCCGCCTGACACAGCATCGCCTTGAACTCGGCCGGCCCCGTTCACCGCCAGGAGGGCCCATGACATCCTGCGGCAATGCTCTTGAGTGACCGCGCGAACAGTGTCGAGCTTCGCCCGCTGCGCTATCAGTTCGCCACGGCCCGGGGCAACCGCTACGACGACAACTGGCTGGTCATCAGAGGCACGGTGACGACTGCCGAGGCAGGGCGCTGACCGGCCGGACATCTACCAGTACTTCTTGGAGTTCCGGGTGGATGCGGCTGCACTGCTTCGCGCAGCTGACCAGTGGGATCTGGCTCTGGCTTCGTTCCCAACCCGCTGATCAACGCCCGTCCCGCCGGGCATGGCGGTTCGACGGCCCCTGGGGGCACCGCCGGCCCGTCTGGCCCGTCTGGAGGGCCAGATCGCGATCGGCACCGCCCTGCGGCGGCTGTCCGGCCTCGCCCTCGCGGTGCCCCCGGGCGGATGGCGGGCCGGCCGCCGGCCGGATACGGGGCGGTTGTCACCCACACGGAAAACGCTTGGACGGCGCGGACGGCATCGCGGGAGACTGCGACTTCCGTAAGCAAGCGACTACGTAGGGTGGCCATGAAAGCGTCTCCATCACGAGGGGGTCCGCCAGGCAGAGGGCCGGTGGTCCTCGCGCTCCGCTACTACGGGCGGGAGTTGGCGCGGCTGCGGTGGCTGACCGCGCCCGCCATGCTGATGCCCGCCCTCGGCAACATCGGCATCAACTACATCGCCCCGCTGGTCGTCGCGAAGCTGGTCGGGCGCATCGCGGGCGGCGCCGGGCTCGGCCTCGGCGCCTGCCTCCCGTACGTCCTGGGCTTCGCCGGTGTCCTGCTGCTCTCGGAAGCGGCGTGGCGCCTCGGCCTGCACTGCCTGAACCGGCTCGACGCCCTCGGCATCGAACGGCTGTACATCGTCGGCATGGACGAGCTGTTCGCGAAGGACGCCGCGTTCTTCCACGACAACTTCGCCGGGTCGCTGACCAAGCGGGTGCTGAGCTTCGCCTCCCGCTTCGAGGAGTTCGTCGACGCGCTGACCTTCTCGGTCGTGGGCCGGTTCGTACCGCTGCTGTTCGGGTCGGTAGTGCTCTGGCACTACGAACCGCTGCTCGTCGTGGCGCTCCTGGCGATGATCGCGGTGACGGGGGCGTGCGTACTGCCGCTCGTCCGGCGGCGCCAGGCGCTCGTCGCCCGGCGCGAGGAGGCGATCGCCCGGGTGTCGGGGCACGTCTCCGACAGTCTGATGAACATGGACACGGTCCGCGCGTTCGCCGCGGAGGAGCGCGAGGCGGCCGAGCACCGGTCCCGGGTCGCGCAGTCGCGCGCGCTCACGCTGCGGTCGTGGGACTACGGCAACCTGCGCATCGACACCCTGGTCGCACCGATGTCCGTCGTGACCAACGCGCTGGGCCTGCTGATCGCCGTCACGATCGCCGGGGGCGGCGGGGGCGGCGGGGGCGGGGGCGTGGGCGGAAGCGGGCACGGGGTGGAGGCGGTCGTGGTCGCGTTCACGTACTTCTCCAACGCCACCCGGATCATGTTCGAGTTCAACCAGATCTACCGCCGCCTGGAGAGCTCGATGACGGAGGCCGCGCAGTTCACGCAGCTGCTGCTGACGCCGGCGACCGTACTCGACCCGCACTCCCCCGAGCCGGTGCCGGAGCCGGACCGGGCCGGCGAGGTGCGCTTCGAGAAGGTGGGCTTCGCCCACGCGGGCGCGGAGCCGCTGTTCGAGGGGCTCGACCTGGACGTGCCCAGCGGGGCGAAGATCGGGCTGGTGGGCCGCTCCGGTGGCGGCAAGACCACGCTCACCCGGCTGCTGCTGCGGATGACGGACATCGACGCGGGCCGGATCCTGATCGGGGGCCGGGACATCAGCAGGCTGCGCCAGCGCGATCTGCGCGACCTGATGGCGTACGTCCCGCAGGACCCGGCGATGTTCCACCGCACCCTGCGGGAGAACATCGCCTTCGCCCGGCCCGGCGCCACCGAGGCCGAGATCCGGTGCGCGGCCGAGGCGGCGCACGTCACGGAGTTCGCCGACGCGCTGCCCGACGGCCTCGACACGATGGTCGGCGAGCGCGGGGTCAAGCTGTCGGGCGGGCAGCGCCAGCGGGTCGCGCTGGCCCGGGCGATCCTGCGCGACGCGCCGATCCTGCTGCTGGACGAGGCGACCAGCGCCCTGGACTCCGAGAGCGAGATCCTCGTACAGGAGGCGCTGTGGCGTCTCATGGAGGGGCGGACCGCCCTCGTGGTCGCGCACCGGCTGAGCACGGTGGCCCACATGGACCGGCTCGTCGTCCTCGACCGCGGCCGCATCGTCGAACAGGGCACGCACCACGAGCTGCTGGCCTGCAAGGGCACGTACGCGAAGCTGTGGCAGCACCAGTCGGGCGGATTCCTCGACGAGAGCCCCGCACCCCCCTCACCGCGGCAGGGGGATTCCTGGAGGTAGGCGGCGACCAGGGCGAGGCCGTTGGCGATGGTGAGGATGTAGGCGGGGGTCGGCGGTCGGGGTGGAGGCGCCGTTGACTCCCGCGTAGAAGGTGCAGAAGGTGTCGCAGCGGCCGCCGCCCTTGTCGAGGTAGCCGGCGATCGTGATGGCGCCGACGGCCAGCCGGTCGTTGAGGGCGTCGCCTCCGACGGCCGCGCCGGTCTTGGCGAACACCTTCCCGCGCGCCAGGTCCTGTCCGTCGGCGTGTGGGACGGTGCACCGCTCACCCTTGCCCCCGTCGTCGACTTGCCCCGCCTGCGCACCCTGACCGCGTACCGGCACTCCGGCTGCCCGCTTGGAGAAGTCTCTCGGCCGCGGCCAGTGAGGTGCGTGGCAAGCAGGACCCTTGGGGGATCGTGGCCATCGCGAACGAGGTTCTGAGCCTTGGGGACCGGCCACAAATCATCCAGACGGTCCTTGTGAACCTGGCACCAGTCGCGAGGCCGCCGTCGGTGAGACCGGCGACGCCCACGAGGTGCCGGGGGCTTCCCGGCACCTCGCCGCTGACCGCCGCCATGCGGCCTGTGCGCGGAAGCGCTGGCCGGGTTGGGTCACGCCGCTGTGCGGCAGACCGGCAGCCGGTCTCCAGCAGCGCTCTCACCCGGCGTCCCTCCCGGGACGACTCCGTGCCACAGCGCTGCCGACGGCCGCGGGGTCTGCCAGTGTCCCGTCTCGACGAACCTTGGCTGCCCAGGAGGCTGGCGATGCGCCGACCAGCAGCGAGACCGGTCAGGGTTCACCAGACGGGGCTGTCCCCTCTCAGCCGATGCGGTCTCTCTCGCGAATGATCTGGCTCGCCGGTCCGGCTGTCGGTGAGGCGTGGCAGGCTGCGCCCATGAGCTGTGACCTTGCTGTGTGGGAGGGCGAGCGGCCGGTGGATGACGCTGCTGCGGCCCGTTGCCTCAGCGATCTGTACGACCGCTTCATCGACACGGAAGAGCCTGCGGTTCCTCCGGCTGAGCGCATAGCGGCCTTCGTCGCCGTGCTCTTGGAACGGTGGCCGGATGTCGCCGAAGGCGACGATGACGCCTCACCGTGGTCAACCGCTCCACTGATCGGGAAAGCCCGCGTCCCGTGGCCCGTTGATCTACTTCCCCATGCGCTGGAGCATGGCCGACGAGGCCTCCCTCCACGTGGCGGATGTCGCTTCGTCGATGGGCCTCAACTGCTTTGACCCGCAGGCACGGAAGCTCCGACCTTGACGATGGTGCGGGGTAACCCCTGTGGAGATGCTCGCTAGGCTTGCGTCATGTCTAAGGATCTCGGTTTCACCTGCTCATGCTGCGGCGACCACCACACAGAGCTCCCCATGAGCTACTCGGCCATGGCTCCTGACGTCTGGGATCCCAGCCTCGAGAGCGATCCGGACAGCATGCTGTCGTCCGACCAGTGCGTGATCAAGGGCCAGCACTTCTTCATCGGCGGTCTGATCGAGATACCTGTGATCGGCAGCCAGGACGTCTTCTCCTGGGGCGTCTGGGTCTCTCTGAGCAGGGACAATTTCGCCCGTGCACTCGAGGTGTGGAACACGGAGGGCCGCGAGGCCGAAAAGCCGTACTTCGGCTGGCTCAGTACCGAACTCGCGCTCTACCCGGAGAGCACCACCGACCTGAAGACCAACGCCCACACACGAGCGGTGGGCAAGCGGCCCCGCATCCAGCTGGAGCCCACCGACCACCCGCTCGCCGTCGAACAGCGCACCGGGATCACGCTGGGCCGCGTGCGTGAGATCGCCATGGGTGTGCTGCATCCGGCCTGAGCCGCCAGCTGCGACCGGTCAATCCTCCTGCGTTCAGCCGGCGAGCGGAAAGCACCTCACCGAGACGCGCGCGCTGGGGCCGTGCCAGGACGGTGCGGCCGCGGGTTCCGGGTCGCGCACGGCGGCGAGCATCGCGGTGCGGGGCGTCGCAGCGCACTGGTGGAACACGCGACGGTTCATCGAAGGAGCTCGTGTTCGGCTACTGGGTTGTCCTCGGCGGGGACCAGGGCGAGCGCTGCAGCCACTGTGCCGGTGAGGGTGGTGCACACCGGCACACAGTGGCGGCGGGCCACGTGGATCAAGTACCTGTTCCTCTCCGGGTTGGGGCAATCCGGCGGGCAGCCCAACACCGCCCTGCCCGTCGACACGTCCAGGCCGAACTCCACGTTCGTCGTCATCCCCGGCAGGGTGTCGGCCCGTTCGCCGTGCCGGGACTCCGGGCTAAGGACTGTCAGCGACCGGTGGCCGAGCCACTGCTCGGGCAGCGCGCGCAGGGCCACGGGCCGCCAGGACGGGACGGGCGCGCTCTTGTCCTGCGTGGGCCCGGCGAGGAAGACGGACGGGCCGGCGGCCGGGATGGGCTCGCGGGCCATGACCAGGGTGGTGGTGCCGGTCACGAGGTGGCTCCGGTCTGCGCGGCGACGCGGGCGGCGTGCTACGGGGTCCAGGGCAGGGGCAGACCGTCCTCGGCCTGGCGGGGCACCACGTGGACGTGAAGGTGAAGGACGCTCTGCGTCGCCGCAGCCCCCTTCGACGTGATCAGGTTCGCGGCCGGGAGCTCGGCCATCAGCTCGGCGGCCCGCCGCATCACGGCGACAGTCACGTCCGGGTCGGTGCCGGCGTCCTGGACGTGGACGCGCGGCAGAACGAAGACGTGCCCGTCGTTCACGCCACCGCTGCGCGGGCGGATCGCGAGGGCATCGGGCCACTCTCGGACGACGACGGCCGGGGCCTCCCCGGCGGCGATGGCGCAGAAGCTACAGGTCTTCATGTCCAGACTCCTTGCTCCGGTCAACGGTCACTGGTGAAGTGGCCGAGCGCCGCACCAAGTCGGAAGAGGCGGGCTCGGTGCTCAGGGTGGTGGTGTCTCGACCGCCGCACAAGACGCATCCCCCACCACACGAGCATGACCAGCGATCAAGAACTGCCCGGGGCAGCCACTGCGTCAGAGCCAGCCAGCTCTCTTGACCACGTCAGTGGCGACCTCGCCAACCGAGAGCAGAGCGGCGTCCACGGTGAAGTCATCGACTGCTGCTTGGTCCAGGATTTCAGCCAGTTCGCCGGCCCTGGCAAGGCTCCATCGCAACGCATCGGGCTCGTTCTCGTGGCGCCGCACGAGTCGCCTTTGGATCATGCCGAAATTGAAGCGGTCTCCCGGAGGCGCCGGCCAGGCCTGGCGCAGCCAGTCCAGGTCGATAACGGCAGACGTCTTGCCGACGCCGACGGTGCCGTTGAGGAAAAGAGCGCGGGGTTCCAGAGAGCCGTCCGGCGTGGGCGACGGAAGCCCTCGGGACCCGTGGTCGGGACACGGCCCGTTGGCCCGCCGGTTTCTGTCCGACAGCTGCTGAGGTCCGGTTGGCTCTGACCGCGCGGGTCATGGGACTCACTGCCAGAGTGCGACGGTTTCCCTGTCGCATCAGCGTGTTGAAGCTGATGCGACAGGTCAGTCGATTCCGTGCCAGGCAGACGTAGCTACCAGGTGTCCAAGAGCCGGGTGCGACCGCTCAGATACCGGCCTTGACGGACTGCGGGGAGCTGACGATTCGAGCAGAGCGGTTCGGTGTTCATCTGGGAAGTTCTGGTTTCCGGGCCGGGATCTCAGCCATGGGTCAAGGCGCGATCGAGGAGAGGGAGCAGGCGGTCCCAGTGAAGCCGCAGTGCGGTGGGGTTGAAGGTGTCGGTGTCGGACATGGTGAAGCCGTGGACGGTGCCGGGGTAGATCTCGGAGGTGTGGTCGACGCCCGCAGCGTCCAGTACCTGGTTGAGCTCGCCGAGAGCCTCGGGCGTCAGATCCGATTCGGCGTGGCCGAAGTGGACCGGGGCGGTGAGGCGGGACAGGGTGTCGGACCCGGCGGCCCCGACGGGGGCGTGGAATCCGGCGACGGCGGCCACCTGGCCGCAGTGGGCTGCGGCGGTGCGCACCGCCAGCAGGCCGCCGATGCAGTAGCCGGTCACCGCGACCGGTCCGACGCTGACCTCGGGCCGGGTGGTGAGGAACCGGAGGTAGGCGTCCGCGTCTCGCAGGACACGTTCGGTCGTGTGGGCCTCGATCAAGGGCATCAGTTGGGCGAAGACCGCAGACCGGTCCTCTTCTCCGATGTGCGCGGGGAGTTCGATGACCGGCGCAGGGCCGTGCCGGTAGAAGAGGTTGGGGACTAGCACGTAGTACCCGTGTCCGGCCAGTTCGCAGGCCATCTCCCGCAGCGCGGGCCGGAGGCCGAAGCCGTCCGCGTACATCAGTACGCCTGGGTGCCGCCCGGCGCGTTCGGGGAAGGCTGCGAAGGCATCGGCACGGCCGTCCGCAGTGGGGATGTGCAGCGTCTTGGTGGGCATGAACTCTCCTGTCGTGGTTGACGTATCGAACCTGTGGTCAACACGACGGAGGTGGAGCCCGCGCAGCAGCGTGACATCCCCGATGGAACAGCGGACCCGCACCGGCCCGCGCGGCGGTCAAAAGAACACCGGGTCACCAATCCGTGCGTGGCGCGAGGCCGTCCCGGTAGTCATGACCACAACGTAGTCCACCGAACGAAGCCGACGCCAGGGTCCCCGGTTCCTGGCCCGGTTCGCGAGCCGATACGTAGGCCAGGCATGCGGCCCGGCCCCGGCGCGGGCTCGCCCCGGCAGCGACACCGTCGGCCGTCGGTGCCCCCTTGTTCGCCGCCTGGCGGTCGCTCTGGCCGAGGACGTGGTCCGCGACGTTGTGCCCGTCGGCCAGCACAGCCCAGATCGATCCGAATGCAGCGAGCTCCGAATCCTGCGCGATCGTCATCATCGAGTACCACCGGCTACAGGTCGACTTGATATCCGTTGATGAGGCTGAGCAGCGGCTGCGAGCATGCACGGCATGCTGTCGCTGAAAATGAACGACGCCGCGGTTCGGGCGCTGGGAGTGCTTGCCGGACTGAATGCCGTGACGCCGCCCGGAGGACTTGCCCCCGGCCTGCGGGGTCAGCTTGCCTGCGGGATCAGCCGCCGTGGAGAGGTACTCACCTGGGCCGACTCCGTCGGCAACTCCGATGGCGCTCCCTCGTTCTTCAACGACCTCACCGCCTGGGAGTGCTCCGACAGTTCCTTCCACCTGGAGGACCACGTTCCCGTTCATGTGGCTCTCGTCGATGATGCTCCGCAGATCACGGAGGACGATCAGCGGATCTTGCTCCTCCACGGCATCGCATTCGCTCTGGAGTTCGGTCAGCTCGTCTACGGGCTTGAGCGGCCCGGCCCAGTGCGCTGCATCGTCGCCGCAAACGAGACCAACGCGACGTTCAGGTTCCATCAGATCCGTCACGGCGAGTACTGGAACTCCCCCGAACTCGACGGATACCAGTTGGAGAAGATGGTCGTGATCGACTTCGAACCCGCTCGCACCTGAAGCACACGCCTTCACCCGCTTCCCACTGGCGCAGAGAAAGTCGAGGTGGAAGGCACCACTCATGCCGAAGTCCGCCAGGCGGTGGAAGCCGCCCGTGCCGGTCCTGGTAGCAATCTTCTCCAGCAGGCCCAGGCCAGGTCCCGCTCTGAGCACCTGCATCGCGAACATTCGGACGGCCGCACGAGGATCGCGCCGGCCAAGCCACGGGGTTCGCCGAGTAGAAGGACGGCTGATGACAGGCCGTGGCCCGCCACCCTGTTCGGTCAGCGGCTCACGGCTTGGTCCACCAGGTACCAGAGGACCATCAGGGCCGCCCAGCCCAGGACTCCCAGCGAGCCGAGTGCGATCCCCGTGACGGACGCGGTCCGCCCGGACGGTGCGGCCACGCCGCGCCGCAGCGCGCGGACGCCGGACACGACGGCGGCGATACCGAGCGGCAGGGCGAGGAGGACGAGGTACGGCGCGACCGGCAGGGTGCCGAGCGCCAGGAACGCGCAGGCACCCAGTACGAGGGATGCCATGCCGGTCTGGTGTCCGCCCATCGCGCGGTCGAGTCGGTCGAGTCGGTCGGTGACGGTCAGCTGATCGGTGCTCATGGCGCCCACGGTAGGGCCGGCGCAGAGGAGGCGTTATGGGCGCAGCTACTCGTTTGTGCCTGAGTAGCCGGCCGTGTCGCGACCGGCGTCGCCGAGCGCACCGCGCCGGTCCGGTGGCTGGTGGTTGTGGTCCGGTAGGTGCCGGTGCGTGCCCCGCTGGACGTGCTGTCCTCCGAGCCTGTCGGGGTCCGGGCGAGACCAGCGGCTTGGTTGCGTCAGATGTGGCCGTGCGGGGCGATCGCGAGCATCGCGACGTCGTCGTGGAGGTTGCGGGCGTGACGAGGGAGGTCGGTGTTGAGGAAGTTGACGACGTCGGCGGGGCCTGGTGCCGGGCGGCCCCCGAAGCGGTCTCGGAGCCGGTCCACCAGCGGGTAGAAGTCGCCGCTGGTGTCGCGGGCCTCCACCAGCCCGTCCGTGACCAGCAGCAACACATCACCCCGGGCGAAGCGGTGACTCCACGCCACCGGCGCCTCGACAGCAGCCAGACCACCCAGGCCGAGCGGCAGCGCCGGCGGACCCTCCAGCATGCGCACCTCGCCGCCGGAGATCAGCACCGGCTCGACGTGCCCGTGGTTGGTCAGCGTCACCCGCTGCGCCAGGCTGTCGAACTCGATGAGCAGGGCCGTCGCGAACAGTTCCTCGTCCGGGATGTCCTCGGCCTCCCGGGTCAGCCGCCGTTCCAGTCTGGCGGCGAGGGTGGGCAGGTCCTCGGCTTCGTACGCGGCTTCGCGGAAGCTTCCGAGGACCGCCGCGACCGTACGGACCGCCTGGAGCCCCTTGCCGCGTACGTCGCCGATGATGGCACGCTCCCCGGCATGGGTGACGCGGATGTCGAAGAGGTCGCCGCCCACCATGGTCCCGACCTCGCTCGGCCGGTACAGGCTGGCCGCCAGCACGCGCCCGACCTGGTGCGGCACCGGGCGCAGCAAGGCCCGCATCAGAGCCTCGGCGACCGAGTTGGCGTGGACGAGGCTGCGTTCCTGGCGGCTGCGGTGCGCGGCGAGCGCCGTCGCGAGGATACCGACGAGGGCGGTGGCGATGTCGGCGGTGACGTGGTGGTTCTCCCCAAGGTGGTGGGCGATCGCGGCGATGGCACATTCCAGGAGGATCGCGAACACGGTGAACGCGGCCACCGCGACCGGCCCGTAGGCGTACGCGGCGATCGCGGGCAGGGCGATGAGGAAGAAGCTCACCGCCCACTCCTCTTGGAGGGTGATCTCCAGGAGGAGGACGAAGGCCACATAGACGAACGGCAGCCACCGCATCCACGCCGGCGGCACGGCATGCCGGAAGCCTTCTTCGGGGGCGAGCGCGAGGGGCTCGTCCGGGCTGGTGCGCCTCACCGCCCGCCTCCGGGCGCCCTCTGCGGCGCCACCCACCCACGGGACCTGTGCACACGGGCCTCCTGACACGAGCGTGACCGACCGTCACAGCGTGAGGAGGAAGCCACTCCGAACCCTCGATTACGCCGAACGCGGCATGTTGCCCGACACCGGCACCCCGGACGATGCGCAGTGGACCACGGTGTACCTCATCATCCCCGCGGTCGCCTGCTGCGCGGCCGTGTACGGGACGGAGCACACCATGACTGGCCTGGACCACATCCGCATGCTGCGCGCCGACGGCATCCACACCTCCCGAACCTCCGACTCAGTTCACTAGAACGGGAGGTAGTAGCTCAGTACGTCGGCAGTGAGCGGAGGGAAAAGCACCTGGAACAGCTCCTCGTCCGCGGCGTAGACGTCGGGGCGGATCCGGGTCAGCCCCTCGAGTCCGTGCGGGCCGAACAGCAGGGCGGCCAGATAGTCCGGCGCCAGCCCGACGCCTCCCGCCACTCCCGGCGACTGCATCGCGCCGCCGGTGACGACCTCACCGAGCCCGTCGGCGAGAACCGGAATCCGGTGGTGGGCGCCGAAGGTGGAGATGACGATGTCCCGGCCGGTGCGGTCGATCCCGGCCTTGGCAAGGCGCTGCCAGAACAGCGGACGCAGCCTGTCGAGCAGCGCTGCGACATCCGGGACGCGGATGTAGTACTGCTCTGCATTCCGGTGCGGTTCGTGCTCGATGAACTCCTGCCACGCGTTGCCCGTCACGGTGCCTGCCCGATGGACGATCCGTATCTGGCCGCCGGGTGCCAGGGCGGCAACGCCGCTCAGGAGGTCCCGTGCCGCCGCCTCGTCGCGTGCTGCGGCCTCGGCCAGGAGCATCTCCTCACCGGGAGGCGTGGTGCGCGCGGTGGCGATGACCGTGTCGGCCTGCTCGAGAACCCACAGGTTGCTCGACTCATGGTCCAGGAGCCATCGCCAGCACGCCTCCGAGTGCGGCATGGTCACATCGAACCCGCTCTGGGCCGAGGCCTGCAGGGCAGCCATGGCGGGGATGTCGGAGGGCCGGGCGGCACGGAGCGTGGCCGTTCCATCGCCAGGCGGCAAGGCCTTCACGTTCAGGGCCTGCGGTACGTCGATGGCGTACTCATAGCCGAACAGCCGGTAGAAGTACGGGATTCCGATCATCGCCTGGACGACGTGGCCACGGGCGGCAGAACGCTCGTGAGCCCAGTGCATGAGCGCCCTTACGAGCCCGCGGCCCTCGTATTCGCTCTCGGTGGCGACCAGTTCCACCTGGCCGGCGGGCAGGCGGACGCCTCCGATACACACCTCCTCGTCGAGGAGCGTCGCGGTGGACACGACCCGGTCGCCGTCGACAACCACGGCACAGGCGGACCAGCCCGCGTCGGGGTCGGTGACAACCAGCCGGTGGTCGACAGCGTCGTCCGGCTCACCGCGCTCGGACAGGAGCGCGGCGATCTGGTCAAGATCTGCGGGCCTCGCCTCTCGCAGGACGAGGCCGTCGGGCAACGGAACAGGTACGGAAGAACCTCTGGTCATGATCACAGCCAGACTGTGACATCGCCCCACCATCCCGTCCAACGGGTTTTCCGCAGCTCGTCGTCGAGGATGCGGAGCAGGCCCAGGAGCTCGCGGTTGCGCCGGGCGACCTGGCGAACTTGGCGACGGCCACTCTCGACGACCGCTGCAGGGCTCGGCGCAGGAGCTCGTACGGTTTCGCGGCGACGCCTTCGGCAGCGAGGTGGTAAGCGGCTCCAACCCGCGGCCCGGGGACTCGTCGTCACCCGCCGGTGGCGGGCAGCCGATGCCACCAGTGACCGCATCCGTCGGAGCAGAAGCGTTCGCGGCGCCGTTCGTCCGCGACCGCGAGTACCGCGACCAGTAGCCGGAACGCCTTGCGGCGTTCGTCGACAGGGGTGAGGTCGGCGATCTACCCCAGTTGCCGGTCCATCGGGCCGCGGGTGATCAGAACCGCGGGCGTGTGCGTCGGGCGCAGCCCGGCGCGGCGGATGCTTTCCGGTCCGTCTTCGGTGACGGCGCGGGCCTGCATGCAGTGATGGCGCAGGAACAGGAGCACCTCGGACTGCTCCTGCGGGTCGTGTGTGTCGAACCACTCGATGCCCTGTGACATCGGGCGCAGGCCCTGGGCGAGTTCGTTGAGGATGATGTCTCGCTCGGTCATGGCTGCCGGCGCCCATCATTCAGCGGGGTGAAGATCTCCGCGGTCTCGTCGAGGAAAGCGCAGAGTTGCCGTATGCCCTGCCGGCAGTCGTGTGGGTCGAGGGCCGCCGCGACCCGGGCTTCGAGCCACTGCTCCCAGGGGCCTCCCGGGGCGATGAACCGCGCTGCGGAGTCGGAGCCGAGCACCCCGTCGAGGTACAGGAGGGTCCCGAGGACGGTCGGCTGGTCGTAGTCGAGGTCGGGACGCGACAAGTAGTGATCAAGGTAGGCGCTGAGCAGTTCGACATCCGCAGCAGTGCCGAACCTCGCGAGGGCGACGCAGTACGCCGTGCCCGCGTACGGCCCCCCGCTGGCCAGCAGAAGCCGGCCGATGAGGTCGCGGAACTCGGTCCTGTGGGCCACAGCGACCAGCCAGGCGGCAGTCTTGCACTCGCGCCAGCCACCCTCGAAGAGGATGCCGAGCTCCGCGGGAGTGATCTCGTAGGCGGCCTGAGCCAGATCCTGCAGAAACGCGGAACGCTCGACCGCGCTCAGCCGGTGAAGGCTCCCGCCCAACCGAAGGTATCGCCGATCAGGCGTGACGAACCGCCGAACCAGCTCCTGCAACTCGGGATCACTCCGGACATCGCGCATACCCGAATCCTGGCCCGGGACGGTGCGCGTGCGCCACAGGTTTGCCGAGTCGGGTCATCCGGCCGGGGTTTGGAACTCCCGAATCTTTTCGGCGGCGGAGAATACCTGTTGGCCTCCGGAGTCAAATGCCATCAGGTCGTCCGCGGTCCCCGGCTTCGAGGCGTACGCAAAGAAGGCCTTTCCCTCGTGTGCCGTGATATCGATGGCCTGAGATTCACCGGACGTAGAACGTGCCACAAGGCGGGCGATACTGGGATCCGCCGCTCCATAAACCAGGAGCACGCTGGAATCCAGCCCGTCGAGGGCGATATTGACCGGGACCTCCTTCGAAACCGGAGGTTCGCAGCCACTGCCGGCCGGTTTTTCGCCGACGGTGGCCTGCGTGCAGAGTTTCCCGTCCGCGGAGACGAGGTCCACCCGCCAGCTGGTGCCCTCCATCGCGCCCTGGCCGATCACGGCAACGTGCCGCTGGCCCAGGACCGTACGGGAGGGGGCCTGCTCGGAGGCCGACCCCGCGTCCGTGCACCCCGTAAGAGCCGTCATGAGACAGAACGAACCGGCGAGGCGGCGCCACCGCAGAGTCACTGCGTTCCTTCCCGTATCCGTGGAGCACGGCCGGCCCCGGGTGTTTCCCCGGGACCGGCCGGCCGGTCTGCTACCCGAAGTGCCCGGTCTAGGCGGTGTGGGCCGACGCGCAGGGGGCCGAGGCGTCACCGCCGCTGTTGTTCTTCCCGTACCAGCGCAGGTAGTAGGCCGTGCTGGTGCTCACGCCGATGCCGCGGGGGTCGGTCTGGTACTGCCCGTCCGCCCCGTAGCTGTAGCTGGAGAAGACCTTCGAGCTGCCGTTGGTCTTGACGAGCTGGGTGTAGAAGCTGCGGGCGGCGCCGCCCGCGCAGCCGCTGCCACCGATCCGGATACTGCCGGAGGAGGGCACGAAATCCGCGCTGGCGTGATAGGAGCCCGACCCCCACGACTGCGAGAAGGCACTCGCGGGCGATGCCGCGAAGACGAACATGCCGGCGGCCGCTGCGGCAACAGCGGCGACACGTGTAGTGCTACGCAGAATTGTCATGCAAAGGATTCTCAAGGTGTTGCGTGGCCCCGCCAAGCGGTTCCCCCACCAATGGCCCGATCACGCCTTGTTGACACCGGCACCCGCCCTGCCGGCAAAGGGGAGCCGGAATCGGTGGGGGAATCGATGGCGCATTCCGGATGGCCGCTTACCGGACGGGGCCCGAACGTTCCGGCCACGCGTCGGGCGGCCGGGCCCTTTCGCGCTCAGCCGCGTTCGAATCCGTGCGAGTGGCCGATCACGGAGAAGCCCCGACGCTCGTACCAGTGGCGCGGCCAGTCCGTCGCGTCGGCGGTCAGGAAGCGGGTGCCGCAGCCCTGGTCGGCGGCCAGGCGCAGGGCGGTGCTCAGGACGGCGTCGGCGTAGCCGTGCCTGAGGTGGGCCTCCGAGGTCATCAGGTCCTCGATCTGGGCCGTGCCGCTCGCCGGGTCGAGGTAGAGGTCGGCCCACGCGGCGACCTCGCCGTCCGCCGTACGCGCGCCGATGAAGTGCACTGCTTCGGCCCCGCGGCGGCGGACCTCGCGCCGGTCGACGAGGTGGAGCAGAACCTCGTCCTCGACGGTCGGGAGGAATCCGCGCCAGCGCCGGGTGAGCGGGATGCGCAGGGCGTCGAGGTCCACTTCCTCCGCGGACCCGCCGACGGGCGGCACCGGGCCGGTGTGGAGCATGACCAGGTAGGTGGAGTGGGTGTACCCGGCTCGGATCAGCGGCTCGGCACATGCCCTTCCGGCTTCGTCGTCCAGGACGGAGACCAGCCGGTGCGGCAGGTGCCCCAGCGCCTCCTCCGCGAGGGCGGGCAGCGCCTCGGGGTCGATCTCGCCGACGGGCGCGTCGATGACGACCTGGTTGTTCGCCCGGGAGTGTGCGAGGGCGTCGTCGTACACGGCGAACCCGCCGGGCAGCTCGACGGAGCGCGCGGCCTGGCGGCGGGCGAAGGCCGACAGGAAGGTGTTGATCTGCTGAAGTTCTGATCCGGGCATGAGGGGAGCCTACGCAAGCACCGGCCGGGCCTCCTTCGAATAACCCCTGCCGAGCCACGGCTGCCACGACACCCCCGGTTGGGCCGTGTGCGGCCCGCCGGCGGCGCGGCCATACTCGAGGTCTCCCGGGGGCCCTGGACCACGGCGTCCCATACGTCCGGGCAGCTGGCGCGCGGCATCACCGACGACCTGTCGCACCTCACGGCCACCCACGAGGGGCTCACCGCGGGGGCGGTCGGCCTCTCCGTGGTGACGGCCCTGAGCAGCGTGCGGTTCTCCTGGGAGGTGCGCCGTGCCCGGGGCGAGGCTCCAGCCGTGACCCCCGCCGAGGAAGGGAATCCGCCGATGACCATGCAACAGGCTGCCGAGCGCGCCGACGCGATCCTCGACGCCACCTGCGCCGCCGTCCGTCCCCCGGTGTGCTGGACCCACCGGGACAGTCAGGCGGGGACGCACACCACCGACCGGCGCAGGGCGGTCACCACGGTCATCGCCGAGGAACGGCTCGGCGGCCTCCTCGGCCTGGTGGAGCGGCACTGGACGGGTCTGGGCTACACGCTGCGCGCGACCAGCCGTGACGGGCGGGCCTCCTATTTCCTGACCCCGGACGGATTCCAGCTGAGCGTCGTCGTCGGCTGGAAGGACCAGCCCCATTTCCGGGTCACCACCCCGCCCGCCGAACCGTCCGAGGTGGCCCTGCCGACGACCCCGCCGCACGGCCCCGACTACCGCCACAAGGAGGTTCCGGAACCGGACCAGTTCCACCCGTTCTGGTCGGTGCCGCAGGCGCCCCCGGCCGGCCGCTAGAGGGCCTCGGTCCCGTTCACCCGGCTGCGGACGGCTTCCCCCGGCCGGCCGCCGCGTCGATGAGCAGTTTCGCGGCCGCCCTCGCGCCGTCGGGACGGATCGTGCCGGCCACGGCCCTCGCCCGCACCGCCGTCTCCGGGCTCAGGGCCGTGGTGAGCGCGGCGGACACGGAGTCGAAGGTCGGCGTCGGGCCGGTGTGCGCCGCGCCGATGCCCAGCTCGGCCACCCGGGCGGCCCAGTAGGGCTGGTCCGCGATCCGGGGGACCACCACCTGGGGCGCGCCGGCCCGGGCCGCCGTCGTCGTGGTGCCCGCGCCGCCGTGGTGCACCACGGCGGCCACCCGCCGGAACAGCGCCTGCTGGTTGACCTCGCCGACGGCGAAGCAGTCGTCGCCGTCGTCGATCGGGGTCAGGCCCGCCCAGCCGCGGGCGAGGAGCACGCGGCGGCCTTGCGCGCGGCTCGCTTCGATGGCCACCCGGGCGATGCCCTGCGGGGCGTGTGCGGCCATGCTGCCGAAGCCCACGTACACCGGTGGTGTGCCCGCGTCCAGGAACGCCTCCAACTCGTCCGGGAGCGGGCGGTCGTCGGGCAGGATCCACGCCCCGGTCTGCACCAGGTCGAGATCCGTCATGCCCTGTGACGGACAGAGCGTCGCGTCGGCCGCCAGCCACGGCTGGTCGGTGAAGACGTGGTCGCGGACGCCGTCCACCGGCGGCAGGCCGATCGCCGCCCGGTGGCCGGCCAGCGCCTCCCCGTACAACGCGTCCACCCTCCGGGCGTCCTGCTCCCACAGCACCCGGTTGTCGGTCTCACCCTGCGGGGACGGCTCGCCCGGCCGCGCCCCCGGCGGGAAGTGCCGCGACGGCAGTCCGAAGATGTGGAAGCACGCGAAGACGTACGGGATGCCCAGTTTCTCGGCCACGTCCCGCGCTCCGGCCGGCATCAGACCGGTTGCCAGCAGCACGTCACATCCCTCGGCCGCCGCGGTGAGCGTGTCGAACCGGGCGGCGACCAGCTCGGGGGCCAGCCGGAACGCGTCCTGCGCCGTGGGCGGCTTCGTACCGGCGACCACCGAGTGCACCGTCGGGCCGAGTGGCACCAGCGGTACGCCGACACGCGCCAGCAGCGTCGCGAACTCCTCGTCCGGCGGCGCGCACACCACCGCCTCCGCGCCGAGTTCCCGCACTGCCACCGCCAGTCCCGCCAGCGGTTCCACATCCCCGCGCGACCCCCAGGTCGACAACAACACACGCACTTCGCACTCCCCGTTTCCGCAGGTTTCCGGCTGTGAGCCGCCGATTTTCCGGTACGACCCGGGTCTTGCCGCAAGCCCCCCAGTGCGCTATAAGTTGAGAGTGGCGAGGAGAGGTTTCTCCTCGCCTTTGTGTTTTTCGCCCCCTTGCAGGGTGCCTCGGTCGGGGCCGGTGTGGTCCGCTCCGCAGCCGTGAGCCGTGGGCCGTGTGATCATGTCCGTCCGCACATACGCACCTCATGGGGGGACCATGCGCACCCGCACCACCACGGCCACGACCGGCCTCGTCGCCGCGCTCGCGGCGCTGCTCGTCCTGGCCGGCTGCACCGCGCCGAAGGAGAACCGGGGCACAGCGGCGAACTCCACCGCCCCCGTCCCCGCGCAGAGCAGTGGGCCCGGACCCGTGACCGGGTCGGGGGCCGGGTCCGGGGGCGGGTTCGAGGGGCCCCGGCCGCAGGATCAGAACCTGCTGGCATGGACCGGCGACCCCAACGACGCGGGGCACGTCACCGCCCAGTCGGTCGCCGGGGTCGGCGGGCGGATCACCCTCGTACGGATCGTCCTGCGCGAGCAGATCACCTGGTCGAACATCTGGCTCGGCCTGGCCGGCATCGACCCGAACGCCCAGCTCGCCAACTGCTACCTCGGCGTGTACGACGCCACCGGCAAGCTCGTCGCGGCCACCCCGGACATCTCGCCCCAGCTGATGACCGACGCGATCGCCAAGCCGCTGGCCCTCGGCAAGCCGTTCACCGCCGCACCCGGGACCTATTTCATCGCTCTGCTCCTCAACGGGAACTGGGCGACCAATGGCCTCACCCTGAAGTCCACGGGCGCCGGCATCTCGGTCAATGCCGGTCTGACACCGCCCAGCCTCCGGTACAGCACCCTCCTGACCGGTCAGACCTCACTGCCGGCCGCCGTGAACCTCGCCGAGCAGTCCACGAGCACCATCAACACCGGCTGGGCCAGCCAGTGGTACGCGATCTCCTGAACCCTCAGCGTGACGGCGCGCGACGGCCTGCCGGCCGTCAGGCGTCGATCGTGCTCACGTTGACGCGGATCTTGGACTGGCCGTGGCCGAGTTCCTCCCAGTCGTCCATGAAGCGTGCCGCCAGCCCGTGCCGGGCGGCGAGGTCGACGAGGGTCTGGGTGCGGTAGTAGAAGTCCTCGCGCAGCACCTGGTGTTCGGCGCCGGTGGTGCGGTCGAAGGTGAAGTCGAAGTGACCCCCGGGCGCAAGGACACGGCCCACGTGGGCAAGGCATTCGTCGATGACGTCGATCGGCGAGTGCGAGAACACGCTGTGGGCGTGGACGACGTCGAAGTACCCCTCGGGGAGGAAGTCCAGCGTCAGGTTCCTGGTGAGCGTCAGG
Organism: Streptomyces sp. NPDC001513; assembly: GCF_042894695.1. Classification (NCBI taxonomy): domain Bacteria; kingdom Bacillati; phylum Actinomycetota; class Actinomycetes; order Kitasatosporales; family Streptomycetaceae; genus Streptomyces; species Streptomyces sp. NPDC001513. The sequence goes on from NZ_JBIAVU010000004.1 coordinate 319,853, forward strand.
TGCGGAACCTTGGCCTGGAGCCCGCGTTCGGTCAGGGTGCGCTTCGCCGCGATGAGGATGTCCGGCGAGATGTCGATGCCGTAGTAGTGGCCCTCGTCGAGGTAGTCGATGAAGCGCCAGCCGGCGCGGAGGTTTCCGCAGCCGATGTCCAGCATGCGCGATCCGGGCTTCAGGCCGTGCCCGAGCAGGTAGTCGAACTGCATCTGCCCGAGCGCGAGCCAGCGTTCGTGGGTCTGGCTGCCGACGGCCGCCTCCGGGTTGCGGCGGGTGTCCGAGGCCATCACGGCCCGGTAGTAGCTCACGTGGTCGGGGTGCTTGAAGGCCAGCCACCGGTCACGGGCGGCGCGCTTCAGGTACGGCGCGATGCGGTGCGGACGGCTCGCGGCGTAGCGGACCTTGTGGACGAGGGACTCCCGGTTGGCGGCGAGGTTCTTCCTGGTGGCCATGAGTACTCCGTAGGATCTTCAGGTTCAGGGAGAGCGGTCAGGCAGAGAGGATCGCCGAGGCCGTGGTCTGCCACCCGGCGACCGTCCTGGCCGCGAGGTACAGCACGCGTACGCGCTGGAACTCGCGCCCGCCGCTGTCGTTGCGCGCCCAGGTCACCTCGATCAGGGCCGACCGCTCGTTCAGGACCCGGACTTGGGGATCGAGCGCCGCACTGCCGCCGTAGTCCGCGTCCCGCAGCATCTGCAGCTCGTTGGTGAGCGCGGCAGCGAGCGTGTCGACGGAGGCCAGCACCACGTGGACGGCGTCGGTGGTCATGGTGATCGGTACGGAGAAGTAGTCGAGCAGCGGCGCCGGATCGGTACGGCCGGCGGCGGCCAGGCCGATGAAGGTGCTCACGTACTGGTCGAACCAGGTCCTGACGTCCGCCTCGACTGCGGAGAGATCCGTGTGCGGCATGAGCTTCCTCGCTCTCGTGCAGGGCCGGGTGCGGAGGGTCCGAAAGTGTGGCGATTTTGGCGGTATCGACCAGATTGCCACTGGGTGTGCCGTCCGCCTACGCGCCGCGCCCACCGGCCGCGGGCCCCCACCCAAGGGCGTAAGTCGAAGCAGGCCCGGCGGCCCGGCCCTCGGGGCCGGGCCGTGGGCGTCAGTTCGTGACGGCGGGCTCCTCACCGAGCAGCCGGGTGCGGAACAGGTCGAGGACGGTGTCGAGCGCCTGCCGTGTGGGCTGTCCCGGCTCGTCGACGAGATGTTCCGTCAGGACGGAGTGCGGCGGCAGGGCGCTGGCGGGGTTCGCGTCGCCGTCTTCGAGTTCGACGGCGACGAAAGCGTCGCCGAGTTCGCGCCGCAGGTACGCGAAGCGGTCGCCGGGGACCAGCCGGTCCCCGCGGAAGCGCAGGCCCAGCACCTGGAGCCCATCGCGCTCGCAGCGTCCGCGGACGACCGCGAGCTCCTCGGGGCTGATGTCGATGGAGCCCGCACGGCTCGCGGTACACGCCAGCGGGAGCGACGGCTGGGACAGGACCGGGGCGACCAGTCGCTCGTCCGTGGCCATGGCCAGGGCGAATCCGCCGGTCAGGCACATGCCGACGGCGCCGACCCCCGGGCCGCCACAGCGCTCGTGCTCGGCGGCGGCCAGGGCGCGCAGCCACCGTACGACGCGCGAACTGCGCCCCGTGGCCAGCACGGTGAACTCACGGCTCACGCACACCTGCCACAAGGACGATGCCATGGCGCGGCCCACGGTCGGCCAGCCGGCGGCGCCCGGGCTCGCCTCGCGGCCGGGCACGCCGAAGAGGACGGGGAGTACGGCCGTACAGCCGGTCGCCGCCACCCGTTCGGCGAACTCGATGACCTTGGGGGTGATGCCCGGGATCTCCGCCATGATGATCACGGCAGGGCCCGTGCCCCTGCGCAGTACCCGGCGGGTGGCGCCGTCGTGGGTGAACGTGGACGGTGTGAAGCCGGTCAGGTCGTGGTCTGGCACGCGCCTGCTCCTTCGGTCGACTCTCCTGGGCCACCCTGAAGTTACCGACAAGTAGAGGCTGGTGGTCAACCGATGGAGACGACGCGCGGACCGAGCGGGGGTGCGCCGGCACGGGAGCTGGAGCCGGCCGGGCTGGTGACGGCGGCCGGGTACGTCGCCGAGGGCACGCCCTCGTACGCGCGGGCCTTCCAGGCCGTCGTGAACGTCGAGGTCGAACCGCGGGCCACCGTGCCGCGCCGGGCTCCGGAAGCGCCGGCGCGGGCGGACCGCCTGTGGCTGGAGCACGCGCGGGCCGCTGCCGTCATCGACGAGGAGGACTGCCTCCTGGTCAGCGGGGCCGAACGGGACTGGGTCCGCGTGCGCCTCACCGCGCACACCGCGCTCTCGGCCGCGCTGCCGCCGAACGGCGGCGGCATGATCATCGCGATGTCCCCGGACGGCCGGCGGCTGTGCGCGCTCACCGAGGAGGACGAGGACTACTGGATCGTCGTCCACGAGTTCGAGCACCGGCCCACCGACTGAGCCGGTCCACTCGCGCCGTCACGGAAAGGGGGCGGGGGTCGCGCCAACGGCCCCCGCCTGCGCGTTTTCCGGACCGTGGCGCCCGCGCGAGCGGTGGCGAATCTTCAGGGATCCGCCGCAGGAGCAGTATGCGCCGCGCGGCGGTTGTTCAGGGCGGCGGGTTCTTCGTGAACGACTCCGGCCGCCCGGCATGGCCTTGAGCTGGGCGGATCCGCGGGCGGGTGAATTGTTCACGGCCGCGGGGCCGGACCCGGGAAATGTTCGACAGGGCGGGCATCACGGATATGGCGGGCATGTCCGCTTATCCACAAGTGGTGTTGCCGGCTGCCGCGCTCGGGCATGGTTGAGGAGCGCCCGCGGCCTCATGGGCCGTGAGCGGACAGCCCGCAGCGCCAACTGCGGGCCCGCGCAGGCGCGATGCACTCCCTCCGGACCGTTGCTTTCGAAGGAGTTGTCCTCGTGGTCATTTCACTGGCTTGCGTTCCGCGTCTCTGCGGGCGCCCCTCCGTACTCGGTGTGAAGATCGTCGTGATTGTGGTGGTGGCCGTGGTGACGGCCGTCATGGGCGGGCTCGGGTACTCCCCCGGCACGGCGCTCGGCGTGATCGTCATGGTGACGACCACCGCTCTGGAGCTGGGCCGCCGGATCACCGCCGACGGTGGCGACAGCGGCGTCCGGCCCGACCGGATCGGCCGGTAGGGCCGTGGGCACGGGGCGGCGGGGGCGGCCGCAGCGGCCGCTCGACACCACCGTCCCGGCCCTGGCGGAGCTCGCGCAGGAACTGCGCGAGCTCCGTGCCGCGGCCGGGCTGACCCTGGACAACCTCTACGTGCTGACCCATTGGAGCAAGGGCGCGCTCAGCGCGGCCACCACCGGGCGGGACCTGCCGCGCTGGGACCTCGTCAAGGCGTGGGTGACCGCCTGCGATCCGGACGCCAATCTGGACCTCTGGCAGGCCCGGCACCGCCGTGCCCGCGCACAGTACGAGCGGACCCGACTCGTCCTGCCCGCGGGCAGCCCCCCGGCCGGCCGTACGGAGCCCGCGCCGTCCGCGCCGGACACCCCGGCCGGGCCGCGGCCCAGCTCGCTGGAACGGGATGCCTGGCGGACCCTCGCCCCCGACCGGCGGCCGTGGGGGGTCGCCGCCCATCCGGCCCCGATCCCGCTGCGCTTCGCCACCGTCGGACCCGACTTCACCGACACCGGCTCCGACGCCGCCGACCTCACCGGCCACTACGACCAGATCGGGGAGATCTTCGCCCTCACCGGTACGCGGCGCCTGCTGGTCCTCGGTGACCGCGGCAGCGGCAAGACCCAGCTCGCCCGCCATCTGGGCACCCGGCTGCTGACCTCCCACGGCAGCGGCGGGGGCGGCGGCTCCGTGCCCGTGGTGCCCGTCCTGGTGTCCCTGCGCGGATGGCGACCCGAGCGCGGCCCGGACAGTCTGCTCGCCTGGATCGCCGACGCGCTCACCGGCTGCACCACCGAGGACGTCCGGACCCTCCTCGGGCGGCACCGGCTGCTGCCCATCCTCGACGACTTCGACAGTCTGACCCTGCGTCAACGAGGCCGGGCGCTGCACGCCTTCAACCAGTTGCCGCAGCAGGCTCCGTTCGTGCTCGTCAGCGGGTGGACGGAGTTCACCCGGACCGTGGAGCAGACCGACACCGTCATCGCCGGGAGCGCCGGCGTCCGGCTGCTCCCGGTGGGCGTCGACGACCTCGACGGTTGGATCCAGCGCAGCTCCCGCTCCCGTACGAAGGAGCAGGACTGGGCTCCGGTCCTGGCGGCGCTCGCCGCCCGCCCGGACCTGCCGGCCGCCACCGTCCTCGCCGACCCGACGCTGGCGGGCGCGGCCAGGCTGCTGTACACCGACGGACGGGCCGTCCCGGCCGAGCTGGTGGCCGAGGACGCCACGGTCGAGTCCCTCGAAATCCGGCTGGTCCAGCACCTCTTCGGCTCGTTCCCGCCGTACCGCCAGCACGGCGGCATCGGCGGGCATCAGCTCCGGGAACAGCACCGCCACCAGGCGCTGCACCTGCTGGCGCGGCGGGAGCAGGAGGAGGGCGGGCCCGTCGGTGACCTGCGGGTGCTCTACCGGGGGCGGCGCCCGTCCCGCCGCCGCGCGGGTGTCCAGGCGGCCCTGCTGTCGCTGCTGTCCTGGATCTTCCTCAGCCTTGTGCAGCCGGCCGACACCTCGAGCCCGTACTACTCGTCCTCTTCCTCCTCGCCTTTCGAGTCGGCCCAGCTCTTCCCGGCGCTGATCGTCGGGGCCGGCTGGTACGTGTACCTGCGGCACCGGCTGGACCGCAGGGCCCCGCGGACGGATCCCCTCGGCCGGGTGCGGTCCTGGCTGCTGCGGGCCATCCCGGCCGGGGTGGCCCTGGTCCTCGCGGCGGCGGTCGGTTCGAACGCCGAGCGGGTGGCCCTGGTCCTGGCCGCGTCGGTGCTGGCCATGGCCGTGTGGGTGGCCGAGGAGGCCTCGCGCCAGCCGGCACGGCACTGGTTCCTGGCCGAGCTGGCCGGCGCGCCCCTGCTGATGTTCGTGCTGATGTCGGGGCTCACCATCGGGGCCCTGCCGGTGCTGCTGCCCGTCCTGCTGGGCGTCACGGTGACCGGGCACTGGCTGCGGGCGGTCCTGACCTCGCGCTTCGCGCTGTGGGGGCTGTATCCGGGGGTCGTGCTCGGCCTGCTCGCCGACGCGACGGACCCGGACGTCCTGCGGGCCGGGCGGAACGGCTGGTCCTTCACGCACCCCGCCGTGGCGCGGTGGTACCGGAAGGCCGCGGTCGGCTCGCACGACGCCGAGAACACCCCGGAGCCGGTTCCGGGTCGGGGTCCGGGTCCGGTTCCGGTTCCCCGTCCGGCTCGCCGCGAAGGGTGGCCGGGCTCGGCGGAATGAACGGGCCCGCCGCCCGTGCGGGGCGGCGGGCCCGTCCCCGTGCTGCTAGGCGGTCGGTGAGAGGACGGTGTCCTCGGGTTTGCGCGCCGTGGGCTGGGTGCTGCCGGCGACGATCAGGGCGAGTAAGACCGCAGCCGCCTCGCTCTGCAGGATCCGCGCGGCCTGCTTCAGCCGGCCGGGGTCGGGGACCGGGATGGACAGGGCCACGCACTCCGCGTTCGGGCCCGCGGTGATCGGTACGGCCGCGCACACCGTGCCGAGCGCGTACTCCTGCAGGTCGAGGAGAGGGGCGTTGGGCGGGCGGGTGTCGAGCTGGTGGAAGAGGGCCTGCTGGCTGGTGAGGGTGTGCACGGTGAACCGGGTGAGCCGGTGGCGGGCCAGGTGGTCCTTCCGGTCGTCGTAGTCGAGCTGGGTCAGCAGTGCCTTGCCCACCGCGGAGGCGTGCGCGGCGGCGCGGAAGTCGACCCACTCCTCGACCACGGGGGTGGCGGGGCCGTCGGCGTACTGGGTGATGGAGACCTCGCCGTCGGTGTAGCGGGCGACGTAGACGGCGGCGCCGACGGCGTCCCGCACCCATGCGAGGGTCTCGCGCAGATGCCCGCGGCCCTCTCCGTTGCCCGAGTCGGCCACGAAGAGGGCGTGGCCGGCGAGGTAGGCGTCCGGTCCGATCGGTGTGGCCAGGTTGGCGCGGATCAGCTGCTCCACGGCCCGGGCGAGGACCAGTTGCGGCAGCTTCGTCTCGCGGGCGATCTGGGTCAGGTTCACCCCGCCCGAGTAGCGGTTGATGACTTCCAGGACGCGCAGCGCCTGGTGGACGGATTCCAGTGCGGCGGGCGCCGGGCGTCCTTCGGGGGTCCCACGGGCCGCATGGGTCAGGTGTGGTTGTTTGAGCGCTTCGAGGGCCCATGCGCTCGCCTCCTCCGTCAGGTGGAGGGGGTTGAGCCGGGCGTTCTGCGCGACGGCGACCGCGACCTGTGGGCCGGGGGTGAAGACCTCTCCCAGGTCGGGGTGTTCCTCGTACGGGCGGGCCATGAGGGCCTGGCGCAGTCGCGCGGGCAGCCGCAGCGGAGGCCGCCCGGCCCGGCCCGGGCCGGCGGCGAGCGCGGTGAGGTCCTGGGTGGTGATGGGCGGCGAGGTCCAGATGACCGAGGCTTCGAGGGCGTCTTCGAGGTGTTCCGGGGCCGGCGGCAGGGTCGGCAGGTGTGCGTCGGGGGGCAGGGTCTGGGCCTGGTGGTTCCAGTAGCGGGCGGTCGCGACCTCGGCGCGGGCGAGGTGGTGGAGGTAGAGGCAGCGGGCGGCGGTCTGCGAGCCCGCCCCGGCCGCGTACTGGAACCAGAACTGCGCGGCGTCCGTCCGGTCGGCCAGGTGCAGCAGGCAGCCGAAGAGCAGCGCCGAGTCCGCGCCGTGCGGCCAGGAGCCGGCGTCCAGGGCGAGTTCGGCGAAGTCCCGGCTCTCCACGAGGGACCACGTGAGGTCGTCCAGGCCGCGGGCGGCCCGGACGTGGCAGGCGGCGTCCAGGACGAGGTCGTCGGTGGCGGCCCACGCCGGCTGCCCCCGGGCGGGCAGGGCTCCGGCGGCGGCGGTTCCGGTCGCCGTCCGGGCGCGGTCGGCGACGATCCGGCGGGCGATCCGGCGCCGGGCCGCCCCCTCGTCGTATCCGGCGTACTCCTCCGCGAGTACCGTCGCGTCCTCCAGGGCCGCGTCCAGTTCGCACAGCGGCATGTCGCGGTTGCAGGGCATGTCGCTCACTGGTCCTTCTCCTCTCCGGGGATCCAGTCCACCCCGAGCTTGCGGGACAGGGTTCGGCGTGCGCCGCGGATGTGCGAGCGGACCGTCGCGGGGGTGATCCCCATCATCCGGGCGACGGTGTCGGAGTCGTTGCCGAGGAGGAAGGCCAACAGCACGACGTCGTACTGTCGTTCGGACAGCCCCGCGATCGCCGCGTACAGCCCGAGCTTGGACTCCAGCAGTTCCAGCCGCTCCCGCGAGGACCGGCGCAGCGCGGCGAACCACGCCGTCTCCACCATCGCCACCTGACGGCCCAGGACCGCCAGCCGCCGTTCGACGTGCTCGCGCAGCACCGCCCACGCGAAGCCGTGGAGGCTCGCCTCCTTCAGCGCCTGGCGCCACACCTTCAGCAGGAAGGTGAACACGTCGTCGACGACTTCCTCGGCGTCCTTGGGGTTTCCGAGCTGGAGGTGGGCGTAGCGCAGATAGGCGCGGTGCTGCTGGGAGTGGAACGCGGTGAACTCCACCGGAAGCACTCCGGCCAGCTCGCTGGAGACCGCCTGGTCCCCCGATGGATCGAATTCGCCTTCGCTCATACGCTCCCCCACGGCTGTTCATCGCTCCCCGCCGGGGCGGCGGGGCCGGCCGGATCGGCCACGGCGACTACGGGAAAATCGACTACGGGAAACACACGACAACGGACCGCGATGCCGGCTAACAGCGCGAGGGCGACCGTCTCGGGAACATTCACTTCGGCGCGAAACCTTCCAAATGAACCATGCGTAACCGGCGTGCCTGCCCCCGGACCAGCAGCCGCGGAGCGCCGAACGCGCTCCCACTCACCACCCCATCGGAAATCGAGCCGGATCGTGCAAGCCGGTCCCGGAAAATCTTCGGAAGGAAGCGCATCCGCCTCCCCGCGCGCCCCGGTCCGCCCGCGCACGCCCCCGGCACCCCGGCCCACCCGGCCGCGCCGCCTCCGCCGGTGCGCCCGCACGAGCTCTGCCGCTGTTTCTTTCACACGATCGGATGTCGCTTCGGCCCAATCCGGTGGGACACGTCCCGACTCCCCCGTCGCCGGGACCGGATACCTGCATGGTGAGGCTCACGGCGCCCCGGTACTCCCCGCGCGCCGGTCGAAGAGGAAGGGCCTGTATCCGATGGCGTTCGCGAGGAGTCTGCTGCCCACCGTGCTCTCCCTGGCGCTGACCGGTCTGCCGGCCGCGCTCCCGGACACCGCGAAAGCCGCGGCCGCCGCGCTGTACGACGGCCAGGTCCGCCACGAGACCGCGCTGTTCAGCGTGAAGGCCACCAACAACGCGGCCGCCCAGGAGTTCACGGTGACCGGCACCCGGCTCTCCCGGGTGAGCGTCTGGCTGGGCAGCGGGGCGGCGACGGGCACCGTGACCGCCCAGATCCGCCGGGTGCGCGCGGACGCGGGGTCGGTCATCGCCTCGCGGACCCTGAACCTCTCCGCCCTCGGCGGAGCCGGGGCCGGCTGGGTCGAATTCCCGCTCGACGCGGCCGTCACCCCGGGCGCCACGTACTACCTGTTCCTCCAGGCGACCACCGCGGAGAACAAGCCGATCGCCTGGTACGGCACCACGCGTTCCGTGCCCGGCTCGCTGACCAGCTGGAACTACGACCGGGCGTACTGGGGCGGCTGGCACGCCTACACCTCCCGGCTGGCCTTCCACGTCAACCCCACCGGCAGCGAGCGCTGTGGGGAGACCGAGCCCTGCTACGTACCGGCCTCCGCGCTCGCGGCCCGTACCTCGGGCCTGCTGACCAACCGGGTGGCCACCGAGGCCGTCCTGCCCTCCTTCGCCGTGGGCGCCTCGTACGTCGACGGGAGCAACGTGCTGCGCCTGCCCTCCGGCCGGTGGCGGTACCTGCCCGACGGGGCCTCGGCGTCGGCCGTCGTCGAGGCCGACGACCCGGGCGCCGTCGCGCACGTCACCGAGAGCCGTGCCTGGCTGGCCGCGGGCAGGGTGCCGGGGACCACCGCCGCACAGCGGGCCGCGTCCCAGCGCGCCCTGCTGTCGATGCGGGCGCTGCTGAAGCCCAACGGCGCGTTCGCGGCGGGGTGGTCGCCGCCGTGGGAGTACTCCTGGCCGCGCGACGGCGCCTTCGCCGCGGCCGCGTTCGCCACCACCGGGCACGACGAGGAGGCGTACCGGATCCTGGACTACGACGCGCTCACCCAGCGGGCCGACGGGACCTGGGAGGCCCGTACCAGGCTGGACGGCAGCGGGCCGCCGGACGCGCGGAAGTGGCAGCTGGACGGCAACGGCTGGGTGCCGTGGGCGACGTGGCAGTGGTACCGGGCGGCGCCGGCCGGCAGCCGGGACGAACGGCTGCGCCGGCTCTACCCGATGCTGCGGAAGGCGGCCGACTACGCGGCGGCGTCCCTGGGGCCGGACGGGCTGCCTCCGGCGTCCCCGGACTACTGGGAGCTGGACACGACGACCGCCAACATCGGTACGGCCGCGCCCCTGCTGGCCGGTCTCAACGCCGCGGCCGACCTGGCCGCCCGGCTGGGCACCGCCGGGGACGCGGAGCGCTGGGGGGACGCGGCACGGCGGCTGTCCGCCGGGATCGCCGCGCGCTTCGCCCCGCTGGGGTACCAGCGGACCGTGGACGGCAAGCACGGCCGCGACAGCGCGGCGGCCTTCATGGCGCCCCCGTTCAACGCCGCCCCGCCCGGTCTCGGCGCGGCCCTGGACTCCACGTATCGGGCGCTGCTGCTGCCCAACGGCGGTGTCTCGCCCGGCAACGACCCCTCGTTCAGCTGGGGGTCGTACGCGTGGACGGCCAGCACCTCCTTCTTCGCCCTCGCCTGGTCCGGTACGGGTGAGCAGGCGAGGGCCGGCCGGGTGCTCGACTGGGTGCTGTCCAAGCGCAACGGGCTCGGCGAGCTCCCCGAAACGGTGAACGGGGCCGGGCTGCCGTCCTCGGTCGCGCCCCTGGGCTGGACGGACTCGCTGGTGGTGCTCACCGCGCTGGCCCTGCAGGGCGATCCGCAGCCGACCCCGCCGGCGCGGGCCACGGGGGGCCGCGGGCTTGGCGGGAATCCGACGCACGGAGCCGGTGGTGGTGCCGCGGATTCAGTAACGTGATGCGCCTCTGAACGCGGGTCACGCGCAGGGTGCTTCGTCGGGAGGCGGACATGCGGGGCGGAAGGGTTGCGGTGGTCGGCGGGAGCATCGCGGGCTGCGCCGTCGCCACGGCGGCGGCGCGGGCGGGCGCCGGCGAGGTCGTGGTGCTGGAGCGCACGCGCGGGCGGCTCGAGGACCGGGGCGTGGGCCTGTGCATCCACAACGAGCGGGCCGTGGAGCTCGGCGCGAGCGGGGCACTGCCCGCGGGGATCGCGGCGCACCGGCTGGAGCGGCGCCGCTGGGTGGTGCGGGACGACGCCGCGGGGCCGGGCGGGCGGGTGGTGTGGGAGCAGCCGTTCCCCTTCCACTCCTATCACTGGGGTCTGCTGTGGCGCGGGCTCCGGGAGTCGGTCCCGGACTCGGTGGTCTACCGGCAGGGCGTGACGGTGACGGGCGCCGGGCCGGCCGGGACCGCGGGCGCCGAGGTGCGGCTCGCGGGCGGCTCCGTCGAGCGGTACGACCTGGTCGTCGGCGCCGACGGGTACCGGTCGGTGGTGCGCGAGGCGCTCTGCCCGCGGTCCCGGCCGCACTACGCCGGGTACGTGTGCTGGCGCGGGAACTTCGACGCGGCGCGGCTGGCGGGACTCGGCAGCGATGCGGACTCGGTGCCCGGGGCGGTGACCACGGTCTGCTTCGCGGGCGGCACCTGCGTGATCTATCGCATCCCCGGGCCGGACGGGCCGAAGGTGAACTGGGTGCTCTACGCCCCTCCGCCGCAAGGCGGCCGGTTGCGCTTCGACGACCCGACGAGCTTCCCGCCGGGCGGGCTGACGCCCGAACTGGCGGAACACCTCGGTGCGTTGCTCGACCGGGAGTTCCCGCCGTACTGGGGGCGGGCGCTCGCGCTGACGCCTGCGGCGGACACCTTCGTGCAGCCCATCTACGACCTGGAGACGGCCCGCACCGCCGCGGACCGGCTGCTGCTCGTGGGCGACGCGGCCACCGTCGTACGCCCGCACAACACGAGCGGCGCCGCCAAGGCCCTGCAGGACGCCACTGCCCTCGCCGACGGGTGGCGCCGCGCCGGTTCCTTCGAGGAGCTGCTGCGCGGCTACGAGGAGTCCCGCGGCGGCGCCGGACGGGAACTGGTCGCGCTGGCCCGCAGGCTGGGCCGGGCCCAGGTCGAGGAGACCCCGGCCTGGGCGGCCATGGACGGCGGCGGGATGGCGGCGTGGTGGCAGGCCCAGCTGGCCGGGGCGCCGGGCATCGGGGGCCAGGCGATGGCTCCGTAGCCCCGGCCCCGGGCCCCGACCCCCTGTCGCCGACCACCGCCACCGACCACCGACTGCCCGCCGCCGCCTGTCGGCTACCGGCCGTCGATGACGGTGTTACTGGTGATCGTGCCGTCCGCGGCGACGGTGACCGCGTGGCGGACGCCGTCCGGTCCGAGGACCACGGCCAGCCAGGCGCTGCCGCCGCCGTCCTGCGCGATCACGCGCAGGCTCTCCACCTTCCCGCCCGTCACGGCCGCGGCGGCCTTGTCGGCCGCGTCGCCGATGGCCAGGGAGGGCAGGGGCGCCGGGGCGGCCTTGTGCAGTCCCCCCTTTCCACCGGGAACTCCGGGCACTCCGGGTGCGTCCGGCGCGCCGGGGCCGACGCGCTCCGCATGCCCCCGGGGACCCGCCGGACCCGCCGGGCCGCCCTTGCGCTCGTGGGGCGGTTCGACGCCCTGCGGGCCGTGCTTGAACCCGCCCTTCTCACCGGGCTCGGCCCACACGAGGCGCGGCCCCCGGTCCCCGGGCCCGTCGTGGCGTTCGGCCACGGCGACCGCCGCCACTCCCCCGCCGACGACCACCACGGCCGCGCCCACCGCCACCCAGCGGGCGGTCTTGGTACGCGGCACCAGGCGGCCCAGAGTCTCTCGCTTGCGGGCTCCGGCCTCCGGCGCGGTCTCGGGCTGCTCGGACGGCGGCGGGACAGAATCAGACATACAGGCACTCCTCAGAACAAGCGGGCACCGCGCCCGGCTCGTTCCCGAGCATGCTGAGCGCATGCTGAAGCCCCGCTGAAGCCACCTGAAGACCTCTTCAGCCTGCGGTGGGCCGGGCCTGAGATCCTGTCCGGCATGCGCGTACTGGTGGTGGAGGACGAACGACGGCTGGCCGTGGCCCTGCAGCGGGGGCTCCAGTCGGAGGGGTTCACGGTGGACGTGGCCCACGACGGGCCCCAGGGCCTGTGGATGGCCACCGAGCACGATTACGACCTGATCGTGCTCGACATCATGCTGCCCGGGCTGAACGGCTACCGGGTCTGCTCGAAGCTGCGCGCCGCCGGCAACGAGTCGGGGATCCTGATGCTCACGGCGAAGGACGGCGAGTACGACGAGGCGGAGGCCCTGGACACCGGCGCCGACGACTTCCTGTCCAAGCCGTTTTCCTACCTCGTCCTGGTCGCCAGGCTGCGCGCCCTCGGGCGGCGCACGGGCCGCCGGCGCCCGCAGGTGATGCGCTTCGGCGATCTGGCACTCGACCCGGCCCGGCACTCCTGTTCCCGTGGCGCGACCGAGATCCGGCTGACCGCAAGGGAGTTCGCGGTGCTGGAGTACCTGGCCCGGCGCTCCGGCGAGGTGGTGCCCAAGCGGGACATACTGGAACAGGTGTGGGACAGCGCCTTCGACGGCGATCCCAACGTCGTCGAGGTCCACGTCAGCGCCGTGCGCCGCAAGATCGACGCCCCGTTCGGCCGGGCCGCGCTGGAGACCGTACGCGGGGCCGGGTACCGGCTGGCGGTCGACGGTGGCTGAGCGTCCCGGCGCGCGCCCCCGTCCGCTTCCCCGCCCGCTGGGCGCGGCCGTGAGGCGTTGGCCGGCGCTGCGGTGGCTGCGGCGGCTGTGGCCCACCACCGTGCGGGCCCGGGCCACCGTGGGCGCCAGTGTGGTGGTGGCCGCGGCGCTGTCCCTCGCCTCGTTCGCCCTGCTCGGGCTGCTCGAAACCAACCTGCAGCGCAACGCGGAGAACGACGCCCGGCGGCAGGCGGAGACGGTGGCCCAGCTCGCGGCCGCCGGGAAGCTGGGGCGCGTCCGCGCGCCCGCCCGCGGCGTCGAGTTCGTCCAGGTGGTGAGCGCCGACGGGCGGGTGCTCTTCGCCAGCCCGAACCTGCTGGACGTGCCCCCGCTGCCGCCGGCCGTGCCCGGGCCGCCGGGGCCCCGCGTCCACACCTGGAAGGTCCGCCCGTTCGGCGGCGAACACCGTCAGCGGGTCGTCCAGGTCATCACGGACACCCCGGACGGTCCGGCCACCGTCTACGCCGGCGCCTCGCTGCGGGACGCCGACGCCGCCGACGACACCACGACCGCCGCCCTCGTCATCGGCATGCCCCTGCTGCTGGCGATGGTCGCCCTGGTGACGTGGCGCGTCACCGGTCACGCGCTGAGGCCGGTGGAGGAGATCCGCGCCGAGGTCGCCGCGATCTCCGACCGCGACCTGCACCGCAGGGTTCCGGTGCCGGCCACCCACGACGAGGTCGCCCGCCTGGCGGAGACCATGAACGCCACCCTGGACCGGCTGGAGGCCTCCGGCATCCGCCAGCGCCGGTTCATCGCCGACGCCTCCCACGAACTGCGCAGTCCCATCACCGTCCTGCGCACACAGCTGGAAGTGGCCCTGGCCGTCCGGGACCCCGAGCTGTGGCCCGAGCTGATCGGCGGCGCCCTGGAGGACATCGAACGGCTCCAGCACCTCGCGGCCGATCTGCTGCTGCTCGCGCGCATCGACGCGGCCCAGCCCGTGACGGCCGTCCCGCTGGACCTGACCGCCCTGGTGCGCGAGGTGGTGGACGGCCGTCTCGGCGACCGGGTCCCGGTACGGACGGACCTCGAAGCGGACGTCGAGGTCACCGCGAGCGCACTGTGGCTCGGCCGGGTGGTCACCAACCTCGTCGACAACGCGCAGCGCTACGCCGACCGGAGCGTGGACGTCACCCTGCGCACCACCGCACGCGGCGCGGTCCTGGAGGTCGTCGACGACGGTCCCGGCATCCCCGCGGCGGACCGGGAGCGGGTCTTCGAGCGCTTCACCCGGCTCGACGACTCGCGCAGCCGCGACCACGGCGGGGCGGGGCTGGGGCTGGCGATCGCGCGTGACCTGAGCACCCATCACGGCGGCACGCTGACGGCCGGGGAATCCGCGCGGGGGGCGCGGCTGGTGCTGCGGCTGCCGGTGACGCGTCAGCCCTGACCGATCCGTTCCGGCGCGCCGGACAGGGCGGGGGCCTCAGCCCGGGAACAACTGCCGGAGTTTCAGGACCAGTTCGTACATCCCGTACGCGAAGGGGACGCCGACCCACAACCAGGCGACGAGGAACAGGGCGCGGTGGCGGCCGGTCACGGGGCCGCTCCCTTCTCCGGGACGGGTACGGACTCGGACTCGGGTCCGGTGGGCGGGCGTTGGTGGTGCCGGGGGTCCACGGGCCGGACGAGCTCGTTGGCGGCGAAGCCGACGGCGAGGAGGCCGATCATGACGAGGAAGGACGTGCCGTAGAGGGCGGGCCCGGTGCGCCCGGCGGCCTCGCCGGCGTCCGCCACGGTGTTGACGATCAGGGGGCCGAGGATTCCGGCCAGCGACCAGGCGGTGAGCAGCCGGCCGTGGATCGCACCGACCTGGAAGACGCCGAAGAGGTCCTTCAGGTAGGCCGGGATGGTGGCGAAGCCCCCTCCGTAGAAGGACAGGATGACGGCGGCGCAGCCGATGAAGAGGAAGGTGGAGGAGTTCCCGGAGAGCGCGATGAGCAGGTACATCAGCGCGCCGCCGCCCAGGTACACCCGGTAGATCCGTTTGCGGCCGATGACGTCGGAGGCGGACGACCACACGAGGCGGCCCAGCATGTTGGCGAGCGAGAGCAGTCCGACGAAGCCCGTGGCTGCGCCCGCGGCGACCGGTGCCGGTGTGCCGGCGAAGAAGTCCACGATCATCGGGGCGGCCCGTTCCAGGATGCCGATGCCCGCCGTGACGTTCGCGCACAGGACCACCCACAGGCACCAGAACTGCGGGGTGCGCAGGGCGTCGCGGGCGGAGACCTGGGCACCGGTCGGCAGGAGAGGGCCGTCGGCCGCGGCGAGCGCCGCGTCCGGCCGCTGCGGCGGCGCCCAGTCCGCCGGCGGCAGCCGTACGAGGAGCACGCCGAGGGTCATGAAGACCCCGTACCCGGCTCCCATGACCAGGAAGGTCTTCGCGATGCCGGTGGCGTCCCGCCCGAAGGTGTCCAGCAGGTACGCCGACCAGGGCGCGGCGATCAGCGCGCCGCCGCCGAAGCCCATGATGGCGATGCCGGTGGCCATGCCGGGGCGATCGGGGAACCACTTGATGAGCGTGGAGACCGGGGAGATGTAGCCGATGCCGAGGCCCGTACCGCCGATGACGCCGTAGCCGAGCACCACGAGCCAGTACGCGTGGGTGGCGGCGCCGAGCGAGGCGACCAGGAAACCGGATGTGAAGCAGACCGCGGACACGGTCATCGCCCAGCGCGGCCCGTTGCGTTCCACCAGGGTGCCGCCGAAGGCCGCGGACAGTCCGAGCATGACGATCGCCAGTTGGAACGGTACGGCGGACGCGGTGCCGGAGAGTCCGAGGGAGGCCTCCAGCGGCGGCTTGAAGACGCTCCAGGCATAGGCCTGGCCGATGGCGAGATGGATGGACAGGGCGGCGGGCGGAACGAGCCAGCGGCTCCATCCCCGGGGTGCGGGGGTACGCAGTCCGGCGAGCATGCCGCGGACCGTACCGCATCCCGGACCAACGGCGTTGGGGCGGGCGGAAAATGCGGTGCCCCGAACCGGCCCGCGATCTAGACTCGCCGTACGCGCTGCCGACAGGGCACCGCGCGCCTCATACCGAGTGAAGAGAAGGGGAGTCCGGCCATGCGCACGCACCGCACCGCCGTCTTCGCTCCCCCGTCCCGGTACGACGTGATCCCGGTGTCTCGCAGCGCGCGGTGCCGGCCGCGCGGCCGTCACCGTATCCCCGTGACGCACTTCTAGATCCCTTCGGGTTCCCCTCCGCTTTCGCTTGCCGCTTCCTGTGCGCCACCGCCTGTCCGGACCTCTTCCGGGCCCGGTGGCGACGGCGCGGCGGCCGCTGCGGGGGCCCGAGGATCGCGTACGGGAAATCGCGCCGCCCCCTTCTCTCTTCACTCGAAAGGCCTAGGGCCATGCGCGCCAACGGGCGACCTCTCACCACCACTTCCCTCACCGCCGTCCGCAATCTGGGCATCCTCGCCCACGTCGACGCCGGCAAGACCACGATCACCGAACGCATCCTGTTCGCGACCGGCGCCATCCACCAACGGGGCGAGGTCCATGCCGGAACGACGGTCACCGACTACGACGCCCAGGAACGCGACCGCGGCATCACCATCTTCGCCGCGTCCGTGAGCTGCACCTGGGACGGACATCGCGTCAACCTGATCGACACCCCGGGGCACGTCGACTTCTCCGACGAGGTCGAGCGTTCCCTGCGGGTGCTGGACGGGGCGGTCGCGGTGTTCGACGCCGTCGCCGGGGTCGAGCCGCAGAGCGAGTCGGTCTGGCGGCAGGCCGACCGGCACGGTGTGCCGCGGATCGCGTTCGTCAACAAGCTCGACCGGGCCGGCGCCGACCTCGACACGGCGGTCGCGTCGATCCGCGAACGGCTGGGCGCCGTACCCCTCGTGGTGCAGCTGCCCATCGGACGGGAGGGCGCGTTCACCGGCGTCGTCGATCTGCTGGCGATGCGCGCGCTGCACTGGCACGCCGGCTCCGACGCGTACGAGACGGGGCCGGTCCCCGAACCGCTGCGCGAGGAGGCGGACCGGCGGCGCCGGCTCCTGGAGGAGGCGGTGGCGGAGCTGCACGCCGACGCGCTGGAGGAGTTCTGCGCCACCTCGGCGCTGACCGCGCGGACGCTGGCCCGCGCCCTGCGCGAGCTGACCCTGCGCCGGGACGCCGTCGTGGTGCTGTGCGGCTCGGCGTTCCGCAACCGCGGGATCGAACCGCTGCTGGACGCGGTTCTCGCGTACCTGCCCTCGCCCGCCGACATGCCGCCCGTACGGGGAATGGCGGACGGCGCGGAGCAGGAGCGCGCACCCGATCCGGCGGAGCCGTTCACGGCCCTCGCCTTCAAGGTGACGGCGACCGCGACCGGCCGGCTCACCTATCTGCGGGTGTACGCGGGCACCTTGCGCAAGGGCGCGACCGTACTGGACGCGGCCACGGGCCGTACGGAGCGGGTCGGCCGGATCCTGCGGGTCCAGGCGGACCGGCACGAGGAAAAGGAGGAGGCGGTGGCCGGTGACATCGTCGCCGTGATCGGGCTCAAGGCGGCGCGGGCGGGCACGACCCTGTGCGCGCCGGGGGCCGGACTGGTCCTCGAACCGCCCTCGGTGGCCGAACCGGTGGTGTCGGTCGCGGTCGAGGCCCGTCGCAGCATCGACACCGGGCGGCTCTCGGCGGCCCTGGCGCGGCTCTCCGAGGAGGACCCCTCGCTGGTGGTCCGCTCCGACGCGGAGACCGGGCAGACCGTGCTGTCGGGGATGGGTGAACTGCACCTGGAGGTCGCGGCGGAGAAGATCCGCAGCGACCACGGGGTGGAGGTCGTCGTCGGCCGGCCGCAGGTCTCCTACCGGGAGACCGTCGTGCGCGGGGTGACGGGCCTGGTCTACCGGCACGTCAAACAGGACGGTGGCGCGGGCCAGTTCGCGCACGTCGTCGTCGATGTCGAGCCGTTGGAGGAGGCCGCCTTCGAGTTCCGGTCGGCGGTCGTCGGCGGGCGCGTGCCGCAGGAGTACGCGCGTGCCGTCGAGGCCGGCTGCCGGGACGCCCTCGCCGAGGGCCCGCTCGGCGGCCATCCGGTGACGGGGCTGCGGGTCACGCTCACCGACGGGGCGACCCACTCCAAGGACTCCTCGGAGATGGCGTTCCGGGCGGCGGGCCGGTTCGCGCTGCGCGAGGCGCTGCGTCTGAGCGCGGTGGAACTGCTGGAGCCGGTCGTGGAGGTGACGGTGACCGTTCCGGAGGACGGGGTGGGCGGTGTGCTGGGTGACCTCGCGGCCCGCCGCGGCCGGGTCTCGGGGTCCACGGCGGGCTCGGGGACCGCGGTGATCACGGCGACCGTGCCGCTGGCCGAGCTGTTCGGCTACGCGTCGCGGCTGCGCGGCCGCACCCGGGGCCGGGGCACCTTCACCACCCGCCCGGCCGGTCTCGCGCCGGTACCGGCCTCGGTCGCGGCAGGCCTGCCGGCCCGCTGACCGCCTCGCGCTAGTCTGCGTGGACCCCTCGGGTCCACGCAGACAGGCAAGGTGAACATGTTCGAGCCGGTGCAGGAAAACCCCTACCCCGACAGCCACGTCCCGGGCGAGGGCCCCGAGCCGCACCCGCTGCTGCGGCCCGTACTGCCCCTGCTCGGGCGCTGGCACGGCCGCGGGCAGGGCGAGTACCCGACGCTGGAGAAGGACTTCCGCTACGCGCAGGAGATCACCTTCAGCCACGACGGCCGCCCTTTCCTGCGCTACGAGGCACGCGCGTGGCTGATCGACGACTCCGGGGCGCCGATCCGTCCGGCGGGACGTGAGGCGGGGTGGTGGCGGGTGACGGCCGATGCCTCCCTGGAGGTCGTGCTCGCCCATCCCACCGGGATCGTCGAGACGTACGTGGGCCGGGTGTCCGGTGCGGAGATCGAGATCGAGACCAAGGACGTGTCGCTGACCCCGCTGGCCAAGGAGGTCACCGGCACGCGGCGCCGCTACACGGTCGACGGCGAGGAGCTGACGGTCCTGCACGACATGGCCGCGGTGGGGCAGCCCCTGCAACACCACCTCACGACACACCTGCGCCGCCGCCCGGAGTAGGCCGTCTCTTTCGGATCGCCGTGGAGATCACCCGCGTGCCCGGCACGGGCTGCGGGGGCTCGCGTGCGCGCCGTCGCATAGTCGTGGCAGGCCCCCGCGACGGCGGCGGCGTACCGGAGGGAGTGACGGTGGTGGAGGTAGGACGACGTGCCGCGCTGGCGGCGCTGCTGGCCGCAGGACTCGTACCCCGCTCCGGCGCGGCGGCGGCGCAACCCACCGCGCAGCCCACCGCGCCGCCCACGGACGGTCCGGCTGCGGGCCGTCGGGAAGCCGGCGGCCCGCCCGCCGGTCCGCGCCCGCCCGCCTCGCTCCTCGGCAGTGAGATCCGCCGGCTGCCCACCTCGCGCAAGGTCATCGCGCTCACCTTCAACGCCGCGTGGGACGAGGCCGGGATCGACACCGTGCTCGCCGAACTGCGGCGGCGGAAACTGCCCGCCACCTTCTTCCCGACCGGGCAGTTCGCCGAGGCCCATCCCGCCGCGGTGCGCGCCATGGGCGCCGCGCACGGCCTCGGCAACCACTCGTACAGCCACCCCTACTTCGGTGAGATCAGTACGGCGGAGCGGGCCGAGGAGGTGCGCCGCGCCGACGCGGCGATCCGGACGGCGTCCGGGACCGAGCCGCTGCCGTTCTTCCGTTTCCCCTACAGCTCCACCACCCGGCAGTCCGTCGCCGACGTCAACGAACTGGGCTACGCGGCCATCGAGTTCACCGCGGACACCAACGGCTACCTCGGGCCGGACGGCGGCATGACCGTGGACGAGGCGGTCGAGCGGGCCGTGGACGCCTTCACCCCCGGAGCGATCATCCAGATGCACGTCGGCAGCAACGGCGACGGCGTCGTCCTGGACGCCGAAGCCCTCCCGTTGATCGTCGACGCGGCCGTGGCCGACGGCTACGAGGTCATCGACCTGCGCGCGTTCCTGAGCGTGCCGGCTTCCCCCGCTGCCGCCGAAGCCCCGTAAGGGCCGGCCCGGTAGCCGGCCCGGTAGCCGGCCCCGTCGTCTCCCGGAGCCGGTCGGCCGCCCGCGCCAGCCGGAAGCCCGCGATCTGGCAGGTCACGAGGGAGACGAGGACCAGCACCACGAAGAAGCGGTCGTTGATGAGTTCCGCCTGGCGGGTGACGCCCGCCAGGACGATGCCGATGGTGCCCCGGGCGTTGAGGGCGAACGCGAGGGACGAGGAGAACACCCGGTCCTCCCCCGCCAGGCGCGCCCCCGCCCAGATGCCGGCCATCTTGATGCCGCAGGCGAGCGTCAGGAACCACAGGAAGAACACCGGGTCGAAGGCGCGCACCAGGTCCAGGCGCATGCCGACCAGGACGAAGAACACGGGGATGAAGAAGGCCATCGAGAACTGGCGGATGGCGCCCCAGACCGCCGCTTCCCGTTCGGTCCCGGGAGAGGTGCCGTCCTCGGCCGCCTGATCGCCGCGGGCGGCGCAGATGCCCGCCATCAGCGCGCCGAACACGGCATTGACGCCGAGGCCCAGGCACAGCAGCACCACGGCGCACAGGAAGATCAGCCGGAAGGCCACCGGGCTCTGCCGGGCCACGATGTTGGCGCGGTGGCGGGCCAGCCGGTGGAAGAGCCGGGCTCCCCAGGTCAGGCTCGCGGCGAAGAACAGCAGGCTGACGACGGTGAAGTACGCGGCGGTCGGCGCGGGCGCGGTGGTGCCGATCAGGTCCCACAGGCCGACGGGGTGGCCGGTGCCGGAGCGGGCGAGGCCGAGGACCACGGCGAGGACGACGTAGAGGATGACGTCCTCGATCACGGCGACCATCAGGACGATCCGGCCGAAGGCGGTGTCCATGATCTTCAGATCCATCATGATCCGCGAGATGACCGGGATGGCCGCGACCGCCATCGCGAGCCCCACGACGAGGGCGGTCGTCACCGTGGAGCCCGCCGGCCCCGCGAAGAAGGCGGGGACCAGCGCCGCGATGCCGACGCCCGCCGCGAAGGGCACCACGAGTCCGGCCGCCGCCACGATCGCCCCGGTGCGGCGTTCCCGGCCGCCCGCCCGGATGCGCAGCTCCGCGCCGGCCAGGAACATCAGGAGCAGCTGGCCGAGCTGGTAGATGGCGTCCAGGGCGCTGGTCACCGCCCCGGAGGCGGGGAACAGCGCGGCCCTGGCGGCGGGGGCGAGGAGCCCGAGGAGCGAGGGGCCCAGGAGGATGCCGCCGACGACCTCGCCGATGACGGGGGGCTGGCGCAGGGCTCCGAAGAGGAAGCCGCATCCGTGAGCGGCGGCGCAGATCACGGCGAGGGCCGCCAGCAGCCGGATGGTGTCGATCACTGTCATGCCGGATCACTTCCACTCGTTCCGCGGGGTGGACGTCGTTCCGTTCGGTTTCACGTCGGTGCGAGGGGGCTGTTCGGCCGACGCGCCAACGGGGTTCCGAGGCGGGTCGGTTCGGCGCGGCCACCATGGAATAGCCTCCGTGGCAGGATGGCGGCATGGAACGTGTACTTGGAATCGGCGGATACTTCATGAGGGCCGCCGACCCCGCGGCCCTGAACGCCTGGTACCGCGACTGCCTCGGCCTGGACGCCGACGAGCACGGCCTGTGGCATCCGGGGGCCGGGCCGACGGTGTTCGCGACGTTCGAGTCCGGGACCGACTACTTCGGCTCCCGCTCCCAGCAGTCCATGCTCAACTTCCGGGTCCGTGACCTGAACGCGATGCTCGCGCAGCTGCGCGGCAAGGGCGCGGACGTGGCGGAGGAGACGCAGGACATGGAGGGTGTCGGCCGGTTCGGCTGGGTCACCGATCCCGAGGGCCATCGGATCGAGCTGTGGCAGCCCGCCTGACCGTACGGACGCTGCCGATCCGTTTGCGGAAGCCCAGTAGGTCCAGGCCTGGCAGGCGATGACCACGGGCGCCCCGAAGGCCGCGACCCGGGTGAGGATCCCCAGCGTGTACGGGCCGGCCGCCGCGCCCGCGGCCGTCAGGCGCCGGTCCGGGTCGGCGGACGAGGGCAGGACGTCGGCCGCACGGGCAGCCTGATCTCGACGACGGCGAGCGCCGCGTAGAGGGTGGTGAAAACGGCGAGGGAGAGTGTGACCGAGGCGGTCGACACTCCGGGGGAGACGGCGTCCGCGGTCTTGAGCACGCCTGATTCCCCGGCCCTCCCGGCCGGGGGATCAGGCGCGTCCGGCCGCCACGCCAACGAGTGCGCTGCCGCTGCCCGTTGGATGTGTCGGTTATCGTCCGTCCCAACCGACGGATCGGCACAGGGGGATGCTGCAGGTGAGCGAGAAGGACGTTCTGGCGCGGAGCTTCGAGGAACACCGGCCCCATCTGCGGGCGGTGGCCTACCGGATGCTGGGGTCGCTCAGCGAGGCGGAGGACGCCGTACAGGAGGCCTGGCTCAAGCTGAGCCGTTCCGACGCGGGTGCGGTGGAGAACCTGGGCGGCTGGCTGACCACCGTGGTCGGCCGGGTGTGCCTGGACATGCTGCGCTCGCGGACCACGCGGCGCGAGGATCCGCTGCACGACCAGGACGGGCAGGTCCGCATCCCCGACCCGGTCGTCAGCCGGGCGGACGGCCTCGACCCCGAGCAGGAGGTACTCCTGGCCGACTCGGTCGGCATCGCGCTCATGGTCGTCCTGGAGACGCTCGCCCCCGCCGAGCGCCTGGCCTTCGTCCTGCACGACCTGTTCGCCGTCCCCTTCGACGACATCGCCCCCGTTCTGGGACGGACCGCGGCCACGACCCGGCAGCTCGCCAGCCGGGCCCGGCGCCGCGTCCAGGGCGCGGCGCCCGCCCCGGACCCGGACCGGGCCCGGCTGCGTACGGTCGTCGACGCCTTCCTCGCCGCCTCGCGCGGCGGGGACTTCGAAGCGCTGGTCGCCGTCCTCGACCCGGATGTCGTGGCCCGCTCCGACGGCGGCACGCTGCGCCCCGGCCTGGTCCGCCACGGCGCGGCGGAGGTCGCCTCCCAGGCGATCACCTTCGCCCGGTTCGCGGCTGCGGCCCATCCGGTGCTCGTCAACGGGCTCCCTGGAGTGGTCGCGGTGGCGGACGGCCGGGCGATCTCGGTCATGGCCTTCACCATCCAGGACGGCAGGATCACCGCCCTCGACATCCTCACCGACCCCGAGCGCCTCGCACGCATCTACCTGAGCATCCTGGAGAGCTGAGCCACCGACAGCGGCTACTGGAGACTTCAAAGCCGGGGCCGGGCGTCGGCCGGCCCCGGCACACCGCCCGTCCGCTGCGAGATCCGTCCTCACTGTCATCATGGTGGGCGTGAGTTCCTTCGATGCGATGCCCGACGCCAACCAGGTACGTGGACGTTGGAAGGCCCGCGAGGCGCCCTTCGGAGACTTCATCGTGTTTTCCGACGGCTCCCTGTCCGTGATGAGCCTCATGCGGTTCTCGCCGCCGGACCGGCAGGATGACGCCCGGGCCGAGGACTGGCAGTGGAGGGAGATCCTGAGAGCCACCGCGTGGACCCCCGGCGACTGGATGAGCATCGACGGTACACACGCCTCGTGTACCCACCTCGGAAACCGTGCCCTGAGCGGCGAGGGAGTGGACCACGGGAGTATCGGCTGGGTCGCCCTGATCCGGGACGACGACGAAGGCACCTTGGAGTGGCTGGCGGTCTCCTGCTCCTCCAACCCGTTCAGCAGCGTCACCTTGGACGCAACCTCGGTCACCGCCACCAGCACCGCGGGCCGCATCTGGACCTTCCCCCGAGACGCTCCGCACCAGGTGGAGATCACCGTGGATCCCTCCTACCCCTGGCCACGCCGTTGACGGGCCCACTGGCGGAGCCTCTGATCCGGATGAGCAACCAGAGCGGGCAGACTGGGCCCATGGACTCAGGACTTGCCGCACTGTTGGGCGCCGCCGTCGGCTCCGCCACCACCATCGCGGCCGCGATCGTCAACGGCCGTGCCCAGGCCCGGTCCCAGCACGCCCAGTGGAGCCGCCAGCATCGCCGGGACGCTTACGCCCGCTACCTCAGCGCTCTCCACGACCGCGACATAGCCATGGACGCCGTCCTTGCCGCGCTGCGTTCGGACCAACCGGACCTGCCCGACATCGACGAGAAGACGGGCCACTTCATCACCCTGGCCCGCGAGGTCCATCGCGCCGTCGAGGTCGTCATCCTCGAAGGGCCGGCATCCGTCGCGGAAGTCGCGGAGCGCGTCACCGCCGCCTCCGGAGATCTCTCCCACGCCATGCGGCGGATGGTCGAGAACGCGCACGCGGGAGACACGACCCGCAAGGCCGAAGACATCGCCCTTGCCGCCGAACGAGAGCGAACCCTCTACCAAGCGGTCAAGGACTTCCGCCTCGCGGCGCGAAGCGTCATCGGCGAAGCCACCTGACCGGGAGCAGGGAGGTGCACACCGTGACCTGGGTACACGTCGTTCCGGAACAAGGCTCCCTGCCCGTCGAGCTGCTGCTGACCGGCAGGACGTACGTGGCGCGGCTCGACGGCCGGCAGATGTGCGACACCGACGCCGTCTTCCGGCAGTTCTACGACGGGCTGAGGCTGCCCGACCACTTCGGGTGGAACTGGGACGCCCTCTACGACTGTCTGCGCGATCTGGAATGGCTGCCCGCCGACCAGTACGTGGTGATCGTCGAGGCCGCGGACGAGGTACTGGCCGGGGACGCCGCCGGACGGCGGCGGCTTTTCGCGACCCTGCTGCGGGCGGGGCGGCGCTGGTCCTCCGTCAAGCGGCCCGAGGGCACGGACACGAGCAGGCTCCTGGTCGTCCTGTCCTGCGATCCGGCATCCGTTCCGGACGTACGGGAACAGGTGCGTGCGTGCGGGGAAGAGACCGTCTCGCCGTAGGAAGAGCCTTGTCCCGCACAGCCGATGTCAGTGGGCGCTCCTAGCGTGGGGGCATGATCTGGACCGCCACTCGGGACACCCTCCCGCCCGTTCCGCCTGCCCGGCGGCTCGACGCCTCGCCCTCGGGGCTCGTCGGAGCCGTCGAGCTGACGGCAGCTCATCTCGACTCCCGCGTCCACACCGTGGCGGAGTTCGAACGGGTCCTCGACGGACTCGTGCGGCAGGCGCACCGCGACCGCCACGCACTCGCCGCGGCCCTGTCCACGAGGCTGGGGCACCGTTACCCCGAGGAGGAGACCGAGGCGGACCGGCTCACCGCGGTGGACGTGGTGGTGGCCGCGCTGCTGTGGCGGGTGGCGGGGTACAGCCTGGGGCCCGCGTACATACGCCGGCAGCGCGGGCACGAGGAGTGCGCGCAGGGCGGGCTGGAACTGGTCGTCGCGGCGCGGGTGCGCGAGATCGGGTACGCGCTGCGGTCCGGCGCCCCGCAGCCGTTCCTGCTGGCCACACCCACGTGGGAGACGGGCGCGATGGAGGCGGACGAGCTCGTCGAACGACTCGCGGAGTACCGGCGGTTGGGCGCCCGCCCCGGAGCCGCGGACTTCGGGCAGGCCCTGTTGCGCGTACGGCGGGACGATCCGGCGGTTCCGGCGGCCGCCGCGGCCGCGGAGCGGCTCGGGACCGCCGAGGGCGATCGGCTCGCCGCCTGGCTCGGCGCCGACGGTGAACCGGGCACGGGGCGGCGCCGGGTCGTCATGCCCGATCCCGAGGCGCACCGGGCCTGGTCGCGGGTCGGCGCGGCCGTGCCGCAGGTCGCCTTCGCACATGGTGAACGGCCCGTGCTGCGGCGGGAGTTCCCCGAGGCGTTCCAGTGGCTCGGTCGCCCCCACGAGGGCTTCACCCGGTGTTATCACTGGCATGGCGGGCATGCCGTACGGGCGGCGGTGCTGCCCGAGGACCGGGACGTCCAGGCCCGGTGGTTGCTACCGGGTGTGACGCTGGCCGCGACGGCCGGCGATGAGGGCGACGCCTGGATGCTGCCGCACCTCGCCCTGCTGGGCGGACCCGCGGGGCCCGGGCTGCACTCCGCCATCGCGGCGGGGCTGGGCGGACGGCACCCGGCGAGCCGCCGCCCGGCGGTGGAGGCCCTGCTGGTGCTGGCGGGCCGGGGTGAGCTGGACGCTCCGCTGCTGGGCCGCGAGCTGGCCTCGATGGTGACTCTGGGCACGGTCAAGCCCAACCGGCTGGCGGACGCGGCCCGCTCGGCCGCGGCGGCGGGCGCGTACGCCACGGTGTGGGCCGTGCTCGCCGAGGTGCTGCCGGCCCTCCTGCCGTCGACACGGGGTGCGGGCGAGGTGCTGGCCGTCGCCGCCGCGTGCGTGGAGCGCTGCGGGGCCACGGGCCCGGCGCCGGTGGAGGTGGTGGCGGCCGCGGCCCGCACCGGGTCCTCACGGATCGTCACCGAAGCCCGCCGCCTCACCTCCGCGCTCACCGGCCGACGCTGACACGCCCTCACGGGTCGTGACGGAGGGAATTCGGCTGGTAGCAATTAGGTGAATTACTGACTGAATTCCCGTCAATAAGCCTCCGCTTCATATCTCGATTTGATAACAACCCTCTCCAAATGGCCTGGACCATTGCGGCGCAACGCGCGTAACTCCCTTTGTTTTACTGGAAACTGAGTGTTCGTCAAATCCGGCCGACAGGTAACGGAATGATTTCTCGAGGCGCACACCCGTTTGTCCGAATTCTCCGCGGCATTCGTCTGGCAGGCTTCCGCGCACCCAGTCTTCCGACAACGATTTGAGGTGCCCATGACAGGACGACGCAGACGTCGTGCCGCCACCGACCACCGCCGCAAACCGCGGAGGTTGATACTCGTCACCGCCGCCACGGCAACGGCGGCGGTGATAGCCGCAGGCATCGCCTACTCCGGACTCGGCGACGGCGCCCAGGCGGTGGCACCCGTGCAGGCCGCAGAGGCCGCCGCACCGGCCGCCGCGCCCGCCCGGGACCAGGAGCCCGACCCGATCGCCGCCGCGCCCGCGAACGAGAACGAGCGCGGCATGGTCTACGACGGCCTCCAGGCCGCGCCGAAGGGCGACCGCTGCGTCGGTGTCTACCGCACCGACACCGGCCTGTGCACCCACGGCCCCGACGCCCCGCCCAAGGGCGTCGACATCACGAAGGACATCGCCCCGGCCGTCAAGGAGAGCGCTCCGGCGGCCGATCCCTCGCGCCCCGCCGCCGAGGACCCGGCTTCCAAGGAAGGGGGCGGGCGTCCTCAGGACGCGCCCGCCGCCGACGCCGCGGCGACCAAGGCGAAGGCGCCCGAACCGGCCGCCGCCGGTGGCAGCCAGGCCGTCGCCGCGGGCCCCGCGGGCCAGACCGTCCAGTGCGACGGCGACGGCAGCACCGGCAACCGCGTGCAGGTCGTGTACGTCCACGCCCCCGGCAAGGACCGCTACTCCGAGTACGTCGCCTCGTTCCGCAAGTGGGCGGCCGACGCCGACCTCATCTACTCGGCGAGCGCCCAGGAGACCGGCGGCGTACGCCACATCCGCTACGTCACGGCCGCGGACTGCACCCCCACCGTGCTCAACATCGAGCTCCCGGCCTCGGCCATGGCCGAGTTCAGCGCGACCAACAACGCGCTCGCCGGCAAGGGCCTCGACCGCCGCGACCGCAAGTACATGATCTTCGCGGACAGCCAGGTCTACTGCGGCATCGGCACCTTCGCGGGCGACGAGCGGCCCGGCCAGGCCAACCAGAGCAACTTCGGCCCGTCCTACGGCCGTACGGACTCCGGCTGCTGGGGCGGCCACACCGCCGCACACGAGCTCGGGCACAACCTGGGCGCGGTCAACAACAGCGCCCCGAACACCAGCCGTGGCGCCCACTGCACCGACGAGTACGACGTCATGTGCTACTCGGACACCCCGTACTACCCGCAGATGCGCAACATCTGCACCAACCAGGCGGCCGAGAACATCCTGGACTGCAACCACGACGACTACTTCCACACCAGCCCCAAGGCCGGAAGCTACCTGGCCACGCACTGGAACATCGCCGACAACCAGTTCCTGATGCGCACGAAGGGCGGTGGCGGTACCGACCCGGGTCCGAACCCGAACCCGACGCCGACCCCGACGAAGAAGCCGACGCCCACGCCGACGAAGAAGCCCGGCGGCGGCCCGGCCGCGACCGCGGCCCAGATCCAGTCGAACTCCGTCGTGGTGAGCTGGCCCAAGGTCGAGGGTGTCTCCTGGTACCAGGTCCTCCTGAACGGCAAGCACCTGACCTGGGTCCAGTCGCAGGCACTGCGCATCTACAACCTCCAGCCCAACACCTCGTACTCGGTCACCGTCTCGGTCCGCGACAGCTCCGGCCGTGACAGCGGACCCGGCAAGGCCGCGTCCTTCAAGACGCCGGGAACGGGCGGCGGGGCGACCACCCCGGGCAGCAAGTACACGCTCGGCAACGGCAGCACGGGCATGGCCGCAGAGGTGTGGGGCGGCCGCACCGCCGACGGCACGGTGCTCGTCGGCGGCCGCGCCAACGGGTACGCCCAGCAGCAGTGGTTCTTCGACGACGCCGGCAACGGCCAGGTCCGCATGCGGTCCGCGGTCTCCGGCAAGTGCCTGCAGCCGGGCAGCACGCCCGCCGCGGGCATGTGGGTCGCGCAGCAGCCCTGCGACAAGGGCAACGGCGCGCAGGCCTGGAAGCTGACCTCCCGCGGTGGCACGGTCACCGTCACCGACCCGAGCGGCGGCTTCGCCCTCACCGTCAGCAACCGCCCCTACTACGGGAACTGGCTGCTCGACCTCCAGCGTGCGGACGGCCGCGCGGCTCAGGCCTGGACCCTCCAGAAGGCCGGCTGAGCACTGCCGCGACACGACGCCACGGCTTCGCGGGCCCTCGCGGCCCCGACGCCGTGACGCCCTGACGCCGTGAAACCGCCCCCGGCGGACGGCCGCCCCGCGCGGCCGTCCGCCGGTCCCCCTCATCTCGACCGGAGCACCCCGACGATGCGCATACGAATCGCTTTCTCGGCCGTCCTGACCGCACTCGGCCTCATGTTGCTGACCCCTGTTGCGGCCCACGCCCACGGAGACACCGTGAAGGTGGTGGTGACCGGGCAGCGGGCGGGCCACGTCACCGCCGACATCACCTGGGAGAACGACGGGGACGCCGTCGACGAGGCGGTCGCCGCCACCGTGAACGCGGTCAGCATCGACGGCTCCCGCACCCAGGGCCCCTGGCGCCTGGTGCGCGATACCGCCGCGGCGCCCGCCGGCTGGACCACGGCCGAGACCCTGCCGCCGGGTTCCTGGAAGGTCAGCGTCGACGTGGGGTTCCCGGCCCTCGGACACGGCGACCTCGAAGTCGCCGTACCCGTGGTGGACCCGGCACCGGCCTCCGGTGCGCCGACCGCCTCCGCCGCGGCTCCGGGCACGCCGACCGCCGCGCAGCCGTCGGCCGGTTCCCCGTCGGCCTCCGCCCCGGCCGCGTCCGCGGCGCAGGTGCCGGCCGCCGACTCCGACGCCGACTCCGGGTCCGAGGGGGACGCCGTCTGGTGGACGACGGCGGGGGTGGCGGCGACCGCCCTGGCCGGGGCAGCCGTAGGCCTCTACCTGCGCCGCCGCCGGCAAACGCGCCTCGGACGGCTGGGCTAGCAGGACCGTCGGCCGGAGCGGCTCGGAGACGGGCTAGGTCGTCTCTTTTGGATCTTGCTCCCCCAGCTACCGCTGGGAGGTACCCCCAGTTAAGCCCGCGTCGTCTGGCGCCGTGCATCGCAAGGCGGAGGGGCGCCCGAGTACTGGACGTACTTGGGCGCCCCGACAACGCGGCGAGGTGCGGTGCCAGACGACGCGGGCCAGGCAAGATCCGAAAGAGACGACCTAAGCCGTGGCGTGCCGGACTTCGGCCGCCACGGCTTCGACGAAACGTTCCAGCCCTTGCGGGTCGAGCCGGAGGAACAGATTCGGCTCGATGAGTTCCAGCTCCATGACCACCGGTCGCCCGGACTCGTCCAGGGCCAGGTCCACTCGGGCGAACAGCAGGTCGCCCGGCGGCGGCACCGCGGCCAGCGCCTGCCGCGCCGTACTGATCTCCGCCTCGGAGGGCTCGTACGGTGCGGCCCCCGGGTGCGGCACCCGGAAGTTGTCCGTCACCCCCGCCTCGGTGAGCACCGGCTGCTTGCGGATGGCGTGGCTGAAGGTGCCGGAGAAGAAGACCAGGGCGCGTTCCCCCTCCTCCACGCGGCGCAGGTAGGGCTGGACCATGGCGGTACGGCCCTGGTCCAGCAGCATCCGGGCATGGCCCATGGCATCCGCCTGCCGGCCGGGTTCGTAGCGTGCGGTGTCGCGGGCTCCCGCGGAGACCGCGGGCTTGACCACCACTCCGTGAGGTGCGTCGAAGTCCTCCTCGCCGTAGGGCCCGCCCGGTTCGACGAAGCGGGTCGGCACGACGGGGACTCCGCGCTCGGCGAGCTCCCGGAGATAGCGCTTGTCGCTGTTCCAGCGCACCAGCGGCGCCGGGTTCCACAGCCGGGTGACCCGGGCCGTCGCGTCGGCCCAGGCCAGGAACTCCTGGAGCCGTCCTACGTAGTCCCAGGTCGAGCGGATGACGGCCAGGTCGAAGCCCTCCCATTCCTTCGGGTCCGCGTCCCAGGCCACGGCCTCCGCGGACAGGCCCGCGGCGCGCAGGGCCGTCAGGACCAGAGTGAGGTCCGGGTCCTCGTCGGCACCGGTCTCGCTGGTCACGATCGCGATCCTCGCGGCACTCATGGCAGCACTCATGCGGCTCTCCCCTCGTCACGTCCCGGCGATCACTCTTCCACGCACGCTCCGTCGGCGGGAGGGAACCCGGCCGGTGGCCGGTGCGTCGTACCGGGCAACGTCGTGCTCATGGCTGCGGGACGGGAATCGGGTCCGAAGGCGAAGGGGCGGGGCGGCGTTGGCGGAGCAGGTCGACAGCGGTGTGCGCGGCGGCGGCCGGTGGCGCCGGGCGGGCGCCGCCCGGTGGCGCGATGGTGATCGGCGGCGCTGGGGCGGGGACGCGCGGGGCCGCTCGGCCTGGTCGCGGGGGCGCGTGACGGCCTCGCTCGCCGTCCTGACCGCCGGGCTGCTGGCCTTCCACGGGGCCGTGCCCAACGGCGTCGGCCGCCTCGGCAGTCTGCTGGAGGCCTTCCTGCCCTGGCTGGGCCTGGCGGTTCCGGTCCTCCTCGTACCGGCCCTGGTGCGCCGCTCGGCCACCGCCCTGCTGGCCCTGCTGCTGCCCGCCGCCGCTTGGGCGGTGCTCTTCGGCGGCCTGCTGCTCCCCTCCGACGGCGGCCCGCACGACATCACGGCGGTCCAGCACAACGTCAGCGACGAGAACCCCGATCCCGCGGGCACCGCGGCCGCACTGCTGCGGGCCGCGCCGGACCTGGTCGCCCTGGAGGAGCTGACGCCCGCCGCCCTGCCGGCCTACGAGGCGGCCCTGGCGGCGGAGTTCCCCCACCACGCCGTCGAGGGCACGGTCGGCCTCTGGTCGAGGCATCCCCTGACGGAGGTCACGCGCCTGGACATCAAGCCGGCCGGGATCGGGGAGGGCTGGAGCCGCGGCCTGCGGGCCGGCGTGCGTACGCCGCGGGGTGAGATCGCCGTGTACGTCGCCCACCTGCCCTCGGTGCGCATCCGGCCGAGCGGTTTCAGCTCCGGCCCGCGGGACGAGAGCGCGCGCCTGCTGGGCGCGGCCGTCGCGGCCGAGCGGCTGGACACGGTGATCCTGCTGGGTGACCTCAACGGCACGGTGGACGACCGCGGTCTCGCCCCGCTCACCTCGCGGCTGCGGGCGCCCCGGCGGGGCCTTGCCTTCAGCTGGCCCGCGGCCCTGCCGGTGTCCCGGATCGACCAGATCCTGACCCGTTCAGCGACGGTGGCCGAGGTCCGGACGCTGCCCGCCACCGGCAGCGACCACCTGCCCGTCGCCGCCCGCATCACGCTCGGCGGGTCATAGCCGGATCACGATCTTCCCGCGGACGTGGCCCTCCCTCAGATAGCGGATCGCATCGGGTACTTCGGCCAGCGGGTAGCTCCGGTCGACGACGGGGGTCACCGACCCGGCCTCGATGAGCTCGTTGAGCACCTGGAGGTCGGTGTGGTGTTGCTCCATGGCGGCGACGGTGCGCAGGCGGTGGCCGACGAAGGGGGACATCAGGAGCGCCCCGACCTGCCGCTGGTTCCCGCCGAGCCACCGGCCGCCGCCTTCTCCGCCGACGATGGCGAGGGTCCCGCGCGGGGTGAGGGCGCGGCGGAGCCGGGAGATGGGCCGGTTCCCGGCGATGTCGAGGATGAGGTCGTAGCGCCGGCTGCCGTCGACGGGGTCGTGTTCGGCGTAGTCGACGACCTCGTCGGCGCCGATGGACCGGACCAGGTCCGCCTTGGCCCCGCTGCAGACTCCGGTGACGTGGGCGCCGAAGGCCTTGGCCAGCTGCACGGCGTACGTGCCGACCCCGCCCGACGCGCCGAGGACGAGGACGGACTGCCCGGCCTTCACCCGTCCGACGTCGCGCACGGCCTTGAGTGCGGTGCACGCGGAGACCGGTACGGCGGCGGCCTGTTCGAAGCCGATGTCGCGCGGTTTCGGCGCGAGCGCGTCCTCCTTGGCGCAGGCGTACTCGGCGAACGACCCGTCGCAGCTGCCGTACACCTCGTCGCCCGGCCGGAAGCGGGTGACGTCCGCGCCGACCGCCTCCACCCGCCCCGCGAGGTCCATGCCGCGGATGCGGACCTTGGGTGCCCGGAGGCCGAAGCCCATGGCGCGCACCGCGTACGGCTTGCCCTCCATCAGGTGCCAGACGCCCTGGTCGACGCCGGCCGCGTGGACCCGTATGAGGACCTCGCCGCGGCCGGGCACCGGCCGGTCCGTCTCTTCGAGCCGCAGGACCGAGGACGGTCCGTATGTGTCCTGGACGATGGCCTTCATGAGTCGTCTTCCTCTGCTTCGGTCTCGGTAGGGGTCACGGCGTACTGGAACACCGCGTCGAGCGGTACGGCGAACACGCGGGCGATCTCGAAGGCCTTCTCCAGGGAGGGCGAGTAGCGGCCCTGCTCGATGGCGATGACGGTCTGCCGGGTCACGCCGATGCGGCGGGCGAGCTCGGCCTGCGTCATCTCGCCGTTGGCGAAGCGGAGGGCGCGGATGGTGTTGGTGACCTTCGTCGGCCTCACCACGTCTGGAAGCCGATGCGGTAGGCGGCGATCTTCGCCATGGATCCGAGGAGCGCCGACAGGACGAACGCCAGGTAGATGGCGTTGGCGATCCAGAACTGGTCCGCCTCGGTCATGGCCAGGACGAGTCCGGCCACACCGCCGATCGCGACGAAGGACTGTCCGATGTGCTCACCGAAGCGGTGGATCTCCCGGTCGCGCTGGTCCTTGGTGTTGTCCCCTTCGGGCGCGAGCAGCGCCACGGTGATGTGCAGGGCGATCGACGCGACGATCGCGGCGCCCACGCTCCAGAGCAGTGCGGCGACGTACGGCACCTGGGCGAGCGGGGTGTCCCCGGCCCGCCCGAGGACCACGGCCAGATACGCCCCGTAGGACACGACCGTCACCACGATCATGATCCACGCGCGTTTCTCCTCGACTGCCACAACCACTCCCCATGTAAAGAAAACCCGACACCTGAAGTGTCAAGCAAGCACAACACGATGTCAAGAATTCTGTACACGCTCGGGTGGCCGGACCCTCGGCGGCTTCTCGGTACGGTGGCGCGGCCCTCGCTGCGACCCGCACTGCGGCCGGTTCTACGCCGGCACTACGGCGCGTCGAGGAGTTCGGGGCCGTTGTTGCGGACGTTGTTGACGGCGGTCGACACCGCGCGGACGTCCAGCCGGCCGCCCGCCGGAGCGGCGAGGAGGGCGCGCAGCTCGTCCGCGTCCTGGTGGGACGGGTCGAGCCAGGCCTCGTAGTCGGCCGGGGCGAGGGCGAGCGGCATGCGCGGGTGCACGCGGCCGGCCGCGTCGGTGGCCTCGGTGGTGAGGATGGTGCAGGTCGCCCACCACGCCGCGGCATCGTCGTCGGCGGCGACGGCGGGGTCGCGCCAGAACTCGTACAGCCCGGCCATCGCCATCACCTCGCCGCCCTCGGGGCGGATGAAGTACGGCTGCTTGTACGCCTTGGCGGTGCCGGAGGCCGGGACGGGATCCCACTCGTAGAACCCGTCCGCCGGGAGCAGGCAGCGGCGCTTGGCGAAGGCGCGCCGGTAGGCCGGCTTCTCGTGCACCGTCTCCACGCGCGCGTTGATCATCTTCGCGCCGCCCGTCGCGCTCTTGGACCACGACGGCACCAGCCCCCACCGCAGGGGGCGCAGCCGGCGCTCCAGCAGCCCGGTCTCGCGGTCGGCGCGCTCCAGCACCGCCCACACCGCGTCGGTGGGGGCGACGTTCCAGCTCGGCTCCAGCAGGTGCCCCGGGTCCGGGGGCGCGGTCCCGAAGAGGCCGGAGAGGTCCTCGGGGCTGCGGGTGGAGGCGTAACGGCCGCACATGTCGTCCACCCTGCCACCTGAGCCGGCTTCCCGGCGGGTACGCGCCCCAGGTGACGGCCGGTTTGCGGAACGGCCGTGGCGGGCAGACGGACGCACACATCGCTCGCACACATCGGACGACGGCAGGGTACGCACACAGATGATCACTGTCGGGGTCGAGGAAGAGTATCTGCTGGTGGATCCGGAGACGGGTCTGCCGGTGCCCCACGGCGCCGCGGTACGGGTCGCCGCCGGCCTCGATCCGGTCTCCGCGGGGGACCAGGTGCAGGCCGAGCTCCTCCAGGCCCAGGTCGAGGTCGCCACGCCCGTCTGCACCGACCTGGGGGAGGTCGGCGGCCACCTGCTGCGGCTGCGGCACGCCGTCGGCTCCGCCGCCGAGGCGAGCGGCTGCAAGGCGGCGCTGACCGGAACCGCGCCGGTCAAGGGCATCGCGCCGGTGCCCGTCACCCCCGTCAGCCGCTACCAGGCGATGCGCAGCCATGCCGCTCGCCTCGTCGACGAACAGCTGATCACGGGCATGCACGTGCACGTCGGAATCCCGGACCGGGCGCTGGGCGTCGACGTGCTGAACCGGATCCGCGTCTGGCTCCCCACGGTGCTGGCGATGTCGGCGAACTCCCCGCTGTGGGAGGGGCACGACACCGGGTTCGCGAGCTGGCGCACCGTGGTCTTCGGACGCTGGCCGGTGAGCGGCCCCACCCCCCTGTTCCGTGACGACGCGGACTACGACCTGCGTGCGGCCGAACTGGTGGAATCCGGCGTCATCGCGGACATCGGCCAGCTGTACTGGCAGGCGAGGCTGTCGGAGAAGTATCCGACCGTCGAGATCAGGTGCGCCGACGTGCAACTGCGGGCCGACGACGCGGTGATGTTCGCGGGCATCGTACGGGCGCTGGTCGCCACCGCCCTCCGTGACGCCGCCCGCGGGGTGCCCGCGCCCCCCTGCGCGCAGGAGATGCTGCAGGCCGCGACCTGGCAGGCCGCCCGGCACGGCGTGTCGGGACCTCTGGTCGGACCGGACGGCGCCCGGCTGGAGGCCCGTGCGGCCGTGGCCCTGCTCGTGCGGCACATCCTGCCCGCGCTGGAGGAGGCCGGGGACGTCCGCGAGGTGACCTCCCTCGTCCACCGGCTGCTCCGGGAGGGCACCGCGGCCGAACGGCAGCGCAAGGCGCTGCGCGACGGCGGCCTGCCGGCACTGATCGACCTGATCACCACACAGAGCACCGCTCCCTGAAGGGCGCGTCCGGCCGGGCCGGAAAGCCTGCCGGGAGCTGCCGCGCGCGCTCTCGTCGTGCGCCATCGGGTGCGGGCCCCGAGGATGGAACAGTCCCCCACCCCGCTGAAGGGAGTCTTCCTGTGCTGGAACGCGAGCGTCCTGACGAAGAGGCCGAGGTCCGCCGCCACCCCCGGGGCCCCGGTGCCGAGCCCCGGGACCGGGCGGTGTCCTCGTGGCCGCTGGCCGCGGGCGACTACTGGTTCGGCGGCGAGAGCGGGGACGGCCGCGGCGGCCCGTGCGCCGCAAGAGGCGCGTCGACACCCCGTTGATCTTCCCGTCGGCGGGGAAGGGGCGGAACATGCCACAAGCCACCGCCCCCCTGCGCGCCCTCGTCCGCCGTCACCGGGAGCCCGCGGTCGTGCAGACCGTGCGCTCGACCGCGGCCGCCGTCATCTCGTACGTCGTCGCGCTCCGGCTCAGTGACGAACCCGCGCCCCTGACGGCTCCGCTCACCGCGCTGCTCGTCGTCCAGGTCACCCTCTACTCCACGCTCACCACCGGTATCCGGCGGGTCAACTCGGTCGTGGCCGGGGTGCTGCTCGCGATCGGCTTCAGCGCGCTCGTGGGCCTGACCTGGTGGAGCCTCGGGCTGATCATCCTGGTCTCGCTCGCCATCGGGCCGCTGGTGAAGGCCGGGGAGTTCGTACCCGAGGTCGCGATCAGCGCGATGCTGGTGCTGGGCGTGACCAGCGTGACGGACACCGCCTGGGACCGGGTGCTGGAGACGCTGATCGGCGCGGTGGTCGGTCTGCTGTTCAACTTCCTGTTCGTACCTCCCGTGTGGATCGGGCCGGCGAGCGAGGCCATCACGGACCTCGCCCGGCGGATGCGTGCCCTCCTCGGTCACATCGGCGACCAGCTCGCCGAGCACACGCCCGTCGAGAAGGCCGCCGCCCACCTCCACGAGGCCCGTCGGCTCGACAACGACATCGCGCTCGTCGACGCGTCGCTACGGCAGGCGGAGGACAGCCTGCGGCTGAACCCGCGGGTGCGCGAGGGACTCCTGTTCCGCCTGGTGCTCCGCACCGGGCTGGACACCCTGGAGATCTGCGCGGTGGTACTGCGGGTCTCCTGCCGGACCCTGACGGACCTCGCGAAGGCACAGTCGACGGGTCCGCTCTTCCCACCGCCCATCGCCGAGGCGCTGCGCGAGCTGTACGGGCACCTGGCCGTCGCCGTGGAGAGCTTCGCGGAGCTGATCACCGCGCAGGTCAGCGCCAACGCCGAACAGGCCGAGGAGAAGCTCGCGCACGAACTGTCGACGGCCCGCGTCAGCCGGGACCGCCTCGCCGTGCTGCTCCAGACGGAGGCGGGCGTCCATCCGGGGGCCTGGCAGCTGTACGGGGCGCTGCTCGCCGAAGCGGACCGGGTGCTCGACGAACTGGGCGTGGACAAGCGCTCGGAGCGGCTCATCGAGGAACTGGACCGGCACTCCCGCATGCGGCGCGAGCGCTACCCCCGGCTGCACCGCCTGACCAGGCGGGTCTTCTCCCGCCCGGCCTGAACCCGGCCCGGGTCCCGGGTCCCCGGGCCCCGGTTGCCCGTGCCCTGTCGTCAGCGGTACGCCGCGGTTTCCCGGCGTACCGCCCGTGCTCCGCCCTCGCCGGGGTCCGGCGACGGCTCCGCCGCCGGCTCGTCGGCCGGCGGGGCACCGGCCGGCGGCTCATCGGTCAGGAGTCCGCTGCGCAGGTTCCGCAGGGTGCGGTTGAGCAGGCGCGACACGTGCATCTGCGAGATGCCGAGGTGCTCTCCGATCTCGGACTGGGTCAGCTCCTGCCCGAAGCGCAGG
The DNA here is from genome assembly GCF_042894695.1 of Streptomyces sp. NPDC001513. Lineage (NCBI taxonomy): Bacteria > Bacillati > Actinomycetota > Actinomycetes > Kitasatosporales > Streptomycetaceae > Streptomyces > Streptomyces sp. NPDC001513. Next base: position 357,328 of record NZ_JBIAVU010000004.1, read on the forward strand.
GAGAGGATCTCCCGGTCCCGCTCGGGCAGCCGATCGATCAGCGGTTTGAGGGCCGCCAGGTCCTCGATCCGCTCGTATGCCGGTTCCTCCCGGCCGAGTGCGCGCTGGGCCGTGCCGGGGTCGGCGTCCTCCTGCACGGTCATGTCGAGGGAGCGGGAGGAGTAGGCCTGTGCGGCCTGCCGGCCCTCCGCCAGCTCGGCGTCGCCGATCCCCAGGTGCGCGGCCAGTTCGGCGTCGGTGGGGAGCCGGCCCAAGGTCTGCTCCAGCTCGTCCGAGGCCCTGGCCAGGCCCTGGCGGAGCTCCTGGAGGCGACGGGGCACCTTCACGGCCCAGCTGGTGTCACGGAAGAAGCGCTTGATCTCGCCGGTGATGGTGGGGAGGGCGAACGAGGTGAACTCCACGCCGCGCGTCACGTCGTACCGGTTGATGGCCTTGATCAGGCCCACGGTGCCAACCTGGACGATGTCCTCCATGGGTTCGCTGCGGCCGCGGAAGCGGCGGGCCGCGAACTTGACCAGGCTGAGATTGAGTTCGATGAGGGTGTTGCGGACGTACGAGTACTCCGCGGTTCCCTCCGCCAGGGTGCCCAGCCGCCGGAAGAGGACCGCGGAGAGGGCCCGGGCGTCGGCCGTGCTGGCCTTCCGGGGCTCGGCCAGCGGATCGGCCGGGTCACGGCGCGCCGTGTACGACGGGTACGCGTAGGAGGAGTACGGGGTACTGGACGTGTTCGGAGTCATGAGAGGGGGCCTCCGCCTCCGACGGGGAAGCCGGACCATACAGTCGGCTTCACACCGATTTATACCCTTTGCGTGGCGGTCGACTCGCCACCGGCCCGGTTTTCGCCGTCCGCATACCCCACGGCCGTATCCGCCGACGGCGGCCGGTCGGCACCCCGGGCAGCAGCCGTGCAGGACCAGGGCCTCGGGTGGGAGGGGTCTCCGAGGCGGTCTCCAACGCCTGCCTGCACGCATGAACGGGCGGCACGCGCGTGGCCGTCGAGCCGCGGCGCGACTCGTGGTGGACCGCCGAGGTGCGCTGGCCTTCGGCCAGCTGGTGGGGCCGCGGTGACCCCGGCGGTGGTCCCCCGCCGGGTGGTTTGAGGCCGTACGAGCCGGGCAGACATCGGCTGCCGCCCCGTGGTCACGAACCCGGGGCGGACCAGTTTCGCCGCGAACGCCGGCCCAGCCGCGCCGGCGCCTCCGTCGGTCATGCCAGGGCGAGCGTGACCTCGATGGTCTTGCCGCCGCCGGGGAGGAGGGCCACGGAGACCCTCCGTGCCAGGATGTGGACCAGCTCCCATCCGAAGCCGCCCTCCGACAGGGCGCCGTGGTCCGCGGCGGTGCGGGGAGCCTCACTGCTGGCGTCGCTGACCGTGATCGTGAGGGTGCGGCCGTCCGTCTCGGCGGTGAAGCCGGTGAGTCCGCCCCCGTGCCGGAAGGCGTTGGTGACCAGTTCCGACGTGACGAGCAGGGCGTCGGCGATGACGGCGTCGCCCGGCCCGGACCCGTCGGGCGCCGGGGCGAGCAGTCCGGCCACGAGCACGCGCGCCTCGCACGCGTCCACCGTCTGTGCGGGCCTGGTCTGCCGGAGCAAGGGGTCGCCGGTGGTCACGCCGCACACCTTCCTCTCCTGGATCGGTTCCGGTCGCTGCCTCTCGGCCGCCTACAGGGCGTCTGCCCCGTGTCCGGCCCGGCACACACGCCCTGGTTCCGGTCTGGCTACCGGTGCCGGCCCACGGCCCTCATGGACGGCAGGCTCGCGGCGCCGAAGGGCGAACCGGGCGCATTTCCGCTCCGGCAGCCTTCATCCGGTGCAGTGGCCCCCGAACCCGCGCGCCGAGTGGTCGGGACGGACCCGGCGCTACGCGGACAGGTCGAGGCGGTCCTGGGCCGCCATGACGGCGTCGTACGCGCGGAGTCGGCCCATCAGCACGCACAGGGTGTACGCCACGTCGTCCATCTCGCGGCGCGCGTCCTCGCTGCCGGGTTCCGCGGCCAGGGTGGCCTGACAGGCCCGGAACCGGGCGAGGAGCTTCTCGGTCAGGGCGCGGTTGGCGAGCATGGCCACCGGTGGGGCCGGCGCGGGCGCGGGGCGGACCGGGCTGCGGGCCGCTTCCACCGCGTGGCGCAGGGCCCGCTCGACGTGGGCCGGAAGCGCCGTGCCGTGCGGTGCGGCGATGACGGCCCCGGCCAGCTCCGCGACCGTGACGTGGGCGGCCTTGGCCGCCGACGCGAGCACGACGCGGGCGTCCCGGGCGGAGCACGGCGTCAGCGCCATGATCATCCCGACCGCCCGCGCCACGTCAGGGTCGGCCGCCAGAGGGCCACCGCCGGACGCTCTCCCCGTAGCGACATCGGAGGGATTTCCGGCTGAGGAACGACGAATACGAGGAACCATGCGGAATCATCCCTTCAACCGAAGGCAAACGGGGGCCGTAACGGGGTCATGAAGGGTTTACCCGCGCTTACTCCGCGTGCACCTGCCGCAGGCAAAGCTTCAGCCGAGGCGCATCCTGGAAGGGGCGGCCGGATGCCTGCGTCCCGCGCATGGGCCGGCCGGATCCGGGGAGGCGCCCGGGAGGCGGTGGCACGTACCCGCCCGGGGACGGTCACCTCGTACGGAGAGGGATGAGCCATGACCGAGAAAAAGATCTGGGGCTACGACCCGGCCTCCGGACACGAGCCGGGCCTCGACCTCGTCGGGTTCAAGGTCGAGGCCACCGACGGCAGCATCGGGAAGGTCGACAAGCACTCCGATGCCGTCGACGCCGCCCACCTCGTCGTCGACACGGGCATCTGGATCTTCGGCAAGCACGTACTCCTCCCGGCCGGCACGATCGAGCGCATCGACACGGCCGAGAGGAAGATCTACATCAACCGGACCAAAGACCAGATCAAGGCCGCCCCGGACCTCGACGAGATCAAGTACCGGGGCGAGGCGGCCTACTTCGAGGAGTTCGCCCGGCACTACAGCCAGTCCCACAGTTGAGGACCCCGGGAAGACTAGGCGTGCGGCAGCGGTGACACGGCGTGCAGTGAGTACAGGACGGGGAGGTGGGAGTCCCCGAACGGGAGCCGGTACAGGCCGTCCCGGCCCGGGGACAGGAAGCCGCGCGGGTCGAACTCGGCGGCGACGTGTTCGCCCAGGTGCTTCACCGTGAGGCCCGCGGACGCGGCCGCGGTGACGATCTCCCCGATCGAGTACGGGTACTGGACGCTGTCCTGCGCCGGCAGGCTCAGGTCGGGTTCGGCGTAGGTGCCGGTCACCGTCTCGTGCTGGGGCTCGCCGCCGCCGTAGGGCCAGTCGACGACCAGCGGATCGAGGGCGGCGACCGACTGGAACGCCGGATGCAGATCGACCAGGACCAGGCTGCCCCCGGGTCGCAGCGCCATCGCCGCCCCGCGCATCCAGCCGTCGAGGTCGGCGATCCAGCAGAGGACCCCGTACGTGGCGACGACCAGGTCGAAGCGCGCCGCCAGGGTGGCGGGCAGCCGCTGGGTGTCGGCTTCGACGAAGGTGGCGTCGAGACCGGTCCTGTCGGCCAGCAGCCGGGCCCGATCGATCGCCGTCGGTGCGAAGTCGACCCCGGTGACCCGGGCTCCTCGGCGGGCCCAGCTCAGCGTGTCCATCCCGAAGTGGCATTGCAGGTGCAGCAGGTCCTTGCCGGCCACGTCACCGGCCAGCTCCCGTTCGACGGCGTAGAGGGTCTCGCGGCCCGCGACGAACGACTCGACGTCGTAGAACCGGTCGGTGGGCGTCGAACCGTGGATCCGGGCACGCTCGTTCCACAGCGCACGGTTCAGGGCGAGTCCGCCATCGGTGTCGGGCCTGGTTTCGGGCATGGCCCCGAGAATGGCACACCGGGCGGGCGTTCCGCCTGCCGGTTTAGGCTGACGGCCATGGAAGGGCGAGGGCGAAGCTACCGGTACGTCGGGCCGGCCGAACTGCGGGCGCTGGTACGGCCGGGGAACGAGGGGCGGAGGATCCGCACGGCGGCGGACTTCGACGACTGGGCGTCGGCGTCGGCCCGGACGCCGGCGGAACCGGCCGAGCCCTTCACCTTCGTCGTCGACACCTCCGGTGTCCTGCGGCTGGCGCCGCGCCGCAGTGAGCACGTGGTGTGCGCCGGCGGTGGACCGGTCCTGAGCGCCGGTGAGATCGGTTTCCGCCCGGAGTCCGGTCGCTGGGCGGTCCGCGAGGTCAGCAACCAGTCGACGGGCTACTGCCCGGACCCCGGCTCGTGGCCGGCCGTCGCGGACGCGCTGGACGCGGCCGGGATAGCGCACCCGCGCGGGTTCACCCACGAGGTGGTGTTCCGCAGGTGCCCTGCCTGCCGCGAGCTGAACATCGTGCGGGAGGAGGACTTCGTCTGCGTGTTCTGCGACGGGGCGCTGCCGCGGGAGTGGAACGTGGACGACGCCGCGGCCTGACCGGTCCCGCTACCGCGCTTCGAGCAGGCCGAGGACCGGCTCCAGTGCGGCGGGGCGCTGGTCGACCGGCAGGTGGTCCACGAAGTGGACCGGGCAGCCGAGCGCCCGCGCGCCGCCGTCCGCGTGACGGTCGTCGCCGACCATCAGTACGTCGGCGGGCGCCGGCCCGAGCAGACCGCAGGCGACCCGGAAGATCTCCGGGTCGGGCTTCTGTACGCCGAGCTCGAAGGAGAGCACGTAGGTGTCGACCAGCTCGTCCAGCCCGTGCGCGCGGAAGACCGGCCGGAGGTCCCAGCCGATGTTGCTGACCACGGCCACCGGCAGCCCCCGTCGCCGCAGTTCACGCAGCGTCGGTTCGGTGTCCGGGTAGGGCCGCCAGGCGGCGGGGCTCATGTGGCGGTCGTAGAGGGCCGCCAGCAGCTCCGGCGCCGGCAGACCGGCCGCCCGGGCCAGCCCACCGTAGGCGGCCCGGTGCTGTTCGGCGCTCATGTCCCGCTCGTGCCAGAGGGTTTCGAGGTGTGCGGGCACCTGCCGGGGCGAAGGACCGCCCGGCAGGGCGCCGTACTCCGTCAGCCGCCGCACCGTCTCGTCGAACTCCCCCTCGGCCAGGGACACGCCCGTCGCCGCGAGGGCGGCGGCGAGCCACTCCCCCGTCGACTCGATGCGCAGCAGCGTGCCGGAGAAGTCGAACATCACTCCTTTGATCATGTGGTGATCGTAGGGCAGGCCGGGCGCCCGGTGGCGGGGCGTCAGGTGGTCGGGTGCAGCCGGGACGGGGAGAGCGGCGAACCGTGCGGGTCTCCCCCCGCGTCCGCGAGGGCGCTGCCCGCGAGCCAGGTCCGCCAGTCCATGTTCCAGTCTCCGAAGCCGTTGTCGAAGGGGGCCATCTTCGCCCCGCCGCTGTTGACCACCTCCACGATGTCGCCTTCGCGGACCGTCTCGAAGAACCAGGCGGCGTCCTCGGTGCTCATGCCCGTGCAGCCGTGGCTGACGTTCTCCTCGCCCTGCGCCTCGACCGACCAGGGCGCGGCGTGGATGTACTCGCCGCTCCAGGTCACGCGCGTCGCGTAGAGGACGGGCAGGTCGTAGAACTCCTTGGTGCCGCGCTGGATGCCGACGGTGTCCCCGCGCATCCGGACCTTGGGCTCCTTGCGCAGGACGACCTTGATTCCGCTGCGGGTCCGGAAGCCCGCCTTGCCGGTGGTCACGGGGATCGTCCTGATGATCCGTCCGTTGCGGCGTACGGTCATCCGGTGGGTGGCGGAGTCGGTGACGGCCTCGATCCGGTCCGCGATGGTGAACTGCAGGTCGTCGGAGGGACCTCCGTAGTCGTGGTCCCCCACCTGGACCCCGTCGAGACCGCTGCGCACGCGGACCACGGTGTGCGCGGGCCAGTACGTACGCGGCCGGTAGTGCAGGGTCGAGTCGTCGACCCAGTGCCAGGCCCCCTCCACGTGGGGCTCCGAGGTCACCTGCAGGGCCTGCTCCAGGCGGGCGCGGGCCGCGAGGTCGTCGGCGGGGACCGGCCGGCTGAGCGTGGCGGTCACGATCTCCCCGGCCCCGTACGTGCCGGGGCCGGGCCCGAACTCGGCCGTCAGCCTGCCCCCGTCCGCTGCCGGCGCCGTCCGGAAGGCCATGGTCACGCCGACCGGGATGCCGCCCGTGTCCTGGGCGCCGACCCGCACGGTGTACGTCTCCCCCGCCCTCAGCGGCTCGGTGTTCAGCCAGCGCTCGCTGTGCGGGCCGAGCTCACCGGCCAGCCGGCGGCCGTGTCCGTCCTGCACGGTCACGTCCGTGAGGCGGCCGGAGTCGGCGAGGGTGATCTCGAGCGGCCCGCCGGCGTCCGTGGGAAGCACCTGCTCCCGGGCGGCGCGCGCCGCGCTGCCCTCGTACAGGGCGGGCTCCTTCAGTACGGCTCCCACCCCGCGGGCGGTGGCGAGCACCCGCTGCTCCTGCCAGCCGCTGCACAGTCCGGGCCGGAACATGCGTACCGCGCACCGCCCTCCGCCGGCCTCGTGGCCCTCCTCCAGCACCCTCCCGACCAGCAGCGTGACCGCTGCTTCCCGCGGCGGACCGGCGAGGGTCCGCTCCGTCGTGTCCGCATCGGGCGCCCGGCCCGGTGCTGCGGCGACGACCAGCATGGCCCCCGTCACCGCAGCAACGGCACCCCACACCCTGGTCGGTTGTGTCCGTCGCATTCGTGGCATAGCCGTATCAAACCGATGGAGGGCCAAAATGATGATCATGGCTCGGCTCTGGGGCCGAACGGGCACCCCAAGAGAACTCGTACGGAGCACAACGGTCCGGCCGGGCCGACCGGTTATGGCCGCATTGGGGCGGCAATACCCGGGTGCCGTCGGAAGGCCCGCCCACCGACAATGCGCCCATGCCCATTCGCGCAGCACACATGGACGAACTGACCGCCCTCCAGGACATCGAGAGGGCCGCCGGGATCTGCTTCCGGGACATCGGCATGCGGGAGATAGCCGACGACGAGCCGCTGACGCTCGGCGAGCTCGGCCGCTACCAGCGGGCCGGGATGGCCTGGGTCGCGGTCGACGGCCCCGACGTCGACACCGGCCCGGGCGTCCCTGTCGCGTACCTGATCGCCGATCGCGTCGACGGCAACCTCCACGTCGAGCAGGTGTCGGTCCATCCCGACCGTGCGCGCCGCGGAATCGGCCGGTCCCTGCTGGAGCACCTGGCCGGCCTCGCGGCGCGCGAGGGAGTGCCCGCCCTGACGCTCACCACCTTCACCGAAGTGCCGTGGAACGCCCCGTACTACGCGCGCTGCGGCTTCCGGCTGCTGGACGACGGCGGGCTCGCCCCCGGCTTGCGGGAGATCCGGGCCCGCGAGTCGGAACACGGCCTGGACCGGTGGCCCCGCGCCTGCATGCGGCGCGACCTGTGACGGCCCTTCGCCGAGCGCGAACCCGGGGTCTTCCGGCGCTCCCGGTGTGCTGAAGTGGGCGGATGAACCTCTTGATACTGGGCGGGACCGCGTGGCTGGGCCGTGAGATAGCAGGGCAGGCGCTGGGGCGCGGGCACGTGGTGACGTGCCTGGCGCGCGGCGAGAGCGGGACCGTAGCCCCCGGAGCACGGCTGGTCGCGGCGGACCGGAAGCAGGACTCCGCCTACGCCGACCTGCTCGACCGCGACTGGGACGCCGTGATCGAGGTGTCCTGGCAGCCCGCCTTCGTCCGCGGCGCGCTCCGCGCCCTGGCGGGGCGGGCCCGGCACTGGACGTACGTCTCTTCCGTCAGCGCCTACGCCGACCACGGCACGGTCGGCGCCGACGAGTCGGCCGCGCTGCTGGCACCGGCCGAGGGGCAGTACGTCGAGCGGGACGCGTACGGGGAGGCGAAGGTCGCCTGCGAGGCGGCTTCGCGCGAGGCGGTCGGGGACCGGCTCGTCGTCGCCCGGGCCGGCCTGATCGGCGGGCCCGGCGACCACAGCGGGCGTTCGGGGTACTGGGTGGCCCGCTCCGCCCGCGAGGTGGAGCAGCCCATGCTCGTACCCCGCTCCCCCGGGCTGCCGACCCAGGCGGTCGACGTGCGCGACCTCGCGGGCTGGCTGCTGGACCTCGCGCAGCGGGGATCCACCGGGACCTTCGACGCCGTCGGACCCGTCGTCCCCTTCGACGAGTGGGTCGACCTGTCGCGGCGCGTGGGCGGCCACGAAGGCCCGGTGGCGACGGCGGACCCGCAGTGGCTCCTCGACCAGGGGGTGGAGCAGTTCATGGGTCCCGAGTCGCTGGCCATGTGGATGACGGACCCGGAGTGGGCTGGCTTCTCCTCGCGCAGCGGGGCCGCCGCGGGCGCGGCCGGGCTGCGCCATCGCCCGCGCGCGGAGATGCTGGAAGCCCTCCTGCGGTGGGAGCGCGCCGAGGGGCTGGACCGGCCCCGGCGGGCCGGCCTGAGCACGGCCCGCGAGCACGAGCTGCTCACCGCGCTCGACGGATCGGCCCACCCAACGCTGGCGTAGGGGGCGGGGAGGTGGACGGTAAGGCGGCGGACGCGGCCGGCGTTGTCCGCACTGCGGCCTCGGACGTCCACTTCGTCAGCTCGGCCAGAACCACGGTGAGCCACTCCGGCAGACAACCGCCGTGCTCCGGAGCACAGTCAGGTGCGCGTGCACGTCCGCGAGCGGTCTGGTCAAGTCGATGTCGGCGTCCCACTGCGGGCGGTTGTGGTTCCCCATCGCCTCCCCGCACCAGAACCGTGCCGCCGTGCCCGGCCGTGGTGAACAGCAGCGCCCGGTGACGGCGTCCAGCTTCTGCAACGGGCGCACCGCCTGACAGCCTGCGGGACGCCGTAGGGGCCGGACCCGGCGGGTCCGGCCCCTACGGCCATGTGTGGGGCGTCAGTTCTTGACGGGCTCCATGCAGAGGACGAACTTGTCCGACTCGAGCTGCTGCGCGAGAGCGACCTCGGCCACGCCCTCGCACTTGTCGAGGTTGAAGGTGTTGTCGACGACCTTGATCACCTTGTAAAGGTCGGCCACCTTCTCGGTGCAGCTCGCGCTCTCGACCTTGGGGTCGTTCTCCGGGCCGGTGACGACGACACAGTCGCCGGCCTCCGCGTGCACCGGGGCCTCGCCCGTCAGGTAGGGAAGGCCCAGGCGCCAGAACAGTACGACCGCGATCGCCACGACGACGCCGAGGATCTTCTTCCCCAGGACGCCCTTCTTCTTCGCGGGCTCGGACGGCGCGACGGGGGCGTCGAACGTGCCGGGAGCGGCGGGCTGGTCGGGGGACTGCGGCGCGGGAGGCGTGGCCATGAAGGGTTCCTTGGGGACGTGTACGAGATCGAACGCGCGTACGCTACCGGCTCCTCAACGCACAAAAGGGACTCTTCTCTTCCGCTTCCCAATCAGATACGGAGTCGTGATCCCTGCCGACCCGTCAGGCCACGCTGCCGTATCCCGGCTGACTGGCGGGGATGGTCCGGTGACATCGGGATCAGCACCACCGGTACGACCCTGGGAGAGTTCGCCGAAGGACCGATCATGCACCACGCCCCGACGGTGTGCTGCGGAGGAACCGCCGCCGAAGGCGGGCACCGGGGTCGCGTCAGGCGAGCTCGATGGTGACGATGCCGTACACGCCGAAGGCGGCGGCCGGGAGCACGACAAGCGCGAGACGAACCGCCGAGAGCCACAGGGCGAGGGCGCGCAGGCGCTCGGTCCCGGCCCGCGAGAGGAGGACCGCCGTTCCAAGGAGTGACAAGACCAGCAGGAGGGCGGTCAGGAAGAAGGCCAGGGCCCTGGGTGAGGTGGGCTCGGTGGTGGGGCCGTGGTCCTCCGTGATCCCGGGCAGCAGCAGGCCCACGGCACACAGCACGAGGGATGCCAGGATCGTGGCCAGGAAATCGAAGGCAAGGGTGATGGCCCAGCCGACGGGCAGTCGACGGGACGGGCGCGGCATCTGGTTCACCGGCATGCGTTTCTCCGTGAGGATGAGGTAGGCGCGGGGCGCGGGGCGGTCGACGACCGCCCCGCGCCCCGCGGTCGGTCACATGTAGTCGCCGCGGTTGGCCATCCTCCCCGTGTTCCATGCCCGCTGGCAGCGGCTGCAGGCGGCACTCTGGGCACCCCAGCGCGTCCACGCCGTGATCTGCGAACCGATGCTGCGTCCCACCCTGTTGTTGTGGAAGTCCGCCATGGAGTCGGCCCGGTCGTACTTGTTCTTGGTGTACCGGTGCTTGCCCTCGTGGGCGTCGCCGAACGCCTGGACGCCCACCAGCTCACGTCCGCAACACCCCAGCAGGCCCACCAGTACCTGGCACACGCCTTGCCCTCGTGCCAGATGTCGTTGATGCCGAAGTTCCCGCTGACGTCCTTGCAGCCGACCAGCGCTCGCCGGAGCAGTAGTCGTAGGCATTGGCGTTGCCGCCTTCGACCGGGTCGACCGACGGGTCGACCGAGGTGAACCGTCCGGTGACCGGATCATAGAGCCGCGCCCCCATCAGGACCAGGCCGGACTGCGTCTCCGCCGAGCGCTGGTCGGTGCCCACCCAGCCGTAGCGGGCGGCCGGGATCCCGGCCCGGCGCTGCCCGTACTCGTCCGTGTCGAGGACCACCGGGGCGACCGCGGCGTCCAGCGGGAGCTGGAGCGCCACGTCCCCGTGGAGCGAGGACAGCTGGAGCACGACCTGACCGGTCTTGCCAGTGGTCGCCGCGAGGCCGCCGCCGAGCGAGTCCACGTTGCGGGTCACCTGGCCCGTGGCCGCGTCCTCGACGATCCAGCTCGGGCTGTCGGAGTCGCCGGCGTAGTGGTTGACGCGGGCGGAGTTCTGCACCCAGGTCGACCCGCTGCCCGACTCGACCGTCCAGGACCGGAAGCGGTGCGCGGCGTCCAGCTGCCAGGTCTGGCGCTTGCCGGCCCGTCGCCCACACAGCGAACGGTCCCCCGTACGGGCGGCTCGACGGGCACCCGCCTCCGGACGGCCGGAGGATCAGTGCGGGGACACGCGACGGGAGCCGATCAAGGATGCCGAACACCGCCGGTTGCCCGAAGCGGGCGCACATCGTCCTAGCGGGCGTGCTGGTCCTCGCCGGGGTCGTCTCGACCGGGTGCGGTGGCGAGGCCCGCGACGCCGGGCAGGGGCCTGGAGCAGGGCCCCGCCCCCAGGCGGCGCGCTCCGGCAGGGTCACCGTCGTCTACGAGGCCCAAACGGTCAAACCGGAGGACCGGGAGGCCGTGGCACTGATCCGGAACTCCCGCGTGCTGGAGCGTACGGCCGACTGGGTGAACAGATCACTCACCCTCCCGCACGACATGGTCGTGAAGGTCACCACCGCCGTGCCGCCCGGCGTCACCGACGCCGTCACCCAGCCCGACGGCAGGACGATCTTCGTCCCGCCACCGTTCCTGACCGAGATCGAGAAGGCCCTCGCCGACGTCGTGAAGACCGTCGAACGGCCCGCCCCGTTCCCCGCGTCCGAGTACAACACCGACGACCTGACCGTGCTGTCGACCGAGTTCATCTTCGGCCACGAGATGGGCCACGCCCTGCAACGCCAGCTCCTCCTGGCCAACCTCGGCCTCGAAGAGGACGCGGCGGACGGCTTCGCGTCCTTCTACACCGTCAACGAGGTAGGGCCGGGCCCGTCGCTGGCCGCCGCGATCCTCTTCGACGAGATCGCGCGCAAGGAAGGCACGCCGACCCTGGAGGGCATGTCGAGCGACCACCCCGTTACCCAGCAACGAGCCTTCAACTTCCTGTGCTATCTGGAGGGCAGCGACCCGAAGACGTACCAGAAGTCCCTGGTCGACAGCGGCTATCTCCCGAAGACCCGCGCCCCCCTCTGCCCACAGGCGTGGGCCATGCTCGACTACGGCTGGTGGACCCAGCTCCAACCCCACTTCAGCGGGGGGTTCAGGGACCGGGGTGCCGAGGAGCAGAAGAAGGCCCACGGGCGGCTGATCGCGGAGACACAGGCTCTGGCGAAGCGCATCGACGAGATCCGCAGCGGTCAATGAGGCAAATGACGCGTACCCCGTCGACCTCGTCCGCGTAGTCGCACAGCAGGGTTCGCGCACTGGGAGCTACTGGGAGCTGCCGCTCACCGGCCGCGCCCCGTAGTCCTGGTGGGCATGGGACCGAGGTCAGACTCGGGGTGTGGCTGGCCAACACCAAAAGCAGACGCGACGAAGTCACCGAGGAGCCGCTGGCGCAGCTTGCCGAGCTGGGACTGGTGGTTCGGCCCCGGCACGCCGAACGGCGCCTCCGATTGAGGATCCGATGACGCAGAGCGCCCCTCCGGAGGAAGGGGCGCTCTGGTTGTGCGTACCGGTTCGGGCAGGTGGGTCAAGTGCGCTGCACCAGGTGGTCAACCGAGAAGAGGAGGTGGTCCTCGCCGTAGTGGAAACGGCTGGCGAGGGCCTCGTAGCGGGTGTACTGCTCCTCGGTGAGCGGCAGCTGGAGGACCTCCACTGTGCGCAGAAGCAGACGGAACCCGAGGTCGGGGTCGGCCTGGGTGGCGATCTGTTCCAGGGCTTCCATGACCGTGGTGCCTTCAAGGGGGTGGAAGTCGGGGCTGACCGCCGTGCTCGCGGCGAGGGGGGACATGCCCTGGATCTCGCTCAGGACCTCGTCGCCGGCACCGGTGGCCGGTGTCGGGACTGCCGGGACGTAGGCGGGTGCGACCTCGGTCAGGTGCTCCTCGCACACTTCGGCGACCTGCTCCAGCCACTCCCGGCCGCCGACGCCGAACCAGTCGATGTTGTAGCCGCGGTTCGTTGCCGCCAGCCACAATACGGTGATCGCGTGATCGGACAGGCCGGAATCGAGCACCCGGCGGGTGTCCTCCAGGAGTACCGCTGCTTCCGACCCCGGAGGGCGCTCGTAGCCGTCTGCCTTCGCGGCGGCTGCGACTGCCTCGCGGGGCGTGCGGTAGTGCCAGCCCGCCGTGAACTGCCTGGCGAGTCGGGAGAGCCCGAAGTCCCCGTTGATGCCGTGGCGGGAGGCGGCGCTGACCGGCGGCCAGGTGATCGTGAGGCCGTCGTGTACGGCGCCCGGGGGGAGGCCGAACTGCCAGCCGAGGGCCACCAGGCGGTGGTACTGCCCGTACGGGACGGGCACGGAGTACGCCTTGAGCGCGCGGAGCAACAGGCGCATGCCGAGATCGGCGTCGGCGCCGGTCACCACTTGCTCCAGGCAGTCGACGAGCTTCGGCAGCGGAGATGCGTGCGCCAGGGCCGGGGCCGTGACGCGGAGTTCCGCCACGACCGCCTGGCTCAGCCGCGTGTCCCGTACCGGCCGTACCGGCGGCGGCATATAGGAAGCCTTGTTCTGCCGGAGCCGTGCCGTGGACACCTCCGAGATCCGCTCCAGCCAGGCACGGCAGGTCATGCCGTGGCTGGTCGGGTCGAAGGCGTTCCCGGTGGAGGCCAGCCACACCGTGTGGAGGACCCGTTCCGGGAGCTCGGACGCCAGCAGGCGGCGGGCGTCCTCGCCCAGCTCGACGGCCTCCTCGCCCTCCGACCGGTCGGCCAGCTCTTCCGCGAACCCGAGCGCGGCGGCCGGGTTGGTGGCGGAGCCGGGACGGCTGAGGCGTTCGGTCAGGGCGGTCAGGCCGAAGTCCTCGCCGTAGCCGAGTTCGTAGTACGCAGGACGTTCCCACGTCATGGATCCACCCCCGTGGTGTCTCGGACCCGGCTCTGGAAGGCGTGAGCCTCAGCGCGCGGTGACTGAATACGCGGTGAGCGCGCGGTTGCCGTGCGGCTTGGCAATGGCCCGGAGAACGTCGGTCTGGCTCAGGACGAGCTGTCGCACCGGCTCGGGCAGCACGGCCAGACGCTCCTCCGTTTCCACCAGGTCGAGGCATGCAGCGATTTCCCAGTCGCCGTCCTGAAGTTCTTCGGTATCGACCGGCCTGCTGCCATCGGCCGTCCAGCCGGCCTCGGGCAGGAGCCGCAGCAGGGCCTCACGGGAGAAAGTTGTGCGCACGTTGCCCTCGCCATGCGATCCTGCGGCCTCGATCTGCCCCTGGATCAGCACGGCGATCAGGTGCGCCAACTGGTCGTCGGAGGTAGGCGTCAAGTCCCACTCGGTGAAACACAGTCGCCGCGCCCACGGCCGTACCCGGGCCAGTGTGTCGCGGAGTTGTCCGAGGGATGTGAAGTACCAAGAGCAATGTGCGAGCACCACGTGGTCGAAGGTGTTTTCGGGGAAGTCGACTGATGGGTCGAGGACGTCGGTGTCGAAGCGGAATTCAATGCGTGGCCCGAGTGGGCCTGCCGCTAGCCGGGCTGCGGATTCCCCGAGCGTGACCGGCGTCCCGTAGGAGGGTGCGGCCACGTCAACGGCCACAACGCGCCCTTGGGGCCCGACCGCCTCTGCAAGGACGGCGGTCATGTCGCCCTGGCCGCAGCCGAGTTCGAGGACGGTTGAGCCCGGTGCGATGTGCCAGCTCGCCACGAGCGCGGCGCGGTGACGAGTCTGGGACAGCTGGATGTCCGGGCTGTGCTCGGCGGCAGCCATGCCGGCCGCGAGCGAGGGGGCCTTGGCGAGGAGATCGGAGTGATTCACAAAGTCCTTGGTGATACTCGACGGGTCGGTGCGGCCCGATGCTATGAGACGCGCGGACAGCGGCGCCTCCGACTTTCTGGACATCCTGTGATGCCGCAGCCTGCGCAGATCAGAAACACGTAGCCGGAGACACCACGAGGCCCGAGCCCCCGGGCGTAGCCGATACCCTCCGATTCCGTCACGCGCGGCAGAACGATGCCCGGCGCCCGGGTATCGCCGGACGGCGGCGGCCTGGGGCGGCCGGCGGTCAGCGCCCGGGCGCCGACCAGGCGCTCAGCCCCAACTTGCCGGTGTCGCCCAAGTCCACTGGTGCGCTCAGTCGCAGCGTCAGCCGGGGTGCGCCCGGCTTGGGGACGAGTTCCAGCACCCGCCCCTCGGCGGCGGGCACGGTCGAGCCGGTGACCAGGTTGCGCCACAGCAGCCCCGTCGTAGCGGCCTGGCCCGGCTCGAGCGTCACCCGCCGCGGCGGCGCGTCCCCGTCGGCCGCGGCGGACGAGGTCACGCCGTGCGTCCCGTGCCCGATGTCCACCTGGAGGGGCCGGTCCTCCCCGTCCAGCAGCCGGATCTCCGGGTAGCCCTCCAACCGGTAGGCCGCCGAACCGCAGTTGATCAGCTGGAAGTCGGCCACCCGTAGCCCCATCGCCGCGTTCCCCTCACCCTCGACCAGTCGCACCCCGCCCTCCGGGCAGGGTTCCGGCCTACCCGTCGGCAGCGATTCCCCCATCGCCTCCATGACCGAGTCGCACCCCACCAACACCCACGCCAGCGTCAGAGCGCCCGCCCCCGCCACCGCGCCGATCCGCTTCGCCCACCCCTGTCCACGCATCCCTCGACCCTACGTCCCAACTCTCCGGGTCCTGCCGGTGTGGCCCCGCATCTCGATGTCACTGGTTGCTTGTGCAGCTACCGCCCGGTCATCACTCCTGTGGGCCGTGCGGGGTCGGCAACCACGTTGCAATCTCCAGGGCCAGCGGATCAGTCGAGGACCGGCCGCAGCTGACGGTGGTCTCATGCCCCAACAGCAGGGCACGGCGTGCCTGCGAGGGCGCATAGGATCCGACGCACACAATGCCCATAAATGCACGATTCATGCGAAAAATCCATGCCGAGTTCATGACACAGGAGTGCGTGCCGATGGATCTGGAGCTCACCGACAAAGTCGCCGTCGTCACCGGTGCCAGCAAAGGCATCGGCCTGGCCATCACCGAGGCCTTCCTGCGTGAGGGCGTGCGTGTGGTCGCCGGAAGCCGTTCCGAGACCCGTGAGCTGGCCGCGTTGCGTGAGACATATGACGTGGCCTTCGTCGCCGGCGATCTGGCTACCAGCGAAGGCGTGGAGGCACTGATCCAGGCGGCGATGGAACATCACGGCAGGATCGACGTCCTGGTCAACAACGTCGGAGCCACCAAGCCCCGCACCGATTTCCTCGCCATCGACGACGCACAATGGCAGCGGGGCTTCGACCTGAACTTCTTCAGCGCCGTCCGCGCCAGCCGCGCCGCGCTGCCGCACCTGCTCGCGGACGGCGAAGGCGCGATCGTCAACATCAGTTCCATCAACGCCCGGATGCCCTTCCCCACAGTGGTGGACTACTCGGCGGCCAAGGCCGCGCTGACCAGCCTTACCAAGGCACTGTCGGAGGAGTTTGCGCCGCGCGGCGTACGGGTGAACGCCATCGCTCCGGGACCGGTCCGCACCCCGTTCTGGACCGCCCCCGGCGGCTTCGCCGACGCCGTGGCGGCCAGCGCAGGGACCACGGCCCAGGAGGCCATGGACCTGGTGGTGCCCCAGCAGACGGGCATCACCACAGGACGCTTCACCGAACCTCAAGAGGTCGCCAACCTCGTGCTCTTCCTGGCCTCACCCCGCGCCGCGAACATCACAGGCGCCGAATTCCTCATCGACGGCGGCCAGACCAAGACAACCTGAGACCAGTCGCGACCGTGCCGCAGGGAAACCTGCTCGGGGCTTCATGACATCACCAATCGGGCGGCGCGGATCGACTTCAGCACGGCCAGGCCCCAAGAGATACCCCTTCCGGCCCGCCGAACCCGTGCGGCCACAGCACTAGGGATCCCGTCGCCTCAGCTCGGCGTGCGTGCAGGGTGATGTGGTCCTTTACAAAGCGCCAGTCGGTTCGCCCTTGTCGGCCGCTGCTGTGGTCGGTTCTGGACGGTGGTGGTGCTGGTCATTCAGACCGATGCACCGTTCTGGAACTCGCTGGTGTTCGAGGGGATCGACGATGTGGATGTCGAGGCGGTCACAGCCGCGTTCGGCACAGTCGAGGTGGTGACGAGAGGCCGCCCGGCCGACGCCGAATGTCCGGACTGCGGCCGCGCTTCTCGGACCGAGTCCACGACCGATACCAGCGCATGCTGAAGGACCGTCCACTCGCTGAGCAGGGCTTTGTGATCCGGCTGACGGTCCGGCGCTTCATCTAGGGAGCGGCGGACTGCCCGCGCCGGACGTTCGCCGAGGCGTTCCCCCGGCTCACTGCCCAGCTGGGCTTCGGCGCGGGACGGATGACCTTGTTACGCAGGGTCATGGCATTGCCCGATCCAAGGTTCAGCACGCCGCGAGTACTGAGCGTGGACGACTTGGCGATCCGTCGCGGCCAGAGCTACTCCACCATCCCGGCGTGGAGATCATCTGCCGGGACCGGGCCGGCGCATACGCCGAGGGCGCACGACGCGGTGCCCCCGACGCCCTGCAGGTCGCCGACAGGTTCCACCTGTGGCAGGGCTCGGCCGAGCCGTGGAAACCTGCGTAGCCGCCCATCGCGACTGCCTGCGCAATTCTTCATCCAGCAGCATGCTGCCGGAGGCCACCGGAGGGGCCTCCGTTCGGCCGCAGGACGACTCGGAGCCCGCTGGCCGACGAGCCGAGCGGAAGAAGGCGGCACACGCGCTGGTCCACCAGCTCCTCGCCCAAGGCCACTCACGCCGGGCGATCGCCCGACACCTGGGCTGCGGCCTCAACACCGTCCTCCGGTATGCGAACGCCGCACGCCGGCAGGACACCATCCGCGAGAACCGGCCCGTCCCAGCAGGCTGGACCCCTACAAGCCTTACGTGGAGCGGCGATTCTCCGAGGGATGCACCAGCGTCACCCGACTGCACGGCGAACTCATCGCCGCCAACGCGCCCGTCACCTGCCAGATGGTCCGCGCCCACATCGCGACCCTCCGCAGGGCTTCGGCCGGCGCGGCACCGCGGCCGCCGTCAGTTCGGCAGGTGACCGGCTGGCTCACCCGGCACCCCACGGCCCTGACCGAGGAGGACAGGGCCGGCCTGAACGAGGTCCTGGCCCGTTGCCCCGAACTGGACAAGGCTGCCGGACACGTCCGCGACTTTGGCGAGATACTCACATGCCACCTCGGCTCCACACTCCCCACCTGGATCGATGCAGTCGACGCCATCCAGCTACCCGGCCTCACCGGCTTCGCACTCCACCTGCTCCGAGATCTCGACGCCGTGACAGCAGGGCTCACACTCGACTGGAGCTCCAACAGCATCGAGGGCGCCGTCAACCGCATCAAGAAGATCAAGAGACAGCTTTACGGCCGAGCCGGATTCGAGCTGGTCCGCAAAATGATCTTGCTCCAGTAGCCCCTGGCGACAGTTGCTCCGTCGCTGGTCGGCACGTTCGAGGTCAGAGCTCGGCCGTCCAGATCCCGACAGGGTGCTCACTCGGTGGCAGCCACAACTGAGGCTGCGACACCCGATGCCTCTCCTCAGCCTGTTCGGCCCAGTGAAATCGATCATCCGCGTCGGGCCACGCAACTTGCAGCACAGGGAAAGGAGGCCGCCGGTAGAACCCGATGGCCTGCCCGAAGAAGGTCCGGTACCAACGCAGATCGACCTGCCTGAGCGCGACCTGGTGGCCGTCGACAACGTCAGGATGCTTCTGACCGTCAGCCAGTACAGCACCCGCGGCGGCCTTCCCTCCGAGCCCGTTGAGAATGCGGTGCATGACATGGATATCGAGCCCGAACATGGCGAGCTCAGGTGCGCTGTGAGTGTGCGCGAGGCCGATCGTGTAGGCGAACCCTGGACCAATGTCGTCCTCGGGAACCATCACGACATGCCATCCATGACGCTGCACATTCTCGGTGATTGTCAGATCCGTGCGGTCCGCTTCGTCCCGGTCACCGTAGTCGTGGCAGAGGACGCAGCGGCACTGGAACGGATCATCAGTCATACGCGGAGGCTACGAGGTGAGCGTTCGAGCCGGACAGTCAGGCTCGTGACCACCCCCTCAATCGAACGACGTCGTCACCCTCCGCAACCGCTCCCCAAGGTCTGTGCCAGAACCGAGAAGTAGCAGCACCCGGCAGCGGTAGGGCCGTCGGCCAAAGGGGTCAGAGCTCGATTCGGCGCTTCCACCACGGAAGGTCGGGTGCCTCGAAGGGGTTGTAACGGGAAAGCGCTGACCCTGTCGCCTCGCTGGCTCGGTCGCCGGCTGCCGGGCCTTCAGGTGGCTGTGCGGTGGTTCCGCTTCGGCGGGATGCAGTAGAGCGCAAGGACGGCCGCTGTCAGGTAGGCGGCCGCGCCGATGACCATGCTGGTGCGCAGCCCGGTGGTGAAGTCGGTGGTGGAGGCGAGGAGTGAGCCTCCGAGTGCGACGCCTGTGGCGCTGCCGATCTGGCGGGTGGTGTTGAACAGGGCGGAGGCGGTGCCGGAGAAGGCCTCGGGTGCGGCTGTCATGACGGTGGTGGTCGAGCCGGTGAGGGCGAAGGAGGTGCCGAAGCCCGCGGCCATCATGGGTGCGATGAGCAGCAGATAGGCCGGGTCTGTGCCGGCGGCTGCCCAGCCGGCCAGGCCCGCTGCTGCCAGCAGCATGCCGGCGACCACCAGGGGGCGGTCTCCGGTGCGTCGTGCCAGTCTCCCGGACAGGACGGAGGCGAACATCGTCATCGCGACCGCGGGGAACAGGGCGAGCCCGGTTCGCAGGGCGCTCAGGCCGCGGTGCTGCTGGAAGTAGAGGCTGGCGGTGAAGACCATGCCGTAGAAGGCGAGGTTGAACAGCAGGCCGATCACGGCGCCGCCGCTCATCGCGCGAGAGCGCAGGAGCCGCAGGGGCAGTACGGGTGCGGTGGCCAGGTGTTCGCGCAGGACGAACGAGGCGGCGGCCACGAGGCACAGGCCGGCTCCGGTGAGGATCAGCGGGTCGGTCCAGCCGTGCCGTCCGGCTTCGTTCAGGACGGCGGTCAGCAGGGCGACGGTGGCGACGACCGCGCACTGGGCGGGCCAGTCCAGGGAGCGGGAGGTGTGCCGGGGTGAGGGGGCCACGTGGTGCAGGGTCAGCAGCAGGCAGGCGCATCCGATGGGCAGGTTGATGAAGAACACCCAGCGCCAGCCGATGGTGGTGACGAGGAGGCCGCCGAGGAGGGGGCCGGCGGAGGCTGCGATGCCGGCCATCGAGCCCCAGAGCCCGAAGGCGCGGGAGCGCTCGGCGGGTGAGGGGTAGGTCTGTTGGAGGAGGGCGAGCGAGCCCGGCACGATCAGCGCCGCTCCGGCTCCTTCCAGCAGCCGGGCGGTGATCAGGGTCCCGGTGTGCTGGGCCAGCCCGCAGCCTGCCGAGGCTGCGGTGAACACCACGACCCCGGTGCAGAAGACCCGGCGGTTGCCCAGGCGGTCCCCGAGCGCGCCGCCGGTGAGGAGGAGGCCGGCGAAGGCCAGGGTGTAGCCGTCGGTGATCCACTGGATTCCGGTGAGTGAGGCCGACAGCTCCCGTCCCACGACGGGAACGGCGACGTTGATGATGGTCACGTCCAGGATGACCATGAAGTAGCCCGCACAGATCGCGAGCAGCGGCACTACGGACCGGGTTCTTGTCGGCATCCGCCCCTGACTTTCAAAGGCATCTTGGCCTGAGACGTCCCGCAGAGCATCTTTTGCCAATTTTGTCAGCCTCACGGGACTGAGCCCTGCCGACACGACAGGACTCACTTCGCCGGCCGCCACCGCCGACTGCATCCTGGACGGTCTCGACGATGACTGGGGGTCTGGTTCGCGGAGGCGCCGCGATGCTCCGCTCTTGAAAGGTGGGTGGACTCGCGTGGCCCCGGCCGTTCCGGCCGGGGCCACGCGGTCGGTTCGTCATACCGCCGCCAGCCGGCGCGCGGGCTGCGTCTGCTCGTAGGCGTGGCCGACCCTCAACAACGCCCGTTCCCCGAGGGGGCGGCCGAGCAGCTGCATGCCGATGGGCAGGCCTGTCGTGTCGTGTCCGACCGGCACGGACAGCGAGGGCACCCCGGTGATGTTGGCGGGGGCCGAGAGGCGTACGTAGGCGTCGGAGACACCCTCGACGGTGCCGTCCGGCCAGGTGAGAGTGGACTGGTCCGCCTTCGCCGCGGTCGCCGGGACCGTCGGGGCGGCGATCACGTCGACCTCCTCCAGCAGGCGCGCCCAGGCCTGCCGCATGAGGGTGCGGGAGCGCTGGGCGCGAAGGTAGTCCCCGGCCGGCATCAGCTCGCCGGCTTCGAGGAGGATGCGGACGTCCGCCTGGTACAGCTCGGGGGCCGCGCGCAGGGTTCGCTCGTGGTAGGCGGTGGCCTCCGGCACCATCAGGCCCCACTGGGTGGCCTGGATGTAGCGCGTCATCGGGATCTCGACCTCGACGAGGCGCGCGCCGAGGGTCTCGAGTTCGGCGATGGCGCGGCGGACGGCGGCCTCGACCTCCGGGTCGACGTGGTCGAAGTAGTAGTTGCGCGGCACACCAACACGCAGCCCTGTCAGATCCGTACCCGCGCCCGGCCGGTAGTCCGCGGCGGACGTGGCCAGGGAGGCGGGGTCGCGGGGGTCGTGGCCGGCCAGGGCGGTCAGGACCAGGGCCGCGTCCTCGACGGTGCGAGTGATCGGCCCGACGTGGTCCAGCGACCAGGACAGTGACGTGATGCCGTGGCGCGGGACGAGGCCGTAGGTCGGCTTGAGGCCGACGACTCCGTTGAGCGCAGAGGGCACCCGGATCGACCCGCCGGTGTCGGTGCCCAGCGTGAAGGTCGCGGTGCCTGCGGCGATGGCGACGGCGGATCCGCCGCTGGAGCCGCCCGCGACCCGATCCCGGTCCCAGGCGTTGTTGGTCTGCGGGGTGGTCAGACCGTAGGCGAACTCATGTGTGTGGGTCTTGCCGACCAAGACCGCGCCGGCCGCGGCCAGACGTGCGGCGACCGTGCTGTCGGCCTCCGCGCGGTGGTCCGCGCGGACCCGGGAGCTGGCCGTGGTGGCCACGCCGGCGACGTCGATCAGGTCCTTCAGCCCCATGGGGATACCGTGCAGCGGGCCGTGCAGGCGGCCGGCCGCGACTTCCTGCTCGGCCTCGCGCGCTCCCAGGCGTGCCTGTTCCGCGGTGACGGTGACGTAGGCCTTCAGGTGCGGTTCGGTCTTCTCGATCCGGTCGAGGACGGAGTCCACCAGCTCGACAGGGGACAGCTTCCGTGCCCGGATCGCGTCGGCGGCTGCGGCGAGGGACAGTTCATACGGCTGCATCGTTCTTCTCCTCTCCCGCGCGGTAGGCGGCGGCAGGCGGGGTGTCCCCAAAGTCCAGTTCCCGCAGGACCGTCACGACGGAGTGGATGTGGTTGGCGGTGGCGGCCACCGCGGCGTGCCGGTCGGCCCGCAGCGGGAGCCCTGCACGGTCGCCCCAGAGGGCCGCCTCCGGCGGCGTGAGTTCAGCAGCGGACATGAGCGTTCTCTCCTGATCGAGCTGGAGCCATGGAGCAATCCCCCACACCAAAAGCTAACAGTTTGCTTTAAGTGACACTAAGGCATGGCGGCGACTTAAAGCAAACCCATTGCGTTTAGCGGAAAGAGCCCCCGGTGGAGTTCTCAACTGATGATCAGGCCGAGGCGTACGGGAAGTTCGCCGAGGAGCCGACGAGGCCGGAGCCGGAACGGTTCTTCTTCCTCGACGACGTCGACCGGGACCTGATCGCGCTGCGGCGTACGCATCATCATCAGCTGGGCTTCGCGCTCCAGATGTACACGGTCCGGTACGTGGGGCTGTTCCTGGAGGACCCGCTCGCGGTGCCGTGACCGGTGGTCGAGCACCTGGCCGTGCAGCTCGCTGTTGTACTGGCCCCGGGCAACGACGCCGTCGTCGGCCCCGCCGCCTCCGAGGGTCTGCCGGCTCCCGGTGTGCAGCCGGCGCGGCCCGAACCGGCGGAGGCGGCGAAGCCGAAAACAGTGGTGCCGGTGTGGCGCGCGGGGCTGGCCTGGTCGGCGCTGTCGGTGGACTACCAGCGCATCCTGCAGGCCTTCAGTGACCGCAACTGGCTCGGTCAAGGAGCTTTGACGTGCCAGGAGATGGCCGCCTGCTTCGGCCTGGACCCCGTACCGGGAAGGTGGGGGCACTGCGATCGAAGGCCAAGCGGCTGACGGCGCGTGGCTGGCTGATCGAGCCGGCACCTGGCCGATTCACGCTCGCGAAGGACGTGGCCGGGCAACGCGGCGGGTCATGAGCATCGTCATCGACCAGTAGACCATCGCCTCCGTGCTGGGGATGGAACGCTCGAAGTCGCGCACGAGACGGCGACTTCGCATCAGGTGGGCGAAGAACCGCTCGACGATCCAACGCTTGGGCAGCACGACGAAGCCGCGCATGTCGTCGCTGCGTTTGACGATGGCGAGGACCAGGGCGAGGGCCGCGAGGCAAAACTCGACGAGGCTGCCGGTGTATCCGCCGTCGGCCCAGACCAGGGCCGGCAGGTGGTGCGCGGCAGTGACCTGGGTGAGCAGGACCTGGGCCGCGGCGCGGTCGCCCACATCCGCTGCGGTGACCATCACCGCGAGCAGCAGGCCAAGGGTGTCGACCACGACGTGCCGCTTGCGCCCGTTGATCAGCTTGCCGCCGTCGAAGCCGCGGCTGTCAGAGCCGACGACCGCGTCCGCTTTGACCGACTGCGAGTCGATCCCGCCCGCGCCCGGCCCCGAGGCCCGCCCGGCCCGCTCGCGGACCAGGCGGAGGGGCCTGTCGTGGAACTCGCGGACCAGATCGTGGTTGCGCCGGCGCGGGAAGAACGCGTAGACCCGGTCCCAAGGTGGGAAGTCGGCAGGCATGGCCCGCCACTTCGTGCCGTTGTCGACCAGGTAGCGGATCGCGTCCGGCATCGCGCGGTGGCAATAAGCCTCCGGTTGCCCGCCCCGCCCCGCGCCGGCCCCGCAGCGAGCCCGGCACCGGCAGCAGTGGCCGGACCACCGCCCACTCGGCGTCCGACCTGTCGGTGGGATACCCACGCTCGCGCGCCCCGTGGTCTCTGGCGTTCCCGAGCCTGTGAGCCAGACAGTCACACGCGAGAGTGGCTGAAGTGGGCCCCAATCCCGCGTTGCCGTAGAAATGCGACAACAGGGCGGGTTTGAGCCCGGTGCCGCGACTGACGAACCTGGCGAAGAGTCGTGTCCTACCGGCTCGAGGCGCGGCCAACCGCCCCCGCTACGTCCTACTTCTCCTCCGGCTCCCAGGCGCGGAGCAGGTCGAGCAGCCCTGCGTCTCCGTCAACGTGCAAGGAGTCGGCCTGGATCCGGTCGTACAGGTAGAGGACCAGCTCACTGGCCGTGCCGTGGACGGAGGCGCCGGCTGCGTCCGAGTCTTCGCCGGTCGCGGCGGTGGGCGCGGGGATGCGGGTGATGCGTGCGCCGTCGCCGTCGACGGTGAGGCGCCAGGAGCGGCCCTCGGCGGCGTGGAAGTCGAAGGCCGTGGGCTTGTGCGGCCAGGCACTCGGCGTTGCGCAGACGGTGAACAGGAACTCCTCCACACCGTCGAGTGCCAGCTCGACCGGCAGCGGCTGCGGGGAGCCCCCGGCGAACTGGGCGTCGTAAGTGTGCACAGCGGTCTCCTGGACCCGGTGCCGGGCGGTGCCGCCGGCGGTCTGAGGTGACTGCGACGCGGGCCACCACGTCCAGCAACCGCTCTCCGGTCCCGCCGCGCGCAGGGCGCCCAGCAGAAGCTGCGTCGACGCGTCCAGCCAGGCCAGCAGGGCCTCACGCTCCTGCGGCACTTCCAGCGCGGCGCGCGCGGCGACGGCCTCGGCCGGGGGCGCGTCGGCAGACCCCGCGCCGACGATGGCGGCCCAGAAACGGTCTCCCCCACCCAGGTGCTTCACCAGATCGAACAGCGTCCACCCGGGGCAGGTCGGCACCTGCGCGTCGAGACCGGGCGCGGCGGCGACCACGGCGCGGAAGGCGGTCGACCGTTCATCGATCAGTCGCAACAGGTCAGGGAACTCAAGATTCTTTTCCACGCCGGATGTCTATCACCGTGCCCCGGTCATCGGACAGCGATTTTCGCAGTCGCCGCCGGTTGGCCAGTGCGGACGTCCTCGTCTCCCACCGCTCCGGTGACAAGCTGCGCACTGCTGCGAGGACGCTGGTGGTGGCGGTACGTCAGGCGTCGTGCCTGTGGGTGCTCTGGCCCCGCCGTGCGGCCGGGCACCTCGGCGACGTGACGTCCACCCGGTGCGCGCGGTCCTGCTGCCGCTCGATGTGATGGACGCGGAAGTCACGATGGCGGGGGGGGGAGGAGGACCGGTCGGGTCGGAAGTTCAGGTGACTCCCGCTCGACCAGCACTCCTCAAGTTCGGAACAACAAAAGCCACTTAGGGACCCGGCAGCGTAGGGGTGCGGTCGGGTCCAGCGCGGACGACGCCGCAGTGGAAAGTCGGACGTGTTCCAGATGACCGGTGCGGCCTTGCGTTCCTTCGCTGTTCGAGCGGAGGAACGCAAGGCCGCAAGGCCGGGGAACCACCCCGAGCACTGAGGGCCGAAGGCGGGTCAGCCAAGGGCCGTCATCTCGGCTCGGGCTCGGACCCTCGGCGACCGCCGCTTACTGCCTCCCTGAAAGCAGAAGGAACCGCAAGCGGCGACACAGAGTTCCTGCTCCTGTGAATACCTGCTGGAAATCACCGGAATCCGAAGCAGTTCCAGGAAGTCGGGTTCCGACCTGCGAAGACCGGTGGGAGAAGTGGCAGTAGGCATGGGATCTCCTGAGGACGAACGGAAGGAGGGGAAATCGGTCCCTCCATCTCACCAACCCTCCTTGTTCAATCCCGTCCTCCGAACGGACGAAACGGCGGACGACCCTCGCGAGAGCAACGGAGTGGCACGTTCCCACAGGCCGTCGTCCCGGCCGTCAGCCTGGGCAGCAGTGGCGGGCAGGGACAGGGGAGAGCGGCGGCCGAGAGCCCACCGCACCGCAGACCGCTTTGACGGATGGGGCTTGCCCAGGGCCACTGAACTGGGGAAACGGAAGATCATCAAATTCGGGGGCACCTCCGGTCGCACCTACGGTCCCCCGCCCAATGCACCCCTGCAGCCACCTTTCCAGCCCGAGCGACCTGCGCAACCAGCTCGCGGGCCTCGGCGACGATCTGCTCGTAACGCGACCAGGTGACGTTCCCGACTCGTTCTGACCTGTACTTCCACCGCCCCTTGCCCCCGGCCGGACCGGCCACCAGATGGTGACCACAGGGGATTCGGCCCGGGTCAGGATCAGAATGAAGCGTCCATGACCGACGGCGGCAGGCGCAGACCGAGGGCGCGCGAGGTGCCCGGAACCCGCTCTTCACCACCTCTGCGGAACACCAGGTCTCGCCGTGGCAAACGAGACATATGAGGCGGCGTTCGGCTATGGCGTCACCGTGACGTCATTCGGTGACGTCTTCTCCCGCCAGGTTTTTGTGCGGCACCGCGGCGAACGGAACACCGCCGACCGCCGACGCTCGACCCCCACCGCCCATCCCCGCCCGCAGGCCGGACAGACAACCTCGTCCCCACGCTGCATCGCGGCCACCCGCCGCCGGGCGTGCTCCAGCACCCTCCACCGTCTGGACCTGCACCTACCCGAGCAAAACACCACTGTCGGTGACGAAGTCACCGACAGCGGAACACCACACTCCCGGCAGTACCACCGGGCCAGTCCACCGGACGCCACAAGCCCCATCGTCCAGCGGTACAGACCCCCTGACCATAGATCTCAAACACTCACTCAGCGCGCGGTGACTGAATACGCGGTGAGCGCGCGGTTGCCGTGCGGCTTGGCAATGGCCCGGAGAACGTCGGTCTGGCTCAGGACGAGCTGTCGCACCGGCTCGGGCAGCACGGCCAGACGCTCCTCCGTTTCCACCAGGTCGAGGCATGCAGCGATTTCCCAGTCGCCGTCCTGAAGTTCTTCGGTATCGACCGGCCTGCTGCCATCGGCCGTCCAGCCGGCCTCGGGCAGGAGCCGCAGCAGGGCCTCACGGGAGAAAGTTGTGCGCACGTTGCCCTCGCCATGCGATCCTGCGGCCTCGATCTGCCCCTGGATCAGCACGGCGATCAGGTGCGCCAACTGGTCGTCGGAGGCAGGCGTCAAGTCCCACTCGGTGAAACACAGTCGCCGCGCCCACGGCCGTACCCGGGCCAGTGTGTCGCGGAGTTGTCCGAGGGATGTGAAGTACCAAGAGCAATGTGCGAGCACCACGTGGTCGAAGGTGTTTTCGGGGAAGTCGACTGACGGGTCGAGGACGTCGGTGTCGAAGCGGAATTCAATGCGTGGCCCGAGTGGGCCTGCCGCTAGCCGGGCTGCGGATCCTCCGAGCGTGACCGGCGTCCCGTAGGAGGGTGCGGCCACGTCAACGGCCACAACGCGCCCTTGGGGCCCGACCGCCTCTGCAAGGACGGCGGTCATGTCGCCCTGGCCGCAGCCGAGTTCGAGGACGGTTGAGCCCGGCGCGATGTGCCAGCTCGCCACGAGCGCGGCGCGGTGACGAGTCTGGGACAGCTGGATGTCCGGGCTGTGCTCGGCGGCAGCCATATCGGCCGCGAGCGAGGGGGCCTTGGCGAGGAGATCGGAGTGATTCACAAAGTCCTTGGTGATACTCGACGGGTCAGTGCGGCCCGATGCTATGAGACGCGCGGACAGCGGCGCCTCCGACTTTCTGCACATCCTGTGATGCCGCAGCCTGCGCAAATCAGAAACACGTAGCCGGAGACACCAGGCTCGCCGCCAGAGGCCCTCGCGTCATGGCGCTGCTCGCCGAGGCCTACCGGAATGGCAAGGCCCTCGCCAGCTGGGGCGGCGCCGAGCCCCTCTTCGGAGCTGCGGGCCGACCTGTTCGCACTGGCCGAGCGGATCGACTCCCACCCCCACTGGTGTACCGCCGGGCGGAACCGCGAGGACCGGACCCGGTTGTGGAAGGCCGCCCAGGAAGGGGTCCGACGGGGTGCGTGAGGTGAGCGTGCGGTGGGCGGGCGACGCGTTCGTGGTCACCGAGCCGGAGCCCGATACGTGAGCTGGCGGCGCATCTGGCGAGCTGGCGGGCGGTCGAGGCGGGCTGACCCGGCAGCAGCGGCAGGCCGCGCAGGCGATCGCGTCGCTGAAGGCGGAACTCGCCACCTCCAAGCCCGCAGGCCGGCCGCGCCTGCCCGGACGCAACCCGGCCCGCCCCAGCATCACGATGAACCGGTCCCGTGCGCTGCGAGCGACCCGACCTCGATCGGCAGCTCCCAGTCCTTGGCCACTTCGTAGAGCTGGGCCATCACGGCCGACGGCACCGCCTTCGTAGTGATGCCGTGGAGCAGGAACTGGCGCACCCCCGTGACCACGTTTGGGATCCGGGCCGGCTGTCGGGCAGGCTCCGTGGCCGGCCCCGCCAGCACCAGCCCCGATCCAGTCCGGTCCGGTCGGGTACCGCGGCCTCGGCAGGGCCACACATACATGGCCGGGCGCGGCCGCGGGGGTGGTGGAGCGGGAACGGGCGGCCGCCGGTGAGGCCCGCGGCCCGGCCGCGCCTCCAATGGGGTGGTCAGGACCTGGCGGGTGGCCAGCACCGTGTGGCGGACCTGCTCCGAGGGCGGGCGCTCGCCAGGAGCCGTCTTCTGTCAGGCGGTCCAGGTGGCCGCGTAGCCGCGTAGCCGCCCCAGGTGAGTTCCCCGAAACTGTCTCCTCCGCGATCACCGGCTCCGATACTGGCGGGACGCCGACGCGAAGGAGTCGACCATGACCGACGACCAGGAGCGGCTCGCCGCCCTCCTTAACGACCTTCCCGGCCACGACGACGCCCGGTTCTGGCGCGGGCTCAAGCAGGCTGCGGGCATCTACCGCATACGCTCGAGCATGTCCGCCGCCGTCGAGCACGCCCAGGACGGCGACTTCGCCCCGCTCGCCGCCCTCGTCCTGGACGTCTTCAACCGCGACGCCCAGCTCAAGGACATCACCGCGGCCCTCGCCGATCACCTTGGCACCACCCTCCGTGCCCGAGCCTGGATCACCGACGCCATCGCCACTGCCGACCGCATCAACCGGGCCGGAGCTGCCGCCCCCCTGGAAGGACTCTCCGAGAAGTGGTGAGGGCTCCGCCGGATCGAGCGATTCCATCCGTACGTGGACCCGCTAGAGGATCAGTAGTTGCCCTGCGCGGGCGCCCCGCCCTGTGGGTCCGCTGGCACGGGGCGCTGCACGCCGAACTTCCCGACGGTGTCGCCCGCCTGCCTCTCCCCGGCAAGGCGACGCGTTCCCCCATCCGGTATTCGCTGGCCCCGGTCACCGACAGCGCCGCGACCACCACCTGCGGCAAGCATGTCTCCCCCGAGGCCCGCGAAGATGCCTGTGCCAGGGACCGGCAGCGGATCGCCAAGGAGAAGCGCCCAGGTCGCGCTCACCCGGGCAACGACCGTCCGGTGTGGTTGGAGGGGGGCCTGGCACACGGCCAGGCAGGGCACCCGAAAGTTCCGACTTCCGAGCCGCGTCCGGCCTCGACGGGGTCGAGGCGGCCTGGCCAGGCCGGGGTGGTGCTGGCACCACCCCGGATACGGGCATTGGGGGGATCGTCCGGTGGGCCGGGTTCTCCGAGGATCGGGGTGTACCGAATCGCTCCGACCGGGGGAACCACCCACATGCATCTCTTCAAGAAGCCCGCGCGGTGGGCCACGGCCGCCGCGTGCGGGCTGCTCGCCCTCGCCGCCCTGCCCACGTCGCCGGCGAGCGCCGCCGCAGCGAAAGGCGGCGCGCCGGCCGTGCCCGCGCGGTACGCGCAGCAGCGCCTCGACTGGCAGCCGTGCCAGTCCGGTGCGCAGGAGTGCGCCTCCATGACGGTGCCGCGCGACTGGTACCGCCCGGGCACGGGGGCGGACCTGACCGTCGCGGTGTCCCGGCACCGGGCCGCGGACCCCGCCGCGCGGCGGGGCGTGCTGATGATGGCGGCTGGCGGGCCGGGCGCCTCGGGGCTGGGCCGGCCGGCGGGGCTGGCGGCGTACTCGCCCAAGCTGGCGGCCGCGTACGACGTCGTCGGCTTCGACCAGCGCGGGGTCGGGGCCAGCACGCAGGTGGTCTGCTCCGACCAGGACGCGGTGGACGCCCTGTTCACCAGCGGCGACCTGCGCGACCACTCTCGCCGGGCTGTGGACGCCACCGTGGACCGGGCGCGGAACTTCGTACGGGACTGTGAGCGGCGGTCGGGCGACCTGCTCCCGTACATCACCACCGACCAGGCCGTGCACGACATGGACCTGTTCCGGGCGCTGCTCGGCGAGTCGAAGGTGTCCTACTACGGCCCCTCGTACGCCACCTTCCTCGGCGCCTACTACGCAACCGAGTTCCCGCGCCGGGTCGACCGGGTGGTGCTCGACAGCAACATCGGCTTCACGGGCAGTTGGCAGGAGTTCCTGACGGGCCAGCCGGTGAGCTTCCAGCGCCGGTTCGAACAGGACTTCCTGCCCTGGCTCGCCGCGAACGACGCGACGTACCACTGGGGCCGGACCGCCGAGGAGGCCAAGGCCTCGTACGAGCGGCTGCGGCGCGCGCTGGGCGAGCACCCGCTGGACTTGGAGGGGACGACGGTCACCCCCAACCACCTCGACGCCGCCGCCACCTCCATCATCTACAGCGGCGACCGCTTCCCCGACCTGGCGATGCTGCTCGGTGTCCTGGAGCACCCGGAGGCGGCTCCGTCGGCCGCCCGCAAGGCCCTGGCCGAGAAGCTGAAGCACCCGCTGGGGGCGCAGTTCGCGGCGGACTTCTTCTCCGTCATCTGCCAGGACACCCCGTGGAACCACGACAGCGCCTACTGGGTCCGCCGGAGCGTGGCCGACAGCGCCGCGCACCCGATGGCCGGGGCCCGTGAGCTGACCTTCGCCTCGGTCTGCGCCGCCTGGCCGCGCTCCCGGGCGCCCCGGGTGCAGGTCACCGGGCGGGGCCTGCCGCCGATCATGATGCTCAACTCGCTCCACGACCCGGCCACCCACTACGAGGGCGCGCTGCGGGCCCACCGGAGGACGGCCGGATCCCGGCTGATCACCGTCGGCGGCGGCGACCACGGCGTCTACCAGTCGCACAACCCCTGCGTGGACGCGTACGTCGAGGGCTTCCTCGTCGACGGCCGGATGCCGACCGAGGATGCCTCGTGCGACGGCAAGCCGCTGCCCGACCCGACCGCCGGCCGGTAGGTCGTCTCTTTCGGATCTTGCCCGTCAAGCCGCGCCGTCCGGTGCCGTGCATCGGCGGGTTGACGGCGTGCCCACGTACTGGACGTACTCGGTGCCCCGCCGAGGCAGATCAGGAGGCCGGCCTTGACGAGGTGGCCGACCGCCGAGGCGGTCACCCTCGGCCGGAGGATCGGGAGCCGCAGCCCGAGGGCCTCCGTCAGCCGGTCCGCCGCCCACCCTGCGCCCACCGGACCCCACAGCGCAGCGCGGGCCGCTTCCGAGTCGGCGGCCTCACCACCGCACGTGACCACCGGCCCGGCCCGACGTCCGCGGCCGGGACCAGACCCGAACCCGTCGCCCACCGCCACGCCGCCACCGGCACCCGCAGCCGGCCCGCCGCCTGCCCCTTGTGAGCGGTCACGTATTTCCCCAGGCTTCGGGACCTGAGCGTCACGTAATTCCCCCTCCCGGTCACGAGTCCCCATGGGGACGGCGACCGTGGGTGCCTCCAAGCCTGCAGCCCGAAATCCGGTAGACGCGGCAGGGATACTGCCGTCATGGCCGTTACTCAGCAGCTCGCCCGCATCCCCGAGGGATATCTCGCCGCCTGCCGTCAGTCCGCCGCCGCGTCATCGGACCGCGATCCCCACTGGGATCCACCGGCGTACGACGTACTGGACCTGGACTGGGCACCGGCGCTGCTGAAACGCGCCGGGGAGGTGGCCGGACTCGAAGAGGTCCATCGCGATGCTCTGCGCCAGGCCACCGACGGCGATACGGCTCTTGACCTCGGCTTCCTCAACACGCCCCCACACGCCATAGCCCCGTTCGGGGACGCCCCCACCGGCCTGGCCGCTTCTCAAGTGGCGCGTGTCTCCGAGCTGCTTGGCCAGATCGACATGCCTGTCCTTCTCGCCGCCCTGCCGGCCGACGAGCGTGACGCCGAATCCTTGATCGGCCAGGTGGGCTCCATCACCGGAGGTCTGAGGGCATACCTGCTGCAGCACTTCACCGCCTTGCGCGACTTCTACGTCGACGCAGCCAAGCGCCACCTGCTCGTCGTGCTCTGGTGGGACTGACCCGCGACCCACCAAGCGCCCCCACCACGAGCACCTGGGGAACTTCAGGCTCTGTCGCTGATCTTGTGACGCTGCGTCCGCCTGACGGCATACCTCTCGCTGGACGGCGGGCTGATCGCCCTGCAGGCCATGCATCAGCCGGTCGCCTAAGGTCAGCGTGCCCGGGCGAGGTCCAGCAGGTGGTGCATGACCGCCACCGGCAGTGCCGGATTGCCTGCGGCA
The DNA here is from genome assembly GCF_042894695.1 of Streptomyces sp. NPDC001513. Lineage (NCBI taxonomy): Bacteria > Bacillati > Actinomycetota > Actinomycetes > Kitasatosporales > Streptomycetaceae > Streptomyces > Streptomyces sp. NPDC001513. Next base: position 389,490 of record NZ_JBIAVU010000004.1, read on the forward strand.
GCGGCGGCATGTGCCGGCAGGGTGAGCCGCCGGAGCAGTTCATCGGCGGGCAGCCTGGGGTCGCGCACTGCCCAGCCACCCACCTCAGGGTCGTCGGCCAGCCGCAGCACCAGCTCCGGCCCGGCCTCCGGGTCGTCCAACGCGGCGTGCCGCAGCCGCGGGTTGGGGTCGTCGGCGAACCGGGCCAACCCGGGCCGGGCGAAGTTGCGGTGGTTGCGGTACCCCGACCAGTACCGGTCCTGCACCGTGGCGTACAGCTCCACCAGCAGCTCGTGCGGCGCGTCCTCGCAGGACTCGGCCAATGTGCGCCGCACCCACTCGTCCTCGTCCGCGGCCAGCAGGGCCACCACGCCCGGGGTCAGGTGCGGCTGAGCCGCGAGCACCCGCCGCAGCCCGACGTGCGCCGACCGCGCGATCCGGCGGGCCGCCTCCGGGTCGGTCGCCTGCCGTGCGATCCAGGGCGGCGGTGACCAGAAGTGCTGCCACACCGTGCAAGGGATGGCCGTGCGCTGTTCCTCCGTCAGCTCCTCCCGCATCGACACCGCGAGCCGGACGTCGTTCTCGGGATCCTCCACCAGTCGCATGGCCAGGACGGTCGGTACCTCGGGATCAGCGGCGGCCTTCATCCGCACCGCCGGATCCGGGTGCGTCACCCGCTGCTCCGCCGTCAGCACGGGCGGCGGCTCCTGCACCGCGACGGGCGGTTTCTCACTCTCGCCGACGATCCGCCGGATCTTCGGTTCCAGGTCCTGCGCCAGGATCTCCAGCACCCCGGCAGGGATACGGCGCTTGTACTCGAAGAGCACCACCGCGTACACGAACCGGACCCGTGGTTCCGGATCCCGCGCGAGCCGGGCCAGCACGTCGACGTCCGCCGTCGCGTTCTCCGTCACGTCCAGCCGGTGCTGGATCTGCGGCGAAGCCACCAGCAGCTCCGTCGCTGCGGCATCCAAGGTCCTGTACTTGAGCCAGAAGCTCGGCATCGGCAGCTCGTCGAACTCCAGCAGCCGGGCCAGCACTTCCACCGGCAGCACCTGATTGCCCGCCAGCCCCTGGAGCCAGCCGTCCACCACATCGCCATCCGCAGTTGCCCGCTCCAGCGCCCCACCCAGTCCGTCCATCCCGCCACTCTCGCTGCCCCGACGCCGTGGGTTCGCCGCTGGCCGGCGCCACCACAGGCCCACCCAGCACGGGCGCACGCCCGGCCATGGAGGAGCACGGAAAGGGACGCTGGGGCCCGGTCGCGGCTGCCGTCGCGATTTCGTGATCGGCGATTGCGGGGCTGTGGGCTCGGGCGCTGATCTTGTGACTGGCCATCAGGTTCTGTGCAGGATCCGCTTGCGCAGAAGGTCGAAGTTGGCGCGGCCGTACCCGGCCCGCTTGATGAACTTCACTCGCGTGTTCTGTCCCTCGACCTGGCCAGAACTCCAGGGGCTGGAGAGTCCGGCGATGACGGCGTCCTGGTCGCGGCGAAGCCCGTTGACCAGGGGGTGCAGTGCGGGCAGGGGTCCTGCTCGACCCGCTCCATCCGCTGGGGCAGCTGGTCGCCGCGCAGGTCGCGCATCATCTCGGCGAAGTCGCGGACGTGGTCGGTGACCGCGTCGAGTTCGGGGCAGCCGGCGCGGATCTCTTTGAGAGTGAGGGTGTCCTCGTCCGGGAGGTTGCCCGGATGGGTCATGATCCACCGGACGATGCGGCGGGGCCGCGGCGCGGGCCTGGGCGCCGGCGCGGGAGCCGAGGCCCGGGCATGCGGCGGCGCGGGCCGCCGGTGGTGGCGATCCGCGCTGTTTCTACTGGTGAGCTACGGGCTCCGTGCTGTGCGGGTCAGGGGCGGGGGCGCTGTGTGCAGCGCCCCCTCGGCTTCGTGCCGGGTGCCGTGAGTCTTCAACGCGCTCTCGTAACGGTCCAGAAGTTCGATGCTGGCCAGGAGGAGCGTGGCTGCCCCGTGTGCGTCGTCGACGTCGCCCTGGGCGCGGGCTTCCACGATTTCGGCAACGTCCGGGAACAAGCCCCGGACCTCCTCCACGTACCACCACAGCAGCTCACGGCCCTCGGCGAACATGAACGCCATCCGCTCGCGCGGTCCCGAGCCACGGGCTCCATTTCCCTGGACGAGGAACCGGCCCCACTGTCCCTGGTCCCAGAACAGATCACCCAGCCGAACCAGGCACAGCTCCGTGGCCCGCGCCCCGGAGACGTACGCAACCTTCGACATCACGTACTTCCGCACCGCCCGGTGTGCCAGCGCCTCCACATGGACCGTGGTCATAGCCGGCCCGGCTCCCGCCTCGGATACCGTGTTCCTCTACGGGGCGCCATAACGGATGTGACGCCCCCCACCGGAGGTAGTCAGCGTATGAGTTCAAAGCGCAGCAAGAATCCAGCCCTGCCCGTACTTGACGACGCATTCCGACTCGCGTCGGTCAAGGACGCCGAAGAGTCCACCCGTGACTTGGCCGCGCGGCTGGCCACCACCGAGCTGCGCCGCGTTTCCCACCCGGGCCGGGTCACCTGGGAGCCCACCGATCAGGCCGAGCCCGTACCGGTCCCGCCGACTGTGGTCGACGGTGACGGGGACCTGTGGCTGCGGGACCGGGGCACTGGCACCTGGACCATGCCCGAGTTCAACCCGAAGGAGTTCCCGGCCCGCTGTGGCGAGGTTCTGACGTGGAACCAGCTTGCCCGCGAGTTCGGCCCGCTTACCGCACTGGCCGACGACCGCCGCATCGGCGGCGGCCGGCGCTGACCGCGCAGCCTTCTGGGATGACCGCGCCCCTGAAGCGCCCGTTACGGGTAGCTGGGAGCTCCAGCTACCCGCCGAGCTCGACGATGGCGGCGAGCAGGTGAGCGTGGTGGTCGGTCACGATGTCTCCATGTTGCAGCCGGATACGTCGTCGCTGTCCGTGGGGTCGGGGTGGAGGACGCGGGTGTAGCGGAGTCCGGTCTCCGGAGTGATGTTGAACACCGCGCATAGGAGCTGCGGGTCAGCGCCGGTGACGGCGGCCTCTTCGAGGATTCGGTCCTCGCGAAGTTGCCGGGCGGTGACCGGGAGGCCGCGCAGCAGAGGCTGCATCCAGCCGGTTGTGACCGGGGCCCGGGTGTGCGCGGTCTGCGAGCTGATGAACACGTGAGGGTTGCGGGTATGTGGCCGGCGCTGGTGCCGGAGGTGGATGTAGTCGACGGCGGCCTGCTGGGTGAAGGCGTCGAGGGGGTGATCGATGTCGCCGAGCGTGAGCCGGCCGCGGGTGAAGTCGATGGCGGTCAGGGGCAGCGCTCGGGCCTGGTGCGGGTAGAGCGCATGGATGCCGACGAGGGCAATCAGCAGCTTCAGGGCGGGGTTGGCCTCGGCGGCTGCGGTCAGACGCTGGATCGTTTCGGGGCTCAGCGGCATGGGCACCGAGCTGGGCCGGGATCCCAGGCTCACGCCTCGTGAGGGGTTGGCGAACAACGACCGTTCGCTCTTGAGGGTCTTGAACATGTCGCGCAGCGCGACGGCTTCGGTGTGCGGTGCCGCGCATGGGGCGAGCCACTCGGTGACGTCGGCACGGCTGACCTGGCGAAGGGTGCGGTAGCGCTGCGAGCAGGCAAGAAGGAACGGGATCGCGGAGTCGGCCTGGTTTCGGACCGTGGTAGTCGAGCGGGGACGGCGGCGAGGTCCGCCGTGACGGACGATGTGGATCCGCACGAGGGCTTCTTCGCGGATCTCCGGGTGCACGCTGGCCAGTCGGCGGTGGATCCACGCGTCGAGGGGGTCGATGCGGTCGTCGTCGAGGAGAGCGAGGTGGGCAAGGACTTCGGTGACCCGGATGACGGCACGTCGGTTTTGCTGACGCGACAGCGTGGCATCGGTGCTGGCCTTGATCGTCTCGTGCGGACCGTGGACGGCGGTCAGTAGGTACAGGCTGTTCTGCACGCGCTCGCGCAAGGCTGGTGACCAGCCTTGGGTCTCGGCGCTGGCATCGGCCTGTGTGCCGACGTAGGCGGTGAAGGCGGAATCCATCGGCGTGACGTCGGGCACGGTGACGCGCGACATGTCCCGAGCTGCGATGAACAGCGGCTCCTGGCGCCACCGGGGTGTCGCCCAGAAGGCGATGTCGGGCTGCTGGTGCGCCGCGGGGGCTCCGTATCCTCGCGGTCGAGCGGCGGCGGCAAGGTGCACCCGCCGGACCAGATCGGCGAGGAACAGCTGCTGCCCGGCGTTGGCCGCGGTGGACCAGTCCGGGCGCTGCCATGTGCGCGGAACTGCGAGAGATTGGCAGCGGCACAGTCGGCACACCCCCTGTTTGAAGAGCGGCACGGTGCGGCGGCCGGACGGCTGGCGACACCGAACTGGGAGAAGCTCCCGGTCCCGAACGCAGCGCTGCGTCTGGACGTCGACGCGGTCCTCACGATCCCCGGGGCCTGGATCGCCAAGCCGCCCCGCGTGCACGTACGGATCTGGCGCGGCCCCGTCGCAGGAACCCGGCGCACGGTCGTGCTCTGCGGATCCCTGGCCGAGTCGCACGGCATCATCGTCAACTTCGCCGAGACCGTGGCCCGCAGCATCGCCGCCCAGTACCTCGGCGTCGGCGAGGCCCGCAACGCCTGGTGGTTCGGCTTCTGGCCCCGCGGCCTCCCCCGCAAGGAGCTGAGCATCGACTACGTCTCCTTCGCCTTCCCCCGCGCCGGCGGCTCAGGCGGACTGCTCGACGTGCTCCTCCGGCGCGGCAGCCGCGACGCCTGGACCGGCGAGTTCGAGCAGCCGGTCTGGCAGAAGGTCGAGCGCACCGACTTCGCCCACGTCCTGGGCGGCGAGCCGGACCTCGACTACCCGCCCGGCACCTACACGGTGGCCGTCGTCACCGCGCTCGCCGCCGGACCCGCGCTCGCCACCGGACCCGCGCTCGCCGCCGGACAGCGCCCCGCCGTCATCGACTTCGACCCCCGCCAGCTGCGCACCCAACTGCACCACCTGACCTCCCTGCACAGCTACCGGACGGCCCTCCTTGCCGGAGCCGGCGACCGCCCTGACCTTCCCGCCCTGCCCCTGCTGGCCGCAGACGGCCACGCCGACGCGGCCCGCACCGCCGAAGCCCTCGGCATCGCCGTACGGGTCCGCGTACCCGACGCGCTCGGCGCCGTCGAGGACTACCAGAGCCTGAGCACCACCCAGGACGCGGGCTCAACCCTGGTCGAGCGCCAGTTCCACCAGCTGGGCCAGGCCGAGGGCGCCCTCCTCGCGCGCTACGCCGAAATGCCCGATGACCAGCTGTCCGCCGGCGCCGTGTACCGCGCCCTGACCACCGTGCGCACCCTCGCCTCCGCACTGTCCGACCGGGCAGAGACCGGAGGCGAGCACGCCGACCCGGTCCTGCTCGAAGCGCTCTCCGCCGCGCAGCCGGAACTCGTCAGCGTTCGCCACCTCCTGGATCCCTCCCTCATCGACGACCCCGGCCCCTCCCCGCACGCCGTCTCCACGCTCGGCTTCGCCGAGAACGCCTACCTCGCCACCATCTCCTGGTGGGGCCCCGCCGACGGCGACGCCCACCGCAAGGCCGCCCTCCTCGGCCACATCTGGGAGAAGGACCGCGAAGGCCTGCGCACCGGCTACGACCCGTACGGCCGCATGGTCCTGCGCAACCCCACCACCGGCGCTCTCGCCCTCGAACGCCCCCAGGTGCTACCGAGCGCGCCGTACCCCGACAACGCCGAGATCCTGGCCACCCCAGGCAACATGACCGCCTTCGTGCTGCTGCCGGACGGCCGCTGCGACATCCTGCCCACCGATCCCCGTTACAGCTTCGACGACATCACCTGGGGCTACGGCGGCACCGGCCCGGACGTCCCCCAAGCCCTGGCCTTCGCCGACGCACACCTCGTGCTCCGGGACCGCGAAACCCGCCACTACGAGGTCGTCACCGAACACGGAACCGTCCGCGGCCACGTCGAGCCTGCCTACAAGGCCGGACGCCGATCCGGATGGAACGGCTGGGCCGCAGGCTCCACCCCATCCTCCACCCGGCCCGCACACGCAACCCGGGACCAGGCCGGAGCCGAGGCCTTGCGCCAGTGGATCGCGCTCGCCACCGCTAAGCCCAGATCGTGCCGAAAAGGGGGCCGGCCTGCCACGGCCCGCCGCACCGGTACCGCAGCGACTCGACGAATCGCCGTCGGGCCGCTGGACGTCGGCCCAGTGAGCCGCGCACCGCGTTGTGTTCCTCCGGCCTCGGGGAACATCGGGCGCTGCGCACCGCCGCCCGGCCACCGGCAGCGGCGGCCACTCGGTGATATAGCGTGCGCACGTCAACATGCATCGCACACACGCACGACACCAGGAGACCGCTCCATGACCCAGCCGCCGCAGCTGTCCGCCCCGCCGGCCCGGAGCCGGAAGGCGGGCATCGCGAAGATCGTCGTGATCGCCGCTGTCGTGATCGCCCTCGGCACCGGCGCGGTGTACTGGTTCGTCAGCCGCGATGACATCGACCGGGCCGAGGCCGGCGACTGCCTCACGAACGACGGGAGCCTGATCTTCCCGGACCTGCGGGTGGTCGAATGCGACGGCGATGACGCGGCCTTCAAGGTGGTCCGGGTGCTGCCCGACACCAAGGACACTTCCAGGTGCCTGGGTCTGACGGATATCGGCTTCAACGAGGAACTCGACAGGAACCGGCACCGGTCCGGCAAGCAGTACGTGCTCTGCCTCAACGGGATCAAGAGGTAGCGGCCACATGCGGAAGTCCGGCCTTGGGGACCAATCGCGCAGCGAATGGCGCTGAGGCACCACCGCACACCAACGCCAGCGAAGCCCGCGACGCAATCCGGGGCTTCGCTGCTTGCGTTCACCCGCAATACCCCCGGACCCCGCGTACAGGGCCGTGGGACCACCGGACGCGACCCGATGGAGCCAGGCGCGTCGGCCCGGCCCCAGCCAGTTCTGGCGCCGGGCGGTGCCGCCTCCCTCATACGCTGGAGGTGCACCGTCCGGCCAGCCGCGTACTGCCTGTCGCCGCTCGGCCTGCGTCGGGTCCGGCGGCTGGTACGGCCCCGGGCACGCCGAAAGCGACTACGAGGTCCGCGCGAGCGCATGCCGCGGTGCTGGCCGTCGTCGCGCTGGCCAACGACGAGCGGACCGACGGCTGCGACGGGGCGTGGATCGCGCTGGTCACGGCGAAGCCCAAATCCTTCTGACACGCCTCAGAACGGCACAGGAAGCGGAGGGAGCGGAGCCGGGAGCGGGGTGCAGGCCCGCGAGCAGTACAGGGGGTGGCTCAGCAAATCCCAGCCCGGGTGCAGCTCGTGGTCACAGGCTTTGCAGGTCCCCGCCTCTTTACGGAGGCGCAGGCCCTCCTTGCGCGCTACGCGGTCCAGTCTCAGGCGCTCGCGCTCCACCGAGTGCCGCATGGCCAAGGCCCTGTCCTCGTCCCCAAGCATGTCGTCGATTTCGTTCAGGGGGGCGAAACAGGTATCGAGCCATGCCTGTACGACCTCGGTGTAGGCGCCGATCTCGACGGCGGCCCGAACCAGAAGATCGGACTCGGGCAGGCCTTCCAGGCGCACCGGGTCTTCCTCCTGGCCGACGGCGTACCCGCAGTCGCGAGTCATCCAGACCAGCGAGCGCACATCACACTGCCGCAGGTGCTCGTCACACACCACGAGCGGGGTGTAGTACGGGGGTGTGTCGCAGCCGACGCGGCGGCAGAGTTCCTGCACTCCCGACCAGTTCAGATCCAACGCGATTCGGCGTTCGCCGCAGACGACGACCGCCTGTTCGCAGGGAGTCAAAGACTCCAGGGTGAGCTGCGCTGGATGCGCCTCCTTGGCCAGGGCGCCGGCAAGTTCCAACACGGTGGCGTAGGGAACTGCGGCTCCCAAGACATGTGACTGGAAGACCTCGGGGCCTGGGTCGTAGTGGTTCGTACCAGCCTCGGCAGCAGGTGCAGGCGGGAGTGTGGCGCATTCATGCAGCAGATCCGAGAGCGGGAACGTCCACCCGTCTGGGCGGGGTTCCGGCGGGCTGACGCACTTGGAGGCCTGGGTGTACCTCTGCCCCGTGCTCTCCTGCACGGCACGGATGGCGCGCTTGCGCTTCCTGTCTCTGGTCACGATCGTCCTTCAGCGGCATGCCCACGCCCATGCCGCAGCAAGGGTCACTCATGTACCAGGTTCAGGGGCCGCGCGAGTCTGTGACCCTTGTCCTCGGAGCCGGGGCGTGGGTGCATTTCGGCCCGGGAGGCTGGCAGGCGCGTACTGCCGCAGGCACAGGCTAGCGCACAGCGCCCGTCCCGTCGGAGAATCCGGATCGCTTCCGCGCGCAGGCCACCGTGGTGGTCCGTACGGCTGAACGACACCGCGATGCGGACAGGCGGCTGCACCGACGACTGCGACGGGGCCGGCATGTGCACCGGCGGACGCGAGTACGTGTGATGTTCCGGCGCCGGAGGTGTCTCCTCCCCTCTACGCTGGGGGTGCACCGCCCGGCCGGACGCGTACTGCCGGTCGCCGCTCAGCCCGCGCCCACGCCGCGGGCAGCCCCCGGTCCGGGGAGCGGTCAAGGTCTCCCGGGGCCCGCGTAGAGAGCACCACTGGTGCTGTGCGCCGTTCTACCTTCCGTGGCCCCTGACGTGCGGCCGGAGGGCGTGGGTCTGTCCGGCCCGGAGACGTCATGCCGAAGAAGCAGAACACCGCCGCCAAGCGTGCCCGCGCGGCCGCTCGGTCCGGCGCCAAGTACACGACCGCCCTGCGCACCACGGTCGGCTCCCTGCCTCCGCACCTGCCTGTCGTCGACGAGGACGCGCTGACGGACGGGGAACGCCTCGTCGTGGAGAACCTGCGGTCCCTCGCGGCCTCCGACAGGCTGCTGCCGGTCCGGGTGGTGATGCCGGAGCAGGACGTGATCGAGGCGGAGCGGCGGGCCCGGGCGGAGGGCCGGCGCCCCCAGTGGCAGCGGTGGGCGGTCGTGGAGGCGGCCGTGGACGGGTACGTGCTGCGCGAGGTGTTGCACGGCCCGAACGGCTCCCAGTACATCCGCGACCTGGAAACCCCCCAACCGCAGGACGCAGTCCAGCGCACCTCCGTCGAGAACACGGCCCTCAAGGAGCGCCTACGCCAGCTGGCCCAGGACAACCGGACGCTCGAAGACCGCCTCCAAGCCGCCCGCTCCAACACACGCTTCCTGGATCGGCGAATCTCTCAGCTCGAAGCCCAGCTTCCGGAACGTGACCAAGCCTGAAGCGGCAGCCACGTCACCCGATGAACTGCCGGGTCAGGTCTGGCCGGCGAAACTTCGGCCGAGCTGTTCAAGGAAGCCTCGCATCTTCGAACGTGCCTGTCGGAGGGGCTGACGTAACGGCTCTCGGGCTCAATCGGCTTCCTGAGGCGCCAGCGCCGCCACGATCGGATGGTCCCTGCCGATCGGACCGAGCTTGGCGCTGCTGCGGGGGGAGCCGAGGTCGGAGAAGAACTCGGCGTTCACGGTATTGAAGTGCTGCCATTCCTGCGGGGTGTCGTCCTCGAAGAAGATCGCTTCAACGGGGCACACCGGCTCACATGCGCCGCAGTCGATGCACTCGTCCGGGTGGACGTAGAGCATCCGCTCACCCTCGTAGATGCAGTCGACAGGGCACTCATCCATGCATGCCTTGTCCTTGACATCCACACAGGGCAAAGCGATCACAAACGTCATCGAACTGCCATCCTCTCCCGATCGTTCCTACTTGCCGTTCTGGCGCAACGCAGCCGACCGTAGGGCCTCAAGTAGACTTGAGGTCAAGAGGAGGCCTTGTATGACGAGCTACCGTTCCGGCGCCGAACGGGCCACGCCGGACGACTGGCTGAGCATCGGCGAGGTGAGCGCGCGGACCGGAGCGGCGGTCTCCGCACTGCGGTTCTACGAAGAGCTCGGCCTGATCGTGTCCGAACGCGACGATCGCAACCAGCGTCGCTACCCGCGGCACATGCTGCGCCGGATCGCATTGATCTCGGTGGCAAAACGGATCGGCATCCCGCTGCAGGACCTCCGGGAGGCGTTCGCCGATGTGCCGCTCGACCGTCCGCCGAGTCACCAGGAGTGGCAGCTCGCCTCGCGTGGCTGGAAGCGTCGGCTGGAGGAGCGTCGGCAGACCATCGAGCGGCTCGAGGCCGAGCTCACCGGATGCATCGGCTGCGGATGCCTCTCGATGAAGGCCTGCGCTCTGCTGAACCCGGGCGACGCGCTCGCCGAGGACGGAGTTGGGCCCCGAAGACTGTGAGGGACGGCGCACGGTTCCGGCGCTCGAGAGTGAAGCCTCACCATCTTCAAACTTGCTGGTTGAAGAGGCTGGCGTGACGGCTCTCTGGGGTGCGGTGGACGAAGTATCCGTGCTCGACATCGGGCAAGGAAACTTCGCAGACCACCCGGTAAAGGGTCGTCAGGTCACAGGGGATCGGCGTCAGATCCACGAGTGCATCCGTCGCCCCACGGCTCTCATCTGTTGCGAGGATTACGGCGTTCTCAACAGGCGAGTAACCGTGCGTCTTCAGCAACGACGACATCAAAGCCGAGAGCCCCGCAGAAGTCTGCTCGCACCAGCCCCGCACCCACTCCGAGTCGAGCCGCTCACCAGACACGAACATGTCGAAGGGCACATCGCGAACATGTTCGCGACTCATCGCCGCAGCTCAGAGCTCGTCCAGTCAGCTCGACGATCGGTAAACCCGACGATCTGCTCGCCCTCCAGGCCGCATGGCTGCGCACGTACACCGACCTGGCCCGCCAGCCCGCACTGGCCGGCACCACGACGCTCCGACGTCGGCTGATCTCCCTCTCCTGTCGCATCGAGGCGCACCCTTTCTGGGCCGTCCCGGGCCGCTCCCGGGCCGCCTTGGTCGAGCTGCGCCGCTGCGCCCGGGCACGCGCGTGGGCGACCGTGGCGTGAGCAGCGAATCGGGCGGCCCGAGACCGGTCACCGGGTTCCCGGACGACCTGGTCGCCCTGCAGCAGCGGTGGACCCGGACTTTCAACCGCCTGGCCGCAGATCCCCCGGCCGACGGGCACGAGATGCGCATGGAGCTGCTCCGTCTCAGCCTCCGCCTGGACTCTCATCCGCACCGGGCGACCACCGAGGCCGGCCGGAGCAGGGCCGCCCGGTGCGCACTTCAGAAGTATGCGAGCGCGGCCCCCGGCGGCGAGGAGGAGCTGGTCACACTCTGCGTGGACGGCCGCATCATCGCCGTCCTGCCGGGCGAGGCCGCGTCCCGGCGGTGAAGAGATGAGCACCCCCACACCCACGGCCCCGCACTGGCCGATCACCCTGGTCCTGGTCGACCTCCAGCGGCTCAAGGTCTGTTCCTGGACCGGCACGGCGACGGCCGCGGGTACGGGCGGCATGACCACACCGGGTCCCCGGCCGTCTGCCCCGCGATCAGTCGCCAGCGGCGGGGACGTCGTTCTGGCCGTGAGCGAGGATCGGCAGCAGCGCCTCGGCGGCGTCGCACACCGTGCACGCCGTCGTGCCCGGGTGGGGGTGCGGGTACGCGGGTGGGCAGGGACGCGGCCGAGGTCGACCCCGGGCAGCGGGCGCAGCTGCTCGGCGGTGACCCAGGTGCCGTACTCGGCCGGCTCGACTCCGCCCCCGTACTGGTGGAGAGGCAGTACTTCGACTGTGCGCTATTCCTCAGCTTGGGGCTGGGCTCCCGGATCTGTAGAGCCGCATGTTGAGGTGCCAGCACTCCTGATCGCTGTCAGCCGCGCGACGGCCTCAGCTCTCCTGGCGCAGCGAAAGGCTCGTCGCGAGTACGCGAACCGCGTTAGAGCTCTCGACCAGTGACCAGGCCACTCCACTTGCTGTGGTTGTCATGGGCTGGGCCGCAGCCGCTTAAGCGGTCTCGTTTGGTTCACCGAGTCCGACTACAACACGTTGCCGCGCCACGGTTGCGGCTGTGCACCGGCGGTCGGGGTGGTCGCGTCGGATCGCCGCGTGACCAGGGCCTTTCACCGCGTACATCCCGATGCTCTCGTGGCCGATACCTCAGTGCCGTCAGAACTCGGGTCGACTTCTGGGGTGCCGCATCGGCGGCCAGCGGCTCTTGCTTACAAGCTGGGAGAACTGGCAGGTCACAGGCCAGGTTCGACGCCAGGACAAGCACGCAGGGATTGGCTCCACAGAAGAGCCGGAGTCACAACTGGCGACCAGAGCCCCGCACTCCGCTTCGGCGTCCGGTCAGGTAGTCGCGGCTCGATCCGCGCCCACTGCACGTCAGCCAACGGTGTATTTGGGCCAAGGAGCAGGTGATCCAGACGAAACGATCTAGTTGTCTCCGACACCGGAACCGGGACGCGCCGAATCCACGTCGATCATCAGGACGACCTTGCGATATGCCGAGATGACACGACGGAGACCGCAGCATGCCTACCGCCGAAGACCATGCCAAGCCCGCACTCGCGGCCCGGGTGAACGACTATGACAGCTTTGCCGAGGCGTACTCGGCCCTGAGCGAGACCAGTCTCCTGAACGCCTACTACGAGCGGCCCGCAATGCTGTCCCTCGCCGGGGACGTGGCCGGCCGCCGGATCCTTGACGCCGGCTGCGGCTCCGGCCCCCTGTTCGGTGCACTACGCGATCGGGGTGCCCTCGTCACCGGCCTCGACTCCAGCGCCGAAATGGTGGAGCTGGCACGGCAGCGGCTGGGTGCCGACGCGGCCCTGCGTGTGGCCGACCTGGGTGACCCGCTGCCGTTCGCCGACGGTGAGTTCGATGACGTCCTCGCCTCGCTGGTGCTGCACTACCTGGAGGACTGGGGGCCGACCCTGGCCGAGATGCGGCGAGTACTGAGGCCCGGCGGTCGACTGATCGCGTCGGTGCAGCATCCTTTCGTGGACTACGCCATCCAGGACCCTCGGCCCGACTATCACGCGACCACCAGCTACACCCAGGAATGGACCGACCTGGTGGGGCAGAGCGCCCGGATGAGTTTCTGGCGCAGGCCGCTGCACGCGATGACTGACGCCTTCTCCGCCGCCGGTTTCCGTCTTGCCGTCATCAGCGAGCCACAGCCCGATCCGGCCGCCCGCGAGCTCTACCCCGACGACTTCCAACGCTTCTCGACCACGATGTGCTTCCTGTTCTTCGTTCTGGAGGTGCCCCCGGCTACCGGCTCGGCCGAGTAACGAGCACCTGCGGTCGGCGCAGGGGCCGCGTGCTCGCCCCGGCCGACCGCCGGCCACCACGCCAGAAATCGGACCGCCCGACGGTTCCTCCGAGCCGCGTTCGGGGGCTTCATGGAAAGGACGGGTGGTACTCGTGCAGCCGTTGGCGAAAAGGAGTCAAAGCCTCGGCACGCCCCGGTCCCGAGCTGCCAGGTAGTGGGTCCAGCTGTCGTTGGCGTAGCCGGCCCAGCGGTTGGCAGTGCTGGGGTGCAGGCCGAACAGGTCGGCGACGATGATCGGCGGCAGGTCGGTGACGGCTTCGATCATTGCGGTATTGCGTGCGGTGAGAACGGGGAGGCCGTGTGAGCGCAGGAGGGCGCCGGCGCCGAGGGGGTTGCGGGCGCGGCCCGGTGCTTGGCCGGGCAGCAGGTAGTGGGTCCCGTCGTCGAGCTGGCGGCGCTCGAGAACAAGGCGCGCCGATCCAGGCGCTTCATGAGCCACAAACGGTGTTGTATCAGCCGCAACAATGTGAGATCAGTCGTTCTCGTCGCAGGTCAGCCCTTCGAGTGGCCTTCTCGCCTCTGCGGACCCGAGGCCCCTGACAGGCGAGAACGACAGCAGGCAGCACGTGCGGAGTGTTGCAACTGATGCAATTCCTCCTGTTTGCGGCCGTCTGCCAGAGGGGGACGCCGATGCGGTACATCCACAGCCCGGAGTCGAGCTGCTGTCGCTCGTGGAGCCACACGCGCCCAATTTCCTGTCCGTCGGGCAGGAGCAGCGTGATCGGTGCAGGTGGTGGCGGGGGTTCGGTCACGGTCAAGGGCGGGCGAACTGCTCCTGCCGTGCCTGCCGGCACGACGTACGGAGCGGGTTCCCACCCACCCCGTAGCGGCACGTCGAGGTGTGGCTTCTCTGCACCAAGCTGTCAAGGTCCGCGAGGCGCCTGCAGCCGGGCTCGTCACCTGAACCCTCATGGCGGTCGCACCCGGTGCTGGCGGTGCTCTGCGACATCTTTGGGTGCGCCCGGCCAAGTGCACCTCGGCCGGGCGGTGAGGAACAGGATTGTCGCCGAAGTGAGCTGACGGTGCCCGGTGGCGGTGTCCAACAGTCCGGAGCCGGTCGCACCGGGGCGGTCGAGACAAGCGGTGCGCGAGCCGAAGAGGCAGGTCCTCCCGAAGCGGCGATGCGGTGGCGGTTCAGATGTAGGGGCTAGCCGATCTGTACGAGCTGTACAGGGTCTCCGGGCTGTCGGGGACGAAGCTGTACTGCATGGAGTCGTGCCGACGGTGGCGGCCGGACTGGCTCACGTCGTACGCCGGAGCCTTCGGCTGCAGTCGTCCTTCGGTGGCAAGCATCTGTGCCCGCAGGAGCAGGTCCTTGGGGTTCAGGCCGAGTTCTCCCGCCACGGTCTGAAGATCAAGGCCGGACTGCCAGCTCCACTGCAATACGGAGTCCATCCCTGTCGTCCAGGTCACCCCGGCAGCAGGACTACCGCTCTCCACCACAGGCGTATGAGCCGGCGCCACCGCTTCCGGGCGCAGATGGGGCATATGCGCGCGCACTGCTTCCGTGTACGACGCCCATCCGGAATCCGGGACGGGTGGGGGTGGCTGGGGTGACGTTTCAGCGGGAGGGCTGACGGGTGGGGGTGGCTGGGGAGACGTTTCAGTCGGAGGGCTGACAGGTGGGGGCGGCTGGGGAGACGTTTCAGCCGGAGGGCTGACAGGTGGGGGCGGCTGGGGAGACGTTTCAGCCGGAGGGCTGACAGGTGGGGGCGGCTGGGGAGACGTTTCAGCTGGACGGCTGACGGGTGGGGGCGGCTGGGGAGACGTTTCAGCTGGACGGCTGACCGGCGAAGCAGGAGGGTTGAGTAGCTGGTCGGCGACGGTACGGGCGTCGTCCTTGCCAACCGTGCGGCGTGCGACTCGTACCTCGCGTTCGTTCAACCCCATCAGGTCGGCCACGGCGGCGTCGCTGCCGACCGTCACGGCCAACGCGGCCAGTGCCCTGGTCCGGCTCGCCAGCGCCTCGTCCATCACCGCCTGCGCCTCACGCACTCGATCGTCCCTGCTGCAGAATGCCTCGGCCAGCAGCGCGTTGCGTTCCCATAGTTCACGTGGCTCCACGCAGGCATCAACGTTTCTGCACCGTTTGCGACACACCCATCACAACCGCATCACCCGAAGGGCGTATCAACAGCCCTGCTGGCCCGCGCCTTGGTGATCACCCACAGGTGTCCGGCCGACCAGTCCACGTCCTCCAGGCGCACCCCGAGCGGTTCGCCGGCGCGGGCGCCGGAGCTGACGTAGCAGGCCAGCAGGGCACGGTCCCGATCGCATCTCATCTGCGCGAACAGCTCGTCCCACAGCCGATCCGGAATCGCCCGGGGCTGGCGCTCGCGCACCTTCGGCCGCAGCCGGGCCCGACGGTCCCGGCTTTCGGGCACCTCCCCACGCGGCGGTGTCACCGTCCCGGCTGGTGACCAGCAGCAGGCCGCGGCTGCCGGGTCGCACCCATCCGCGGTAGCTCGCCACCGGCTCACCGCCGGGCCCCACCTCGCCGGGTTGGTCGACGTTGTCCAGGACGACAAGCCACCGGCCGGCCCGGTTCAGCTGTTCCCACACCACGTCGGGCAGGCCGGCGCACCCGGCTCGTGCTTCCTCCAGCTCTTCTTCGGCGAGTCCGCATTCCAGAGCGATGCGGGCCATCCATTTGGCGACTTCGGCCTGTCCGCGCCAGCGCATCCAGAACACACGCAGGCCTTCGGCGCGGGCGACGTCGGCCAGGGCGGAGGCGAATCGTGGTCTTGCCCACCCCGCCGACCCCGCACAGCACCGCGAACCGTTTCGATCTTTCCGGATTCTTGAGGAGCCGCTCGGCGACGTCGGTCCGGTCACGAAGACCGGAGGGCGCCCGGAGTGCGGCAGGAGTGGGAGCCGGAGGACTTGATCGAGGTCTGGACGCTGTTGGAGGAGGACCAGGAGTGGCTTCGGAGCAAGTCGGAGGCGGCGAACCGGCTGGGTTTCGCGCTGTTGCCGAAGTTATTCGGCTTCCGAAGAACTGCCGAGGAACACGGAACGGACCGGGGCGCCCCATACGTTGAGCAGGGCGGGGCCACGCCGAGGGCACCCGACGAGCGCCGAAGGGATGGGGGGACGCGTGCCGCAACAGAGCCGCTCCGCGCGCCTGGCCGCGTCCGCGCTGACCCTCGTCGTCACCGTCCTCGCGCTGTTCGTCCCGGTGGCCGGGACGCAGGGCATGCCCATGCCGGCCGACAGGCCGCTCGCCCACCACACGGTGGCGGGGCACGCCGGACAGGGGGCAGGACCGGACGGCGTCCCGGCGCTGCATGTCGAGGTCACGCACCGACCTGACGCCCACCTCCCGGGCCCGCAGCCTGCGGGCGCCGCGCGTACGGCCGTCGACACGGCCCCGCGCCGCGCCCTGGGCGGGCCCGACACGGGCCCCGCCACCGCACTCGCGCCGCCGCGCAGGCCGGCCGAGTCCGCCGCCCCGCGCGGCCCGCCCCACCGATGAGCACGCAGACCGTCATCGACGCCTGACCCTTCTGACCCGGCGCACACCGCGCGGGGCCGGTCACGCGTCCCTCCGTCCTGCCCTCATCGTGGAGTACGCATGTCTCGCGCACCCTTGTCCCGCCCACCCTTGTCCCGCCCACCCTTGTGGAGGGCGGTCGTCGCGCTGGCGGCCGTCGCGCTGTCCCTCTACATCGCCCTCACCCAATCCGCCCGCCTCGGCCTCGATCTGCGCGGCGGCACCCAGATCGTCCTGGAGACCCGGGACTCACCCACAGTCAAGGCCGACGCCGCATCCACCGACCGCGCTCTGGAGGTCCTCAGGCAGCGCGTCGACGCCCTCGGCGTCTCCGAACCCGGCATCGCCCGCTCCGGCGAGAAACGGATCATCGTCGAACTGCCCGGAGTGCAGGACCCACGCAAGGCCGCCGAGGTCATCGGCCGCACCGCACAGCTCACGGTCCACCCGGTGACGGGGGCGACGGCCGACAACGGCTCCGCGAAGCCCGAGGCCGACGGATCGCGCACCCTCCCCGACCCGGACCAGCCGGGCAACCACCTGAAGCTGGGCCCCACCGCCCTCACCGGCCAGGGGGTCGAGGACGCCGAGGCGGTCCTGGACCAGCAGTCGCTCAACGGCTGGATGGTCTCCCTCGACTTCCGCAAGGGCGCGGGCGACACCTGGGCGAAGATCACCTCGGACGCGGCCTGCGCGCCTCAGGGCGCTCCGGAACGCCGCGTCGTCATCACCCTCGACAACAAGATCATCTCGGCGCCCGGCGTCAACGCGGACGTGGTGTGCGGGACCGGTATCACCGGTGGCTCCACGCAGATCAGCGGCGGCTTCGGCCGGGCCGAGGCGCGCGAGCTGGCGGCGCTCGTGAAGGGCGGCGCGCTGCCGGTGCCCCTCGACGTCGTGGAGCAGCGTACGGTCGGCCCGACGCTCGGCGCCGACGCAATCGAGGCGAGCACCAAGGCCGCGCTCGTCGGCATCGCCCTGACCGCACTGTTCATCACCCTCGTCTACCGGCTCCTTGGCGCGCTCGCCGCCTTGGCTCTCGCGCTGTACGGCCTCATCTCGTACGCCGCTCTGGTGGCGGTCGGCGTGACGCTCACACTGCCGGGGCTCGCCGGGTTCGTCCTGGCGATCGGCATGGCGGTGGACGCGAACGTCCTGGTCTTCGAACGGGCCAGGGAGGAGTACCTGGGCGCCCGTTCCAAGGACTTGGCGAAGCCGGTGAAGACCGGCTTCGCCAAGGCATGGAGCGCGGTGATCGACTCGAACGTGACGACGCTGCTCGCCGCGGGATTGCTGTTCTTCTTCGCCACGGGCCCGGTCAGGGGCTTCGGGGTCACCCTGTGCATCGGCGTCCTGGCATCGATGCTCACGGCGCTCGTGATCACCCGCGCGCTCGCGGACTTCGCTGTCGCCCGCAGCTTCGTACGCAAGCGCCCCGGCCTGACGGGCATCGCCTCGACGGGCCGGGTCCGCACATGGCTGTCCCGCCGCAACCCGAACCTGGTCCGCCACCGTCGCCGCTGGCTCGGCGCGAGCGCACTCCTGGTGGCGGTGGCCGTCGCAGGAATCTTCATCCGCGGCCTGGACTTCGGCGTGGAGTTCACCGGCGGCCGCCTCGTCGAGTACAGCACCAGCAGGTCCGTCGACGCGGACACGGCCCGGAACGCCGTGTCCGACGCGGGGTTCCCGCGCGCGGTGGTGCAGGAGTCCGGCGACGGCGGCATCACCGTACGCACGGAGAAGCTCACCGACGACGAACAGCAGCGCGTCAAGGCGGCCTTGGAGAAGCCCGGCGGAACCGTCACGGTGGAGCGTGACGAACAGATCGGCCCGAGCCTCGGCAGCGAACTGCGCCACAAGGCGCTCCTGGCCCTGGGCATCGCGGTGGCCGCCCAGATGATCTACCTCAGCGTGCGGTTCCGCTGGACCCTGGCGGCAGCGGCAGTCTCTGCGATGGTCCACGACGTCCTCCTCGTGGTGGGCCTGTTCGCCTGGCTGGGCAGGCCGGTGGACAGCGTCTTCCTGGCGGCGCTGCTCACGGTGATCGGCTACTCCGTGAACGACACGGTGGTCGTCTTCGACCGCGTCCGCGAAGCGCGCCGCCGAGACCCCCTTGGCGACCTGGAGAAAACGGCCAACCAGGCGGTGGTCCAGACACTCCCGCGCACGGTGAACACGGGCATGGGAGCCCTGTTCATCCTGACCGCACTGGCGGTACTGGGCGGCGACTCGCTGGCGGACTTCTCCGTGGCGCTGATCGCGGGCGTCCTGGTCGGCATCGCCTCGACCATCTTCACCGCGGTGCCGATCGCGATCGCCCTGGAACACCGCAACCCGACACCCCCACCGGCACGGGGCCGCCGCGCCGCGAAGGAAGTCCCGGACGGGTACATCCCGTTGGAGGCGCGGAGGAAGAAGGAGAGGGGGACGGGGGCGGTCGTCTGAGCCCGCGAGGACGGTCCTGAGGCCGAGGGCAGCCTCCATCACACGCCGACCGGGCCTCCACGGAGCTCCGACAACCGCGGCCACGCTCCGTGGAGGCCCGGTCGGGAGAGGGCCTGCTGAGCGCGCACTCACCCCGTCTGAGCGCGCCGTTCCTGCACGCGCTGCGTCTGACGCTGCCGCCCGGATGGCGCCGGGCGGCCCAGAAGCCGGGCTGCGTCCTCATCTTCGCGGGCGACGAGCTGGGGAAGGGCCGACCCGGCGGGCGGTCCTGCCACCGGGTCGCTCGGGGCGGCCGAGGTCGTCAGCCGGCCCGCTCGACGGCGAGGTTCGCGTTCGGGCAGCCGGCCGCGTGCTGCAGCAGCGCCTCGCGCTCGGCCTGATCCGCCGCCAGGCTCCACCGGTGCTTGGTGGCCACCCATTCGCAGATGTACCGGCAGTGCACCGCCGGCGCCGGCATCCACGTCGCCGGGTCCTGGTCGCTCTTCTGCCGGTTCGAGCGGGCGGTGACGCCGACGAGGGTGACGTCCGAACCGAGGTCGTTGGCGTACAAGGTGGTCTACATCGAGGCCGGAGGCCGAGGTCACCCAGGTGTCGTCGTACGGGGAGAACCACCTGCCCCCGGTGAGCTTGCAGCCGGGGGCCGCGACGTCGGGCTGCTCGACGGCTTCTTCCAGGATGACCTCGGCGCGGGTGTTGCAGCCGTCGGCAGGCAGCCGGCCGGCGTTCCAGTGCTTGAACGCGGTGCGCCCGCAGCCGTCGCGGGACTCCGCGGCCGCGCGGATCCGGACGATCCCGTCGAAGAACGACGCCGTCTCGCACGCGGCGGAGACGGTCAGGGCGGAGTGAAGGCCCTCTGGCCGTCGGCGGCATGGGCCGGCACGGCGGTGACGAGCAGGGGAAGAGAGACCGGGCAAGCGCGGGCAGGCCGCGCCGCAGCAGGTTCTCGATCACGCCCCGCGTTGTAACCGTCCAGCCCCGATGCCCGGGAGGGGAACAGCGCGCGCATCACCCGGGCGGGCGCGCCGATTCACCGGAGAAACGCCACATCAGTCCGGGGCCGGTTGCGCCAGAGAACCGGCCCCGCCGTGGGGTGGGGCCTATTCGCTCTCGGGCCAGACCTGGGGGTCCTTGCCGCCCCGGACCTCGCCCTTCAGCCGCGTCTCGATGTCGAAGCGTCTCTGGTCGCTCTCCCCCGCCCAGTGGCTGATGGCGGCCCTCACCGTCTCCACACGGTCCAGGCGGCCTGCCACTCTTCGTGCGCCTGGGGCGGCCAGCCGCCTTCCTGCGACGACCGGCCGTGCTGGTCCTCAATCGCACGCAGGTTGGCCCAGGCGCTGTCCGAGCGCTTCTGGAGCCGGATGAGTTCGTCATTGAGTTCGATGTCAGCCACGCGCGGATGGTAGATCCCGGCACTGACAATGCCCGGGACAGCAACGTCGGGAGTCCCGGCCACCACCTGCGAACTCACCCGCCGGGGTGCGCGGTCAGGGGTGGAGGTAGCTCCCGAGGTAACTGCGGGCCGCGGCCTCGCTCGTGCCGAGCGCCGTCGCCACCTGTGCGATCGGGACCTCCCCGGCGGCGAGCTCGTAGGCGGCGTCCTCGCCGACCTGAGCGATGACGTGCCGCAGGTCGGCGAGGGCCTTCAACGCGACCAGGGGCTCCTTGGTGGCCAGGCCGCCGAGCCGGCGGACGAGTTCGGTGAGGAGCTCGGTGAGGTCGGCGGGGAGTTGGACGGCCGCCTCCCGGATCACCGACAGGTGTGCGTCGTAGTCCGCGATCGGCCCGGACAGGTCGACGTCCACCTCGTAGAGCGGCTTGTCGTCGGGGAGGGTGGTCCAGTCGAGCGGGTACTCGGCCATGCCCCGCCAGCCGCACGAGCAGCTGCCCCGCAGGACCGCGGCCTGGGGCCGGCCGTACCGTCCGTCGTAGCAGTGCCATTCCCGTGACGAGGGCATGTCCGCTCCGCTGCCGACGTCGAAGTAGACCGGGCCCGGCTCGCTGCCGTCGGCCAGCAGCACCCCCACCGACCCCTCGTGCGCGGCCCCCAACGCCTTGAGCACCCTGTCCACGACGACCAACCCCTCCCGCGGCGTGCGATCGGGCCGACCTGGCGGCCGGTCCGCGCCCTCCAGGCTGCCCCGGCCGGGCCGTCCGCGTACCGGGATCCACCGAAAGCGGTACGGGCGATGCCATCAATTCGGTGCTCGGCGCGCTGCTGCTGCATCCGCTGTCCGAGGTCCTACCCCGGGGCAAAGCCCGCCCGGCAACCGGGGCCTGCCGCAATACTGGCGGCCATGACGAACACCCCTGCCGCACCCGCCCCGTTCTCCCGGATCAAGATCCGGACTGGGGCGCTGGTGTTCTGCGGCGACGACGTCGCCCTCATCCGCCGCGACCGCGCCGACTCCACCCACTACACCCCGCCCGGAGGCAACGTCGAACACGGCGAAGACCTCACCCACGCCCTCGCCCGCGAGCTCGCGGAAGAACTCGGCCTGGACACGGCGGCGGCCGAGGGCGGGGACCTGATGTGGGTCGTCGACCAGCGCGTGACCCGCCCGGGCCCCACCCCGCCACCGCGCAAGCTCCACCTGATCTACCGCTTCCACATCAGCCCCGACATCCGCGCGACCCTCGCCGAGCAGGAACTGGACGAGCTCCCCGACGGCGGCCACGAGGTCGGTGTCATCGAGTGGATCGACTACCGCAACACCGCCGAGCTGCCCATCTTCCCGCCCATCGGCCCCGCCCTTGCCGCCCTCGCCGATCCGCACGCCGCCGTCACTGACACGGCGCTGGATGCCGTCACCGACGCGAACTACACATGGGTGTAGTTCTCAGACGCGCCCGCCCGTGACCGGCCGGCACCAGGCTCTCGCCGCCCGACCCAGCCTCGGATACGAAGGACGCCGAGCCTGACCAGGCCAGGGCCGGATAGGACGCCATGGCTTCCGTACAGGCCGCCGCAGGTCCGGCACGAGGCGGTGCAGTCCGTGGCGGCCGGGGTCATGAACTCGCAGGGCCCTGCCAGATGCGACTAACCGAATCACCGCAGTGAGCCGCGGCTCCGGGCACGCGCAGGGGGCACCGGACAGGCGCCGGCAACGGGGCTCGGCGGCCTTGCGAGGGGCTTTGGGGGCGGGCGGCCCGGCCGGGACCATGTGGGTGTCCTGCATCGTCCAGCCGTCGACGGGAACACGGCGGTAGGCCCGGTTGCGGTGTTGCGGTTGAACCGCTTCATGTCCTTGACCGTCGTGAACAGCAGCAGCATCCCGTCCAGCAGCCCGAACGCCCCACCGTTGACCAGTCCGACTCCAGGGCGAACACCCCGTCCGGGATTCCGTCCTCATCGATCAGCCGGGGTTCCGCCGGCCCACAATGCTCAGGCTCACCGTCGCGGTGATCTCGTGCCCGCGGGCCAGGTGGTCCCGGCCTCCCGAACACCCCGGCACATCATGAGCCGGGCCTGCGAACACCTCGGCCGCGATGTAGCCCGCGCGCGTCCCTCTCCGCTGCGGTGGCCCGCTCCAGAGCGGCCTGACGGGAGACGGCTGACCTGGGCGGTGCTGATCTCGCGCAAGGGATCCGTAGTGGTCGACCAGGCCGTGAGGACGGGTGTGGCGATGTAGAGGTAGCGGCGGATACGGCTCCAGTCCACGGTCTTGTGCTGGTGGCGGCCGGTGCCGCGCATGACCCGGACCCAGGCTGTCAACTCGTCGGACAGGGGGCTGGTAGGCAAGAGACGCCCACCAGGACCGCGGCTTCGAGCGCGGCTTCCCGGGCTGCCGGTATCTGGCGTCTCGCGGCGGAGGCTGCTGGGCATGCGGTTGGCCGGACGCGGCCAGGGATGTGTCGGGGTCGGGGAGCAGGAGGGCACGGTCTATCAGGAAGTCGGTGATCTTGTTGGCGGAGCGCCCTGGCCGGACGGCGGCTACCGCCCGTATGTCGCTCTCCTTCGTCACAATGTCCGAGCGTCGTCGGCGCGGCAGCACGGTCGTCCGCGGCGCAAGTCGTGACTACGCCGTGCATGGCAACCACCGCGCTGCTGGAGCTATAAGGAGACATTGCTCCAGCAGCGGGGGCACCCGTGGGCATCTGCTTCTGTGGCGCTCAATGCAACTGGGCGAGCGAAAGGAAGATCCTCAGGCGATCGGGTCGTGAGGTCTCGGAGACTGACCGCAGTCGCCATCGAGCTTTAGGCGCCTTCTCATGGCTGGTCTCGTCGTCAGAGGCGGTGATGTCGTCCTGCTGCACCTCCGTGAACGCATAGCCATTGCTCGCATCACCCAGAACGGGACAATGCTTTGCCGCTAGAACCAGACACGTCTGGTGCATGGCAGCGGATGTGACCACCGGCGATCCATCCTGTGGTCTCTCCAACGCCACCCACGCGGTCGTCGCAAGGTCGTAACCGCAGACCTGGCAGCCCCACTGGCTACGGCACATTTCTGCTTTGACCCGCTCGACCTCTTTGAAGAGTGGCTCGCTGTCTCCCATCGGGGTGACCCACGGAAAGGGCAGCCCGGCCACCACAGGGCGTGGCAGTCCTGCGGGGTTTTGGAACTCTTCCCCCTTGTACTGCGGGGGGTGGACGTAGACGACGTCCTTCATGCGCTGACCGTCGTCCCGAGTGCGGAGATGGACAATTCGCTGACCGGAACGGGGTTTAGAGGGCAACGGTGCCCTCCTGCAGCCGCTCGATCATGCGCTCGGTCGTCGTCAGGGGCGCCTCCCCCGGCTGAACACTCTCGGCTATGACTCCTGGCTGGTCGTTCCAGGTCTCGTGTCCCTTGAAGGGGATGGTGTCGTGTGGTGTATACCGAGGCAGCCTGCGGTAAGTGTTCACACCGTCTAGGGGCTCTCCGGCGACCATCACTGGGTCAAGGTAGAGGCCGCGGCTCTCGATGCGTGTGGATGTCGCGATGTATCCGATGTCGAGGCCGCAGCGCCGCTTCGCCGACGTATTGGCCTCTGAGCAGTGCAGCAAGTGCGGGTGGTGGATCGAGACGTCTCCGGGGTTCAGCTCGATGTCGACAATGCCCTGTTCCTCAGCCCAGTGGGAGACCAAGTCGGTGTCGGCCTCCGAGAAGAGCATGTTGGGTTTGTCCGTACGCAGGTTCGGTGCGTGCAGCGGGAGCTTGTGGCTGCCGGGGATCATGCGTAGGCAGCCGTTCGCGGTGGTGCTCTCGTCGATGGCCAGCCAGACCGTCAGCGCCTGCATCGGCGCCAGCTTCCAGTAGGAGCCGTCCTGGTGCCAGAACACCGGCTGACCGTCGTAGGGGGGCTTGCAGATGTAGTGCGCCGTGAAACAGGCGAGGTTCGGGCCGAGGAAGTGCTGGCCGATTTTTGCCAGCCGCGGGTCCGTTACCAGGCGGACCCAGAAGGCGTCGTTGCGGATCAATGGGTGGTGGAAGTGCTCAGGGCGCAGCTCCGGGTATTTGGAGGTCAGCCATTCCACGTGGCTGCGTGCCTCCTCCAGTAGGTCCTCAGGTATGACGTTGCGGATGATCGCGAAGCCGCGCTCCTCGTACTCGGCGGCCGCCTGCTTCAGGGGGGTCATGTGCTCTCCGAATGAACCGGTTGTTTGCTCAGGGTGGTTGGAAGGTTCGTGGTGGTCACACTTCCCATTCGGGCGGAAGTGTGCGGTGGCTACGTAGGGGGGAGACCAGCAGCAGGACGAGGGGGAGCGCCATGACCAGCCCGCCGACCCACAGGGCCGTGCTGGTGGACCAGTGACTGGCGATCAGGCCGCCGGCGAGGGCTCCGAGCGGGGTGGCGCCCTGGATGACGAAGCTGTAGGCCGCTGTCACTCGCCCCATATAGGCGTCGGGCGTGACCCGGGCGCGGAGGCCGGCGGTTGAAACGGCTCTGCCGACGATGGCGATGCCGATGAGGACCTGGGCCACTGCAACAAGCGGCACTGCGGCTTGCCGGAACACGCCGGCCAGGGGGGCTGCGAGTACGGCGAAGGGCGCCAGTCCCGAAAAGACCAGGGTCATGCGGATCTCGCCGAAGCGGCGACGTAGACGCGGTGCCAGCAATGAGGTGCAGAAGCCGGCTACGGCTCCAAGGGTGGACAGCAGTCCGAACAGCCAGGTCGCTATGCCGATTTCTTTCAGCAGGAATATGGGAAGCATCGACAGGAGGATGCCTGCGCCGACGTTGTTGAGGGCGGCCTGGTTGAGCAGGAGTCGTAGTAGGGGTTGCTGGAACAGGACGCGAATTCCGCTCGTGATCTCCTGTGTGAATTTCTGTTCGGTCTTGGTTGGGGTCCGCGCAATGTCTCCAGTCGGGTGGATTCGCCGCAGCAGGAGCAGCGACACGAGGTGGGCGAGAGCGGCGAAGCAGTACAGGATGGGGGCCGCGATGCTTTGTGTGACCAGTCCTGCAACACTGGGCGAGACGGCCTGGATGGCGGTTTCGGAGCTCTGCAGCCGGGCGTTGCCGTCTGCCACACGCCGTCGGGGGAGCACATAGGGCAGCACGCTGCTGTGTGCGACGTCGAAGAAGACGCCGGCGAGGCTCACGACCAGTGCCACGAGGACCAGTTGCGTCACGGTGAGTACGTCGAGGAAGTAGGCGAGCGGCACGCTGGCAAAGGCGATCGAATATGCGATGTCGGCACCTATGAGCACGGGCTTTTTGCGCCAGCGGTCGATCCATACGCCGGCGGGGAGCCCGATGGTGAGAAATCCTGCCCTACTGCATACGAAGATCAGGCTCATGACCAGGGGCTGTGCGTGCAAGAGGAGCAGAGCAGTGATCGGCAACGCGAACGAGGCCACCTCTGCAGCCGCGTACCGGAAGCCGTTGGCTGCCCATAGCCGCCGGAAGTCGGGGACCTTGAGAACCTCGACTTCGTCGTCGGAGGCCACGCCAGCCGATGAGGGGAGCGACACGGGTACGGCCTTCCTTCAGTGGACGAGCGTCAGCCCGGTGCTGACGTCGAGGTCCGGTTGGGCGGCGAGCTCGGTGAGCGCTTTGCGGTCGATCTTGCCGTTGGAGTTCCTTGGTAGCTCGCCGGCGGCCAGGACGATCCTTTGCGGGATCATGTAATGCGGTAGCCGGTCCCGGAGCACGTGCGGAATTACTCTGGCGTCATTCATGTGGTCCGCACTCACGAACGCCGTGATCACGGTGGAGAACAGGGCGTCTGGTGTGGCCACGACCGCGCACTCGTGGATTCCATTGAGGTCGTGAACGTGCCTCTCTATTTCGCCGAGTTCGACCCGGAAGCCACGTGACTTCACCTGGGCGTCCCTGCGCCCCACGAACTCCAACTCTCCGGCCGGATTCTCCCGAACCATGTCGCCTGTGGCGTACCATCGGTGACCGTCCGAGGTGCGGACGAAGGCCCCGATCGTCTGCTGTGGGTCCAAATATCCCTTCATCAGCATGCTGCCGCGGACCAACAGTTGTCCGGTATGGCCGGGCCGAACCGGTTCCAGTTCGTCGTCGACCACTACGATCTGTGCACCGGGGAGCACCCGGCCGATGGGAATGACGACATCGGGCGACTGTGCCTCGTGGACCTCGTGAAAGGTGGCGACATTGCTTTCCGTGGGTCCGTACACGTTGAGCAGCCGTATCCCGGGGACGGCCGTGAACAGGGTGTTCACGTCGCTCGGCGGCAGCACCTCGCCTCCGACCACGGCTGCGCGCAGTGAGGCGAGCTGTGGAAGCAAGTCCTTGCCCCGGCGGGCGAGCCAGACCAGGGTTGAGGTGACGGCGTACCAGACGGTGCCCCCGACCTGTCGGCAGAAATCGATGTATGCGGCGGGGAACGGTGCCGCCGAGGCGGGCATGAGTGCAACGGCGGCACCGACCCGCGCGGCACCGAACAGGTGCAGTGTGGTCGGGTCGAAATGCAAGGGCGCCGAGTTGATGATGACGTCCTGCTCCGTGAGCTGAAGTTCTTCGACCGCCCAGTCGACAAAGGCAGAAGCGCTCGCGTGTGTGTGCACCACGCCCTTGGGGACGCCGGTGCTGCCGGAAGTATGAAACACATAGGCGAGATCGGGGAGGGGTTTCCGGGGGCTTACCAGGTTCGTGTACCACAGGGGTGGGTCCTGCGGGGAGCCGGTGGGTAACGTCTGCCAGGCAAGGTCGGGAGCCACTGTCTGCCACTGGTCGCGGGCCGCGGTGTCCGTTATGAGGAAGCGGGGCCTGCTTCGTTCGACGATGAGCCGGGCGCGGGTGATCGGGCCATCGGGGTCGACAGGCACGTACCCCGCGTCGGAACGCAGGATTCCATGCACGGCCGCAACCGCCAGGCGGGTCTTCGCGCCGTGCCAGGCGACGCAGTCTCCGGGCCGGATGCCGGCTTCACGCAGCGTGCGGGCTATGCCCTCTGCCATGCCGTTCAGCTGGTCGTATGTGAGCGCTCCGGTGCCGTCGATCACGGCGGTGCGGAGGCCGTGGCGGGCAGCGGAGGTCCGCAGGTCGTCCGCCAACGAGGGGCTCGAAGGCATCAGTGTCCCTTCGACTTCAGGAAGGCCCGGATGGCGAGCGGGGTCTCGAAGTGCGCGGGAAGGATCTCCGAGTCACGCACCGTGATGGAGAATTCCTTTTCCATCACCGCCACCAGACTCAGCAGCGACAGGGAATCGATGATCCGGTGGGCGATGAGCTCGGTGTCCTCGCTCACCTCTGCTCCTGCAGCCACCTCGCGGACCGCGGCCAGCACAATCCGCAGCACGGAGTCTTCTGTCATCACAAACCCAACCCTTCGGCAATGATCTTCACCTGCATGTCTGAGGTGCCGGAGTAGTACCTGCTCGCCACCGCGTCGGTCAGCAGGGCCGTTGCGCCCGTCTCCGGCAACAGCGCGTAGCCTCCATAGACGTCTGGAAGCTCCTGGCAGAACCGGTTGAATTCCGTGCTGACGTGGAGTTTCGTCAATGAGGAGCGGCCATGATCGAGGGTTCCCGCATCCGCACACCGCGCCGTGGCGTGGAGCAGCTCGCGCGCGCTCGTCAGGCTGACGTGCATGCGTACCAGGCGCTGGCGGATCGTGTCGTAGGAAGCGAGGGGATGCCCGAACTGGCTTCGGGACCGGGCGTGTTCCACGGCCTGGCGCAGTGCCCGCGCCATCAGCCCTAGTGCTGGAGCAAGGATGAATGCCCGCTCGTAGCGCATGGCGTGCATGAGAACGGCGAACCCGGCTCCCGGGCCGCCGAGTACGTCGCTGTCGTCGAGGGCGCAATCGTCGATGTTCAGCGTGCCCAGGTCCGCTCCCGTGAGCCCGGACTTGTCCATGGCCATCCCGATGTGCAGCCCGGGCGTGCCGCGGGGGACTAGGAACGCTGTGAGACCGGTGAGAGGGCTGCCCTCGGCGGTGCGGGCAAGGATGAGGAAGACGTCGGCGGTCGGTCCGTTAGTCACAAAGGTCTTGGAGCCGTTCAGGCGCCAGCGTCCCCCGCTGTCTCGGACGGCGCGGGTGCTCAGCGACAGCAGGTCGGATCCCGAGTCGTACTCGGTGGCCGCGAAGGCGCCTTTCGCGGCTCCTGCCAGGAGCGGGGTCAGGTACTTCTCGTGTTGCGGCTTGCTGCCGAATTCGATGAGCGGTTCCTGGCATGCCCATGCCTGTGCAGCCATTGCGAATGGCGTGCCACTCAGACCGCTCTCCTGAGCGAGTGTTTCCAGCGCCAGGCATGCTGCCTCGTACCCGGCGCCGCCGCCTCCTGCGGATTCGGGGATGGCCAGGGACAGCAGTCCCTGAGAGGCCGCTGTGTGCCAGAGGCTGTCGCCATCGCGGCACTTGGCCGCCCGTGATCGCAGTCCGGCCAGCCAGTACGTGAACTCCTGCGAAGCCAAATGATGTTGCATCAAGGCAGCTCGCCCTCATTCAGGGCGTTCCACCGGAACACTTGGTGGGACTCGGACAGCCCGAACCTGTGGAAGACTGACGGCTGCTGGCCGAGCGGGGTAAGCGCCAGCAGATCGCGGTCTGTGCCTACTCCAAGGCTTTCGGCCATCCAGTGAAAGATTTCTTCGGTGAGGCCGGTGCCCCGGGCGTTGGGCCGGATCTTGATCTCATGGAGGATCAGGCGGTTCTTGCCTCCGGGGCGCAGCCGGCCGAGCGCGGTGAGCGCGAATGCCGCGATGACCTGGTCTTCCGACTGTGCGATGTAGTGCGTGGTTCCGGAGGCGTTGGAGCGGTCCGCGAGCCGGAAGGTGAACTCCTGGACGTCACCGCCTCCGTAGATGTCACGGATGGCCGCAGCATCGGCCGTGGTCGCCTCACGGATGGTGTACTTCCCTGACGGACTATCCACCGGCCACCGCCGACATGATCATCACAGTGGTGCGGGCCTCGACCACGACGTCTAGTGTGTCCAGGTCGCGGATGTTGTCCTCGCCGATGTAGACACTGACAAAGGGGAGGAAGCCACCAGAGCCGTCGGCCAGGTGCTGCTGCAGAGCCGGGTGGCGCTCGTAGACCTTGTCGATCACTTCCCGGAACGTGCCAGAGGGCACCTGAAAGCGGCTCTCACCGTCGGCGAACCTGGCAAAGGGGGCGGACAGGACGACCTTGACCTCAGACACCGGGTACTCCTTTCCGTACTTGCTCGGCTGTGTTCATTCGGCGCTGCTCTGTGTCGTGGGACTGCTGTGACCGATAGCTCTCCCAACTCTGGATGGCCTGGTGAAGCTGAGAGTCGTAGTCGGCGTCCTGGATGAATCCATGGCCCCTGCCGTCGCGGAGCATGACGGCTCGGGCGCTCGGGTGACCGTCGAGGCAAGCCATGATGGGCTTCAGGTGGTGCAGCGCGAAGTAGGAGTCCCTCTCCGAAACCAGCGCGTGGAGGTAACGTCCCGCGCCGGGTGAGGCCCAGTCAGCGATGACATCGGTCGTCCTGCGTGGTGCAGCCATGCCGGGCAGGTGAGCAAAGGGCATCGCCTCCCCGCGCCACTGGGGCAGGACCGTTGGGTCATCGTGGGGCGAGATGACGAACGCGAGGTCACCGCCGCCAGCGCGCATGCAGTGCTTGAGTGCGGCATAGCCGCCCGAGGAGAGGCCGTGCCAGACGGCGCCCTGCAGACCGTGGCGTTCCAGCAGAGTGGCTCGAAGGTCGTAGATACGTGGGGCGAACTCCTCCTCGCCCAACAGGAACCAGCCACAGCAGGAGTCTTGGGTATGCATGTGGATCGGGTCGGAGAAGGACAGACACACGGACCGTTGCGCCTGTTTCCACTGCTTGCGGGCGAAGACCGGTGGTACATGTTTCTCGATGCGGCTGAATCCGTGGAAGAGAATGTGCAGGTAGGGGCTCTCGACGACGTCGGGAATCGTCACCTCGTACTCGAGGACATACCCGTCCGGATGCCGGAAACGGTCCCGCTGAATCTTCACTGGAAACCTCGTTGTCGATGAACTGTGTGCCACAGGCACAGGTCGCTATGCGGACAGGGTGCGTCCTTCGGCGAAGGACAGGCCGGGGCAGACGACCCGGACGACGCTGAACGGCTCGCCCGGGCCGGACAACCGGACCACCAGAGGGTCGTGGCCGGTGACTGTCGTGATCCGCTGCGCCAAGCCCGCCAACTCGCTTTCCAGGTCGTGGTGAGCGGTTCCGGAGGCGCTCGGTGCCGCATCGAGACTCACGAAGTCCGTCCCGGCGAAAGAGGCAGGTCTGGGGCTCGCGTCGCGCCTAAGGTCCTGGTCCGAGGGGATGTCGTCGCGGGTGGCGGTGATCTCGGTGAGCCGGCTCTGCACCGCCTCGGTCAAGGCCCGGGACAGGGCAACCACTGGGTCCAGGTGACTGCCCGACCCCGCGCACACGATGGGAAACAGAGGCGACCACACGAACGCAGCGAAGGTCGGTACGGCGAAACGGTTCGGGATATAGGAAAGGTGGAAGTCCACTCCAGCGGCCTTGAGCAGATCAAACAGGGACCGTAGATGCCTGTCCTGGATGGTGTCTGGGGCGATGGCCAGGCGGCGTGGGTCGGTGCTGGACGGGTTCACAGCCAGGACATCGCGTTCTATCGCCTCGTACAGGGCGTGTACGCAGGCCTCGGCAAATGTGTTACCGGAGGCGAGTCCCGTACTGCTGGACTCGAAGACACGCGGGCGACCGAAGTGCGATCCGCTGTAGGACAGCTGGACCAGGTCAAGGGGCACAGGCACGGCTCGGTCATCCGTCAACGACCGGGCTCCGACCCACGACAGCTGCAGTCTGCTGATCCACTCACCAGTCACCCGGAGGTTCAGGTCGGTCAAGGCATACGGCAGGCGCAGGTCCGCGGGGGCGGCGGTGAACGTACCGTGAGGCGGTCGCTCCGCGTGCCACAGCTCAATGGATTCCATAACAGCTGAGAGCTTGGCCAGCAGCGGAGAGGCACCCTTGCCCTGGGATACGGCCAAGGTCTCCGACCCAGGCCTTATGGCCAGGAAGACCGGGATGCCGATGTTGTCCAAGCGGGTGACATCGGCCACCCGGGTAATGCCGTAGCGGCCTAGCAGAGGAGCAATCCGCTTCCACGTCGTCTCAGGGGCGACCGCACGGTGGGTGCCGGGCAGCCTGAGCTTATGCACGTGCCTCTCCTCTGACGGGCCGTGTCCCCGTGAGGGAGCCCAGGTAGCCGATGGCGAAGTAGCGCAGGGCGGACGCCGCACCGCGGACGGACGGAAAGCCTCGCCGGGTGCACTCCGCGATCAATTCGGCATCTGCGGCCACGTTCCAGATCCGGCGCAACAAGCGTGCACATGTGGCGTCGGAAATCTGGATGAGGCTGCGCTCGGGATGGGTATCCAGGTGGCGCCGAGTGCGCTCCAGCCAGTCGGTGACCTGGGCCCGGTCCTCGTCCGACTCCCTACGCAGCAGCAGGTCCGCCTCTCGCGGATCTGCCAGGTCTGGCAGTGGACACAACAATGCCGTGATGCGGGTACGCAGGACCGCGTCGTCGTACCACTCGTCCGCCGCGCTACCGAGCTGCTGCCGGACGTGGTCCCGGAAGGCGGCGGGGTGGCTGGCGTTCCCCGTGTCCGCGCACCGATGCAGGAAATCCCACCAGACGTCGGGGAAGTTCGTCGCAAAGATCTGCTGGAAGGCGACCCGGTGTCGGATCGTCGGATCAGCTGGCGCAAATTGATTGCGCCAGCGCCGGTGGTACTCCGTACGCCAGTCCCGATCGTCCGCGGCCATCGGGACTTGCGCCGGCCGAACCTTCGGAGCCTCGGTCGGTCGGCTGCTTGTCGCTGCGGAACGCCGGAGGCTGTCCGGACGGGTGCCGAGGCGCTCAGCGAGGGCCAGAGCTTCGAGAGCATCCGCCCGTTTTTGGTCGAAGGCGGTCGGCTCGACAGCAAGACGGTCGGAATACCAGTTTGCGAAGGCACTCTCGCCGCGCTGGCGTGCCACAGCAAGAATCCGTTTGGAGGTACGCAGAGGGTAGTACTCCTGCGCCATCTGGTCGGTCAGGGACCGGCCAGAAGCCTGCGTGAGGAGGCCCTTCTCTTGGGCCTCGATTACCGCAGTGTGCAGATTCACCAGCGGCACGTTGAGCGCGGCGAGCGAGTCCGTTTCAGCGTGTGCCACGCTGACAGCATCATCTCCGTCGAATACGCCGTCGCGGTACCAGCCGTAGATACGGCCGACGCCGATCATGCCGAACTGGTCAAGTTCGGCAGCTCGCAGCGCTCCGATGCTGGCTGCACCGACCACCGTCAACCCGCGTGCCAGAGCGTCCAGGATCTCTTTGTGCCGCAGAGCCAGTCGGTGATGGTAGAGGCCGTCCACAATGACGATGACATCCCCAGCTGAGAACTCCTCCGGGAAAAGGTCGCCATGCCGGACGGGGCCGTGGACGCTGACGTGTGGGTAGCGCTGTCTGACTAGAGGTTCGGGGCACGACGGCCCGACGAACGCATGTACCGCCATGCCCCTCCCCCTTCTTCAACGGCGTGCCGGCTATCGAGCTGGACCAGGCAAGTCAGTCAGCACGAACCACCGGATGTTCCTGTGTCAGTTACGCACTTCACTGTCGGTGATGATCAGCGGGGTCCCATCGAACAGGCCCTCGAAGTCCTCACCCGTGAGCTCCTCGGTCTCGCTGGCTGCTTCAGTAATGACCTCAGACATATCTATCTCCCATTTCTTCGAATGAGGGAATTTCCGGCGCCCTGTGACGCCATGTGGACGCTATAGCGACCCAGCGTCGAATGTCCAGACGAATATTTTTTGCCACTCCGATCCGGCCGGCTACGTGTTGCGATCAAGATAAATTCCCAACCGTCGGGTTTCTTTGCCAATCCTTACTGAAACGCTGCCAGAATTTATCATTCCTTGCCGTCCACTTTGCCCATCCATGGTTTACTTTCACGCTGCACGCACGTAAACCGCCGACAGAATGTGCAGGTCAGATCGAGCCCAAGAAGTGCGTCCAACGTCGCTGGAGGTTGACTGAAATTTGCATCACACTGTCTCAAAAAATCTCATTGACTGAATAGGTGAACCCATGCAGGATCGGACCAGTCGACCGAACTTCTGAATTACTCACGAAATAAACGGGGGTGCGGGTGAATTTTCAACTCACGCCTATAAGCCTGGTTGTCGCTGCGCTTCTTTTTCATCAGGTGAATCGGTTATGGGAATACGGATTCACAGGTGTCGGACACCACTTCGCTCCAGCCTTCGGCATTCGGCTGCCCCGCAGGACAGCAGCTGCTGGGCAGCTGATCGCCCTCCCGGCCGCCTTACTGATCACGTTGACGATCCCGTCGCCGGCCGGCCGCGTGACTGCAGTCCTGCTGCTCGCCTTTTGGGTGCTCGCCACCCAGGTTCGGCTCTCGGATCACTGCTGGCTGGGGGCCGTAGCGGCCACCGTCATGGCGTTCACCCCAAGTACCGTCCAGGCCCTCGTAGCCCAGGACCTCCTGGCCGGCGTTTACCTGACGGCAGCCCTGCTGAAGGTCAACGAGGAGTACCTGTTCACTGAGCGCAGCGCTGGCCGTGTCGTCACCACCCACTACCTACGCCTGCTCGGCCTGCCCGTCTCCCCCCGGCTCCTGGCAGCTGTGCCGACCTTGGTCATCCTCGTCGAGTTCCTGGCCGGAGTACTCACCTGCGTTCACGGCTTGCAGCAGTGGGCCCTGGGACTTGCGATCCTGATGCACCTGGTCTTCGGAGTGTCGGGCAACTACCCCTTCTCCGTAGTGGCACTGGCCCTTTGGGTGACGGCGTTCTCGCCGACGGGCCACATCGAGCTGGGCGGGTCCTTCTGGATCATGGGGGCGGCGTCGCTCTTCGTCGGCCTGCTGTCCGTAGCCATGGGACGCACCGCTAGAGGTCGTCGTTCTGCCAGTTGGCTGATCAAGGACTTCTATCAGGGGGCGGTATACGGCTCCCTCTGTGTCGCGGCCGCACTGGCGCCGGCATCCGGTCCCGATCGGTCCGTGCCTTGGGTGCCTCTCGTTCACAGCCTTGTTGTTCTGGCCTTCGTCGTGAACTTCGTGCTGGTCGTCGCGCGCATCAAGCTCGAGTGGAGCTTCGCCATGTTCACCAGCTTGCGCCCCTTCGGACGTTCCTGGCTGGAACGGCAACGGTTGCGTGAGTGGCCGCGTTACTACGCACTGACGTTGCCGCCCCGCATTCCGAAATCCCTCTTGCGAGACATAGACGCGACGTTCGTCTACCTGGCTACCCGAGACGAGAACGTCGTGCACGAAGGGGTAGCCCATCACCTGGAGGCGGTCGCACAGGAACACAATGTCACCTTCGCGCCACGGCTCATGACGATCGATGCCGAAAAGCGCGAGCTTGTTCCGTCACAATCGGATCACTCCCCGCCTCTTCGGCGATTCCTCGGCCACCCTGCCCTGGTGCCGAAAAGCCTGGACCGCCGGTATCTGGCTTGATCTGACCCGACGCGATATTGCGATCCCCTCATCCCGCTGACGCGAGGCTCAGAGTTTCGCCTCGAACAACGTCAAACCGATGGGTCTCGGACAATTCTTCACGCATATCGGCCAGATGCCTCTCCGGCCGAGTACAGGTCACCCCTCCGAATGGCCGAGCCTTTATGATCCTTCCCCACCGGAACTGAGTGAGGAACTATGGAAACGGGCGACGCATTCGGATCGGCACTCAAGAGAGCTTGGCAGGAGGGAGGCGTCCCAGGAGTTGCCTGGGAGGTGATCGAGCGCGACGACGGATTCCTCACGGTCAACGACGTGGCCCGTTACTTCGCGCCCTACGCTGACTGGGGACCACTCGAACAGGCCATATGCGACCGAGCTGTCGGCCGAACGCTCGACGTTGGCTGCGGACCCGGCCGACACGCCATCCGGCTCCGCGAACAAGGCTTGGACGTGGTGGGCATCGACAGCTCACCAGGAGCTGTTCTCGTTGCACGGACCCGGGGAATCGACGCCCGGGAAGTATCCATAGACACAGTTGGTCCAAGCTTGGGCCTGTTCGACACGGTTCTGCTGGGTGGTCAGAACATCGGCCTCCTCGCAAGTGCCGAAGAAGCACCAGCGATACTCTCCCGGCTGGCCTCAGTGACCCGTTCGGGCGGGCGCCTGCTCGGTGTCGGGGTTGATCCCTACAGCCTGCGACACCCTGCCCACGTTACCTACCGCGAGCAGAATGTGTCGCACGGCCGGTTGCCCGGCCAGCAACGCTTCCGAATCCGTGACGGGATCACAGCGAGCCCTTGGCTAGGGTTTCTCTTCGTCTCCCCGAAAGAGCTTGAGAAGATCGCCACTGGCACATCCTGGCAACTACGAGACGTAACAGTTGCGGGAGCACAGTACTTGGCGGACTTCGTACGCGCCTGACGAGATGTACGTGGACCGTCGGCCCGCCGACGACCGCCGGCCATCCACATCTGGTCCGCAAGGTGATCCCCAAAAAGCGACCTAAGGGCTGTCCCGTAACTGATCTTTGAGTCGCCTTGGGCAGGGTCGGTCGCGATGCGGTCCGCTTGCCTATCCGGCGAGGGTGAGGTTGTGCATGCGGGCGATGCCGAGCATCGCGTGGTGGACGCCGTCGCCTTTGAGGCGGCAGTCGCGGAGAATCTTCCAGGTCTTCATACGCGCGAAGACGTGCTCCACGCGGGCCCGGACCTGCTTGTGGGATGTGTTGTGTGCTTCCTTCCAGTCGGGAAGGTCTTCGCCTTTGCGGCGGCGGTGGGGCATGACGAGTCCGGTGCCGGGATAGCCGCCGTCAGCGATCGTGGTGGTCTTGCCGACGGCAGCTTCGGCGCCGGATTCCTCCCACGCCTTGCAGTCGTTGCGGTTTCCGGGCAAGGGCTGGCCGACCATGACCACGAGTCGGGTGTCGGCGTCGATGACGACCTGGTGGTTCGTGGAGTACCTGTAGTTCTTCGACTGCGCGGCGATGGCGTGGTCACGGGTGGGCACCAGGGTGCCGTCCACGATGAGCACGGCATCCTTGGCGAACCGTTTACGGGGCTGGAGCGCGAGAATCGGCCCGAGGTGGTCAATGATGCGGCCGACCGCGGACTTGGAAACCCCAAACAGCGGCGCCAGCTGGCGCAGGGTCAGGTTCGTGCGCCAACAGGCGGCGACCAGCAGCATACGATCCTCCAGTGGCAGGCTCCAAGGCCGGCCCTTGCACACTGGGTCCGCACCGTCGCGCCGCAGCGCGGCGATGAGATGGGGCTCGCTGTGGTTCCACAGCCTTGAGTAGGCACTCGCGGTCGTCCACGATGAGTAGTCCGTCCGGAAGACTCTCGTCCTCCAGCAACGCGCGCAGCTCAGAGGCGTGTGTGGCGAACGCGGCCCTGCACCATTCCCGTTCTGGGTGATCGCACTCGTTGCCGAAGAGCCCCGCCTGGCCTTCGTCGACAGGTCGAGACAGCTCCGCGACATAGGCCAAGAGTTCGACCAGTCCGGGGCGCACCGCGATGTCAGGGACGGCTGCCAGGCGGATCAGGAAGGGCAAGGCAGTCGGCATGGCCGCGCTCAGGTGAAGAATGCTGTTCATCAAGACGTTGCCCAGCACGCGCAGGGCCTCGGGGCGGGCGGCCTGATCGAGGAGCCCGCGGAGCAGGACCGGGATCCCAGCGGGACAACCGGGAATCTGCGACCAGTCGGCATCGGCGCAGCCCACAAGCGCGGGGTGATCGCCTTCGGCTTGCCCTGCCTGCGGATACTGGCGGAGGAACCGAGCGACAGCAGCCTCTCTGGCCGCCGCATCCATTACGCACATCCCACTGCCCCGGCTCAAACGGCATCGCCCCTGTGAGCGTCCGCCGGATGAGACTCGTCCTGGATTGGCCGTCGAGCGCAAGTGCCAAGGTCGCCGACTGACACCGCCCGCGCGGGCGTAGTGGTGTGACAGCCCGGCGCTGCATTCCGGGACAGCCCTTAGCGAACGCCCCGCCAGCCCCTACGCCGACTGCGCCCTCGACAGCGGACGGCTGCCAGCCCGTCCAGACCAGAGTCCGCCAGTCGGTGCCGGTCCACACGACCAGCGACGACGAGGGCGGGTGCATCTCGCTCCCGTGCCAAACCGGTTCGAGGATCTCCGCCCGGTCCGGGGAGGCCGGACGCAGACCGGGCACCACGTCGAGGCGCGGGGCCACTCCGGCGCGTCGAGCGGCCGCACACAGTTGTCGCGGACCGGGGAGGCGTACACGAGGTCGGGGGCCGTGCTGCAGAACGTCGGCCCGAGCGTACGAGCCGCGATGCGCGGCGTACCCGCGAGCGAGCAGCTGAGCGTCCTCCCGGTTTGTGCACCGCCCCACGGTCTGCCACGCGGACACCCCACCCCCATACTCCTCGCCGAGGACGCGGCCTCCCAACTGAGGTCGAGCCACACGGTGACCTCCCAGCACAGGTCGGCGGTCGGGGCGAACAACTGGTGCGGATCCACGATCCGGCCGGGCTGTCGACCGGCCACCTGGTGTGTGCCCAGACCCACCGGTCACGGTGTCGCCCTCGGCGCGGACCGGAAGCGGCACCTGAGACGCACGGTTGCCCGGGTGGCACCGGGAGCTGTTGGGGCCGTGCACCAGCTCGTGCAGCACGTACCCGTCCACGGCCGGCCGGACGATCGCCCACCGTTGCCACTACGGGCGCTCGCCCTGGGCCCGGGCCAGCTGCTCCGCCTCGATCACGTCCGGCGTCACCACGTGGACCGGCAGCGCCTGGTCGGCATCGGCAGCGGCGAGGACTCGCAGATGGTCCACGATTAGGCTCGTGCTCGGTAAGTGTGGCCTCGTCCACGACCGGCAGGTGCGGAGGCAGAAAGGCGCCAGCGGAGGCGCGGAGCCCGGCGGCGTACTTCATGCCGGACCGGGCGGCGGCGCGGGCCTCCCGGGCGTTGGTGTTCTGGTACTTCGGCATGACGTCTCCAGACCGGGCAGGCCCACGCCCTCCGGACCACGTCAGGCGCCCGTAGCCACCGTCGGGTCCACCGCACCCGTTTCGTCCCCGTCGCTTCGTCGAATCACTTCACCGGCACCACTGTGCGTCGAGGGGCCGGCACCGTCCAGGTCGGGCCCCGCTGCAACATCGCGTCCGGCGCACGGGGAAGAGCCCGCGCCCGGCTGTCGAGGGTGACGCGGTGGGAGACCCGGCATTTTTTCTCCGCATGGGCGAGACATTGGATGCTCTGCTCGGCAGCAGCTGTCCGAGGCAAGAGAGCATTCGCTTGTCAAGTGCCCCTTCTGGGACTTGAGTTGCTGAGGAATCGGACATTCCTCGACCATTTCCTCCCGGCGTTTGAGCGAACCGGGCACCGTTCTCAAGATCTCGACCAAGTATTCGATGTCACGCCAGGGGTCGAATTGAGTATTCCACTTCTGAGCGCAGGTCAAGGAGGATTGGTGGTCAGAAAGAACAAAGCAAGGGTCGCACTAGTGGGATGTGTATCCATTCTTCTGGGTCTCCTCACTCCGGTCTCGGCTCACGCATCTCCGTTCCAGCAAGTGCCCTCCAACGGATCGGAGGTGCTGGCTCAGCAGAAACCTCAGGACCTCGCCGCGCGTCGGAAGCAGGTGAAGGAGGACGTCGCTCGCGCAGCAGGCGGGTCGGTTCGGATGCTGGCACCGACTGGTGGTGCTGTTGCAGGGCCCAGCGAAGAACGGACCCGGCAGCGGTTGCTTGAGGCGCACCACCGGGCTGCGCCAAGTCCTGAAGGGTCTCGGCAGGCTGCGCCAGGTGACATCTTCGGAACTCCGGATGACGTCCAGGTCATAGGTCCCGAGGGGTCCATTCGGGCTATCAGCCAAGGACGCTACGGGCACGAGGTGTACTTCGACGGGTCTGTTTTCATGGGTGAGACAGTCACGTTGTCCACCGGGATGGAGAATTCGGATGCCAAGCTCGGCCCCGACGGCAAGTGGCTCGAGGTTCCGCATCAGGTAAAGGTCACCTGGCGGGTCAGCTGCGGGAAGATCACCACCTATGACCTGAACCAGGTCGTGAGCGCACCGTCAGGCTTCTACGCGAGTGAGCGGAACGCGGCCACGCCGCATGTGAGCATGCAGGTCAAGATCACACCGCAGCTGTGCCCTGAATCTGGTCTCTTCGCCGCAGAGGCGATCGGAACGGTGATTGACGTTCCCGCCGGCGACAACACGGGCGTGAAGCCTGTGGTCCCTCAGTTCGCTTCGGGCATCTCGGACGGGGAAAGCTACGGGTGCGGCGCGGACTGCGGTACTACTGGCTTCGCTCAGCCGCAGGCGCACCGCAACGGCACGGTGAATACCGCCACCGGGGCCTTCAACCTGGCACCGAGTGATCTGACGCAGGGAATGTCCGCAGAAGGCTGGGCGGCGGCACGTCACTACTCGTCGAACAATGCCGCGAGTGGCGCCCACGGGCAGGGCTGGAGCGTGCCCTGGGAGACCAGGCTCTCGAAGGACACCGGCACGGGGAACGTCACACTGACCTCGGACAGCGGATCGAAGCACAAGTACACGGGCCACAGTGACGGTACGTTCACTTCTCCGAGCACGAGCCGATCCACCCTCAAACACCTGCCCATCGGCGGATACACCCTGACCACGCTGCAGCAGAGGGTTCTCTCCTTCGACGAGTCCGGCCTGCTGACCTCGGACAAGGACCGTGCCGGGCGAGGCGAGAGCTACGCCTACAGCGGCGGCAAGGTGTCCTCGATCACCGCGGCGAACGGCGTGGTCACGACGCTCCAGTACACCGGCGCCCTGGTGACGAAGGCGAGTGGGAGCGATGGGCGCAGCGTCGACTACGGCTATACCTCCGGCCGCCTCACATCCGTCACCGGTAGCGGCGTGACCACCGAGTACGGCTACGACGCCAGTTCCCGGCTGAACTCGGTCAAGGACGGCAACGGGCACTTCCCTGTGCGCAACGTCTATGACACCCAGGGCAGGGTCGTCACACAGACAGACGCTATTGGCGGGGTCACGAGGTACAGCTACGCAGCCAGCGAGACGGATACGACGGCACCTGACGGGGGGATCTGGACGGACCTCTACTCAAACAACCACCTTCTCGCCCAACTCGATCCGTTCGGCAACAGGACCGAGTACACCTACGACGGCGACTCGAATCTCACGCGCACCACCGACCCTCTCGGCAACGCCTGGAGCTCTGACTACAACGCGGCGGGACGGCTGACGAAGGTCACGGCTCCCGATCGCAGCCAGAGCTCCTACACGTATGACGCCAACGGGAACCTGGCAACAAACAGGGACGGGCGAGGAAACACCCAGACCTACGGTTACGACTCATCTCGGCACCTCAGCTCAGTCAGGGATGCGCTCGGCAATTCCAGCGCACTCACCTACACGCCGGCAGGGCAGCTCAAGACCGTCACGACGCCACTGGGCAAGACCCAGACCTTTGGATACGACGCCAACGGCAACCTGAACGCCATCACCTCGCCCCTCGGCACCAAGACCACGGTGTCCTACAACGCCGCGGGCCTTCCCCTCACGGTTACGGATCCTCGCGGCAACGAGGCCGGGGCGAACGCGGCCAGCTTCACGACGACCGTCACCTACGACGCCGCCGGCCGTCAGGCATCGGTCAAGGATCCCAAGGGCGGAGTCCTCCTCAGGGCCTACGATCCGGTCGGCAATCTCAAAACGGTCACCGACGCCCTCGGGCGCGTGACGACGTACACCTACGACGCCGCGAACCGGATCTCTTCAACGACATCTCCGGGAGGCCTCACCACGTCGTCCACCTACGACGCAGCCGGGCGTCTCATGACACGAACTGACAGCCAGGGCGGTAAGACCACCTATGGGTACGACAAGGCCGGCCGCATCACGACCATGACAACGCCCCGGGGAAATGCCTCCGGAGCGAATCCCGCCACGTTCACTTGGGCGTACCGCTACGACACTGCCGGCCGCCGGATCGCCGTCATCGATCCGACCGGCCAGATGCGGACAACCAGCTACGACACCAGATCCCGGCCCGAATCTGTCACCGATCCGATGGGAAACACCGCCAGAACCAAGTATGACCAATCCGGCAACATCGCGGAGCAGACCGACGCCCGGGGGAACAAGACCTCCGCCGTGTACGACAAAGCCAATCAGCTGCTCTCCCTCACGGACGGGAACGGCAATACCCTCACGTTCAGCTATGACGCCGACGGCAACCGGATCTCGGAGACGTCCCCGCTCGGCTTCACGACGTCGTACGGCTACGACGCGGCAGGCAGGCTGGTGTCGAGGGTCGAACCCCGCGGCAACGCCACCGGTGCCGACCCCACTCAGTTCACATGGCGGACCGGCTACGACCAGGCCGACAACGTCATCAGCCGGACAGACCCTCTGGGTAACGCGGTCACCAGCACGTACGACGCGCTCAACAACCTGACTGAGCAGACAGATCCGCAGAACAAGAAGACCAGCTACGTCTACGACGCCCTGAGCCGAGCCATCCAGATAACGGCCCCAGACGGCGGCATCACGAAGATGGCCTTCGACTCCGGCGGGAACCTCTCGACGCGTACGGACGCGAACCTACGTGTCACGACATATGAGTACGACAAGGCTGGCCGACGTACCAAGGTCACCGACCCGCTGAACAGGGTCACCCAGTACGGCTACGACCTGGACGGAAACCGAACCAAGATCACGAACGCTCGCGGACAGACCGTCACTAGCATTTACGACGGCCTGAACCTGCTGTCCTCGAGCACGTACTCGGACGGCACGCCGAAGGTCTCCTACACCTACGACAACGCTGGGCGCCCTGCCACCATCACCGACGGCAGCGGCGTCCGGACCATCGGATACGACCAGACGGGTAGGCCCCTCACCATCACGGCCCCCGGCTCGACGAATCCGTTCAAGTACACCTACCGCGCGGACGGCTCTGTCAGCGGTCGGACCTATCCGGACGGGCGGAACACCTCGTATGCGTACGACGCCGACGGCAGGATGACGGGCCAGACGCAGAACGGCAGGACGACGACCTACGGCTGGGACGCGGCAGGCAACCTGCTCTCCACCACAGTGCCGACCACCCCGGCCATCACGGAGACCCGTACCTACGACCAGGCCGGTCGTATGGCTTCTATAACCGAAGGAGCGGGAACGCGTCAGTTCGTACGCGATGGCTCAGGCCGGGTGACGACGGAGACCTTCAAGGACGCGACGACCACCGGCCTGCCGAAGCGGTACGACTATGACGCTGCAGGCCGACTGACCCGGGCGTGCAGCGACACGAGCCTCCTCCTCACCTGCCTCCCCGGCACCACCGGCGAGCGCAACACCTTCGACAAGGTCGGCAACCGGCTGTCAGCAACGACGGGCGCCACGACAACGAACAACGTGTTCGACGCCGCAGACCAGATGACCAGCAGCACCACCGGTACCGCCGTCACGGATCTGACTTATGACACCGACGGCAACCTGACCAAGGACGGCGCCGGCACCTACAGCTACGACGCGCTGGGCCGGGCGAAGACCACAACCATCGGTGCCGACACGTTCACCTTCGTCTACGACGCAGACGGAAACCGCACCACCACGAAGAAGAACGGCGCATCGATCCGCTCCCACCAGTGGGACGTGAACAACAGCATTCCGCGGATCGCGACCGACCTCAGCCAACCTTCTGGCTGGCTCCTCGGCGACTACCACTACGGACCCCTCGGCGAGCCGCAAGCCGTGGACACCGGAGCGGCGAGCTTCTACTACCTGCACGACCGGCAGAACTCGACTACCTCGGTCCGGGACCTCTCAGGTATCGAGAACTACAAGTACACCTACGGAACCTGGGGCACCTTCACCGGAACAGCCGGCGGCGGCACACAGCAGACCAGCGTCTTCGGCTTCACAGGAACCTTCAAAGACCAAGTATCCCGAGGAAAGATCGACCTTCCAGCCCGCGGGTACGACCCGAAGGCCGGCCGCTTCACCAGCCCGGACCCCCGCCCGGACACAGCCTCACCGACAAACTCCTCCACCTATGCCTACGCCAACAACGACCCCGTCAACCAGTCAGACCCCTCCGGCGCCTGCCCCCTTTGCATCAGTGCCGGAATCGGGGCAGCCTTCGGCGCTGTAGTCGAAGGAGGCATCTACAGCTGGCAACACCGTAACGGCGGCTTCACCGGCTCCGGTCTGGCCATGGCTGCGGGCCGAGGCGCCGTGGTCGGCGGTATTGCTGGCCTCCTCATGCCCGGCACAGGCAGCTTCGCAGCCCGATCGCTCGGCCTGACCGGCGGACGGGCACTCGCTACATCAACAGCAGTCAACGCTGCTGTGGGTGCGGGCTTCTCCTACGCAGTCAACGAAGTGAACTGCCGCCCGACGGACCCCTGGGATCTACTTCTCGGCGCAGTCGGCGGAGGCAGTAGCAGTCTCATCGGGCCCGCATTCAGCTGGATCCGTAGCCTCGCAGCCCCCCGGGCCCAAGTCTTCGCCCTCGGCTCTCCCAATGCCTTCCGGTCCTTGCGAAAGGGTGAAGGGCCTGGAGCCAGCCTTGTACGGCCAGGAGCCGACGAGTCTGTCGAGCCGTGGGAGCACGTCATGGGCCACGAAAACTCTCCATGGATATCGGTCACGACCAGCGCCAAGACGATGTTCGACACCTACGGCAGCGGCAGCGTGACAGGATGGAAGGGGAGCGGCGAATACGGTTACGTTTCCCTCGACCTCAGCAAGACTAATTCCAGGATTTTCGACGCGGCCAAGAATCTGACTGTCCCGGAACACATTCGAGCAGTTTTCGGGGATGAACTGTCGGATAACGCCACTAGACATAATGAGCTGCTTGTGTACTTGCGTCTGGAGGCCGAAGCAATAGTTCACTACTGGCCGCCCGGCACAACCCTGGAACAAGTCATGAAGGATATCGGTAGGAGCTAGAGTGGTAGGAGAAGAAGGGAACGCCCCGCCTTCGGCTTCGTGGAGGGTGTACGTCGGCGGCGAGCCGGTAGGTGATCTCTACCCGTACGGCTTCGATCAGCCTTGGATCACCTGCAGGTTTGCCCCACTGCCCGGCTGGAGCTCGGAGCTTGAAAGCCTCTTCAACGCGCAGAACGAGGCGGCCAGGAATCGATTCCCCGTCGACCGGATGGGGCCAGTCAGGGAAATTCGCGATAGGGGGGTGAAGCTGCATCCGCTACTAGCGGAAAGTGAAGAAATAATCAGCCCTCTGATTCTCTACATCGAGAATGGCGAGGCGCGTTTCAGGTGATGGCGCGTTCCATCTGGGCAGGGTGAGCAACTGTGCCCTGACTTGGTGCCCGTATTGGGTCCCCGCCTCATTCACGGCGGGGACCCAAG
This sequence comes from Streptomyces sp. NPDC001513, assembly GCF_042894695.1. Taxonomy (NCBI): domain Bacteria; kingdom Bacillati; phylum Actinomycetota; class Actinomycetes; order Kitasatosporales; family Streptomycetaceae; genus Streptomyces; species Streptomyces sp. NPDC001513. The sequence continues at coordinate 434,308 of NZ_JBIAVU010000004.1, forward strand.
GCGCCAGCGCGTCGAGCCCTCGGGCCTCCACCGGCAGACCAGCGCCGGCGCCTCCTTGGTTCTGGGCGCCGTGGACAAGCTCCACCCCGGAGTTCAGGACCTCGTCGAGCCTCTGGAGCGGCGCTTCCGCACGGCACCCCACCGAGGCTTTCGGCATCCACTGGGACGACCACGACACGGTGATCTTCCAGCTCGAAGGCGCGAAGCGCTGGAACCTGTACCGGGCCACTTGCACGGACCCGCTCCGCCTGGATGTCGAAGCGCCCCAGAAGCCCGAGGGGCCGCCGCTGGCCGAAGTGGTCCTGCAGCCTGGGGACATGCTGTACGTGCCGCGGGGCTGGTGGCACGCGGTGGCCGCCACCCAGGGCCGGTCCTTGCACCTGACGTGCGGCCTGACCCCGGCGACAGGCCACCACCTCCTGGTGTGGCTGGCTGGACAGCTCCTCCACTCCCCCACCTTGCGCGCGAACGTGCCCACGGTGGCCGGGCCCGCCGAGCGCACGGCGTACGCCGAGCAGCTGCGCAAGGAGGTGTTCGAGGCGCTCCACCCCCACGTTGTCTCGGAGTTCGCCGCCTCCCTGGACGCCCGCGACCCCGGCCACCCGGCCCCCTCCCTCCCGTACATCGGCGACGTCCCCGCCGACCCCGGCCTGACCCTGGCCCTCACCACCGCCCGGGCCGCGCTGGAGGGTGCCGACGAGGCCGTCGTGCTGCGCGCCGCCGGACACGAATGGGAACTCCACACCTCCGTCCGCCCCGCGCTGGAGGCCCTGGTCTCCGGCGCCCGCCTCACCTTCGGGGACCTGGCCGAGCGCTCCGGCCTCACCGTGGAACAGGTCGCGGCCCTCGCCACCGAGCTGGTATCCAAGGACGCGGCAGCCGTCTCCCACTCGAGGTAGGACCCGCCATGTTCGAGGCCCCCGCCCCTGCCACCGTCGACCGGATGCTGGCCGCCCAGCAGCACGCCGCCGCCCAGCTCGGCCTGCGCGCCACCGGCCGCCGGGTGTGGGGGTACCGGGGCCGGACCCTGTCCTCGGCCGCCGGTCCGCACTGGCTGCGCGTGGTCTGCGCCGAGGCCGGCACCGAGGGCGGCACGCTGTGGAACGGCCCGTCCACCTCCCGCGCCCTCCCCGTGTCGGCGCCGCGCCCCGACCTGTTCCGCATCCGGGACTGGACCACCGAGAGCTACGCCTACCGGGCCGAGCTATACGCCCTCGCCCCGGACCCGATGGTCTCCCCGCGCCCCGTCCTCGACGAGGACCCGTGCCTGCCCGAGACGTGGTGGAAGGAGATGCTGGCGGCCCTGGACGCCCTCGCCGACGTGCCGCCGCCGGTGGACCGCGAGGCCGTACGGGAGGAGTACCTGCGCCGCGTCATCCCCGAGTTCACCGGCTACCAGGTCGACGACGTCACCTGGTCCACCGCCCACGGCGACCTCCACTACGGCAACGTCACCCGCGGCCCGCACATCCTGGACCGGGAAGGATGGGGCCGCGCCCCGTACGGCTACGACGCGGCCACCCTGTACGTCTACGCCCTGCTGACCCCCGAGACGGCCGCCCGCATCCGGACCCAACTGGCCCCGTCCTGGACCGGCCCGAGGCCCGCACCGGCCTGCTCACCGTCTGCGCCCAGGTCCTCCAGGCCCAGGACCGCGTCGACTTCTACGCCGAGCTCGCCGATCCCGTGCGCGAGCACCTGGCCCACCTGTAGCCGCGGCCGCGCCTACGCGGAGTCGACGCTGCGCCGACCTGCGGCCAGCGTCGGCGGGCCGGAGGCAGAGGGCTCCGACCCGGATCCATGCGCCCGGCGCAGGCCCGGCTGCGGCCACGCGTAGAACCGGGACACGGTGCTGGTCGACCCGTCCAAGTCGACGGCCACCTTGTAGATCACCCTGCCGTCAGCCCAGTCGTGCCGCGCCATCACGGCCCCATACCGCCGTGCCTCGCAGGACCACACCCACAGGGCCGGACGGTCGCCCGCAGGCCAGCTCCAGACCGTGGGCGCGCGCCCGTCCTCGGGCCGCCACGGCCGGGACTCCACACCGAAAGCGGCACCGTCCTCGGCCACGTCGAGCCCGCCTACAAGGCCGGACGCCGCTCCGGCTGGAACGGCTGGGCCGCAGGCTCCATCCGATCCTCCGCCCTGCCCGTACACGCCACCCGGGACCAGGCCGGAGCCGAGGCCCTGCGCCAGTGGATCGCGCTGGCCACAGCCAAGCCCAGATTGCTCTGACCGCCCGCGCCCGAGCCGATCCGCCCCCGTCCAGGCCGAGCCTGCACGCGCGCACGGTGGCCCCCGGATCCTCCGGCTGGGCCGCCGCGTGCTGTCTGGCCGTCAGGGTGTCGGCGGCCCGCCGCTCCCGCCGGTTCCCATCAGGATGTAGGCCAGCGTGACCACGCCCGCTCCGACGAGCAGCGCGCCGCCGGCCGCAGGGTGCATGTACGCGATGTACGCCGCGAAGACGCCGAGCAGCAGCAGCACCAGGAGGCGGAGGTCGAGGGGCCCGTTCACCAGGTCACCGCCGAGCTGACCGACGGGGACCACGATGGTGCCGGCCGCGGCGAGCTTCCGCGCGCGGCGCCGCACCCGGTGCAGCCGGCGCTCGACGGACTTGCGGGTGGTGCCGAGCCGCCGCGCGATTTCCTCCTGGGTGGCGCCGGTGGTCAGCATCGCCTCACAGACCGCCTGCTCCTCCATCGTGGCCTCCGCCAGGATCAGGCGCGGGGTCTCCCGCAGCACGGTCTGCTCCTCGGGACCATCAGAAGGCCGTCGAAGCGGTCGTCATCCCGGCGGCACCGACCCGGCCGGAGGAGTACGACACCGCGACCCGCGCTGTGCTCGACCACATCGACCGCCAGGCCGTGCGCACCGTCGCGGACGGCCGGCCGGAGCGGACCCGCTCCGGCTACGCCCAGGACTGGGCGAGCTGGACGAAGTTCTGCACCGCCGCCGAGGTGCCGATGCTCGCCGTCACCCCGGGCACCCTCGTGATGTTCGTGCAGTGGTTGTGGACCCAGCCCGGATGGAAGAAGAGGACGTTCACCGCTCCCTCGACCATCGACCGGCGCCTGTCCGGCACCGTAGTCTCCGCCCGCGCAGACCACGGCGTGCGGCTGGAGGACGGCATCGCCCGCCTCGCCCGCAACCGCCTCAAGCAGCTCGTCAAGGAGATGGAGGCCAGCGGGGAGACCCGCGGCCGCGGCCAAGCCCCGCCGCTCCTCGTCGACCACCTCGTCGCGATCAGCGCCGCCTGCCCGGACAACCTCACCGGCATCCGCGACCGGGCCCTGGTCCTCATGCACTTCGCCGTCGCCGGCCGCGAACACGAACTCGCCTTCAACCGGGTCCGCGACTACGCGCTCACGCCCGACGGGATCCGGGCCGACCTCCGCGTCTCCAAGGTCCACCCCCGCACCGTGCCCGTGCCGTACGGCTCCCGCCCCTCGATCTGCCCGGTCCGCGCATGGACCGCCTGGAAGGACGCCGCCGGCCTCACCGACCCCGACGGGCCCGCCTGGCGCCGCCTGCACAACCGCTGGCACACCGTCCTGAAGGGCGGACTGTAGCCCGAGTCCGTCGGCGACGTCATCACCCGCGCCGGCGAACGCGCAGGAATCGAGATCCGCTTCACCGGCCACAGCCCCCGCCGGGGACTGGCCACCTCCTCCCGCCTCAAGGGCCACGACCAGATCGTCATCGCCAAACAGGGCGGCTGGGCCCCCCACTCCAAAGTCCTCGCCGGATACCTGGAAGTTGTCGACCAATGGGAGGACAACGCACTGCTGGGAGTGCTGTAGGCGCTAACGCGATTCCACGGGTGGCGGCAGAATGAAGAGCAACCCGACGCCCGCGACGTATTTCCAGCAATATGGGTTAAAGGGGGTCGGGCTCGGCCTGCAGCGCGCCGCGTCGTAGAGGACATTCACCGCTGATCCTGGCACCCTGGGCACATTCAACAATCCGCCATCTCGGTTGCCGGTGCGCTTACGGTGGGACGATCCAGACGGATTACTATTCTGGTCGCTGGGGTGGTTTCCCCCAAGCCGGACGTTGCAGATATAAGAGCCATTTACCCAGTGTCCACCGAGGCCGTGACACTTGTCTGTCTTGCCGGGCTGGCCGCCGCCGGTGTCGGTGTCCTGCTGGTTACTTGTGTCGGTCCGCGGATTGCTGGTGTCGGTGCCCTGCGGGTGGCTGCCGTCCTGCTGGCTGGTGTCGGAGCCCTGCGGGTGGCTGCCGTCCTGCTGGCTGGTGTCGGAGCCCTGCGGGTGGCTGCCGTCCTGCTGGCTGGTGTCGGAGCCGCTGGTGTCGGTCCCAGATTGGTCACTGCCGGAATCGTCCTGCGCTGCTATTGCCGGGGCTTGATGGGCTGCCGTAGCGATGGTTGCACCTGTTGAGAAAGAAAGCGCTGCAGCCAAGCATGAGGCGCCGATACAAGTAGGAATCCGGTGGCGCTGAAGGGTGTTCATGATGGTTCCCTGACGGAAAAAGCGACTACGGTCCATGCGAACTTGACTCGCAGTTCCTGCGGTAACCACTTTCACGGGGGACGCGTGGACAGGAGCCAGTCCCCATACACTCCATCCTTCACCTCGTAGCTGCTGATGGCAAAGGAATCTGGCCGCCGAATTTCACTGAACGTTCAACTGTGATGACATAGCAGTGCTCCCCTGCTGGTGCCCGCCGGTATCGAGTCCGCCGCCGCAGAGCCTGGCGACAACCTCCCGGACCAAAGGCCACGGCTCACATATGACGGAACCAGGCAGCACAAAATCTGCTACGAAAAAACAGGCTTGACGGACACTCAGGGGTGGAACGTGGCGAACACGGATCTGTCGGTCACGACGAGCACCACGACCCGTCAGCCCGCGGTGCCGGCGCCCGGACGGTTCGACGCCGCGACCGAGGACCGACTGGACCGGCTCGACCGCGAGGCGAGCCGCCACGTCGACGACGCCCGCCCCGCCAGCACCCGCACGTCGTACGCCGCCGACTGGAACACATGGCTCCGATTCTGCGTCGAGGCAGACCTCCCGCCGGCGGCCGTCCGCGCCGGCACCCTGGTGGCGTTCGTCGAGTGGTGCTGGCACCAGCCCGCGCGGCCACCGCAACCCGGCCGGCCTGCAGGCAGGCTCACCACGCCCACCACCATCGACCGCCGCCTCTCCGGCGTCGTCGTCACCGCCCGCCGACAGCTCAAGCTCCAGCTGCAGCAGGACATCGCCGAGGAGGCCCGCGCCCTGCTCAAGGCGAAGACCAAGGCCATAGCGAAGACGGAGGAGACGCGCGGCCGCGGCCCGGCCCCCGCCCTGCTCGTCCGGCACATGGAGAAGATCGCCGCCGCCCTGCCCGCGAACCGGTTCGGCGTCCGGGACCTCAGCCTGATGACCATGCATTTCGCCATCGCCGGCCGCGAGCACGAACTGGCGTGGCTGCGCGTCCGCGACGTTGCCGAGGACCCCGAGGGCCGCGGCCTCATCGTGGACGTGCGCGTGTCCAAGGTGTCCCCGCGCGTGGTCGAAGTCCCGTACGGATCCCGCGCCCACCTCTGCCCGGTCCGGGCCTGGAGCCGCTGGAAAGCGGAGGCCCGCCTCGACGACGACCCGGACGGGTTCGCCTACCTCCGCCTGCACAACCGGTGGGGGACCGTCCTGCAGGGCGGACTTGACGCCGAGACCGTCGGCGACATCCTCACCCGCATCGGCGCCCGCGCCGAGCTCGACATCCGGCCCACCGGGCACAGCCCGCGCCGGGGGCTGGTCACCGAATCCTCCCGCGCCGGCAACCCCGACGCCGTGGCGGAGCGGCAAGGGGGATGGGCCCCCGGCAGCAAGGTGATGAGGAAGTACCGCGAGGTCGACGACGGGTTCAGGGAGAACGCCCTGCACGGCGTGCTATAGGCAGCAGGCCTTTACTGCACGCGCGGCGGTCGCGGGGTGCTGGGTACGGGGCGATCCGTTCCACCACCCCGGTGGAGGGCCGTCACCAGTTGAGTCGGAGGGGGGGCTGGTGAAGCCACGCATGGAGTGGACCCTCCTTCGTGGAGACCAGAACCTTGTGGAACGCGTTCGCAGGAACGCCGTCGTATTCGTGGCGAACGACGTCCTCGTAGACCGGCTCCGTTACACAGAGGACGTGGTCGCCGCTTGCATCGCGCAGCGCATCCCGCAGGACGTTGGAGTCGAGGAGCTTGGAGGCGCGGGTGAGGTCACTACCCACCCAGTGGCCTTCTTCGTTCAAGGTCACGAAGCCCGGCGTCACAACGAGCCGCATCCGGATCTGGGAGGAGGCCGACGTGCGCCGATTGGCGACAGCCAGGTCCTCGGGAAGGACTTTGAGCAGGGACCGCACGAGGCGGCCCGCAGGCAGAGGGGCGGAGATCACCGTCAAGACGGCGTCACCCCAGTCGGCGCGCGCACGCCCCCCCGGGCTGACTCCGGCTTCGTATGTGACCTGATCAAGAAGCTTGATCAGCTTGTGCCGCATGGTTTTCCACCCGGCTTCGTCTTGTGCGGCTCGGCTGTCGACGTCGGCCATCAGCAGGGTTCGCAAGACCGGCCTCTCCACGGCGGCCACAGGAGGCTGAGCCGGCGGGACCGGGTTAACCATGGGGAGAATTCGCGAGGAACCATCTGCTTGCGCAGCCTCATCCCACAGGCCGTGGAACCGTTTCACCTCAGTGTCCGCGTCGGCGCCGGGCGTCCGGCCCGCAAGCTCCACCACCAGCACCTGCACCAGCCCCCATGCCGGCAGCCGCGGCTTGGTGAACGCGTCATGGATTCGGCTTGAGCTGACCACCCCCGCGCCGAGCGCACGAGCCAGCTCCCGTACCGAAGGCCATCCCGCCCGCCGATGAACCGCGTGCAGCTCATCACTCAACCTCTTGCGAGGCCCCGGCGGAAACGTGGGAGCCGTGAGCCGAGCCATACGCCATCCTCGCCGTGTCCAGAAGTGTCCAACAACGTCCTATAGGCAACGTACCGCGTCCGAACTCGTAAATCTCCGCCTTGAGTTGTCGGGGAGCGTCAGACCACGTCAGCGGGCCTGAAGTCGGGGCGAACCTGAGTGAGACCGATCGGAATCGCACCGGGAGACACCATGATCGACACCGCACTCACCCTGGTAGTCCAGGGCCTGCTCACCGAACTCCCCGCCAGCCTGATCACGGCCGCATTCACCGCGCTCGCCGTCTGGGGCGTACGCAAATGGGACGCACAGCGCAACAAGTAGACGGATCCCCGGAGCATCCACGAGCGGTGCCCCACCGGCCCGCTGGCCGCCTGGGCCGCCACCGGGCCGGGGAACACCCGGCGAACCCTCACCACGGGGACCACCGCGTGCCGCGTCGACCCGACCGACTCGGCACGCGCCACAGACCTCGGGAAATCCACCCCGTCAACATCCAGCCACCCGGCGACGGACCCTGGCTGGGCCGGACAGCCCTGCCGCCGCACCCGTTCAACCGTGGAAGACCGATATCCGCTCGGCCGCATACGTGCCGTCCGACAGCTGCCCGTCGGTCAGCGTGAACCACACCTTCCCCTCCGGCCCGGTCCAGAGGACCCAGGCGCCGACGGGACGGCTGCTGGGGTAGTGGACCGGCTGGCCGTCGGTGGCCCGGGCGCCGAGCAGGGTGTAGGTGCGGATCGTCGCGGCCGCCGTGACGGCGCCCGCGGCGGGCGGCGCGGTCCGCCGCCGACGGATCCAGCCCCAGATCCCGGCCGCCATGAGCACGGTGAGGCCGCCCAGGGTCTCCGCGGTCCAGCCGGTGAGCACGTTCGTGAGCATGTCATTGTCCTCTTCTGCGTTGTGATGGAGAGCGGAGCATGGAGGGACGTCAGCGCTAACGTCGCGTCCTGGGCGGCACAGTGCGATAGCCGGCGGTTAGCCCCGCAACCCCAGCCGGGCAGCGCTGTGATGAGCAAACCGTCCGACGGCAGCGGACCGGTACCCCCGGAGGCCCGGCAAGGCCGCCAAAGCCGCCAAAGATCAACTAGGGGGCCGATCGCCTGCAGGCCTCGTACGTCCTCCGGGACTTGAGGTAGGCGCACCCCTTCGTGTACCGCTCGCAGCGATCCCTGGTAATGGTTATGGGGGGAAGTCATCACCGCGCAGGATGAACTGTCATATGCCAGTCCCGAGAATCTAGTTGTCGCGTCACGACTGACAGTTGAAACTGTCACTCATGACTCTCGACAGCGAGACCGACATCTGGACCGACGTCAACACGATCCGCACCCCCGCCTACGCCGAGCCGTCCGAGGACGACGTGCTCGCCCTCCAGGACGCCGTGGCCGAAGCCGCCGACGCGATGGCCTGGCAGATCTCCGAACGCGCCCGTGCCCACCGCGCGGTCGACGGCCAGGTCCCCGACCGCGTTGTGCTTTCCGGCGACTACCAGCTGGCCCTGCTCCACGCGCTCCGCCAGACCGCGGCCGCCGTCGAGAAGCGGGCCGGCGCCGCCGCGAAGGTCGCCGGTCACCAGGGCGCCAGCTACGCGCGGATCGGCGAGGCCTGGGGCATCAGCCGTCAGTCCGCCCGCGTGAAGTGGCCCGAGGCCGTCCCCTCCCGCGCCGACCTCCCCCAGCCGCCCGTCACCGTCCAGCACGCCGGCGGCACCGCCGCCGTACTCCACCACCAGGCCACCGACCACTGGATGTTCACCGCCGTCGCCGCCGACGGCACCCACCACACCAGCGCACCCGACTACCCGACCAGCGCTGCCGCCGCCAACGACGCGAAAGCCTGCCTCGCCGAACACACCACCAGCACCGTCACCTGGACGTGCACGCACTGCGGAGCCGAGAACGGCGACGCCTTCTCCTGCGGGTTCTGCAGTACCCGGCGGACCGCCTGATGTGGGCATCGATCGTCGCCGTCCTCGGAACCCTCGCCGGAGCCCTGACCGCCGGACTCCTCCAGCACCGCTCGGCCCGCACCGCGCGAGCCGAGCAGCGCGCCGACGACCACCGCGAGGACCAGCTCGACGCCGTCACACAGTTCTCGGCGGCGCTCGACGCGCACCGCTCCGCGATGTTCCACCGCGAGCGCCTCACCCTGACCGGCGCCGGATCGGAACCGGAGCTGGAGGCGCAGACCCGGTCCCACGAGACCCGCGCCGCCATCACCGCGCCCCACATCCGCCTGCAGATCCTGGTCCCCGAACTGACCATCCCAGCCCAGCAGGCTGCTGACGCCACCTACGCACTGCGCCGGGCCAACGACAGGGCCGAGCTGGACGAACGGCGGCACGCCGCCAAGGAGGCCGCCGCCGCCTTCGTCACCGCGGCCGCCGCACGGCTCAGCCCCCACGGTCGCTGAAGGAGACCGACTCCGTTCGGCGACGCAGACGAGGAACCGTCGCCGAGGTCCAGGCCCAGGCGGAAGCCCGCAACGTGAGCGCCCCCAGAGCAGGAGTCGCATCGTTGTACCGGAATGATCAGTACACAGCAGATCGCCGGTGAGAACGCCGCCTTGGACCTGATGCTGGCCCATCTCGCCCACGACGCCGCAGCCATCGCCTCCGCGACGGCCGACAGCGCCGCCTGCCCGACCACCCAGGCCTACGCGCGCCAGCAGCTCTGCGGACTGCTCCACGACGCCGTCCTCGCCCGCCCCGATCTCTCCCTCAACCGGCCGGCCTTCCTCGGGCCCGCCGGACGGGCCTGGCTCCAGCACGTCACCATGCACGGACCCGTAGCGGACACCGTCATGGCCCTCGCCGACGACGGAGCCGACCCCCGCCACCACCTCGACGACAGCCAGTGGATCGCCACCTACGCCATCAGCGCCGTCGCCCGCCTCATCGACATCTACGGTCCGGACGCGGCCGCCGAACGCCTTACCCAGCTCCGGGACGCTGGCTAACTCCCCAGGCGGGGAGGCGAGGGTCGTGCGCGTGCGGTGGGCGTGCGCGGCCGCTCCTGGGGAGGGTGGCTTTGTTCACGAGAACGGGTTCTGGCACAGGTTCCGGCAGCAGTGACTGAGCGTTGCGAGCCGGGAGGCGGTTGCCTCGCTGGTCAGGGCTGGATTTGATCCGGCTCGACGAGGTTAGGGTGCTGATTCACCGAACTGAGGAGAGCTGGCGTGCACGACAGACCGCGGATCGAGGAAGCCCTTGATGCCCTACGTGCCGAACTGGAGGTCGGGCGGTCGACGACGGAGTTGACCACCCGGGCTGCGTGGCTGGCCTTCATGCGATTCGCGCGACGGCGCTTTGCCACCGCGCCGACGCCCGACTCAGACGGCTTGCTCTTCCAGTACGGCACGTACGCCTTCAGCGGGCGTCCGATGTTCACTGTGGACCTCACGCGACAGTTCGACATCAGTGACGACGGCGGTGAGCACGACCACTACGTACAGATTCACTGCGAACTCCGCTACGAGTGCGAACCCGCCCTGGACGTCCTGGGAACCTTCAACTCCTGGTTCTTCCACGACGCCAACGCGGGCCTCGACGAGTGGCTCGCTGCCATGGAGGGGCACTTCGAACCGCTGCTGGCTCGTGTGCCCTCCGAGATCGACGTGTACGAGGAGCCGGTATAGGTAGTCACGCCAGCAGGACTCGCTTGCGCAGGAGGTCGAAGCCGGCGCGGCCGAACATCTGACGCTTCAGCATCTTGATCCTGTTGACGTGGCCTTCGACGACACCAGAGCTCCAGGGCAGGGTGAGGCCGGCGATGACAGCGTCGCGGTCTCGGTCGATGCCAGCGGCCAGGGTGTGGAGGCTGGGCAGGTCGTCCTGTCGGACGGCGTCGAGCCAGTCCGGCAGGCGTTCGCCTTGACGCCCGGTAAGCATGGCCGCGAAGGACCGCACATGCCGGGTGAGCGCGTCGAGTTCGGGGCAGTGTGTCCGCACATTCTTGAGCTGTAGCTGCTCGGATTCGGTGAGGGTGTCCGGGTGCCGGAGGATCCATCCGGCGACGGCTCGGGGTGAGGGCGGCCGTGCGGTCACCGGCCGCGGCGAGGTGCGCTTCTTGTGCAGGTAGGCGCGGACGCGCTGATAGCTGCCTCTGTAGCCCAGCGGGACGATCTCTTCCCAGAGCTTCCAGGCGTTGGTGCACCCCTCATTCCAGCGGTCGTCGAGGTAGGTCTTGTACTCGTCGAGGACGGATGCCCGGTTCTGCCACTGCCCATCGAAAAGGTCTTCGGGAGCGTCAGCACGGGAGAACCGCAGGACCGTGTTCTGACTCATGCCGAGTTGCCGGGCCACGGACCGCTTGCTGTGCCCAGCGTCCAGCAGTGCGTGAATGGTGGCGTGCTTGGCTCGTGTGCGTTCGGCGAACCGGTGGCCCATCGGCCAGGGAGAACTGGACGGCATACCTTCGGACGCGGGCTCCGGCCCAAGGCCAGCGGCCTCAGGAACGAGGGCTCGGAGGCAGTGGCGGTGCTGGGCGACGGATCGTTCGGCGGCTTCGCTCAGGTTATGCCAGAGGTGCCATCGGTCCGCGACCTGGATCGCCTGCGGCGCTCCGGCTGTGGCCCCTTCTGCGAAGAAGGGCGCACGGTCCCGGCAGACGACCTCTACGCCAGGACGCTCGGCGAGCCACGCAGCCAGACTTGATGCTTCCCTGTCGGGGAGCAGGTCGATCGGGCGGCGGGTTTCGACATCGACCAGGACGGTGCCGTAGTGGCGGCCCTTGCGGGTGGCGTACTCGTCGACGCCGACTACCCGCGGCGCGGGCACCTCCGGCTCGGGAAGAGCGTCGACCGGGCGCAACACCGTGCTCCGGCTAACGGCCACGCCCAGGACGGCAGCCAGCCGGGCACCGGCCCGGCCGGCCAGGGCGAGACCGACTGCGGCCAGGGTGGAACGTTGTCGCTCAGTGCGCTGGCTGTGCCTGCGGGTGAGGCCGGGTATCTGTTCCGCGAAGGTCCGGCGGGGGCACATGTTGTTCCCGCATCGGAAGCGCCGAACTCGTAACTGGAGTACGACGCGTCGTCCGGCGCTCGGCGCGTCAGCGGGAAACCGCAGGTAGGAGCTGTGAACCCGGGTCGACCAGGCTCCGCATCCCGGACAGGCGGCGCCGACCGTGGTGCATTGCGCGTCAACACGCACTATCTCGATATCCACGTCCACCGACACCACCGCGACGTCCGCGATCGCCGGGAACAACAACTCCTTCAACCGCAGCACGACCTCTTCCACGGTCCGGACTGTCAGCCCAGCAGTACCGACCAACGCCTATTTTCGGGCGCCTTCGCAAGCCGTCCAGGGACGCTCAGCTGTCACTCACCGTGGCCCCTGCACAAAAGCTGGCTCTGTCGCAATTTTGGGGGTAGTTGGGCATCTATCGGGTGTGATGGGTGGGGTGCAGGTTTCTGATCTTCTTCTTCCGGGTGTCGCCGTGCGTGTCGACCAGTTGGTGCTCACAGATACGGAGGTCCGGCTCGCCGTACGGTCCGGAGCGACGTCGGCTGCGTGTCCTGGTTGTGGGCGGAAATCCTCGAGAGTGCACTGCTACTACCAGCGGACTCTGACGGATCGTCCGGTCGCTGGCAGGCGTGTACGGATCGAACTGCGAGCGCGCCGACTCGTGTGCGCGCACGACCGCTGTGTCCGTCGGACGTTCGCCGAGCAGACCGGCCCTGACCCGTCGCCACGCACGCCGCACGGACGCTCTCACCGCTCAGCTGACCGATGTGGCCTTGTTCCTGGGCGGCCGGCCAGGCGCTCGCCTGTTCCAGCGCATGACCATCGACATCTGCAAGGACACCCTGCTGCGGCTGATCCGCACTCTGCCGCTGCCCGCGTCCGGGCTGGTTCCGCATCTTGGGGTCGACGAGTTCGCTGTTCGAAGGGGACGGACCTACGCGACGATCCTCATCGACATGGCAACACGCCGTCCGGTCGACGTCCTGGCAGACCGGGCCGCAGCGACCTTCGCGTCCTGGCTGCGGGACCATCCTGAGGTCCGGATCATCTGCCGCGACCGGGCCGGCTCCTACCGTGACGGGGCTCAGGTTGGTGCCCCGCAGGCCAGGCAGGTGGCCGATGCCTGGCACCTCCTGAACAACCTGGCGCAAGCAGTCGAACGTGTCATTGGGCGGCACCGTGCTGACCTGCGACAACCTCTCACCTCCCACGATGACCGGACCGAAGACGGCCCGGCCCCTGCAGTTCGCGACCGTGCAGAACTGGACGTTCACGGACGGCCGCGACCTCTGGTCGCCCGCACCCGCGAACGCCACCAACAAATCCACGAGCGCATCGAACGCGGCGACAGCCTTCGTGCGATCGCACGCGACCTCGAGCTGAGCCGCGGCACCGTCAACCGCTTCGCACGCGCCGCGGATGTCGATGAACTGCTCATAGCAGCCATCCACCGACCCAGCCTGATCGACGACTATCGCCTCTACCTGCACCATCGCTGGATGGAAGGCTGCACCAACGCTTCCGCCCTCACCCGGGAAATCCAGCGGCTGGGCTACCGCGGCGACCCCAACTCCGTCCGCCGGCACCTCAAGCCCTACCGCGACGGCGCGATCCCGGCCACCGCTCCCTTGCCAAACCTCACCGTCCGCAGGGTCACCGACTGGACCATGCGCCGACCCGAGCACCTCACCGATGTTGAACGGAAGGGTCTCGACGAGCTGTGTGAGCGGAACCCTGCGCTGGCGACGACCGTCGAGTACGCCCGCCGCCTGGCCTTCATGATCCGCACTCGGCGCAGTGAACACCTTGCCCTCGACGTCTGGATCGCCGACGTCCGCCTCGACGGCCAACGCGAACTCCGCACCCTGGCCAACGGCATGCGACGAGACCGCGCAGCGATCCAGGCCGCCCTCACCACGACCTACACCTCCGGAGCAGCCGAGGGCAACGTCACTCGGATCAAGCTGCTGAAGAGACAGATGTATGGCCGTGCCAACTTCGACCTCCTACGACGCCGCATCCTGCTCTCACCATGATCAAGAGACCGCGACCCCCAAAATTGCGACAGAGCCAAGTTCTGTGGAGTGTCACTCCCCGTGGTGCAGGACCCTTGATGGCCGGCCGGCTGGGAGACGTTCTCATGAGTGACCGGGCCCGTTCAGGCGTTCGGTGGGACCGGCGAAGGAGAGGAAGAGAGTCCGCGTGGTGAGCAGCCAGGTGTCGTCCACCTTGCGGAAGGTGTCTTCGTAGTGCCCCACCTGAACCGGGGGCCGCGGCGGTACGAGGCCCTCGCTGTAGCCGTCGACACGGTACGTGGTGAAGTAGGTGGTGGCGGCGGCGGTGTCCGCAGAGGTCACGGTAACCAGGATGTTGGTGCATATACGGCGCGACAGTCGGTCTGCGGGCCGGTTGCCGAAGTAGATGCGCAGGGCCTCGTGACCCGCGATGCGGCGGTCGCCGGCGGGCCATTCCCAGGTGCCTTCCTGCGTGAAGAGGTCGGCCACCGAGCCCGGGTCCCCGAGGTCGAGCCGGTGGACGAACTCGACGACCAGCCGCTCACAAGCCCGCTCTGCGAGCAGGCGCTCCATCGGGTCAAGAGTTTCAGCATTCATGATCAACTCATATCAGGTCGCCCTGGCTGAGACAGCCTCACCCGACCCTTCAGGCAGATCTGGACGCTCCGCCGAAGCAGAAGCACACTGCGAAGCGGATCTTTGACAAAACCGCACGTCGTGGGTCCCGACATCGGCACTCCCGCGGCGCTGTTCGCCGCGGCCCGGCACCCGGACCGGTTCGAGAGCCCAGCTCCCGGCCCTTGGCCGCCGGCCCGGAGTGCGCCCGCTTCTTCGCGGCCGGCGCCTTCTTTCTGTCGGCCGCCCGGGCGCCGGGGGAGGCGGCCTTCTCGCCGGTGTCCTTGGGACTCCGGGCCCGCTCGACACTGGCGCGCAGGGCCTCCATGAGGTCGACGGCACCGGTCGGCTCCGCCGCCGGTTCGGCCTTCTCCACCGTCTCTTCGGCCGCCGAATTGGTCGTCAGTGAACTGGTCACCAACGCCTACCGGTACGGCGGCGGGTCGGGGACCCTGCGGCTCATCCGCGACCGCAGCCTGATCTGCGAGGTTTCCGACGGCAGCAGCACGGCTCCGCACCTACGACGGGCGCGCACCACCGATGAGGGCGGCCGCGGACTCTTCCTGGTGGCCCAGCTCACCGAGCGGTGGGGCACCCGCTACACCCGGGACGGCAAGACCGTCTGGACGGAGTTCCCCCTTGCCGCGGGCGAGTCGTAGCCTCACGGAACATTTGTGCGAAGCGTTCGGCGGCTGGGCGGGATGTGCCATGTCAACGGGGGAACTCCGCCACGGCCGTGCCGAGGTCGCGTTCGGTCTCGCCCGCACGCTGGAGTCCTCGGTGGGTCAGGTGCTCCAGGCGCTCGCGGGTTTCGGGCAGGGTGATCAGGGCCTGGAAGGTGGCGGCGTCGGAGCGGATGTGCGCGGGCTCCGCCAGCGTGAGGTCGTTGATCGAGCGCTTGGCGGCCCGGACCCCCTGGGGCGGGAATCCGGCGATGCGCCCGGCCAGGTGCTCGACGAAGCCGTCCAGTTCGGCGTCGGGCAGGGCACGGTTGATCCAGCCGTAGCGCTCGGCGAGGTCGGCGGTGAAATCGGCCGCTCCCGCGACGGCCTCTATGGCGCGAGCGCGGCCGAGCCGCCGGGTCAGGTGCTGGATGCCGCCCGCGCCGGGAAGGGCGCCGGTCCCGCACTCGAACTGGCCGAAGACCGCGTTCTCGCGCGATGCGAAGGTCATGTCGCAGGCCAGTGCGAGTTCGTTGCCGCCGCCGCGGGCACGGCCGCGCACTTTGGCGATGGTGATCACGGGGACGCGCGACAGCCTGTGCAGGAACATGCCGAGCGAGGCGTCACCGGGGCCGCCGGCCTTGGCCGCCTCTGCGGTGTACTGCGGGACCGCGGTGAGATCCACGTGCGCCGAGAAGTAGTCCGGCGAGGCGCTGTCGATGACGAGGACGCGTACGTCGCCGGGGTCGTCGTCCAGGGTGTCGACAAGGGAGACCAGGTCACGCACCAGATCGACACCGAGGAGGTTGAGCGGGCCCGCGTCGAGGGTGGCCCACAGAACGCCCTCTTCGAGCCGGGTCCGGATCGAGGAGCAGGCGAAGGTCATGGGGACTCCGTTCGGTACCCGGCGACATTAGCCCTCTCCCCGGGTCCCGCGGGCGCGCCGTCGCCGCGTGTCGCTGTCCGTGTTGTCATAGACACGTTTGCGTCACGGCCCGGGGCGCGTGCCACGAAGGCCCCTGAGAAGACGGGAAAATGAGCGAGATCAAGCCCCGGTTCCGGAAAATCGACGGACTGTCCATCCGGTACGCGGAGAGTGACGTGCCCCGCGCCCGCGAGGCTCTGCTGCTCAGCCCGTGGCCCGAGAGCCTGTACGCCTATGACGCGATCTGGTCGAAGCTGGCCCGGCACGCTCACCTGACCGCGGTGGACCTGCCCGGGTTCGGCCATTCCGAGCTGCGCGAGGACCTGCTGTCCCCGACCGCGATGGGTGACTTCATCGTGCGGGTGGCCGCTGGTGGTGGGCACCGGAGGGACGGCAGTCCCGCTGAACCTGGGAAGCCCCCTGAAGGACTGGGTGTTCGACGAGGACCTGTCCCCCTATCGGGCCATGAGCGCCAAGGCCGCCGTGACCGCCGCGATCGGCGGCATCCACGGCTACGAATTGCCGGACGTCGTGCGCGAGGACTACCTCGCGTCCTACACGGGTCAGCGGTTCGCCGACCAGCTGCCCTACGTCCGCGCGTACCCCGCCGAACTGCCCGTCCTCGGCGAGCTGCTGCCCCGCCTGGAGACGCCGGTCCAGATCCTGGCAGGCCGCAACGACGCGGTCGTACCGCCCGAGAACGCCGAGTATCTGGACCTGCACCTGCCCAACAGCAAACTGGACCTCATCGACGTCGGCCACTTCGCCTGGGAGGAGGGCGCCGACGCCTACGCCGACGTCGTCACCCGCTGGTGGGAGGCCAACTGACCCGGATCGGCATCCCGGCCGCCGCAGCTCGCTCCGAAGCCGGGCCCGGCGTGCTCCCCGGGCCACCCTCCACCGGGTTCCCGGGCGCGGCCCGCGTCCGGCCGTGCGAGTCTCGTCGAAGGCGGCACCTGCACGAACCAGGAGTGGTTAGTCATGGACATGAAACTCGAAGTCGTAGTGGTGCCGGTGTCCGACGTCGACCGGGCCAAGGACTTCTACACGCGGCTCGGCTGGAGGCTGGACGCGGACGTCGCCCCGGACGAGACCTTCAGGGTGGTGCAGGTGACGCCGCCCGGCTCGCCGGCATCGGTCATCTTCGGCACCTCGGTCACCTCCCAGACGCCCGGCTCGGCCCAGGGCCTGCACCTGGTCGTGGACGACATCAACGCTGCACGCGAGGAGCTGAAACGGCTCGGCGCCGAGCCGAGCGAGGTGTTCCACGACGCCGGCGGCGTCTTCCACCACGCCGGGACGGAGGCCCGGGTGCCGGGGCCGGATCCCCAGCGCACGAGCTACGGCTCGTTCCTGTCATTCAGCGACCCGGACGGCAACGGCTGGCTGCTCCAGGAGATCACCACACGACTCCCGGGACGCCTCGACCCCGCGGCCACGACGTTCGCCTCGGCCGAGGACCTGGCGAGCGCGCTGCGCCGTGCCGCGGCCGCACACGGGGAGCACGAGGCACGCATCGGTGCGGCGGACGAAAACTGGCCCGACTGGTACGCCCGGTACATGGTCCAGGAGCAGGCGGGGACCGAACTGCCGTCGTGACCTCGTCGCCCCGCGGGAGGACAAGGCCCGCGCGCCCATTTCCGGCTGCTGGTGCACGGCGGTGGGCGGAGGCGCACCCTGGGAGGTGGAGGCGGTCATCTCGAACCAGGGAGCAGGTCATGCCTTCCCTACACTTCCACGTGAACTCTTCGATGAGCCCGGACGAGGTGATGGGCGTGCTGACGAACTTCAGCCCCTCCCGCGTCGACGAGTGGTCTTCCATCGATGCCGAGCACTTCCAGGTCCACGAGCGGGGCGACACCTGGGCGGAGGTGACCGAGGGCAACGACAAGTCCTGGGAGCGTGCACGCTACGAATGGGACCGCTCGGCGATCAGCGTCAGCGTCACCACCCGTGACTCGGTGCCCTTCGGCCCGGGCGGCTGGGAGTTTCACATGACTCCCACGGACAACGGCACCCGCGTCGACGTAAGACTCGA
The DNA here is from genome assembly GCF_042894695.1 of Streptomyces sp. NPDC001513. NCBI lineage: Bacteria > Bacillati > Actinomycetota > Actinomycetes > Kitasatosporales > Streptomycetaceae > Streptomyces > Streptomyces sp. NPDC001513. The sequence continues at coordinate 452,441 of NZ_JBIAVU010000004.1, forward strand.
ACGGCACCCCACCTCGTTCACGTCGAAGGTGAAGTCCTCGATCATCCCCTTCGCGGGTCCGGTCTTCCGCAGGTCCTTCAAGGAACCTCTGCACACCACATGACCGCGCTGCTCCCGCACGGCGCGCCGCGTCGCCCGCTCGTCAGCCAGCCCCAGTCCCGGCGCCGTGTGACGCCGACGGTCTCGGCACGCGTATGGCGCTGCGGTTCCGAACGAACGGCGCGCGCAGCGCCCCGCCGCGCATAGCGAGCACGCTCCACTCGAAGCGGCCCCGCCTTCCTTAAGTTCTAGTGGTCGTTGCAACACCCCAGCTCAAGGGGTGCGATGGACTTCGAGATCCGCAAGGACAGACGACCGCAGGGGGCCAAGAAGCTGACCCGCGAGCGGGCCGCATACTTCCAGCTCATGGAGCAGGGCTACAGCACCCGGGAAGCGGCCCGCATCGTGGGCATCGACGTCCGCACGGGCAAGAAGTGGCGCAACAGCCACGCGCCCGGCAAGGGCCGCAGGGCGACTCCCCCGATCTACCAGGACCACGGACAGACGTCTGGGCACCGGGCAGATGAAGGGGAGCCGCCCTGTCGGCCGTTGCGGTACCTGCAAGAGAACGACCGCATCCACATCGCCGACCGGCTCCGCGAGAAGGCGTCGATCCGGCAGATCGCCACAGAACTGGGCCGCAGTCCCTCCACGATCAGCCGTGAGATACGCCGCAACCGGCGAACCACACCCAACGGAGGCTGGCACTACCGGCCACACACCGCGCAGGCCCGCGCCGACGCCCGTCGGCCCCGGCCGAAACCCGGCAAGATCGGCCAGAACGTCGAACTGCGGGACTTCATCCAGGGCCACCTCACGATGCGGTGGAGCCCGGAGCAGATCTGCCAGGCTCTGCGGGCACGCTTCCCCGACCGGCCGGAGATGCACGTGACCCACGAAACGATCTACCAGGCCCTCTACGTCCAGGGCCGCGGGGAACTTCGCCGGGAACTGACCCGGGCACTTCGCACCGGCCGGGCCCACCGCCGTCCGCACCGCCACGCCCACAAGCGCCTCTCCCGTCCGGTCAAGGACATGGTCATGATCAGCGGCCGGCCGGCCGGCCGAGGCCGAAGACCGTGCCGTCCCCGGGCACTGGGAGGGCGACCTCATCATCGGCAAGGACGGACGATCGGCCATCGGGACGCTGGTCGAGCGGTCCACGCGCTACGTATTGCTCCTCCACCTGCCGCACGGCCACAGCGCAATCGCCACCCGCAACGCGCTCACCACGGCCGTCCGGACACTCCCGCCGCATCTGTGGCGTTCCCTGACCTGGGACCAGGGCTCAGAGATGGCTGCCCACCGGGCGTTCACGGTGGCCACCGACATCCCGGTCTACTTCTGCGACCCCGCCAGCCCCTGGCAGCGCGGCTCGAACGAGAACACCAATGGCCTCCTACGGCAGTACTTCCCCAAGGGAACCGACCTGGCCGCCCATACTCCGCAGCACCTGGAGACGGTGGCCGCAGAGCTGAACAGCCGCCCACGCAAAACGCTCGGCTGGGAAACCCCAGCCGAGCGCCTCGCTAAACTCCTCGCGGCCTGATCAACCAACCACGGTGTTGCAGCGACCCCTCGAATTCACGTTCCGGCGGGGCCGCTTCGCCATGTCCGGGGCCGTCTTCACGCGCGGGCGCACGCGTGTCCGGGCCAGGCCGCGCGGCAGGTCGGCGCCGGGCTCGGGACGAAGACCGGGGAACGGGCCGGCTGCCGACCGGGCTGTCGGGGCCGGTCCGTGCTGGCCTGAGCTGAGCTGGGCTGGACCGTGGTAGTGAAGGCCGGCCCCGCCCCGAAAGGAAGCAGGCCTCTTCCTCCGGCTATCGCGGAGAAAGACACCTCATGCAGTTAAGCCGTCAAGACGACGGGGTCTGGAGGCGTCGGGAAGGCGATGGATTCGTCGAAGGGGATCCGGGCCTGGAGGCAGTGGTGGAGCTGGCCGAGCATCCGGTTGAAGAGGTGCCGCAGGGCCTGCATGTGCCAGTCCCCGCCGGTCCGTCGGCGCCGGTAGTGGGCGTCGGCGCCGGCCGAGCCGCTGAGGGAAGCGAAGGCCCAGAGGTGGCCGACATGGTTGAGCCGGTTGTTCTTGACGAACCGGCGCCCGACGTAGTGGCGCTTGCCGGAAGCGCGGGTGATGGGGGCCGCGCCCGCGTATGCCTTCAGCCCTCCGGCGGTGGCGAACCGGGTGCGGTCGTCGCCGATCTCCGCGAGGATCCGTGCGCCGATCTGGGAGCCGATGCCGGGGAAGCTCAGCATGATCGTGGCGTCGGGATGGGAGCGAAAGGCTTCCTCAGTGGCCTGGGCAAGATCGGCGACCGCTTCGCAGACTGCGTCCAGCTGCAGGAGCAGGGCCGCGGCCTGCTTGCCCATCGCGTCTTCGACCAGCGGGGCCTGGTGCGGGGCTTCGCGGCGGAAGAGCTGCTGCAGGCGCTCGGCATCGGCTTCGATGTTCCTGCGGCGGCCGGCCCGCTTCATCATGTCGGTCAGGCGCCAGAGCGGCAATTTGCCGGCCAGTACGGGCGTCGGGGCCACCGCCAGGATCCGGCGGGCGTCGGGGCGGGCCAGACCGCCCGGCTTGTCCTTGAACGCCTCCAGGAGCCCCGGGAAGTACTCGCGCAGCAGTGAGCGGAGCTGGTTGCAGACCTGCTGCCGGTTCCAGACCGCGTCCTGCTGAGCTCGGGCCAGGACAGCCACCGCCTGGGCCAGTTCGGTGTCGGCGGCCAGGGGCCGGTGCATCGGCATGTCCGTGCGGATGATGTTGGCGAGCATGAGGGCGTCACCGGGGTCGGACTTCTTGCGGCTCACGCCGTGGCGGTCGCGATAGCGGGAGGCCGCCATCGGGTTGACCGCGAAGATCTGCTGGACGCCAGTGCGGAGCGTGGCGACCAGCAGGCCGCGGCTGGTCTCGATCGCCACCGGGATCGGAGACTCGACGCTGTCGCCATGGTCAGCCAGCAGGTCCAGCAAGACCTGATAGCCCTCCAGGTCGTGCAACCCCTAGTACACCTCTACGTGCAACCCTCCAGCCCCCTTCCGGTGCAACTGCCCAGGGGCCGCATCCACCTTGGCTTGCCCACCTCGGCAGCGCAGCGGATCATCGTCCGCGTGACAGCCGTGAATCCGGCCGCCGAGGCGCTACTCGCCGGCATACCCGCCCTTGCCCCCTACGCCCGCAAGGCCACACTGCTGCGCCCTCGGGCGGGTGAGCCGTCACCGCACAGCAGCCACGTCGGTGGCCCGCTGCTGTGGCCGGCCGACCAGGAGTGGCCCAGGTGTCGGGGGCCGCACATGGTCGAAGTACGGGAGAAGCTGTCCGACGCGGATCGGGAGACTCTGGAGCGGATCGATCGGGACGCGCGGGCCCGGCGGGCAAGCAGAGCTGATGGGGTGTACGAGGTCATCAGGGAGCAGTCCCACATCCGTTCACGGATCATGGACGGCGCCACCGTGCTCGACAGGGTCACGTGGGAGCGGATCCGCCTGGTGCCGGTCCCCAGCGACCCTGGCGTACCCCTGATCGGGGTCCTGCAGCTCCTCAAGCAGGACGTACCCACGGCTGACTGGCCGGAAGCCATGGACGTGCTGCAGGTGCTGTGGTGCCCCCAGGAACACTCCGAGCTGCCGGGGCAGAGGCACTACTGGGGGCCCGCAGTCGAGATGCACTACCGTTCAGCCTCTTCCCTCGCAGTCGCACAGGATGTCCCCAGACCTGTCGATGCCGTGGCCTCGTATGTGCCACGGCCCTGCCTCCTCGACCCTGTCGAGGCCACCGACCTCCCGGAGAAAGACGAACTGCCCGAAGACCTCTTCGGCGAGGCGGAGGCCTGGGCCGACGAGCACGGGATCGACTACCACCGCGGCCTGGCCTGCCTTAAGGGATGGAAGGCCGGCGGCTGGCCGAGCTGGCACCTCACGGACCTGGTCCCGATCTACTGCGGCTGCGGCGCGAGGGCTCGCCTGTTCCTCACGATCGACAGCGGCCGCGATCCCGACCTCAACGTCGGCCGATTCGGCGAGCTGCGCATCTTCACGTGCCCTGTGAACGCCTCGCACCCGATCCGGCTGAACCTCCAGTAACCCCCCTGCCTCGTGCCACGCCACCGCCGGGCCCCCAGCGCACCGAACTCAGCTCCGTACGGCAGGTGTCTTGCAGCTCGGGCAAGCCTCTCCGCCCTTCGGGCAAGCCTTGGGTGCACTGGTCTGGGCAAGCCTGCGCACGCGCGTGGGCAAGCCCGGCTACAAGGACAGGCAAGCCCTGAGATCGAATCGGGTGCAACCCTGGTGAGAACCGGCCGGGAGCGTCCGCGAGTTCGTCGGCCTGCGGACCGTGCACCTCAACGTCCCACTCGCTGACCGACTTGCCCGTCGCCGAGGTCGGGGCCATTCCACGATTCGCATGCGGGTCGCCGCCAGCCCCGAGCCGCGGACGCCCTTGTCGTACGGAATGTACGCGTCCACGACGGAGACGACACCGAACTCCTTCACGGCACGCGGTCACGGCACCGGCCTCGGCCGCCGCGGCCTGCCTCTTTGCCTGCTCGAACTGGCGTGCAGCCTCATATGCCTTCGCCGTCTCCGAACTTCATTCTGAAAGATCAGTGACAGGCGACATGCCGGAGGCGGTGGCAGGGCGGCAAAGTCGGTCCCTGCCCTTGGGCGGCTGAACTCAGGGGAGGTCGAAGGTGATGCTCCCCGAACCGTCCCAGTCCGGCGCCTCCGTGAGCGTGAGGGTTCCATCCCCCGCCTCGAAGACTCTCACCAAGATCCCGCCGTTGTCCTCGTCGGGAAACACGATGGAGAAGTGGGGGTCCATCTCCATGAGGAAGTCCCAGCCCTCGCGCTGGGTCATGTCGAGGGCACTACCATGCCGACCGGTTGCCCGCCACGTGCCGACCGCGTCTGCAGCGACAGTGATGTCGATGTCGTACTTCTCAAGGCACGTCGCGTGATTGGCCCACCATTCAAGGCGGGCCTGCCCCGCGAATTGATCCATGAGCACACTATGCACGGTGCCCAGGCCGGCCGGGCGAGTCTGTGCGGCTGCCGGCCGCCGTGGGGCAGGCTGTGAGACAGAGCGGCAGGGGCAGTCCGGACAGAACTCAACGAAAAGGCATCAGCCCCCGCCAAAGCCGCGGAAGGCCCCTGATCCATCAGCGGCGTCGGCGAACTCCGCAAAGTCCATGTTGGCGATGCTGAGGTTGGTCGAGATGTCAGGAAACCACCGAACGGAGACCCTGAACGTCCGCCCAGGCTCGTCCGAGAGGTCCACTGCCAGGAGCGGGTGACCCGCATCCTTCATCGTGGCCGCGTCCGCCAGAAACATGTAGACGATCTGCTCGTCTTCGTCCGCAGCAGCCTCTTCATCCAGCAATGCCTGGACTCCTACGCCAGCAAAGCAGAGCTCGCTGACATACGTGGCATGGGGGTACTCGCCAGCCGCGTCGAGTGCGGCACGAACCACCTCCCAGGCTCCCTCGTCACCGAAGTCGGTACGCAGGACCAGCGAGGTCAGATCATCGGGCTGAGGCAGAGGCATTTGGTGATCCTCTCACCTGACGCTGACACATCGACTGCCCAGACCAGGCGCCCACCGCGCCGACGGAACTCCTCAAGCAGCCTGGCGATATCAAACACCCTCGCCAGGATATAACGCCCTTTTAGGCCTCGCCGCGTGAAAAGGGGCGACAGCCGGGCGCCGGGCATGCCCATCCGCTCGTAGAAGTCACCCCAGGCCACGCCCCGGTAACGGTGTCGGCCAGAGGAAGGCACGTCCACGGCGGACGTCTACCCTCGGCTCATGACCGACCCGATACGCTCCGGCGCGACGCCCGCCAGGCGCGACCTCTTAGTCCTCGTCAGCCTCGGCGGGGCCATCGTGATCGGCGTCGGCGGGTTCCTGGCCGGCCGGGCATCCGTGGACGCGAATCCGCAACCACCGAACTGCTCCAGCACCCGTGAGGCGAGCGCCGCCGCCCTTGCTGCCGCGCAACCCTCTCCGGCGCCTACCTATGTGGCAGCGCCCGCTCCCGACCGGATCAAGCTCCGAGAGGCTAGCCACCTCGTGCTCCAGAACCCGACCTGCTACAGCGTCCAGGAACGCGCTCAGGCCCAGGTCCTCCTTGACCAGTTGAACGAGGCAGGCTAGCGGCGGCGGAAGACGTCCGGTTACTCCTTGGCCGGCTCCCGGACTGCATCCCTGATACCCTGCTCCACCTTATGCCGGTCCTGCCCGGACTTGGTCGCGTGTTAGGTCACCGCGGCCTGCAACGCGGCAGCGGCATCAAGCCAGGGCCCGCCACGCGGTAGGGCTGTACGAGCCGGCCAGAGCGCGGGCACGCGCCTCGTCGGCGGTACGGCGGAGCTGGAGGAGTTCGTCGGTCAGTTCGATTGCCACCGCGCGATCCTACGACTCCTCGCCCGGCCCGCTGGCAGGACCCCTCAGTCCACGCCTCGGGGCCTCCGCCACGCCACTCGATCGGCGGCCCGCCCGCCTCATCCGCCCAGCCCGCCCGGCGCAGGAACTCCGCCACGTCGCCGAGCCCGTACGCGAGTCCGAGGACCAACTCCGTGTCATGCACGTGGACGGTCACCCGGCAGCCACCTGTCGGGGGCGACAGGATGGACGGTGGCCTGTGTCTGATCGGCCACGCCTCCATCCTGCGCGAGCGCGCCTAGTCCAGCGCGCCGAGCGCAGTGTCCGGCCTCGACGCCGTCGGCCAGTGCACGTCGGACGGCCTCGCGGTCGGCAGGCAGGCAGGCAGGCAGCACGATCGGGTGCCGAATGGTGCCGTAGCGGCTCCCTGTTTCCACGAACAGCCAACACGGCTGCCCCACACGAACCATGATGCTTGTTTATGCCTAAGAAAAAGGATCCGGAGGAGGCCGCCGCCGAGATGCGCGCCCGCGGCTTCACCCCGTCCGTCACCTATCCCGGCGCCACCGCCCCATGGCCCGGCACCTGCGTAAAGTGCGGACAGCCTTGCTCTCCTCGCTACGCCAACGTCGTCACGAGCGGGCAGGGTCCGTGCCGCCGCTGCTCCGGCTCTGAGAAGCGCACTGAGGACGAAGCCCGCGCGATCATGGCCGAGCGCGGACTCACCCCCCAAGGCCCCTACCCCGGCAACAACACCCCCTGGATGTCGGTGTGCGGCACGTGCAACGGCATCACCACACCCACGCTCACCAGCGTCCGTAAGGCCCTCCGCCAGGAACAAGGCAGGGGCTGCGACCTCTGCCGCCGCAACGGCGCCATCGCCCCCGAAGAGGCCGCCGACCTCATGCGCGCTGCCGGCGCCGAACCGCTGGTGAGGTTCCCCGGCGTCAAGAAACCGTGGCAGGCCCGATGCCTCAACGAGGAGTGCAGGCGCGAGGTCGCGCCGGTCTTCGACAGCATCAAGCATGCCAAAACCGGCGCATGCAAGTACTGCGGTGGCTACGGCATCCGCGCTGACGACCCGGCGTTCGTGTACCTCATGATGCACGGCCGCCTCGCTGCGGTGAAGATCGGCATCGGCAAGACTGGCAGCGACCGGATAGAGGAACACGAGCGGGAGGGCTGGCGTGAGGTGATCAGCGCCTCCATGCTCGGCCACCAGGCCCGCGCCGTGGAGGCCGCCGTCCTCGACCTCTGGCGGGACGTCTTCCACCTCCCCTACGGCGTCCAGCGGGGCGACATGCGCCAGGCCGGTCACACCGAGACGATTCGGCTGGCGGACCGCTCAGTGGAGAGGGCGAAGGCCGACCTGGCAGCGGCTGTATCCCGCGAACTCGGCCCCGAGGTGCCCCGGTGACCGGGCCCCTGGATCTGCGCGCCCTCGTCCTGCTGCTGCTCGGCACCGTCGCCGCATACATCGCGTACATGCACCCCGACGCCGGCATCGCGGTGCTCGTCGGGGTCGGGGTGGTGACGCTCGCCTACCTCCTGATGAGCACGGGCGGAAGCGGCGGGCCACCAGCACAGTGATGGTCCGAGCTGTATGGCCCCCACGGGGCGATACAGCTGACCTGCGCGAATTCCAGTACTCAGACTGGCCAACAAGAGCGCTAGGTCTCAAGTGTGACTGATTCCCAATCGTTCTTGTCAAGGTCATGGGACCTGCGCGGACGTTGAGAGGGTCTGATCGGCTGAGCGCACTGGCTGCCACAAACGCCGTTGTCAGAGACCTGTTGGACAATCCATTCCGTGACCGCAGCAGGGAGACCCGCAGCGGCAGGTTCGGTGCGGTCTGAAGGATCACAAGGAGGACGGATTGGAACGCCAACGGGCGGCGGATGATCTCCCCCTGCGCCTTGATGAGCTGGCGGCCGGACTCACGGATCCGGACTTCGACCTCGACGACCTTGCAGAAATCGAAGAGGAGCTCGTAGCCGCCCGGCGGCGGGAGCTGATTCCGCACCTGGAACGGCATCTCACGGCAGCCGTGGAAGCGGGCAACTGGTACGCCCGTCATGTGCTCGCCCGGATTCTGGCCGAGACCGCCGGCCACACGTCCCTTGCCGCCCTGTTGCGGGCCTACTCCCGCAATCTGGGTGACGACCAGGACTCCCTCTCGACGAGGCTCCATGTACTCGCGCAGGAGGACCCCGCCGCCGCGCGCGAAGTCCTCCTGCCGTGCGCCGTTGGCAACGATGAGGACCTTCGCAGGGCGGCGATCTGGCTGCTCGGCTTCGTCCCCGAACCAGCCGATCTCAGCCTGCTGGCCCACTCTGCGCAGGACTCGGACGAAGGAGTCCGCAGCGCGGTCGTGGGCACGCTCGGCAGCCACGGGACAGAGCCGGCGGCCATCGACCTGCTGTTGGACCTGCTGGACGACCCTTCCCCGCAGGTGCGTCTCTCCGCCCTCAGCTCCTTCGGCTTCCTGCAGCAACCCAGAGCCCTGCCGAAGATCCGCTTGCTCGCGAACGACGACAACCCCCGCGTTCGAGCCTGGGTCGCGATCGCCTTGGGCCGCTTTCCCGCCCTAGAGCCCGCAGACCCCGCGACCTCGGCCGTGCTTGACCAGCTGGCAGCAGACGCTGACCCGTATGTTCGTGACCAGGCAACTGAGGCACGTCAGCGCAAGCCCCTCCGCGGCTGACGAGGCGTGCGTTTCATGCGGCGCTGGCCAGGCCCTACGGCGCTATGGGGACGCGGACCTCGTTGCGGATGATCGCCGTCTTCGCGGCGAAGGCCTCAAGGTCGAACTCGGCCGGCGGCTTCTTGAAGTCCACGGTCTGGGACACGTGCGCCACGGCCGATCCGTCCGCCCAGGAACAGTCGGGTTCCCAGGTCGTGCCGAAGCGATCGACCTCTTGGACGATCCGGCAGGACACGGGCTCCGAGGAGCCTTGAGGGAAGATCGTGCGAGGGCCGATGATCACGGCGGAGCGCATGTCCGGGACGCTGGTCCGACGATCGAGAATCTTCAGGAACTCGTCGCGGGCCGTGACTGGGTTCAGTACGGTTCCGTACACCCCGGTCACCGCGAGCACGGACCCCGACGTCTCTGTGGTTCGGTCGCTCGGCTCATAGGCGGCGAAGGCGGAGACGCCGTGCTCGATCTGGCCCGAGAGCATCGTCGGGATGTTCTGATCGGGCGCGGAATGGTCGGACTCCGTGAAGGCGCCCTTGAGTACCGTTTGGGGCATCTTCAACCGGTAGGGGCCCGCTGGAACGGAGGCCTGACCCGGGCCGTTCGTCGGAACGATCGCACTTCCCCCGCTCCCGCCACAGCCAGCCAGCGCCACTGCGAGCATGGCCGCTGCCGCCGTCCTGAGATGTCGCCTCACGTGTCTCCCCCACCACAGTCAGTCCAACATGATCACTTTGTCATGAGGCGGCTTGCCAGGCTACGGGGCCGCAAGGCCCGGCCAGATGGCCTCGGCCGTGGCCCGCAGCGGTGCGGGGGCCAAGTGGAACGCACAGCGGGCCAACCATCGCGCTCAAGGGCCACTTATCGCACACAGTCACAACAAGTGTGACCGAGCGCTGCAGTTGGCCCCGCCGGACAACCAGAACGCTGAATCTCAGTCGCCTCTGAACCTATGGAAACGCCACAGAGGGCTGCGCCAGGGTGCTGCCCATTCAGACGGACGAAGTGTTCCGTGTCGCTGCGCGTGCTTCGGTGAGGGCTCGCTCTCGGATGTCTCCGAACAACTGAATCGTGGTAGCACCCAGGATGTCGTCCCTGCCGACGGTCCGGGCATCTCCCGTGCGGGAGTACAGCGCCGGGATGGATTCCTTGAGGAACGGGGGTGGGGCCGGTTCTCCCGGCAGGACGAGGGCGGCCGTGCCGTACCGTTTGACCCCGCCTTCACGGACGACCATCACCGCGTCCCGGGCGAGGTCTGTCAGGAAGTTGCTCGCGAGTCCGTCGAGGTCGCGGACCAGAGCCGGGACGGCCGTCACCCCCTGGCTTCGCAGCAGTTTCTTGACCTCGGTCTCGAACCTGTGAGCGCCGACCATGGCACTGGGCTTGCGCGACCGGCTACGCCTGGGGGCACGCACGATGACACCCTCGGCATCGTAGGTGACACCATTCAGGCCCTTGAACGTCGGGCTGTGGTCGTACCACTTTTCCCCCACCGTGACCTCGACGTTGCGGTCGAGCGATGAGACAAGGTCCGCGGGAAGCAGCTTCCTCCGCGCCTGCTCAGCCGCCGCTCTACTGCATCCTTCGACGATCTCCGTCAGCACCGTCCGCAGCACCGACACGGCCGCGCACGCGGCCGGCCGAGAGACGTGCATGGAGGTCACGTCCCTGAACACTGTTTTGACGAGAGAAGGCGTGAATGGCAGGACATCTGTGCCCGATGTCTGCGCGGGACGGCTCTTGGGACGTGTGTGCTGTGCAGGCATCGGAAGAAACGCTCCCCGCTGTCGGATTGGTCGACGGCAACACACCCGGGACAGTCGGGCCGTCAGGGATGTGGCCCCGGCACGGCCTGCTCTTCGGGCGGCCCCCAGGTGCAGGCCAAAGCCTCGCATCCGCCACTGACACCCGCCCGGCCAGGCCAATGCCGTCTCGACGGCAGTACGGGCCAACCAGAAGCTCACCGGGGCCAAGCGCACCGCTCAAGGGCCAACTATCCCGCTCAGTCACAACAAGATCAATGTGACTGAGCGCCATAGATGGCCCGTCCGGCCAACTGCACGCTCACTGCCGCGCCACGGAGAAGCTGGATTCTCGCCCATGGCCTGAAGGCTCCTCAGATGCGGTACGCGCCTGCCGGCACACCTTGGACAACCCCGTACGGGGTCAGGGCGATGACGCCGGCACCACGCGAGACCGTCTCCGGGCCGATGCTGAGAGGGCTGCCCCCAAGATGTTCGGCGACCTCGGGTGCGAGATGGAACGCGGCCCATTTCCATTCATCCGCGTCGTCCTCGGATTCCAGCGCGGGGTCCCAAACGGGCTGGAGGCCGAGCTCCTCTCGGCGCGTCCGCTCGAACGGCAGGGGATCGCCCAGGGTCAGCAGTTCATCCTCGCCTTCGCCGGTCTCGCAGTAGCGTCGGATCACCTTGCCGTGTTCGGTGACGAGCCAGGCGGAGCCGTCGCCCTGAGCGCCGTAGTAGTACGCCTCGGCACGTCCGTAGCGTGAGCTGAGCAGAGTGCAGAGCCTCAGGACGTCCTCGCTCCGTTCCGCGTCGCAAGGGTCGCACCATGCGCCGAGCACGAAGGTCCAGCCGTCGAGTTCAGGGGTGACGAAGACCCTGGTGAAGCCGTCGTGGCTACCCGGATCGGCGTCGTGACCGTCAGAGTCCACGATGTCGTTGCCGAGCGCGAAGGTCACCGGTCTCGGATCCGTGAGTCCCAAGGTGCTGATGATCCCGGCCTGGTCCCCGCTCGGCACCGCGATCCAGTGATTCCAACATGCCCACAACGCCGCCGGCCGATCATCTGCGAGCTTCACGCGGACAAGCCGCTCGACTGCCGCAACATCCTCAACAGACAGCACGGTCTCACCGCCCAGCACCGCGAGGACGGACAGCGCCCGAGCGCGCTGCCGGCCGGGGCCCTCCCGCCGGATCCGCTGGAGGAGAGGAACAAGGCTCGCCTCGATTTCCTTGCCACGGATCATCAAGGTGTCCTGCGCCTCTTGGGCGACCTCAGGATCGGTGTCGCCGAGCAACGGCAGCAGAGCGGGGACGGTCGACAGGCCGGCCCCGTTGCAGTGCCGGATCCCGAGCACCGCCTGGCGGCGGACGAACGGCGAGGGATACGAGATCGCGGTGGCGTACTGGTCGAGGAACCCCGCGCCCAACCGTGCGAATGCGAGGCCGACCCTGTCTCGTATCTCCACGGTCGGCGCGTCGAGGAGCCCTTGGAGCAGGGAGTCGAACGCCGCGCCCCCGATGCTCCGGAGCACGGGAGCGGCCTCCCGCCATCCCACAGGAGACGATTCATCCGCCAGCTCACGCACAATGGCCTCCGCCGCCGCCTCACCGCCCCTGGCCAGCGCTTCTGCCGCGGCAACGCGCCGGTCCGGGCAGCCCAAGTCCCTCACCAACCCCACACCCATCGAACCCTCCCCGCGTTCTTCCGCCCGATGACGGCATGATCGCGCATGCGTACGACAACACCCAACGCCTCACGGCGTCACCCAGACGTTTCACCCTCCAGGAACGCCGCAGCCCCAGCTCCGTACGTTCGCGCTGCACCTTGCGTTGGCCCCGGCCGGACAGCGGGTCGGGGCTGTCCCGCTGTCCGGCACCGATGCACCGATGCACCGATGCACCGATGCACCGAGCAAGGCGCGCGCAAGTCAGCCAGAATGCCCTGACCGGCCAACTATCGCGCTCAGTGGCCAGGTATAGCGCTCAGTCACAATCAACATCACGTCTACTGCGGAGTGGTCGATTCGCACTGTTCGATTTAAGTTCGATACCTTGAGGGGGGAGTTTCAGCCATACCGGCTGGAACCGTTTGATCATGGGAGGTGGGCATGAGCAACGGTGTTCACCTCCAAGTGGAGATCCGACGGGTTCCCAGAGCTTCTTCGGCAGTCCGTTGCAGCTGTTCATGCTGGCCGGAGGGCTGTGGGTGAGATCCACTCGATCGTGTGAGGTTCTGCTGTTTTCTCGCAGATTCCAGGAGTCCTGAGCGTAATTTGCTGCCTCGTGGCAGATTCAGGGAGTCGCCGCTTCTCGTTGATCACCGGCGAGGGCGGGGTGGGCGCGATGGAGCGTCCGAGTGGGGCGGAGCCGGGGCTGGCCGACGTCCTGACGCTGCAGCGCCGGGCCTTCGAGTCGTCGACTGAGGCGGACGAACGGGCCCTCTACCAGGACACGCTGGCCGAGTACTGCTGGGCGAGGGATGTCGCGGGGCTGTCGGCGAAGACTCTGGAAGCCTTGGTCCAGCCGGTGGTGGAGCTCTGCTCGTTCTACGGCGTGGTGCCCTGGCGGCTCACGTCGCGGCAGGTTGACCAGTACTTCTCCGGGGTGGGGAAGCCGGGGCGTCACACCACGGTGCGGTCGAAGATGAACCGGATCGACGGCTACTTCGCCTTCCTCGAGCAGCGGTACGCCGGCGAGATCCTGCGGCGGTTCGGAGCCGGAGTCCAGTCCCCGGTCGATTCCTTCAACCGGCCCGAACACCGCGGTGACTTCGGGCTCCGGATCCCTCCGTCGGCACGGGCGACGAAGGAATTCTTCGCCGCATGGCGGGATGCCTTGCCGGCCTCGAGGAAGTATCCGGTGGCCGTCCGGAACTACGTGATGTCGAAGATCACCTACGTGTCGGGGGTGCGGGCGGCTGAGCTCTGCGCGGTCCGACTGGGGGACGTGAACTGGGAAAACGGCCAATGGGGCCGGTTCCTGGTGTTCGGGAAGGGCGCCAACGGGTCGGGCTCGCGCGAGCGCGAGGCATACCTGTTCGAGGAGGGCCGGGCTCTGCTGTGGTGGTACGTGGAGGAGATCCGGGGCGAGTTCCGCGATGACGCGAGTGATCCGCACGCGCCGCTGTTCCCTTCCGAGCGGATGCCGAAGTCGATCGCCTCGTTGAACCTGCCGATCGCGCCGGCGGTAGGCCCGGACACCTTCCGGCGAGCCCTGAAGGCCGCCTCGAAGGAGCATCTGAAGGGTTCGATCACCCAGCTCTTCCCGCATTTGCTGCGGCACGCGTGCGCGACCCACAACTATGAAGCGGGCATGCCGTTGTGGGACGTGCAGGTCCTGCTGGGCCACATCTGGGCAACCACCACGGTCGGCTATCTGGCGACCGCGAAGGGCGATCCGGAGCGGCAGAGTCTGGAGTCCTCCCGGCGAGCGGTTCGCCGGCTGAGCTTGGAGTCGTGAAGCGATGAAGTGGAACCTGCGCTGGGTCGCTGCCCGGCGTGACATCTGGCGGCCGACGCAGTTGCAGGCCGCGTTCGCCGAGGTCGGGTTCCACCCGTCCTTGAGCAAGGTCGCGGCGTTGTGGGCGAACAAGCCGATCACCGTCCGCCTGGACGATCTGGACAAGATCTGCACCGCGCTGGGCTGCACGGTCGCGGACCTGATGGAGGCCGAGCCGGTGGCCTCGGCGGCGGGCCGGGAGCCCGGCGAGATCCAGACCGCCAGCGGGGACGTGGGCCCGGCTCGGCCGGTTCCACGGCCTGCCAGCGGCGGCCAGCGACGCGCCCTGCCCCCAAATTAGAACAGGAATCGAATATGGCGGGGCGGACGAAGCCGGTGATGGTGGAGGAATGCGGATATTGTTCGGACTGGGGAGTCCTCTCCGTCCACAGGTTGTGCGTGTTCTGCACCCGGTCGCGGTCCTGGGCCCGCATGGGCTCCTACGGGCGCCGGGAGGGTGTCTGCCGGCGGTGCGGCTGGCCGCAGCCAGTCGCGGTGGACGGGACCTGCCGAGGGTGCCTTCTGGCCGTGAGGCTGGGTGAGGACGAGCAGTGGATTTGGGCGGAGCTCCGCCGGGAGTACCTGCCGCCCGGGCGGCCGCGGCAGCTTGCGGTGGTGCTGCCGGACGTGAAGCTGCCCCCTGCCAACCCGCTCAGGGCACACGACCGGCCGACGACGCGGGAGCCCGTTCCCGAGTGGGTGCGGAAGCCGTCCCCGTCGCAGCCGCATGATGATCCTCTTCTCTTCCCGAGGCAGGTGGACGGACAGCTCGGCCTGTTCCCGCCACCGCGGCGGACGCTGGCCATCTCCGACGCGGGTCGCATCCGCGACCGGCCGATCCCACAACTGGATCTGGTGGAACACCAGTTGGCGGGCATCGCTCGCGAGCGGAAAGTCGGCGGAGCATGGCTAAACCTGACCCGTTCGCTCGCCCGTCTGGCGTTGGCGACCCGTGAGCCGGGGCAGCGGCAGGTCCTTCCCCAGACGCTGGACGACCTGCCCTCGATGTCTCCCACGATCGCGGAGGCACTGCGGCGGGCGGGACTGCTGGCCGACGCCCGCTCCAGGATCGTTCCGGCCGACCGAGTCGTCCACGGCAGCTGCACACGCTGCCTGGCCTGGTCGAACGACCGGCGAAAGGTCTGCTTGGCCTGTAAGCAGTTCGCCCGCTTCCACCCCGGATCCGGTGAGTGCGAACGCTGCCGGAGCGTCCAGGCGCTGGCCGACGGCCTCTGCAGGTTCTGCACCGTGCTGCAGGCCCAGACGGCCACCGACATCGACGGCATCACCCTCAAGGGGGGTGACCAGCTGTGGTTCGGGGCCGCATTCGCCCCGAAGCTGCGGACCACGGACGCCCGCTACCCGCCCAGGACCCGGCGCAAGGGCCGCTTCGTCGCGAAAAAGAGGCTGGTCAAAGCCGCCTCGAGGGCGGCTCGACCCATCTCGGCCCACCTGGTCGATCCGGCCCAGACCGCACTGTTCGAGGCCTCGGCCCGGGACTGGACCAGGATGGACAAGAGTGATCTGCCCGCGCCGACACCCGAGGCCGAGGCCGTGATGGCCGAGTTCGCCCGCTACATCCGCTCCCGCGGCTGGAACCCCGACCACCAGCACAGCAGCACCCGCACCCTGCGGATCCTTTTGTCCTGGCTCGGGGTCCAGGCTCCAATCCGGGAAATCGACATCCAGGCGGTCGCTCTCCTCAGCAGCAACCACACCGACGCCCGCGTCACCGACTTCCTCCGGCGCCGCGAACTCCTCATCGCCGAGGAGAAGATCAGCGCAGACCTCCTGCGGGCCCGGAACATCGCGACCGGCCTGCCGGATTCGTACGCCGCGGCCGTCAACACCTGGATCGACGTGCTGACGGGACAGGGAAGCAAGCCCAGCAGGCCCATCGCCCCGACGACCATCTACAACTACGTCTCCTTCGCCGCCCCGATCCTGCGGGACCTCTCCACTCAGGGCATCAACGACCCGAGACAGGTCACCAAAGAGATCATCGAAGAGGCACTCAAGCCCCTGACCAGGCCACATGCCCGATCAGTGCACACCAGCCTGCGATCACTATTCCGGGCACTGCGACGCGAGAGGCTCATCTTCCGGGATCCCGCGCGGACCATCCGCCTCTCGATCGCCCGCCATGCGCCGGTTCCCCTGCCCACCGACCGGCTCAAGGGCATCCTCGACAATGCCCCCGACGTCCGCAGCCGGCTCGTCATCGCGCTCGTCGTCGTCCACGCCCTCATGCCGAGTGAGATCACCGGCCTGCACCTGGACGACCTCGACCGGACCCGGGGACGCCTGCGAATCCGCCGCAAGAGCCGCCCGGACCACCTCGTCTACCTGGACGAGATGACCCTCGAGCTGGCCAGAAGCTGGGCTGCGGAACGGTTCCGGCGGTGGCCCCGCACACCCAACCCCCACCTGTTCATCAACCGGGAGACCGCCGTCAACGGAGACGCCCCGGTCAGCAGAATGATCTTCCGAACATCCTTGAAGGGGACCGGCCTTCAGGCGGGGAAACTCCGCCAGGACCGGATCCTCGACGAAGCACACGACGGCGCCGACCCGGTCCGCCTGATGCGGGTCTTCGGGCTCTCGGCCATCACCGCAGTGAAGTACGTGGCGGCTGCCCACCCCGCTGACATTCGCCCCGACCCCATCCAGGCATGAACAGTTGGCTTCGGCATCCGTACCCACGAACTCCGGACCTCAGGGACGACGTGGGTGAGATCCATAGGTCGATGGGTACGCGCTCGGAGACGCCAGGAATCCGCGAACCCGTTGGTCACCTCGCCGCCGTTCTCTGTCCCGAGGCGAGCTCGCCCGGATAGCCGCCGCCTCCCGGCAGTTCCCTATCGGGCTTGGGGCCACAACAAGGACTGTGCGCGGGGCTTCAATGGCACGAGATGGGACTCCCTGTACCGTAAGACTCGAGTCGTGCTCAATCCGAATCCAGCTCAGACGTTACATGGACGTTATTGGCCGTTGGCATCAGCCGAGCAAAGAGAAGCGGCGCTAGTTCACGAAGGCTACCGAAGTTCATCTCGATTTCTGAGCAAGTATCTAGCAGCCGCAAGGCCCCTCCCTTGACCATTAGGGCCGAACCATTGATCCTGTTGATTGCAATCTTTGCACTTGGATCTCTAGGGTGCGGAACCCGCGTGACAATTCGCGACAGTGCGACACTCGGGGGCATTCCACTCAGGGCCCGCATTTGGAGACCGTGGGCAATTAGGTCCTTCGGACTCATTGCGGACAGAATACACAGGAGCAGTTCGCGAGGAACCCACCCGGCTCCGTAGTAACTAGGGATATTCAGGGAAGCGGCATTCAGCATGCTACTCCACTCGGCTGCGCGTTCAGGCTTAATTCCCTCCGACACCTCATATCGATAGTAGACGTCCACGTCATTCTTCCCTCCAGGCTTGAGAGTGACCCCAAAGTCCGCCAGATGGCGAAAGATAGGGGCGTTATGCTCCAAGGAGAAAGCTCCGACCCCGAAAGAGCTTACGATCCGTGAATTCTGAAGGATGAAATCAAAAGTCTCCCGAGCCTCAGCTTCGGTTTCTCCTGGAAATCCGAAGAATAGGAAGCAGTGCATCCAGATGCCGACATCGGTGGCATCCGAAAGGTTGCGCACCATCACTTCTCTCCGAGTATTCTTGCGCATCAATCGCAATACTCGCTCGGAGGCAGATTCCAGTCCAACGTAGAGAGACCTGAAACCGATCCGATGAAGGTTGGCGAAGTCTTCACGCCGGAAGAAGTTCTCGAACTTGATCAGGCCGGTAAAGCACCATCCAGTCTCGTCACTAGACGGAGCAATCTCTCCGAGTGATCGAGCAACCTTAGGCGGGATGGCTTCATCGTTGAATGCGAAATGTCGGACACCATACCTGGAGGCCAGGTTTTCAATAGTTTCAAGTACGCGAGTAACTTCATATCCGGCATATTTCTCACCGTACACCATGCCATGATGGCAGAACTCACACTTTCCCCAGTAGCACCCTCGCGATGAAAGCAAGGGAAGTGTCGTCTCCGCAGACAGATATTTACCCAACGGCATATCATCGAAATCTGGGTCAGGGATTTCATGCGGCTTTAGAGGTAGGCACGGTTGCGACGATACAACTTCGCCGTCTCTACGGAATACGATTCCTGGAACGTTTTCAGTTAGCGCACTCCCGGAGTTCAGGTTACGCATTACTTGTTCAGCCGGCCTCTCACCCTCATTGCGTACGATAATGTCGAAGAACCGGTCGAACCAGCTCGCCTTCAAGGCCCCACGTTCGAAGATGCGGGAAAGGATCGTGCCTCCAACCATGACGGGAACATCGAGCCATTCTTTCAAAATGGAAGCCAGGAGGAGCGTGAAATACAGCTGCTCTTGCCCGATGCAAGAGATTCCGATCAATTTTGGAGATTGCGGCACTACATATTTCTCAACCGCCCGGTGTAGAAACTTGGCGAGCACGGGATTAGGCGACTCGACCATCCGTTCCAACTCGCTCGAATTTAGGTTTCCAGATTTGAACTGGAACTCGTAAGGGGATACGACAAATTCCTCACAAGCCGTTGAAACGGCATTCAGGTACGCTGCTAGTGACTTCACTCCAAGATAATGACTCTCAAAGTAGGCGCTGCTCTCCCGAGCGATTCCACCGGATTGCTGCAACTGCTGGATGTCGCTTCGGAATTCCCGAGCACTCTTGAAGATGGCAACGAGGGCAATCTGCTCCTCTTGGGTTAGATCGGCACGACCTTCCACTTGCTGGATCAGAAGATCCGCACATTCATCAGACACGAGCCATTCATAGAAATAGACATTAATGTCGACTGATGTAACATCATATCCGGCACGCTTTAGCCACGCAGAGAGTGAGGGCAGGGAGAGAGATGGCTGGAACGCGCTCCACTGAGGAGGAAACACAAGGAGGAGATCCGACATGGCTTTAATCCTTTGCCGCGATGCGCTAGCCCGCCGGGGGGGCGACCCCCGACGGGAGGTGGAAATCGGGGTGGATCCCTACGACTCTTTTTCTGCGTTCAACGGATTGTTGTTGTGGTTCTGATTCCTCGCTCCGATGATCGAGTCCATGTCGGACCCATTGAGCATGGAGATGATCTCTTCCGGTTTCGCCTCCTTCACGATCTTGGCGATTTTCGCGTTCATGTCCTCAGTCGGATTCGACATTGCAGGCTCCCTCGCCGCTCTCGCAGGCTGAAGTGACTTTCAGTCACCTGACGCTACCTAGAGTCAACACTTGTCACAACACGACGCACCGGCGTGAAGGCCGAGTGGCCCCGCAGGGCATGAGGGCCGACAGGCCGTCTGTGCTGCAACTGCAGACGGGAGCGAGGGCTGCGCCTAGAAAGCTGGATGGTGCGGCTTCCGAGGTACGCACCAGGTCCGCTTCCTGGAGGTGGACAGCCGGGAAGTCCAGGCGCCCTGCGCACGGAGGAGCCAACCGCTTCGCATCACTGATGTGCGTAAGCACGGTCTTGTCCTAGACAGCGGTCCACCACGGACGGTGAGACGCCGCGGAGCCTGACCCGGATGGGGTTGGAGGCCGCTTCGGTCGAGCTGGGCCGGCAGAGGGAGGAGATGGGCGGCACTGTCCGGGCCGCTGACCGCTCGGGTGCCTCGCGCCCGATGGCGGTCAACTCGGACTTGTCCGGCCCGCAGCAGCAATCGTCATCTGGCTCCGAACATGATCGACCGGACAAGTCCTGGCTGCAGCACGCCCCAAGATCGGCCACGAACCCACCGGGCAATGCCAGTCGCAGCCGCCCTGCACAGCGGGTTCGTGACCCTTCTACGTCCGGAATCCGCGAACCCGTCGGTTTCACGTGGCGAGCGGCTACTCGGCCCGCTACGGCGCCTCCCACCCCCGCGACCTGGTCCGTCGGGCCGCGGAGCGTGGTATCGGAACGCTCGCCCTGACCGACCGCGACACCGTGACCGGCATCGTCCGGTTCGCGAAGGCTGCCATCGCCGCCGGTATCCGCCCTGTCTTCGGCGTCGACGTCGCCGTCTCATCCCACTCGCCGGCCCGCCCCGGATCCACAGCCCGCCTGCGCACGCCGGTACGTGGTGGCGCGCACGTGGTGGAGCCGCCGCTGCGGGTCACGCTGCTCGCGCGGAGCGCCGCGGGGTGGGCGCGGCTGTGCCGTCTGGTGTCGTCCGCGCACGCGGATGCGGCGGGGGGAGCGCCGGTGGTGTCCTGGGAGACGCTTCGGCGGTACGTGGACGAGGGCCTGCTGGTCTTGCTGGGGCCGGCCTCGGAGCCGGTGCGAGCGCTCTCGGCTGGGCGGCCGGACCTCGCCGAGCAACTGATCGCGCCGTGGCGGGAGGTGGCCGGCGCGCACCTGCGGCTGGAGGCGGTGCGCTGGGGTGTGCCCGGTACGGGGCCGGGTTCGCTGCGGCTGGCCGCCCGCACCGTCGGGCTCGCCGACGAGCTCGGCGTCCGTGCGGTGCTGACGAACGCGGTCCGGTACGCCGATCCGGCGCAGCACCGGATCGCCGACGTGCTGGACGCGGGCCGGCTGCTGCGGCCGATTGACCGCCGGAGGCTGGATTGCGGCGAGCGCTGGCTGAAGGACCCGGCCGCCATGCGGGCCGACGCCGAGCGGATCGCGGAGGCGTCCGGTGCCGGTGCGGGCCGCGGGGCCGCGCTGCTCGCGGAGACCGTGCGGGCCGGGGAGGAGTGCGTTCTCGATCCGGTCGCGGACCTGGGGCTGGGCCGGCCGCACTTCCCCGAGCCGGAGGTCGTGGGGGCCGAGCCGGGGCCGGGCGGCGCCATGCGGCTGCTGCGCCAGCGGTGCGAGACGGGCATGTTCGCGCGCGGCCTGGACCGGGACCGGCGCGCGGTCGAGCAGCTGGAGTACGAACTCGGGGTCATCGGGAAGCTGGAGTACGAGGCGTACTTCCTGGCGGTCGCCCAGGTGGTGGCGGACGTCCGCGCGATGGGCATCCGGGTCGCGGCCCGGGGCTCGGGTGCCGGCTCGATGGTCAACCACGCCTTGTTCGTGGCGACGGCAAACCCGCTGGAGCACGACCTGCTCTTCGAACGCTTCCTGTCGGAGCGCAGGTCGTCGCTGCCGGACATCGACGTCGATGTGGAGTCCGCGCGCCGGCTGGAGGTCTATGACCGGATCATCGAGCGGTTCGGGAGGGAGCGCGTCGCGGTGACCGGGATGCCGGAGACCTACCGGGCCCGGCATGCCCTGCGCGACACCGGCCTCGCTTTGGGGATCGCGCCCCAGGTGGTCGATCGGATCGCGAAGTCGTTCCCGCACATCCGGGCCTGCGACATCCGCGACGCGCTCACGACGCTGCCGGAGCTGAAGCGGCTTTCGGGGGAGGCCGGCTCGTTCGGGCCGCTGTGGGAACTGGCCGAAGGTCTGGACGCGCTGCCGCGGGGCATCGCCATGCACCCGTGCGGGGTGATCCTCTCCAACTCGACGCTGCTGGACCGGCTGCCGGTGCAACCGACGCCGGGGGGCCAGTACCCGATGGTCCAGGCCGACAAGGAGGACGTGGAAGACCTCGGCCTCCTCAAGCTGGACGTGCTCGGGGTGCGGATGCAGTCCGCGATGGCGCACGCGGTCAAAGAGGTCCGCCGCACGAGCGGCCGCCAGATCGACCTCGACAACCCCGACCATGTCCCCCTCGGCGACCCGGGTGCCTTCGACCTGATCCGCAGGAGCGACACGGTCGGGATGTTCCAGCTGGAGTCTCCCGGCCAGCAGGACCTGGTCGGCCGGCTCCAACCGCGCGACGTCCAGGACGTCATCGCCGACATCAGCCTCTTCCGTCCGGGCCCGGTCAAGGGCGGCATGCCGGCGCTCTACATCGCCGCCCGCCACGGCGCCGCACCCCGATACCCGCACCCCGACCTGGTCCCGGTCCTGGCCTCGACGTACGGGGTGACGATCTGGCACGAGCAGATCATCGACATGTTCTCCGTCCTGACCGGCTGCGACCGGGCACTGGCCGAGGTCGCCCGCCGTGCACTCGCCGACAAGGAACGCCTTCCGCAGGTGGAGGCCTGGTTCCGGCGTGAGGCCGGCGGCCGCGGCTACTCCCCCACCGTCCTCGACGAGGTGTGGGAGATCATCAAGGGCTTCGGCGCCTACGGCTTCTGCCGCGCGCACGCCGTCGCCTTCGCGGTGCCCGCCCTCCAGTCGGCGTGGCTCAAGGCGCACCATCCGGCCGCCCTGTACGCGGGGCTGCTGGAGCACGACCCCGGCATGTGGCCCGCCCGGGTCATCGTCTCCGACGCCCGCCGCCACCACGTGCCGGTCCTGAACGTCGACATCAACCGCTCCGCTGCCGACTACCGGATCGAGCAGGTGGATGGCGGGGTGTGGGGAGTTCGGCTGTCGCTGTCCTCGGTGAAGGGGATCAGCGAGGACCAGGTCGCCCGGATCGCGGCCGGCCAGCCCTACAACAGCCTCCAGGACTTCTGGCAGCGCGCCCGCCCCGCCCTGCCGATCGCCGAGCGCCTCATCCAGATCGGCGCCCTCGACGCGCTGCGCGGACCGCTTACCCGACGCGACCTCCTGCTCCAGGTCGCCGAACTCCACTCCCACACCCGCGCCCGCCCCGCCGACGGCCAGCTCCCCCTCGGCGGCGAACTCGTCACCGCCGAGCCATCGGGGCTGCCGGAGATGACCAGCAGGGAAGCGCTGAGCGCGGAGATCGACGTGCTGAAGATCGACGTGTCGCAGCACCTGATGACCCACCACCACCGGCTGCTGCGCGAGATCGGCGCCACCGACGCCGCCCACCTCAAGACCATGTATCCCGGACAGCGGGTTCTGGTCGCGGGCGTGCGCGCCTCCACGCAGACCCCGCCCATCCCCTCGGGCAAGCGCGTCATCTTCGTGACCCTGGAGGACGGCTTCGGGCTCGTCGACATCGCGTTCTTCGAGGACAGCCACGACGCGGTCGCCCACACCGTCTTCCACTCCGCGCTCCTGCTCGTGCGCGGCACCGTCGAGGCGCGCGGCCCGCGCCGCACCGTCGTCGGGCAGATGGTGTGGGACCTGGAAGAACTCGCCGCCGCGCGCCGCGACCACGGCCCCGAAGCCGTCCTGAGCCTCCTCGGTCAGAGCGAAGCCGCACCCACCCCCGCCCAGCACCCGGCCCCCGAGCGGACCATCACCGTCGGCACCGCCGGATCACGCATGCACCCGTACGCCGACCGAATCCAGCGGGTTCCGTGATTCTCGTAGGGGATGCCTCGGGAACCGGCGGGGGTTGGGGTGGGTAAGGGGGTGGTAGTCAGTGGGTTGCCGACTCCGGACAGTGGATCCAGGCAAACGCAATGTCCGGTTCAGCCAGCGTCGTCAACAGCGTGCGCCCCTACCCTTGTGTGATGCAGGCAGATGAATCGCAGGGGGAGACCACTGGTGCCGAGCCTCACCGTGGTCGAGAGGTTCCGGAGGCCCTCGATAGCGCACAGCTTCGGCGCATCACATCACTGCATCGCGGGTTCACCTACCAACATCTGTACGCGGTCGCATGCCTCCTACAGCTACGAGAGGCGAACGCGGGACTGCTTCGAGTGGAACGCGACGAGGACGTCGAAGTCGTCTTCGACGACCGGTACCTCTATCTGCAGGTCAAAACCCGCGAGGGCAGCCTGACATGGAGCGACGTGCAGGGAGCCGTCGAGCAGTTCGCCAGGATCCGTGGCGAGCACACCTCTGGTCGCCGTGTCGGCAGTCCCCGGCTGATCGTGGTCACCAACGCGAACCTGGGACCGGACCTGCTCGAAAGGACGCTGCAGCCGTCCTGGCCTACGGATGTCGCGCTCGTGGGACCGGGCAGGACCCACCCGATGGAGCCGTGGTTGCCCACACCGGGCAGCAACCTCGCCGTCATGCTGAAATGGTGCATCGAACAGGCCAAGCGGGTCCCGTTCGGGTCCCTGAGCGCCGAGACCCTGGTGTGGAAGCTCGCCGCCCGCGTGCAGTACGCATGCACCGGCGCCCACGGTCACGAGTTCATTGCCGCCACACTGCCCCAGCTGTGTGAGCAGTTCGTAGAGGAACTACAAGCCTTCCCGCAACTACCTGCTATCTACCGATCGCATGACGGGGAGCCGAAGCTCGTGAGCGACGCGCCGGTGCGGCTGGTCGTCGGGTTCTCCGGGGCTGGAAAGACCACCTGGGCGGCACACGCCGCCGCGCACTGCCCACATCCAGTCACCTACTTCGACGTGGCAGGCATGCCAACCGCATCCGTTCCAGGTGCCCTGGCCCGAGAACTGGCCGCGCGGCATCTCAGCGGGCCGGACGCCGAAACTCTGCCTGCCGCCGACGGTATCGATGTCCTGCGTGCCGTGCATATCGGGCTGTCCAACGCGGGGATCAACGTCGCCGTGGTTATAGACAACGCTCACCATCTCGAAGCTGAGAACGTGCGTGTGCTGGTCAAGGCGTTGCCGACAGCCCGGATGATTCTGCTGGGGCACCCCCAGCCAGATCAGCTCCTGCTCGCCGCCCACCTCGGGATCACCCCCGAGTCGCTGGCGGGCTGGAACACAGACACCATCGCCGCGATCTTCGACAGCGAAGGGTGCACCCTGGACTACGGCACCGCGCAGCGTGTCCTGACTCTCACTGCGGGCCTGCCGCTGTACGTGCTCAACTCCACGCAGCTAACCCGCACCGCGTTTGCTGGGGACGGGGCCGCCTTCTGCGACGCTGTGCTGGCCCAGACCCACACCACTGCCACCGCCCAGGAGTTCATCCTGGACAAGGCCTTCGACCTCCTCACGCCGAGGGCGCGGGCTGCAGCCGGGCTCCTCGCGATCGCGGAAGTACCTGTCACGGGCGCCGAGCTGCAGCAGCTCGCGGAGGCGGCTGGCCACAGCCCTGCCCAAGCCGCCCGGGCTGTGCGGGACCTGGCTGCCCATGGGATGACTCAGGACTTCGCTGACGGCCGGGTCACCCTGCATGACGCAGTGCGCCCCGTAGCCTCGTCCGCCGCGGACGACCTGCCTCATGACGTCGCCCGCCGTGTACGCGACGCCCTCCTGCAGATGTTGGAAGGCCGACATGGACTTGCACAGGTTGGTCGCTGGATGCGTCTGCTGACCGAGACGGGCCGTATCGAGAGGCTCCTCGACCTCGCCTCAGAAGACGGCTTCTTCGAAGCTGGCTATCCCCGAGCAATCCGAGCCGCTGTGGCGGATGCCGCTGAGGATCCGGCCCAGGACATCGCCGTACGGTTCGAGGCCCACAACACGCTGAGCACCTGGGCCTACTACGACGACGACTGGGAGGCATGCGCCCGTCACGTAAGCGCCATGGAACGACTCGCTGCAACTGGAAACAGCGCAATCGGCTCACGGGAGAGAGTGCTCCTGGCCATGCGCCAGTTCATCGTTTTCGGCCACACCAAGAACGTACGTCGCCTTGCGGAAGCATTCATGACCAGCCTCACGCAGGTGGTGGCCGGATCTTCGGAGGATCGGGCCCTGCGGGACAACTTCTCCCAGGGGCTCTACCACGCGGACCAGCTCATCGAAGCCGACGTGCTGGCTACCAAGGGAGCTGCCGCCTACTGCGAACACCTCGGACTCGACTTCGACGACCTCCACGGGCCGACCGCGGACCTCCAGCAACGGTTCCGCACCAGCGACTCACCCGACGAATACAAACGACTCGCCGACTGCTTCTCCCTGTCTGTCAAGGCGCGCCGCCGCCAGGGTGTAGTCAGCGGCCCCATGACCATGGCCGCGATCCCTGCAATGAAGCTCTACTCGGTCACTGGCGCCTGGCTCCAGTTCGTCGACTCCGGACAAGAGGTGGTCGACATCCTGGTGAACGCCGGGAGTATGCAGCAAGCCTTGAGCATCCTTGAGCGGGAGCTACTGCCGGTGGCTCGGGAGTACAACCTGTCGGAATTGATGATCGGGCTGCGATCCCATCGTGCAGTCATCCTCGCCCACATGGGCGACATAGCCGCAGCCCTCGCCGAGATCGACGGCCTCGCCAGCTACGAGCCGTCCCCGGGGCAGGCTTCAGACATCAGCCGGCAGAAGGCCATCATCGAAGCGCTCGCAGCCCAGCAGCCACCGTCCGCACGCTGACCTCCCAAGCCCAGCTCTGCAGGGAACCCCAGTCCGCGCCACGTGAAGGCCGACAGCCATGCGCCCCCAGCGACAGGCCCGCCCGAGGGGGTACGGGGGAGATTGCGTGGCACCGTAATGCCGGGACGCTTCCGGGCGGACGGTCGAAAGGCTTCAGGCGGTCGCCGACGAGTACCGGAAGGACCTGGCCGACCTCAACAGGCGACGCGACCGCGCGGCTTGTGCGCTCGATCTGTCCGGACGGCCATCCGAGGCCCCGGTTCTGGCCCGGCTTGTGGAGCGCTCCCGTCCGGGGTGGCTGGTCGCCCGCGGCCCGGACCGCAGCCAGCCGGGGCTGTCCTGTGCCATCGAACCTTGACTTCATGCCATCGAACTTTGAGTGCCTGGCACGGCAGAGCGGTCATAGTCTGCTCTGCGAAGGGGGACGCTACGGGCATGGATGTGGAAAAGACTTTGATCCCGGCGCTCGCCATTCTCGCAACAACTGGGATGTCGATCGCCACCCTCTGGCACCAGCGGCGCTCAAGCGACCAGGCAAGGCTCTGGGAGCGGCGCGCCCAGTTGTACGTTGACTTGCTGACGAACCAGCATCCCTACCTGGCTGAACCGGACATGGATCCAGCTGCACGTCGCTACTTCGGCCCGCAGACACGTGAGGAACGGGAGCTTCTCGAGTCTCTATCAGCTCGGGTTGATGCGTTTGCCACTGAGCCAGTGTCCAGGCTATGGCGCGATGCAGTGTTTCGCGTCCACGTCGTGAGCACGTTCGTCTCCGAGGGGATGAGCGACCCGCGCTCCCCGACCCCAGAGGAGGAAGCGGAGATTGCGCCGCTGTTGGAGCAACGAGCTGCCGCCAGCGACGCCCTGCGAAAGCAGATCCGCGCCGACCTCAAGACCGCCAGAAGGCGACGAAGCCTGTGGGGCCGTCGATCGAGGGCCCTCCCTGGAGGGTGACCAAGCGCCAGCATCAAGCTTCGGTGGCACAGACCCGCGGCCGCCAAGGTTCGATGGCAGCCGGCCAGTACCGTGTCGGCCCATGACCATGAGTAGCAGCAAGGAACTGATGGCCTGGCAGCCGCCAGCCGGTTGGCGGGGGCTGAGCGGCGACCAGCGGAGCGCCTACCTGCAGCAGCATGGCATCCGGTTCCCGCTGAGGCCCTCCGACTGGGAGGCCATGGAGTACGAGCAGCGGATGGCCTACCTGAACTGGGTGTCCCAGGTCATGCACGACACCCCCGAGGCACGGGCGGCCAAGGAGATCGAGTACCGCAAAGACCTGCTGGCCTGGAGGGTCCTCATGGGCTGGTGGGTCCTGTGCCTCCTGGCCGGGCTGGGCATCGTGTGGGGAACCGATGCGCTCCCAGGGGGCGCGGGCCTCCGAATCGGCATGACGGTCTTCGCCCTCGCCGTATACACCGTCACGTTCTTCGTCCCGATGGGTGCCACCAAACCCTCGCCACCACGCACCTGACCAGCCCCGGCCAGCGGCAGAGACCACGGTTGTGCTGTGCCACCGAACCTTGATCGCGTGTGACCGAAGTCGCATCCGTCAAAGTTCGATGGCACACGATCAAGGTTCGGTGGCGCAGGACAGGGGCACAGCGGGCGGGCAGGCAGCCTGCGACTTCCCCCAAGAATCGAACACATGTTTCTATCGAGTGATGGATTCCGTTTCACAGGGCAGAGCAGGGCAGTGCGGACTGACCGGGAGTGGCCGTCCGACTCACCGCTCAGGGGGCGATCGGGTCGGGGCGCTTGTCAGGGTGGGCGGCCGCGACGTACTTCATGGCCGTGGCCTTGCCCAGGCCGAACAGCCGCATCAGGTGGACTGGGTCAGCCGTGTGGCGGGCCTCGTCGTAGATGCGGTCCTCACGCAGTCGTCGCGCGGGGAGGCCGACGCGGGCGCGGCTCACCACGCGACTTTTGGGCAGCAATGACCGCGGCTGGCGAACTCCTGGCCAGCCAGGACAGCCCGGACCACGAAGAGGTGACTGCAGGGCTGGAACGATGCCGAACACAGGCTGCGGCCATCAGCGCGAAGTAGCAGCGTCATCGACGAACGTCCTCCGCCGGGTAGGCGGCCTGATACGGCTCCCCACGGCCCGACGGCCCCGCGCAGGCCAGCGCCGGTCCGCGTTCACCCCGTAGAAGTGGTGCAACGGATCACCTCCGCTCACGCGGAGAACACACGTTGATCAGGCACTGAGGTTCAACCCGCAACGGACCACCTCCGCTCGCGCGGAGAACACGCCGGCGCCAGGGCGATGGCGGCCATCATCAGCGGACCACCTCTGCTCGCGCGGAGAGCACTTCAAGGGGACCAGGACGGACGCCTTCGGCCACGGACCACCTCCGCTCGCGCGGCGAGCACGACGGGAAGAACTACGGCCGCCAGCCGGACCGCGGACCACCTCCGCCTGCGCGGAGAGCTCTTCGCGGCCCGGGACGCAGAACGCCCCGCAGCCGGACCACCTCCGCTCGCGCGGAGAACACCCGCCGCAGGACAACCACGCGATGCCCGGGGCCGGACCACCTCCGCCTGCGCGGAGAACACGCGGCGACCGCGTCGGCGATGCGCTCCTGCTGCGGACCACCTCCGCTCGCTTGGAGATCACTGTAGCGCCAGGCGAGAAGCGTCTCGTACTCTCGGACCACCTCCGCTCGCGCCGAGAGCACCTCCAGCCCCACGACTCGTAGAGCGTTGGACCGGACCACCTCCGCTCTCGCGCGGAGGGCATGCCGCCTCTTCACTGCCGCCGCCGTCGAACGTCGGGCCACCTCCGCTTGCGCGGAGAGCACACGCTGCGCCGAATCGAGACGAAGGAAGCGGACGGACCACCTCCGCTCGCGCGGAGAGCACCGGACATGCTGGGGCGCGAGCCTGCGGGCCACCGGACCATCTCCGCCTGCGGGGAGAGCACATCAGCATCGTGATCGCGAAGCCCCATTCCTCCAGACCACCTCCGCCTACGCGGAGAGCACGATCTCGACTACGCCGTTCGGCCGCTCGAAGCCGGACCACCTCCGCTCGCGCGGAGAGCACCCGTCGTGACCTGCGGCTCAGGAGAGCGTTTGCCCGTCCTCTGGCGTTTGCGGCTGTCCATCTGGACGGCCAGCTTGTCCACGCCGTTCTGGCCTGCCTCGATGCTGATGCCGTCCGGGACGGTTCGCCACCAGCATTGGGCCGCAGAGTGGTTGGCCTTCTCAACGACGCCCTTGCGGTTGCCCCGCCGGGGCGGGCAGATGTCGACACCGGCTCCGTAGTACTTCGCGACGGCGGCGAACGTGGGCAGGATTCGTCCGGTCGGCGGGTGGCAGACGGTGGCCATCCGGTCGAACCGCCACCTTCGGGCGGTTCCGCCCAGGCGCCGCAGCACTGCGTCGATGGCATCGACCAGGTGCGGGAAGGTCTCTGCTTCCGCGAGCACGGCCCGCCATCATCCCGAGTGGGCCAGGGCGCCGACGCCCCACTCCGCGGGCGGTTCTGGGAGTTCGACCCAGTCGAACTGGATCTCCTCGGGACGCGCAATGATCGCTACGTCTCGGCCGCTCGAAGCCCGGTACGGTTCGCAGTGGGGTCGCGCTTTGTATCGCCGCAGGGCCCGGGTGAAGGTTGAGTAGCCGCCCGAATAGCCGAGTTCCACCACTTCGTCGAAGAGCGTCGAGGCCCACAAGTGGGGGTCACCGCTGAGCCGTTGCCAGCAGTACTTCAAGAAGGGCATGAACGCGTCCGGCGACTGACGTCGATATCCGGAGACCCGCTCGCCATTCAGATACGCGCGGATCGTCTTGCGGTCGTGCCCCAGGTGCCGGGCGATCGCCGAGATCGACCAGCCCTGGCGACGCAGTGCGTGAGCATCCACGTCTTCCTCCCAAGTGAGCATCCAGGGCCGTTCAACAGCCCGAACTCCGTACTCACGCAGGCTCTCCAGAACTCGCCGAGACCAGTTCGACACGCCGACGAGGATCACGCAATGGGTGGGGAGATCACCTGAGCAGGTTTGGCCACCTGAAGAGCGACACCTGGGGAGGTTCAAAGAGCACCATCAGCGCATGCTCCTTGCTGACGCGGGGGCGAACCAGCTCTCCAAGATCTGCGCCCATCACAGGGACCGTGTTCCTCGCGAGACCCCCGAGCATGATCACACAGCACAGCCACTTTTGGGCCAGCCCACCAGTCCCGGTGTGGTTTGGTGTGGTCGATGTTGACAGACAGATCGCGCCTAAGGCAGCTTGCTGCTACGGTCGTTCGTTCGCCGAGGAGGCCGTGATGACTGGATCCCTACCCGTTTCTGTTCCAGCGGATCTGCGCCGTCAGCCGGTGGAAGACGTGCTGGAGCGTGTGGAGGGGGCCCTCCACGTGCGATTGGATCGGTACGCGCTGGTACGTAAGCGCCGTTCCTTGAGTGGCCGTACGGAGCGGGATACGTGGGTGCGCATCGAGCGGCGGGGATTCGAGCGGATCGGCCCGCAGGGCTGGAACGGGACCGAGGCCGCAGCCGTGCTGCAAGGGGTCGCGATGCCCGAGTGGTACCAGGGCGTGGCGTGGCGCGAGCCGGGCGAGCCGGTGATGTGGCGTGGGGATGAGATGGAGCTGCTTGCGTCGCCGTCTGTTGCCAAGGGCGCCCTGGTGCTCGAAGACCCGGCCCTGCCGGATACCTGGTGGGCAGCGCTGAACGCCTCGCTGGACGCCCTCGCGGACCAGCAGACGCCGCGGATCGCGACGCCGGACACGGTGACGGTCACCCAGGAGCAGGTGACGCAAGCACTTGGCGAGGTCTTCCCTGCTGTTGCCGATACGCGGATCGAGCGGTGGACGTCGGCTCATGCGGATCTCACCTGGGCCAACGTGATGGGACCGGAGTTCTCCATCATCGACTGGGAGGACTGGGGCATGGCGCCCCGAGGCCTGGACGCTGCGACGTTGTGGGGCAACGCGCTGGCCGTCCCGACGCTCGCGGACCGCGTCCACCAGGAGCGACGCGCGGACTTGGAGAGCCGGGACGGCAAGCTGATGTCGCTGTTCTTCCTGTCGAAGATCGTTGGACCCCAGGCGTATGAGGAGGATCCGCTGTTGGCGCCGGCCCGGAAGGAGGCCGAGCGCCTGGTGGCCGAGCTTCAGGTCTGACGGTGCCTACGAAGGGCGCGCAGGTACTGACTGACGGCGGGGGTGTCCACCTCCGCGCCCAGGGCTTGGACCAGCTGGGCCAGGTGACCGGGGTTGTCGGTGCCGACGGCCACCGCGGCAGCACTTGGCAGGTGAAACGCCGTACGGAATGCTGCCTGCACGCGCGACAAGCCATGGTGGGGCGGTCGAAGGAAGGGGCGAGGGTCGAAGTCCTCCCACACCTCCCCGTAGCCGCCACCGAACGGGCTCATGCCCCAAGTCTCCCCCGCCCGCCAGGCATTGCGCAGAACGGCCGTGGTGTCGAGGAGATCGATACCTACGAGGAACCCGGCCCGGACCATGAGGACGTCCGGAGACGGTAGGTCGTCCACCCCCGCCATGCCGAGCGGCCGGGGATCCCAGGAAGACACACCCCAGGTACGGCACAAGCCGTCGCGGGCCGCGTCGACCAGGGCGGAGCAAGCGCTGCCGAGGAGGGCGTGGCCATCAGCCAGAGACATGCCCGTGAGGCTCCGCTCGGGATTGTGGAGGAGAATAGTGTCAGGTTCCCTGCCGAGTTCCCGAGCCGCCTTCTCGATGGCCAGCCGCAGTCGGACCGGATCGAACGAGTGTTCAGCCTCTCCGGCACCCGGGAAGAAGCCCACCTTCGTAGACAGGGTGAACTTCGGCAGCAGATCGGCCACCGTCTCGGACAGCACCGTGTGCGAGCGGAAGCCGAGGTAGGGAGCTGCGGTGTCCAGGGCCGTGACACCAAGGTCGAGTGCGGCCGTCAGGATGTCGCGGTGGTGACGAGACCGGTGTAGGCCAAGGACAAGGCGCGGGTCAGCTCCGTGCACAGTTCCTCCTTCAGCAGGATCTCGGCGAGCTGTTCCACGTCCAAGCCGGTCTTCTCGGCGGCGTCGGCAATGTCGACGGGGTGGCCGCTCAGCAGCAGGGCGAGCGCGGGGTACGCCTTGCCAGCGAACGTGAGCTTCTTTCCCGCGGCGAGCACGTCCACGGTGTCGGTGTGCTGCTCGATTACGGGCTCGAAGTCGGTGACGCACACGACGGCCGCGGGCTTGCCGAACAGGCCGGTGGTCGGGACGTGCCGGGCAGCCAGGCGTTCCCGCTCCCGGGCATCGAAGAAATCCTGCGGGGTCAGCTTTGTAGCCATTTCGGCGACGGCGTTGGCCAGGAGCCGCTGTTGCCCGTCCCACTGGCCAGGGGAGTTCCAGCGGTCCAGGTCGTACCGGAACAGCTCCTGCGTTCGGGCTTGGTCGGCGAGCCAGGCCAGCCAGTTCACTCCGACGCGCTTCACGATGCCGAAGGTGGCGTGAAGGCTGTAGCCGTCGCCCTGGTCGTCCCGGGTGGCTTGATGCCAGAAGCCGCGAGGAATGTGCATTACGTCGCCGGGCTCCATGACGCCCTGCCACACGATCTCCTCGCTGGGCTCAGAGTTGGGGGCGGAGTCGCGGTACATCGGCGCCTTGCGCGAGGATCCGCGGACCTCCCAGCTCTTGCGGCCGGCGAGCTGGACGATCACGGTGTCGTGGTCGTCCCAGTGGAGCTTGAAGCCGCTGGCGTCCTGGGTGGTCAGGTAGGCGTTGACCTGCACCAGCTCACGGGCCCACCACTGGAGCGCGCGGCAGGTGGCTTCCATGGCCGGGTCGAAGAAGTCGACTTCGTCCAGAACCATGGTGCAGCCTTCGCGCATCAGCGCGCCGACACGGTGCATGTCGGCCATGGGGATGGCCTGTCCCCGCCGGGTGACGGAGGGGTGGATGTAGCGGCCAGGGTGCAGTTCGGCGCCGTCCTGGAAGATGCGGAACTGGGGGGTGGTAACGCTGCGGCGCATCACCAGGTCCAGCAGCTTCCTGGGGTTGAGCAGGCGATTGAGCAGATTCAGATCCTCGATCGTTCCCCGGGCGAAGGCGGCTCCGAGTTCCCGGGGTCCGTCCCAGCCGAGGGCATTCTCCATCGCGGTGACGAAGTGGTGGTCCACGTGTTCCTCCGGTCTGCGTGATGGGCGTGAGGGCCGGGGGCCCGCCGTGGATGACGAGCCCCCGATTGGTGCTTTGGCGTGCTGGTGGTACTACTCCTGCGGGAGGTTCAGGCCGTCGCGGTTCTCGCCGTCGTCGCCTGCGGAGGTGCCGGTGGAGTCGGACTCCGCCGCCGCAGCGGTGAAGCGGTCCTGGACCTTGATCAGGCTCTCGACGGCGACCAGCAGGTCTTCCTTCTGCGCTGCCATGCGTGTCTCCACTTCCTGGAATTCCAGGGCCGACGGGTGCCGGCCCAGCCCCGATGGGGCGTGCCTCACCAGCCCTGCTGTTTCGGGCCTGCGAGGAGATGAGGGTGGCGCGAGGCCACGGTCGAGTGAACGGGCATTCCCGGAGGCCAGTTGAGGATCAGCGTCTGGGATCACCGGCGATGGCCAAGGCGACCACCAAGACGGTGACGGCAACGGCGTAGAGAAGTACGGCGAGCTGTTGGCGCCAGCCCCGCCGTGCTCGACCACGCACCCGGGTCTCCCGCTCTAAAGGGGCCATCACTGTCGGAAGGCGGCCACTACGCCGCCCCCGGCACGATGGATGCCGGCCGAAGGGCACGCACCGACGACGCCGTACGGCCGCAGCGCGGGCACTCACACGGGGGGTATCGGCCGGGATTGGAGAGGATGTCGAACGGGTCGCCTTCCAGGACCCGTGTGCTCGGCAACCATGTCCGGCCCGAGTCCCGCGATACCCGGATGCTCATCCGGACGCGGGGTTCTATGCCCAGGTCAGAGGTTTCGCTGAGGGCCGTTCGCTCTGTGTCAGGAGTGCCCGCCGACTCGTTCAAGGCGGTCGTCCTTGGTCGCTTCGCCATGTCCAGAAGGATCGCGATCAGGACGACGTGCCAGAAAGGCCCAGCGGATTACCCAACTTGGGTAACATCACGGTCGGTTGAGACCTTGAAGCGATCCGTAGTCTTCCTCCGGAGCGTGCCCGATGCCCGAGTCACGTCGCACGAAGGAACTACCGGCAAGTCTGCTCACCGATCCCGAGATGATCGACGCGTGTCGCGTGCGCGACTTCGCGAGGGTCTTTCGCCTGGTCAAGGCTCACGTAGGCATCTACCCGTCGATGATCGCGCGCCAGTGTGAGCTGACACCGAGCCGAGTGGGGGAGGTAATCGCAGGCCAGCGGCAGCTGCTCCACATGGACGTGATCGAGCGGATTGCCGACGGTTTGCGCATCCCGGGGCACATGCTCGGGCTTGCCCGACGGGAGTGGGAAACGCCGCTTGCGCTTGCCGTGGCAGAGCGAGAGCCACCGGAGTCGGTGAACGCTCCTGCCGGGCTCAGGCCGCTTGCAGCCTTACCCGGAGTGGATGTGGACAGCATCCTTGCCTTGGCTGCCGGAGCCAAGCCGAGCCCTGCCACTCTCCAGGCGCTCCGGTCCTCGATCGAGGACTACTGGCGACTCGACGACGAGCACGGAGGAGAGACCCTTCGACCGGCCGTCGTCGGCCAGCTGCGATACGTCGAAGGACTGCTGAAGGGCCAGCGGCCGACGCCGATACAGAACGGCCTCTACGGCATCGCGGCGGAGCTGGCGCGGCTGACGGGTTGGACGTACTTCGACGCCCGGCAGTATCAGCAGGCCCGCGCGTACTTCTCGGAGGCTCTGCAACTGGCCAGAGAGATTCATGACCATCCGTTCATGGCCAACGTGCTGGCCTGCATGAGCCTGCAAGCGACCTACCAGGACAAGCCGGCGGACGCGCTTGCACTGGTGTCTGCTGCCCAGGACCAGGCCCGTGCCGCCACCGGGGCGACGCCGCGAGTACGGACGATGCTGGCCATGCGCGAAGCCTTCGCCCACGCGACCTTGGGGGACCGGAAGGCGACCCATAACGCGATCTCCGAGGCTCACAGTCAGTTCGAGCGTATCCGCGAGGGCGACCCGGATCCGGCATGGGTGACGTACTTCGATGAGCCGAAGCTCATCGTGGACACCGGCATTGCACACGGCCGTCTTGGGGAAGCTGCGATTGCCGAACCGCTGATCGCGGATGCGCTGGCGCTGGAGGATCCTGCGAACCAGCGTGGCCGGGCGTTCCATGCCTTCTGGCTGGCTCGTACGCAGCTCCAGCGGGGCAAGCTCGACCAGGCGTGCCACACGGCGATAGAGGCCCTGGTGCCCGCCGCAGCGGTGTCGTCCGAGCGGGTGGCCGGGCACCTTCGCGAGTTCTACGAGCAGCTTGCGCCCTATCGCGAGGTGCCGGCCGCGGTTGCCTTCGAGGCACGTCTACGAGCGATGCTTCCCCCGCAGAGTCAGCGAACCCCTTCGTCCATCAGGACGTAGAGGAGACCGACGAGAGAGCCGCTGCTGACGATCTCGCGGCGGTCGATCATGCCCCGAATGTTCGCCAGCGGGATCCACTCGACCCGGTCCGACTCGTTCTTCTCGGTCGGCGGCCCGTCGTACGTCGCACCGTCCGCGCGGAACAGATGGTGCTGGGAGTCCGTGATGCCGTTCGCCGGTTCGGCATAGATCAGCGGCTTCATCGGGCCCGGACGCCAGCCGGTCTCTTCGAGGACTTCACGAGCGGCAGCCTCGTCGGGGGTCTCGTCCGCCTCCACCAGACCCATGGGAAGTTCCCAGGCCCACGCATCTGTGATGAAGCGGTGACGCCACATCATCAGAACCTCTTGGCGGTCATTAACGACAGCAGCCACGGCCAGGTGGCGAAGCTTGACGACGTGGTGCTCCCAGCGATGCCCGTCCGGCGTTTCAACATCGGTGAGCCACAAGTTCACCCATGCGTTCTCGTAGATCGGACGTTCACCGTGGATCTTCCACTGCATCGCTGAGACCCCTCTCGATCGGCCTCCAGCATCGCAGAGTGCCGCCAAGACGGGAGCAGCTTCGCGAATTTTGCGTCACTGTGACGAGATGGAGGCCGTGCTGCTCA
Source organism: Streptomyces sp. NPDC001513 (assembly GCF_042894695.1). Lineage (NCBI taxonomy): Bacteria > Bacillati > Actinomycetota > Actinomycetes > Kitasatosporales > Streptomycetaceae > Streptomyces > Streptomyces sp. NPDC001513. The sequence goes on from NZ_JBIAVU010000004.1 coordinate 488,970, forward strand.
GCGACTCAGCTGCGTGAGGAAGCCCGTAACGAACTTCTCCTCTGGGCTCCACTGAAACCTTCGAAACAGAGCCACCACCAGCAGCACCAGACGCGGCAGTTTGATCGCGCGACGACCCGTTCCTTGGTAAAGCAGACCACCTGCCAAGCCGCAGGGCGACGGTTAAGGTCCACGGAAGCTACTGCCCCGCGAACGCGGGGATGCCCCCCACGGGTAGCGTGACTGCCGATGTGATGAGCGTCGTGGCTCTTCGGCCAATCAGTGTCCGCCGGTGTGCCCCATGCCGGGTAGCGGAGGGGGCCGAGTACCTCTGTCTCCTGTGGTCGGTGTGGAGTGTTCACCACATCCGCGAAGCAACCGAAACGAGACGCGGTCCCTGGCGAGGGGAACCAGGTCGGCATCGGAACGGATACGGTCGGGCCCGCCAACGCCGACAGCACTCACCCACGGAGGCTGTCCAGCGGCATGCCCCGAAGCGAGGGGCGGCTGTCACCCCCAGTCACGCAAGCCGACCCTGCTGCGTCTTCTACGGACCAGGGACCGACGAACAAGGGATGGACGCAGATGAAGACGACGATGCAGTCAGCATTGGGCACCGCACTGCTGCTCCTGGCCGCCATGACGGCCACCAGTGGCTCTGCCGCCGCCCAGGTGGCGGGGGCCGACGCCCCAGCCGCGCACCAGGCCCGGCTGACAGGGCAGTGGACCGAGTCCGTCGACAAAGACCGCCCGGGAGTCACCCTCTACATCCAGAAGCTGACCTTCACCGCGGACGGCCGTTTCGAGCAGATCAACAACGTGATCTGCAACCTCGACGATTGCCCCGTGTTCAAGATCGGTGTCAACACGGGTACCTACCACACAGAGGGAAGGACCATTCACCTCGATGGCAACCTCTCGGACCTCCACGGCACCGTCCGAAGCAGCAACACCATCGTCCTGGACAAACACGTTCTTCACCGCACGACTGCCGACGCCTGGGAGTAGCTCGCTGGGCTTTGGTCTCCAGCCCGACGCAGGGCGGCGACCTCAGACGCCGTAGCTTGGCGGCACTGTGCCCGGGCAGCCTCAATCGAGCTAGCGCATCGTCCGGCACCGCTACTGCTCCCCCGCTCACGCGGGGGAGCCCCTCACTTTGTGCGGGCGAAAACTGCGTGGCTGTCCCCCGCTCCTGGCTGCTCTTGTCCACAGCCCTGATGGCCGGGTGTGGGTGCGGGTGCAGCGCCGGGCGCCAGGATCCGCAGGGCGCGCATTGTATGGCCAGCCGAGGCGTTGATGGCCGCGACGCCCCGGGCATGTTCCAAGCACGCCTTCGTCACCCAGGCCGGCGAGTCCGGGCGTACGGTGAGCCGGTCCGAGTTCGGGTCGAAGCCCACGGCAGCGACGTGTCCGGTGAGGTCAGGGCGATGGCCCGCCCACCGCTTGCACAGGAAAGCGCTGGCGGCTGGCGGCATCCGGGCCCGCTCGGTGGCCAGCGCGCCCGAGCGCGGCCGCGAGGCCCATCGGCCCGCGGCTGTTCCGCCGCACGGTACGGACCGACCGCGGCTTCGCCTGCGCCTCCTGGCCAGCCGCCATTCTTCCGCGCCGCCTCCATCGCGGCCCGCAGCGCGAGCGCGGCGACTTTTGCGGGCACAGCTGCAGCCAGCCCCAGCCGGGCTATGGCAGCGCCCAGTCCCGTACGCCCGGCGAGCAGCCCTGCCGGTACCGGAGCACCTCCGCTTGCGGGGAGAGCGCAGATCGTCCTTGTTGCCGCGCAGGACTGGCGTGGGACCACCTCCTGGCTTTGTTTCTAAGTTGCGGAAATGGCAGCGGCCGTGTGGCGGCTGTTCCTGTAGTTGCATCCGCGAGTCGAGGGCTGTGCTCCGCGCCCACCACCGAATCACCGCCGGTACCGGACCGGCCACACCCGACGACCCCTGAATGGGTACTCGTGCTTGACCATCGAGCAGGTGCAGGTCCGGGTCTACCGATTGCACGACGGTGAGCTGGCGTTCAAGCACTCGACTCACGTCCTGCGGTCGGTCTCCGTCTCACGCGGTGGTTTCCGGGAGTCGGTATTCGTACTTGCGGGGCCGGAGGTCTTCGTCGGCGGGCTCCCAGTCGGTGTAGTGGGAGACCGTTCCTCCGCTGGCCGTATAGGGGTCGGTGTGGGTGTCGACCCTGATGTCGCTCACGACGTAGAGGTCGACGGTGTTGTCCTTGTCCCGTGCGTGGAGGACTTCGTTGATGGTCAGCTCCACGCTGGTCGCGGCGCCCGTGGTGCCCTTGACCTCGACGTGGCGTTCCTCCGTACCGCGGGTGCAGCGCAGGTCGTAGGGCTTGCCAAGCTTCTCGGTGGTCCAGCCGTCCTTCTCGTAGTGGTTGATGGCCAGTTGCTCGGCGTGTTCCTCGATGGTCTTGCGCTTCTTGGGATCCGAGATGTAGCCGGCGCCGCGGCGGCGGCGCTGTGGCTTCTTCTTGCCGTCGACCTGGTCGGCGGTGAAGCCGGGGGATTGGTCCAGGGGGACGTCTTCGGGTTCGTCGGGGTCGAAGGGGATGCCTGCGAGCTGCAGGAGGCGCCGGGCGGGCATCTGGACGAGTTTGCCCATGCCCCGGTCGGTGCCTGAGCGGCGGATGGCGTCGCTGCCGGCTTCGGTGAGCGGTCCTTCGGGGCCGAGGGGGACGTTCTCGAGCTTGGCGAGGGGTTCGATGCCGAAGCGTTGGGGGTACTTCAGGCGGCGCTCGGCTTCCTCGTCGGGCCAGTGCCAGGCCTGGCCTTCGTAGAACCCGCCGCGGACCTGGAAGAGGTAGAGGGTGGCGGTGCCGCGCAGCCAGTCGGGCAGCTGCACTCGGGGGGAGGCTCCGGTGGCCAGGATCGCGAAGTGGGGCTGTGCGGTGTCGTACTCGGGCTTCTTCTCGGGGAAGCCCCAGGAGAGGGTCTCGATGCCGTGCTCGAGGTTGCGCTGGGATTCGGTGCTCTGGCCGACATGGACCATGACGAACGTCGACGTCTTCATGCAGGGCATCATAAGCAGTCTTCTATCAACAGGTCGATAGTGCCTATTCTTTGATAGCGTCATGATCGGATGGGGTGCCGGACCCGAACTCCGAGTGTGACGGCACCTACTGACAACCAATCAGTGGCGGACGTTCGAAGCGGTCTATCCCGCACTGAACGCCTGGCCTGAGTCGAATCGACCGTCGCCGGCCGAGGCCCGTCGACAGGAACCCAGGGGAAACACCGTGACCGACAGTGCCCGTGTGGAGACGACGCACGACAAGCCTGCCATCCCCGTCCAGTTACCCGCTTCCGGGCCGGACCAGGAGTCGGCGGCCGGTGTCGCGTGCGTGGCGGCCGGCTCCGTCGGGGAGATCGCCGTGCAGGTGGGCAGTGCCTCGTTCATCGCGCGGTGCGTCGAGCGGTATCGCGCTTGTGGGTTCGGGGTTCCGGATGAGGGTGAGGTGCGGAGCTGGCGCGCGAGTTGGCCTCCCCTGTTCGAAGCCCTGATGCGGGCCGGCCTTTCGGATCTGCGGGTATACCTCGAGTATGGGACGCCGGGCGGAGGGCGGCGCTTGGATGCGCTTCTGGTCGGCACCGCACCCGATGGCGCGCTCGCCTTGGTCGTGGTCGAGCTGAAGCAGTGGCAGACCTGCCGGATCCTGGACGGCGGCCGGGTCATGCGCAGCGATGGGGTGGTGACCACGCATCCCGTCTACCAGGTGGCCGCCTACCGGAGCTTCTTCGGGTACTGGCGGCCCGAAGGTGCGCCCCGCCTGGATCTGCGTGCTGTGGTGGTGCTGCACAACGCCACCGCCGAGCAGGGGGCCGCCCTCAGCTCGGCCGCCGGCGACTTCAAGGACATCCCCGTCCTGACCGCCGGCGATCTGACGTTGCCGCCTGCGGCCCTGGCCCGGCTGCTGCGCTGCGACGACGTGGGCGCGGTGAGCTCCGCGCAGGCCGCCTCGTTCGAGGGCATCCGGTGGGCTCCGTCGGCCGGGCTCCTCGATCACGTCGGATCCGTCCTGGCAGGCAAGCCGGCCTTCGCCCTGGTCGGCGACCAGCAGGATGCCTTCGCCCGGATCCGCGACAAGGCCGCGCAGAGCCTGCGCAGCCCGGCGCCCTCGCCCCTGAGCGAACCCGGGCCAGGAGGGAAGCCGACCGCGCGCGGGGCGGTCATCACCGTCCGCGGGGGGCCGGGCAGCGGCAAGTCGGCGTTGGCCGTACGCCTGCTCAGCCACTTCATGCGCGACCACCCCGACGCGTCCCCGCGCTTCGTCACTCCCTCCGGCACGCTGCGCGCCCATCTCTTGGATGCCACCGCCTGTCACCCCGGCGCCCGCGAGCTGTTCCCCTCCGCCTCCAGCCTGCGCAGCACCGCTGACCGGGCGCGGGCAGTCGTCATCGACGAGGCGCAGCGCATGGCGCGGAGCGGCGGGCGGATGGCACCCGAACTCGCTGCGGCTCTCGAACGGGTGCCGCTGGTGGTGGTGTTCCTGGACGAGCGCCAGGTCATCCGGCCGAACGAGGGAGTCTCGGTCGCCGAGATCGCCGCCTTCGCCCAGGCTGCGGGACGCCGCCACCACTCCCTGGAACTCACCGGGTCGTTCCGCTGCCAGGGCTCGAAGGCCTACACCGACTGGGTCGAGGCCCTGCTGTACGGGCGCCCGGTCCTCTGGACGGGACAGGCCGGCTACGACCTCGGGCTGTGCGAGGATCCCTTCGCCCTCCAGGAGGGCGTCGAACGGGCCACCGCCGACGGCCACAGCGCGCGGATCACCGCCGGGTTCTGCTGGAAATGGACACCCACCCGCCAAGCCGCCCGAACCCTGCCCCTGGACATCCACATCACCAGCACCTCACCCACCGGCGAACCCCGCATCTGGCAGGCCGCCTGGAACGCCTCCACGGCACTCACCACCGCCGACGGAGAACCACTGGCACCCCCCAGCCAGCTCTGGGCCAGCCACACCGGCGGCCACCAACAAGTCGGCTGCGTCTACACCGCCCAAGGCCTCGAATACCACCACTCCGCCGTCATCATCGGCCCCGACCTCACCTGGCGCGACAACCACTGGACCGCCCACCCCGGCGAAAGCCACGACGCCCGCCTCCGCGACCTCGCCCCCGACGAATACCTCCCCCTCGCGCTCAACATCTACCGCGTCCTCCTCACCCGCGGCACCCACACGACCCGCATCCACTCCACCGACCCCGAAACCCACCACCACCTCACCACCCTCCTCAACTCCCACCCCGACAACACCACCGTGACAACGGTCGGGGCCCGCCCCCGACACAGGACATGACCGGACCAACACCAAGCCCACCTCAACGCGCTCGTCCCACGGCCTCTGCCCGGCCAGACACACACCCGGTCCACTACCGACCCGGATCAGCCACAGCCGGGGCGCAGCCTGCCGTCGGGGCGGAAACCCACGGCCTCCGCCGGGGCCGCAGCCGGATGCCCGGCGATACCCAGCCGGATCGTGGTGGGGGAAGAGCGGGCCGCCGCCGGTGAGACCCACGATCTGACCGCGAGAGACGCCTCCAGCAGGGTGGTCAGAGTCTGGTGGTGAGGAGCAGCTGGCGGACCCGCTCCGAGGGGGCGCTCCGCAGCAGGTCGCGTCCTACTCGCCGATCCCGGATTTGGCTACGGCCGCGATCCGGGCGTGGCGTCAGGAGTCCGGCGGCTGCCGACGAGCTTGGACCAGGTGCTCTTGTCCGTGCCAATGGCCTGTGCGCCTGTGTACGAGAGAACCGGTTCTGGCACAGGTTCTGTGGTCTGGCGACGGTGACTGATAGTGGGGTGGCAAGACACCTCATGCAGTTGACGCGTCAAGCCGTGGGTGTTCGCTGCCCAATCGCGCGCGCAGAACCTCGGCCCAGTCGCCCGGGCTCCGGACCTTCGCTGACGCACCAGGACCGACAGCGAAGCCAGTCACACCTCGCCCAGGAACCCAGGATCGGACGGCCCCATCTGCCGGGCGAAGTCCGCTGCGACTCCTAGGACCTCGCGCATCGGGACAGGCCGCCGGCTCGTGGCCGCGAGATCGGCGTGAGCTTCCTCGGACCACAGGAACGGATACACGGAAAGGCCCTGCCCGACAGCCAGGGCAGCGGTCTCCTCACGCCAGCCGGGCCAGCGCATTCCGTCATAGAACGTCTCCAGCCTGCCCGAGAGCAGCCAGGAGACCCATCCGGAGTGGCCCATCTCCATCGCCTCCCACTCCAGAGCGTCGGGAGCGAAATACGTCATCTGGCCAGGTGCCCCAGGGCGGCCCGCGGCCGCGGGATCGCCGCCGTTCAACGCGAAGACCCCTCCGACAATGTCGTGGCCGACGACAAGACCTGTCGCAGGATGCCAGCCAGGGTCGAAGTCCGTGGGGAAGCGGTTGACCTGCGCCAGACTCGGGAGTCGCCCATCCGCGACCGAACCCGAACGCCCGCCGAAAACTCGCAGCCACCCGTTGTCCACGAGCAATCCGCCGGTGTGCAACGCCAGTGCACCCAGCACCGATCGCCCGGTGACCTGCATCTGCAGAAGGCACCGGCGGCCCTCGTTGACGTCTGCGGGCAGCACTTGAACCGGCACGGAGCTCGCCCTGAGAACCGCCTGAAGCTCCGGCCACGCCGGATCGTCCACATTGACCAGCTCATCGATCCCTCGCATCCGACGATGGTCGCACCTTCCGGTATCGCCTCATCGCGTGGGCTAGACCGCGCTCACTCGAAGGCCGGGGCGATGGATCAGGTAGGCCGCGGCTGGTCTCGATGGCCACCGGAATCGGCGTCTCGCCGGTATCGTCGTGCTCGGCCAGGAGGTCCAGCAACAACCGGTGGCCATCCAGGTCGTCGTTGATCCGGCACTTGGCCGGCAGCCTGCCGGTGTCGTCGACGAGCGCGACGTCGTGGTGTCCCTCCGCGCAGCCGATCCCGCAGAACACGTCCATGGATTCCGCCCCTTCAGGGCGCCCTCGGAAGGTTCTGTGTCGGCCCACACCTTTCCGCATCCTTGACACGGGGGCCGAGGTGGAGGGCGAGCCTCAGGCTCGCGGGGAGCTCCGCGAAGCGGGGGGCCGCCTCCGGCGTGCCACCCCATCACCACCGCAGCGTCCCTGCCGTGTTCCGGGCACCAGGACTGCGGGGTGGGATGCCGCAGCCCAGCCGCCCGCACCTGCACTCCTTCACCCCGGCAGGGGCATCAAGCCGTCTCGCGCGGGGCGCAGCACCAGCCCGTGGGGAGGCCGCACCCGGACAGGCGAAGAGCCGCCACGCTCACGGGGTGACGGCCCTCGGTACTGCGACCTCCGGTTACGGGGCTGGGGTGAACTCCACGTCGGTGCCGCCGCAGCCGGCCGCGATGTCCAGCAGCCGGTCCTGTTCCAGCTCGTCCACCGCGAGGCCCCAGCGGAGCTTGGTCGCGGTCCACTCTGCGCCGTATCGGCACAGCGCGTCTGCGGACGGCGGCAGCCACTCCGCCGGATCCTGGTCCGCCTTCTGCCGGTTCGAACGGGCCGTGACCGCGACCAGGGAGGCGAGTTGCCCCTGGTCATTGGCGTACGCTTCGCGCCTTTGCGCGGTCCACGAACTGGCACCCGAATCCCATGCTTCGGCGAGCGGGACCATGTGGTCGATGTCCAGCGCGCCGGCCGGCGTCACCTCTCGCTCGTCGTAGTAGCTCCACCACAGCCCTCCGGACAGGGTGCAGCCCGGGCCGACCTCCGGTGCCTCGACTGCCTCTGCGATCAGCACCTCCATCCTCGTGTTGCAGCCGTCCGACGGATTGGCACCAGTGTTCCAGTGCCGGAAGCTGGTGCGTTGGTAGCCGGTTCGGTCTTCCACTGCGAGTGGGAGCGCGGTCACTGCCACCGCGATTGGGAGAACCTGCGGTACGGCGCGTTCCTCGGCGGCGTGCGCGGTGGCGGCGGGCAGGGTCAGGGCAAGAGCAGCGGCCGCGACTGCAGCCCGCATCATGATCATCATGAGCCGGTTCTACCGGCTCCCACATCATCAGCAACAGACCACCGAGGCCGGTTCACCCGGCCGAGGAAGAGGATTCACCGGCGAACCGGCACTGCAAGGATGAACGTCACGGTGCAGCCAGCGTTATCGGTACGGGCCCGAGCAGGGTCCGCGCGGCGGATGCCGCCGACCGACGGTGGCGCGCGGTGCCTGGTGCCCGGTGCGGGCTGGCGATCGCAACGGGCTCTTGCGGTCGTGATCGGTCGCAAGGCAATTCCACGGAGGGGCTCCGAACTACCTGATCTTTTCCTTGGCTCTGTGCGTGTGGTGGGCTAGCGGGTGGACGCCTGTTGGCGTGTCGTACCAGCCTTCGCCCCTTGTCTCGGGACCGTCTGTTCCTCCTTTGTTTCGGCCGCAGTTGGCGGAGGGCCGGCGTCTTCGTGCGGTCGAGTCATTCGGGAACGACCGCTCAAACGCCGACATCGCGGGGATGGCGGGGGTGCACGACCAGTGGCACCATGCCGCCGCGCAAGGGCAAGAGTCAACAACTCCCCCACCGTCGCAGACACTCCGCCGATCGCAGGACCCCACGGCCCGCAAACAGCCACCCAACCCACCCCGCTCCGGACACCCCACACTCAACACCCCCACCCCGCCCCAAGGAGTAAGTCCGCCCAGTCACCACTCGAAGAACGGCTCGCCACCTGCACCAACGGCAAATCGCCGGACGACACACGTTCCCCCCTTGCTTCCCCCCACGCATTCCCCCATGCCCACCACCCAGCGTCTCCCCATGGTTCCCCCATCGCGTCCCCTCAGTTGGTGCCCGGCCCCGGCCTGTACGTCGCGCAATGAGCACGCCGAGCCTCCGGGTTCCGCTCGAACTGGGCGGGTGCGCTCTGCATATCCGGCGCCCCGACAGTGATCAAGCTGCTCACGCGGGGCGACAGCGCCTGGACCATGCTCAACACGTCAGCCTGGTGACGATCCCGCCGCCCTTCCGGACGGCACTGACCATCATCGCCTGGTCCTCGAGCCGGAGCCCGCCCGCCCCAACCGCCATGTAGGCCTTCGTCGCCAGCTACCGCCTCATCTCGCGCGCGGCGGACGGCGAGGAACTACACGTGGTCACGGAGGTCGCGGCCACCCGCGACGGCATGCCGTCGCACGCGGGCACCTCGAAGTGATCAGCGCAGGCGCCATCCACGCGCCCGAACAGGACGCCATTGTCCGGATCCCGCTCTGAAGGAGACCACCCGTTGGATCCCCGCTCGCAGGCCCCTCTCGTCATGCACGACCCGCCGCTGCGCGACGGCCAGCACACCGTGCGCCGGCAGTTCGCAGATCTATACCGGCGCCTGTGGCGGGCGCCGAACCACCCGCCTATCGAGGGCGGCTGTGCAATGAAGGACGCGTGGCGCAGGCGTCCTCCGGGCGAAGAGCGGCGCCGCATCCCCATGAACGCGTGGCGGTTCGCAGTGTTCGTAGTCGCCGTCGCGGTGTACATCACCGCCTCGGAGATGCCGCGGTGACGTCAGGCCACACCGCGGTGGCGGCAGGTTCACACGTTCGCAACCTGCTGTCCGCCGACTCCTCCGTCGGATATTGGCCGCGGGCCGGGCTATGCGGCGTGGGCGAGGAGCTCCCGTACTCCTTGAGCGTCGCGGAAGGACTCAAGACGGGGGATGAGATCTTCCACCAGCTGTACGCAGCGGGGTGCGCCGATGCGCTGGGCGAGTTCGAGCGACTCCAGCGCTGCGGCTGCGGCCTGCTCTGGTTCACTCAGGTCGATGAAGCTGCTGGCCTGGTAGGCGAGGAAGACCCCTCTGGTCTTGTCGCGGGTGGTGGGCAGCAGGTCCTGGCCTTCGCGGATCAGGCTCTGCGCGCGACCGGTGTCTCCCAGCTCGATCAGGCACTGGCCGGAGTCAACGGCCAGGTCCGCGTCGGACATCCATGCGCACCACGTCGGCTTCGGCTCCAGGGACGCCTTACCCAGAAGGTGTTCGGATGCGGCGAGCGCGCGCAGGGTGGTTCGGCGTTCTCCCTGCGCGGCCAGTGCACGGGCCAACCGCAGCTGAAGGAGGGACTGAGCCGCCGGATGGACTGTCCTGGAGAGGGCCCGTTGGAGGATGGCGGCTGCTGTCGCAGGGTCGCCGCGCCAGGAAGCCTGGTAGGCGAGGTCGCTGAGCATTGCAGCGCCCAGGTCGTGGTCTGCGACGGCGTGGGCGCTGTGCAGGCCGGCTACCCAGTAGCGGGTGGCCTCGGCGTACAAACCGAGATCGAAGCGGTGCCACGCCACGGTTTGGCTGAGGATCCCGGCCAGGGCGTGGAGCCGGAGGCCAAGCGAGCCGGAGTAGCGGCCGTCGGCAATGAGGTCGGTCACGGTTGCCAGGTGGGCGTCGATCAGAGGGGCAGTGTGCTGCCGTTCCTGAGTAGCCAGGCTCGTCAGCCGTGCACTGGTCTCCTCGAGGAGGACGACAAGGTCTTCGCCGACGGCTTTGCTCTGGGTGCGGCCTGTCGCCTGGGGCCGCACATCGGCGGACGCCCAAGTACTAGCCAGGGTAGTCAATGCTGTGCCGGAGATCGCGGACAGGACAAAGCGGCGGGATCGCTCCATGGATGCTCTCAATGCTTCTCGCAGGGCCGGCATGGTACTGGCGGAGCCCAGGGGGACCACTCCGGCGTCGGGCAGCCAGTTCGGCCACGACCTCACGTCGACGTTCTCCAGGGGAACTCCGAACACTTCGGCGATGTACTCCTGGGATTCCCTGTCGGGTGTGACCCCGTCGACTTCCCACTTATAGATGCGCTGTTTGGTCGTGCCGGAACGCAGGCCGCGGCGTTCAGCCGCCGCGCAGATCTCTCGGGCGAGGTCGACGCCGGTCATGCCCCGCGCGGCGCGCACAAGTGCCAGGGCGTGGGTGTTCTTGGCCACTCCGTCATCCAATCAGCAGCATCCGTGTTGAGCGTAGCCGTCTACCGGCCGGGATTACCGCCGGGATTACCGACAACTCCTTTCAGTAGGCGGCCAGTTGCTCGACACTCGATCATCCCAGCGACCTCGCGTGCTGTTCGACCGTCGGGTGCCGCTGCCCTGTTCCCTGTTCCTTCTTCCGGTCTGCCGTCCTATACGGGCACCGACCGGACCGCTCGACCGTTCGAGAGGAGATCGACGTGCAGTCTCCGTTGGATAGGGCGAGTTCCGTGCCGCCTGCACTCGCCGGGCCCAGTGGGCCGACCTGGCTGGTGACTCCCGGGATCACGCCTGCGCGATTTGACACGGCAGTGGGCTCCGGCGCCCAGGTGGCGGCGACGCCGGGCCGGGCAACACCATGTCCACCGCGGCCGGGGCGTTCCTGATCGACTGGGAACAGCTCTCCATCGGCCACCGCGAATGGGACCAGGCCACCGCCGCCTGGCACCGCGACGTCTTCGGCGCCAGCCCCGACGACTACACCGCCTTCGCCCGCGTCTACGGCCACGATGTCACCACCTGGCCCAGCTACCAGGTCATCCGCGACATCCGCTCCCTGTGCACCACCCTGTTCGCCCTGCGCCACGCCACCGCCATCCGGCAGGCCGCGCCGAAGCGGACCACCGCTTGGCGTGCCTGCGCGGAACTGCCGGCCCCGCCCCGAAGCCGTGGAGCGCCCGTAGGTGGCAATGGGCCCGCTCGGCGGTACCCGAAGCCGTACTGGCCCGCTGACGAGCCCGCCCAGCCCGAGCCGGAAGCCTGAGCGTCGGCGTTTCGGCCAAGTAGCCAACGGAGGTGGTCTCTTTCAGGGCAAGGGTCGGTGCATCGCACACCTTCGAAAATCCGCTCCACTCCAGGGTGGGCAACCCGTCCGAAAGCGCTGGTGTTCGAAATCGGTGTGGCGTCGTTGAGCACGGCAGCACCAGCATCACGTCCACGAGGGGGAACTCATTGGCATCCATCGAACGAGGCCGCGATGAAGCCGTCGCGTACCTGCCAAAGACTCCGCCCGACTCCCGCGGTGGCCCGCCGCCCGATCTCGAGACGGCGAGCTGACCCTCCAGCGCGAGTTCCACAGCCCAGCCCGCATTACCGCCCACGTCGAAGGCGAGACGATGTCACTCAGTTTCACCGCGATCAGTAAGACGATCAACGCGTACATCAGTCGCCATCCCGGCGAGCGTGACGCCCTGGCCGGGCTGCTCGCCGCCCTGGACCGGCCCGTTGACGTGACCGCCCGCACGACGCTGCCCGGGCACATCACCTGCAGTGCCGTCGTGATCGACCGCCAGGGCCGGGTCCTGCACATCCGGCACCGGGCCACCGGCGGCGTCATGCTGACCCCGGGCGGCCACGTCGAGCCCGGCGACGGGACGCTGCTCGCCGCGGCGCTGCGCGAGGTGGCGGAGGAGGCCGGGATCGCGCCGGGCGCCCTGTGCCTGACCCGGCAACTGCTCGGCTCTCCGATCGACATCGACGTCCACGACATCGACGCCAGCCCGTCCAAGGGGGAACCGGCCCACTGCCACTACGACTTCCGCTACGTCTTCTACCTCGCCGACGAGGAGCCGCCGACGATCGCGCTGCAGGACGAGGAGGTGTCCGGCGCCCAGTGGCTCCCGCAGCCGGAAGTCAGCTCCCCGACACTGCGCGCGAAACTCCTCGCGGCGCGGCTGGACGGCCGGCCGGAGCCGGTGAACGTGTCCGCGCTGATCCACGACGGGACCGGCCGGTACCTGCTCCATCTGCGCGACCACAAGCCCGGCGTCATCTGGCAGTCGGGGGCGTTCGCTCTTCTCGGCGGTGGCCGCGAGCACGACGACCAGAGCCTTGAGGGCACGCTGCTGCGGGAGCTGTCCGAGGAGGTGCCCGACCTCCGCCTTGAGGACTTGAAGCCCTACGCCTTGGAGGCCGCCACCAGCATCGACGGCCTCAGCGTCCCCGTCCGGGTCTTCGCCGGCCGGTGGCACGGCAACCCCGACCGTCTCGCGCTGCACGAGGGTGTGCTTCTGCGCTGGTTCGCGCCCGATGAGCTGGACCGGCTGCGCCTGAGCCCCGCCACCCGGGACCTGATTCACCGGCACGCGGCCGAGAACCCTCCGGACAACGGGCCGGCCGCTGCTCCTCCCGTGTGGGACGGGGGCAGCCGGACGGTGCTGAACGGCGTCGGAGTCCACCTCCATCTCGAAGACGACGAGGGCCGGGTGCTTCTCGGCCTGCGTCATCCCGAGTCGCAGTACGCGGGCGACACCTGGCACTACCTCGCCGGGCGGTGCGAGCAGGAGTCCGCCCTCTCATGCCTGGTCCGCGAGGCGTGGGAGGAAGCAGGGCTGGTCATCGACCCCGCCGACGTGGAGCTCGCGCACGTCGTCCACGTCGTCGACAGCCCGGGCAGCCTGCCCCTGATGCAGCTCGTCTTCCGAGCATGCCGGTGGGAGGGCACCCCCGAGGTTCGCGAGCCCGACAAGTGTCTGACCTGGCAGTGGTGGCCGCGGCACGAGCTCCCGGACCGCCTGGTCTCCTACACCCGCACGGCCATCACCGCAGTCTCCGAAGGCCGCCCCTATTCCCAGCTGGGCTGGTGAGCAGGGTGGGCACACCCACCGGTAGCGGACCCTGTCGGCGGGCCCAGACCGAGCCCACGCACGTGCTGCGGAAGCGCCTGGCGGAGCCGAGGGAGGTACTCCGTGCCGCCCCGCGCTGAAACCCCCTCCGCCACCGGCACCTCGCTGTGGCGGCACCGGGATTTCCGCCGGTACCTGACCGGCCAGGCCGCGAGCGTGACCGGCAGCTCGATCACGCAGATGGCGCTGCCGGTACTGGCCGTGCTCCACCTGGACGCGACAACCGCCCAAGTCGCCTGGCTGGCGTTCCTCGGACAGCTCCCGCCCGCGCTGCTCGCCCTGCACGCCGGCGCGCTCGCCGACCGGCACTCCAAGCGACGGCAGATGATCACCGGTGACCTGGTCAGCGCGACGGTACTCGCCACCGTGCCGGTCTCGGCCGCGTTGGGCACCCTGACACTGACACAGCTCATGGTCGTCGCCGTGGTGCAGGGCGCGGCGAGCGTGCTTCACGACGCGGCGGCCATCAGCCTGCTGCCCAGCCTCGTCGAACGGTCCTTGATCCGGCGGAGCAACAGCCGCGTGGGCGCGCTGTTCGCGGTCGCCGCGACCGCCGGAAGCCACCTCGGCGTCGCGCTGACGGCGCTGCTCGGCCCCGCCCGGGCCCTGCTCGGCGACGTCGCCTCCTACCTGATCAGCGCCGTATGCACCGCTCGCATCCAGACGGCTGAACCCGTCCGCGCCCGCCCGAAGACTCGCCGACTGCGCGCCGAGATCGGCGAGGGTCTGCGGTACGTGCGCGGCGATGACCGGCTGTGGACCCTGACCCTGGTCAACGCCACGACCTCGTTCGCCCTCGGGCTGCTCAACACCCTGTGGGCCCTGTACCTGCTACGTTCCCTCGCGATGAGCGCGACCGCGTTCGGTGTGGTCCTGGGCCTCGGCGCCCTGGGCGCGGCCGCCGGGGCACTCACCGCCCCAGCGGCCGCCCGCCCGTACGGCCCGGGGCCGATGATGCTAACCGCGCTCGCGATCACCCCACTGACCCAACTCCCACTGCTGCTCGCCTCCCCCGGCCTCGCCTGGCAGATCACGATCGGGGCGGTGCTGTTCCTGCAGCTCGCCTGTGCCGGTGCCGCGGGCACCACTCAGCGATCCATCCGTCAGATCGTCACCACGGCCGGGATGCAGGCGCGGATGCAGGCCGTGAGCACGTGGCTGACGTCCGGCGCCCGCCCAGTGGCCGCGCTCCTCGCCGGCGGCCTGGGCACGTGGATCGGTGTGCGGCCCACCCTGACTGCCGGGACCTTCCTGCTACTCGTCCCCCTCGTCGTCCTCGCCCGCTCCCCGCTGCGCGCTCTACGGCAGATGCCTGACCCGCCCGCCGCTGGGCCGTCCCCGCTCGCGCTCCGGGCATCCCCTCCGGCCGTACCCAGTCCAGCACGCACGGACGACGCCCACGATCGCTCGCTCGAAGGCGATGCCCCGTGAACCAGGTGCCGAACTCGGCCGCGGCTCCTGCTGCCGCACCAGCCGATCCCCTGGAGTGCACCGTGCTGCCTGACTCCGCCGCGCCCGACGAGCCCGTCCCTCCGCGCCAGTCCGCCGCAGACACCTCCGAGGCTGTGGCCACCCGGGCGGCGTTGGCCGCCTGGGGGTGTTCTTCGAGGTTAATTGCTGGGAACCGCACCCCAGAGGTCATGGAGCCCCAAGTGTGCGACGCCATGGGGTGGTTCTCCTTCGAGGCCCTGCCGGAGCCGATGGTGGCCTACTGCCGGGCCGGGCTGGACGCATACCGGGCCGGCGCGCGGATGGCCGTGTACTTCCAGGAGCCGGGCGACCCGATCGAGTACGACCGGTCCGTCGACCGGTTGGTCTTGGTCCCTGACTCCGGCGGCCCCGGCGCGGTCCCGGAGCAGGCGGTGCGCGCGTTCGCCGAGCAGACGTTCGGCCGGATCACACCTGGAAGGACGTGTCCTGGGCGCGCGAGGAGAGGCGTGCGTGGCGGGCGGACGGGGCCGAGGACGGCGAGTGGTACGTCAAGATCCACCAGAACGACCGCTTCCACCGGCGTGAAGTAGACGCGCTCCGCAACTGGTTGTTCGTCCTTGGCGCGTCCGCGCCCCGGCTGGCGACCTCAGACGCGCAGCTGCGGGCTGTGGTGCTCACCGGGGTGGGCGGCCGGTCCCTGCACGGCGCCGTCTACCCGCCCGAGCAGCAGCGCCGAATCTTCCGCCGCATCGGGCAGCTCGCGGCGGTCATCCACGACAGCGCCCCGCCTCGGCCGGCCGCCGAAAGCCCGCCGCTGGGAAGGCTGGAGTGGCACCTGGCCAGAGCCCTGCCCCACGCCCGGGCGCGACGTGCTGCTGCCCCGGCCCCTTGAGCACCCCGGAGCCGGCGTCGTGTCGGAGGGCGTATGACGGTGGAACAGGTCTTACAGGAGACGGTGTTCGCTGCCCCTGCGCCGAGTCGGCGAGTTCCAGGGCTTTAGGCCCAGAGCCGAGGTTGGAGACCTGCACGGCCATCCCGCGCAGCGTCCGGCAGGTGGTGACATGGGCTTGGGTGTCGCCCGCCAGGCCGAGGGCTTGGACGAAGTAGCGCTGCCTGAGGCTGTGTGCCCGCTCGAACATCGCCATCCGCCCGGTGAGGTAGCTGGTGACGTCACGGCGGTAGAGGTCTGTTACCTGCGATGGGGAGTTTCCTGGGGAGTCGCACGCAGGCACCCCGCGCGGATGGCGGCCAGAGCTCGTCCTGCACGCACGTTTGCACCGTCGCCTGGGAGCACTGTGAGTTCGGCGGCGTCCGCGACCGCGCCGACCAGCCACGCCACCTTGGCCAGCCGGGACACCGACCGCCGGACGTGGACGCCGAGCATCCCGGGCACCCACCACGTAAAGGCGCCCCGGATGTGTTCGCACAACCCGTCAATGCCCGCGGCTGTCAGGCGCGATACCAGCGCTCATGGTCGCCACCGGCAGCACGCCTCTGCAGTGGCTCGGCGGACCCAGGGCCGGGACATGGTAGAGGGTCGGCGCCTCTTTTGGTGAGGTGACGGCCTCAGCCCGTCTATGGCCCGGTCTACGGGGCCGGGGTGAACTCCACGTCCGTGCCCGCAACCGGCCGCAATCGTTCCACAGCCGGTCCCGCTCCAACTCATGGACAGCGAGGCCTCAGCGGAGTTTCGTCGCCGTCCACTCGGCGCCGTACCGGCTTCCAGCGCGGCTGTGCAAGGTGCCGAGGTCCTCCTTCAACTCCGTTACAGGTTCGCGGAGCGTGCAAAAGCCCGCCTGTAGCGATGCCTCTTCCCGTGGCTCATGCCGGCCTGGGGCTGTGACCTGCGATGGGGAGGTCGTGGGGAGTCACCACCACAGCCTCGATCCACTCGTGATGCGGCGGGGGTAGTCATGGTGAGCCGCCCGGTGAGGACGCCACCGTTTCGTGAGGGCAGAGCACAACACCTCATCCGGAAGGCACCCCCATGGCTCCTACACCTCCTCCTTCCAGCCATCCCCGCAGGACCCAACCCGTCGCAGGTCGCCCCCTGGTGCCGTCGCTGCGCAAACTCCGACCCGAGACCGTCCCGGCCCGCACGACGCCCCGCGGTCCCCGACTCGTGCGCCTCGCGATGTGGAGCGCTCTCAGCGCCGGCCCGCTCGCCCTGGCCGTCGCTATCTACGCCCCTCCGACCACCGTGGTCCAGGCCGCACCCTCCCCGAGCCCCGCCGAAGCTCGGCCTCCGGCCGATCCTCGCGGTGTGGCGGAGATTTTCGTAGACCTGTGGCTGCGCGCCGACGCAGCCAACCCCGACAGCAGCGTCGCGGCCCCCGTACGATCACTCGCCCCACATGTGGAGCTGCCCAGGCGGCCCCGGTCCACCGATACAGCGGTGACCGCGGCGCGGGTGGTCGCTCTCCGTACATCGGTCGGACCAAACGCGTGGACCGTGGTGGTCGCAGCCGTCCGCGACCAGACCGAGCCGGTCGCAGCCGCAGGCAATCCCAACGCCGGCACGCCGCTCGTCCGGTATTTCGCCGTGTCCGGGAGCGGCGGCACGGACGGCACTCCGGTCACGATCAGCGGAGCACCGGCCGAAGTCGCCGCGCCCGATGCCCCGCCGGTACCCGCCTCGCGGTTCATCCACCGGGTCCCCGCCGGCGGCTCGCTGGAGACGTCCCTGGGCGAGTTCGTGCGTGCCTACCTCGGCGGTGGTCAGAACGGGGGCCTGGAGCGCTACCTGTCCCCGGGGCTGCGGGTGTCTGCGCCGAAGGCCGCGCCGTACGCGCGGGTCGACGTCGAGAACGTGGTCGCGGACGCCGCGGTAGCCGCTGGTGCGGCGGTGCCGGCGGACGGGTCGAAGGCGCAGGTTCAGATCCGGGTGATCGGTGAGGACCGGCAGGGGGTTCGCTGGCCTCTGGTCTACCGGGCGGAGGTGACCGCCCGCGCCGGGCGGTGGGAGGTCAGCGCGCTGGAGGCCGGTGTCACCGAGCCGCCCGCAGACACCATCGCTTCCTCCCCTGCGGCTGTCTCGGGTGGTGTGCGATGAACACGCTGCATTCCGTGGTGCTGGCCGGGCAGCTGGATACGTTGGGTGGTTCCCTGATCGGGACCCTGGCCGACTGGGCCGACAAGGGGCTCAAAGCTGCTTTGACGCTGGTCGTCGTGATCACCGTCGCCCGGAAGTTCTCCCTGAAGGCCGGGATCGGCGCGCTCATCGCGCTGGTCATCGCTCTGGGCCTCTACAACTCGCGTGATTCTCTGGCGTCGATCTTCTCCAACGAGATCAACAACCCTGCCAAGGGCGCCGGACAGGTCACCGTGGTGGTCACCCCGGACACTACTTCGAGTGGCGGGGTGTTGTGAGCGGGGCCGGGCGGCCTCGTGTCGCACGGGTCTACACGAGCGCGCGCCGGCATCCGTGGGTGTTGGGCAAGCTCGGGGACTGGACGGTGCCGTTCGGCCCGTACACGCCGGCTCAGCTGGTGGTGCTCGGCGGTGGAGCCTTCACTCTGATCAAGACGTATGCGTTCTGGTCCTGGGCGGGGCCGATTCCGCTGGTGTTGTGGATCGCTTCCGTCTGGGCTGTACGTGGGGCGCAGATCGCGGGGCAGAACCCGTTCACGGCGCTGGTGGGTGTGCTGGTGCTGCTGGCCCGACATCCGGCCGGCCGGATCCGTGGCCGGATCGCCAAGGACCGGCCGCCCTCCTACCTGCGGTGCCGGTTCGTCATCTCCTGCGCGCCTGAGCAGGTTGCCACTTCTGAGCCTTCCGAGGCGCCGGCCGTGGTGCCTGTGTCGGTCCTGGCCGCCGGGGCGGCGGGTTCGGGTCTGTCGCGGCTGGTGGCTGGTGCGGGGCGGGGGGCGGTGTGATGAGGACGCCGTTTCGGCACATCCACGGTCATCTGCTGTGGTCGACGTCGGCTCAGGTGTGGGCGGTGTGGCGGGTGCGGCCGTTGCCTGGCGGCTACCTGCCTGCGCGGGTCCACCAGGAGTTGCTGGGCAGGATCACCTCCCTGGTGAGGTCGATGCCCGGCATGGAGCCGCGCCTGTTCGTACTGGCGGCCGGCAGCGACCCCGGCGAGATCGCCGAGCGCATGGTCGCAGGCGTCGACTGGCAGCGGCTGCCCGCGTGGGCGCAGACGTGCGGGGCGGCGGTGGATCTGCTGACCGGTCAGGAGATGCACGAGCGGACGCTGTGGCTGGCCATCCCCCTTGCTTCCAAGGGGCCGGCGGTCGGCGCCTCGGTCCGTGCGCTCTACGCAGAGCTGTCTGCCGCCCTGGATTTGGCTCCGGTGCCGGTGTCCGAGGCGGAGGTCCGGGCCGCGCTGGAGGAGGCCGAGCGCCTGCAGTCCTCCCTGGGCGGTGGGCTCGGTCTGCGCCCGGCGTCCCCGGCCGAGATCGTGTGGATGCTCCAGCATGCCGTCCACCGCGGCCTCGCGCAGGAGCCCTTGTTGGGGGATGCGGAGCACAGCCCCCTGTTCGGCAGCCGGGTCCGCGGTGGAAGGCTGTCCTCCCCTTCGTACGCCGACCTGGGGCAGATCCGTCTCGCCGAAGGCGGCCGGGAACGCGGCGAGGAGCCGAAGGCTGCCAAGACGCCGTGGTGGCGGTCGGGTACCGCCTCCCCCATGGGCCGTAAGTGGCTGCAGGTCGAATCGGAGGCCGGCACCGGCTACCAGGCGCACCTGGTCCTCGCCGAGCTCCCACCGGCGGTGTCGGTGCAGAGCGCGGATGTCCTGGCCCAGCTGGAAGGGCTGCCGTTCCCTGTCGATGTCGCCGTGAACCTGCACGTGGTACCGGCGAAGAAGGCTCGGGAGCAGGTGCAGCGCAAGAAGCGCGAGCTCCTGGACCAAGCCGAGCAGTACGGGGCGCAACCCACGGGGATGCCGCATTCGCTGCCGGACGCCGCCGGGGACCTCGCCGAGCAGGATGCCCGGATGGCGCGTACCTCGGTCGAGGTCGAGGTGCAGTCGGTCACGGTGCTCAGCGTGTGGGGGCCGGACGCGGTGACGTGCGATGCGCGAGCCAGGGAGCTGTCGGCGGCCCTGTCGGGCGGCGACTACCGGGTGGAGCGCCCGTACGGGATGCAGGAGGAGCTGTTCACGATGGGGCTGCCCGGTGCGGTGCGGGCTCCGAAGCTGGGGCAGTTCACCCAGCACCAGCTCTCCGAGGACTGGGCCGCCGGCGGTGCGCTGACCCTGTCGCGAGTGGGGGACCCGGCGGGAATGATGATCGGGCACGATCTCGACAGCGGCACGATCCGCCCCGTCCTGCTCAATCCGGCCGACGCCCCCCAGGTCAACGCGTCCGCCTCGAGCGCGGTGATCGGGGACCTGGGCAGCGGCAAGAGCGTGCTGGAGAAGCTGGTCACCGCAGCGGTCGCGGACCGCGGCGGTAGGGCCATCGTCATCGACCGGACCCCGATCCGTGAGTGGGCTCGCTTCGCCCGCGCCTCGATGGGAGAGCGCTGCCAGGTCATCGACGCCGCCGAGGCCAGGATTTCCATTGATCCGCTGCGGGTGTTCGGCGGGCCGGTCGGGGCTCACTACGCCCTGTCCTACCTGACCCTGCAGCTGGGGGTCGGGGCGATGACCGCGGTCGGCGCCGTCCTGCACCACGCGGTCGAGGAGGTCTGCGGCGGGCCGGAGCCGTCCATGGGCAAGGTCCTCAACGTCCTGACCGCGCTGGCTGCGACCGGGGGCGGCAGCAGCCGTGCGGATGCGGCGGCGACCATGGCCGACCTGCTGCGGATCGTGCGTGGCAACCCGCTCGCCGCGATGGTGTTCGACCCGGACCTGCCACCGGTCACCCTGGACGGGGACCTGGGCGCAGACATGGTGGTGGTGACGACCACCGGCCTCACCCTCCCGCCGAAGGAGGCGTTCGCCGACGTCGAGGTCCTACGCCAGCAACCTCTGGAGGCGCTGATCGGACGGGCCGTGCTGTATTTGATCGCGGCCATCGCCCGGCAGGCCGCGTTCGCCGAGCCGGGACGGTTCTGCCTGGTCGCGCTGGACGAGTGCTACTGGCTGACCTCCTCCGCGGAGGGTTCCGCACTGGTCCACGAGATCCTCCACGACGGCCGCAAGCACGGCGCCGGAGTGTTCCTCGGCGCCCACGACGAGACGGAACTGGGCAAGGACGCCGGCCTGATCGCCTACCGCTTCCTCGCCCGCACCACCGACAGCGCCCGCGCAGCCAGAGGCCTGCGCTTCGTCGGCTTGGACGACGAGGACGAGGACCTGATCCGGCTGGTTACCACCGGGCTGTCCCCGGTAGGTCAGCCGGGCCGGGACGGCGAGATGCTGCTGCGCGATCCGCGCATGCAGGTCGGCCGGATCAAGGTCGTCGTCCCGCCCGTGGCCCGCCTGCAGGAAGCCATCTTCACCACCCCCGGCCGCGCCCCCGCATCGGACAGTGAGGGCACACGATGACGCGCCTGCTGGGCAGGTTCGAGGTCGACCGGGGCACCCTGCGCTCCACAGGATTCGTCGCCCTGCTGACCGTGGTGTTCCTGGTGACCAACACCGCGGTGGCAGCGGCCGCCGACGGATCCGGGCCGGGAGGGGGCCTGCTGGGCCCTCTGGACATCCCCACCCGTGAAGGCGTGCCGCTCAGCGGCTACCAGCTCGACAGCTCCACCGCGTCCGTCTCTGTCGGGGAACGCGTCGAAAACGCCGTCGTGGGAGACAAGCTGCCGTTCGACATCATCGGGGAAACTCAGCGACTCCTGCTGAGCGGCCTGTTCACCCTGATCCGGCTCCTGGTGGGCCTGTGCTGCTGGCTGATCCGCTTCGTGTTCGACTTCCCGCTGCTGAACCTCCTCACCGATCCCGCGCAGCGCCTTGCCGATGCCTACCAGCGGCATGTCGTGGGCGCCCTCGGCCTCGAAGGCCTGCTGCTCGCGTGGGCTTTCGTCTTCGGACTCGTGATGTTCGTGCGCGGCAAAGTCGGCGCAGGTCTCGGTGAGATCGCCATATCCCTGGTCATCGCCGCCCTCGCCGCCAGCGCGTTCGTCCGACCTGACTACCTGCTGGGCAAGGACGGGCCACTGCAACAGACCCATCAGGCAGCCATCGAGGTCGCCTCCATCACCACCTCCTCCTACTTCGACACCCCAGCCCGCGGCGGCCGGCCCTGCGACACCGCCGTCGGCCCAGCCCACGACGCCTGCGTCAAAGAGCAAGCCGACGCCAAGACGGTCACCACCCCGATCCAGGCCGCCCTGACCGACGCCCTGGTCGTCAAGCCGTACATGCTCCTGCAGTACGGGCGCGTACTGGACCCCAAGAAGCCAGATGACGCGGCCGCCTACAAAGCCCACCTGAAGTGGATCAAGGGCAATGCGTCCCCTGCTGCGGCGGCGCAACCGTCGGAGGACAAGGACGACCCTTGCGGGCTGCTCGACGGCCCGTCGAAGACGTACTGCGAGGACGGGCAGAAGAGGGGGGAACAGGCCGAGAAGTGCAAGTATCTCGACGATCTTAGTGAGAAGCGGTGCCGTGAGGCGGTCCTCGGCAAGGCCGGCTTTCCGGGGCTGATCAAGGAGCTGGAAGGCGCGGGTCCCGTGGGCAAGTCCGCGGCCGCGTACGCGCAGACGCCGACATGGGATCGGGTGTGGTCGGTCCTGGCTCTGCTGGTCGCCGTGCTCGTCGTGGCACTCATGGTCGTTTCGATGGCGGTGGTGATGCTCGGCGCCCAGGGCGCGGACGCGGCCGCCGCGGCTGGCGGGCCGATCGCATGGATGTGGGCGATGCTGCCCGGCCCGTCCCGGATGCTGCTTTGGCGGTGGCTGGGCGTGTTCGTCGTCTCCGCCCTGGTGGCGTTCGTGGCCGCGATGGCGCTGCCCCTCTTCGGCATTGCCGTGGACGCGCTGCTCGCCGACAGCGGCCCCGACCAGATGATGGAACGCTTGCTGCTGGTGGACGCCCTGGCCGTGGCATTTCTGATCATGCACCGCAGGGTCTTGAGGGTGACGGCCGGATTCGGGCAGCGCATGGCGACCCGCATGCGCTACTCGAAGATCGGCGGCAGCCACCTGCGCGGCGACACTTCCGAGCTGGGCGCGGCTCTCGCCATGAACGGATCGGCTGGGGGCAACAGCCCAGGCTCGCTGGGCGGTGGATTCTCCGCTGCGCATGGGGCGTTCGGGGCCCGGCTGCGGTCTCTGGGGAGTCTGGTGGCGCTCAGCGACGGGGCGGGGATGCCGATGTCTCCCGGTCGGCTCATCGGCGACGCGGTGGCCGAGGGACGACGCGGGATCGCGCCGCTGGCCGTCGCGCTACGTGGCGCGCACGCCGCGCTGGTGGGGCCGAAGCCCGGAGGCCATCCGGCAGCCGCCCGGCTGCGGGCGTACTCGAACGGCACGGCCGCCGGCCAGTCAGGCGGCGGCGAGATGGTGGTGGACAAGTGGTCGGGCGAGATCCTGCACGATCCGGCCAGTGACCGGCCGCTGCTGGGATCCCGGATCCACGCCCGTGCCAGCAGGCTCCGCGGCTACCGTGTCGCATCCCGCGCCGCCCGCCTCACCTACGGCGCGACCCTCGGGCTCCCCCGCAACCTGGAAGCGACGGGAGCCGCAGCCTCGCAGTTCACCAACGACGCCCGAACCCAACTGCGGGTCTCGTGGCTTCAGGTCCGCGAGGACGCAGGCGAGTGGGCAGATATCGGCCGCACCATCCGGGACGACGTCGACCACACTGGACAGGTCCTGGCCACCGCGTGGCAGGTCCACGACCCGGTGGGAGCCGTTCGTGACACCGCGATCGCGGCGGCCATCCATACGGCGCCGCTGGACGGCACACCGCGGTCCGGCCTGAGGACCACGGTCAGCCACCAGCGTGCGGACACCGCAGTGTCCGCACCGCCCGTCGCACGCGCGAGCGGCACCTCCCGGCGCCGTAGTCAGGTGGCCCGGAGACGCGCAGAGGCGCCGAGCACCGTTCAGCCCCAGCCCCAGCCCCAGCCCCAGGCTCAGGGCCAGGCGGACCCTGCACAGGCTGAGGCCGAGGCGAACGCGGTGCGGCTGCGTCGGATCTTCGAGGCCCGCGCGGCAGAGCGCCGTCGCCGCGAGGAGGGGGAGCGGTGAAGCGATGGAAGAAGCTGGGCTGCCTCGGCGTGCTGCTCCTGGCGGCGACGGTGTGCTGCACCGGTCCCGTCCTGCTGGCGGCGGCCGCCCGCAGCCAGGACAGTCCCACCGGGGGTGCAGGCATCGACGCGGCGGCGGCCGGGATCCCCCCGAGGATGCTGTCCGCCTACCTCACCGGCGCCTCCCAGATCGGCGCGCACGTGCCCGCGTGCAAGGGGATGCGCTGGCAGATCCTCGCCGGGATCGCCCGGGTGGAGTCCGACCACGCCTCGGGCCGCACCGTCAGCACGGGCGGCGACATCACCCCGCCCATCACCGGCCCCCGGCTGGACGGTTCCGGAGCCGGCGGCAACACCACCGCCATCCGCGACACCGACGGCGGCCAGTGGGACGGCGACACCGAGTTCGAACGGGCGGTGGGACCCTTCCAGTTCCTCCCGGAAACCTTCCGCGCCTACGGCAAGGACGGCAACGGCGACGCCGTCACCAGCCCGCACAACGCCGACGACGCCGCCACCTCCGCCGCGGTCTACCTGTGCGGCAACGGCCGGAACCTGGCTGACCGCGACCAGCTCCGTGCCGCCATCCACACCTACAACCGATCCTGGGCCTACGTCGACGACGTACTCTCCGGCATCAACCGCTACGACGCCCTGGGCAAGGCCCCACAGATCCCCAGCGGAAACGTCGGTGCCGTCATCCAGGCCGCCCTCGCCCAGCAGGGCATCCCCTACTCCTGGGGTGGTGGCGACGCCGACGGGCCCTCCACCGGGATCTGCTGCTCACCAGGCGGGCAGGACGGCCGCACCGTGACCGGCTTCGACTGCTCGGGCCTGGCCCTCTACGCGTACGCGCAGGCCGGGATCAACCTCCCGCGCACCGCCGCCGCCCAAGCCGGAGTGGGCCAGCGCATCCCCGCCTCGGCCGGCCTCTCCGCACTCCTGCCGGGCGATCTCGTCTTCTACGGCTACAGCCCCACCAACGACTCCACCATCCACCACGTCGCGATCTACCTCGGAGACGGACAGATGATCAATGCACCCCGGCCCGGGAAACCAGTCCGGATCGACCCCGTCACCGCGCTGCCCGACTACGCGGGAGGGACTCGGCTCCTGTGAAGGACACCCTCTGGTGGACCGGTGGCCGTCTGGTGGCCGCAGCCGTCTTTCTCGCCTGCGCCGGATCCTGGTTGCTGTCCACGGGGATCACGCGCCCTGCGACCAGCTCGCGATCCGCCGCACCGGCAGTCGTCACGCCCAAGGTTCCTGCCAAGGCCGCCCCGGCGTCCGGTACCTCCCCGCCCGCACCGTCCGGCGAGGGTGCCGTATCTGTGCCGTCGTCCGAGCTCCCGGATGCCGCGCCGCGCCCGAGCGGCACGCGGTCGGCCGGTGTCGCCGACCCCGGCCGGCTGGCGGCGACGAGGGAGTTGCCCCCGCCCGGATCAGGTCCGGCCGCCGACCCGCTCATCCAGCAGGCACTCGACCGCGCCAGCCCACCGGATCTACCGCCCGACATCGCACAGCACTTGGTTTCCGCTGGCCGTACGGCATGGCTGGCCGAGACGGCCGGCTACACGCAGGTCCGCATCCAGGCCGCGACCGCCCGCCGCGACACCGCGGCGCCGACCCGCCGTGAGAGCGCAGTGGTGCGCCTGGTGTGGGCCGGTGCCGACCGGGCCGGGACGTTCCTGGACGGCCGCACCGCCGCCGTCCACTTCACCCAAAACGAAGAAGGATCATGGGACCGAACGCTGTGACATCGGCCGAAGGACTCGGCACCGCCACAGACATCATCGACGCCCTCGGCACGGTCGGCGACTGGGTGCTCGCCAAGGCCTGGTGGCTCGCCCTTTCCGGCGCCGCGCTGCTGCTCGGATGGGAGGCCCTGCAACAGCGCCTGGCCGCCAAGGCACTCGCTGAGCGCACCCATGTCGAGCTGGCGCCGAGCGCCCAATTCGACCCGAGCCCGGAACAGATCTGGCGCCAGGGGATGCAGCTCATCCGCGCCGCCGGTTCCGGCCCCTGGTGGGTTCCCCGCCGGGCCCGCACGGTACGGCTGCGGCTGCGCGCCGACGGGACCCGGCCCTTGACCTACCGTGTCGAGGCACCGGCAACGGCGCACGCGCTGCTGGCCCAAACCCCCTACGGCGCCCGCGTTCAGGCCATGCCCGCAGCCGCCATCGCTGACAAGCGCCGTGACCACGTGGTGCGCGCGGTCCTCACCTTGAACGGCGCGCCCGGGTCTCGGCTGCGGGACGTCCCCCTGGACCCGGACCCGCTGCAACCGCTGATCGACGCGGTCGCCACCCTCGACGCCGGCCTCGGCGACCTCGCCGAGGTGTGCGTCGACCTGTCCCCCGCCTCCCGCTGGCACCTCGCGGTGCGCCGCGCGCAGAGCATGCGCCTGGCGCGTGAGACGGCGCGACGCGAGGCGCGGCATGAAGCCCGGTGGCTCACCCAGGAGTCCACCGTCAGCCTGCCCGTTGCCTTGGGCCGGCTGCTGGACCCGGCCGAGTGGCGCAGCCACCGTGGGCAGATGGTGAGGTCGCCGCGGCCGCGCCGTGTCGAGCGGGACATAGTGCTGGGCAAGTTGGCCCAGGACACCGGGCTGGTCCGGGTGCAGATCCTGGTGCGGTGCGCCTCCGATGCGGCGGGCCGCGCGGAGCAGCGTCTGGCGCTCATCAGCGCCGCCATGGACGTGTTCGCGGGGGCCTCCCGCCTCTCGTCCCTCGGCTGGTCCTTGGGGCCGCTGCGGTTCGGCCCGGACCGGTGGCCGTGGCGGGCTCGGTTCGATGAGCGGTGGACGCACGCGCTGATACGGCTGGCCCGCGGCGGGTGGGCCCACCTGGAGGAAATCGCCGGGCTGCTCAAGCCCCCCACTGTCACGGCGCATCTTCCGCTGTTGGAGAGCGACGTGCCGACCTACGCGCCGGGGCGGGATTTGGTGCCGCAGGGCTGGCACCGGGGCCCGGACGGGCGGGAGCGGCTGCTGGCCACCCGTGAGGACGACACCCTCTTCGAAGTGCAGTCGGGCAAGGGCGGCTGGGGCAAGACGATGCGGGCCCAGGTCCAGGCCGTCGCCAGTGCCCACAACGGGCGCGGGCTGGCGTTCGTCGACCCGCACGGCGACTGCTTCACCGACGTCGCCCGCTACCTGGCGCACGACGAGATCATGGAACGGATCGTCCTGTTCGACCTCACCGTCCGAGACGGCGATGATCTGCTGGCCTGCTGGAATCTGCTCGACATGTCCGCCGGACAACGCCCGTACGAAGTGTCCGCCGCGGTGATCGACGCGATCTCCACCGCCCTGGGATGGGGTGACGTGAGCGCGCCGCGTGCGCTCACCATCCTGACCAAGGCCGTCGAGGCCCTGGTCGCGGTCAACGCTCGCGCTGTCGCGGCAGGCGCGGCCGAACAGCAGGCCACCGTCTTCCAGATCCGGCCGCTCCTGACCGACCCGACATTCCGGTACCTGACGTTGGGTGCCCTCGGTCCGGAGGCAGTGCGCTGGTGGACCGGCAGCTTCCCCGACCTCCCTCGAGACGGTCTGGCCACCGTCCTCAACCCGCTGGAGCGACTCGGTGCCAACCCCGCCATCCGAGCCTTCCTGGGGTGCCCCGTCAGCGGATACGACATCCGACGCGCCATGGACGAGGGTCACGTCGTATGGATCTGCCCGCCCGGCACCGGGCCGACCGATCGCCTGCTGATCTCCCTCATCGTCCGCGACTTCCTGCGCGCCAGCCTGTCCCGCCGCGACATGCCCATGGCCAAACGGCGCCCCTTCCGCTTCTACCTGGACGAGCTGATCTCCCTGGACGGGGGCGCCTCCGCCGTCCTGGCCGAGATCACCGAACAGCTGCGCAAGTTCGGCGGGCGTCTGCACGGCATGACCCAACTCCTGGACCGGCTCAGTCCCACCACCCGCGCGGCGCTGCTGCAGAACGCCTCCTGCCTGTCCACCACCGCCGGCTCCGTCGAGGCGATCGCGCCGATCACCAACCAGTGGGCGGGGAACGTCACCCCCCAGGACGTGGCCGGCCTGGAACGGTGGTGGCACTACGCCGCGCTCACCGTCGCCGGCAAGCGCATCGGTCCCCTGCGGATCCGCGGCCCCGAGCTCGAGGAGGTCTTCGGCCCCCTCGCACGGCCGGCCCGGACCGGAGCCCTGCTGCGGGCCTCGCACGTGAACGCCGGCGCCCGCCCTCTGTCACAGCTGACTGCACTAGCCCTCGCCCAAGAGCAGCAGGTACGCGGCTTCCTCACCAGCCTGACTCCCCCAGCCCCCGACAGCCACGTTGAGGAGCACTACGCATGACCATCCCCACCATGATCCAGCCCGACACGGCCGATACCTACGCTCACCGAGCCCTCGCCCTGATCGCCCAGCACCGCCTGCTGACCACCACCCAACTCCACCGGATGCTCATGCCGCACGCCCCTCCCCGGAAAATCCACAAGGTCCTCGGCCCCCTGCGGACAGAGGGGCTGATCGCGCACACCGTGCTGGGCGCCCGAAGCGGCCTGCAAGCGCACTTCCTGACCGCCAGCGGAGCACAGACGGTCAGCAACTGGCCCGAGCTCCGCGGCCGCCGGGCCACCGTCATTTCCTCCTCCGCCGCCGCCTCCCTGAGGGCGGCCCACACCCTCACCGGCGTCCGCGCCCACCTGGCGTTCCTCACTGACGCTCAGTCCCGCGGCGACGAGTACGGGCCCCTGGACTGGGTACCCGAGGTCACCCACCGCCTGCCCGACACCGGCGGGGAGGAACGACTCATCGCCGACGCTGTCCTCCACTACACCGCGACCCGGCCCCGCCGGCTGCAGTACCGGGCTTTCGTGGAAATCGACCGCACGACCATGAGCAGCGAGCGCCTCGCCCGCAAGCTCATCACCTACGCCCGCTTCCACGACTACACCCCCCAGACCGCCGGCCGCCACGGGACCGTGGCCGACCAGGCCTCGCCACTCGCCTGGCAGCGCTTCTACCCACGCTTCCCCCGCATCCTGTTCGTCCTCGCCGGAGCGCCCCGCGCCACGCTCACCAACCGCATCGCGGACCTGCGGCGCATGACCGCCGACCACGACCTCGTCACTCGATTCGCTGCACACGTCCCACTCGGCGCCGCCACCTTGGACGACCTCGAAGGGCTCGGCCCGTCCGGCCCCGTCTGGACACCACTTGCCGGCACCGCCGAGCCGCGTGGCTGGACGCAACTGTGAGCTGTCGTCACGGGGACGCTCAATGGATCATCACATACGCAAAGAACAAGCCACGTGGCTGGTTCACGGCGACGGTGCGCCCGATATCGCGGCCGAGCAGTCCCGCCAGCTGGGAATCCCAGGCGCCGAAGGGAGGTGAATTGGCATATGACTGCACGGCATTACGGGCAAACTGTGGCGATTGAACACCTGCACCCCAAGAACCCCATAGGCACTAAGCCGTTGACGTCATAGGGTGCGCGTACCAACACAGCGCGACGACTCGAACACGTTGCAACAGCGATGACGGCTGCCTGCTTGGGCGGTCCAATCTACCCAACCGGCAGGGTGACATGGGGGGGTTCCCACGTGACAACGGCACGCCAGCACCACACCCGCAGCACACGGTTGCGCACGCTCCTCGCCGCCGCCGCCATCACCACAGCCGTTGCGGCCGTCACCGTCGGCTGCACGAAGGCGAACAAGGCCGCGCCACCTCCGCCCAGCCCGACCGCGTCCCCTAGCCCGTCCGCCGACCCGCAGGCCGCCGAGAAGACCGCGCTGCTCGGCGTCTACCGAGCGTTCTGGGATGCCTCGCTGAAGGCTTACTCCACCGGGTCGATGAAGAACACCGGGATGGAATCCGTGGGCGCCGATAAGGCGTACGCGAAGGTCCAGGCGACACAGATCTACTACCGGGACAACGGTTTCGTCATGACGGGGGCGCCCAACCTGTCACCTCAGGTCACAGCCCTGGATTCGGCTGCCGAACCCCCGAAGGCAACCATCAGCGACTGCATCGACAGCACTGACTACATCCAGGTTGAGAAGCAGAGCGGGGAGCCTGTGGAGACGATGGACAAGAACCGCCGCCATGTTGCCACGTATACGGCGCTCAAGATCGGCGGTGCGTGGCAAATCCGCGACTTCGACATCGCCCGGGACCAGTTGTGCTGAGCAGCACGGGACGCATCGCCACTGTGGCCCTGTTACTCGCAGGGGCCCTGTACGCCGTCCCCGCAGCAGCGGACGAACCCAAGCCCGGCGCTGGCTGTCCGCCCGGCGCAACAGACTGCGACGTATACGCTGGCGGAAAGAAGCCGCCGAAGCCTGGCAGGCCCGGTGATGACGGTAAGCCGGGTGATGGCGGCGGGGGCAGCGGGCCTACGACGTGCATGGCGCGTGACGGCTCCGGTGGGCAGTTCGAGGTGCCGTGCTACGACGAGGAATCGGGCTGGTTCGACGCGTCGAGTTCCTGCTACTGGCGGCTGCTGGAGCCGCCCCCGGCCGCAAATGATCCCGTCTGGGAGGGACACACCCCAGGAGACGGCGCGGTCTACAACGGGCAGTGCCCGGGGCAGCCGCTGGCCGGTGGCCTTCGGTGGTTCCAGAATCCTCCACCCGGCTATGGCGGTGGCCCGAACCTGGAGGCTCTGGCGCAGGAGGCGGTCACGAAGATGCGGCTGCTCGGCGCTGATGTCGGTATCGCTCCCAAGCAGGGCGGCCTCGGCACTGTCGGGGTTCCGGTGTGGGTGTGGAACGGGCCCAGCCCGCAGACGACCGGGCCGACGTCGGCAAGCGCGACCGCCCTCGGGGTGACGGTGACCGCCACGGCGACCGTGGCGGACCTCGTGTGGAACTTCGGCAACGGCTCCTCCGTGTCCTGCCCGTTCCCGGGAACCCCGTACAGCCCGTCGTTCGGGCTGACGCCGCCCAGTGCCGCCAGTGGCCAGTGCGGCATTGCGGGCTACTCCCGTGTCGGTGACTACACGGTGACCGCGACGACTACCTGGGCTGTGCATTGGGTCGGTGGGGGTCAGCAGGGCGATTTGACCACGACCCGCAGTTCGCAGGTTCCGGTGCGCATCGGAGAACTCCAGGTCGTCGGCCAGTAACAGGCCGGGCGACTGAACTTCCTTTCCTGTTCAGGAGGCAGAGCTCGTGAGTACTACCGCAACGCCCTCGGCATCGGGCCGGGCGACCGTACCTGGGCCCGGCGGTGAGCCGGCGGCCGCACCCCGCGTTGTGCGTCAGCGACGTCGCCGCCCGGGGCTGATCGCCCTGTCCGTCGCGCTGATCGCAGCCGGTGGCCTGTCCGGGGCGCTGCTGTTCACCGCGTCCGGGCAGCGTTCTGCCGTGCTGGTGGTGGCCCGCGATGTGCCGGTGGGGGCGGCGATCTCCGATGCGGATCTGGCGCCCGCGTCCCTGGCTCTGGACCCGGCCGTCAAGGCGGTCCCCGTCGCGAAGAAGCACGCCATGGTCGGCCAGCGCGCCGCGGTGGCGCTGAAGGCGGGTTCGCTGCTGTCCCCCGGGCAGGTCACCTCCGTGTCCCTGGTCAAGGTCGGTGAGCAGCTGGTGGGTGTGGCGTTGAAGCCGGCGCAGCTGCCCGCGAGCCGTCTCGCGCCCGGTCAGAAGGTGCTGATCGTCTCCACCCCGGACGCGGCCCAGGCAGCCGGTGGCGGGAGCAAGCCGGCCGAGCCGGCCGCACCCCCGAAGACCCTGGCCGCCACGGTGGTCGCGGTCGGGGTGGCCGCGCCGGCGACCGGCGTCGTGGTGGTGGATGTGGCGGTACCGGCTGCGGACGGGTCTGTGTTGGCCGCGCGGGTGGCCACGGGTGCGATCGCGTTGATCCTGGCGCCGCAGGAGGGCAGCTGATGGCGGTCATCGCGCTGGCCGGGGGGCTCGGGGCTCCGGGGGTGACCACGGCCGCGATGGCGCTGTTGATGACGTGGCCGCTCGCGGAGGGGCACCGGGTGGTGCTGGCCGAGGCCGATCCGGACGGTGGGGCGATCCTGCCGGGTGCGCTCCAGGGCACCCTGGGCAATACCCACGGGCTGAGGAATTTGGCGATCGCGGCTCGTCAGGGACAGCTCGGTGAGGCGTTCTGGCGTCAGCTGGTGGACGTCACCGACGAGGGGACCCGCGATCGTCTGGTGTTGCCCGGTCTCTACGATCCCGCGCACGCCTCGGCGATGGAGCCGGTGTGGAAGCCGCTGGCGCGCCTGTTCGCCGGGATCGAGGAGCACGGGCACGACGTCCTGGTGGACCTGGGCCGGCGCGGTGCGTTCGGGGCGTCCGCTGTGCTGGCGCAGCAGGCGGATGTCGTGTTGATGGTGGCGCGCAACACGCTGCGGAGTCTGCAAAGTGCCCAGGTGCGTCTGGAGGCTCTGCGTGAGGTTCTCGGCGGGAGCGCCGAGCTGGGCATGCTCCTGGTGGACGAGGGGCCGTTCTCCAAGGAAGAGGTCCGCAAGACACTGGGTGTGCCGGTCACGGCGGTGATGCCGTGGCAGCCCAGGCAGGCCAAGGTGCTGTCCGACGGGGCGGAGCAGCCCCGCCGGTTCGAGTCCGGTGAGCTGATGCGCTCCGCGCGGTCGGCCGCGGTCCGTGTGCAGGAGCTGGTGGCGATCCGCCGCTCCCGGCTGGCCCCGCCTCCGCCCGGGCTTGTTACAGGGCGGGTGGTCGGCCATGCGCGCTAGCCCCTTGCACGGTGAACCGCAGGTCACTGCCGGTTCGCTACAGGCACGTCTTGCCTCGCCCCGGCGGGCGCCGGCTGCTTCGGGGCCCGCCGATCCGCGTGCCGCTCTGCCGGTTGTGCCTGCACTGTCCGCTGCCCGG
This sequence comes from Streptomyces sp. NPDC001513, assembly GCF_042894695.1. Lineage (NCBI taxonomy): Bacteria > Bacillati > Actinomycetota > Actinomycetes > Kitasatosporales > Streptomycetaceae > Streptomyces > Streptomyces sp. NPDC001513. The sequence goes on from NZ_JBIAVU010000004.1 coordinate 521,850, forward strand.
GTGGTGGTGGACTACACGGCGGTGCGGCTGATCAAGAAGGAGGTCGGGGAACGGCTCACCGACCTGCTGCGGGCCCGTCCGGGGATGAGCCTGGCCGCGCAGGAGCAGCAGGGCCGGCACCTGATCAACGAGCAGGTGGCGGTGTGGTCGGATGCCGAGGCCGTCAAGCGCGGCGCGGCGACGAGCCCGGGTGAGGATGCGGCGATCTCGCAGGCCGTGTTCGACCTGCAGTTCCGGGCCGGCCGGCTCCAGCAGCACCTGGACAACACGCTGGTGGAGAACATCTTCATCAACGGCTACCAGGACGTGTGGCTGGACTTCACCGACGGCCGCCGCATCCAGGTCGCACCCGTCGCCGACTCCGACGAGGAGCTGCGCGAGCTCCTGCGGGATCTCGCGCGCCGTACGACGGGGCAGGCGGAGCGGAGCCTGTCGACCGCCGACCCGTTCCTGGCGTTGCGGCTGTCGGACGGGTCCCGTCTGCAGGCCGTCATCGACGTCACCCCCGGCACCTACGTCACGATCCGCCGGCACAGCATGCGTCACGCGGACCTCCCCGAGCTGGTCCATCGCGGAATGCTTGATTCCACTCTGGAGTCGTTCCTGCGTGCCTGTGTGCGGGCGAAGAAGAACGTCATGGTGGTGGGCGGGCAGGCAGCGGGCAAGACCACGCTACTGCGCGCCTTGCTGAAGGAGATCGATCCCGACGAGCGGTTCGCCACCCTGGAGACCGAGTACGAGCTGTTCGCCCACGAGAACGGGCACCACCGTCAGGTCGTGCCGATGGAGGCACGCGAGTCCAACGGCGAGATGGTCGGCGGCCAGGCCGCCGGTGAGATCACGCTCATGGACCTCATGTACCGGGCGCTGCGCATGACGCTGACCCGGATCGTGGTCGGTGAGGTCCGCGGGCCGGAGATCGTGGCGATGCTCCAGGCCATGACGAACGGTGCCGGCGGGAATCTGTGCACGCTGCACGCCATCCACCCGTCGGTGGTGTTCGACCGGATCGCCGAGCTGTACCTCCTGGCCCAAGCCAACATGTCCGAGGCCCTCGCCTACCGGCAGGCCGCGAACGGGCTGCACTTCATCGTGTTCGTCTCCTCCATCGACGAGACGAAGATCGGCGGACACCGCCACCGGTTCGTCTCCCACGTCCTGGAGGTCACCGGGATCGGAGAGGGCGGACGGCCGGAGACGAACGCCATCTTCGGGCCGCGCCCCGAGTGGGGCGAGCACCGGGCGGTTCCGCTCATGCACCCGCGGTGCATCAACGACCTGCGCCGCGCCGGATTCGACGCCGGCCTGCTGAACGTGCCGAGCGGGGCCTGGAACACCGCCCTGCCGCTGCTCGTCGACGAGGAGGCAGGCCTGTGACCGCGCTGCTGATGTGGGTACTGGCCGGACTCGCCCTCGCCGGCGGACTGGTCGGGCTGGTGATCGGAATCGTCGGGACCACCGCCCCCAAGGGCCCGCCCGTCGCTGCCCGCATCCGGGCCGGCCGGCGCCTGGCCAGCCGGGACGAGGGAATGGCCCGCCGCACCCGCCTGGCCGGCGGCGCGCTGGCCGGTGTGGTGCTGTGGCTGGTGACCGGGGTGTTCGTGGCCGGGGCGCTGGTGTTCCTGGCCGTGGTCGGGGTGCCGTGGCTGCTGGCGCCCACGAAGTCGGCCACGACCCGGATCGGGAAGCTGGAGGCACTAGGCGACTGGACCCAGCGCCTGGCCAACGTGCTCCGGCTCGGCCGCGGCCTGGACGAGGCGCTGCAGATCTCCCGAAAGGGCTGCCCCGACGACATCGCCGGCGAGGTCGGGGATCTCGTCGACCGTCTCCAGGTCGGCTGGCGCCCCGCTGACGCGCTGCGCCTGTTCGGGGACGCCCTCGACGATGTGACGGCCGACAAGGTCGTAGCCGCGCTCGTCCTCTCGGCCGCCGACCGGGGCCCGGGCCTGGCGCAGGTGTTGGACGACCTGGCGGAGTCGGTACACGAGGAGGTCGCCCGCAGGCGGGCGATCGAGGCGGACCGGGCCAAGCCCCGCACGACGATGCGGTGGATGACCATCATCACCCTGGGCGTCATCGGCACCGGCTTCCTCATCCCCTCCTACACCGCCCCCTACGGAACGCTGCTGGGGCAGCTGGTCCTCGCCGTCCTCTCGGCCGGCTTCGTGGGCGTTCTGGCGTTGATGCGGCAGATCGCCGACACCAAGCCGGTCCCCCGCTTCCTGATCGCCGACCCCCGCAGCGCCGTCACCCCCGCCCCGATGCCCGAAGGCGGCGCCGAGCACGAGAGCACGGAGGTGACGGCATGATGCCCGTGGCCGCGATTTTGGCCGGCGCAACGATCGGCGCCGGCGCAGCCCTCCTGGTCCGTGAAGTCCTGCGCCCCGCCCCCGCGCTCGGGCCGGCTTTGCGCCGCCTCAACCAGCCCGCACCGCCCCGCGCCGACGCGGCGGCCGACCGTGACGAGCGGTGGGGGCAGTGGCTGGTCGAGCACCTCACCGACGTACCTGGGGTGCGGATCCCCCACAAGGACCTCGCCCTGACCGGCACCACCCCAGCCCGGTTCCTGCTCACGAAGGTGGCCCTGGCGGCCGCCGGCCTGCTGCTGCCGCCCCTGTCCACGATCCCGCTGCTCATGCTGGGCCTGCCCCTGTACCTGCCCGCCATCGTCGGCATCGTGGCCGGGGCTCTGCTGTGGTTCACGCCCGACCTGGCCTTGCGGGACAAGGCCAAACGTGCCCGGGCCGAGTTCGCGCACGCCATGGCCGCCTACCTCGACCTGGTCGCGCTGCGCCGGGCCGGGAACGTGTCGGCCGAACAGGCCATGGAACAGGCCGCGCAGACCGGCCAGGGGTGGGCGTTCGTCCGCATCCAGCAGGCGCTGGCCCGCTCGCGGGTCGACAAAGTGCCGCACTGGGAATCGTTGGCCCGCCTCACAGCCGAACTCGACCTGCCCGTGCTGGACGACCTGGCCGCGATCATGCGGCAGTCCGCCGACGACGGCGCATCCGTCTACGCCACCCTGCGCTCCCGCGCGAAGAACCTCCGCACCGAGCTCCTCAGCGTGCAGGCGACCGAAGCGAACGCCGACAGCGAGAAGATGACCGCCCCCGGCGCACTCCTCGCCGTCCTGGTCATGCTCCTGATCGCCTTCCCCGCCATCATCCGCATGCTCAACACCTGACCCACACAAAGGGAGTTACGAACATGACCAAGCACGCCATCCGACTGGCCATCACCCTCAAGTCGCGCTGGGAGGACATCAAGGAGGGCCGCACCGAGGACCGCGGCGACATCTCCATCACCACGATCATCATCTGGGTCGCCGTCGTCACCGGTGCCATCGCCACCGCCGGGGCACTCGGCGTTCTCATCACCAAGTACAACGGCAAGCTCTCCGGGATCTGAGCGGACAGCGAAGGGCAGCAACGGACGCAACGGGGGTGAAGGAGAACATGCGACACGACGACGCCCAGGCGGAGCCGGGGCTCAATACCAGCGGGGGCCGGGGGGATCGCGGGGAGTCATCCATCCAGATGGCGATCGTGTTCCCGTTCGTCATCGTGGTCACGGTGGCCGTGGTGCAGGCCTCGATGTGGGTCCATGCCCGCAACGTCGCACTGACGGCGGCCCGCGAAGGCGTCGCCGCGGCGCGCACCTACCAGTCCCCCGAGGGCACGGGGGCGGCCCGCGCCCGCGAAAAGCTCGGCCGTATCGCGGGGGACAGCCTGCGCGGGCCCACGGTCAGCACGGCCGGCAGCACAGCCACCGACGTGCGCGTGACCGTGACCGGCAGCGCCCCCTCGATGCTGCCGGGCCTCTCCGGCCTGTCCGTCTCACAGTCCGCATCAGCGCCCCGCGAACGGTGGACCACACCATGACCACAGCCACAACCACAACGGCGGGCGGTTGGCGTGCGCGGCTGCGCGAGGACCAGGGCAGCGAGGCGATCGCCACCGCGATCGTCACCCCACTGCTGCTGATGCTGCTGTGCACGGCGATCGCCGGCGGGCGGATCGTCACCTCCGGCGCGAAAGTCGACGCCGCCGCCGAAGACGCCGCCCGCGCAGCCTCCATCTCCCGCACCTACTCCGGCGCCCAGGCCGAAGCCGGCGAGGCCGCAGCCCGCTCCCTGAACGACCAGGGCATCCGCTGCGCCTCCACCAGCACCAGCGTCGACACCTCCGGACTGGCCGTCCCGCTCGGCGAGGTCGGAACCGTCACCGTGACCATCTCCTGCACAGTGCCGCTGTCCGACCTGCTGCTGCCCGGCGTGCCCGGCTCCAAGACCATGACCAGCACCTTCACCTCCGTCGTGGACGCCTACCGCTCCCGGGAGGGATAAGCCATGCCCCATCCGGTACCCGCCCGCCGGCGGTTTCAAGGGGACGACGGCGGAATCGCCGTCTACACCGCAATCGTCACCATCGCCCTGCTGGGCATCATCGGCCTCGCCATCGACGGCGGCGGCAAACTGCGCGCCACCGAGCGCGCCGACGCCGTCGCCATGGAGGCCGCCCGCGCGGCCGGACAGGCCATCGCCCCCGCCGCAGCCGTCACCGGCGACGGGATACGCGTCGACCCCGAAGCCGCCCAGGCCGCCGCGTACGCCTACCTCTCCCGCACCGGCACCCAGGGCACCGTCGGCCTCTCCGCCGACCGCACCCAGCTGACCGTCACCGTCAACGGGTCCTACGCCACCAAGTTCCTCTCCGTCGTCGGGATCGGCTCGATGAGCGTGAACGGACACGGCAGCGCCCGGCTCCTGCACGGCGTGACCCAACCCGAGTAACCGCCGACCTAGCAGAAGGGCCCCGCTCATGACGAAGCCCACCCCCAAGCCGCCGCGCGGTCCGGCGCGCGGCGGCGCGCAGACGGCGGCCGCCGTGGCCCGCGGCCTGCTCAGCCTCGCCGTCCTGGCCGGGCTCCTCGCCGGCCTGCCGATCCTGCTGTGGTGGGCCACGACGATCGTCGGGCCTCCGGGAGTGGCAGCCCTCGGCTCCCTGTTCTCCACCGACGACTCCGGCCAGGTGTTCCTCCTCGCTCTCGCCGTCGCCGGATGGGCCGGCTGGGCCCTGTTCGCGTGCGCGGTGCTGCTGGAGATCCCCGCCCAGCTCCGCGGCCGCGCCGCCCCGCAGATCCGGGGGCTGGTCGGACAGAGGGCCGCCGCCACACTCGTAGGCGCGGTGCTGCTGGCTCTGCCCACCCCCACCGCCCTCGCCGCGCCGGCCACCGCGGCCATCGCCATCGCGGCGCCGGTGAGCGTGAGCGCCTCCGCCGTCCCCGGCGTCGCTCCCGGGAGCGACGCTGATATGGGGGCCGCGTCGGCCGCTGAGCGCGGGAGCGCGCCGGTGACGTACACGGTGCGGGACGTGAAGCCGGCCGAGAGCCTGTGGTCGATCGCAGAGCAGACCCTCGGCGACGGCCAGCGATGGGAAGAGATCGCCGCACTGAACAGGGGCCGCACCATGGCGGGCGGCAGCATCTTCCAGGCCGAACAGCCCATCCAGCCTGGGTGGATCCTCACCCTCCCCGCCGTAGCGGCGGAGAGCGCGGGCGGTGCACGGGCTCTGGTCGGTGCCGCAGGCGCGGCCGGTGATGGCAGCGTCGAATACCGCGTACAGGAGGGCGACAACCTGTCCTCGATCGCCGCCGACCGACTAGGGGACCCCGACAGGCACACGGAGATCTTCGAGCTCAACCGGGGCGAAGCCCTGCCCGACGGCGCGGGGACGTTCAGCGACCCCAATCTCATCTACCCCGGCCAGCAGCTCACCCTCCCCCAGGCCCGTCACCCCTCGCTGCCTGCCCCCAAAACGGCCGCCCCGACGCCCGGTCCGGAGAAGGCCGATGGGGAGACAGCCACGAAGCCACCAACCGCAACACCATCGCCCGTCACTGCCTCCCCCATTCCTGGCCCCAGCACCTCAGCCCCCGCACCCGCGGCCTCAACCCATGTTCCGAGCGCGAGCACCCCCGCATCCCCGCCCCTCGCACCAAGCGCGAGCGCCACCCCGGCTGCGACGAACCAGGCCGCCGGCATCAACTGGGCACTGATCGGGGGGATCGGCACGCTCCTCGCCGCGTCCCTCGCCGGCGCCCTCGGTGTGCGGCGCATCCTGCAGCAGCGCCAGCGCCGCGCAGGGCAGACGATCGCCCAGGACATCGAGCCCACCCACACCGAACAGACCGTGGCCGCCGCATCGGAGCTCGCCGGCATCGAGCTCCTCGACCACGTCCTGCGCACGCTCGCCCATCACAGCACCAAGGCCGGGCGGGATCTGCCCGCCCTGCGCGGGGCCCACCTCACTGGCGCCGACGGCATCACACTCCTGCTGGACGAACCCGCCGAGCCTCTCACCCCGTTCACCGCCGGACCCGACACCCGGACCTGGATCCTGGACCCTGCCGCCACCCTGGCGAGCGCCGCAGAACTGCAGGAGGTCCAGGCCCCCTATCCCGGGCTGGTCACGCTGGGCGCCGACGAAGCGGGCCTGCTCCTGGCCGACCTCACGACCTGCCGTGTGCTGCTGCTAGACGGCGCCCCAGACGAAGTCCTTGAAGTAGCCCGCGCCCTCGCCCTGGAACTGGGCACCTCTGCGTGGACCGACTACAGCGAAATCCTCACCACCGGACTGGGCACCCGCCTCGCCGGCCTTCTGCCGCAGGGCCGGATCCGTACCATGCCGCACCTGCCGGCCGTAGCTGCCGACCTCGGGGAACTCCTCCTCGAGGCACACCAGAGCGGGGAACAGGTCCTGCCGTGGCTCCTCATCAGCGCAGGGGACCACGCCGATGACACCGTCATCCAGCTCGCAGACGCCCTGTCCGCCGCCCGCGACCTGCAGACAGCCGTGGTCCTGCCCGCCACCGAGAGCGCACGCCACGCGTTCCCCCACGCCGAGATCCTCGACACCACCCGCGACCACGAGGCTCCCTTGGCCCCGCTGGAGGCCCTGGTCACCCTCCAGCGCGTCACGGACGAGCAGTACCGGGAGTACATCCACGCCCTTCAGGTCTCGATCGAGGAGCCGGCCGCCGCGACCGGTCCATGGGAGTTCGCCGAGGACCACGGCCAGGCGGCCGCCGCCGGAGCGCCGCTGTCCGTCCGGGTCACCGGCGCCGACGCCACACAGGACCCCGGCAACCCCTTCCCCACACTCCTCGCCGGTGTCGCCCCCACCCCGCCCGCCGATGACTCGAGCGACACCGTCCCGGCAGAGGACTCCGAGCAGGACCCGGCCGAACCGGCCCCGGTCCTGCCCCGGCAGACGACCACTCAAAACGCCGATCCGGACGCGCAGTCAGCAGCCGCACAGGCCGACAAGAGCGCCGGCGTGCGAATCGACATGCTCGGGCCGCTCCGCATCACCGGCGGTACCGGCTCCACCCACGCCCACACGCCACGCACCACCGCCGTCGCAGCTCTCATCCACCTCCGCCCCGGACGCACCACCGAGTTCCTGTGCCGGGCCATGGCCCCGGTCAGCCCCTGGAGCACACGCACCCTGCACTCCCGTCTCTCCGAACTCCGCAACGAGATCGGACTCTCCGACGACGGAAACCCGCTGCTGCCCCGCCCCAAGAACGGCGCCGGGTACACCTTCCACTGTGACGTCACCTCCGACTGGGACCACTTCCAACACCTAGCCACCCGCGGCCTGGCCGCCGGACCGCATGACGGAATGGCTGACCTGGAAACCGCCATGGCGCTGGTGCGGGGCAAGCCGTTCGACGGCCGGACCCCGCCGTGGGCCGACCCGGTGATCCAGGAAATGCTGTCCCGGATCACCGACACCGCCCACACCCTCGCCCGCTGGCACACCGACGGCGACACACCCGACCTCGACGCCGCCCGCCGGATCGTCTTCCACGCCCTCGACATCGAGGAGACATCCGAAGTCCTCTACCGAGACCTCCTGCACATCGAATGGGCCGCCGACAATGCAGCAGCCGTCCGCAGAACCGTCGCACGCCTCCAACAGATGGCACGTACCTACGACATCACCCTGAACGACCTGACCGAGGACACCATCAACCTGGTCCTGTCGGGACGCCCCTCCCCCATCGCCGCCATCTGACGCCGCCTGAACAGCCGTGTGAGGCGTGATTGATGCAGATCCCGATTTTTGGCTCTTCCCGGAGCTCCGTGACCCAGGTCAGGCTCTGGGTACGGGAAGTTCTGGCAGGGCCCCCCCTGCACAAACTCGTCGGAACCGGCTGGACCATCAGCGCCATCGCCCGCCGGATCCACCTCGACCGCAAGACCGTCCGGCCCTTCCGCGAAACCGACCTCGACCAGCTCCGGGCCTCCGCCCCACGAACGCCGACCGGCCGAAGTGCTAGAACCGTGCAAGCCCTACTCGGCCACTCGCTTCGCCGAAAGCCTCCACACCAGCGGCAGCAGGCTCTTCCTGGAGATCCGCGAACGCGGCTACCGCGGCAGCCGCCAAGACGTCCGCAAACACCTCGCCGCCCTCCGCGCCAGCACGCCGAACCCGTCCGAGCCGACATCCCCAGCCCCCAGAAGATCACCAGCTGGACCATACGGCCACAGGATGCCCTCCCGCCCGACCTTGCCCACCGCCTGCTCGACGTTCGGATCGCCGGCCCAACATCGCCTGCGCCTGCGATCCCGCCCGAGCCGTCGCCAAACTCCACCGGAACCGGCGCGGCTTCCTGCTGACCGAGTGGATCCGCGAGGGCAGGCCGAACAGGTCGTCCGGAAGCCGATCAGCGGAGTCACCGCTTCCTCTGCGGCGCCCTCAACGCCGCCATCGCCGGACTCACCCTTCAATGGAGCTCAGGCATCATCGAAAGCCATGCCAATCGGGTCAAACGTTCAAGAGGGCGCGCTCGCCCGACGGCACCGAACACCGGCGCCGGAGGCGGGGACCCGCTTGCCGGTGCTACCCGCGGGCCGGTTCGTCGCGGGTTATGACAGGCCGTAGCGGCGGGCTGATTCCTCCTCCTGGGCGAGGCGGTGCAGTGCCCTGAGCACCGGCTGGAAGAGGATGGTGGCTGCGACGGCGGTCTCCACCTTCTCCGTCTCGGAGGGGTGGGTCTCCACGAAGTCCAGGTCCCGCACCGCCGCTTGGTGCATCAGCCGGCCGTATGGGGCCATCAGCTCGGCGTCCCACGGGTAGCCGAGCCGGTTGAGCGTGGCCACCGCCACCACCAGCGAGCGGTGGACGGGCGAAAGCGCCCCCAGCTCCCGGGTGGTCGTCCAGCCCAGCATGTCGAGCAGCAGGTCCACCTCGGCGCGGGCGGCGATGACGGCCTCGTCGGCGTCGCCCTCCGCACCCTCGTCCGGTCCGTCGTCCTGGGGCAGCGCCCAGAGGGCCGCGCCCAGCCGGATGGTCCGGCCCAGCGAATCGTCGTCGACGTGCTCGAGCACCTTCCTGACCGTCGCCACCGGGACGTTGCCGACCTGGATCATCGCGCGGACCAGTCGCAGCCGCCGCAGGTGGCCCTCGTCGTAGTCGGCGGTCGTCGCGCTGACGCGACAGCCCGGCGGCAGCAGGCCTTCGCGCAGGTAGTACTTGATCGTCGCGATGGCCACACCACTCCGCTCACTCAACTCCGCGAGCCGCACTCTTGAACCTTCCCTTGGCCAGTGTCACGATCCAACCACCTGACAGTTGGACAGCAACACTATCCAACAAGGCGATCGGGAGGCCGACGTGTTCGCGAAACCCTTACTGGGTCGTACCACCGCAGTCGCTGAGGGGAACGTCGTCGTATTGTTCATCGGGGTACGCGTCAACCACTTCCGGGCCGCGCACCAATGGCCGCCCGTGGTACTGGCGATGCCGCGCATGCTCCGCGAAGTGGCCCGGGACAAGAGCCGGGGCCTGCTCGGGCGCGTCCTGCTGACCGCCTCGCCGCGCACGTACTACGTGGTCCAGTACTGGGAGTCCAAGGAGAAGCTCTACGCCTACGCCGCCGCCCCGGACATGCTCCACCACAAGGCATGGTCGATCATGAACCGCAAGGAACGCGAGTCCAAGCTGCACGGGCACGTGGGTCTGTGGCACGAGTCCTACATCGCGCCCGAGGCGTCGTACGAGGCGATCTACGTCTGATCTTGCGCAGTGCTCCGCCCCTTCAGGGCGGGGGTGAAGCGCATCCTTGGCTCGGAGGCGCGGAGCGTCGGAGTTCTCTGCGTCTTTGCGGTGACGGTCAGGTCGGGCGCTTCTGGTTCTCGATGTACTGCTTGACGACGGTCAGCGGCGCGCCGCCGCAGGACCCGGCGAAGTAGGAGCCGGACCAGAAGCGTCCGCCCCACAGGTACCGGCGCACGTGCGTGTCGTATTCCTTGCGCAGCAGCCGAGCCGAGACGCCCTTGAGCGAGTTGACCAGCTTGGAGAGCTGGACCTTCGGCGGGTAGTGCACCAGAAGGTGCACGTGGTCGTCCTCGCCGTTGAACTGTTTCAGCTCAGCCTCGAAGTCGGCGCACACCTCCCGCATGATCTCCTCGCACCGCCTCAGCATGACGTCGGTCATGGCGTTGCGCCGGTATTTCGTAACGAAAACCAAATGGACGTGCAGGTCGTAGACGACGTAACGACCAGTGCGAACATCGGGATTGGGGTTCCAGCGTGGTGACATAAACCAAAGGGTATGGTGATCGGCATGCAGCTTCGGTACAGCTTCCGCGTGTACCCGACCGTCGGTCAGCGCACGGCGCTGGCGAGGGCGTTCGGGTGCGCTCGGGTCGTCTTCAACGACGCGCTTCGCGTCCGTGAGACCGCCCACGCCACCGGGCTGCCGTTCGTTCCCTCGGGCGAGCTGTCCAAGCGGCTCACCGCCGCCAAGAAGACTCCCGAGCGGGAATGGCTCGGCGAGGTGTCATCGGTCGTGTTGCAGCAGTCCCTCAGGGACCTGGACACCGCCTACCGAAATTTCTTCGACGGCCTCAAGGGCAAACGCCCACGCATGGGCGCACCCCGTTTCAAGTCCCGGAAGGACACCCGTCAGGCGATTCGCTTCACCGCGAACGCCGGATGGAAGATCACGACAGGGGGGAAGCTCCGGCTCCCCAAGGTCGGCGACCTGGCCGTGAAGTGGTCCCGCACCCTTCCCTCGATTCCGTCCACGGTGACCGTGGTCAGGGACAGTGCGGGACGGCACTTCGCCTCGTTCGTGGTCGAGACCGACCCCGAGACGCTGCCGGATACGGACAGCCTGGTCGGCATCGACCTGGGCCTGACCCACTTCGCGATCCTCTCCGACGGCACGAAGATCGACAGTCCCCGCTTCATGCGCCGGGCCGGGAAGAAGTTGAAGAAGGCGCAGCGGGACTTGTCCCGCAAAACGAAGGGATCAGCGAACCGGGAAAAGGCCCGCATCAAAGTCGCCCGCGCCCACGCACGGACCGCCGATGCGCGGCGCGAGTTCCACCACCAGCTCTCCACCAAGATCATCCGCGAAAACCAAGCGGTTGCAGTGGAGGACCTGGCGGTCAAGGGACTCGCCCGCACCCGCATGGCCAAATCCGTACACGACGCCGGATGGTCGACGTTCACCGCGATGCTGGAGTACAAGGCCGCCCGGTACGGGCGCACCTTCATACGCATCGGACGGTTCGAGCCCACGTCTCAGGCCTGCTCGGCCTGCGGCGTCAAGGACGGCCCCAAGCCCCTCAACGTCCGCGTGTGGACGTGCGGGGCCTGCGGGGCTGTCCTCGATCGGGACATCAATGCGGCGGTCAACGTCGCCAAGGCCGCCGGACTGGCGGCATCGGCCTGCGGAGCGCAGGTAAGACCGGGACTCGTCCCGGCACAGCGCGAAGAAACAGGAACCCACCCGAAGCCACAGCCGGTGACCACCGGCAGGCAGGCGGGAATCACCGCCCTTTAGGGCGGAGAGGAAGTCAATTCGACATGCCGCCCTTCGGACTGGCCGCAGCTACCGGGGCGCTGCCCGTCGAACGCCGTGGCCGGCGCGCGGCCGAATGGTTGGCCCACCGTTCGTCCGCTGCCGAACCCGCCCAGTGACCCGACCCTCCCCGTGAACCGGCCCCTCGGTCACGGCCGGTGCCTCGTCGCGACGGCGGCCCGGATCCGGACGGTCCGGCTGTAGCGACCAGCGGGGTCGTGGTCCAGCAGGGCCTGGCGGAGCTCGGACTCGAAGGCGGCCCTGCGGTCGCCGAACAGGGCCGGGCCGGAGGAGGGGCAGGAGAACCGGAGGCCGACCACCTGGTCCACGGTGTGGCGCAGGGTCTGGTCCCAGGTGAAGGTCTCGACGCGGGAGAACGGCGACTTGGCGAGATGGTCCTCGGCGTCCTCTGCGGCCTCGGCGCCCTCCGGCCCGCCCGGCCGGTCCGCGTCGTCCCACTCGTCCGCCCCGCCGGGGCCGGGGCCGGGGCCGGGGCCGAGGAACCGCGCGCACACCTCCTCGACGACCGCCGCCCAGGGTGGGCGCGGGACGCCGGGCCGGGGCACGAAGTCGACCAGGACGATCCCGCCCCGGGGCGCGAGCATGCCGTCCAGATCGGCCGGCACCCGGTCCCGGTCCATCAGGTGGAAGGCCCTGCCGATGACGCACAGGTCGATCCGGGGCAGGCAGAGCCGGCCGATGCCGGCGGCGTCACCCACCAGCCAGGCGGTGTTCGCAAGGCCCCGCTCCTCGGCGAGCCGGGCCCCCTCGGCGAGCATGGCCGGCTCCGGGTCGACGGCGTAGACCTGATCGGCCAGCGGAGCCAGGGCCAGGGTGATCGGGCCGGGCCCGGCGCCGAGGTCCAGTACGGTCTGCGACCCGTCGAGCGCGAACCGGTCCGCGAGCAGCTCGTAGAACTCCGCGGGGTACGGGGGCCGGTAGCGGGCGTAGTACGGGGCTGCGGACGCGTACGGGGTGCTCATGGGGTCCTCCCGGGCCGGGGTCGATCCGCCGATGGTGGGGCACAACCCGGCGTCCGGCGGCGACCGGCACCGGAAATCCCCCGTACGGATTCCCCGGCCGCCCCTCCCGAGCGGTTCGGCTACGTCGCCGCGGCCGGCCGGTGGCCTCCGTTCGTGAACGGATCGAGCCGGCGCCGGCGCCGGCTGATCGAGTCGGGGTCCCAGCCCGGCCGGGGTACGGAGGCCAGCAACAGCTTGGTGTACGGGTCCCGGGGCGAGGTGAGGAGCTCGGAGACCGGGCGGTGTTCCATGGTCCGGCCCCGGTACATGACGAGGGCCTCGTCGCATACGTAGCGGACCACGGCCAGGTCGTGGCTGACGAAGACCAGCCCGATGCCGGTGTCGCGCCGGATGTCCGACAGCAGGTTGAGCACCTGCGCCTGCACGGAGACGTCCAGGGCGGACACCGCCTCGTCCAAGACCAGGACGGCGGGTTGCACCGCCAGCGCCCGGGCGATCGCGGCGCGTTGGCGCTGCCCGCCCGAGAGGTGGCGGGGCAGGGCGGCCGCCTCGCGGTCACCGAGCCCGACCTGGGCCAGCAGTTCGCGGACCCGGTCCGCCCGCGCCGCGCGGTCGCGGGTCCCGTGCAGGCGGAGCACGTCGTCGATCGTCGCGCCGATGCTGATCCGGGCGTCCAGGGAGAGGTAGGGGTCCTGGAAGACGATCTGTACGGCCTTGGCCCGGGCCAGCCGCGCCGGTCGGCCCCGTACGGACGCGGCCAGCGGCTCGCCCTGGACGAGGATGCGGCCCGCGTCGGGGCGTTCGAGGCCGACCAGCATCCGGGCCGTGGTGGTCTTCCCGGAACCGGACTCTCCGACGATGCCGAGGGCCCCGCCCGCCCGGAGGGTGAACGACAGGTCGTCGACCGCGACGACCTCGCCACCGCCGGTCCGGTAGGTCTTGCGGAGTCCGCTCACCTGGAGGAGGGGTGCGGTGGGGTCGGTGGTCAACTGTCCTCCGTGCGGGATGCGAGGGAAGGCGCCGGCGGGGCCGCGGCCAGTTCGGCCGTGCGGTGGCACGCGACCTCGGCCGGGCCGTGCCGTTGGAGCGGGGGCGGGGACTGGTCGCAGCGGCCGGGCTCGGCGAAGCGGCACCGGGGTGCGAAGGCGCAGCCGGGCGCGGACTCCAGCAGTCCCATCGGGGCGCCCGGGATGGGGGTGAGGCGGGCGAGCGGGCCCTCGAGCGGCGGTGAGGAACCGAGCAGGCCAGCCGTGTAGGGGTGGCGGGGCGAGGTGAAGAGCTCCCCCACGGGCGCGGTCTCGACGATCCGGCCCGCGTACATCACGTAGATCCGGTCGCTGACCGCGGCCGCGAGCTCGATGTCGTGGGTGATCAGGAGGAGGCCGAGGCCGCGTTCGCGCTGGAGGCGCCCCAGGATGGCGAGGATCTCGGCCTGGGTGCTGACGTCGAGCGCGGTGGTCGGCTCGTCGCAGAGCAGCAGCCGCGGTTCGGCGGTGAGGGCGGCGGCGATCACGACGCGCTGGAGCATGCCGCCGGAGAGCTCGTGCGGGTACTGGTTCAGGTGCCGGGCGGGGTCGGGCAGGCCCACCGCGTCGAGCAGTTCGGCGGCCCGGGCGTCGGCCTGGGCCTTGGACCAGCCGTGGACCAGGCGGAGCGGTTCGGTGAGGAAGTCCCCGACGCGGCGTACCGGGTTGATGGCCGCCCGCGGGTCCTGGTAGATCATCGCCGCCTTGTTGGTCCGTACGTCGCGCAGGGCCGCGGCGTCGGCGCCGACCAGGTCGGTCCCGTCGACCCGCACCCGGCCGCCGATATCGGCGCCCTCCGGGAACAGGCCGAGGGCGGCTCGGGCGGTGACGGATTTCCCGGAGCCGGATTCGCCGACCAGGGCGACGACCTCCCCGGCGCGGACCCGCAGGTCGACGCCGTCCAGGAGGGGGCGGGCCATGCCGGGCAGGGTGACGCCGAGGCCTTCGTATGCGAGCAGTGTCATCAGGAGTCCCTCCCCGCGAGCCGGTCGCCGAGGTTCTCCCCGACGACGTTGAAGGCGACGACCACCAGGACCACCGCCACGGCCGGCGCGATCGCGGACAGCGGCTGCCCCTGGAGCACGGCCGCCTGACCCTGGTTGATCATGGCGCCCCAGTCGGGGGTCGGCGGCTGTACGCCGAGCCCCAGGAAGGACAAGGCGGCGAGGTCGAGCAGGGCGTACCCGAAGTTCACCGTCGACTGGGCGAGCAGGGTCGGGGCGATGTTGGGCAGCATCCGGCGGACGGTCACGAACAGGGCGGAGTGGCCCTGCACTTGATAGGCGGCGATGTAGGGGCGGGCCTTCTCCTGGACGGCGAGTCCGCGGACGAGGCGGGCGGTGTACGGCATGTAGGCGATCGCCATGGCGAGGACCGGCGCCGTCATCCCCTTGCCGAAGAGGGCCACCGCGAGGATCGCCAGGAGCAGCGCGGGGAAGGCGAAGACGACGTCGAGCACGCGGCCGGTGACGGTGTCGATCCAGCCGCCGCGCCAGGCGGTGAACAGGCCGACGGCCGTGCCGAGGAGGGTGGAGAAGAGCACCACGGCGAGGGGTCCGGCGAGGCTGGTCCGGGTACCGGAGATCAGCGCCGAGAAGGTGTCGTGGCCGCCTTGGTCGGTGCCCAGCCAGTGGTCGGCGCTCGGACCCAGGAGGGTGTCGCCGAGGCGGCCGAAGGTCGGGTCCTGGGGCGCGAGCCACGGTGCGAGCAGCGCCACCAGGACGAACAGGACGAGGAGCAGCAGGCAGGTCCGCTGGAGCCGGCTGCCGCCGAGGGTACGGAGCCGGGTCAGCGCGCGACGGCGCTTGGCCGCCGGTGCGGCCGGGGCGGGCTGCGCGGTGTGTGCGGGCTGTGCGGCCTGTGCCGCCGGCCCGGTGTGCGCGGTGGGTCCGGTCATCGTGCGCTCCCCGCCGCGGCCATGCGCGGATCGATCAGCGGGTGCACCAGGTCGACGAGGGCGTTGACCATGACGAACGCGGCCACCACCAGCAGGACGATCGCCTGGACGACCTGGAAGTCCAGCTGGTCCACCGACTGCACCAGCAGGGAGCCCACTCCGGACATCCCGAAGGCGGTCTCCACGATCGCGGTGCTGACGAGCATCCCCGAGACCAGGAGCCCGGAGACGGTCACGATGGGTCCCAGGGCGTTGCGCAGGACGTGGCGCCGGATGACGGTCCGGCGGGGTGTCCCCCGACTGAGGGCCACTTCGACGTGCTCGCGGCGCAGTTCGTCGAGCATCGCCGAGCGGGTCACCCGGGTCACCAGTGCCACGAAGGTCACGGACAGGGCGGCGGCCGGGAGCACGACGTGGTGCAGACGGTCCAGGACTCCGGCGCCGTTCCCGATCGTCGGGAACCAGCCCAGCTGCACGCCCAGCACCGACCTGAGCAGGAGCGCGGCGACGAAGGCGGGCGCCGCGGCGCCCACGGTCACCAGGAGCATCAGGGTGCGGTCGGTCCGCGTGCCCCGGCGCAGTGCTCCCACCACGCCGGATCCGATGCCCACCACGGCGATCATCAGGGCCGCCACGCCGATCAGCAGCATGGACGCGGGCAGCCGCGACCAGATCACCGAGGAGACGTCCTGGTGGAACAGGTACGAGCGGCCGAAGTCGCCGTGCAGGACGCCCTCCAGCCAGTTCCAGTACCGGACCAGGAACGGCTCGTCGAAGCCGTACTGGCGGCGGATCTCGGCGAGTTCCTGCGGGCTGGGGCTGCGCCCCTTCACGAGGAAGGAGGCGGGGTCGCCCGGCGCCAGGAACAGCGAGGAGAAGACGAGGAAGGAGGTGACGAGGAGGGTCGCCGCCATGCCGGCCAGTTTGCGCAGCACACGTCCGGCCCGTGCCACCGCGACCGTCATCCCTTCGCCCCGATCTCGGCCGCCCACGGGTAGTAGAGGTAGGCGATGGACGGCTGGACGCCGGTGATCCGCTTGCCGAGGAACACGCTCACGGGCTGGGTGTAGAGGGGCAGCCAGGGCAGTTCGCGCATCGCTATCCGCTGGGCCTCGGCGTTGGCGGCCATGTGCTCGACGGGGTCGTAGCTCGCGATCGCCTTGTCGACGGCCTTGTCGAAGGCGGGGTCGGACCAGTTGCCGTAGTTGCTGAAGGCGCCGGTCTGCAGGGAGCCGTACATGTCCAGCGGGTCGGTGATGGAGGTGTACCAGAAGGTGAGGAAGAGGTCGATGCCCTCGCGTGCGGCCGGGTCGGTGAAGAGCGTCGTGTACTTCTCCGCGGAGACGGAGTCGATCTGCGGCTTCAGTCCGATGGCCGTGGCGGCCTGGGCGACGGCCTGCGTGATGATCGTCGTCTGGGAGTCCAGCGGGCTGGTCGCGATCACGACCTTCTGGCCGTTCACTCCGGCCTCGGCGGCGAGCGCCTTGGCCTTGGCCGGGTCGTACGGGTAGGTGGGGAGTTCCTTGAGGAGGGCGTCGCGGCTCGCGGCGGGCCCCTCGTTCCACAGGTTGTCGGTGATGAGCGAGTCGGCGACCTCGCCGACCCCGCCGGCGCCGGCCTTGACGATGCCCTCGCGGTCGATGGCCATCAGCAGGGCCCGGCGCACCCGGGCGTCGCCGAGGGGGCCCTTGAGGTTGGCGACGACCTCGTCGGCGACGGTGGTGTTGCGGCCGAAGTAGAGGGTCCCGGCCTGGGTGTCGCGCAGTTGGGAGTAGGCGTTCGGCGGGACCATCCAGCCGCCGTCGACCTCACCGCTCTGGAAGGCGTTGACGCGGGTGGTCGCGTCGGCCAGGAAGACGAACTTCACCTGCCCGGACTTGGCCTTGAGGGCGGGGTTCCAGTAGTCGTCGAACCGCTTGAGGGTGAGGGACTGGCCGGAGGTCCAGGAGCCGAAGGAGAACGGGCCGGTGCAGTTCACACCGGTCTGCGGATTGCCGTAGTCCTTGCCGGACTTGGCGAGGGTGGCGGCGGACTCCACCGTGCCAGGACTGGCGGCGAGGTACTTGTTGAAGGTGGAGTCGGGCTGCGCCAGGGTGACGGTGACCTCCATCGGCCCGGTGCGGTCGACCGACTTCACGTTCCGGAAGGGGTAGGCCCAGACGCTGGCCGTCTCCGGGTCGAGGTTGCGGCGCAGCGAGGCAACGACGTCGTCGGCGGTGAGCGGGGTCCCGTCGTGGAAGCGCACGCCGGGGCGGATCTGGTAGACCCAGGTGGTGGGCGTGGGGTTGATGTACGAGGAGGCCAGGTTCGGCGAGGTCGTCAGATCGGGGTTCCAGCGGAGCAGGCTCTCGCAGACGTTGGCGAGGATCTGGTTGGGCGGGTAGTCGAAGGACTGGGCGTAGTCGATGGTGGTCGGCTCCGCGAAGATCGACCAGGTGAAGGAGTCCACGGTGCCGGTGGCGGCCGGCGTCGCGTCGGTGAGCTCGAAGGCGGTGGCTCCGTCCTTCTGTCCGCCCGTGGTGCCGCTGCACGCGGTGGTGACGAGCAACGCGCCCGCCGCGAGGGCGGTCGCCAGGGCGTGGCGGATCCGGCTGCTGCGGTGGTGCGGCGATCCCGATGTGGCTGATGACATCGTCTGGCTCCCTGAGGGGTGAGCGTGGTGGGGTTCGTGCTGTTCGGCCGGTGGCGGCCCGGCCGGTGACTGCCCGGTCCGCCGGCAGTCCGTGATGGGTGGGTCGGTGATGGGTGGGTCCGTGATCGGTGGGTCGGTGCTCAGTCCGTCGCGGCGAAGACGAGTGCGCCGTCGAGGTAGGTCCGGAGCACCCGGGTGTCGGCGATCTCCTCGGCGGGGTGGGCGAAGGGATCCCGGTCGAGGACGACGAGGTCCGCGTACTTGCCCGCCTCGACGGTTCCGGTGACCTCGTCGAGGTGGTTCACCCAGGCGCTGCCCGCGGTGTAGGCGGTCAGTGCCTGGGAGAGGGTCAGCGCCTGCTCGGGGAAGAAGGGCGGCAGGGGTTCGAAGGTCCCGGACGGGTGGGGGGCCTCGTCGGGTACCGCGCGGTTGACGGCGACGTGGATGCCCCAGAGCGGGTTGGGGCTGCTCACCGACCAGTCGCTGCCGGCGACGAGGCGGGTGCCGGCCCGCTGCAGGTCGCCGAAGGGGTACTGGAGGGCGGCCCGTTCAGGTCCCAGGAAGGGGATCGTCAGCTCGTCCATCTGCGGTTCGTGCGCGGCCCACAGGGCCTGGATGTTCGCGGCCGCGCCCAGGCTCGCGAAGCGGGCGATGTCGTCGGGGTGGACGATCTGCAGGTGGGCGAGGTGGTGGCGGTTGTCGTTGGCGCCGTTGGCCTCCCGGGCCACGGCGAGGGCGTCGAGCACCTCGCGCACGGCGCGGTCCCCGAGCGCGTGGAAGTGGAGCTGGAAGCCCGAGCGGTCGAGCAGGGACACTGCCTGGGTGAGGAGCTCCGGGTCGATGAAGCTGAGCCCGGAGTTGGCGGTGGCGCAGCCGCAGCCGTCGAGGTAGGGCTCCAGCAGGCCGGCCGTGAAGTTCTCGGCGATGCCGTCCTGCATGATCTTGATGCTGGTGGCGTTGAAGCGGCCCACCTGTCCGGTGCGGCGGCGCTCCTCCAGTTCGGGTATCTGTTCCAGGCCGCGTTCGCGGTCCCACCACAGGGCGCCGACGACGCGTGCGCGCAGAGAGCCCTCGCGCGCCGCCCGCAGGTAGACCCCGTAGTTGTCGGGGTTGCCGGGGAAGGCGCCGATCATGGCGTCCTGC
Source organism: Streptomyces sp. NPDC001513 (assembly GCF_042894695.1). Lineage (NCBI taxonomy): Bacteria > Bacillati > Actinomycetota > Actinomycetes > Kitasatosporales > Streptomycetaceae > Streptomyces > Streptomyces sp. NPDC001513. The sequence continues at coordinate 541,410 of NZ_JBIAVU010000004.1, forward strand.
CAGGCGGTCACGCCGAGGGAGAAGAGGTGCTCCTGTGCGGCGAGCAGGCCGGCGTGCGCCTCGTCGGGCGTCGCGATGGGAGCGTGGCGGGCCACCAGGTCCACGGCGCCCTCCTGGAGGGTGCCGGCCGGGGTTCCGTCGGCCTCCCGCTCGATCCGGCCGTCCGCCGGATCGGGGGTGGTGCGGTCCACGCCCGAGAGGGCGAGCGCGCGGGTGTTGACCCAGGCTCCGTGGCCGTCGCGGTTGGTGAGCATGACGGGCCGGTCGGGCACCACCGCGTCGAGCATGGCGCGCGTCGGCGTGCCCCCGGGGAAGACGTCCATGGACCAGCCGCCGCCGCGGATCCAGGCCGCCCCGGGGTGTTCCCCGGCGTACGCGGCGACCACGGCCAGGTAGCCGTCGACGGAGCGCTCCTCGCTCAGGTCGCAGCCGAGCATCTGGACGCCGGCCACCGCGGGGTGGACGTGGGCGTCCTGGAACCCCGGGACGAGCAGTCCGCCCGCGAGGTCGACCACCTCGGTGTCCGCGTCCGCGAGGGAGCGGACGCCGGCCTCGTCGGTGACGGCGAGGATCCGTCCGCCCCCGATGGCGACCGCGGCGTCGACCGGCGCCGGCCCGGTCGCGGTGAAGACCTTCCCGCCCACGAATACGGTGTCGGCCCGCTGCCTGTTCTTGGACATCGACGCATCCTCCGGCTCGGCGGGCAGACCCGCACGGCTTGTTTGTTGAGGAGGAGTGAACGGGAGCGCAACATTGTTGTCAACGGTGTTGCGCTGCCTCCGTTCCACATCGTTACACTGGCCCCACCATGCCGAAGTCATCCGACGCACCCGCCCGGTCCAAGCGCGCGGGCAGCCAGCTCACACCCGACGCGATCATCGAAGCGAGCCTGCGCATCGCGGCTCGCGGCAGTGCGGACGCGTTCACCGTCCGGCGCCTCGGCGAGGAGCTCGGCGCCGACCCGACCGCGATCTACCGGCACTTCCGCGACAAGGACGAGCTGCTGCTCTCCGTCGCCGACCGCACGCTCGGCGAGGTGCTCGACAGCATCCCCGACGGGCTCGACTGGAAGGGCCGGCTGCGGGCGCTCGCCGACGGCTCGCTGGAGGTGGCGCTGAAGTACCCGGTGGTCGGATCGACCATGGCCAGCCGGACCACCCGGCGGCCCAACGAGTTCCGGGTGGTCGAGCTCATCCTCGGCGCCGTCAGGGAGGCCGGGCTCGACGGCGCCGAGGCGGCCGTCCACTACCGGATGGTCGGCGACTCGCTCCTCGCGTACGTCGGCCAGCGCGCCGCCTACCTGCTGTTCGACCCGGACATCAGGGCGGCCGACGAGTCCTCCTGGAGCCGGGAGTACCGCCTGGTCGACGCGGAGGGATTCCCGAACATCACCCGACTGAGCGCGCAGCTCGCCGAGGTGACGGACGAGCAGATCTTCCAGGCCAGGGTGGAGGCGCTGATCACCGCGATCGAGAAGCGGGTGGAGGACCTCCGCGCCCGGTAGGACCGGCCGGGCGCGGGCGGGGTCAGCCGACGCAGCCCGGGACGGCGCCGGCGGGGCTGCAGTTGTTCGGCCGGTTGTCGCGGACGACGTCGCCGTTCAGGGTGAGGGTTCCGGACGCCTTGAAGATGCCGCCGCCGTCGCCCGCCCGGTTGTGGGTGATGGTGTTCCGTTCCAGTGTGGTGGTGCCGTCGGGACCCCCTGCGGTGTAGAGGCCGCCGCCCTGGGCGGTGCCGCCCTTCGCGGTGGCGGTGTTCCGCAGGACCTTGTTGCGCCTGGCCGTCAGGGCGCCGCCGTCGGGGTTGTCGAGGCCCGCGCCCTGAGCCGTGCCGTTCGGCGCGTCGACGGTGTTGTCTGTGATGCGGCTGTCGGTCAGGTCCAGTGCGCCGACGGGGCCGAGACGGACCCCGCCGCCGCGCGCGTCGCCGCCGTGGGCCACCGCCCGGTTGCGGCTGATCTCCACCCCGGTCACCGTCATGAGGGCGTTGTTCGCGATGCCCCCGCCCTGGGCGAAGCCGTGCGGGGCGTCGGAGGTGTTGCGCGTGATGGCGCCGCCGGTCACGGTCAGCCTGCCGGGCTCGGGAATGCCGTTGGCCACGGCCCCGCGGGCGAACCCGCTGGGGGCGAAGGACCGGTTCCCGCTGACGGTGGTGTCCTCGACGGTCGTCTCGGCGAAGCTGATGATGCCGGCCCCGAAGGCGAAGCTCTCCTTGGCCTTCGTGACGGTCGCGGTGTTCCCGGTCAGCCGGGAGCGGGTGACCGTGAGCGGGCCGTCGTTCGCGATGGCGGCGCCCGCGGCGACGCCGCCGACGTCCGTGCCGCTGTAGACGACGCGGTTCCCGCTCACCTCGGTCTCGCTCACGCTCCCCGTTCCCGGGTTGTCGATGCCGCCGCCCTGGGCGTACAGGTCGGATCGGGACGTGTTGTCGGTGAACCTGCTGTGCGTCACCTTCATCGTTCCGGCATTGGAGATGCCGCCGCCGCAGGCAATTCCCGGAACATCGGGGAACGCGGGGCAGTCCGTGGCGAAGCCGCCGCTCACGGTCGTGCGGGTGAGCGTGAGGTTTCCGGTCCCGGCGACGAAGAGGATCCGGAACTTCGGCACCTTGCGGTCGCGCCCGTCCCGCCTGATCGTGGCGCCGTGCCCCTCGATGGTGATCTCCCCGGTGATCACCGGCAGCCCGTTGCCGGGGTGCACGGGGTCCGGCGCCGTCAGCGTGTACGTGCACTTGTCCGCCAGCCGGAGCGTGTCCGGTCCGGGTGAGGCGTTCGCGGCGTTGATCGCCGCGACGAGATCCGGCACCGCACAGCGGACCTGCACCATGGCGGCGTGAGCGGCCGGGACGGGGACCGTCACCAGCGCGCCCGCCACCAGGCCGATGACGGCCGGGACATGCCGACGAGACATCCGAGACTCCTTCTGAGGCTGTGACCGGCCGTCAGGGACCGCGGCCGGCCGTGGCCAGCCGACCATGCGCGACCGCCGTCGGCTTCCCCGGGTGATCCGTACGGGCGGGCGGACAGCCCGTACGGATCACAAGGACGCGCGAACGGCCCAAGCCGTCGGGGTGGTGCGCCACCCGCCCACCTTGATCACCTCACCGCCGAAAAGCGCTGGCCAGAAACATCGCACATATGTACTCTGAGCAGGCGTCAAACCTGAGCATGTTCAAAAACACAAAAATGGGGGGGCCGGTGCGTAATCGCCGACTCATGCTTTCCACCGCCGCAATCGTCGCGGCCGGTGTCGGACTCGTCCCGGGCGTCGCCAGCGCGACGGGCCAGGACGGAGCCAAGGGGACGGACCACCGGGGGGTGTCCGTTCCCGACCTCGATCTGAACAAGATCGCGGCCAAGGCGTACAAGGAGGGAACCACCTCCAGCCCCGCTTCGAAGACGGTCCACCCGGCCGCCAAGGGCAACAAGCAGGCCGCGGACGCAGCCGCCGAGCCGACGGTCTCCCTGGAGGCCGACACCGTCAGCGCCCACGGCGTGGAGCTGCGGCTCGCCGTCACCAGCGACCCGGGCACCGCGCTCGGCGTGCTCGTCGAGTGGGGCGACGGCAGCCAGATACAGGTGGGCGCCAACGGCCCCACCAACCTGACCGAGAACCACGTGTACGCCAAGGCCGGCGTCTACACCGTCAAGGTCTCCCTGGTCGACGGCAGCGGAGTCCGCGGCACCAACCAGATCGTCCTGGCGACCGCGGGCAACGAGTTCACCCCGCACACCCCGACCCGTCTGCTGGACACCCGCGCGGGCATCGGCGCGCCGGCGAAGAAGGTGCCCGCCTTCGGGACCGCCCGCATCAAGGTCGGCGGCGCCGCGCAGATCCCGGCCGGTGTGACCGCCGTGGCCCTGAACGTCACCGTCACCAACCCCTCCAAGGACGGACACGTCCGCGTGTACGCCGAGGGCGGCGAGGTGCCGACCACGTCGAACGTCAACTACACCCCGGGGCAGACCGTCCCGAACATGGTGATCGCGTCGGTCGGCCAGAACGGCTACGTGGACATCTACAACCACGGCGCGGGCGAGCTCGACCTCATCGCCGACGTCACCGGCTACTTCTCCAAGTCCGCCGCCAACGGCTACACCTCGCTCGAGCCGAGCCGTATCGTCGACACCCGCGAGGGCCTCGGCACCAGCCAGGGCAAGGTCGCGGGCTACGGCACCTTCAACACCCCGGTGCGCGGCCGCGCGGGCGTCCCGGCGACCGCCACGGCCGTCGCGCTCAACGTGACCGTCCACGAGCCGAACATGGAAGGCCACCTGACCGTCTACCCCGGCGGCCCGGCGCCGACCTCGTCGAACCTGAACTTCGGCCAGGGCCAGACCATCGCCAACTCGGTCATCGTCCCGATCGGCCCCGACGGCAAGATCAGCTTCCGCAACGGTGCCGGAGCCGACACCCACGTGATCGTCGACGTCGTGGGCTACTACAGCCCCGAGAGCCAGAGCGCGCTGATCCGCACCGCCCCGAGCCGCTGGTTCGACACCCGTGAGTGGGGCAGCCCGCTCGAGGGCCGCTCCTACATCTACGGCCGGGTCGCGGGCGGCGACACGAACGTCACCGCGCTCGTCACCAACGCCACCGTCACCAACCCCGAGGGCACCGGCTTCCTGACGGTCTCCCCGGACCCCAACTCGTGGGCCGCCTACGAGGGTGGCTGGGAGACGTGGCCGACGCCGCCGAACTCCTCCAACCTCAACTGGACCTACCGCAAGACCGTCCCGAACCTGGTCCAGGCGAGCTCCGGCGTCAACAACGTGATCGACTTCTGGAACATGGGCTACCAGTCCACGGACCTGCTCGTCGACACCTTCGGCTTCTACGCCAAGAACTGACGCCCGGCCCACCGGCAGGACCTGCCGGCTGAACCGCCCGTACGGCGCTCCGGGAGCGGACCCCAGTGGTCCCGCTCCCGGGGCGCCGTACGGCGTTTTCCGGCACGGCCCCGGCGGCACCGAATCAATTCGACGGAGTCAGCCGCTCCCACAGGAACGTGTGGACGAGGGCCTCGTTGAAGGCGGTCTGCCGGTGGTCGGTGGCGCCCGCGTGGCCCCCGCCGAGGTGCTCGTGGAAGAGGACCGGATGCCCGAACTCGCGCAGCCGGGCGGCCATCTTGCGGGCGTGGCCCGGGTGGACGCGGTCGTCGCGGGTGGAGGTGAGCAGGAGCAGCGGCGGGTACGCCGGCCCGTCCGCCCGGACCTGGTGGTACGGGGAGATCCGCTCCAGGTGGGGCCGGTCCGCCGGGCTGTCGGGGTCCCCGTACTCGGCGATCCAGCTGGAACCCGCGAGCAGCTTGTGGAAGCGGAGCATGTCCAGCAGCGGCACGTGGGCGACGACCGCGCCGAACAGTTCCGGGTCCCGGGTGAGCATCGCGCCCATCAGCAGCCCGCCGTTGCTGCCGCCCTCGATGCCCAGCTGGGCGGGGGTGGTGATGTCCCGGGCGGTGAGGTCCCGGGCGACGGCGGCGAAGTCCTCGTACGCCCGGACCCGGTTCGCGCCGAGGGCCGCCCGGTGCCAGTCCGGCCCGTACTCGTGCCCGCCCCGGATGCCCGCGACGACGTAGGTGCCGCCCCGCGCGAGCCAGGCCCGCCCGGTGAGCGCGCTGTACTGCGGGACCATGGAGATCTCGAAGCCGCCGTACCCGTAGAGCAGGGTGGGGCCGGGGCCGGGGCGGTCCTCGGGTCCCACGACGAAGTACGGGACCCGCGTGCCGTCCGCGGAGGTCGCGAAGTACTGGCGCACGGTGAGGCCGGCGGTGTCGAAGAGCGCCGGGCTCTGCTTGAGGCTCTCGCCGTCGCCGCCGGCCGTGCCCCGGTGGAGGGTGGACGGCTGGAGGAAGCCGGAGACGAGGTGGAAGTACTCGTCGCTCACGTCCGGGTCGGTGGAGGTGACCGAGGCGGTGGACAGTGGCGGTACGCCCGGCAGCGGGGCCCGCTGCCAGCCGCCGGGCCCCGGGGTGAGGAGCTCCATCCGCGAGGAGACGTCGGCGCGGGTGCCGAGGATGAGGTGGTTGCGGGTCCAGCTGTATCCGGAGAGCGCGGTGCGCTCGTCGGGGGTGAACAGCACCTCGGCCTCCCGCTCCCCCGCCAGGAAGGCCTCGAAGCCGAAGGCGAGCAGGCTTCCCGCGGGGTGGCCGAGCCAGGGTGTCTTGGGGGTGACGGTCAGCCACTCCCGGTGGACGGAGGCGCCCGCGTCGTCCGGTACGTCGATCTTCAGGGGCGGGCCGGCCGGGTCCTCCGGGAGGAGGAAGAGTTCCTTGTTCCAGAAGTCGATCTGGCGGTGGACGAAGTCCCGTTCGAAGCCGGGGGTGTCGTCGTGCCATGCGGTGGCGGACAGGTCCGTGGGCCGGCCCTCGTAGACCGGCTCCGCGGCCGCGAGGGGGGTGCCGCGGCGCCAGCGGCGCACCTGGAGGGGGTAGCCGGACGCGGACATCGAGCCGGGGCCGAAGTCGGTCCCGATCCAGACCTGGTCGTGGTCGATCCACCCGATCCGGGTCTTGGCCTCCTCGACCGTGAACCCGTCCTCGACGAACTCCAGGGTCTCCAGGTCGAACTCGCGCACCACGCAGGCGTCGGCGCCGTCCCGCGACAGCATGACCAGGGCGTGCCGGTGTTCGGGGGCCAGGACGCCGCTGCCGGCCCAGGCCCACTTCTCGTCCTCGGCCTCGGCCAGTGCGTCCAGGTCCAGGAGCACCTCCCAGGCCGGCCGCTCCGTGCGGTACTCCTCGAGCGTGGTGCGCCGCCACAGCCCGCGCACGTGGTCGGCGTCCTGCCAGAAGTTGTAGAGGTGGCGGCCCCGGCGGACGACGTACGGGATCCGGCCGTCGTCGTCCAGCACCTCGCGCATCTCCTGTTCGAGCACCTTGAACCCGGCGGTGCCGGTCAGCGCCTCCACGGTCTCGGCGTTGCGCTCCCGGACCCAGGCGAGGGCGGCCTCGCCGGATACGTCTTCCAACCAGAGGTAGGGGTCTTCATCGCTCATCAGGCGATTGTGCAGGAAGACGGGCCGCGCGCAGGGCCGAGTGCACCGACCAGACCACCGAGACCAGCGGGACCGCGACCACCGCGCCGACCACTCCGGCGGCGATGGCCCCCGCGACCACCGAGATCGCCACCACGAGGGGGTGCAGTCGCACCGCCCGGCTCATCACCAGCGGATGCAGCAGATGGCCCTCGATCTGGCCGATGACCACGATCAGCGCCACCACGATCGCCGCGACGAGCGGCCCCTGCGCGGCCAGCGCGACCACCGCGGCGATGGCCAGGGCGACCGGCGAGCCGATGAGGGGGATGAAGGCCGCGAAGAACTCCAGTACCGCCAGCGGAACGGCCAGCGGGACCCCGAGGAAGTACAGTGCGACCCCGACGAGGACGGCGTTCGTCGCCGCGACCAGCAGGATGCCGTGGGTGTAGCCGGTGAAGGTTCGCCACGCCGCCCGCCCGCCGATCGCCACCCGCTCGCGCGCCGGCTCGGGCAGCTGCGCGCAGAACCACGACCACTGCCGGTCGCCGCCGTGCAGGAAGAAGACCGAGCAGAAGACGGCGAGGGCGAGGACGGTCAGCACGTGGACCAGCCGCCCGGCTCCGCTGACCGCCTGGCTGAGCACCGTGGAGCGGTGGCTGGAGAGGTACTCGCCGATCCGGGACTGGACGTCGGAGAGCGCGCGCGGGTTCAGCCGGAAGGGCGGCCGCTCCAGCCACGCCTCGATGCTGGCGAGTCCCTGGCGGAACTCCCGGGCCAAGGTGGTGCTCTCCCCCGCCACGGCCTCGCCGACGAGCGTCAGGACGCCCAGGACCAGCAGCGCGCTGGCGACGAGGGACACGGCGACGGCGAGCGTGCGGGGCACCGTGCGGGCGAGGCGCCCGGTGGGCGACCACAGCAGCGCCGCGACGACGAGACCGAGGAAGACGGCCACGGCGATCTCGTGGAAGCGACCCAGCACGGCGAAGACCGCGTAGACGGCGGCGCCGACGACCAGCAGGCGCCAGGCGTACGACGCGGCCGTACGCAGGAACGGTGACACCGGCGGCATGGTCCATGGATGCCACCGCCCGCCCGCGTTGCCACGGGCGGGGCCCGTGATTCGCCCGTCCGGGGCGGGCCCGCGGGCGCTCCGGCGGCCCGTGTCCGGCGCCTGAGCGGGGAAAACCCTTTGCGCGGGCGCGGGCGCACGTCGACGATGGCCTCTCGTGAGTACTTCCCGCCTGGCCACCCTTTTGCCCGACCTCGCCCCGTTCCGGTCCGGTCGTGACTTCCGGCTGCTGTTCTACCAGGGGACGGTGACGTACTTCGGCTCCTTCATGGCCATGATCGCGCTTCCGCTGCAGATCAAGCACCTCACCGACTCGCCGCTGGCCGTCGGCGCGATGGGTGCGGTGGAGCTGGTTCCGCTGGTGGTCTTCGGGCTGTACGGGGGCGCCCTCGCCGACGCGGTCGACCGGCGGCGGCTGATCCTGCTGACCGAGGCCGGGCTCGGGGTGCTCGCGCTGGTGCTGCTGGTGAACGCGGCCCTGCCGGATCCGCTGCTGTGGCCGCTGTACGTGGTCGCGGCCGGCGTGTCCGCGCTGGCCGGGCTCCAGCGGCCGGCCATGGACTCGCTGATGGCGCGGATCGTGCCGCACGACCAGCTGACCGCGGCCGCCGCGCTCAACGGGCTGCGCTACCAGTTCGGGGCGATCGCGGGTCCGGCGCTGGCCGGTCTGGTCGTCGCGTACGCCGGGTACGCCTCGGCCTACTCCATCACCGTCGTCGGCTTCCTCGTCTCCGTGGTGCTGTGTCTGCGGCTCAGTCCGGCGCCGCCGGTACGGGGCGCCGAGCGCCCGTCGCTGCGCGGGATCGCCGAGGGCGCGCGGTACGCGTGGAGCCGGCCCGTGCTGCTGGGGACGTACGCCGTCGACCTGGCGGCGATGCTCTTCGCCTTCCCGAACGCGATCTTCCCCTTCCTCGCGGACGAGCTGGACGCGGTGTGGGCGCTGGGGCTGATGTACGCGGCGGGGGCGGTGGGTTCCCTGGTGTTGGGGCTGACCAGCGGCTGGGTGTCCCGGATCCGGCGGCACGGGCTGCTGGTGGTGGCCGGGGCGACGGTCTGGGGGCTGGCCATCGCGGCCGCGGGTGCGTCCGGCGGCATCTGGGTCGTCCTGCTGTGCCTCGCGGTGGCGGGCGCCGGCGACATGCTGAGCGGGCTGGCGCGCGCCACGATCTGGAACCAGACGATCCCCGAGGAGCTGCGGGGCCGGCTCGCGGGGATCGAGGTGCTCTCGTACAGCGTGGGCCCGCAGCTGGGCCAGGTACGGGCGGGCACGATGGCCGGATGGACCGGTACCCGGCCGGCCTTCTGGAGCGGCGGTCTGGCCTGCGTGGCCTCGGTGGCGGTGCTGGCCGCCCTGCTGCCGAAACTGATCTCCTACGACGCGGACACCGACGGGGACGCGCTGCGCCGCCGGGCGGCCCGGGAGGCGGAGGCGAGCGGCGCCGTGGCCTGACGCCCGCCCGGGCTCAGCCTTCCTTCTCGGCGAGGATCCGGTCGGCCGCGTAGTGCGGGCAGTTGCCGGCGTGCCAGGTCACCGAGAGCGAGCAGGCTCCGGTCCGCAGGGTCCGCACCGCGCCGTCGGCGGCGGTGGCCTTACAGAAGGGGCACACGACGGTCTCCGGGCGCAGTAGATCGAACATGCCGTGTCCTTCCCGCAGCATTCTCACACCGGACCAGTCCAGAACTATCAAATCCGGCGCCATTCGGCCCCAGTACCCACAAGTACGGATGGGTATTGGAGGCCGTGGCCGAGCGGGAAGAGCGGTGGAACGGCGACGGGGAGGCGTCCTCGGGCGGCTGCCGCGCCGGCGAGAACCCGGGCTGCGGACCGGAGTTCGGTGTCGCTCCACGAGTAGAGGGCCAGGCTCGCCGTCACGTCGGGAAGATGGACGATGTCATAAGGGTTGCGCAGCGCCACGGCGATGACGGGGACGCCGGTCGCGGTGAGCCGGTCGACCAGAGCGCGCTGGGCGCTGTGCGCGCCGAGGTTGTACGTGCACACCAGCACGGCGTCGTGGCCCCGGGCGGCGGCCTCGGCACGCGCGATGCCCTCGGGGGTGGGGGCGAGGCCGGTGGGGGCGGCGGCCGCGGTGAAGCCGAGCCGTACGAGGGCCTCGGCGAGCACGGTGGTCGGCGCGGCGGCGGTGCCCGCGCCCGTCGGGGCGGCCGGGTCGGCGCCGGTGACCAGCAGGCAGCGGTGGCCGGCGGGTGAGAGCGGGAGCAGGCCGCCCCGGTTGGTGAGGACGGTGGTGGCGCGCTCGGCGATCCGGTCCGCGGCCGTCAGGTGCGCGGGGTTTCCGACGACCGCGCCGACGGCCGCGCCGCCGACCGAGCCGAGGCCCGCGCCGAGGCCCCGGACGGTGTCGAGGAGGCCGAGCGCCTGCTTGAGCCGCAGGATGCGCAGGACGGAGCGGTCGACGCGCTCCTCGGTGAGTTCGCCCGCACGGACGGCCCGGATCACCGCCTGATGGGCGCGCGGCAGGCTGGGCGGGTTGAGGAGCTGGTCGCAGCCGGCCAGCAGCGCGCGGACGGGGATCTCGTCGTCGCGGTACTTCTTGCGTACGCCGGCCATGCCGAGGGAGTCGGTGACGATCACGCCGCGGTGGCCCAGGCGTTCGCGGAGCAGGCCGGTGACGACCCGGTGGGAGAGGGTGGCCGGGTCGCCGGAGGGGTCGAGGGCGGGGACGACGATGTGGGCGGTCATGACCGAGCCGACGCCGGCGGCGACGGCGGCCGCGAACGGGGGTTCGTCGAGGGCTTCCCACTCGGCGCGGGTGCGGTCCAGGACGGGCAGGCCGGTGTGGCTGTCCTCGGCGGTGTCGCCGTGGCCGGGGAAGTGCTTGGCGGTCGCCGCGACTCCGGCGTCGCGGTAACCGCGGATCTGGGCGGCGACGAGCGCGGCGACGGCCTTCGGGCCGGACCCGAAGGAGCGCACGCCGATGACGGGGTTGGCGGGGTTGGTGTTGACGTCGGCGACGGGCGCGTAGTTCTGCCGGATGCCCATCGCGGCCAGTTCCGTGCCGGCGATCCGGGCGGCCGACCGGGCGTCGGCGGGCGCTCCCGCGGCTCCGAGTGCCATCGCGCCGGGCAGCAGGGCGGCCGGGGGCCCGATGCGGGTGACGGCGCCGTGCTCCTGGTCGGTGGAGATCAGCACCGGTACCGGAACGGGCTGTGCCAGCGCCGCCCGCTGGATGCCGGCGGAGAGGGCGGCGACCTGGAGGGGGTCGCGGATGTTGCGGGTCCAGGCGTAGTAGGCGATCCCGCCGACCTGGTACCGGGCGATCAGCTCGGCGGCGTCGGCGACGCCGTGCAGGCTCCGGTTGGCCCGCTCGTCCGCCGCGTCGGGGGCGGTGGCGCGGTGCCCGTGGACCCGTACCACGAAGAGCTGGCCGACCTTCTGCGCCAGGTCCATGGCGCCGAGCAGAGCGTCCGGCCCGTCCGTGGTGCCGGCGACGGCACCGCCGGCGTCCGCCATCGTCAGCGCGGCGCCCGTCACTGCCGCGGACAGGAACGCGCGGCGCGAAGTCCTCATGGAGCGGACGGTAGTCATCCGCTTTCCCCGATCCGGCCGCGACGCGCAGGAACGGTCGTGAACGGTGCGGGTCCGGTCGGTTACCGTCGCCTGGTGAAGCCGACGCGTGGTGTCGCCCGGGCGCTGCCGGCCGCGCTGCTGACCCTGTTGCTGCTGGCGGCGCCGGCCGCCTCCCCGGTCCAGGCCCAGGACCGGGCCCGGCCCCGGGCCATCGGGGGCGAGGTCCCCGTGCGCGTGGTCTCGTACAACATCCACGCGGGCATCGGCTCCGACGGCGTCTTCGACCTGGACCGGCAGGCGGCGGTCCTGCGCGCCCTGCGCGCCGACGTGATCGGACTGCAGGAGGTGGACGTCCGCTGGGGCGACCGCAGTCGCTGGCTCGACACGGCGCACGAGCTGGGCAGACGCCTGGGGATGCGCGTGTCCTTCGCCCCGATCTACCGCATCGGCGGGCGCGAGTTCGGCGTGGCCGTCCTGTCCGGGCACCCCGTCCTGGCCGCGGAGAACCACCGGATCACCCGGCTGTCGACCCAGACCGCGGACTCCGCACCGGCACCCACCCCAGCTCCGGCTCCCGGATTCGGTGAGGTGGCGCTGCGGGTGCGGGGCGCACCGCTGCGCGTGTACGTGACCCACCTCGACCACCGCGCCGACCCCTCGGTGCGGGCGACGCAGGTCGCCGAGATGCGGCAGATCATGCGGCGGGGCTCCGGTCCGAAGGTCCTCCTCGGCGACCTCAACGCCCCGCCCTCGGCGTCCGAACTCGCCCCGCTGTGGCGCGACATGACGGACGCGGATCCCCGCGCATCCACCTATCCCGCCCGCACGCCGGTGAAGCGGATCGACTACATCGCCGTTTCGGCGGGCGTGGGCGTCCGCGGGGCGCACGTCGCCGAGACCCTCGCCTCCGACCACCGACCCGTCGTCGCCGACCTGCGGCTGCGCCGCTGATACGCGCGGAAGGTTACTCGCGAGGAAACACCGCCTTTGGCTATGGTGAGCGCCCTCGGTCGATCCCCCCTTCGGATCCATAGATCAAAGACGGATCCGATGCGTCGATCGAAGGACACTCCCCCACCCGGGACATGAATACGCAGTGCAGAGCGACGCGGCGTCGGCAACACCGCCCGGCGTCGGCTCGGTACGAGCCGGCCTGCCCTCGTCCTGTCACCCAGGACTGGAGGGCGGCTGTCTTCTCATTCACCTACCTCGCGAAGGCAAGGCAGAGATGGCACGAATGCCCCGTCAGTCCTCCCGTCGACCGCGCACACCCGCGCACACGCACACGCATGCGCACCCGGTCGACGAGCTGCTCCCGATCCCCCGGCTCGCCCTGTACGGCTTCCAGCACGTCCTCGCGTTCTACGCGGCGGCGGTCATCGTCCCGGTCCTGCTCGGGAACGCGCTGGGCCTCTCCCGCCAGGAGCTCGTCCACCTCATCAACGCGGACCTGCTGACCTGCGGCGTGGCCTCGATCATCCAGGCCCTCGGCGTCTGGAAGGTCGGCGCCCGGCTGCCCCTGGTCCAAGGCGTCACCTTCACCGCGGTCTCACCCATGATCGCCATAGGTACGGGCGCCGGGGGCGGTACCGCCGGCCTCCTCGTCGTCTACGGGGCGGTGATCACGGCGGGCATGGCGACCTTCCTCTTCGCGCCGCTCTTCAGCAAGCTCGTCAAGTACTTCCCGCCTGTCGTCATCGGCACGATCCTCACCATCATCGGCATCACTCTGATCCCGGTGGCCCTCCAGGACGCCGCCGGCGGTGCGCACCTCATCGGCACCCCCGCGTACGGGGATCCGAAGAACCTCGCCTACGCGCTGGGCACCCTGCTGTTCATCCTGGCCGTGGTCCGGATCGGCAAGCCGTTCCTGAGCAGCCTGGCGGTCCTGCTCGGGCTCGTCGTCGGCACGGCGGTCGCCTGGCTCTTCGGCGACGCCGATTTCACGGCGGTGCGGGAGACCGACTGGTTCGGGGTCACCACGCCCTTCCACTACGGCATGCCGCGGTTCGAGCTGCTCCCGATCGTCGCCATGCTCGTCGTCGTCCTGATCACCATGGTGGAGACCACCGGGGACGTCTACGCGATCGGCGAGATCACCCGCAAGAAGGTCGACGCCGACACCGTGGCCCGGGCGCTGCGCGCCGACGGCGCGGCGACGGTCCTCGGCGGCATCCTCAACTCGTTCCCGTACGTGGCGTTCGCCGAGAACATCGGGCTCGTGCGCATGTCCAAGGTGATGAGCCGGTACGTGGTCGTCGCGGCCGGTGTGTTCATGGTCGTGCTGGGGCTGCTGCCGAAGGCGGGCAGCCTCGTCGCCTCGGTCCCGCACCCGGTACTGGGCGGGGCGGCGCTCTCCATGTTCGGCATCGTCGCCGCGGTCGGCGTGCAGATCCTGGGGAAGGCCGATCTGCGCGAGGAGCGCAACACCCTGATCCTGGCGGTCAGTCTCGGCGCCGCCCTGCTGCCGACCACGGTCGCGCCGTTCTTCGACCGGATGCCGGACGACCTCCGGGCGGTCCTCGACAGCGGGATCACGCTGGGCGCCCTCACCGCCATCACGCTGAACCTGCTCTTCAACGTCTTCACGCGCCGCACCACGAGGGAGATCGACTGGGACGGCATGGGGGAAGACGGGGCGCCGGAACCGGAGTTCGGGGCGCACCCCGCCCGCTGAAGCGGGCTCCCGGTCCAGGGGCACCGCGAGGCCGGGAGGGGCGAGGGCCACCCTCCCGGTCCGCTCCGGCCTGCCTACCTGCCTGCCCGCCGGTGGCAGGCGGCCCGTCAGCGCCCGCCCAGCGGGAACGGCGAGGCCTCGCCCTCCTCGCCGATCAACTCCCAGAAGTGGTCGACGAGTCGGCGCAGGTAGGCGGCGCGCTCCGCCGCGATCTCCTTCAGCCGGGCGTCGTCGTTGCGTGCGACGAGGTGTCCCATGTACCGCTCCGAGAACCGCGAGAACTCCCCGTGCATCGTGCGCAGCGCGTCCCCCACGCTGGTCGCGTCCACCACGACGATCTCCGCCACCGGGTCCACGTACGCCTTCCACCGTCCGGCGACGGCCGATCTCAGGTGCTCCGTCAGCTCGTCCACCCGGCCCATGATCCCGATGAGCTTGCGCAAGGACAGGCCCAGGGCCTCCACGAGCGCCCTGGTCTGCCAGGCGTCGCCGTGCCAGTGCTGCGCCGCTTCGGCCGCGCGGTACTCGGTCGGGTCCATGCCTATGCGGTACGCCAGCCGCTCCACGGTGAGCCGGCGGGCCAGCCGGTGCTCGGCGAGGGTGCGCGGTTCGATGCCCATCAGCGCCGTCGCTTCGCACCACAAGACGTCGGCCAGGGCGAAGAGTTGGCGGTCGGTGGGGATCTCGGAGCCCTGCTCCCAGGCGAGGACCAGCTGCGGGTGGACGGGTGCGCCGCAGGTGGCCATGAAGTGGGCCACCTGGGTCGGGGACAGGCCCATGCGGGCTCGTGCGGACCTGGCCTCGGTCGGGGAGAACGGAGTGCTGTGCACGGACGCGACACCTCGCAGCATCCTCGGACGCGAGGCGTGCGAGGGGAGGACGGATCGATGGATGAACACCAAGCGCGGGCACAGTAACAGATGTTCAGCTGATGTCCAGCTGGGTGTAACCGTCCATTTCCCTGCGATTCAAAGGCTATCCGGCGTCTCCAGCCTCGGAGTTCGCGCAGTCCGTGTCCCTGGCCGGACGCCTGCCGGTGGTCAGGAACTCCGTGACGGCACGATTGCCGCACGCGTTGCCGTTGCCGAGGTACAGCCCGTGGCCACCCTGTTCGACGGTCACCAGGCGGGCCCGGTCACCCAGGGCCTCGCGCATCTTCAGGCCTCCGAAGAGCGGGGTCGCCGGATCGCGGCGGCTCTGGAGCATGAGGATGTCGGACGGCCCGTCGTCGGTGATCCTGGTCGGCTTCTGCGCCGGAGTGTCCTTCCAGAAGGAGCAGGGCAGCACGTTCACCGGCATGCCGGCCGTCAGCGGGTGGCGGGCACGGTCCGCGTCGACCGCGCGTTGGTACGAGGCCGTGGACGCGTTCGGCCACGCCACGTCGTTGCAGATGACGGCGACCATGAGCGCGGCGTCCGGGTCCGGGATGGGCTGGGCGAGCTCGCGCGGGAGAACGGGCTTCTTCGCCGGGTCCCCGGCCTCTTTGACGAGCCGGGCGAAGGAGGCGAAGGCGGAGTCGCTGTAGAGGGCGTTCTGCAGGGCCTGGCGCAGCCCGTTGCCGGTCAGGGGCACGCCCGGGGTCGTCGATTCCCTCGGTGCGCGGTCCAGCGCGGCCGCGAGGGACACGACGAGCGGCTCGACCTCCTCCGGCCGCCCGGCAAGCCGCAGGCCGTCCCGGTCCCGGTCGGGATGGACCGCCCAGGCCGCGAAGTCGGGGAAGCGGTCCTCGGCGCCCTGCGCCATGTTCGCCAGCCAGCCGCGGGCGACCCGCTTCGGGTCGGGGTCGCCGCTGCTGTCGAGGACCCAGCGGTCGGTGCGCTGCGGGTACTTCTGCGCGTACACGGCCCCCACGTAGGTCCCGTACGAGGTGCCCCACGCGGAGAGCCTGCGCTCGCCGAGGGCCTCGCGGAAGCGGTCCATGTCACGGACCTGGTTGGCGGTGGTGAAGCTGCGCAGCTCGGGGCCGCCGTTGCGCGCGCAGGCCTCGGCGATGCGCCGGGAGCGGGCGACGTTCTCGGTGATCTCGCCGTTCGGGCCCGGCCAGGACCGCAGGCTGGTGAGGTAGCGGTCCTCGGGGGCGAGGCCGCAGGTCGCGGTGGTGCTGGCGCCCACACCGCGCGGATCGAAGGCGACGAGGTCGTACGCGCCGCCGAGCTCCCGGCGCAGGGCGTCGCCCTTCTGCTTGAGGCGCTGTACGCCGGATCCGCCCGGGCCGCCGGGGAGCACGACGAGCGTGCCGCGGCGGGCCTCGGGGCGGTCGCTGCGGATGCGGGAGACGGCGACGGTGAGCTGCCGGCCGTCGGGGTCCGCGTAGTCGAGCGGGACCGGCAGCTCGGCGCACTCCTGGCCGGCGGGCACCTCCGGATCGGCGCAGGCGTGCCAACGGAGCTGCGGGGCGGCCGTCGTGGGCCGGGCGGCCGCGGGTGCGGCGGTCGCGGCGCCCGCGGTGGTCAGGCCGGCGGCCACGGAGGCCGCGGCGAGGGTGAGGAGCAGGGCCTTCTTCGGGTAAGTCGTCATGGCGCAAGCCTTGTTGATCTCGCGTCGGGGTCCCATCCAGCAGGCATGTCGGACCCCGGTGGGGATAACCCCCGCGCCGGCGTACGGAGATCAGGGCAGCGGGACCCCGCGGGCCGCGATCCAGAGCTCGTACCACTCCTCGTGGGTGAGGTCGGGCTCCCGTACGGCCGCGTCGCGGCAGGCGCGGATCCGGTCGGGTCGGGCGGTGCCGATGACGGGCGCGATCCCGGCGGGGTGCCGGATCAGCCACCACAGCAGCACCGTCTCGGGCGTCGTGCCCTTGCGCCGGGCCAGCTCGGCCAGCAGCTCCGCGGTGGCCCGTTCGGCCGGCGTCTGCTCGCGGCCGGTGAACCGTCCCTGCGCCAGCGCGCCCCAGGCCTGGAGGCGGATGCCGTGATCGCGGCAGTGCTCCAGCGTGCCGAACGGGAAGCCGTTGGCCGCGGCCTCGGGCGTGTTGAGCAGCACCCCGGCCTCGACCCAGTCGCGGCTGTGCAGGCTCATCTCCAGCTGGTTGGCCACCAGCGGGACGTCGAGACGCGCCTGGAGGTGGGCGATCTGCGCGGCGCCCATGTTGGACACGCCGAAGCTCCGTACGAGCCCCTGCCGGTGCAGGGACGTCAGCGCCGACGCGATCGAGTCCACGTCCGCCAGCGGATCGGGGCGGTGCAGCAGGAGCACGTCGATCACGTCGGTGCGCAGCCGGGTCAGGCTCTCCTCCACCCGCCGCGCGATGCTCTCCGCGCGGAGGTCGTAGATCCCCGGGCGGTCCGCGCCGCCGAGCCGGATCCCGCACTTGGTCTGGAGCGTGATGCGTTCGCGCAGCCCCGGCGTGCGGGCGAGCACCTCGCCGAAGACGGCCTCGGCCTTGCCGTGCCGGTAGATGTCGGCGTGGTCGAAGGCGGTGATCCCGCTGTCGAGCGCGGCGGAGATCGCCGCCTCGGCGGCATCGATGTCGCCGGGCCCGTACGCACCGGGCTCCCAGCTCCCGCCGAGGCCCATGCACCCGTACAGCACCCGGTCACCGCTCACACCCACACTCCCGTTCGCCACCACGCCCCCACCCTAGGCCCTGTCCGGGCGCGTCCGAGTGGGGTTCGCGTCGTCCGATCGGCCGTACACTCGGGCCATGGGTCGCATGGGTTCGACGAGGCAGTGCGCGCGGCACGCCTCCGCCGCGGCCGGCGCCGAGGCCCCCGAGACCCGTCGGGTCGCCCTGCACGGCCACGGCTAGCGCTCTCCTCCCTCCCCCCTCTTCCTCCGCCCGGCGCGCCACCGCTCCACGCGGTGGTCGGGGCTCTCCTGCCGGGCCGAGCCACCTCGTCGTCCTGTTGTCGTCGGACGATCGCCCCGCTCCACATCACCACCGCAGCCTCCCGGCAACCCGCCGGCGCTGCCGCCTGGCTACGGCCGCACGCCCGGGCCGAGCCCCCTCGAAGGGATCATTGTGAAGCTGAGCGAGTTGCTGGCCGGGCAGGAGCACCACGTACTCCGGGGTGACCCGGAGACGACGTCGATCACCGCCGGAACGACCTTCGACGCGGATCGGGTGATGCCGGGCTCGCTGTTCATCGCCGTGCCCGGGCACCGGGAGGGCGGCCCGGACGCCGTGTCGCCCGCCCTCGCCCGCGGAGCGGCCGCGGTACTCGTCGACGGCCGGGAGCCGACGCTTCCGGCGTCGGTGTGGCCCCCGGGTGCCTGCGCCGTGCGGGTGCCCGACACCCGCACGGCGGCCGCGGTCGTGACCTCGCGGTACTTCGGCGAGCCCGGGCGGCAGATGGACATGGTGGCGATCACCGGTACCAACGGCAAGACGTCCGTGTCGTACATGGTCGAGTCCGCCCTGCGGATCTCCGAGGGCGCGAAGGTGGGCGTCATCGGGACCGCCGGCAGCCGCATCGGCGACGAGCCGATCCCGATGCCGCGTTCGGTGCTGACCACTCCGGAGTCACCGGACCTGCAGTACCTGCTGGGCTGCATGCGCGACCGCGGCGCCGGCAGCGTGGTGCTGGAGGCCACCTCCATGGCCCTGCTGACCCACCGGGTCGACCGCACCTTCATCGATGTCGGCGTCTTCACCAATCTGACCCAGGACCATCTGGACGACCACGGCACGATGGAGAACTACCGGGACGCCAAACTCCGGCTGTTCCAGGGCCTGTGCCGGCAGGCCGTGGTCAATGCCGACGATCCCGTGGGCGCCGGGATCCGGTCGATGATGCCCGGGGCGGTGACCACGTACGCGATCGACTCCCCGGCGGACTACCGGGCCACCGGCCTCGCCGTGAGCGCTGCCGGCACGCGGTTCACCCTCCACCACGGCGGGCGCGCGTATCCGGCGTCGATCCCCGTTCCGGGGAAGTTCTCGGTGGCCAACGCGCTGGCCACCGTGGCCGCCTGTCACGTCCTGGGCCACGACCTGGGCGCCCTGGTCGACGCACTCCACCGGATGCCTCCCGTACCGGGCCGGTTCGAACGCTTCCGGACCCCGCTCGGCACCTCCGTGATCGTGGACTACGCCCACTCGCCGGATTCCCTCGACAAGGTCCTGACCACCATCCGCGGTTTCGCGCGCGGCCGGGTCGTCACCGTCTTCGGCTGCGGCGGGGACCGTGACACCACCAAGCGGGCCGACATGGGGAGGATCGCCGGAACCCACTCCGACCTCTGTGTCCTCACCTCGGACAACCCCCGCACCGAAGACCCCGAGGCCATCCTGGACCAGGTCGCCCCGGGCCTCGTGGCGACCGGCACCCCCTTCGAGCGCTTCGCCGACCGCCGCCGGGCGATCGAGTTCGCCCTGTCGGCCGCGGGTCCCGAGGACGTCGTCCT
This sequence comes from Streptomyces sp. NPDC001513, assembly GCF_042894695.1. Lineage (NCBI taxonomy): Bacteria > Bacillati > Actinomycetota > Actinomycetes > Kitasatosporales > Streptomycetaceae > Streptomyces > Streptomyces sp. NPDC001513. The sequence continues at coordinate 561,008 of NZ_JBIAVU010000004.1, forward strand.
GATCGCCGGAAAGGGCAGCGAGCCCTACCAGATCGTGGGCGAGGCGCTGATCCCCTTCAGCGACATGTCCACGGTGCGCGAACTCTCCGCGTCCCGCATCCCTTCAGACCCGGGCCGATGCACGGTCTGACCGGCGGATACTCAATGATGTCCGCATGGAAAGACACATGGAGACCCGGCGGAGACCGTCCGGCCGCCGGTTCGGCCGCGCGGCGGCGACCCTGAGCCTGCTGACCTCGGTGGTGGCGTGTACGTCCGCGCAGGCGCCGGCTCCGCTCCCGGGCGCCGGGAGCGGGGACGAGGTCTCCGTCGCGACCTGGAACATGTGCGGCGTGCGGCAGTGGGGCTGTGAGGAGACCGGCAGCCCGAAGGACAAGTTCCAGCAGCTGCGCGACCTGGTCGGCGATTCCGGCGTACGCGTCCTGCTCCTGCAGGAGGTGTGCTCGGAGGACCTGCTGTCCTCGGCCGTGCGCCTGGGTCCGGAGTGGCACTCCGTCTTCGAGCCGTACGCCGACGTGGACGCGGCGGGCCGGCGCACCGCCGTCGACTGCACCGGGCAGGGGCGCGGCCAGGCCGGCTACGGACTGCTGGCGGCCTCCCGGCTCACCGATGTGGAGGTGGTCCCGAGCGAGCAGCCGACGGTGGGCCTGCACCGCGGGATCCTGTGCGCGCGGGTCCCGGCCCAGGGGCTGCGGGTGTGCAACGCGCACCTGTCGCTGCGGGAGAGCGACGGCGAGCACCCCGACTGGGACTTCCGCGACGACCAGCTGGGCTCGCTGTTCGCCACCGCGGCGACCGACTCCCGTACGGTCTTCGGCGGGGACTTCAACGCTCCGCCGCCGGTGGGCAGCCGGAACACCTCCGCCTGGATCTGGCCGTCGGAGGCCTACGACACGTTCCGCGAGTGCGATCAGAAGGGCGACTCCCGCAAGGGCCGCGCCACGCACAAGGACGGCACGAAGATCGACTACCTCTTCACGCTGCTGCCCCGCACCGGATGCGAGGTGGTGGACACGAAGGCCTCCGACCACCGGCCGCTGGTGATGCGGGTGAGTCGTCCCGCCGCCGATCCGTCGGCCACTCCCTCCGTTCCCTCCGCTTCCTCCGCCGATCCCGGCGTCAGTAGCGAGAGTTGAAGTAGTTGCCCTGCTGGGCGGGCACGGTGTAGCCGTTCACCGAGGTGAAGGGGACGGCCGTCCACGGGGAGGCGTTGCCGACCGCGTCCACCGCGATGGCCTCGACGAAGTGGTCGCCCTCGTTCCAGGCCCAGCCCGACTCCCAGACCCAGCTGCCGTCGGACCTCACCTCGCAGGTGCCCAGGGTCACGCCGCCCTCCTGGAAGTCCACGCGCACGGCGCCGGGGGCGAAGCCGGCGAAGCCGACGGCGGGGCCCTGCACCTGCTGGTGGGCGGCCGGGGCCGTCACCGAGAGCGCGAGGGGCTGGGCCGGCCTCGGCGGGGGCGCAGGCGCCGGTACGTACTCGGGCAGGGGCTCGGAGGCGTGCTCGACGGCGGTGAAGACCACTTCGGCGCGCTCGGTCTGGTAGTTGTTCGCGTCCGCGGCGAAGAGCCGGACGACGTGTCGCCCCTTGGGCCACGGGCTGGTGCGCTCCCAGACCCAGGTGCCGTCGGCGGCGACGGGGGCGGAGCCCTTGTGCTTGCCGTCCTGCCAGAAGCTGACGCGGACGGCGCCCCGGGCGGTCCCGGTGAAGCGGACGGTGTTCGCGGGGACCCGGTCCTCCGGCGCCGGCGTCAGCACCACCGGCTTGGGGAAGGCATCGCCGCTCTGCACCAGGGAAGTCTGCGTCAGGTACGCGTCGATGGCCGACGTGTCGCGCTCCGGCTGTTCGAAGCCGTTGCGGACCATGCCGAACCGTGGGGCGATGCCCTCGACGAGGAGGTTCAGCAGCCCGATCAGAGTGGGGAGGTTGCGCAGCGTGACCTTCCCGTGGTCGGTGATGAGAGGAGAGTCGTTGTAGACGAAGTTGAAGTTCTCGCGCCCCTGGAACAGCGGGATGAACGGCTCCACTTGACGTGCGTACTGCTCGTCCTGGGGTGACGTGATCACGTAGATGTTCGCCGCGGGGTTGGCGCCGCTGCGCACCAGATCCGGGAGGACCGAGTCGAGGATGCGGACGTTCTGCTCCGTCGCCTCGCCCATCATCACCCGGACCGCGTCGGGGTTGCCCTCGTGGACGCGGGTTCCGATCTGGAACTGGGGCACGCTGGCCACGATGTTCCTGAAGCCGTACTTCAGCCCGAAGAAGAGGGCCGCGCTGCCGCCCTTGGAGCTGCCGAACATGGTCACTTCGTTCGGCGAGAGGGAGAGGGCGTTCATGACACGGGAGATGAGCCCCGCGACGGACTGCTCCAGAGAGAAGTCCATCCCCTTGCACAGGTAGTAGGTGTTCGCGCCGTCGAAGAGGTCACGGACCCACAGGATGTTCGACCGGAGCAGGTCGAGCTTTCCTGTCGCCCAGCCCCACTCACCGGGCGCGTAACGGTTCGCGAAGACCACGACCAGGTGGCGGTTGCCCTTCCTCGCGTGGGAGAACTTGTACTCGACGGGCACCGCCCCGGAGGTGTCCACGCCGGTGAAGACGCGGCGCGCGTTCTGGGCTGCTGCCTTAGACATGCTCGGAATCCATTCTTCTCACCGGCTGGCGCGGCACCTGGCCGAGGGTGCCTCCGTTCCAGGGACCTGGCTGACCGGGCTGGCCCGCCGGACCCGCCTGGCCCGCACCGCGGCCACCCGCCGCGCCGACGGCCGGCGCCTGGGCCCGCGCGGGGTCGAGGTCTCCTCCGGCGATCAGGATGCGGTCGGTCAGCCTGGCCGAGGCGTAGCCGTCGTCCAGATCGCAGAACTCCTGCTGGAACCAGCGGTAGCGGGCGGCGTAGCCGTGCTGGATGCGGTCGATGTTGCGGATCGCCCCGATCAGCTCGGGGGAGGTGTACACGAGCGGGCCGGGGGCGGACTGCTCGAAGTCGAAGTAGAAGCCGCGCAGGGTGTCCCGGTAGTGGTCCAGGTCGTACGTGAAGAAGAGGATCGGCCGCCCGGTGTTGACGAAGTCGAACATCAGGGAGGAGTAGTCCGTGATCATCACGTCGGTGATGAGCGAGAGGTCCGCCATGTCCGGGTAGTCGGACACGTCGTAGACGAAGCCGTCGCCGGCGCCGGGCACCGGGTCCACCACGTTGGGGTGGCGCCGCACGAGCAGGACGTGGTCGTGGCTCAGCTGCGCCTTGGCCTCGTCGAGGTCGATGCGGAAGTCGAGCTTGTACTTTCCGGGTGCGTAGAACTGGTCGTCGCGCCAGGTCGGCGCGTACATGATGACCTTCTTGCCCGGCGGGAGCCCGATGCGGTGGCGGACCTCCGCGGCCCGTCGGCCGGAGTCCGCCCGGCGCAGGACGTCGTTGCGCGGATAGCCGCTCTCGACCATCTCGCCCGGGAACTGGAACGCCCGCTTGAGGATCGGGGTGCTGAAGCTGTTCGGGGACACCAGCATGTCCCAGTTCTGCACCTCCTTCTCCACGCGTTCCAGGTACCGCTTGTCCGCGAAGTGCACGGCCTCGATGTCGTGCCCGATGCGCTTGAGCGGAGTGCCGTGCCAGGTCTGCACCACGACCTGGCCGTCCCGCTTCTGGAACCAGTCGGGCAGGTGGTTGTTGGCGACGATGTACCGCGCGCGGCCCATGGCCTCGTACCAGTCGGGCGACCACATGCGGACGGGACGTGCGGTGGGCGGTACGGCGACCTGGTCGTCGCGCACCACCCACAGGTGTTCGAGGTCCACGCCGCGGCGGACCATCTCCTCGTGCAGGGCGCGGGGGCTGTCGGAGTACTGGGTGCCCTTGAAGGCGTCGAACAGCACCGCCTGCGTCACGGGCTTGCGACGTGCCTCCGGGTACGTCTTGGTGCGCATCAGCTTCTGTCGGTACGGCCCGCGGGCCTCGTCCGGCATGGCCGAGTGGACCAGGAGCGAGAGCCTGTCGTAGGCCTCGGCCTGGAGCTCGTAGCGCCGCTCGTCGCTGGTCATCTCGCTGGGGAAGGCGGGGATCAGCTCCTGCGTCATCTTGACCATGAGGTCGTTGGAGCGGTTCTCCGCGGTGACGGCGGACGGGTCGTGGCGGCGCAGGAAGAAGTCCCAGCGGCCGGAGGCCAGCGGCACCTCTCCGGCCAGGGTGTGCATCGCCGCAGGAGTGACGAGGAAGCGGAACTCCTCGCCGTACCAGGTGATCGGGACCACGCGCTCCGCGCCGTGGGCCCGGGAGCGTACGACGATGTGCGCCGCGGCGAACTCGGACGAGTCGAGCCTGTCCTGGGCGGCGTAGCCGACGGCGACCTCGAGGGAGCCGTCGGGGCGCCAAGTGACCGACTTGGCCAGCGGCAGGGTGTCGCGCTCGAACAACACCACGTAGCCGGAGCCGTTGCGGTGCACGAAGACCTCGCGGTCCCCGCGCTCGGTCTGCAGTCCGGCCGGCATCCGGTAGTGGCCGTCGGTGGCGTCCTCCGCCATGACGGGGTAGATGGCCGCCGCGCGTCCCTCGACGTGCAGGGTGGTCTTCCAGCCGTTGGCGCCGGTGTTCCAGGTTTCCGGGACACCGTCGGAGCCGTTGGTGCGGTGGCCGGGGACGAGCGCCTTGGCCGGGATGCGGGTGACGAAGGTGTACCAGCCCTCGCCGCCCGGCTGGAACTGGACCCACGCGTCGTGCCGGCCGGCGCCGCCCATGCTGGTGACCCGGAACTTGCCCCACTCGGGGAGCTTCGGACCGAGGTAGACGCCGCCGAGTTCGAGATTGTCACCGACCATGCGGTGCCGGGTGATGCGGCAACGCACCGTCTCCACGCGGAGCTTGAGCTTTCCTTGCAGGAAGAGCGGGACCACGCGGACGTTCTTGTCCACATACCGGTAGGGCGGGTTGGCCGCACTGCCCGCCCCGCCCCGGGCTATGCCCTTGTAGCGGAAGAGCCCGCGGCTCAGGACGCCGGCCGCCACGTCCCAGGTCCCCTCGGCCCATTCGCCCTTGCGCTTGAGGCGGGAGACGTCGAAGCGGATCTGGAATCCGGACCAGTCGTAGCAGTAGCGGTTCTGCTGGGAGTACTCGGTGGCCTGCGGGTAGTAGGTGCTCTTCGCCTTGGCGACGACCACCCGGCCCTGCTTCTTGTTCCGCAGCGCGATCGCCTTCATCGACATGTGCCGCTTGTGCACGTTGATGAAACGGACGTACGCGGATCCCTCGAGGGTCAGGTGGTCGGAGTCGTCCCAGCGCGCGGACGACAGCGAGCCGTGCAGCGAGAGTTCCTTGTCGAGCCGGTAGGCGCTCTTGTCCAGGCCGATCGAACGGTCCCCGAGATAGGGGTAGTTGAGGTAGCGGTGGAAGCGCCGCTGCACGGGCAGGGGGCCGCCCTTGCGCTCGAACTCGACGACGTCGAGCAGCTCTTTGAGCCGGCCCTCGCGCACCAGGAGCCACTTCACCCGGGCGTCGGCGGGCAGTTCGTGGATGATGTCCGCGTCGGCCTCGTCGAGGAAGTCGTTCGCCCACTGCATGAAGGCGTCCCGGTACTCCTCGTCGGCGTCCGGCAGCACCTTCAGGTGCAGCATCAAGTCCGACTTCAGGCAGGCGAGATCGTACTTGCGCTTGTGGTCGGAGTAGGAACGCGCACGGTGTCCGGCGAGGAAGCGGCTGACCGACTGCACCGCGGCGACACGGTCCTGGAGGTTGCTGAACTCGGTGTGCCGCTGGGTGATGGAGGGCGCGGCGCCGCCCTCGCGCCGGCGCCAGAAGTAGACGATGTCGGTGAGGATGTCGACCTTGGCGGCCCGGAAGTGGGCGAACATGTTGACCCAGGAGTCCTCGTACATCACGCCCTCGGGGAACGCGATGTAGTGGTAGTCCCAGAAGGACCGCCGGAAGACCTTGTTCCAGACCGTGCGGTCATAGATGAGGTCGGGCAGCCTGGTGATGTGCGTGCCGCGCTTGTTGCTGCGCATGGGCGCCTTGTGCAGCGGGGACTGCCACCTCTTGGTGGAGTTCATCATCTGCACGTTGCCGGAGACGAAGTCGGAGCCGGAGGCTTCGAGGGTCCGCACGAGCAACTCGTAGGCGTACTCGGGTATCACGTCGTCGCCGTCGACGAACGCGAGGAACTCCGCCTGGGGGTGGGCGGCGCGGATGCCGACGTTCCTGGCGTGACCCGGTCCCATCGACTCCTGGCGCAGCAGCCGGAACCGCGGGTCCCGGCGGGCGAAGTCCGCGGCGATGGCGGTCGAGGAGTCGGTTGAGCCGTCGTCGACCATGATCACTTCAAGGTCGCGGAACGTCTGCCTGGCTATCGACTCGAGGCACTCCTCGAGATAGATCTCGACGTCCTGAAAGGGCACGACGACGCTCAGGCGGGGCATACCTGCCACTCAGAAAACTCCTTGGTAGACACACTTCTCACAGCGCGCCGGGAATCGACGCGGCGCACGGCCAGACCCGCCCCTGAATCTGGTCACCCACCGCTCCCCGCGCACTCGACCCTCCCCCACCCCTCGACCCGCACACTTATGCGACCCTCACAGGGTGTGCGCAGCGTAGGGCAACTGCGCAACGGCGAGCAAGTATTCACAAGCGCGCAAGCCTCTCAAAGCTTCACGTTTGCGAAGGAGCGGCCGTACGCAAAGCGCACCGAAGAGGCCAACTCCCCTCCGGTTCGGGGCGACGCGTGAGAACACGGACCGTTACCGGCCGGAACGCCCGCGCGCCCGGTGAGCTAGGTCACCCCACACGGCACCAGGGGTCGAACGCGAGACCCGCGTCCATGAGGTCCTGCCGGGCGATCCGCAGGCCACCGTCCGTGTCGATCATCGCGATCGTGACCGCGCCACGGGCGTCGAGGGCGATGGCCGGCAACCCGGCACACCGGTCCCCCACCGGAGCCCACCAAGCGCCGTACTGCTCACCCTCCGTGGGATAGGCGGCGATCTCGGGGCACCCCTCGGCTCCCCGCTGGAGGAGCACGGTGCAGTCGTAGCCGTTGATGCGCGTACGGGTGATGCCCACCGGACCGGCGCCGCCCGCCCCGCCCAGCGGCATGGGCACGCGGGGTGCTCCGGCGGGGGCCATCGGCCGGTAGGCGATCACGCCGCCGTCCGCCGGGTGGCGCCAGAAGTACGTGCCGGTGCCGGGGCCCGTCTCGTGGGAGCTGAACGTCCCTTCGACGGCGTCCGCCTGCATGCGCCCGAGCCACCGGAAGGTGTTGCCTGGCCTGTCCTGGCTCCAGTACGAGGCGCCGCCCCGGAAGGGAGCGAGGAACTCGGCCCGCCCCTGGGCCGTGACCAGGGGGACGACGGCACCTCGTGCCCATTTGCCCTGATAGTCGGCCCAATTGCCCCATTTGCCGTCGGCGCCCCGAGTTCGGCCGCGTACGCCGACCCCGAACCGGGTGGCGACGACGTGGAGCGAACCGGCGCCGTCGGGCAGCACCATCGGGTCTCCCAGAGGAGCCGGGGCCTCGCCCTCAGGTTCCCGCTCCGGGAACGGGTTGCCCAGGGCACGCCAGTCGCCGAGCGGGCGGCCCGTCTGGTACTGGGCGGCGATGACCAGCTCGCGGCCACCCGGCGCACCGTCCCGGTAGCGGGTGCCGGCGAACCAGACGAATCCGCCTGCGTCCTGGGCCAGGGTGAACCGGCCCGCCCATCCCTCCACCGGGAACAGGTCTGGCCCGTGCCAGACGTCCGAGCCTGGGGCCGACTCGGTCCAGCGCACCAGGCCCTCGGCGCAGCTCGCGTAGGCGGTCAGCCGGCCGTCGCGCCCCAGGAGGAGCCAACCCCGGGCCGCGAACCCGCCGTCGGCCGCCTCGGCTATCCCGGAGCCCGGAACCGCGGGCGTGGCGGAGGTGACACCCCGGCCCGCTTCCGCGCGTTCGCGTCGCGCCATGTCCTGCCCACTCCTGCCCGTTCTCATCCCATTTGCCCGGCCCGGCCCTGCGGCCGTGGGCAATCCACGGCAGGGCGCCGACCTGTCGCCGCCGGTGGCGGACGTCCGGGACGGCTCCCGGCCCGGTGCAATCTAGCCTGTCCGCGCCGCCGGCCCCGAGGCGGACCCGTAGATTCCGTGGTCGGCCCCGTCGCCCCGGACGGCCTCGCCCGCCCTCACACCACCCCCGGTCCCGGCCGAGGGGCGTTGTCAGACCCCTGCGAGAGGATCATCCACATGACGATCCTTCCCGCCGATGAGGCGTTGTCCAGCATGCCCGGCCTGCCCGAAATGCCTCGCGTGTCCAGCCAGGCCGACTACCGTGCCGCGCTCCGGCAGTTGCGCGAGGCGTCCCACGCCTACTACGGCGGCGAGAACACCTCGCTGGACGACGCCGCTTACGACGGGCTGCGCCTGTCCGTGCTCGCCTGGGAAGCGGAGCACCCGGACGAGGTCGCCCAGGACTCCCCGACCGGCCTGGTCGGTGACGGCGCCGCGCCGGTCGGCGACATAGCGCACACCACGCGGCTGCTCAGCCTCGACAACGTCTTCGACCCGGCCGGCCTGGTGGCGTGGGAGGCCTCGCTCCAGCGCCGCCTGGGCCACGCGCCGGCCGGCGGGTTCACGGTCGAGCCGAAGATGGACGGAGCGGCCGTCGCCGCCCGCTACCGCGCCGGGCGGCTGGAGCAGATCATCACCCGCGGCAACGGCACGCACGGCGAGGACGTCAGCCACGTCATCGGCACCATCGAGGGGCTGCCCGAGCAACTGCCCGTGCCGGCGACGTTCGAAGTGCGCGGCGAGGTCCTGTTCACACAGGCGCAGTTCGAGAACGCGAACGAGGTCCGCACCGCCCACGGCGCACAGGTCTTCGCGAACCCGCGCAACGGCACGGCCGGCACCCTGCGCGCGAAGGACCGTCCGTACCGGCTCGCGATGACGTTCTGGGCGTACGGGGCGGTCGAGCTCGACGGGGTCGCCTTCGCGCCCTCCGGGGCCACGCACGCCGAGGTCCTGGCCGCCGTCGCGGAGGCCGGAGTCCAGACGACGGCCGGCACACCCGCCGGTCTGCACGTGGTCGCGACCCTCGCAGAGGCGCAGCAGAAGGTCGACGGGATCGCCGCGCTGCGCCCCGCCCTGCCCTTCGGCATCGACGGGGTGGTGATCAAGGCGAACGACGCGGCCGAGCAGGCGGCGGCCGGTTTCGGCAGCAGGTTCCCGTACTGGGCGATCGCCTTCAAGCTCCCGGCGGTCGAGCGGCAGACGGTACTGCGGGAAGTGGTCTGGGACGTGGGCCGGACCGGCGTACTGGCCCCGACGGCCGTACTCGAACCGGTGGACATCGACGGATCCACGGTCACCCGGGCCACCCTGCACAACCCGGCGGACATCCGGCGCCGTGACCTCCACATCGGCGACACCGTGACGGTCTACAAGGCGGGCGACATCATCCCCCGCGTCCAGGCCGCAGTCATCGGCCGCCGGCCGGCCGGGGCGCAGGAGGTGCCGCTGCCCACCGCGTGCCCGAACTGCGGTGGGGAGATCAACAAGGAGCAGGAGCGGTGGCGGTGCGCGAAGGGCACCGGGTGCGCGCTGCCCGCACTGATCGAGTACGCCGCCGGCCGCGACATGCTCGACATCGACGGCCTGGGCAGGACGTACGTCAACGCCCTCATCGAGTCCGGTGACGTCACCGACGTCGCCGACCTGTTCACCCTCACCGAGGAGCAGCTCACCGCCGCCTCCGGCAGTGCCAAGCGGGGAGCGAAGCTGGCCGAGCAGATCGCCGCCGCCAGGTCCCGGCCGCTCAGCCGCGTCTTCTGCGCCCTGGGCGTGCTCGGTACCGGGCGCAGCATGTCCCGCCGCATCGCCGCGAACTTCGGCACGATGGACGCCATCCGGCAGGCCGACGCCGCCGAGATGCAGGAAGTCGAGGGCATCGGGCCGGAGAAGGCCCCGGTCGTCGTGGAGCAGGTCGCCTCGCTGGCCCAGGTCATCGACAAACTGGCCGCGGCCGGGGTCAACATGACGGAACCGCGGCAGCCTCAGGCTGCCGCGGAGGGCCCGCTGGCGGGACAGACCGTCGTCGTCACCGGCAAGATGAGCGGCCCGCTGGAGAACATGGGGCGCTCGGAGATGAACGCGCTGGTCGAGAAGGCCGGTGGCCGGGCGGGCAGCAGCGTCAACTCCAAGACCACGTACCTGGTCTGCGCGCCGTCCGCGAACGGGAAGCCGAGTTCCAAGGCCGTGAAGGCGGCGGAGCTGGGGGTCACGGTCCTCACTCCGGAGGCCTTTGCCGAACTCGTCGCGGACTGCCTCGACTGACCGGGGTCGGTCAGTACACGAGCTTGTAGCTGACGTCCTTGGGGACAGGGGCCGGGGCGGTGTCCGTGTAGAGGAGCCGGATCTTCGTGAAGCGCTGCACGTCGGGACGGTCCGGCCAGGGTTCCGGGCTGCTCAAGGTCACCGTCACCGGGTAGGACCGGAAACGGCCCGCCGCGCAGTAGGGCTTGCAGTCGTTCACCATGTCGGTGCCCGTGGCCGTCGCGGTCCGCGGGCCCCAGGTGTCCCAGCGGAGCCGTACGAGACGGTTGTTGCCGTCGCCGCAGGCCAGCAGGTACTCCTCGGGGCGTACCTGGGGCTTCGAGAAGCAGTCCACGACCACGAGCGGCTCCGGCGCGGGAGCCGGCAGGGCCCGGGGCTGCGCAGCGGCCGGTACGGTGCCCGCCGCGAGCGCCGCGGCCGCGCAGAGCAGAGTGGCGGTCCGCATCCTGGCCCAAGGGCCTCGGACGCGCCGGCCGTCTCCTGATGCGTCCACGACGTCCTCCTCGCCCGTCGGTCCCAGCTTCGGCGCTGAGATCATGCCCAGCTTCCCCCATCCGGCCGAGCCTCGCATCCGCAGGGCCCGGGAGGCGGGCGGGGACGGGGTCCTGGCCGGCGTACTACCTGGGGAGTACGCCGGAAACGCTACGCCGGGGTGACGCGGGTGAGAGCGGGCGCGGTCTAGCGTGGCCGTATGGACGAGCTGCGCGAGCGCCCGGGTCCCCCGTGGCGCAGATGGGTGGAGCGGACCGGGCGGGGCCCGGCCTGGCGCTCCGCGCTGCTCGTCGCCGTCTTCGCGCAGGTCGGCGCGGGATGGGCCGCGCACGCGCAGAGCGGGCGGGTGGCCCTGGACGGCTTCGCGCGGCTCCTGCTGCTGCTCGGGCCCGCGCTCCTCGTGGCGCGGCACCGCCATCCGGTGGCCGTGGTGTACGCGGTCAGCGCGGTGACCCTGGTCTACATCGGCGCCGGGTACCCCTACGGCCCCGTCTTCCTCAGCCTGGCTGTGGCCTGCTTCGCGGCCGTCGTCGCGGGCCGCCGGAGAGCCGCCTGGGGGGCCGTCGGCCTGCTCTGGGCCGGGCACCTGCTGATCGGCCACTGGCTGTACCGGTGGCTCCCGCCCGCCGGGGACGGACCGGCGCCGTGGTCGCAGGAGTTGGCCGTCACCGCGTGGGTCCTCGCGATCCTCGCCGTCTCCGAGCTGGTCCGGCTGCGGCGGGAGCAGTGGGCCCGGGAGCGGGCCGAGCGGCGGGCGGCGGAGAGACGCCGGGTGGACGAGGAGCGGCTGCGGATCGCCCGTGAACTGCACGACGTCCTCGCCCACAGCATCTCGGTGATCAATGTCCAGGCGGGGGTCGGGCTGGCCCTGCTCGACTCCGATCCCGAGCAGGCCCGTACGGCGCTGACCACCATCAAGGCGGCGAGCAAGGAAGCGCTGGGCGAGGTCCGGCAGGTCCTCGACACCCTGCGCGCCCCGGGAGAGGCGCCGCGCACCCCGGCTCCCGGCCTCGACCGGCTCGACGAGCTGGTCGAGCAGGCGGCGGCCGCCGGGCTCACCGTGGAGGTCACGGCCGAGGGAGAGGCCCGGGCGCTGGCGCCCGGAGTGGACCTGGCCGCCTTCCGGATCCTGCAGGAGGCCCTGACCAATGTCGTACGGCACTCCGGTGCGCGCACGGCCCGCATCCGCCTCGGCTGGCTGCCGCGCGCCCTGGAGCTACAGGTGGACGACGACGGTCCGGCCACGGGCAGCGCCTCGGACGGCAGCGGCAACGGTCTCGTCGGGATGCGTGAGCGCGCCTCGGCCCTGGGCGGCGGCATCGAGGCCGGACCGCGTCCGGACGGCGGTTTCCGGGTGGTCGCGAGGCTCCCGCTGACGGCGGCGACCGCCGAGGGGGATCCGTGATCCGGGTGCTGCTGGCCGACGACCAGCTCCTCGTCCGGGCCGGGTTCCGGGCCCTGCTCGACGCCCAGCCCGACATCGAGGTGGCGGGCGAGGCCGCGAACGGCGAGGAGGCCGTGCGGCTGGTGCGGGAGCTGCGGCCCGACGTGGTGCTCATGGACATCCGGATGCCGGTGCTGGACGGGCTCGAGGCCACCCGCAGGATCACCGAGGACGGGCAGCTGGCCGCCGTGCGGGTGGTCATGCTCACCACCTTCGAGCTCGACGAGTACGTCTTCGAGGCGATCCGTTCCGGTGCCTCCGGCTTCCTGGTGAAGGACACCGAGCCGGAGGAACTGCTGCGCGCGGTGCGGGCGGTGGTCGGGGGCGACGCCCTGCTGTCGCCCGGGGTCACACGCCGCCTGATCGCGGAGTTCGCGGCGCGTTCGAAACAGCCCGCCGCGGCGGCGGATCTGGGCCGGCTCACCGAGCGGGAGCGGGAGGTGATGGCGCTGGTGGGCATGGGCCTGTCCAATGAGGAGATCGCCCGCCGGCTGGTCGTCAGCCCGCTGACCGCGAAGACGCACGTCAGCCGGACGATGGTCAAGCTCGGCGCCCGGGACCGCGCGCAGCTGGTCGTCCTGGCCTACGAGTCCGGGCTGGTCCGACCCGGCTGGCTCGGCTGACCCGGCCGACCCTGTGGGCCCGACGCCCGTGGCCCGTACTCCCGCGGAAGTACCCACGGTGCAGCCGGCCGTACGACGACCCGGCACCCCTCCCGGAGCCAGTCTCGGAGTGAGACGAAGAGTCCCTGATTCCGAGGAGCTGAACCGAGATGAACACCTTCACCACCCTCGCCTACGACGGGCCCGGCCCGTGGGTCCTGTTCTTCCCGCTGATCTGGGCGGCGGTCGTCATCGGCGTCGTCACCGTCCTGCGCCGCACCGTGTGGCGCGGCCGCCGTGCGCCGTGGCAGAACCGGGCCGCGGCGTACGGCGAGCACTCGCCGATCGCGATCCTGGGGCGGCGCTTCGCCTCGGGCGAGATCGACGAGGACGAGTACTGGCGGCGGCTGTCCGTCCTGGACGAGCAGTTCGGCCGCTCCCTCAAGGACGGCCCGGCCTGACCGCACGAGACGGGCGGCGGCGGAATCACCTCCCGGCCATCCCGCCACCGCCCGCAAGCGGGCGCAAGTGCCCCGGCTGGCCCTCGGCCTAGCGGCTGGGCGCCGGCTCTTCGGCGGTGCGGAAGGGGGCGAAGGCCCGGTTGTTCTTGCAGCCGAGGTTCTCGTACGTGTTGACCTTGGTCGCCGGGTCGGTGCCGGCCAGGCGGATCTTGCAGGCCTGCTTGATGAACCGGCCCTCGACCCCGCCGGGGAAGTCGATCTCCTTGTTCCACAGGTAGGGCGACTCGTAGTTGTTGGCCCAGGCGGTGGAGTTCACGTCGATGCCGCCCGGGGCCTCGATCTCGTAGACCCATCCCGTCCTGGCCGTGCCGTAGGTGGCGAACTTCTCGGCCACCCACTTCTCGCAGCTGGTGCTGAGGTGGGCGCTGGTCTGGCCGCCGCCCTTGACGATGTACTCGGCCAGCGGGGTCAGTTGGTCGCCGCGCGGGGTGAAGCCCGCCTGGAAGAGCTCCTCGACGTTCTCGCGGGTGTCACCGCGCCACAGGGTGTTGTCGTCGACCCGCCAGTGCCAGTTCTCGGCCTCCGCCGCGGCCTCGACGGCGTAGGCGATGAAGGGGTTGGTGGTGGTGCTGAACCAGTCCCACGAGTCGAACTCGGTAACGGGCCCGCAGGGACCTGTGTCCGGGGCGGGCGCGGGGAGGGAACCTGCGGGGACGGAAGGCGCCGCGGCGGAAGGCGCGGCGGCGGCCGGGGAGATGGCGGCGGCGGAGGCGAGCGAGGCGGCGGCGAGGACCCGCAGGGCGGCCTTCAGCATGATGAGTGCCCATCAGTTGATCAACATGACGGCCCCTTTATAGCGACATGTCCCCGCACGGATCGAGGGTGGCGAAAGGTGATCACCCGGACGAGTGGGGCGGGCGCACCTGCGCAGACCGCGCCTCGGAGGATGCGGCGAGGACGGACTCGGCGACGGCCGTGCGGGCGTACAGCACCGAGCGGCCGGCCCGGTGGGCGCTGACCAGTCCCGCGGCGCGCAGGGCGGTGAGGTTCTGGGACACCCCGGCGGCCGAGAGGCCGGTGCGCCGGGCCAGTTCGGTGGTGGAGGCCGGGGAGTCCAGTTCGGTCAGCAGCAGGGTCCGGGAGCGGCCGAGCACGGCGGCCAGGGCCTCGCTCCGGGAGACGGGCCGCGATTCCCACAGCGCACCCGTGCCGCGCGCCGGATAGGCGAGCTGCGGCGGTTCCGGAGGCGTCACACGGGTGAAGGGGACCGGCTCGGTGAAGGCCGAGGGGATCAGCAGCAGCCCCGCGCCCGCCGTCGTGCGGGACAGGGGCCGGTGCCGGCGCGCCAGCCGGAGCGCGTTGTCGTCCCAGCTCACCGTCGGGTGCAGCTCGTTGAAGAGCCGGCCCGCGCCGTGCTCGGCGACCTGCCGGGCCCGGTGGAACACGTCGGCGTCGAGTACGGCGCGGATCCGCGCCCAGTAGGGCGCCAGTGCCAGCTCCCAGTACGTCTCGATCTCCTCCGCGACCCGCTCCAGGCGGGCCTGCGGTTCGGCGTACAGGCTCCGCAGCCGGGGGCCGAGGCCTCCCTGTTCGTGCCGCAGGCGGTCGAGGTCCTGGCGCACGCGGGCGGCGGGAGAGGCCCGGATCCCGGCCAGTTCCTCCGTCAGGGCGGGGGCCGGCCCGCTCGGCGCCGGATTGAGGAAGTCGGGTACGTACCCCGAGGGCGGGATCAGTTCGGCCAGCCAGCCGCGGTCGAGGCCGGCGGCCGCCAGCCGTGGCCTCACCTGCTCGGCCCACGGCCGGTGCACGGAGGACGCCGCGCCGGAGCGCAGCAGCCGGAAGCCGGGGCCGACCTGCCACATTGGCGAGACGGCGAACCGCATCTGCGCCAGATCGCTCACCGAAAACGTCAGCTCCGCCCGCACGGCCGGCCTCCCCCGAGGATTCACACATGCCTTAATCAATGGCCCGGCAGCATACACAGCGGAGAGCATCCGGGGCATGACCTCACAGACGATGACCGCGGCGGCCGCGGGTACCTGGACACTCGGCGACCTGGAGATCAACCGGATCGGTTTCGGCGCGATGCGTCTGACGCAGATCGGCGAGGCCTTCGCGGACGATGCCGTGCCCAGCGACCGCGGCCGGGCGATCGGCGTGCTGCGCCGGGCCGTCGAGCTCGGCGTGAACCACATCGACACCGCCGCGTTCTACTTCTCGCCGCTGCGCTCCGCCAACGAACTGATCAGCCGGGCGCTGGCCCCCTACCCGGAGGACCTCGTCATCACCACCAAGGTCGGGCCCGGCCGGGACCCGTCCGGGGCGTGGATCGCCCATGCCACCGCCCGCGAACTGCGCGGCCAGGTCGAGGAGAACCTGCGCCAGCTGGGCCGTGACCACCTCGACGTGGTGAACCTGCGCGTCGTCGGAAGCGATTCGATCGCCGAGCGCTTCGGAGCGCTCGCCGAGCTGCGGCAGGCGGGGCTCATCCGGCACCTGGGCATCTCCAACGTCACCCCTGAACACCTCGAAGAGGCGCGGGCCATCGCGCCGGTCGTCTGCGTGCAGAACATGTACGGCATCGGGGTGCGGCCGGAGCACGACGCGCTCCTGCGGACCTGCGGCGAACTGGGGATCGCCTTCGTCCCCTTCTACTCCATCGCGGGCGACAGGCGGCAGGCGGGTGCGGGCGGGGCCGGGGCGGGCGGGGCCGGGGCCGAGGCCGCGGAGGTGCGCGCCGTCGCGCGGGCGCACGGCGCGAGTCCGGCGCAGGTGCGGCTGGCGTGGACCCTGCAGCGGGGGGCGCACGTCCTGGCCATCCCCGGCACCGGCAATCCCGATCACCTGGAGGCGAACGTGGCGGCGGGTGCGATGCGCTTGACCGCGCAGGACTTGGCCGCGCTGGATGCCCTGCACGAGAGGGGGGCGTAGGCCGGTCGGCTGGGCGGCCGGTTGGCTGCCGCTTGGCTGCGCCGCCGGTTGGCTGCGCCGCTTGGGCTGGGTGGGGTGGGGGCCGGTTGTGGCGGGGGCGGGGGGGCGGCGGGGGGGGGGCGGGGGCCCCCCCCCGGGGGGGGGGGGGGGGAAGTAGGGCCCCGTGG
>NZ_JBIAVU010000005.1:0-571784 GCF_042894695.1 Streptomyces sp. NPDC001513
TTTCAGCGCCGATGGTACTGCAGGGGGGACCCTGTGGGAGAGTAGGACGCCGCCGAACAATCATTGTGGGGAAGCCCCGCACCAAGCCTTCGGGCCCGGTGCGGGGCTTTTCTGCGTTTATCCGGATGAAGTCTGCGTGGTCCGCTGGTTAGGATCGGCGACTATGAGTGATATCCAGCATGTGATACGTCCGGTGCGTGCAGACGAGTGGGAGAAGGTCAGGGACCTGCGGCTCGCTTCGCTCAAGGATCCCGTGGCCCCGATCGCCTTCCTCGATACCACCGAACTCGCCGAGGCCAGGTCGGACAGCTTCTGGCAGGAGCGCACCGCCGGCGCCGCTTCCGGGCGGGCGGTGCGGCAGTTCGTGGCCGAGGGGCCCGACGGGGTGTGGAACGGCTCCGTGGCCGTACTGGTCGAGGAGCTCGGCACCACCGACTTCCTCGACCGTGAGATCGAGACGACCCAGGGACACGTCGTGGGCGTGTACGTCCGCGAGGCCCAGCGGGGTACCGGGGTCGCCGAGGAGCTGTTCCGCGCCGGGCTGGAGTGGGCCTGGTCGCTGGAGGGGCCCGCGCTGGAACGCGTACGGCTGTATGTGCACGAGCGGAACGAGCGGGCGCAGGCCTTCTACCGGCGCATCGGGTTCCGGGACAGCGGTGTGCGGGTGCCGTTGGCGAGCGACCCGTCCGCCATGGAGTTGGAGTTCGTGTTTCCGAGGCCTTAGGGGCAGGTCTTAGGGCACGTGTTAGGGCAGGGGCGCGTCGGGCCAGCGGGAGCGGGCCTGTTCGCGGCTGCGGCACAGGGCCAGGAGGGGGAGGGTCTCCTGGGCCAGGAGCTCCGGGAGCTGGGGGATCGGGGCCACGGCGGCCACGTCGTCCAGGACCAGGGACAGTGGTGGGTCGAGCCGACCGTGGGATGACCGTGCGGCCATGCGGCGGCCGTGCTCGACCACGTGCGAGGCGAGTGCGGTCAGCAGGGGCATCGCACCCGGGTGGGTGCGGGGATCCTCCAGGGGCTCACCCACCATGTAGAGGGTGCCCCCTTCGGTCACGAACGATGCCAGGGTGAGCGCATCTGTTCGGTTCGGATTGCAGGCCTCGCGGATGTGGATCGAGGTCAGGCAGGAGAGGGCCCGGGCCGTCAGGTTCTGGGCCAGTTCGCGGCGTTCGGGGTGGGCGGTGAGTGCGCTCTCCAGCTCGCCGGCCGCGCCGGGGGCGGCCTGGGGGTGGGTGCGGAGGATGCGGACCGGGTCCTGGGCGCTGTTGCCCTGGGCCCAGCGGTGGAGCTGCTTGAACGGGCGGCCGTCGAGGGCGATGGCCTGCAGCCAGCTGCGCAGGAGCGTTTCCGCGGTGTCGGCGACCGCGGCGTCCATGCGGGCCTGGGGGCGTACGGGGGCGAGTAGCGCGATCGCGCGGGCGGCGGCGGTGTCGCGGTCGGCGCAGCCCTCGGCGGGGTTCCAGTGCATGCGGGCCGGGGTGTCGCACAGGTGCGAGGGGTCGTAGAGGAGGACGGGGCCGAGTTTGGCGCGGGCGTCCTTGGTCTCGGCCCAGAGGGCGGGGGAGGAGCTGACGACGAGGGCGGCGCCGGGGGCTTCGCCGATGCGGTGGGCCGCGGCGCGCAGGCGGTCGTCGGGGGCGGCGTAGATGAGGCCGGTCGTGGGGGTGGTCGCCGTGGCTGCCGCCGGGTGGGGGGCGTAGCCGAAGCCGTAGCGGTAGGCCTCGTCCGCCGGGGCGGTGACGGCTGGTGCGGGTGTGTTGCTGGGGGCGCTGCCCCCAGGCCCCCGCGCCTCAAACGCCGGCGGGGCTGGGGTGGGGGGCTGAGGTGGTGTGGCCAGTGCGGGTGAGCTGCTGGGGGCGCTGCCCCCAGGCCCCCGCGCCTCAAACGCCGGCGGGGCTGGAATGGGGGCGCTGCCCCCGGACCCCTGCGCCTCAAACGCCGGCGGGGCTGGGGTGGGGGGCGACGTGGGCTGTTTGGGTTGGGCTCGGCGGGACTTGGTGCGGGCGATCACGCCGATGGCGAAGACGGTGAGGACGAACATCACCAGGAGCTGGCTGACGAACAGGCCCCAGAACAGGCCCCAGCCAGAGAGGGCCGCCGGGTCGGTGTCCGGCCAGGCGGCGGGGATGTCGTGCGGTTCCGCTATCAGGGCGCGCACGGCTTCCGGGGTCCGGGTGAAGGTGACCGTGTCGGGCCAGGTGCCCTTGGCGAAGAGGGCGGCCAGGCCGGTGGCCGTCCAGACGAGGACGGCCAGGCCGAGCAGGAAGGCCAGGAGGCCGACCAGCAGGCCGTCCGGGACGCCGCCACCGCGCGCGGGGGACTCCGTACGTCGTGCGTCGTGCATGGTCAGGCCACCGTGGTCGCGGAACCCGGGCCGCCGTTGCCGCGGCTGCGTTCGATGGACAGGGCGCGTTCCTCCGCTTCGAGTTCGGCGGCCAGCATGTCCTCGGAGAGGCGGATGGGCGTGGAGGATTCGGTCATGGCGCGGTCCGTGAAGACGAGGGGGCGTTCGGCTTCGGTGATCAGGTGTTTGACCACCTGGACGTTGCCGTTGACGTCCCAGACGGCGATGCCGGGGGTGAGGGTGGGGATGATCTCCACCGCCCAGCGGGGGAGGCCGAGGACGAGGCCGGTGGCGCGTGCCTCGTCCGCTTTCTGGGCGTAGATGGTTCTGGTCGAGGCCATCTTGAGGATGGCTGCCGCTTCGCGGGCCGCGGCGCCGTCGACCACGTCCGAGAGGTGGTGGACCACGGCTACGAAGGACAGGCCGAGGCGTCGGCCGAACTTGAGGAGGCGCTGGAACAGCTGGGCCACGAAGGGGCTGTTGATGATGTGCCAGGCCTCTTCGACCAGGAAGATCCGTTTTTTCCGGTCCGGGCGGATCCAGGTGTGCTCCAGCCACACTCCGACGATCGCCATGAGGATGGGCATGGCGATGGAGTTGCGGTCGATGTGGGACAGGTCGAAGACGATGAGGGGCGCGTCGAGGTCGATGCCGACGGTGGTGGGGCCGTCGAACATGCCGCGCAGGTCGCCGTCGACGAGGCGGTCGATGACGAGCGCGACGTCGAGGCCCCACGCCCGGACATCGTCTATGTCGACGTTCATGGCGAGGGCGGATTCGGGCTCTGGGTGACGCAGTTGCTCCACGATGTCGGTCAGGACCGGCTGGCGGGTGGTGATGGTGTCCACCACGTAGGCGTGCGCGACCTTGAGGGCGAAGCCGGCGCGTTCGTCGAGGCCGTGGCCCATGGCGACTTCGATGATGGTGCGGAGCAGGGCGAGCTGTCCGGTCGCGGTGATCGCCGGGTCGAGGGGGTTGAGGCGGATGCCGTCGTCGTTGGCGGCGATCGGATCCAGGCGGATGGGGGTTATCCCCAGCTGCTGGGCGATCAGGTTCCACTCGCCGACGCCGTCCTCGCCCTGGGCGTCGAGGACGACGACCTGGCGGTCCTTGAAGCGGAGCTGGCGCAGGACGTACGTCTTCTCCAGGGCGGACTTGCCGTTGCCGGATTCGCCGAGGACCAGCCAGTGGGGGGCCGGGAGCTGCTGTCCGTAGAGCTGGAAGGGGTCGTAGATGTAGCCCTTGCCGCTGTAGACCTCGCGGCCGATGATGACGCCGGAGTCGCCGAGTCCGGGGGCGGCGGTGGGCAGGTAGACGGCTTGCGCCTGCCCGGTGGAGGTGCGTACGGGCAGGCGCGTGGTCTCGACTTTGCCGAAGAGGAAGCTGGTGAAGGCGTCCGTCAGGGCGGACATGGGATCTCGCATGGGCGGCACTTCCCTCCAGCTAGCGTCGGATGCCGGTGGCGAACGGCAGGGTGTTGACGAAGGCGCGGTGGTGCTCGCGGTCGCACCACTCCAGCTTCAGGTAGGACTTGCCGGCGGAGGCGCGGATCGTCCGCTTGTCGCGGGCGAGCGCTTCGGGCGAACGCGAGGACACCGTGATGTACCCGACGAGGTTGACTCCGGCCGCACCGCTGGCGAGATCTTCACCTCTTTGGTCGAGCCGGCCGTGGGCGGCGATGTCGCGGGGGTCGACGGTGCGGTTCATCTTGGCGGCGCGGGAGGCGTCGGCCTCGTCGTTGGTCTTCTCGGTGAGCATCCGCTCGATGGCGACCTCGGTGGGCTCCAGGTCCATGGTGACGGCGACGGTGCGGATGACGTCGGGGGTGTGGACGAGGAGGGGGGCGAGGAAGTTGACGCCGACGGGCGTCATCGGCCACTCCTTGACCCAGGCGGTGGCGTGGCACCAGGGCGCGCGGGTGGAGGACTCGCGGGTCTTGGCCTGGAGGAAGGTGGGTTCGACGGCGTCGAGTTCGGCCGGCCAGGCGTTGCGCTTGGTCATGGCCTGGATGTGGTCGATGGGGTGGTCCGGGTCGTACATGGAGTGCACGAGGGAGGACAGGCGGCCCTGGCCGAGCGGCTGGCGTACGCGGATGTCGGCTTCGGCGAGGCGGGCGCAGATGTCGGTGAGCTCGCGGGCCATGACGATGGCGAGGCCGGCGTCGCGGTCGAGCTTGCGGCCCTTGCGGGGGGTGGCGGCGCGGGCGATGGTGTGGGCCTCGGCGGCGAGTTCGCGCGTGTAGTGCATGCAGGCGACGAGGTACGCGCGGTGCTGCTCGGAGGAGGTGGACACCATCGACTGGAGCTGCTCGTAGGACTCGCGCAGCCAGCCGGGGGCCTGGGTGTCGCCGCGCTGGGCCACGTCCTTGGCGTGCGCGTCGGGGTCGGCGGGCAGGGTGCGGGCGAGCATCTGGAGGCGGGTGACGAAGCCGTCGCCGTTGGCCACGTGCTTGAGGAGGGTGCCGAAGCGGTCGACGAGGGCCTCCTGGTCCTCGCTGTCGCGCAGGCCGACGCCGGGGCCCTCGATCTCGATGGCGGCGGTGACGGTGCGCCGGTCCGCGTGGAGGAGGACGGCGATCTCGTCGGGGCCGAAGGGGGCGGCGAGCCAGTTGATCCGGCCGATGCCGGGGGGCGGGCCGACCTCCACCTCGCGGCCGTCGGCGGCGCGGGTGCCGGCCTCGATGGCGGAGGAGCGGTAGGTGGTGCCGCGGCGGAGGGTGCGCTTGTAGCTACGGCTGATCTCGAACCAGCGGTAGAAGGTGCGGCCCTTGTACGGGACGTACACGGCGGCGAGCGCGATCATGGGGAAGCCGGCGAGGCTCACGATGCGCAGGGTGAGGTTGGGGACGAGCAGTCCGCTCATCATGCCGAAGAACGCCCCGGCGATGATCAGGGCGATCTCACCGGTCTCGCGGTTCTTGCCGACGATCGCGTTCGGCCGGGCCCGGCCGATGAGATACGTGCGGCGGGGCGCGACCGGGTGCATCTGGTGGGACTGGGTCGTCAACGCCCGTCACCTCCTGTGTTCCTCGTACTCGAACTCGTGCGGGGTGCGGGTGCGGCGGAGGGGACAGATCCGCCGCCTCCGCCGCCGGAGGTGGGGCGGCTGCTGTGGGCGGCCACGCCTCCGGAGAGGGGGTTGGCGGGGCGGGGCGCGTTGTTGCCGCCTCCGCCGTCGCCTCCGCGGTGGGCGCCGCGGCTGCTGTGGGTCTTGATGCCCTGCGAGACGAGGGAGGCCGGGGAGCTGATGACGGCGGCGGCCTGGGCGCCGTCGGTGGCCTTGCTGCGGTTGGAGCGGGCGGAGGCGATCTCGTCGCCGAAGCCGGGCACGAAGCGGTAGATCATCGCGGAGGCGAAGATCGCCAGGAGGATGATGGCGAGCCCGGTGACGACGGCGGAGAAGGCGTTGGGGCCCTTTTCGCCGGTCAGGGCTCCGGCGAGGCCGAGGACGATGACGATGACCGGCTTCACGAGGATGACGGCGATCATGATGCCGGCCCAGCGGCGGACGTGGCCCCAGAGGTTGCGGTCGACGAGGCCGGAGTAGACGACGACGCCGAGGAGGGCGCCGACGTAGAGGAGGGCGGCCCGGATGAACAGCTCCAGGTAGAGCACGCCGGCGGCGAGGACGGTGACGAGCGCGACGACGATCAGCATGATCGGGCCGCCGCCGATGTCGTCGCCCTTCTTGAGGGCCTCGGAGAAGGAGCCGAAGAAGACGTCGGTCTGGCCGCCGGTGGCGGAGGCGATGACGGCGGTGACGCCGTCGGTGGCGGAGACGACGGTGTAGAGGATCAGGGGGGTGAAGGCGGAGGCGAGGACCGTGAGCCAGAGGAAGCCGATGGCTTCGGACATGGCGGTGGTGAGGGGGACGCCGCGGACGGCTCGTTTGGCGACGGCGAAGAGCCAGAGGACGAGGGTGAGGATGGTGGAGGCGGCGAAGACGACGGAGTACTGCTTGAGGAAGGCGGGGTTGGTGAAGTCGACTTCGGCCGAGCCGTTGACCGCTTCGCTGAGCTTGCCGACGATCCAGGCGGCGGCGTCGGCGCAGCCTCGGGCGAGGGAGGCGAGGGGGTTGAGGGCCTCTCCGCCGTCGCTGGGTGCCAGGCCCGTCCCCGGGTTGCCCCCGGAGGTGCCCGTGCCGCTCTGGCAGTACTGCTTGGAGGGGCCGTCGAGCAGGGCGCAGGGGTCGTTGCTGGTCTGCGGGGTGGGAGTCGGCGTGGGAGCGGCGTAGGCGCGGGTCGAGAGTGCCACGACGGCCAGGTGGGCGGAGGCGATCACGCCCAGCCGGGCGGGGAGCCGCAGGCTAGCGGGCATAAGTGAATCCTCCGAATTCCTTGATGGCCTTGCTCATGTCGTCGGACGTCGACACGGGGACATCACCGGGAACCGGGGCGGGCCCGTCCTGCTGGGTGTCGTCGACGACCTTCCAGTCTTCGCCGACCCAGGTGAGTTCGAAGGTCCAGGTCTTCCAGAGGGTGCGGACCGGGTCCGTCGACTTGGCGCCGGACATGCCGATCATGCCCGTGTACCAGACGGAGACCTTCGCGGTGGTCGCGCTGTAGCTCTCGACGCGGGTGCCGATGGGCACGGCCCGGGTGACGAACGTGCTGCCCTGCGGGGGGTTGCCGTTCGCGTCCAGGCCGAGCTTGGCGAGGAACTCGGTCGAATACGCCTCGTCCTGCGGGCCCTTCATCCGGGTCGCCACGTCGGGTGCGTAGATCCCGTCGACGAGGGCGTGCCGGGTGTTCTTCCTGAACATGCCGTCGGAGCCGAGGGCGACCGCGTAGTTGGCGGCGGCCGACTGGGCGCCCTGTTCGTCGTGGGCGAAGCCTCTGGGGATGCCCGAGGTCTTGCCGGTGACCGGGGTCGTGCCTGTGGCCGCGGTGGAGGAGGCGGCCGGGTTGTTGTCCGCGGGTTTGTCCTCGGGGGTGTCCGGGGACTGGTTCGCGAACGCGATGGCGGCGATCAGGAGGACCACGACGCCGACCACCGTGACGAGGCTGCGGGCGGTGCGGGGGGTGCGGCGGGCGGGGCCGTACGGGTCGGCGGGGGAGTCCGGGAGGCGGGTGCGGGTCTGGCCCGTGCCGCCGACCTCGCCGTGGCCGCCGCCGTACTGGTCGTCGTTGCTCATTCCGTGTCGGCCCCCTCCGCGTCGTACGACGGTAGCGCTGGTTCCCGCGTAGGCGCGGTGTGGTGATTCCTCATCAGGTACGGCCTGCGGTGTGGCCCCGGCTAGACGGCCATTCCGTAGACGATGGTGAAGAGGGTGCCCAGGGAGCCGATGATGAAGACGCCCGTGAGGCCGGCCACGATCAGGCCCTTGCCCTGTTCCGCGCTGAACGTGTCGCGTAGGGCGGTCGCGCCGATGCGCTGTTTGGCCGCCCCCCAGATGGCGATGCCCAGGCACAGGAGGATCGCCACGGCCATGACCACTTCGATCATGACCTTCGCTTCGTTGCCGAGACTGCCGAACGGCCCCCAGTTCGGGGCGATTCCGCCGATGATGGTGGTGATGTCGCCCTTTTCGGCTGCCAGGATCATGTAACTCACCGCCCCTGTATGGGTAGTTCCGGAAGCCCACTGCCCGACGGCAGGGGTCACGCACTATCTTCGCCGATGAAACCGCCGCCGTCGTCGACTTGACGGCTCTCTTTACGCGATCTCGCGGACCGCGCCCGGCCTCCGCGCTCTGACCTGGGCAGGGGCGGTGTGTATGCGCAAGAACATGCGGTCACTCTGTGTATCACGAGGGGTGACGCCGGGCAATGATTGTCGTCTCGGCGTACGGGTGGGGCGGGGGGCGGCCGTTCGGCGCAGCCGGGTCGCGTGTCGTTGGGCTGACCCGCTGACATTTGTCCGATCTTTCGTCCGTTCGTCGTCGGTGGCGTTGTCAGTGGGGTGCGGGAGCGGTTCCGGCGGGGGAGACGGTCACGCCGGTCGCCTAGCGGCGGGCTGGGCGGATCGGGGGTGGCCCCGGGCCGTTGCCGGGTGCGGCGCCGTTGCGGGGGCTCCGCCCCCGGGCCCCCGCGCCTCAAACGCCGGCGGGGCTGGAGTGGTGCGGCGGGGCTGGATTTGGTGGGGCTGGGTGGGTGGGCTCCGGTTTGGAGGTCGGGGGCCCGCGACTTGAGTGCCCGGACGGATGGGGTCAGGTCCAGTGGGTGGGGCGGGTGAGGGTGGGGGGGAACTGGGTGGTGGGGTCGCCTTGGGCGGCGTTGAGTTGGGACTGGGTGAGGAAGACGGCGTGGCGGAGGTCCGCGCCGCGGAGGTTGGCGTCGCGGAGGTCGGCGCCGATCAGGTCGGCCGTGCGGAGGTCGGCGCGGCGGAGGTCGGCGGCGATCAGGTAGGCGCCGCGCAGGTTCGCGCCGCGCAGGTCGGCTCCGGCGAGGCGGGCTCCCATCAGGTCGGCGCCCCGGTGGTTCTTCTTCTTGCGGCCCGGCACCTTGGCCCGTACGAGTTCGCTGGTTTCGAGCAGGAGGGTGTTGATCTCCTGGCGGAGCGGGGTGATGTCCAGGGCCGTGAGGGCTTCGGCGTCGGCGCGGGTCCACTGTTCGGTCTGCGCGAGCAGGCGGCGCAGCTCCGCGTGGAGCGGGGCGGCGTCCGGGAGGGTCAGGGCCTCGGCGACGTAGAAGAGCAGCTCGTGCAGCTGCCGCATCACCGGGAAGACCTCGAACATCTCGCCCCGGGTCTCCGGGTGGGCGCGCCAGTCGCGGCCGCCGAAGGTGACCTGGGAGACCTGCTGGCCCGCCCCGAAGCAGTCGAAGACCGTGCAGCCCGGGAAGCCGGTGTCGCGCAGCTGCGTGTGGATTCCGCAGCGGAAGTCCTGCCGGAGGTTCTTGCAGGGGGTGCCGGCGGGCTTGTTCACGGCGAAGTCGTTGGACTTGGCGAAGGGCAGGGCGACGCAGCACAGCGCGAAGCAGTTCGCGCAGTCGGCTTCCAGGAGGGGGAGGGTGGGGGCGGGGTGGTTTGGCACTTGCCCATTGTTACCCGGTGGGGGGAATGTGGCGTGTTTGTGCCTGGGCGTGCTGCTCGGCGGGTGGGCGGCCCGCGTGCGCGGCGCTTCAAGTCTGCCGGTGGCGAGAGGGGTTGATCAGGGGAGGGGTGGGCGTGAGCATCGGCCTATGACCGAAGTGATCGCAGTCGCCGTCATTACTCTTCTCGCCGTGATCAGTCCCGGCGCCGATTTCGCCATGGTGGTCCGCAACAGCTATCTGTACGGGCGGCCCACCGGGCTGTTCGCCGCCGGCGGGGTCGCGGCGGGGGTCCTGGTCCACGTCTCGTACACGATGCTCGGGGTCGGTCTGCTGATCGCGTCCTCCACCGCGCTGTTCACCGCGATCAAGCTGGCGGGTGCGGCCTATCTGGTGTGGATCGGGATACGGACCTTCCGGGCGCGGGCCGAGGTGTCCGTGGACCTGGAGTCGAAGCCGCAGCTGAGCCCGCTGGGGGCGATGCGGTCGGGGTTCCTGACCAATGTGCTCAATCCGAAGACGACGCTGTTCGTCGTCTCGACCTTCACCCAGGTGGTGAACCCGGACACCCCGGTGTGGCAGCAGGCGGGCTACGGGCTGTTCATGTCGGCGGCGCACCTGGGCTGGTTCGGGGTGGTGGCGCTGTTCTTCTCCGACTCGCGGCTGCGCGACCGGATGCTGAAGGCGCAGAAGACGCTGAACCGGGCCATCGGGTCGGTGCTGGTGGGGCTGGGGGTGGGGTTGGGGTTCGCCCGCTGATGATGATCGACCGCCCCTCGACGTCCTCCGGTGGGCGTTGTGGAGTCGGTTACCTGTCGGTAGCGTGCGGGGTATGGGCGCTGCCGAGGGGTTCTTCGAACGACTTGATGCCGGGCGGTTCACCGCCACCGCGTACACGCGCGGGCCGTGGGACCCGGGCTCGCAGCACGCCGGGCCGCCGGCCGCGCTGCTCGGGCGGGCCGTCGAGGAGCGGCCAGGTGCGCGCGCCGACATGCGGATCGCCCGGATCACGTACGAGATCCTGCGCCCGGTGCCGATCGGCGAGGTGGAGATCACCACGAGCGTGCTCCGGGCCGGGCGCAGCACCGAGGTGGTCGAGGCCTCCCTCGCCCCGGCGGGGGCCGCGCCCGTGATGCTGGCGCGGGCCCTGCGGATCCGGGTGGCCGAGGAGGCCGTGCCGGCCGTGGTGCCGGGGCCGCAGCTGCCGCCGCCGGGGGAGGTGGACGTGACGCCGTTCTTCCCGGTGCCGTGGGACACGGGCTACCACTCGGCCATGGAGACCCGGTTCACCGAGGGTGCCTTCGTCGAGCCGGGGCCCGGGACCTGCTGGATGCGGATGAAGGTGCCGCTGGTCGCCGGGGAGGAGACCAGGCCGCTGGACCGGGTACTGATCGCCGCGGACTCGGGCAACGGCATCAGTGCGGTGATGGACTTCGGGCGCTACGTCTTCATCAACGGTGACCTGACCGTGCACCTGCACCGCCACCCGGTGGGCGAGTGGGCGTGCGTGGAGGCCCGTACGAGCGTGGACGCGGCCGGGATCGGGCTCGCGGACGCGCTGCTGCACGACGAGAAGGGGCCCATCGGGCGCAGCGCGCAGAGCCTCTTCGTCGCACCCCGATAGCGGCCGCCCCGGCAGCCCAACCCCCTTGTCGGGGGCGGGGCGTGGATGTGGCAGGCTCGGGCGGATGGAGGCCCTGAGAGACACGGACCCGGCGCACATCGGGGCGCAGGCACTGCTGGCCCGGCTGGGTGCCGGTGGCATGGGGCAGGTGTACCTCGGGCGGTCGCCGGGTGGCCGTCTGGTCGCCATCAAGGTGATCAAGGAAGAGATCACCGGGCATCCGGAGGCCCTCGCGCGGTTCCGCCGGGAGGCCGAGACGGTCCGCGCGGTGCGCTCGGCGTACACGGCGAACCTGATCGACGCGTCGCTGGCGGCGCCGCCCTACTGGCTCGCGACCGAGTACGTGGCCGGGCCGACGCTGAGTCATGCGGTGCGCGAGTACGGGGCTTTGCCGGCCGCGGCGTGCCGCAGGCTGTTCGCCGCGCTGGCGGAGGGCCTGGCGAGCGTGCACGCGTACGGGGTCACGCACCGGGACCTCAAGCCGCAGAACGTGATCCTGGGCGGGCAGGGGCCGCAGCTCATCGACTTCGGCATCGCCAAGGGCGTGGCCGAGACGGCGCTGACGCAGGACGGCGCGGCCCCGGGCACCCCCGGCTACACGGCTCCCGAGGTGCTGCTGCGGGGCGAGGTGGCGGACGCCGCGGACGTCTTCGCGCTGGGTGCCACGCTCGCCTACGCGGCGACGGGCCGGGCGCCGTACGGGACGGGGGAGCCGACCGCGGTCAACTTCCGTGCGGTCCACGGCGAGATCGACGTCGACGGCGTGGAGCCGGACCTGGCCGCGCTGATCAGGGCGTGTGTGGCGACGGAGCCGGGGGACCGGCCGGCCCTGGGCGAGATCATCCGGCGTTGCGCGGTGGACTCGGCCCTGGTCGACGACCCGGTGTACGCGGCGCTGACGGCGACCGCGGGCGGGGCCGCGCAGGTGCCGGGGCTGCCGTCGACGATCGGTCCGGGGCTGCCGGCCGGTTCGGGCTACGTGCCGACGTACGTTCCCGCCGGCCCGGGCCCGAATCAGAACCCGGGCCAAGGCCCAAGCGGGGACGGCGGACGGCGGCGTCCGCCGCGCTGGGCGCTGGCGGCCGTCGGCGGGCTGGTGGCGGGCGGCCTCGTCACGGGCGGGTACCTGTTCCTCCAGAAGGAGGACGGCAAGGACGACAAGGACGGCACGCAGCGGGCCGGGGGCGCGCCGAGCGCCGCGGCCACGCCCGGCGGACCGGCCGCGCCGTCCGCGTCGGGCGGGCCGGCTTCGAGTCCCGCCCCCTCTGCCCCGGGCGGCGGCAGCGGCTCGGGGGCCGTGCCCGACCACATCGAGCCGAACAAGGTGTCGCGGGACCTGTGGACCAGTGCGGGTCCGGGCGGTGGGGGCTGCAGCCTGCCCCCGGAGGAGCGGGCGGAGTTCCTGGTGGGTTCCGTCGTCGACGCCGACGACCCGAAGGCGCAGAACGTCACGGGCAAGGTCAAGATCCGCGTGTACCTGAAGCCGTACAACACGGAGACGGGCCCCTACGCCGTCTCCGTCGGGGTCAAGGCTCCGCACGAGATCGACGAGAGCACCGGGCGCCCGTACGAGTTCGTCCGCGACTACAACCACGGCATCGGCTACACCAGCAAGCCCGTCGACCTCAAGGACCCGGCCACCGGCGGCGAGGTGGAGCTCACGTATCCGGACGACTTCGCCACGCAGCTCGTAGACAACCAGGGGACCCCCAAGAGGTTCCCGGCCATCCCGCTCGCCAACGATCCCGGCGACTGGACGGTGCTGGTCTACCGGGTCAGGAGTGTCAAGGAATACAGCAGCGTCTATTGCACCGGCTTTCCGGTGAAATAGTGCCGGGTCTGGCCGACGAATCCACTGTCAGGTGACGTTCCATGAGGCAGTGTTGACGAGTGCGCAAGTTCTGGATGGCAAGCGGGCTCGGCATCGGTGTGTGCCTGACCTTCGTCGCGCTGCTCGTCGTCGGTACGTACTCGGCGGCGGCGGGGATCGTGAACGGCGGCAGGCAGGGTGCCGTCGGACTGGTCAAGGGAGCGGTGCCGGCGGTCTATCAGCCGCTGGTGGAGAAGTGGGGCAACCTCTGCCCCGCCCTCAATCCGGCTCTGCTGGCGGCGCAGCTGTACACGGAGAGCGGCTGGAAGCCCGATGTGGTGAGTCACGCCGACGCGCGGGGCATCGCCCAGTTCATCCCGGGCACCTGGGCCTCGTACGGCATCGACGGTGACGGCGACGGCGACCGGGACATCTGGGACCCCAAGGACGCGATCCCCTCGGCGGCCTCGTACGACTGCCAACTCGCCAAGGACGTCGCGCAGGTTCCGGGGGATCGGTCCGACAATATGCTCGCCGCCTACAACGCCGGTCCCTATCGCGTGATCAAGGCCGGGGGCGTGCCGCCGATCAGCGAGACGCAGGGCTACGTGAAGGCCATCCGGGCCCTGGAGAAGAGCTTCGCGCGGCCCGTCGGGCGGGTGGCGCCCTCGCAACAGGCGGCCGGTGCCATCTACTTCGCGCAGAAGCAGCTCGGCACCCCGTACCTGTGGGGCGGCAACGGAACGCCCGACCAGGGCGGGCGGTTCGACTGTTCCGGGCTGACCAAGGCCGCGTACGAGACGGTGGGGATCGAGCTGCCGCGCGTGGCCAACGACCAGTACAACGCCGGGTCCCATCCCTCGCGGGACCAACTGCTGCCCGGTGATCTGGTGTTCTTCTCCGACGATCTGACGAATTCCCGGGACATCCGGCACGTCGGGCTGTACGTCGGCGGCGGCTACATGATCAACGCCCCGTATACCGGTGCCGTGATCCGCTTCGACAAGATCGACACTCCCGACTACTTCGGTGCGACGCGCGTGACGAAGGATGGCGCGGAGGCCCTTCCGGACCGGGTCGGTTCTGGTCGGGCGCCCTAGCAACTCTCCGTGAGGCAAAGGCCCTGAGCTGCGACGATGAGTCACTCTTCGATAACGTTGGAGTGATCATTCGGTGGAGAGTGGAACGTGGACGCCAGAACGGGCGTTCCATGAACGCGGGGCTTGATCAAGTGGGGGGCGAAGGGGTGCACACAGGGGTGCGCCCGCAGGGGAACCACGGCAAGGGCAAGGGGCCGCATCACCATGGCTGGACTCACAACAGGTGGGCCGAACGTGGATGTCAGCCTGCTGTACGAGGTCAACGGAGCGGCCCGGCAGGCGCCCCACTGGCTGGACCGGGCCGTGAGCCTGGCCGGTGAGTACGGGATCCTGCTGGCCCTGGTGCTCCTGGTGTTGTGGTGCTGGCGCGGTGCGCGTCGCCAGGACGAGACGACGGCCGTCGAGTCCTTCGCCGCGCTGGTCTGGGCCCCGCTGGCCGCCGGGCTGGCCCTGCTCGTGAACGTCCCGCTGCGCGAATTCGTCGGGCGGCAAAGGCCGTTCCGTCACCACGAGGGCCTGCAGGTGCTCGATCCCGGCTTCGGCGCGGGGATCGGGAACACCGAGTTCTCCTTCGTCAGCGACCACACCACCCT
Organism: Streptomyces sp. NPDC001513; assembly: GCF_042894695.1. Classification (NCBI taxonomy): domain Bacteria; kingdom Bacillati; phylum Actinomycetota; class Actinomycetes; order Kitasatosporales; family Streptomycetaceae; genus Streptomyces; species Streptomyces sp. NPDC001513. The sequence goes on from NZ_JBIAVU010000005.1 coordinate 14,439, forward strand.
CGCGATGGCCCTGGGCGTGGGCCTGTTCCTGGCGAACCGGAAGATCGGGCTCCTGGGGATCGGACTGGCCCTCGTCGAAGGCTTCTGCCGCGTCTACATGGGCGTCCACTACCCGACCGACGTGATCGGCGGCCTCGCGCTCGGCACCGCCGTGGTGCTCGTGCTCGCGCCGCTCGCCATGGCGCTGCTCACCCCGGTGGTGCGCGCGGTGGCCCGCTCCCCGCGCGTCGGGCGGCTCGTACGGGCCAAGGGCCGGGCGGTGCCCCGGCCGGTCGGGCTCGCGACGCAGACCCAGAACCCACCCGCGGGACAGCGGACGCACGAGAACGACCTCGCCGCCTGAGGGCGACGCGGCATCAGGTCCGCGCGTAGGAATCCCATACGGCGAGCAGCGCGGCCACCAGCAGGCACAGCCCCGCCGCCCCGAAGAACACCCGGACCGCGGGCCGGCGCCGCCGGGGGGTCACGGATCGCCGGCCTCGGCACCGCCGTCGCGGCGGTACCGGGAGCGCAGCCACCAGCCGGTGGCCGCGGCCGCGACGGAGGTGAGCCCGATGGCCAGGGCCACGTCGGCCGGGCTGTCCGCCGAGCCCACGGGTCTGGTCCAGGCCGCGGCGGCCGGGGCGAACGCGATGAGCAGGGCCCAGAGGAGGGCCGTCAGGCGGACTGCGGATCCTGGCATGACTCAAGGGCATCCGCTGCGGCCCGCCCCGGCCAGCCGGGCCGTCCGAACGGGCTAGGAAGGAGCCGGGCCCCCGTCGATGCGGGGTGGGCGTCCCCTCTTCATGCCGCCGGGTGGCGGGCGGCGTCCCTGCGGGCCAGGTCGCGGGAGCGGCGGGCCGGGCCGGACCAGCCGCAGGTGCAGACCGCCAGGGAGAACGATCCGCGTTCGGCGGTGGATGTGGTGTGGCCTGTCGGTGGCTGCGGCTCTGACGTCGGCCGCGGGAGCGGCCCGGAGGCAAGCGGAGGGAGCAGGGTCGCGTCGGTGTGCGGTTCCACACCCCCCACGGTACCCGGGGGCGCCGCCGCCCGGGCAGGGTGCGCCCCCGTGACGGGAAACCCGGGACCTCGTTAAGCGGAGCGGGTGGGGGCCTCGGGCAAGCAGCGGTCATGCGTTGGGGGTTGGCAGGCGATGGTGGTGCACCAGCACAAGCGGCGGCCCGGACGTGCGGGTGAGGCGGTGCGCGCTGCCGGCGTCGCCCTGGCGGTCACGGCGATGAGCGGGTGCGCGGGCGGTGCCGGCGGTGACGAGCGGCCTCCGGCGGACGCGGCGGCGGTGGTCCGCGGGGCCGCGGACGCGCTGACGAAGACGGGCAGCGCCCGGGCCCGTACGGCGATGGAGATGGCCACGGGCGGGACCCGGGTCACGATCCGCGGCGAGGGCGGGGTCGACTTCAAGAACCGGATGGGGCAGCTCCTGGTGATGCTCCCGACCGATGTGAAGGGCGAGGACGAGCACCGGCCCATCACCGAGCTCCTCGTGCCGGGCGCGCTGTACATGAAGAACCGCGGTGCGGGCGTCCCCGCCGACAAGTGGGTCCGGGTCGACACGACGACCCTCGCCGACGGGAACCTGGTCACGGGCGGGGCCACCGATCCGCTGGTCGCGGCCGAGCTGCTGCGCGGCGCGCAGGAGGTGACGTACGTCGGGGAGACCGAGGTGGCGGGCACCAAGGTGCGGCACTACCGGGGGACCACCGACATCGGGCGGGCCGCGGGGAGGGCTTCGGCGGAGGTGCGGGGCGCGCTGGAGGCCGCGGCGAAAGGGTTCAGCAAGGACACCGTGCCGTTCGACGTCTACCTGGACGAGCAGGGGCGCCTGCGGAAGGTCCGGCACCGTTTCACGTACGTCAACAATGGCGTGATCGATGTCTCGTCGACCACGCTGCTGTACGGGTTCGGGACGCCGGTGACCGTCGTATTGCCGGCAAGCGGGGACATTTACGCCGGAAAGATCGCCGAATAGTGGCGCGGGCGGAAGTGGAGCGACGCTATCGGGCCATGGGTGGGTATCCGGAAATGGTCCATCCGTGTCATGTGCCCCGGGGCGCGGCGTCCCTACGCTGAGGAGCCGGGCCCGAGCGTCGATGACCGTAGACGGCAGATTGAGGTGACACGCGTGACTCCCGCAGGCGGTACGACGGTGCAGGACCACGTGGCTCTCGCCGAGATCGAGCTGTGCGGTGAGCTGATCATCGCGGCCTCGGCGGCGGTGGAGGAGCGGCTCAGTCAGGACCGGATCGACGAGGTGCTGATGGGCATCTGGTCGGGCTGACCGCCGCGTCCCGGGGTCACGTGCGCAGGAGGCGGGCGATGGCCTTCGTGGCTTCCTCGACCTTCGCGTCGATCTCGGTGCCGCCCTTGACCGCCGCGTCGGCGACGCAGTGCCGCAGGTGTTCCTCCAGCAGCTGGAGCGCGAAGGACTGGAGGGCCTTCGTGCTCGCCGAGACCTGGGTGAGTATGTCGATGCAGTAGACGTCCTCGTCGACCAGTCGCTGGAGGCCGCGGATCTGCCCCTCGATCCGGCGCAGTCTCTTGAGGTGCTCGTCCTTCTGGTGGTGGTAGCCGTGGACCGCTCCGCCCTCCTGGGGCGCGTCGGCTCCGGAGCCTTCCGCCTCGATGATCGTCATGCGTCCTCCCGTGGTCCGGAACGAAGGGGTATATACCCCTCGTGGGTATAGGGTACTGGGCCTCTGCCGAAGGGGCAGGGGTCCGTGGTCCTCACTCTGCCCGATGGAGGACACTGGGGAACTGCCGGTTAGCCGTGGCCGGGGGATGCGCCTAGCATCAGCCTGACCGAATCCAATGCACCCCGAGGACCTCACGTGCGATTTCGTCTGACCCCCAGGGAGACGAGCTTCTACGACATGTTCGCCGCATCCGCGGACAACATCGTCACGGGCTCCAAGCTCCTGATGGAACTGCTCGGAGCGGACTCCTCCGCCCGGGCCGAGATCGCGGAGCGGATGCGGGCAGCGGAACACGCGGGGGACGACGCGACCCACGCGATCTTCCACCAGCTGAACTCCTCCTTCATCACGCCGTTCGACCGTGAGGACATCTACAACCTCGCTTCGTCGCTCGACGACATCATGGACTTCATGGAGGAGGCCGTCGACCTCGTCGTCCTCTACAACGTGGAGGAGCTCCCCAAGGGTGTCGAGCAGCAGATCGAGGTCCTGGCGCGCGCGGCCGAGCTGACCGCCGAGGCGATGCCGCACCTGCGGACGATGGACAACCTCACCGAGTACTGGATCGAGGTCAACCGCCTTGAGAACCAGGCCGACCAGATCCACCGCAAGCTGCTCGCTCAGCTCTTCAACGGCAAGTACGACGCCATCGAGGTGCTGAAGCTCAAGCAGATCGTCGACGTGCTCGAAGAGGCGGCCGACGCGTTCGAGCACGTTGCGAACACGGTGGAGACCATCGCGGTCAAGGAGTCCTGAACCTCGTGGACACCTTCGCCCTGGTCGTGACCATCGGTGTCGCGCTCGGCTTTACGTATACGAACGGTTTTCACGACTCGGCGAACGCGATCGCGACCTCCGTCTCCACGCGGGCACTGACCCCGCGTGCGGCGCTGGCGATGGCCGCCGTGATGAACCTCGCCGGCGCCTTCCTCGGCAGCGGGGTCGCCAAGACGGTCAGCGAGGGCCTGATCGAGACGCCCGAGGGCACGCGGGGCATGTGGATCCTGTTCTCGGCGCTCGTCGGTGCGATCGTCTGGAACCTGATCACCTGGTACTTCGGCCTGCCCTCGTCCTCCTCGCACGCGCTGTTCGGCGGCATGGTGGGCGCGGCGCTGGCGGGCGGCACCGGTGTCATCTGGAGCGGGGTGATCGACAAGGTCGTCATCCCGATGTTCGCCTCGCCGGTCGTCGGTCTGATCGCCGGTTACCTGGTGATGGTGGTCATCCTGTGGATGTTCCGCCGCTCGAACCCGCACAAGGCCAAGCACGGTTTCCGTATCGCGCAGACCGTGTCGGCGGCCGCCATGGCGCTCGGCCACGGTCTCCAGGACGCGCAGAAGACGATGGGCATCGTCGTGATGGCGCTGGTCATCGCCGATGTGCAGAGCGCGGACGACGCGATCCCGGTCTGGGTCAAGATCGTGTGTGCCGTGATGCTGTCGCTGGGTACGTACGCGGGTGGCTGGCGCATCATGCGCACGCTCGGCCGCAAGATCATCGAGCTGGATCCGCCGCAGGGCTTCGCGGCCGAGACCACGGGCGCCTCGATCATGTTCGGTTCGGCGTACCTCTTCCACGCGCCGATCTCCACCACGCATGTCATCACCTCGGCGATCATGGGCGTGGGCGCGACCAAGCGCGTGAACGCGGTCCGCTGGGGCGTCGCCAAGAACATCGTCATGGGCTGGTTCATCACCATGCCGGCCGCGGCCCTCGTCGCCGCGGTCAGCTTCTGGATCGTGAACCTCGCCTTCGTGTAGCGGGCGAGAAGCACACACGAAAAGCAGGACGCGGGAAGCAGGACGCGAGAAGCAGGACGCGGGAACGAAAGCGGGCCGGCTCCCCCCACCCAGGGGGAGCCGGCCCTTTTTCTTTCTTTCGCCTTGCGGTGGCACCGCCATGCAGCACCGCAGGACGTTCAGCACATCTCTTTAGCCGAAGCGGCCCGAGATGTAGTCCTCGGTCGCCTGCACGGACGGGTTCGAGAAGATCCGGTCCGTGTCGTCGATCTCGACGAGCTTGCCGGGCTGGCCGACCGCCGAGAGGTTGAAGAAGGCGGTGCGGTCCGAGACGCGGGCCGCCTGCTGCATGTTGTGCGTCACGATGACGATCGTGAAGCGCTCCTTCAGCTCGCCGATCAGGTCCTCGATCGCCAGCGTGGAGATCGGGTCGAGGGCCGAGCAGGGCTCGTCCATCAGCAGGACCTGGGGCTCGACCGCGATGGCGCGGGCGATGCACAGACGCTGCTGCTGGCCGCCGGAGAGGCCCGAGCCGGGCTTGTTCAGGCGGTCCTTGACCTCGTTCCAGAGGTTGGCGCCCTGGAGGGACTTCTCGACGATCTCGGCCAGCTCGGCCTTCCGGAAGCTGCCGTTCAGCCGCAGGCCCGCCGCCACGTTGTCGAAGATCGACATGGTGGGGAAGGGGTTCGGACGCTGGAAGACCATGCCGACGGTGCGGCGGACCGCGACCGGGTCCACGCCGGCGCCGTACAGGTTCTCGTCGTCCAGGAGCACCTTGCCCTCGACGCGGCCACCGGGGGTGACCTCGTGCATGCGGTTCAGGGTGCGCAGGAAGGTGGACTTGCCGCAGCCGGACGGGCCGATGAAGGCGGTCACGGAGCGGGGCTCCACGGTCATCGAGATGTCATCGATGGCCTTGTGGGTGCCGTAGAAGGCGGACAGTCCGCTGACGTCGATTCGCTTCGCCATGAGGGGTCACTTCGCTTTCATACAGTCGCGTCAGCGACCGGTCTTCGGGGCCTTCCAGCGGGCGATGCCGCGGGCCACCAGATTGAGGATCATGACGAAGGCGATCAGTACGAGGGCTGCGGCCCACGCCCGGTCGTAGGAGGCTTCACTGCCGACCTTGTACTGCTCCCAGATGTAGAGGGGGAGCGAGGACTGGGCGCCTTCGAAGGGGTTGCCGTTGATCAGCTGGGTGCCGAAGACGAGCAGCATGATCGGCGCGGTCTCACCGGCGATGCGGGCGACGGCCAGCATGAGGCCGGTGGCGATACCGCCGATGGCGGTGGGGAGCACGACCTTGAGGATCACGCGCCACTTCGGCACACCGAGGGCGAGGGCGGCCTCGCGCAGCTCGTTCGGGACGAGCTTGAGCATCTCCTCGGTGGAGCGGACCACGACGGGCATCATCAGGATCGACAGGGCCATGGCGCCGGCGAAGCCGGAGGGGCCGAAGCCGAGCGCCAGGTTCCAGGTCGTCAGGATGAACAGACCCGCGACGATGGAGGGGATGCCGGTCATGACGTCGACGAAGAAGGTCACGGCCTTGGCGAGCGTGCCCTTGCCGTACTCGACCAGGTAGACGGCGGTCAGCAGGCCGATGGGCGCGGCGATCGCGGCTGCCAGGGCGACCTGCTCGATGGTGCCGAGCAGCGCGTGGTAGACGCCGCCGCCCTCCTCGAAGCTGGTGACGCCGTTCATCGAGTGGCTGAGGAAGTCGGGGCTCAGGGTCTCGATGCCGCGGCTGACGGTGGTCCAGATCAGCGAGAGCAGCGGGATGACCGCGAGGATGAAGCAGACCCACACGAGGGAGGTCGCGACCCGGTCCTTGGCCTGGCGGCGGTTCTCGACGACCGCGCTGGCCGTGTAGGTGATCGCGATGAACAGGATCGAGGCGATCAGGCCCCACTGGATCTTGCTGTGCAGGTCGGCGACGATGCCGATGCCGCAGCCGAGGGCGATCGAGAGGACCGCGACGGCGGCCGGGGTCCAGCGGGGGAGGCCGCCCCGGGTGAGGCTGGCGGGGGCGGCGGACTTCGGGGCCCGGGCGGGCCGCTTGTCCTGGAGTGCGTGGCTCATCAGGCGTTCGCCCCCGAGAAGTCCTTGCGGCGAGCGATGATCAGGCGAGCTGCACCGTTGACCAGCAGGGTGAGCAGGAAGAGGACCAGACCGGAGGCGATCAGCGCGTCCCGGCCGAATTCGTTGGCCTCGTCGAACTTGGCGGCGATGTTCTGCGCGAACGTGCCGCCGCCCGGGTCGAGGATGTGCCCGCTGATCAGGAAGCTCGGGGAGAGGACGGTCGCGACGGCCATGGTCTCGCCGAGGGCGCGGCCCAGGCCGAGCATGGAGGCCGAGATGACGCCGGAGCGGCCGAAGGGCAGCACCGACATGCGGATGACCTCCCAGCGGGTCGCGCCGAGGGCCAGGGCGGCCTCCTCGTTCATGCGCGGGACCTGCAGGAAGACCTCGCGGCTGACGCTGGTCACGATCGGCAGGATCATGATCGCGAGCAGGATGCCGACGGTGAAGAGCGAGCGGGCGACGCCGACCTGGGTCTTGTCGAAGACGTAGGTCCAGCCCATGTACTCGTCGAGCCAGAGGTTGAGGCCTCCGAGCTGCGGGACGAGGAAGAGGGCGCCCCAGATGCCGTAGATGATCGACGGCACGGCGGCCAGCAGGTCGACCACGTAGGCGAGGGGCGCGGCCAGCTTGCGCGGTGCGTAGTGCGAGATGAAGAGGGCGATGCCGACGGCGATCGGAACCGCGATGGCCATCGCGATGATCGAGCTGACGACGGTGCCGAAGAGCAGGACGGCGATGCCGAAGACGGGCGGGTTGGCCGACGCGTTCCAGTCGAAGGTGGTGAGGAAGTTGCCCTCGTTCTTCGACAGTGCGATCGAGGCACGGTAGGTGAGGAAGCCGGCGATCGACGCCATGATCACCAGGAGCAGGATGCCGGAGCCCTTGGAGAGCCCGGCGAAGATCTTGTCACCGGCGCGGCCGGTGGACCTCTTGCTCGTGGAGACAGGCGGAGCCTGGTCTATCTGGGTGGGTGTGGTGGAAGCCATGGTCTTTCCGGTCTGTGTGGGGGCAAGGCCCCCTGGCGGCGGTGCACCGGATTCCCCCGGGTGAAGGGGAAGGGTCTCCGGGGCCGGTCCGCCCGTCCCCGGACGGGGGGAGGGAGCGGACCGGGCCTCGGAGGTCAGGACTACTTCAGGCCGGCGATGGTCTCGCGGACCTTGGCGTTGATCTCGGCCGGGATCGGGGCGTAGCCGTTCTCCAGCAGGACCTTCTGGCCCGCGTCGGAGGCGGTGTAGTTCAGGAAGGACTTGACGGTCGGCAGGGTCTCCGCCTTGTTGCCGTTGTCGCAGACGACCTCGTACGTCACCAGGACGATCGGGTACGCACCCTCGGCCTTGGTGGTGTAGTCGAGCTTCAGGGCCAGGTCGGAGCCGGTGCCGGAGATCTTGGCGGCGGCGATGGCCTTGGAGGCGTTCTCACCGGTGGCCTTGACCGGGGCGGCGGCGCCCGTGTTCACGTCGACCGTCTTGATGTTCTGCGAGGTGGCGTAGGAGAGCTCGAAGTAGCCGATCGCACCGTCGACGGCCTTCACCTGGGAGGCGACACCGGAGGAGCCGGACGCGCCCTGGCCACCGGGGGCCGGCCACTTCTTCGCGGCCTCGTAGGTCCAGGCGTCGGGGGCCGTGGCCTTGAGGTACTTGCCGAGGTTCTCGGTGGTGCCCGAGTCCTCGGAGCGGTGGAAGGCCTGGATGGCGGTGGGGGGAAGCGCGACGCCGGGGTTCAGCTTCTTGATCGCCTCGTCGTCCCACTTCTTGATCTTGTCGTTGAAGATGTTGGCGATCGTGGCGGCGTCGAGGTTCAGCTTGTCGACACCCGTGACGTTGAAGCCGAGGGCGATCGGGCCGCCGACCATGGGCAGGTCGATGCCCTGGCCACCGGTGCAGATCTTCTTCGACTCCTCGACCTGCTCCGGCTTCAGCGCCGAGTCGGAGCCGGCGAAACCGACGGTGCCCTGGTTGAAGGCGACGATGCCCTCACCGGAGGAGGAGGACTTGTAGTTCACCTCGACGCCGGAGCAGGCAGCCATGTAGTTCTTGATCCACAGGTCGATCGCGTTCTTCTGCGCGGACGAGCCGGAGGCGAGGAGCTTGCCCTTGGCGTCGTCGCACTTGATCTCGCCGGCGGCCGCGGAGGGCTTGGCCGTGCCGTCGGCGGTCTTCGTGTTGTCGTCCGAGCCGCACGCCGTGAGGACCAGGGCGCCGGACACGACAAGCGCCCCGAGGGCGGAGGCACGAAGCATGTTCTTGCGCTGAAGCTTCACTTTCGGGTGTTCCTTCCAGAAGCCGCCGGCCGCTTTCTGTATCGGGGCGGCGTGCGAAGAGGACTACGTCGGTTTGCCCGGCTGAGCTGCTCGATTTCCGTGCGGCTCGCTCCGTGCATCACCGAAATTAGGCAGAACAGGTGAAGCAGCTGACCGGCCCGAGTGAACGGACGGTGAACCGTGGCGGACGACCCGGTGCGTTCCCGTCCGTTCGTACACGGTCGTCATCATCCGTTATCCGCCCGTTACCGCGGTGTGACCGCGGGCTCCCTCAGCCAGAGATGATCGAAATCGAGCCGCGCCGCCTCCACCTCGTGGCGCTGGTCGGCGTGCAGGACGCCCAGGGCGTACGCCGTCGCCGGGGCGATGCGCGGGGTGCGGGCCGCCGTCGCCGAGGCGGCCGCCGCCTCCGCCGCGTCGCGGTGGCGGTCCAGGGCCTCGCCCGCCGCCGCAGGCCTGCTCACGTCCTCGCCGAGTGCCTCCCGGGCGTACCGGTGGACCCGCAGGAGGCGGCGTACCTCGTGCCAGAGACCGTCGTGGTCCGCGTTGTACGGGCTGGGCGCCGCCTGTGTGCTCCCGCCGCGCGGCGGGAGGGCCGAGACCGCCGCCGACAGTCGGGTTTCGGCCACCGCCGCCAGGGGGACCAGGACGTCCCCGACCCGCCCCCGGGCCGCGACGGAGTCCAGCGGGACCTCCGAGGCCAGCACCGCGACCGCGTCCGCGACCGCGTGGAAGCGGGAGGAGCCGAGGGCCTGGAGGGTGGCCGAGTGGGCGCGCGTACGGGCCAGGGTGAGCTGGCGCTCCAGCAGGGCGCCGGCCCGCGCCGAGCCCACCGTCAGGGCACCGGCCGTGCCGCGCGGCGCCGGGAGCTCGGGGGACCCCGACAGCCGGTGCAGCGCGTCCATCAGCCGGGCCAGCCGGGCGGCGTACGCGTGCTCGTCGGCCAGCGTCGAGGACAGCCACACCAGCTCGGTGCGCAGCCCGTCGGCCCAGGAGGACTCGGTCACCACCCGGAAGGTGGCGAGGGAGCCGCTGATGCGGCGCGCGGCCCCCCGCAGGCTGCGCGCCGCGTCACTGCCTTCGGCCGCGTCGGCCCCGCTCTCCTCGTGCAGGCGCAGCCCGCGCAGGAAAGCGGTGGCCTGGGACCGCAGGTACGTGCCGAGCACGTCACCCGCGTCCGCCGTCGCCGTAATCGGGTCATGGTTTGGCTGAGCCACGCCGGCGCCTCCGGGCGTCTATGAGCGTCTCCTGTACGTGCCGCAGCGGCTGGCCTTCCGCGTCCGTGCTGTGCCGGGTCCACTCGCCGTCCGGGCCCAGGTGCCAGGACGAGGTGGCGTCGGACATGCCGGTTTCGAGCATCCGGTCCAGTGCCGCGCGGTGGGCCGGGTCGGCGACCCTGACCAGTGCCTCGATACGGCGGTCGAGGTTGCGGTGCATCATGTCGGCGCTGCCGATCCACACCTCGGGCTCGCCGCCGTTGCCGAAGGCGAAGACCCGGGAGTGTTCCAGGAAGCGGCCGAGGACCGAGCGGACCCGGATGTTCTCCGAGAGCCCGGGGACCCCGGGGCGCACGGCGCAGATGCCGCGCACCCAGATGTCGACGGGCACGCCCGCCTGGGCGGCCCGGTAGAGCGAGTCGATGATGGCCTCGTCGACGATCGAGTTCATCTTCATGCGCACGTAGGCGGGGCGGCCGGCCAGGTGGTGGGCGGCCTCCTTGTCGATCCGTGCGATCAGGCCGTCGCGCAGCGAGCGCGGGGCGACCAGGAGGCGGCGGTAGGTCTCGCGGCGCGAGTAGCCGGACAGCCGGTTGAAGAGGTCGGAGAGGTCCGCGCCGACCTGTGGGTCGGCGGTGAGCAGGCCGAGGTCCTCGTAGAGCCGGGCCGTCTTGGGGTGGTAGTTGCCGGTGCCGACGTGCGAGTACCGGCGCAGCTGGTCGCCCTCCTGGCGGACGACGAGGGACAGCTTGCAGTGGGTCTTGAGGCCGACGAGCCCGTACACGACGTGGCAGCCGGACTCCTCCAGCTTGCGCGCCCACTTGATGTTGGCCTGCTCGTCGAAGCGGGCCTTGATCTCGACGAGGACGAGCACCTGCTTGCCGGAGTCGGCGGCGTCGATCAGGGCGTCCACGATCGGGGAGTCGCCGGAGGTGCGGTAGAGCGTCTGCTTGATCGCGAGGACGTCCGGGTCGGCGGCGGCCTGCTCCAGGAAGGCCTGCACCGAGGTGGAGAAGGAGTCGTACGGGTGGTGCAGCAGGACGTCCCGCTCGCGCAGGGCGGCGAAGATGTCGGGCGCGGACGCGGACTCGACCTCGGCGAGGTCCCGGTGGGTGCCGGCGACGAACTTCGGGTACTTCAGCTCGGGCCGGTCCAGGGAGGCGATGCCGAAGAGGGCGGTCAGGTCGAGGGGCCCGGGCAGCGGGTACACCTCGGAGGCGTTGACGTTCAGCTCCTGGACCAGGAGGTCCAGTACGCCGGGGTCGATGGACTCCTCGACCTCCAGGCGCACGGGCGGGCCGAAGCGGCGCCGCATGAGCTCCTTCTCCAGGGCCTGGAGGAGGTTCTCGGCGTCGTCCTCCTCCACCTCCAGGTCCTCGTTGCGGGTCACGCGGAACATGTGGTGCGCGAGCACCTCCATGCCGGGGAACAGCTCCTCCAGGTGCGCGGCGATGACGTCCTCCAGCGGGACGTAGCGCTGCGGGGAGGCCTCCAGGAAGCGGGAGAGGAGCGGCGGGACCTTGACCCGGGCGAAGTGGCGGTGGCCGCTGACCGGGTTGCGTACGACGACGGCCAGGTTGAGGGAGAGGCCGGAGATGTACGGGAACGGGTGCGCGGGGTCCACGGCCAGCGGCGTCAGCACCGGGAAGATCTGGTTCCGGAACAGCGTGAAGAGGCGGGCCTGCTCCTTCTCGGTGAGATCGGGCCAGCGGATGAGGTGGATGCCCTCTTCGGCCAGCGCCGGGGAGATGTCCTGCTGGAAGCAGGCGGCGTGGCGGGCCATGAGCTCGCGCGAGCGCGTCCAGATGAGGTCCAGCACCTCGCGGGGCTGCAACCCGGAGGCGGACCGGGTGGCGACACCGGTCGCGATACGCCGTTTGAGGCCGGCCACGCGAACCATGAAGAACTCGTCGAGGTTGCTCGCGAAGATCGCCAGGAAGTTCGCGCGCTCCAGCAGGGGCGTGGTGGGGTCCTCGGCGAGCTCCAGGACGCGCTCGTTGAAGGCGAGCCAGCTGCGCTCCCGGTCGAGGAAGCGCCCCGGGGGGAGCTCGTCGCCGTCCTTGTCGTCGTACGCGTCCAGGTCGGCGTCGATATCGGGCTCGAGGTCGACGTGCGGACGGTGCGCGGAGATGGAGCCTATGCGGGCGTGGGCGCCGGTGACGGCGTTGGCCGGGCCGCCGGCCGCCTGGCCGGCGGGGGACGTCTGAGACGGGTGCTGGGCGGGGACCTCTTTGGGGCCTGCGCTGGGCTTGTGGCTCATGACTCCATTCTTCCGCGCACGCGGGAGGACAGGCGCGTCGGAAGTGTCGGCCGTCAGTCGGAGTCGGGGCTGCATTGGGGGAGAGTCGCAAGCGCGTCTTAATGCCCGGTTAATGGCGTGTGGCTTCCCGGCTCCGCCTGGCGCACGAGTCGCCTCCCGGCGGGGGTGACGGGGGGCGGGGCGCGCGCCGGCGCCCTTGCGGTGCCGGGTGCGCCCCGGCCCCGCCGGGCGCTGCCCGGACCCCGCGCCCGCGGCGTCGGCGGGGCTCAAAGATCGGGGCTCCGCCCCGGGCCCCGCGCCTCAAACTCCCCCAGCTACCGCTGGGAGGTGCCCCCAGGCGAGGCTGGATTGTGCCGGCGGGGCTGGATTGTGCGGGGCCCGGGGTGGTCAGCTTTCTGTGCGGTACATCAGGTCGACCTCGTGGGTGGTGAAGCCGAGGCCCTCGTAGACGGCGAGGGCGGCCGGGTTGTCGGCGTCGACGTAGAGCATGGCCGTCGGCAGGCCCTGGGCCGCCAGGTGGCGCAGGCCGATCGCGGTGAGGGCCTTGCCGAGGCCGCCGCCCTGGGCGCCCGGGCGGACGCCGAGCACGTAGACCTCGCCCAGCTGCTCCGCCGCGTGGACCTTCGTCCAGTGGAAGCCGACGAGCTCCCCGTCGCGCTCCGCGAGGAAGAAGCCCTTGGCGTCGAACCACGGCTGCGCGATCCGGTCGTTCAGGTCGCGCTGGGTCAGCGAGCCCTGCTCGGGGTGGTGGGCGAAGGCGGCCGCGTTGGTGGCCAGCCAGGCCTCGTCGTCGGTGCCGGGCACGAAGGTCCGTACGGTCACGCCGGGCGGGAGCGCCGCGTCCGGCAGCGGGTCGGTGTCGGCCAGCGGCCGGCGCAGCTGGCGCAGCTCGCGGAAGAGGGTCAGGCCGAGCACCTGCGCGAGGTGCCGGGCGGCCGACTTGCCGCCGTGGGCCCACACCCGCAGCCGCTTCCCGGAGGCGGCGAGCAGGGCCATGCCCATCGCCCGCCCGTGTCCGCGGCCGCGCAGGGCCGGGTGGACGACGAGCTCGGCGGCGGGGGCCTCCACCGCGTCGGTGTCCTCCAGTTGTCCGTACCCGGCGAGCCGGTCCCCCTCGGTGAGCAGGAAGTGCCGGATCCCCTCGCGCGGTCCGCCGCGCAGCTGGAGCCGTCCCTGCTCGGACACGGCGGTGGTGCCGTCCGTACGCGCCGCGTCCTCGATCAGGTCGAGTACGGCACCGGCCTGTTCCTCCGTCAGCTCGTCGAAGGTCTGAATCTGCCGTCCCGGCTCCACGGCCGTTGCTGCCTCAGTCATGACACGAGCCTACGACCGCGGCGGGTGGCGGGCGGAGTGCGGGCGCGGGGTCTGTCCGTCTTCTGCGCGTAACCAACGCGATACCCGTTACCCCCTGGTAGAGCTACGCGCGTTGACCATAGGCTTCCCCGGACCTCCCAAGCAGTATCGCTGTCCACAAAGGGGACTAAATGTCAGCGACGCCACAACGGCACCGCCGAAACCGCCGGTTGACCTTCGCCGCCCTCGCCGTCACGGCCGGGGCCGGGGCCATGGTCGCCGCCGCTCTGCCGGCCGGTGCCGCGAGTGGTGGCGGTACGGCCAAGAGCCGGACCGTCGACGTGCAGATGCTGTCGTTCAACGACTTCCACGGCACGCTGGAGCCCCCGCAGGGCTCTTCCGGCACCGTGACCGAACGTCAGGCCGACGGCACCACCAAGGCCATACCCGCGGGCGGGGTCGAGTACCTCGCGACCAGCCTGCGCGAGGCCCGCAAGGGCCACGAGTACTCCGTCACCGCGGCGGCCGGTGACATGATCGGCGGCAGCCCGATGCTGTCCGGTCTCTTCCACGACGAGCCGTCCATCGAGGCGCTCAACAAGCTCGACCTGGACGTCACCAGCGTCGGCAACCACGAGTTCGACGAGGGCAAGACCGAGCTGCGGCGCATGGCCTACGGCGGCTGCCACCCGGTCGAGGGCTGCTACGAGTTCGGCAAGGAGTTCACGGGCTCCCAGTTCCAGTACCTCGCCGCGAACGTCACCGACGAGAAGACCAAGCGCCCGCTGATGTCGCCCACCTTCGTGTGGAAGAAGGGCGACGTGAAGATCGGCTTCATCGGCGTCACCCTGGAGGGCACTCCGGACGTCGTGACCGCCGAGGGCGTCAAGGGCCTGAAGTTCGGCGACGAGATCGAGACGATCAACAAGTACGCCGCCGAGCTGAACAAGCAGGGCGTGAAGTCCATCGTCGCGCTCATCCACGAGGGCGGTCTGCCCGCGAACGGCGCCTACAACTACGACTGCAACGTCCCGGGCGCCGGCGCCGGCATCTCGGGCGCGATCGTGGACATCGCCAAGAACGTGGACTCCAAGGTCGACGCGCTGGTCACCGGCCACACGCACCAGGCGTACGCCTGCAACATCCCGGACCCGGCGGGCAACCCGCGCACGGTGACCTCGGCCGCCTCCATCGGCCGCCTGTTCACGGACACCACCCTCACCTACGACCGGCAGACCAAGGACATCGTCCGTACGCCGATCGCCTCGCCCAAGCCGGTCAACAAGGTCGTCACCCGGGACCAGCCCAAGGCCCCGGACATGACCGAGCTGATCGACCGCTGGAAGACCCTCGCGGCCCCGATCGCCAACCGCCCGCAGGGCTTCATCGCGGCCGACATCCCGGGCCGCGGTTCCGAGGCGCCCGAGAAGCCGCTCGGCGACCTGATCGCCGACGCGCAGCTGGAGGCGCTGGCCCCGGCGGACAAGGGCGGCGCGCAGCTGGCCATCATGAACCCGGGCGGCATCCGCTCGGACCTCGCCTACAAGGCCTCGGGTGACGAGGGCGACGGCGTGGTGACGTACGGCGAGTCCTTCACGGTCCAGCCGTTCACCAACATGATGAACATCGTGGACCTGACCGGCGCCCAGCTGATCACCGCGCTGCAGCAGCAGGTCAGCGGCCCGGTCAACGGTGCGAACCCGAAGATCCTGCAGGTGTCGAAGGGCTTCACGTACACCCTGGACCTGACGAAGGCGGGCGTGGACCGCATCGTCGTGGACTCGGTGAAGCTGAACGGCGCGCCGATCGACCCCGCCAAGACCTACCGGGTCGCGATGAACGAGTTCCTCGCGGGCGGCGGCGACGGCTTCACCGTCCTGAAGGAGCACAAGAACAAGCTGGTGGGCGCGTCCGACCTGGACTGCTTCAACGCCTACCTGACGAACAACTCCTCGGCGGCCAACCCGATCGCCGTGCCGGCGGCGAACCGGATCACCGTCGTCAAGTAACACCGGGCGGTACCGTGCGAAAGCGCGCGCGAAGGGGCGGTGGGCCGGTCGGCCCGCCGCCCCTTCGGCGTTCCCCGCGCACCCCCGTGGGGCGGGGATCAGAGGGTCGCCAGGAACGTCCCGACGGCCGCGTGGAATCCCTCGGGGTCCGTGAACGGGACGAAGTGGTCGCCGTCGAGGGGCACGTACGAGGTCTTCGGGCGCCGGGCGACCATCGCGTCGGCCACGGTCTGCGGGAGCGCCTGGCTGCGGGTGCCGTGGATCAGCAGGGCCGGGCAGGTGCTCGCGAGCCAGGTGCCCCAGTGGTCGCCGCCGCACGCCCGGATGGAGTCGAGCATGTCCTGGGGGTGGTAGGCGAGGCGCCAGCCGCTGCCGTCCGGGAGGGGGCGCAGCCCGTCGGCGATGAAGAGCGCGCCGACCGGCCCGGCGGCGGCGAGGAGCTCCTCGCGCGTGGGGGCGGTGTAGGGGAGGCCCTCGAGGAAGTCGAACCAGTCCGGCCCCGCGCGGAGGGGGGTCTCGATGGTGGTGTCCACGCCGATGAGCGCGGAGATCCGGTCGGGGTGGGCGGCGGCCAGGTGGTAGGCGTTGAGCCCGCCGAGGGAGTAGCCGAGGAGCGCCACGGGGGCGTCGAGGCCCAGGTGGTCGAGGAGGGCGACGGCGTCGGAGACGTAGCCCTCGCGGCGGTAGTCGGGTGCCCGGCCGGACTCGCCGTGGCCGCGCTGGTCGGGGGCGATGACCCGCCATCCGTCGCCGAGGGCGGCGGCCAGTCCCGTGAAGGCGAGGGCTTCGGACATGCCGCCGTGCAGGGCGAGGAGCGGGCGGCCGGGGCCGCCGAAGTCCAGGTAGGAGAGGGTCCGGTCGTCGATCTTCAGCTCGTGGCGCATGGCGCGTGCCTCCCGTGGGCTCGTGGATCTTCCGATGGCCTCACCCTGCCAGGATTTGGGCAAGCGCGCAATACGATTGTGTAGCGCGCTTGCCCAAAAACCTGCGCGGATACGATCCCGGCATGGGAAATCGCGAGGACCTGCTGGCCGGAGCGCGCCGCTGCCTGGAGGAGAAGGGGTACCTGCGCACGACCGTGCGCGACATCGCCTCGGCGGCGCAGGTGAGCATGGCCGCGATCGGCTACCACTTCGGGTCCCGGGAGGCGCTGCTCAACCAGGCGCTCTTCGCCGCCATGGACGAATGGGCCGCGGGGTCCGGCCGGCTCGCCGGGCAGGGGGACACCGCCGCGGAGCGGTACGCCGACACCTGGGACCGCAAGATCCGGGACTTCGCCGACATGCGCTGGCTCTGGACCGCCAACGTCGAGGCCTTCGTGCACGCGCAGTCCTCGCCCGAGCTGCTCGCGATCCTGGCCGAGGAGCAGCGAAAGTCCCGGCCCATGGTGGCCGCCCAGCTGCGCGGGGTGCCCCAGGAGGCGGTCGACGAGGGGGACGTACGGGCCCTGGGGTCGGTGCACCTCGCGCTGCTGACCGGGGTGATGGTCCAGTGCCTGACCGATCCGGAGGGGGCGCCGAGCGGCCGGGAGCTCGTCCGGGGGCTGCGGACGATGGTGGAGCTGCTCGAAGGCTGAGGCCCGGCGCCCGGGGGCGAGCCGGGGCCGGGTGGAGGACGGGTCCAGGCCTGAGAACGGGCCCTACCGACGGGTACCCATTTTGAGGTGTCCACGCCATAATCCGTTGCCATCACCGGGTCGGCAAAGGGGCGGGCATGGGCGTGGACATCGGCACGGGCAGCGGCGCGGGCGTGGGCAGACGGGCCTTCCTGGCCGGAGCGCTGGCCGCGGGCACGGCACTGGGACTGGGCGTTGCGGGGACGGCCCCGGCCTCGGCCGCGGCCCTCGGCACCCAGGACTGGATGGCCGCACTGGGAGACTCCACCGCCCTCCAGCGGATGACCATCCCCGGCACCCACGACTCCGGCGCCACCAAGGGCGGCCTCTACGTCGCCTGCCAGAACACCTCGATCGCCCAGCAGCTCGACTCCGGCATCCGCTTCCTCGACGTCCGCTGCCGGGTCTCGGGCGGGTCCTTCGCGATCCACCACGCGGCCTTCTTCCAGGACCTGATGTTCGGCGACGTCCTCGTGGCCTGCTGGAACTTCCTCGCGGCGCACCCCTCCGAGACCGTCCTGATGCGCCTCAAGCAGGAGTACTCCACCGACAGCGACGCCACCTTCCGCGCCGTCTTCGACGACTACCTGGACAACCGGGGCTGGCGCCCGCTGTTCCGGATCGCCGACGCCCTGCCCACCCTCGGCCAGGCCCGCGGGAAGGTCGTGCTCCTCGCCGACAACGGCGGTCTGCCCGGCCTGCGCTACGGCGACGGCAACGTCTTCGACATCCAGGACGACTACAACACCGAGCCCTTCGCCAAGCGCGGCCGCATCGAGAACCACTTCCGCAAGGCCGTCCAGCAGCCCGGCAGACTCTTCGTGAACTACGTCAGCACCGCCGCCTACATGCCGCCGCGCTGGAACTCCGACCGCCTCAACCCGCAGGTGCACTCGTTCGTCGACGGCGGTGAACTCGCCGGCCGGACCGGGCTCGGCATCGTCCCGATGGACTTCCCGAACACCCGCTCCGGCCTGGTCCCCTCACTGATCCGGCACAACTGACGGCTCGGAGGGCGGCGGGGTCGGCGCCCCCGGGATGCGGAGCACCGCCTCCGTGCCGGGGCCGCCGTCGGCCGCCGCCCGCAGCTCGGCGCTGCCGCCCGCGCGTGCCGCCGTACGGGCCACGATCGACAGGCCCAGCCCGCTGCCGGGCAGGGCGCGGGCCGACGGGGACCGCCAGAACCGCTCGAAGACGTGCGGCAGGTCCTCGGCCGGGATGCCCGGCCCGTGGTCCCGTACGGTCAGCTCGCCGGCCCGCAGCGTCACCTCGACCGCGCCGCCCGGCGGGCTGAACTTCACCGCGTTGTCGAGGACGTTGACCACCGCCCGTTCCAGCGCGGCCGCCTCGCCCCGTACGTACCAGGGCGCCAGGTCCGAGTCGAAGCGGAGCTCCGGACCGCGCAGGCGGGCCCGGGACAGCGCGGCCCCGGTGATCTCGTGCAGGGCGACCACCTGGAGCGGGCCGGGCGAGGCCGCGTCGGGCCGGGACAGTTCCTGGAGGTCGCCGATCAGCGAGGCCAGTTCCGTCATCTGGGCCTTGACCGAGGCCAGCAGCTCCCGCCGGTCGTCGGGCGGGATGGCCCGGCCGGTCTCCTCACTGCGGGCGAGCAGCTCGATGTTGGTGCGCAGCGAGGTCAGCGGGGTGCGCAGCTCGTGCCCGGCGTCGGCGATCAGCTGGGCCTGCCGGTCCTGGGAGGAGGCGAGGGCCGCCGTCATCGAGTTGAAGGACCGCGACAGGCGGGCGATCTCGTCGTCGCCCTCGTCGGGGATCCGTACGGTGAGGTCCTCGGTGCGGGCGATGTGCTCGACGGCGTCGGTCAGTTCGTCGACGGGCCGCAGTCCCGTACGGGCCACCCACAGGCCGGCCGCGCCGGCGCCGACGACCCCGACGCCGCAGACCAGGAGCAGCACCCAGGCCAGGGTGTACAGGGGCTTGTCGATGTCGGCGAGCGGCTTGGCGACGGACAGCGCGGCGGCCCGCCCGTCGAGGAGGGCGGGCTGGGTGTAGACGCGCACGGCCACCCCGTCGGAGGTGGTCGCGTCGTAGAGGACGGCCCCGCGCCGGCGCTGGGCGACTTCGAGGTCGGTGGCGCTGACCGGCAGGGTGCCCTTGCCGTCGACCCAGCAGTGGCCGCCGTCGGGCAGCACGATCTGCACCTGGGCGCTGAGGTTGTTCGCGGGCCGCTCCGGCAGGGCGTTGCCGGAGACGCAGCTGAGCGCCCGGAACACCTGGTTGGCCTGCGCCTCCGCGTTGGTGGCGCGCAGCGAGCTGTCCAGCTGGTCGCGCAGCTGGGCCCGCACCATCACCCACGACACCGCGGCGACGGCGGCGACGGCCAGGGCCACCGCCACCGTGACGAGCAGCGCCAGCCGGGAGCGCAGCGGGAGTGCGCGGAACCGGGCGCTCGGGCTCACTCGGGCCCGCTCTCGCCGGCGCGCAGGACGTAGCCCACCCCGCGCACGGTGTGGACGAGGCGGGGCTCGCCGCCCGCCTCGGTCTTGCGGCGCAGGTACATCACGTACACGTCCAGGGAGTTGGAGCTGGGCTCGAAGTCGAAGCCCCAGACGGTCTTGAGGATCTGCTCGCGGGTCAGGACCTGGCGCGGGTGCGCGAGGAACATCTCCAGCAGCGTGAACTCCGTACGGGTCAGTTCCACCGGGCGCCCGCCCCGGGTGACCTCGCGGGTCGCGAGGTCCATGCGCAGGTCGCCGAAGGTCAGGGCGTCCTCGTGGCCGTCGCCGCCGGCCTGCGGGGCCGCGTAGGAGCTGCGGCGCAGCAGGGCGCGGACGCGGGCGAAGAGCTCGTCGAGCTCGAAGGGCTTGACGAGGTAGTCGTCGGCGCCCGCGTCGAGGCCGGTGACGCGGTCGCCGACGGTGTCGCGGGCGGTGAGCATCAGCACCGGCGTGACGCTGCCGGCGGCGCGCAGCCGGCGGGCCGCGGTCAGCCCGTCCATCCGGGGCATCTGGATGTCCAGGACGATCAGGTCGGGGGAGTACGAGGCCGCCCGGTCGAGGGCGTCGAGCCCGTCGACGGCGGTCTGCACGGCGTACCCCTCGAAGGCGAGGCTGCGGCGCAGGGCCTCGCGTACGGCCGGTTCGTCGTCGACGACGAGGATCCGCGCTTCGCCTTCGGCGGGATTCATGGATGGGTCTCCCAGAGGTGGTGGTCGGCCGTGGGGCCCGACGGGTGACGGCGCCTCCCAGCCTCGCACGGACGCGGGGAGACACCGCCTAGAACGAGGTGCCGAAGCCGTTGGCGGTGGAGCCGTTGCCGTCGGTGCCGGAGGAGCCCGAGCCGCCGGGGCCGCCCTTGCGGAGGGAGTCCAGGTCGGCCTTGACGGTGTTGACCGGGATGGCGAAGCCGAGGCCGACGCTGCCCGCGGCGGAGCCGCCGGAGGAGGGGGAGTAGATCGCGGAGGGCATGCCCACGATCTCGCCGTTCATGTTGACCAGGGCGCCGCCGGAGTTGCCGGGGTTGAGGGAGGCGTCGGTCTGGAGGGCCTTGTACGAGGTGGTGTCCGAGCCGGTGTCCCCGTTGAACTCGCGGCCGCCGAAGGAGAAGGGCCAGCTGTCGCCGCCCTGCTGCCGGCCCTGCGGGGACTGCTGCTCGGACTTCGGCACCTTCACCTCACGGTTCAGCGCCGAGACGATGCCGCTGGTGACGGTGCCGGTCAGACCGTCGGGGGAGCCGATGGCGACGACCTCGTCGCCGACCTTGACGTTGCCGGAGTCGCCGAGCTTGGCGGGCTTGAGGTCGCTCGCCCCCTGGAGCTTGATGAGGGCCAGGTCCTTGTCGGGGTCGGTGCCGACGATCTTGGCCTGGTACTTCTTGCCGTCGCTCATCGTCACCTGGATCTCGGCGGCGCCGTCCACGACGTGGTTGTTGGTGACGATCTCCCCGTCGGCGGTGATGACGATGCCGGAGCCGGTGCCCTGGCCGGACGCGGTGCGGGTGTCGATGCGGACGACCGACGGGCTGACCTGTTCGGCGACGCCGGAGACGGTGCCGGTGCCGGTGCTCTGCGAGACGTTGGTGCCGTTGACGCCGCCGGAGCCGCCGCCCTGGTGGACCATCAGCTGCTGGACGGCGGCCGCGGTGCCGCCGCCGACCAGGGCCGCGGCGAGCGCGACGGCCGCCAGCAGGGCCACGGGCCGCTTCGCGCGGGCCGCGGGGGCGGCGTGGGCGGGGCCGTCGTGGCGGGCGTCGGGGACGGTCTCGCCGCGGATGACCGGCGGCTGGTGCGCTTCGTGCCAGCCGGGCGCGGCGGGCGGGTACGAGGGCGGCGGCGGGTACGCCGCCCCCGCCTGGGTCGGGCGGTGCTCCTGGGGGTACTCGCCTTCGCGGCGGAAGCTGTCGGTCATGGCTCTGACTCTGGCCGCCGATGATGAGAGCTTCCTGAGTCTGGCCTCAGAAGCCCGACAGAACCTTGTATGCCCCTTATAAGAACCGCTGTTGGCCGCACCGCCGCCGCCGGGCCCAGCCCCGGACCGCGGGGTCAGCGACAGCCGCAGGAGCGGCGGATCACCAGGGCCGAAGGGAACTGCTTCAGGCGTTCGCGGCGGGAGCCGGCCACGCGGAGGCCGTCGTCCAGGACGAGGTCCACCGCGGCGCGGGCCATCGCCGGGCGGTCCGAGGCGATCGTGGTCAGCGGCGGGTCCGTGAGGGCCGCCTCCTTCACGTCGTCGAAGCCGGCCACGGCCAGTTCCCCGGGCACGTCGATGCGCAGCTCCCGCGCCGCGCGCAGGACACCGATCGCCTGGTCGTCCGTGGCGCAGAAGATGGCCGTCGGCCGGTCGGGCCGCGCCAGGACCTCCAGGGCGACGGTGTACGCGTCGTAGCGGTTGTACGGGGCCTCGATGAGCCGGCCCTCGACGGAGCGGCCGGACTCCTGCATGGCCCGCCGCCAGCCCTCGACGTGGTCGGCGACCGGGTCGCCGACGGACGGGGTGTTCTCGACGCCGCCGATGCAGGCGACGTACTCGTGTCCGTGCTCGAGCAGGTGGCGGGTGGCGAGCTGGGCGCCGCCGATGTCGTCCGTGACGACGGCGACGTCGTCGATCGCCTCCGGGCGCTCGTGCAGCAGCACGACCCGGGCGTCCCAGGCCTCGATCTCGCTGGCGGCCTGCTCGCTCATGCCCTGGCTGACCAGGATGAGGCCGGAGACCCGCATGCCGAGGAAGGCCCGCAGGTAGTGGACCTCGCGCTCGGTGCGGTAGTCGGAGTTGCCGACGAGCACCATCTTCCCGCGCTCGGCGGCGGCCTGCTCGACCGCGTGCGCCATCTCCGCGAAGAACGGCTGACGGGCGTCGGGGACGATCATGCCTATGAGGTCGGTGCGCCGCGACGCCATCGCCTGGGCGACCCGGTCCGGGCGATAGCCCAGATCCTTGATCGCGGCGAGGACACGCTCGCGCGTGGCCGGGGCAACCGGCCGGGGTCCGTTGTTGATGACGTAGCTCACGACGGCGGTAGACGTACCCGCAAGTCGTGCCACGTCATCCCGCGTCACCTTGGCCACGCGCGGCAGTCTACGCGGGGTGACCTACCTCTGGGCAGGCCGTCCTGCCGAGTGAATGATCGCCGGGTTCTCCGCCGATCGGGTGACGGCCTGGGCCGGCTGCGCGGAGGTCTGCGCGGACGTCTGTGCGGACGTCTGTGCCGCGGCCTTGGCAGCCGCCTGGGCCGCGGCCTCCGCCGCCGCCCGCTCGACCTTCTCCGGCGTGACGAAGCGGTAGCCGACGTTGCGGACCGTGCCGATCAGCGACTCGTGCTCGGGGCCGAGCTTGGCGCGCAGCCGCCGTACGTGGACGTCCACCGTCCGGGTCCCGCCGAAGTAGTCGTAGCCCCAGACCTCCTGGAGCAGCTGGGCGCGGGTGAAGACCCGGCCCGGGTGCTGCGCGAGGTACTTGAGCAGCTCGAACTCCTTGAAGGTGAGGTCCAGCACCCGCCCCTTGAGCTTGGCGGAGTACGTCGCCTCGTCCACCGAGAGGTCGCCGTTGCGGATCTCCATCGGGGAGTCGTCCGAGCCGAGCTGCTGACGGCCGGTGGCCAGCCGCAGCCGCGCCTCGACCTCGGCCGGGCCGGCGGTGTCGAGGAGGACGTCGTCGATGCCCCAGTCGGCGGTGACGGCCGCGAGGCCGCCCTCGGTGACGACGAGGATCAGCGGGCAGCCGGGTCCCGTGGAGCGGAGCAGCTGGCACAGCGACCGCACCTGCGGCAGGTCGCGGCGGCCGTCCACGAGGATGACGTCGGCACCCGGGGTGTCCACGAGGGCCGGGCCCTCGGCCGGGGCCACCCGGACGTTGTGCAGCAGCAGGCCGAGGGCGGGCAGCACCTCGGTGGACGGCTGCAGTGCGTTGGTGAGCAGCAGGAGAGAGCTCATGACCGACCACCTGTCCGGTCCGGACGGTGCGCGGTTCGCTGGTCCATCACGTCGGTTCCTCCTCGGTCCCGTCGAGGACATGCGCGGTACTGCTTCGTACGTCTTGCCTGGCGCCCCTGCGGTCCCCGCGCCCTGGGGTCCGCATGGATACCACTGTTCTCGGTTCGTTCAACGCGCTGAAAGCACAAAAGGACCCGGGGGCAACGTTGCCCGGATCCTCTCGCCAAGCAGAATAGCCCACCGGCCCGTGCGCGGCCGAGCACTCTTCGACATCGCTCGCTGTGGGTTCTGCCACGCCCGCGCCCTGTGTATGCCCCGTTTTCACCGGATCGGCGGCCCGCCGGGCGGTGACGCGGGGCCGCCCCGGCGCACACGCGATGCGTTGGCGCACGCCGGGGCGGACGGCCGGAGGGGCCATCATGGAGGCCGACGGTAGAGAGCCGACGATGGGAGCAGTGCAGTGGCAACCGGAACCATCCGCTACTGGGCGGCGGCCAAGGCCGCGGCCAAGACGGCGGAGGAGCCGTACTCGGCGCGCACACTGGCCGAGGCGCTCGACGCCGTGCGGGAACGCCACCCCGGGGAGCTGACCCGGGTCCTGCTGCGCTGCTCCTTCCTCGTGAACGACGAGCCTGTGGGCAAGCGCCCGCACGATGCCGTCCTGCTGACCGAGGGGGGCACCGTCGAGGTGCTCCCCCCGTTCGCGGGCGGGTGAGCGGGAGCCGATGAGCACGCCTGAGGAACACCAGCAGCACCAGCAGCAGGAGCAGGAGGAGCTGCGGCGCCGGCAGTACGCGCAGCAGCAGGACCCGTACGGGACCCAGACCTGGCAGTCCGACACCTGGGACACCAGCCACCAGCCGGTGTATCCGGCGCTGGGCGCGGTGCCGGGGCAGCCGGCGGCGCCCGAGGGCTGGTTCCGCGACGAGGCCCCGGCCGCGCAGCCGCAGGCGCAGCCCCCGGCCCCGGCCGGCGGCTCCGACGGGTCCTGGCCGGACGGTTCCGTGGCCGGGTCCGCCGATCCCTACACGGGGTCGTACGCGGGGTCGTACGAGTACCCGGCGGCCGGCGGGCCCGCGCAGCAGCCCGTGGCTCCGGAGGGCTGGTTCCGCGACGAGGTCCCGGCCCAGGCCCAGACGCCCGCTCCGGCTCCCGTCCAGGACTGGTCGCAGGGCGGCCAGGGCGCGGGCATGCCCGCCGCGGCCGCCGAGCAGACCGCCTACATGCCGCCGTACCCCGGTCCCGCGCAGGAGGCCGCCGAGCAGACGGCCTATGTGCCGTACCCCGGCCAGGCGCAGCAGCCCGTGGCTCCGGAGGGCTGGTTCCGCGACGAGGTCCCGGCCCAGGCGCAGACGCCCGCTCCGGCTCCCGTCCAGGACTGGTCGCAGGGCGGCCAGGGCGCGGGCATGCCCGCCGCGGCCGCCGAGCAGACCGCCTACCTCCCGCCGTACCCCGGCCCCGCGGAGCAGCCGATCCCCGCCGAGCAGACCGCCTACCTCCCGCCGTACCCCGGCCCCGCGGAGCAGTCGGCCCCGGCCGAGGAGACGGCCTATCTGCCGCCGGTGCCCGCCCCCGCTCAGGACGAGGACGGCGCCGAGGCGGTGGAGGTCACCACCTGGTCCCCGCCCACCCTCGCCGGGAACACCCTGCGCGCCGTCGACCCGGCCCAGGCCCGCGCCGAAGGCCGGTCGCCGATCATCGACCCCGGTCCGCAGTCGGCCATACTGACCGCCGCCCTCGGCCTGCTGCTCGCCGGGGCCGCGGCCCTCGGGCAGTACGCCCTGCTCGTGCCGCTGATCGCCCTGCAGGCGCTCACCGCGGCCGGCTGGTTCCGCCTCAACGGCATGTGGCCGGCCCGCCAGGGCATCGCCCTCGCCTTCGCCGGAGCCGTGGTCGCCGACGTGGCCGTGCTCGCGGTGGACCGTACGTACGGCCCCGGCGCGATCGTCGGCACCCTCGGCGCCTGGGTGCTGCTCACCCTGGTCCTCCAGCTGCGCAGCCACGCGGATCCCGACGAGCGCATGTCCGGGCTGATGGCCTCGGTGGCCTCGGCCGCCCTCGCCATCATCTGCGCCGGCTACCTGGCGGCCGGTTCCGCCGCCGTCAGCGTCGGCGCGGCCGCCGTGGCGGTCGCCGTCTTCGCCCGTGCGCTGCCGCTGCCCACCGCTCCCTCGGTCGGCGTCTCGCTGGCCGCGGCCGCCGGTGCGGGCATCGCGGTCGGCGGACTGACCTCCGTCGGGGTGGGCGGGGCGCTCATCGGCCTGGTCTGCGGGGTGTGCGCGCTGATCGGGCTGCGCGTGGCGGCGTACGACTACCCGTCGAAGTTCGTGCACATGACGGCCGGTGTCGCGCTGCCGCTCGCGGCGGCCGCTCCCGCCGTGTACCTGATCGGCCGGGTGGTGGGCTGACGTTCCACTGACGGGCGCACATGGTCCACTAGATCGCTCGTACCGACTAGTAGGGGGAGGGCACGTGCGTGCTCTGCGGATCGTTGTGATCATCGGAGTGGTGCTGGGGGCGATCTTCGCCGGCGTGGACCGATGGGCCGCCGGGTACGTCGAGAACCAGCTGGCCGACAAGATCCAGGCCCGCCAGGGCCTGGCCGGCAGCTCGGAAGTGGAGATCCGCGGATTCCCCTTCCTGACCCAGGCGTTCAGTCACGAGCTGGACCGGGTCGACCTGAAGCTCAGAGGTGTCGAGGTGGTCGCTGAGGGCCGCAAGACGCGGCTCTCGGAGCTCGACGCGAGCTTCCGCAGCGTGAAGCTCAACGGTGACTACAGCGGGGGCACCGCCGAGCGGGCCGAGGGCACCGGGCGCATCACGTACGAGGACCTGACCGCGGCCTCGCAGACCGGCGCGACGCTCACCTACGGCGGGGCGCCCGGCAAGGTGAAGGTCACCGCGGCCGTGGACGTGCTCGGCAAGACCGTGACGCACAGCGTGGTGTCGACGATCTCCCTCGTGGACGCGCCGGACGGAAAGGGCGCCAAGCTCGTCCGGGTGCACGCCGACGAGGTGCCGGGCTCGGGCATACCCGGCGTGGAGAAGCTGATCCGCAAGAAGACCGACTTCGAGCGCAACCTGGAGGTCGGCATGCCGGCCGGGCTCCACCTCTCGGCCCTGACCTCGGACGAGGCCGGTGTGCACCTCACGCTGGGCGGTTCGAACGTGGTGGTGGCCGGATCGTGAGACAGTGCGGTCCGATCCGCAGAAGGGCGGGCCGCACGGCGGCTCCCGGGGGCGGCGCGGCGGCCGCCCGGGGAGTTCTTATCCCACTATCCGGACGATCCTGTCTCGGAATATGACACACCGGTGACAGGGCGGCCGATTCGTCCCTACGATCCATGGCTATGAAGCATCAGCAGGCGGACCTCACGAAGCGACGGGCAGTAGACCTGTGTCGCGTCGCCGCCATGCTCTGTCGATCCATGTGACCTGTGAGCGCATCCGCTCCATCAGCCGGACGACGGCCCCAAGGCCCTTCCCGCGTGACCGCACCCGCCTCCTGATCGCCTGACGCCTCCCCGCTCAGGGTCCGGAGCGCACCCGCAGGCACGCAGCACGCGTCACCCGCACCACCCCGCCGCACACTGCCCCGGAGGAGAACATCATGAGCCGCAGCGACGTCCTCGTAGACGCCGACTGGGTCGAGGCCCACCTGAACGACGCGAACGTCGTCGTCGTCGAGGTGGACGAGGACACGTCCGCCTACGACAAGAACCACATCAAGAACGCCGTCCGGATCGACTGGAAGCAGGACCTCCAGGACCCGGTCCGCCGCGACTTCGTGGACCAGGAGGGCTTCGAGAAGCTGCTCTCCGCCAAGGGCATCTCCAACGACGACACCGTCGTCCTCTACGGCGGCAACAACAACTGGTTCGCGTCCTACGCCTTCTGGTACTTCAAGCTCTACGGCCACCAGGACGTGAAGCTCCTCGACGGCGGCCGCAAGAAGTGGGAGCTCGACTCCCGCGACCTGGTCGACGGCAAGGACGTCCCGAGCCGCGCCGCCACCGCGTACAAGGCCAAGGCCCAGGACACCTCCATCCGCGCCTTCCGCGACGACGTCCTGGCCGCGATCGGCAGCCTGAACCTGGTCGACGTCCGCTCGCCCGACGAGTTCTCGGGCAAGCTGCTCGCCCCGGCGCACCTCCCGCAGGAGCAGTCGCAGCGCCCCGGCCACGTGCCGAGCGCCCGCAACATCCCGTGGTCGAAGAACGCCAACGACGACGGCACCTTCAAGTCCGACGAGGAGCTCAAGGCCCTCTACGAGGCCGAGGGCGTCGACCTGTCGAAGGACACCATCGCCTACTGCCGCATCGGTGAGCGCTCCGCGCTCACGTGGCTCGTGCTGCACCAGATCCTGGGCCAGACGAACGTCAAGAACTACGACGGCTCCTGGACCGAGTACGGCTCGCTCGTCGGCGTGCCGATCGAGCTCGGCCCCAACAAGTAATCCCGGGCACGCGACGCCCCGTAGTACGACCTCTCTAGGACAGGACAGAGAACATGTGTGGAGCACAGATCGGCGGGCCCGACCTCGCGACGCTCAAGCCCGGTGAGACCGCGATCCAGGGCCAGGTGACCAAGGGCGGCGAGCCCATCAGCGGTTACGTGCGGCTGCTGGACGGCGGTGGCGAGTTCACCGCCGAGGTCCCGACCTCGGCGACCGGCCAGTTCCGCTTCTACGCCGCTCCCGGCACCTGGACGCTGCGGGCGCTCGTCCCGGGTGCCCAGGCGGACCGGGCCGTCGTGGTCGCCGAGGCCGGCGGTGTGACGGACGTGGCGATCGCGGTCTGAGCACCGCACGTGTGATCGCTCGACAGATCGGCCGGAGGGCCGCACCCCAGGGGGTTGGACGCCACTGGAACGGGGTGCGGCCCTTCGTGCCGTCCCGGACCTACTCTGGAGGCATGTACGCCCGGCGCCGGCGCGCCTATTTCCTGCTCATGGGCGGATGCCTGGTCCTCTTCGTCTCCGCCTGGGCCTTCGTGCGCCTGTGGTCGGTCGAGGCCGCGGTGGCGATGTGCGTGGTCGCCATGGTCATCCCGCCGGTCGCCGCGATGATCGCGAACCGGCGCGGACCGGACGACCGCTGGTGGGACGACCCCTCGGGCGATCCGAAGTCCGACGAGTGGTGGGACGAACTGGACGGAAAGCGGCGTCACGAGGATTGATGCAGCCTTCAGATATAAGACTGTAATAAGCATTCATACAACTGCCTCCCTCCGGTGCGGGTCATGGGGTACGCGCGGGTAATCAACCTGCGCCTCCAGGCTTGTGGGGGACCCTTTTGGAACACGAACAGACCATCCCTGAGCAGCGAAAAGGGGAGGAAAGCGGTCCGGAATCGGACGCTTCGGCCCCCCGCCGCCGGATGGGCCGCACGACCCTCCTGATCGCGGGCGCGGCCGTCCTCGGCGTCCTCGCCGGGACGGTCACCGGCTACGCGGTGCAGTACCACCGCGAGCCCACCCCGCTGCCGCCGCTGGCCCAGCAGGAGATGGCCGCGCCGAAGCCGGCGGCCGTGAACGACGCGACGAGCCGGCGCTCCATCAACGCCAACCGCTGGCACAAGGCGGACGAGGACCTCGCCAAGAAGCTGGTCGAGGTGCCCGGCGGCACGAAGGACAGCTTCTCGGGTCCGGTGTCCCCGGACGCGTTCTCCGCGCTCTACTTCGTCGACCCCGCCGACGGGCTCGGCCCGATCGGCCGCCATGTCAAGAGCATCGCCAATGTGCGGTGGTCCAAGGGCGACAGGGACTTCATCGACATCCACCTGCTCCAGTACCGCGAGCGGAACGGAGCCGAGGACTTCTACGCGGGCATGGTGCAGTACATGCCCACCAAGAAGTACGCGGGCAACGACGGCAAGGACTTCCCGGGCGTTCCGGCGGACTTCGGCCACATGTGGATCGACTCCGAAGCGGACGAGAAGCCGGGCTACCACCCGGTGCGCCAGGGCCGTGCCGTGGTCCGCCGCGGCGACATCGTGATGGTCGTCGAGTGGGCGAACAACCGTGGCGACGTCGACGAGGAGGCCCTCGTCGAGCTGGCCAAGCGACAGATGGAGCGGCTGTGAGCGAGCAGCAGAACGTGACCGCCGCCGACGCGGGGGACCGGGACGGGCAGGAGCCCGCGGTCACCGCCGCGCCCGTGCGCACGGGGAACCGCAGGACGCTGAAGCTGGTGTCGGCGGCCGCGGGTGTCGTCGTACTGGCGGGCGCCGGCCTGTGGGGCGCCTCCGCGCTGTCGGGCGCGGACCGGAGCGCGCCGACGCGGTACTGGATGGCCGAGGACCACACGACGAAGGGCACGCAGCCCCCGGTGCCGTCCGTGCCGCCCAACGAGCTGACGGCCAAGCTGCTGCCGCTGCCCAAGGAGTACTGGCTCGGCCCCGACCTCGACCCCGAGGGCAACGACTACTACGTCCCGAGCGAGAAGGCGCTGCAGAGCTTCAAGGACGGCCGCACCGGGCTCTCCGGCAGCCAGCGCGCCGAGCGGGACAAGGCGCTGGCGGACCTGAAGCTCAAGGGCCTGGCGGGGCGCAGCTACGCCAGGCAGGAGGGCTACGGCTCCGCCGTCGCCGAGATCCGGCTCATGCAGGCCGATCCGCAGCAGGTCGCCAAGTTCGCCGAGTTCTCCAAGAAGCTCATCGAGCTCACCGAGGCGGGCGACGGGGCGCCTCAGGTGGAGGGCCATCCGCAGGCCAAGTGCGGGCTGTCCCCGCTGAGCGGAGGGGAGGACGACAAGAAGAAGATCGACGTCCTCGACTGCGTGGCCGTGGAGGGGGACGTCCTGGTCAGCTTCCGGATGTACGGGTCCACGGGCTTCGCGGTGAAGGACGCCGCGAGCCTGTTCAAGCAGCAACTCGACCACATCAAGTCCCCCGGGGAGTCCGCGTGAGCGAGCAGACCGAGACCGCCGCCGTGCCGACGCCCGAGCCCGAGCCCGCGTCCGCCACGGAGGCCGCCGAGGCTGTGGCCGAGCCCGCCGCCGAGCCCGCCGAGCCCGCCGCCGAGGCTGTGGCCGAGCCCGCTGCGGAGGCCCCGGAGGCCGTGCCGGCCGCGCCCAAGGACCGGCGGGTGCTGTTCGCCGCCCTGCGCTGGACCGCCGCCGTCGCCGTCTTCGCCACCGTCGGCGCGGGGGTCGCGTACGGGATCACCCAGCCCGACCGCACCGACGTCCCCGGCCTGTCCACCGAGGACGACGGCCGCTGGACCTTCCCCACGCTGTCCCGGCCCGCGCTGCCCGCCGGCGCCCCGGTGCCCCAGGGCCCGGACAACAAGGACGGCACGCACTACGCCCAGCTCAGCGGCCTGCTGCTGCCCGCTCCCACGGGCGCCAAGGCCGACGACGCGGTCAAGGCGGACAAGGACGGGGCGGTGTCGCCCGACACCTTCCTGGCGGAGTACACGCCCGACACCCGCGAGAAGCTGAAGCAGTCCCTCGAATGGGACGGGCTGCGGCAGATCGTCGGCCGGGGCTGGACGACGGCCGACGGCACGCGCACGCACGTGTACCTGCTGCGCTTCCACTCGGCGGGCTTCGTGGACGCGTTCAAGGGCTGCGACACCAACGCGCGGTTCGACGGCGTCTCGGCCCTCGACCTGGACGACGTGTGGAGCAAGGCCAAGAACACCCAGATGAACAGCACCACGCTGGACTTCCCGGGGGCGGCCAACTTCGACGGCACCGAGCTCAGCGTGTACCAGGAGGTGAAGCCCTTCCTCGGCGACGAGCAGAGCAAGATCGGCTGCCTCCGGACGGGTGACGTCCTCGGCATGGTCATCCAGACCCGCAAGGGCGAAGTGGCCCCCGTCCCCTTCCACCAGACGGTGATCCTGCAGAGCCAGCTGCTGAGCTGACGGCCGGGCCGGCCGCCGGGGCAGACCGGTACGGCCCACCTCGCACCGTGCGCCGGTCCCCGGGCCAGTAGGCTTGGGGACCGGCCCCGTACAGCCCCGAAACGATTCCGAGGAGCACCCCGTGCTTGAGGCAGTCTTCACCTCCCTGCTGGTCCTGGTCTGCGTCGGCGTGATGGCCTTCACCGGCCTGGCCGTCAAGAAGCTGTACCAGGGTCAGCGCTGAGCGTCGGCTCGGCAGACCGCCCCGGAACCCCTCCCACAGATCGCCTGAGCAGCCATTCATGATCCAGATCCCGTCCGACCTGAACCCGGGCCTCGTCCCCCTCGCCTTCCTCCTCGGCACCTGGGAGGGCGCGGGCGTCTTCGACTTCCCCGGTGAGGAGAAGTGCAACTTCGGCCAGGAGGTCGTCTTCAGCCACGACGGCCGGGACTTCCTGGAGTACACCTCCCACAGCTGGGTCCTCGACGCCGAGGGCAACAAGGTCCGTCCGCTGGAGTCCGAGTCCGGTTACTGGCGCATCGACAAGGACCGCAAGGTCGAGATCGTCATGGTCCGCGACCAGGGCGTCGTCGAGGTCTGGTACGGCGAGCTCGCCGACCAGAAGCCGCAGATCGACCTGGTCACCGACGCGGTCGCCCGGACCGCGGCCTCCGGCCCGTACAGCGGCGGCAAGCGGCTCTACGGCTACGTGAAGAGCGACCTCATGTGGGTCGGCGAGAAGGCCACCCCGGACGTCGAGCTGCGTCCGTACATGTCGGCCCAGCTGAAGAAGGTCGTCACGCCCGAGGAGGTCGCCGAGATGGCGCGCAACCTCCCGGACATGCCGGACGACGGCATCGCCTTCTTCCGCTGAGCGCACCGGCGCGCTGGGCGCGGCGTCCACAGGCTGTGCACGAAAGGGGACCGCGGGCTCGACCGCGGTCCCCTTCGCACACATACACTGGCGGAGTGGTGAGCACCGAGAGCACCGAAGGAACACCCGGCACCGACTGGAAGAGCGACCTGCGGCAGCGCGGATACCGGCTGACACCGCAGCGCCAGCTCGTGCTGGAAGCGGTCGACGCCCTGGAGCACGCGACTCCGGACGAGATCCTCGTCGAGGTGCGCAAGACCGCCTCCGGGGTCAACATCTCCACGGTCTACCGCACCCTGGAGCTCCTGGAGGAGCTCAAGCTGGTCTCGCACG
Source organism: Streptomyces sp. NPDC001513 (assembly GCF_042894695.1). Classification (NCBI taxonomy): domain Bacteria; kingdom Bacillati; phylum Actinomycetota; class Actinomycetes; order Kitasatosporales; family Streptomycetaceae; genus Streptomyces; species Streptomyces sp. NPDC001513. The sequence goes on from NZ_JBIAVU010000005.1 coordinate 47,047, forward strand.
CCCACCTCGGGCACGGGGCCCCCACCTACCACCTCGCCGACCGGCACCACCACATCCACCTGGTCTGCCGCGACTGCGGCGACGTCATCGAGGCGGATGTGGACATCGCCGGCGAGTTCACGGCGAAGCTCCGCGCCACCTTCGGTTTCGAGACCGACATGAAGCACTTCGCGATCTTCGGCCTGTGCAAGAAGTGCGCGGCCGAACAGCGTGCCGCCCAGGCGTAGCAGGGTCGTACGCTTGGTCCCATGACCAGCAGCCCCTTGCTCCATCTCCCCGGCGCCGTGCAGGCCGAAGGCCGCGACGAGGGCGTCGCCGCCCACTACGGCGAGCTGTACGGCGAACAGCGCGCCCTCGCGGACGGGCGCGGCTTCGTCGACCTCTCGCACCGCGGGGTCGTCACCGTCACCGGTCCGGAGCGGCTGAGCTGGCTGCACCTGCTGATCACCCAGCACGTGACCGAGCTGCCGGCCGGGCAGGCCACCGAGGCGCTGATCCTCTCCGCGAACGGCCACATCGAGCACGCGCTCTACCTCGTCGACGACGGCGAGACCACGTGGGCGCACGTGGAGCCGGGCACCCAGGGCGAGCTGATCGCCTACCTGGAATCCATGAAGTTCTTCTACCGCGCCGAAGTCGCCGACCGCACCGAGGAGTTCGCGGTCGTGCACCTGCCGGCCGGCTCCATCGCCGAGGTCGCCAAGGAACACGTCGTACGGGAGACCGCGCACGGCCGTGACGTCTTCCTGCCCCGCGCCGAGCTGGAGTCCTTCGCCGCCTCGCACGGCCCGGCCGCCGGCCTCCTCGCCTACGAGGCCCTGCGCGTCGAGGCGCACCGGCCGCGGCTCGGCCAGGAGACCGACCACCGGACCATCCCGCACGAGCTGGGCTGGATCGGCACCGCCGTGCACCTGCAGAAGGGCTGCTACCGCGGCCAGGAGACGGTGGCCCGCGTCCACAACCTGGGCAAGCCCCCGCGCCGCCTGGTCTTCCTGCACCTGGACGGCTCCGAGGTGGTCCTCCCGGCCCACGGCGCACCGGTCCGGCTCGCCGCCGACGGGGAGGAGGGCCGCCAGCTGGGCTTCGTGACCACCGCCGTCCGCCACCACGAGCTGGGCCCGATCGCCCTCGCGCTGGTCAAGCGGAACGTGCCCGTCGATGCGCCGCTGCTGGTCGGGAAGACCGCCGCCGCTCAGGAGGTCGTCGTGGCCCCCTGAGGGGCCCAAGCCCCATGGGGGACCCCGGGGATCAGACGTCGATGACGATGGTGAACGGGCCGTGGTTGGTCAGCGAGACCCGCATGTCCGCGCCGAACCGGCCCGTCGCCACCGTCGCGCCCAGCGCGCGCAGCTGCGCCACGACCTCGTCGACCAGCGGCTCGGCCACCGGGCCCGGCGCCGCCGCGTTCCACGTGGGGCGGCGGCCCTTGCGGGCGTCGCCGTAGAGCGTGAACTGGGAGATCACCAGCAGCGGCGCGTTCACGTCGCTGCAGGACTTCTCCGCCTCCAGGATCCGCACCGACCACAGCTTGCGGGCCAGTACGGCCGCCTTCTCCGGCGTGTCGTCGTGGGTCACCCCCACCAGCACGCACAGTCCTTCGCCGACGATCTCGCCCACGGTCTCGCCGCCCACGACGACGCTCGCGCCGTCCACCCTCTGCACCACTGCTCGCATACCACCTGTGTACCAGCAGTGCACCCGTCCGGGGCCGATCGGGTGGAGTGGGACTGCATCGGGGCCACGGAGAGTGGCACCATGCACGCAGGCGGTGCGGGTGCGCCGCACCGGTCGAGGGGACGGACTCGTTCGTATGAATACTTCTGGTACCTCCGTACCTGCTTCACCCGCTTCCATCGCAGCTGCCGCGGTACGACCGCCCGCGCAGCGCACGGCCGAGACGCAGGGCACGCCGACCCCGACCACCGCGCTCGGGCTGCCGGAACTGCGCGCGCTGCGCCGTGACGCGCAGCGCGACGAGGCCGATCTGAGCTATGTGCGCAGACTGCTCCAGGGCCGCATCGACATCCTGCGCGCCGAGCTCGCCCGCCGCAGCGACCCCGAGCTCGCCCGCCGGACGGACCCCGAGGCGCCGGTGGTGGACCGGCTCTCGGTGATCCTCGCCGACGCCCCCTCCAGCCGCAGCGCCTCCGCCCGGCACGTCACGCTCGGCACCCCGCACAGCGAGGAGTACCGGCTGCTGGCGGCGGAGATGCTGGCCGACGTGGAGCTCTCGGACCTGGGCGCCCGGACCGACGACGAGCTGCACGACGGGATGGGGAAGCTGGTGCGGTACGAGCAGCAGGTCTCGCGGCGCCGGCAGCAGCTCCAGCGCACGGTGGACGACTGCAGTGTGGAGATCACCCGGCGCTACCGGGAGGGAGAGGCGCAGGTGGACGACCTGCTGGCGTAGGAAATTCGGGCGACTGGCGGCGGTCGGGCGATTAGCGTGGCCCGCTATGAGTGCTGACGTCCGGCCGATCGCCGCATCCGAGCTGCCCGAATGGCTGCGAACCGTGAACACCGGGTTCCTGACCGCGGCCCGAGTGACCGACTCGGACGTGGCCATGCGGGCCAAGTACAACGATCTCGCCCGCACCCAGGGGGCGTTCGACAGCGACACCGGGCGTTGCGTGGCGGCCTTCCGCTCCTTCGAGCAGGAGCTGACGGTGCCCGGCGGGGCCGCCGTCACGTCCACCGCGATCTCCAACGTGGGCGTGCTGCCCACCCACCGCCGCCAGGGCCTGCTGACCCGGATGATGGCCGCCGAATTCGCCGCGGCCGGGGCGCGCGGCGACGCGCTGGCGACGCTGGTCGCCGCCGAGTACCCGATCTACGGGCGGTACGGCTTCGGGCCCGCCACCTCCCTCGCCGAATGGGAGATCGACGTACCGCGCACCGGTCTGGACCCGCGGCTGTCGGTGCCCGCGGACGGCGGGCGGATCGACCTCGTGGACGAGGCCGAGGTCCGGCAGATCGGCCCGGAGCTGCACGAGCGGCTGCGGGCGCGCACCCCCGGCATGATCGACCGCGGCGAGCGCTGGTGGCGCATGACGACCGGCCTGGAGCAGGTCTCGTGGCGCCAGTACCAGGAGAAGTTCTTCGCGGTCTACCGCACGGCGGAGGGGGAGCCGGCCGGACTGGTCACGTACCGGGCCGACGACCACTGGACGGACGCGAAGGTCCCGCAGAACACCGTGCAGGTCCACAACCTGCTGGCGCTCACCCCGCAGGCGGAGCGGGCGCTGTGGCATTTCCTGTGCTCGATCGACTGGGTGCTGAAGGTCCGCACCGGCTACCGGGCCCCCGACGACCTCGTCCCGCAGCTGCTGCCCGACCCGCGGTCCGCCCGGATCGTCACCTGCGCGGACTTCCTGTGGGTGCGGGTGCTGGACGTCGTACGGGCGCTGAGCGCGCGGACGTACGAGGTGCCCGGAGAGCTCGTACTGGAGGTCACCGACGCGTCGGGGCCGGCGGCCGGCCGCTACCGGCTGGACGCGGGCACCGGCGCGTGCGAGCGGACCGAGGCGGCGGCGGACCTGCGGCTGGACGTGTCCGCACTGGGCTCGCTCTACCTCGGCGACGAGTCCGCGGTGCGGCTGGCGGCGCTCGGGCGGATCACGGAGGAGCGGCCGGGCGCGGTCGCGCTCGCGGACGCGGTGTTCCGGACGGCGCGCCGCCCGTGGTGCCCGGACATCTTCTGAGCCGTACCGTTCCCCGTGATCGGAAAACTGAGGACTGAGGTACGTGACGTCACTTGTGGAATCGCTGCGCGCCGCCGGCTGCGTCTTCGCCGAGGAGGAGGCGGAGCTGCTGACCGGGGCGGCCCGGGACGACGGGCACCTGGCGGAGCTGCTGGCCCGCCGGGTGGGCGGCGAACCGCTGGAACACGTGGTGGGCTGGGCGGAGTTCTGCGGTCTGCGCGTGGAGGTGGGCGCGGGGGCGTTCGTACCGCGCCGGCGCACCGAGTTCCTGGTCGGGGAGGCGGTGGCGCTGGCCCGGCCCGGTGCGGTGGTGCTGGACCTGTGCTGCGGGGTGGGCGCCCTGGGCGCGGCGGTGGCTTCGCAGCTGCCGGGCGGCGCTGAGCTGCACGCGGCGGACATCGACCCGGCGGCGCTGGCGTACGCGCGGCGCAACGTGGCCCCGTACGGCGGCCGGGTGTGGGAGGGCGACCTGTACGGCGCGCTCCCGGAGTCGCTGAAGGGCCGGGTGGACGTGCTGGTGGTCAACGCCCCGTACGTGCCGACGGACGAGATCGGCCTGATGCCGTCGGAGGCGCGGGAGCACGAGCCGCTGGTCTCCCTGGACGGCGGCCGCGACGGCCTGGACATCCACCGGCGGGTGGCGGCGGGCGCCCTGCCCTGGCTGGCCCCGGGCGGCCACCTGCTGATCGAGACGAGCGCCCGGCAGTCCCCGTCGACGGCCTCGGCCCTGGCCTCGGCGGGCCTCGCGGTCCGCGCGGTCACCTCGGAGGAGCTGTACGCCACGGTGGTGATCGGCACGGCCTGAGGGTGTCGCGGGCCCGTCGAAAAGAACTTTCGCGGGCCTGTCACATCGGTGCGGTGCGGCGGGTCAGAGGAGTGAAGCAGGCGGGAAACCGACCGGAGCGCGTCCGCACCGGCGCCCGCCTGAGGGGAGCTCGGATGTCCACCACCGCCGTTGTTTTCGCCCTGGTCGGCGCGTTCATGGTCGCCTTCTCGGCCGCCTCGGTCTTCTTCAAGGCCACGTGGGTCGTGGAGCCGATGGTGGAGTACGGCGTCCCTCGCTCGTGGTGGAACCTGCTCGGCGCCGCCAAGGCGGCCGGGGCGGCGGGCCTGGTGGCCGGGGTGTTCGTACCGGCCCTCGGCATCGCCGCCGCGATCGGCATCGCCCTGTACTTCACCGGGGCCGTGATCACGGTGCTGCGGGCGAAGTCGTACGCCCACGTCGCCTTCCCGCTGATCTACGCGGCCCCCGCGGTCGTCGCCCTGACACTCGGCTTCAACGGCTGAGCGGCCCCGCGGCGGGGGTGGCGGCGGTGGCGGCGGCGGAGGGACGGTGCGTGGGAGATGTTGCAAGCAGTGTGCTTGCAATAGTTAGCGCGATGGGGCAGGATCGCAGCATGGCATCGCTCAACGTCGGAAACCTCGGCGAGTACCTCCGTGAGCAGCGTCGGCAGGCCCAGCTTTCGCTGCGGCAGCTGGCCGAGGCGGCGGGGGTGTCGAATCCGTACCTGAGCCAGATCGAGCGCGGGCTGCGCAAGCCGAGCGCGGACATCCTCCAGCAGCTGGCCAAGGCGCTGCGGATCTCCGCGGAGACGCTGTACGTGCAGGCCGGGATCCTGGATGAGCGGGACCCGGACGAGGTGGAGACGCGAGCCGTCATCCTCGCCGACCCGAGCATCAACGAGCGGCAGAAGCAGGTGCTGCTCCAGATCTACGAGTCGTTCCGCAAGGAGAACGCGCTCGACGTGCCTGCCGCACCCGCCGCACCCGCCGAACCCGCCGACGAGATGCCGTCGAAGACGAACCGAAGTTGATCCGGGAGGACCAGCACATGGCCATCGCCGATGACCTGAAGAAGACCCTCACCGACCCCACCCCCCTCTACTTCGCCGCCGGCACGGCCGATCTCGCCGTGCAGCAGGCCAAGAAGGTGCCCGAGCTGATCGAGCAGCTGCGCGCCGAGGCCCCCGCGCGCATCGAGGCCGTGAAGAACACGGACCCGAAGGCCGTGCAGGAGGCGCTCACCGCCAAGGTCGCCGAGGTGTTCGGCGCGATCGACCCGAAGAAGCTCGGGGAGACCGCCCAGGACCTGGCGCTGCGCGGTGTCGGCGTGGCCGCGGAGTACGCGGTGCGCGCCAAGGAGACGTACGACAAGGTCGCCGAGCACGGCGAGCAGGCCGTGCGGACCTGGCGGGGCGAGTTCTCCGAGGAGATCGTCGACATCGCCGTGGCCGTCGAGCCCCAGCCGGAGGCGGCGGCCGAGCCGGCCGCCTCGTCGCCGTCCGGGACCGAGCCGGTGGCCGGGGCCGCCGACGAGGAGAAGCCGGCCGCGAAGAAGTCCACCGCGCGCAGGGGCTCGGCCAAGAAGGCCGCCGTCACGGCGGACGACGCGAGCTGAACCGGAACCGCATGAGCGACGACGGGCCGGGCACCCTTCAGGGGCCCGGCCCGTTGAAGTTCATGAGGGCGCCCGGGCCGGTAGCGTGGAGTCGGGCGGCATCGGAAGTGCGAAGCAGAGGCATGAGAAGGCGGTCGAAGCGATGTTGATGGACGGGTTCGATCGGGGCGTGCTCCCGCTGTTCGGGTACGCCATGCTGCTGCTTGCCGTCGCGGCCTTCGTGATAGCGCTGCTGGCGCGCGAGGACGCGTACCGGGCGGCCGACAAGCAGACCAAGACCTTCTGGCTGGTCATCCTCGGCATCACCGTCCTGGTGGACGCCTTGCTGGGGATGCTCTTCCTGCAGATCGCCGGTCTGGTCGCGACCATCGTGTTCTTCGTCGACGTACGCCCCGCGCTCAAGCAGGTCTCGGGCGGCGGTCGCGGCGGCCGGCGCGGCGGCAGCAGCAGTGACGGGCCGTACGGGCCCTACAACGGCGGGCGCTAGCGCCCCGGCCGTGCTCCCGTTCCCCGTGCCGCCGGCGGTCAGCCCTCGGCGCGGGAGAGCAGGACCACGGCCACGTCGTCGGTGAGCTCGCCGCCGTTGAGGCGCCGGGCCTCGGTGACGGAGGCCTCCAGCAGGCCCTCGCCGCTCAGCCCGCGGTCCAGGTGGCGGTTGATCATGTCGATCATGCCGTCCTGGCCCAGCCGCTCCTTGCCCTCGCCGATCCTGCCCTCGATGAGGCCGTCGGTGTAGAGCATCAGGCTCCAGGTGCCGCCCAGCTCGACCTGGCGGCGCGGCCAGCGGGCCTTGGGCAGCAGGCCGAGGGCCGGGCCGCTGTTCTCGTACGGGAGCAGTCGCGCGCGGCGGCCCGGCCGGGAGATCAGCGGGGCCGGGTGGCCGGCCAGGCACAGGCCCGCGCGGCGGCCGTCCGGGGCGATGTCGACGGTGCAGAGCGTCGCGAAGATCTCCTCGTGCGGCCGCTCCACCTCCAGGACCTCCTGGAGGGTGGCCAGCAGGTCGTCGCCGCACAGGCCGGCCAGCGTCAGGGCGCGCCACGCGATGCGGAGCTCGACGCCGAGGGCGGCCTCGTCGGGGCCGTGGCCGCAGACGTCCCCGATCATGGCGTGGACGGTGCCGTCGGGGGTGCGGACGGTGTCGTAGAAGTCGCCGCCGAGGAGGGCCCGGCTGCGGCCGGGGCGGTAGCGGGCGGCGAAGCGGAGGTCGGAGCCCTCCAGAAGCGGCGTGGGGAGCAGTCCGCGTTCCAGGCGGGCGTTCTCCTGGGCGCGCAGTTTCGATTCTGCAAGTTTGTACTGGGCGATGTCGGCCCGTTTTCTCTCCACGGCGTAGCGGATGGCGCGGCTCAGCAGCCGGCCGTCCAGCTCGTCCCGGAAGAGGAAGTCCTGGGCACCGACGCGGACGGCCTCGGCGGCGCGCTCGGCGTCGTCCTCGCCGGTGAGGACGAGGACGGCGTGCCGGGGCGCGATGCGCAGCACCTGGCGCAGGGCGGCGAGCTGGTCCACGGCGGTGGCCGTGCCGGCGCCGGCGGCCGCGGCTCCCGGTACGGCCGGTACGGCCGCTACAGCCGGTACTCCGGCCATGCGGGCGCTGGCGTCCGGGAGGGACAGGTCGAGGAGGATGCAGTGCACGTCGGGGGTGAGCAGCCGCTCGGCCTCGGTGAGGTTGCGGGCGGTGCGGAGCCGGATGCGGTGGCCGTCGGCGTCGAGGATCTCGGGGACGGTGAGACCGCCGGCCGGGTCGTCCTCGATGACCAGGAGGGTCAGCGGGATCGTGTGAGGGGTCGCCTGCGGAGTTGCTTGCGGGGTCGCCTGCGGAGTCGCTTGCGCGACGGCGGTGGCAGTGCCAGTGGCGGCGGGCGGTGCGGCAGTGTGCAGAACGGCCTGACCGCCCTCCGTGGCCGGGGTGTCCCTCTGCCGCGGTACGGGTACGGACATCGTCTCCGGTTCCTTCCCTCCCCCCGAGGGTGCGCTCGTCCGCAGACCCTAGCGGTCCCGGCCCGGCGAGCGGAATGCCGTTCTGCGTCGGGGCCTCCGGCATATGCCGTTATCGCGGGGGAAAAACGGCCTCACTGATGACAAAGGTCACGGTGGGGCCGCTGTCCGTCCCGTCTAGCGAGACGTCTTCCCCGCCTCCGTGGTTGCCTCGGCGCGCATATCCAGCCCGTCCGGCGTTTGAGGACCGGGGTCCGGGGCGGAGCCCCGGTCTCCCGGCCCGGCCGCACGAGCGTCGCCGGGGCCGGCGAGAACAGTCCGGCTCCCCGCCAGGGGCTACGCGTCGGGGCGGACCACTGCCTTGATCGGCATGGAGCCCGCGCCCGCCATCGTCACGTTGCGGCCGGGGCGCGGGGCGTGGACCATCGCGCCGTCGCCGACGTACATGCCGACGTGGGTCGCGTCGTCGAAGTAGATGATCAGGTCGCCCGGGCGCATGTCCTTGAGCGCGACCTTCGGCAGCAGCCGCAGCTGCTCCTGCGAGGTGCGCGGGATGCCCCGGCCCGCCGCCAGCCAGGCCTGCGAGGTCAGCCCGGAGCAGTCGAACGAGCTCGGGCCCTCGGCGCCCCACTCGTACGGCTTGCCCATCTGCGCGGTGGCGAACTGCACGGCCCGCTTGCCGGCGTCCGTCGCCTTGCCGTTGACGTCCTTCATCGCGCCCGTCGACAGCCACGCCGTCTGCGCCTTGTACTGGGCTTCCTGCTCCAGCTGGATCAGCCGGGCCTTCTCCTCGGCCTCCAGCTTGCTCTCCAGCTCCTCCGCCGCCTTGATCTTCTCCTGGATCTGCTTCTTCGAGTCCTCCTGCTTGATCCGGTTGGCCTCCAGCGTCTTCCAGCGGTCACTCGCCTCCTGGGCGTACCGCTGCAACTCGCTCTGGGTCCGGCTCAGTTCGGAGAGGAGATCCGAGGCGGCCTTTTCGCCCTGGCGCAGCCGGCCCGCCCCGTCGAGGAACTGGCCCGGGCTGTCGCTCAGGGCCAGCTGCGCGCCCGGCGGCAGGCCGCCCGAACGGTACTGGGCGCGGGCGGCCGCGCCCGCACGGCTCTTGAGGGTGGTGATCCGCTCCTGGCCGGCGACGACCAGGTTGGCGATCTCGACGATCTTTTCCGACTGGGCCTTGGTCTCGGCCTCGGCGAGGTTGTAGGCGTCCGTGGCGGTGCCCGCCTGCCGGTACAGCTCGTCGATTTCCTTGCGGACCTGTTCGAGGGACTTGCCGCCCGGTCCGGGCAGCGGAGCGGCGGGATCCCGGGGCGAGGCCGGTGGGGTGGGTGCGGTGGGCGCGCCAGGCGTGGCGGGAGCGCTCGGCGCCGCGTACGCCATGCCCGTCGCGAGACCGGGCGCCGTCAGTATCGCCATCGCGCACAACAGCACGAGCGAGCTTGCGCCTCGTCGTCGCTTTACGGTCCCCATGGTCCCCCCAGGCACCCGTGTCAGACCTCGTATCAGATCTGACTATTCATCAGTAACTTCCCACTGCCATCGGGATGGTGCCACGAGTCGATGAATTCCGACACCCTTGTGGATGTCTTTCCGATCTTGTCCGCCCCAACGGACGCCGTGCCCCTGCCCCTCACGGATCAACGCCCCACCCGCACCCCCGGTTCCCCACCCGTATCCCCGGTTCCTCACCCCGTGCCCCCGGCTCCCCACCGGCACCGCTGTCACCCCACCGGGCGCAACGCCTCCCAGCGCACCGTCAGTTCCCCCTGCCGCCACCGCCCCGGCCCGTCCGCGAGCGGCCAGTCGACGGCCAGCGCCCGCGCCGTGCGGATCCAGCGCTGCCGCGCCCCGTACGAGGCGTACGGGGCCGCCGCCGCCCACGCCCGGTCGAAGTCGCGCAGGAACGCGTGCACCGGCTCGCCCGGCACGTTCCGGTGGATCAGCGCCTTCGGCAGCCGCTCCGCCAGGTCCGAGGGGCGCTCCAGGGAGCCCAGCCGGGTCGCGAACGTCACCGTGCGCGCCCCCTCCGGACCGAGTGCGACCCACACGTGCCGCCGCCCGATCTCGTCGCAGGTCCCCTCCACCAGCAGCCCGTCCGGCGCCAGCCGCGCGCACAGCCGCGCCCACACCTCCGCGACCTGCTCCTCGTCGTACTGGCGCAGCACGTTCGCCGCGCGAATCAGCGCGGGACGCGCCCCGCCGTCCAGCGGCACCTCGAAGCCGCCGTGCCGGAAGCTCAGCCCCTCCCGCTCGTACGGCTTCGCCCCCGCCACCCGCGCCGGCTCGATCTCGATGCCGACCACCCGCACCCGCGGCGCCGCCTCCCGCAGCCGCGCCAGCAGCTCCACCGCCGTCCACGGCGCGGCCCCGTAGCCGAGGTCGACCGCGACCGGGGCCTCCGCGCGGCGCAGCGCGGCCCCGTGCGTGGCAGCGATCCAGCGGTCCATCCGGCGCAACCGGTTGGGATTCGTCGTCCCGCGCGTCACCGAGCCCACGGGGCGGCCAGGGGCACGACCGGGCGCGCGGCTGGTGGGCGGGGTGGTGCGGGAGGCCATGAGCCGAGGGTAAGCGGAGCGCCCGCGTCGCATGAAAATCCGGCGGTGCCCCGAGAAAAACGGGGAAACCGCAAGGAAAACCGGAGACCCCGGAATGCGGGGGACGGCCATCCGGGTTGCACTCCTTGCAGGGCGCCTCCCGCGCCCTCGCAGGCATGCCATCCAGTCATGCCGCCACAGGCACCGCCGGGCTGCCCCACCAGGCCGTCCGGCTGCCCCGCCAGGCTGCCCCACCGGGCCGTCAGGCTGCCCCACCAGGCCGTCAGGCCGCCCGTCATGCCGTCCGAGCGTTTCGCGCATCCCGTCCGAGCCGTCCGAGCCGAGAGGAACTGCTCCCTTGAGCCAGTACGTGTCCCGCCTCGGCGGCAGCCTCAGCGGCCGCCTCGCCGCCGCCCGTGCCACCCGCCACGAGCCGCCGCGACTGCGCCTGCCCGCCGTGGGCCACCACCGCAAGCCGCGCCGCGTGGCCATGCTCAGCGTGCACACCTCACCGTTGCACCAGCCCGGCACGGGCGACGCCGGCGGCATGAACGTCTACATCGTCGAGCTGGCCAAGCGCCTCGCCGCGATCAACATCGAGGTCGAGATCTTCACCCGGGCCACCACCGGCGGGCTGCCGCCCGTGGTCGAGCTGGCCCCCGGGGTCCTCGTACGGCACGTGGACGCGGGCCCGTACGAAGGCCTCGCCAAGGAGGAGCTCCCGGCCCAGCTGTGCGCCTTCACCCACGGCGTGATGCAGGCCTGGGCCGGCCACCGACCCGGCTACTACGACCTGGTCCACTCCCACTACTGGCTCTCCGGCCACGTGGGCTGGCTCGCCGCCGAACGCTGGGGCGTGCCCCTCGTCCACGCCATGCACACCATGGCCAAGGTCAAGAACGCGGCGCTGGCCGAGGGCGACACCCCCGAACCCGCCGCCCGCGTCATCGGCGAGACCCAGATCGTGGCCGCCGCCGACCGCCTCATCGCGAACACCGCCGAGGAGGCCGACGAACTCGTCCGGCACTACGAGGCCGACCCCGGCAAGGTCGCCGTCGTCCACCCCGGCGTGAACCTCGACCGCTTCACGGTCGGCGACGGCCGGGCCGCCGCCCGCGCCCGCCTCGGTCTGCCGCAGGACGCCGTCATCCCGCTCTTCGCCGGGCGGATCCAGCCGCTGAAGGCCCCCGACATCCTGCTGCGCGCCGTCGCCGTCATGGTCGACCAGGACCCCTCGCTGCGCCGCCGCCTCTTCGTCCCCGTCGTCGGCGGCCCCAGCGGCAGCGGCCTCGCCAAGCCGGAGGGCCTGCAGAAGCTCGCCGCGAAGCTCGGCATCGCCGACCTCGTGCACTTCCACCCGCCGGTGGCGCAGGACGGCCTCGCCGACTGGTTCCGGGCGGCGTCCGTGCTGGTCATGCCCTCGTACAGCGAATCGTTCGGGCTCGTCGCGATCGAGGCCCAGGCCGCCGGTACGCCGGTGCTCGCGGCCGCGGTCGGCGGCCTGCCCGTCGCCGTCAACGACGGGGTCACCGGCATCCTCGTACCCGGTCACGACCCGGCGGACTACGCGCGGCAGCTGCGGCGCTTCGTGGACGAGCCCGGGCTCGCGGACCGGATGGGCGCCGAGGCGGCGCGGCACGCGCAGTTCTTCGGCTGGGACACCGCGGCGAGCGGTACGGCCGACGTCTACACGGCGGCCATGCATGATCACCGCCGTCGCGTACGCTCCCACCATGGCTGACGCTGACACCGCCGGGATCATCGAAGCGACCCTGACCGGCGCGGAACTGAGCTGGGAGAGCCCCTCCCCGGGCACGTACGTCGTCCAGCTCCCCGGCACCCGCAAGCTGAGCACCACCTGCTCGCTCCGGGTCGGAAAGCACTCCCTCTCGGTGAACGCCTTCGTGATTCGCCACCCCGACGAGAACGAGGCGGGCGTCCACCGCTGGCTGCTGGAGCGCAACCTCAAGCTGTTCGGGATGGCGTACGCGGTGGACCGCCTCGGCGACGTCTACCTGACGGCCCGGCTCCCGCTGTCGGTCGTCACCGCCGAGGAACTGGACCGCCTCCTCGGCACGGTCCTGGAGGCGGCGGACGGCTCCTTCAACACCCTGCTGGAGCTGGGCTTCGCGAGCGCGATCCGCCGCGAGTACGAGTGGCGCGTCTCCCGCGGCGAACCGACCTTCAACCTCGACGCCTTCAAACACCTGACGCAGCCGTCGTAACCGGGCTCCGCCGCACATTCAGCCCCTCCGGCGTTTTGAGGAGCGGGGTCTGGGGCGGAGCCCCAGCAGCGGCGCAGCCGCGTTACGCCTCGGCCGGGGCCGGGGCCGGCTTGGACACCGGTGCGGGAGCACCACCGGCCACGGCCACGCCCACGGCCGCGCCCGTACCCGCGTCACCCTCGGAGAGCCCCCGCATCAGCAGCCAGTACCCCGCCGCCGCCACCGTCCCCAGCACACCCGTGGCCCCCCACAGCCAGTCGGCCCCGTACCGGTCGATCACGAAGCCCGCCATCAGCGGCGCCACCAGCGAGGCCACCGCCCACGACAGGTTGTAGACGCCCTGGTAGCGGCCGCGCCCGTGCGCCGGCGACAGCCGCACGACCAGGCTCATCTGGGTCGGCGAGTTCACGATCTCCGCCAGAGTCCACACGCACACCGTCAGCGCGTACGCCCACAGGGGCCCGGCGAAGGCCGTCAGCGCGAACCCGTACCCGGCCAGCAGGGCCGAGATCACCAGCAGCTTCTGCGGGTCGTGCCGTTCGATGAAGGCCGTGACCGGGATCTGCAGCAGTACGATCAGCGCCCCGTTCACGGCGAGGACCAGCCCGTAGTCACCGGGGGAGAACCCGGCGCCGCCCATCGCGACGGGCAGGCCGACCGAGCCCTGCGTGAAGATCAGCGAGATCAGGAACGACAGCCCGACCACGCCCATGAACCGCCCGTCCCGCAGCACGCTCCCGAGCCCGATCGCCGGCGCCTCCCCGCTGGCCGCCTTGCCCGCGGCGCCGGACGAGGGCCCGTCTCCCGGGCGGGACTCGGGCAGCTTCACGTACACGAGCACCGCGCACGTCAGCGTGAGCGCCGCCTCGCCCAGGAATCCGGCCAGGTAGCTGTACTCCGCGATGACGCCCGCCGCCGTCGCGCTGATGGCGAAGCCGAGGTTGATGGCCCAGTAGTTGAGCGCGAAGGCCCGTACGCGGTCCTCCGGGCGGACGATGTCCGCCATCATCGCCGCGACCGCCGGCCGGGACGCGTTCGAGGTCATGCCGACGAGCAGGGCCACCGCCGCGATCGCCGCCGGGTGCTCCATGAAGCCGAGCAGCGCCACCGAGAACGCGGTCGAGGCCTGGGCCGCCAGCAGCGTGGGGCGCCGCCCCAGCCGGTCGGTCATCACGCCCGCGACGAGCGAGGAGACGACACCGCCGAGCCCGTGGAGGGCGACCACCAGTCCCGCGAAGGAGGCCGAGTAGCCCCGGTCCAGGGTCAGGTACAAGGTCATGAAGGTGGCGACGAAGGCCCCGAGCCGGTTGATCAGCGTGCTCGTCCAGAGCCACCAGAACGCGCGGGGCAGACCCGAGACGCTCTCCCGGGCGGCCCGTCTCAGACTGGCAGCGGACATAAGGATTTCCCCCCGGAGACGTAAGTGCCACTTGAGCAGAGTGCACATTACGATCGGCAGGCCCCCGGGCGCCACTCGATTGACGCGCGAGGTCAATCGGAGGACCCTGCCTCGCGCGCGAGCGCCCCCGCCCGTCCATTAGGCTCGTACGCATGGCCGACGCACCGTACAAGCTGATCCTCCTCCGCCACGGCGAGAGCGACTGGAACGCGAAGAACCTGTTCACCGGCTGGGTGGACGTCAACCTCACCGAGAAGGGCGAGAAGGAGGCGGTCCGCGGCGGTGAGCTGCTGAAGGACGCCGGCCTGCTGCCCGATGTCCTGCACACCTCCCTCCAGAAGCGCGCCATCCGCACCGCGCAGCTCGCGCTCGAGGCCGCGGACCGCCACTGGATCCCGGTGCACCGCTCCTGGCGCCTGAACGAGCGCCACTACGGTGCGCTCCAGGGCAAGGACAAGGCGCAGACCCTCGCGGAGTTCGGCGAGGAGCAGTTCATGCTGTGGCGCCGCTCGTACGACACCCCGCCGCCGGTCCTCGAGGACGGTACGGAGTTCTCGCAGTCCGAGGACCCGCGCTACGCGTCGATCCCGAACGAGCTGCGCCCGCGCACCGAGTGCCTCAAGGACGTCGTCGAGCGCATGCTGCCGTACTGGTACGACGGCATCGTCCCGGACCTGCTGGCCGGCCGCACGGTCCTGGTCGCCGCGCACGGCAACTCCCTGCGCGGTCTGGTCAAGCACCTCGACGGCATCTCCGACGCCGACATCACGGGCCTGAACATCCCGACCGGCATCCCGCTCGTCTACGAGCTGGACGCCGACTTCAAGCCCCTCAAGCCGGGCGGCACCTACCTCGACCCGGACGCGGCCGCGGCCGCCATCGAGGCCGTCAAGAACCAGGGCAAGAAGTAACCCTGTAGCCCCAAAGAGCCCCTCACCTGCCGGTTCTCGGCGGGTGAGGGGCTTTGCTGCGCGCGGGAATGTGGTTGCCGGTCTTTCCCGACGGCTGGGCCATTGAGTTCGTGCGACGGTCCAGCTGGATCGGGTTGCTGGAGAACCTTGAGTCGTTGCCCTGGAAGTCGCCACACTCAGTGCAGGTGCTGGTTCACGACGAGGAGGACGAGTGCTTCGGCCTGTGGATGATCCACGACGGCCGACTCGTCGAGATACCTCTGCCGCGTACCCGCCGGGCGTTCTGGCCGAACCGTTCCACGGGTGAGGTTCATCCGGACGCCCCCGGGATCCTCATCCGCACAGACGGACCGGGCGGCTGGCCTGAAGGAGGCTGAGCGTGACGGAGCGGGGTTCCTGTCGCGCACCCGCCGCCGGCTGGTCGGCCCTGGTCTCCCATCTCGGCGTTGGGGATCAGGGGACCGTCCGTTAACGGCCCCTGGGCCGGTGCCGGGCCGTCTGTGGCCGTGAACGGATGACCGCGGCTGCCCGCGAGCTGGCCCCTGACCTGCGCGTGCGGTGCGGGTCAGGGGCTTTTGGTTACTCGTTGTCGTAGTAGCCGAAGATGTCGACGATCAGGTCGGCGCGGTCCCAGCCCTGGTTCCAGAAGTCGACGATGCTGTTGGCATCGGCATCCGCCTGAACCAGGTTGGCGACGGTCTTGCCCGCCGTCCAGTTCAGGGTGGAGGACTGCGGGCGCGCCGGGCTGCCGGCGGTTCCGTTGGCGTAGTCGCCGGTGGAGTTGTGGTCCGGTGCGACCGAGAGGAAGCCCGCGCCGCGGGTGTTGGTGACCGTGGTGTTCAGCACCCAGGCCTCCTGCTCCACCGAGAAGGCCTGCCAGAGGTACCCGCGCGTGGGCCACGGCCCCTTGGACCAGCTCTCGCGCGTGTCGATCTGCCGGACGGGCGCGACCGGCACGTAGGCGCCGTTGCTCGCGGTGCTGTACGTGCCGACCAGGTCCACGATGACGTCGGACGGGGCCCAGGCGCCGTTGCGGACGGTGATCTCGCCGTCCTTGTTGACCGGCACGATCACCGAGTTGGCTACCGTCTGCCCGGCGGTGAAGTTCACGTTCGACGTGGTCGGCGCCGCCGCCCCGGCCGGGTGGACGGTCAGGTGACCGGCCTCCTGCGGGTTGGTCGCGGTCACGTTCAGCGCGACGGCGGTGGCGCCCGGCTGGGCCACCTTGACGGTGAAGGACCCCTGGCCGGCGACCGCGCCGAGTCGCGTGCCGGTCCCGGAGCGGGTGTCGACGACCCGGGTCGGCGCCTGCGCGACGTAGCCGCTCGCTTCCTGCCGGCCGAAGTAGCCGGTGACGTCCGCGAGCAGATCGACCCCCTCCCAGCCGCCGTTGTACAGCTCGACGTAGCCGTCGGCGCCGACCTGCGCGATCACCAGGTTCGGGACGGACTGACCGGCCTCGAAGTTGATGTTCGATGCGGTCGGCCGCGTGCCGCCGGAGGCGAAGACGCTGACGTGCCCGCCACTGGTGGTATTCGTGGCGGTCACGTTGAGCGCGACGGCGGTGACCCCGGCGGGGATGCCGCCGTTCCCCGCGACCTTCAGACGGGTGGAGGAGTACCCCTTGACCTTGCCCTTGACGGCGCCCGTGCCGCTGCGGGTGTCCAGCAGGCGGGTGGGACCGTACGGGGTGAACTCCGAGCCCGCAGTCGTGACCCGGACCTCCTTGGTCTCCTGCGTCCCGAGTGCCGGATCGACGACGGTGGCCTTGATCGTGTACTCGCCGAGCTCCTTGTACGTGTGATTGGCCCGCGTTTCCCAAGCGCCGGCGGCCGTCACCGTTTCCGTGGTCCCGTCACCCCAGTCGATGGTGGTGTCCAGCGGCGGTGCGGACCGGGCCAGCCGGACCGTCAGCTCGAAGCTGTGCGCCGTCGACATCCGGGCGCTCAGGGAGAGACCCAGCTGCGGGCCGGCGGTGGCGCCGCTGGTGAAGGTCTCGAACCCTGCCGCCAGACCCTTGGCCGGGCCGGCGGCGGGTGCCCCCGCCGGCTGCGCGGCGGGCTTGACCGGATCAGCGGCCTGAGCCGTGCCGGGGATGAAACCGATGCTTGCCGCCACGATGGCGGCAGCGGACATTACGAGTCGGCGATTGCGCACCGAACCCCCCATTTTTTAGCTTTTGAACGTGCTCAGCGTGAGCTCGCACAGCCTACCGAGCAGCGCGCGGGTGATCACCCGGCCATCGGGCCGGGCGGGGCCGACGGGGGGCCTAGGTCCAATGGCGCATGGCGTGCGGGGCCGGGGGTGGGGAGAGTGGCGGGCATGGAACCTCTCGACCCCGCCCGTACCGATGCCTACCTGCGCCGCCTGGGAGCGGCGCGGCCCGCCCGGCCCACGGCCGGCTCGCTGCGCGAGCTGCACCTGGGCCACCTGCGGGCCGTGCCGTTCGAGAACCTGTCGATCCACCTCGGCGAGGACCTCGTGCTCACCCGGGACGCCGTCTTCGACAAGATCGTGACCGCCGGGCGCGGTGGGATCTGCTACGAACTGAACGCCGGGTTCGCCGAGTTGCTGGGCGCCCTCGGTCACCGGGTGGAGCTCCTCCAGGCCCGGGTGTACGGGAAGGACGGCGCGCTCGGCGTCCCGTACGACCACCTGGCGCTGCGCGTCGACGGGCGCTGGCTCGCGGACGTGGGCTTCGGCGACCACACCGCGTATCCGCTGGACCTGGACGAGCCGGGGGAGCAGAAGGACCCGGCCGGGGTGTTCCTGGTCCGGCCGGCCCCGGATGCGGATGCGGATGCGGACGGGGACCTCGAGGTGCTGCACGACGGCGTGCCCGTGTACCGGCTGGAGACCCGCCCGCGCGCGCTCGCCGACTTCCTGACGGGCGCCTGGTGGCACTGCACCAGCCCGGAGTCCGGCTTCACCAAGGGCCCGGTCTGCTCCCGGCTCACCGCGGACGGCGGCCGGATCACCCTGCGGGACCACACCCTCATCACCACCGCGGCGGACGGCGACCGTACGGAGGAGGAGCTGGCGACCGAGGACGAGGTACGGGCCGCCTACCGCACCTGGTTCGGCATCGTGCTCGACCGGCTGCCCGTGCCGCTCCACCCCCGGCCCTGAGCCGATCCCCCACCCGTGAGCGCCGGGCCACACCGGCGGCCCGGAACGGCTGGGTGACGAGCCGCGTCCGGGCAAGCGCCTAGTCGGGGTAGGTCTCGAAGGTGACGACGGCGGCGGCCTCGCCGTCCCAGGTGACGTCGACCTCCACCGCGTCGATCCCGCCGTTCCCGAAGTTGGGGGCCTTCGGGTAGCCGAGGTTGAGGTGGAGTCCGTTCCGGACCTCGAACACCCCGCGCGGGTCCTGCTGGGAGGGGAACCGTTCCTTGGGGTGGGAGTCGAGCCAGCCCCGGACCTCCGAGCGCGGCATGCGGAACGTCCCCGACCACTGGCTTTCGAAGACGATGTCGCTCTTCTCGACGCACGCCTGCGCGTCCGCGCCCGCCGGGAGGGTCCAGCCCATCGCCTTCATGGCCTTCGCGCACGCGGCCGGCTTCGCCCCGGTCTTGCCCGCGCCGTCCAGTACGTGGAGGACGTACCCGGCCAGGGCCACCATCGGCAGGACGACCGTGAGCCCCCCGAGGGCGATCAGCCACTTCGTCAGCGGTCGCATCTGCTGTCCCATCGCACCGTTCCCCAAGATCTATTCGAACGTGTTCAGAATCCAGGACGCGGAGGGGCGCGGGACGGTTCCCCGCCGAGCGGGCGCACGCAAGAAGGGCCCCGGCCGAGGGAACTCGGACGGGGCCCTTCGTGTGCGTCGAGCCGGTGACGGCTGCGGTCAGCCGCCGCACTGGCAGGGGGCGCCGGACTGGCAGCCGCAGCCGCAGCCCGAGCCGCAGCCGCATGCGGCGAGCAGCGGGAGGCGCAGGGGCTCCGGCCTCGGCGGCTGCTCCTGCTCCGGGGTGATGGGGACGGGGGAATCGGGCATGGTTCCTCCTCGCAGGCGGTGTACAGGGAGTCGTACGGCCTTCGCCTCATTCATGCCCAGTGCCACCGGCGCGTCAACGGCGCATTGGGGCTCGCAGCGCTCGCAGCGCTCGCCGGCTTGCCGTGCCGCCGCGCCCCGGTGTCAGACGCCCTCGACCTGCGTCGGCTGCTGGAGGTCGTCCGCGTGCTCACCCGTCACCAGGTAGACGACGCGCTTGGCCACCGACACCGCGTGGTCCGCGAAGCGCTCGTAGTAGCGGCCCAGCAGCGTCACGTCCACCGCCGTCTCGATGCCGTGCTTCCAGCGGTCGTCCATCAGGTGCTGGAACAGCGTGCGGTGCAGCTGGTCCATCTCGTCGTCGTCCTGCTCCAGCTGGAGGGCGAGGTCGACGTCCTTCGTGATGATCACCTCGGCGGCCTTCGCCATCAGGCGCTGCGCCAGCTGACCCATCTCCAGGATGGTGGCGTGCAGGTCCCGCGGGACCGCCGTGTCCGGGAAGCGCAGCCGGGCGAGCTTCGCCACGTGCTGGGCCAGGTCACCGCTGCGCTCCAGGTCGGCGCTCATGCGCAGCGAGGTCACCACGATGCGCAGGTCGGTGGCGACGGGCTGCTGGCGGGCCAGCAGGGCGATGGCGCGGGCCTCCAGGTCGTGCTGGAGGTCGTCGACCTTCTGGTCGGCGGCGATGACGCTCTCGGCGAGCTTCAGGTCGGCGTCGAGCATGGACGTCGTGGCCCGCCCGATCGCGGAACCGACGAGCCGGGCCATCTCGACCAGGCTTTCTCCGATCGAGTCCAGTTCCTCGTGGTACGCGTCGCGCATGTCTCGTGTCCCTCTCTCGACCTACTACTGCTGTACTGCCCGGGGCGGGCCGGGGCGGCCTTTGGCCCCACGTTGACACGGTGAGCCGCAAACGCGTCCGACTCCGGCATCACAAGTGAATCAACCCCGTCGCCAGGGTGAACTCTGGGCGACGACTGTTCGAGCTGCCACCCGAACGGCTGTGGAAGTGTCGTCGGGCCTGCTTAACCTGGATCCATGGACGTGAACGCGGCGGTCGCCGCAGCTGCAGCGATCGCCGGTCTTTGCACCGGTGTGATCGCGATGCTGGCGTTCCGCTGGAGCGAGCGCGACCAGGCCCGCCCCACCCGGAGCTCCATGCGCCCCGACATCAACGCGGTGCTCCCGCCCGGCGTGGACACGGTCCTCTCCGTGCTCCGCTCCTCCGCCGTCGTACTGGACGAGGGCGACGCGGTCGTCAAGGCCAGCTCGGCGGCGTACGCCCTCGGCCTGGTCCGCGGCGGCAAGCTCGCCGTCGAGCCCATGCTCCACATGGCCCGTGACACCCGGCGCGACGGGGAGATACGCCAGGTGGAGCTGGACCTGCCCCGGCGCGGCACCGGCCGCGGCGAGGCCCTCGCCGTCTCGGCGCGCGTGGCCCCGCTCGGCTCCCGCCTGGTGCTCCTCCTGGTCGAGGACCTCACCGAGGCCCGCCGCATCGAGGCCGTACGCCGCGACTTCGTGGCCAACGTGTCGCACGAGCTGAAGACCCCGGTCGGGGCGATCTCGCTGCTGTCCGAGGCCGTCATGGACGCCTCGGACGACCCCGAGGCGGTCAGCCGCTTCGCCGGCCGCATGCAGATCGAGGCCACCCGCCTGATCAACCTCGTGCAGGAGCTCATCGACCTCTCCCGGGTACAGAACGACGACCCGCTGGAGGACGCCGAGCCCGTACGCGTGGACACGCTCGTGGCCGAGGCCATCGACCGCTGCCGCCACACGGCGTCCTCCAAGCAGATCACCATGGCCGCGGGCGGCACCGCCGACCTGCGGGTATGGGGCAACCGGGGACAGCTCGCGGCCGCCCTCGGAAACCTGGTCGAGAACGCCGTCAACTACAGCCCCGCCCGCACCCGCGTCGGCATAGCCGGCCGCAGGGTGGCGGCACCTGGGGGAGACTTGATCGAGATCGCCGTGACCGACCAGGGCATCGGCATCCCGGAAAAGGACCGCGAGCGCATCTTCGAGCGCTTCTACCGCGTGGACCCGGCCCGCTCCCGTGCCACGGGAGGAACGGGCCTCGGCCTTGCGATCGTGAAGCACGTGGCGGCCTCGCACGGCGGGGAGGTGTCGGTATGGAGCTCGGAGGGCCAGGGCTCCACGTTCACCCTGCGACTCCCCGAAGCGGCCGCGCCGGCCCCGGCGCAGACCCCCCACACCCACTCCACCCCTGCCTGAACCAGAACCGCACCAGCCATTCCTGCCCCGGAGGTCCTTCCGTGACCCGAGTGCTCGTCGTCGAGGATGAGGAATCCTTCAGCGACGCCCTGTCGTACATGCTCCGCAAGGAGGGCTTCGAGGTCGCCATCGCCGCGACCGGGCCCGATGGGCTGGACGAGTTCGAGCGCAACGGCGCCGACCTCGTCCTCCTCGACCTGATGCTTCCCGGCCTGCCCGGCACGGAGGTCTGCCGGCAGCTGCGCGGCCGTTCCAACGTTCCCGTGATCATGGTGACCGCCAAGGACAGCGAGATCGACAAGGTCGTCGGGCTGGAGATAGGAGCAGACGACTACGTCACCAAGCCCTTCTCCTCGCGGGAGCTGGTCGCCCGCATCCGCGCGGTCCTGCGCCGCCGCGGCGAGCCGGAGGAGGTCACCCCGGCGGCCCTGGAGGCCGGGCCCGTACGGATGGACGTCGACCGCCACGTGGTCACCGTCGCCGGCGGCAAGGTGGACCTCCCGCTGAAGGAGTTCGACCTGCTGGAGATGCTGCTGCGCAACGCGGGCCGCGTACTGACCCGCATGCAGCTGATCGACCGGGTCTGGGGCGCCGACTACGTCGGTGACACCAAGACCCTCGACGTCCACGTCAAGCGCCTGCGCGCCAAGATCGAGCCGGACCCGGGCGCGCCGCGCTACCTGGTGACGGTCCGCGGCCTCGGCTACAAGTTCGAGCCGTAAGCCGCACCCCGCCGCCGCGCGCGGCGGTGTGCGTACGGGAAGGGCCCCCAGCCGCTGGTGCGGATGGGGGCCCTTCCCGTTGGTGTACGTGTACGGCGCTACGCCGCCCTCGGGGTCAGTGGCCCGCGCTGTGCGAGGGAGAACCCGACGGCGTGCCGGCGGCGCTGCCCGAGGGGGAGCCGGACGGGCTGCCGGACGGGGTGGCACCGGACGGGGAGCCCGACGGGGAGCCGGAGGGGGTGCCGGACGGGGAGCCGCCGGCGGCCGGGGTGGCGGCCGGGGCCACGGTCGGGCCGTAGGGCGCGTACATGCCGGTGGCCGGGACCACGAAGGCCTCCAGCTCGACGCCGCCCGTGCTGCTCAGCTGGAAGACGACCTTCTGCACTTCGCCGTCCCGGACGGTCGCGGCCCCGTCCTCGATCACGGCGGAGGCGTTGCCCTTGCCGCCGATCACCACGGAGCCGAGGGCGGGCACGGTGACCTTGCCGGAGCCCTCGGCGGCCTTCAGCGTGACCTTGCCCTTGCCACCCGGGAGGGTGATGCCGTCAAGGGTCTGCGCCTTGGTGCCGTTGTTGAAGAGCGTCGCCGAAACGACCGCGGGGCCCTTCTCGCCCTTCTGGCCCTGGGTGATCACCAGTGCGTTCTGGACCTCGATCTCGCCCTTGGTGGCGGCGGCGTTGTCCGGCTTGATCTGGAGGGTCTGCGCGTCCTGGCCCGCACCGCATGCGGCCAGCGAGGCGATCGAGAACACGACGGCGGTGGCGGCGAGGGCGCCGCGTCGAAGGCTGCGGCTCACGGCGGCGGCATCTCCTTGGACGAACGGAAGGGGCGGGTGGGCGCTCGGAACGGCCGAGGTAAAGCCGCTCTAAGGGTGTGTCAGCGGGCTTAGGTTACCGAGCCGCCGCCCCGCCCCCGCACCCGACCCTCCGCAGCGCAGCCGCCACCCCGCGGGCGCCCCGCGATCTTGCATTCCGCCCGCCCTTCCGCCCGCCCTTCCGGCCGCTCTTCGCCGCGCCGATCATGTGGCCCTCGCATATCGTGCGCCGGGTGCCCGGTGATCAATTTCCCGGATTCCCCCGAACACCACTTCGTGATCAATTCGGGATTGGGCCGGAACCCGCTGCGCAGGGGCGGCCGCCAGTCGAACGGAGTAGTTCGGTTTCCCGACTCCGAAACCGGCAAAACGGGACGTACATCACACGGATGGGTGTGTGGGGCAGGTGTAGCGTGGCCCTTTCCCCTGGTCCGCGCAGCGCCCCCGACCTGCGAATACCCCCTTCCGCAAGCCCTTCGCAGCACGTTCCTGTTGGTGTTGTCAAGCCCCGAGATGTGCCCTGACCTGCGAAAACGCCATTCATAACAGTCAGTTCTCGTGTTACCCTGGATAGCCACGGAAGGGGTACCTGTCACATGACGTTCAAGGTTGGCGACACCGTGGTCTATCCCCATCACGGGGCCGCGCTGATCGAGGCCATTGAGACTCGTCAGATCAAAGGCGTGGACAAGACCTACTTGGTGCTCAAGGTCGCCCAGGGCGACCTGACGGTTCGTGTGCCTGCGGACAATGCGGAGTTCGTCGGCGTTCGCGACGTAGTCGGCCAGGACGGGCTGGACCGGGTCTTCGAGGTGCTCCGCGCACCGTATGCAGAAGAGCCGACGAACTGGTCCCGGCGCTACAAGGCAAATCTGGAGAAGCTCGCTTCTGGCGATGTCATCAAGGTCGCCGAAGTGGTGCGTGACCTGTGGCGTCGTGAGCGTGAGCGCGGGCTTTCCGCGGGTGAGAAGCGCATGCTCGCGAAGGCACGCCAGATCCTGGTGAGCGAGCTCGCGCTCGCTGAGAACACGAACGAGGACAAGGCCGAGGCCCTCCTCGACGAGGTGCTCGCGTCCTGACGCGAGGCATCCCGTGCACAGCCTCTGTGCACAGTCTGCCGCGGTGCCCGATGACAAGGTCTCTCCTCCACGAGGGACCTGTTGCCGGGCGCTGCGGCATGTCTGTATCCGTACGTATCCGTACTCTTCTGCACTACCTCACCGCCACCGACTCGATGGCGTGCCGGGCCCGGGCAGCCTGCTCGACCGGTCGTCACGGAAGGGGCGAGGGCGTCGCACCCGGCACCCTTCAGGCCATACCCATGTCGGCCGAAGTCACAAACCTGGCTCGGAGCTACTGATGTCTGACGTAACGCGCCCCCACCGCACCGCCGCGGTGATCCCGGCCGCCGGCCGCGGGGTACGCCTCGGGCCCGGTGCCCCCAAGGCCCTGCGGGCCCTCGGCGGCACCCCGATGCTCGTCCACGCCGTCCGCGCGATGGCCCGCTCCCGCGCGGTCTCCCTGGTCGTGGTCGTCGCCCCGCCCGCCGAGACCGCCGAGGTGCGCCTCCTGCTGGGCGAGCACGCGCTGCCCGAGCGGACCGAGCTCCTCGTCGTCCCCGGCGGCGAGACCCGCCAGGAGTCGGTGCGCGCCGGCCTGGACGCGCTGCCGCAGGACATCACCTCCGTCCTCATCCACGACGCGGCCCGCCCGCTCGTCCCCGTTGACACCGTGGACGCCGTCGTCGAGGCCGTACGCGACGGAGCCCCCGCCGTGGTGCCCGCGCTGCCCCTGGCCGACACCGTCAAGGAGGTCGAGCCCGGCAAGCCCGGCGAGGCCGAGCCGGTGCTCGCCACGCCCGAGCGGGCCCGGCTGCGCGCCGTGCAGACCCCGCAGGGCTTCGACCTCGCCACCCTGCTGCGCGCGCACGCCGCGATCGCCGTCGACGGCGAGGGGGCCACCGACGACGCTGGCATGGTGGAACGGCTCGGCGTCACGGTCGTGGTGATCCCCGGCCACGAGGAGGCCTTCAAGGTCACCCGCCCGCTCGACCTGGTCCTCGCCGAGGCCGTACTCGCCCGCAGGAGGGCCACCGATGCTTTCTAGTCCGCAGAGCCCGCAGAGCCCGCAGGCCCCGCTGATCCCGCTCGTCGGCATCGGCACCGACGTGCACGCCTTCGAGACCGGCCGCGAGCTGTGGTGCGCCGGCCTGCTCTGGGAAGGCGAGGACGGTCTCGCCGGCCACTCCGACGGCGACGTCGCCGCGCACGCCGCCTGCGACGCCCTCTTCTCCGCCGCCGGCGTCGGCGACCTCGGCGCCCACTTCGGCACCTCCCGCCCCGAGTGGTCCGGCGCCGCCGGCGTCACCCTCCTGGCGGAGGCCGCCCGCATCGTCCGCGCCGAGGGCTTCGAGATCGGCAACATCGCCATCCAGGTGATCGGCGTGCGCCCGAAGATCGGCAAGCGGCGCGAAGAGGCGCAGAAGGCGCTCGCCGCCGCGGCCGGCGCCCCCGTCTCCGTATCCGGCACCACCACCGACGGACTGGGCCTCACCGGCCGGGCCGAAGGGCTCGCCGCCATCGCCACCGCCCTCGTGTACCGGACGAACCGGGCCTGAACACCTGGAGCAACGGCACTTCTTCCACAACAAAGGTGCCCCGCGTCCCCAAAGGGCGCGGGGCACTGCTACAGGCCCACTACCCTGGATGCCGTGACTATTCGCCTGTACGACACCAGCGCCCGGCAGATCCGCGACTTCACCCCGCTCACCGCGGGCTGTGTCTCGATCTACCTGTGCGGCGCCACGGTGCAGGCCGCCCCGCACATCGGGCACATCCGGTCGGGCCTCAACTTCGACATGATGCGCCGCTGGTTCGAGTACCGGGGCTACGAGGTCACCTTCATCCGCAACGTCACGGACATCGACGACAAGATCATCGCGAAGTCCGCCGAGCAGCGCCGCCCGTGGTGGTCCATCGGCTACGAGAACGAGCGCGCCTTCAACGACGGCTACAGCGCCCTCGGCTGCCTCCCGCCCACCTACGAGCCCCGCGCTACCGGCCACGTCACCGAGATGGTCGAGATGATGCGCGGCCTCATCGAGCGCGGTCACGCCTACGAGTCCGAGGGCAACGTCTACTTCGACGTGAAGTCGTACGCCGACTACCTCTCGCTCTCCCGCCAGGAGCTGGACAACATCCGCCAGCCGGAGAGCACCGGCGAGACCGGCAAGCGCGACGCCCGTGACTTCGCCATGTGGAAGTCCGTCAAGCCCGGCGAGCCCTCCTGGGAGACCCCGTGGGGCCGCGGCCGCCCGGGCTGGCACCTGGAATGCTCCGCCATGGCGCACAAGTACCTCGGCGAGGCCTTCGACATCCACGGCGGCGGGCTCGACCTGATCTTCCCGCACCACGAGAACGAGATCGCCCAGGCCAAGGCCTTCGGCGACGAGTTCGCGAACTACTGGGTCCACAACGCCTGGGTCACCATGTCCGGCGAGAAGATGTCCAAGTCCCTCGGGAACTCGGTCCTCGTCTCCGAGATGGTCAAGCAGTGGCGCCCGATCGTCCTGCGCTACTACCTCGGCACCCCGCACTACCGGTCGATGATCGAGTACAGCGAGGAGGCACTGCGCGAGGCCGAGTCGGCCTTCGCCCGGATCGAGGGCTTCTACCAGCGCGTCATCGAGAAGGCGGGCGGCCCCGTCGAGGCCGCGGCCGAGGTCCCGCCCGCGTTCGCCGAGGCCATGGACGACGACCTGGGCGTCCCGCAGGCGCTCGCCATCGTCCACACCACCGTCCGTCAGGGCAACAGCGCGCTCGCCGCCGACGACAAGGACGCGGCCATCGCGCGCCTGTCCGAGGTGCGGGCCATGCTGGGCGTCCTCGGTCTGGACCCGCTCGACCCGCACTGGGCCGGCGAGGCCGACCGCGGGGAAGACCTCCACGGCGCCGTCGACACCCTGGTGCGCCTCGTCCTCGAACAGCGTGAGTCCGCGCGGTCCCGCAAGGACTGGGCGACCGCCGACGCCATCCGCGACCAGCTCCAGCAGTCCGGTCTGGTCATCGAGGACAGCCCCACCGGCCCGCGCTGGACGCTCGGCCCCCGCTGAGGCCGGCCGGCTGAGCTTGGTGTGCCGCCCGGCGCTCCGGGCGGCACACTCTTCATACGTACATACCGCAGCACCAACGAAAACAGGTAGAAGTCATGGCCGGGAACAGCCAGCGCAGGAACCGCCGCACGTCCAACAAGAAGGGCGCGACGGTCGGCAGCGGTGGCCAGCGGCGCAAGGGACTGGAAGGCAAGGGCCCCACGCCCAAGGCCGAGGACCGCAAGAAGCACAAGGCCAACCGCATCAGCAACGCCATGGCCCGCCAGGCCGCCAAGCGCCGCCCGGCCCCCCGCCGCGGCGGCCCCAAGGGCACCAGCGAGATGGTCGTCGGCCGCAACCCGGTCTTCGAGGCGCTGCGCGACGGCGTGCCCGCCACGACGCTCTACGTCCAGCAGTTCATCGACAACGACGAGCGCGTCCGCGAGGCCCTCCAGCTCGCCGCCGAGCGCGGCAACATCAACCTGATGGAAGCCCCGCGCCCCGAGCTCGACCGCATGACCAACGGGCTCAACCACCAGGGCATGGTGCTCCAGGTCCCGCCGTACGAGTACGCGCACCCCGAGGACCTCACCGCGGCCGCCTACGACGACGGCGACGACCCGCTGATCGTGGCCCTCGACGGCGTCACCGACCCGCGCAACCTCGGCGCGATCGTCCGTTCCGTCTCCGCCTTCGGCGGCCACGGCGT
Organism: Streptomyces sp. NPDC001513; assembly: GCF_042894695.1. Classification (NCBI taxonomy): domain Bacteria; kingdom Bacillati; phylum Actinomycetota; class Actinomycetes; order Kitasatosporales; family Streptomycetaceae; genus Streptomyces; species Streptomyces sp. NPDC001513. Next base: position 74,711 of record NZ_JBIAVU010000005.1, read on the forward strand.
GGTCATCCCCGAGCGCCGCGCCGCCGGCATGACCGCCGGCGCCTGGAAGACCTCCGCCGGCACCGCCGCCCGCACCCCGGTCTCCCGCGTCACCAACCTGACCCGCGCCCTCCAGGACTACAAGAAGGCCGGCATCACCATCGTCGGCCTCGCGGCCGAGGGCGAGCACACGGTCACCGACCTGGAGGCGCTCGGTGGCCCGGTCGTCATCGTCGTCGGCTCCGAGGGCAAGGGCCTCGGCCGTCTCGTCGGCGAGAACTGCGACTACCTGGTGCGCATCCCGATGCCGGGCGGCGCCGAGTCCCTCAACGCCGGTGTCGCCGCGGGCGTCGTGCTCTACGAGGCGGCCCGCCGCCGCGCGGACCGCGGTCGCGTCTGATCCGCGGATCGCTTGATCCACTTGGCTCACGGAATGTGACCCGTGAGCGTGTCACCCCGCCCGTTTCGGGCGGGGTGGCTTGATCTTGACGGGTCTCGGACACATCCCTGTCGTCAAGGCAGTGTCCTAAACACTGATCACTCGGTTAGATGAGTGTGGACACCAGAACGTCAGGGTTCGACGACCAGCCCGCGCTGAGCATGGTCAAGGTGCCGTGCGATCCCGCACAGGTCATCGTCAACCACGCCAGCTTCCGCGTGCGGCTCGCACCGAGCCCGAGCGCGCGTTCCAAGCCCGCCAAGGCCCCCGGCCGCGCGCCCGTCCTGGGCGGTGCCGTGGTGGCGGCCGCCGGGGCCACCCGCCGCCGTGCCCCCGTGGTGTGGAGCGGCAAGTCCGACGCGGGCGACGCCGCGGCCATGGGCGGACTGCTCCAGGCCGTACGCGAGGCCGGGCGCGGCCACGACGGGTACGACGGCGGCGAGTACGACGGCGGAGCCACCCAGGTCATCCCGCGCATCGACCTCGCCCACGACCTCGCCGAGGACACCCTCGCCACGCCGACCGTCATCGGCCAGCGCAGCTACGGGGACCCCACCGAGACGCGCCCGCTGGCCGCCGTACGGGACCTGCCCCACCAGGAGCCGCCCGGCTCCGGACCCGGGCCGGACGCGCGGCGGCCGGCCGCCGACAACCGGGGACAGGCCTCGTACTACCCGGGCCGCCGGATGAACCTCGGCGTCGTGCTGCTCCCGCTGCGCGTCTTCCTCGGCTTCATCTCCATCTACGCCGGCATGGGCAAGCTGTGCGACCCCGTCTACTTCGACGGCGGCGAGCGCGGCTCCATGGTCACCTGGCTGCACACGCTCACCCCGTGGGCCCTCGCCGAGCCGCTGCGCGACTTCGCCCTCGCGCACCCGGTCGGCGCGGGCCTGAGCGTGGCCTTCCTCCAGGTCATCGTCGGCGTGCTGACGGTGTTCGGCCTGTGGCAGCGGTTCGCCGCCTGCTTCGGGGCGCTCCTGTCCGCCGCGCTGCTGATGACGGTGAGCTGGAAGACCGTCCCCGCCTACGACGCGCCCGACATCATCTACCTCGCCGCCTGGAGCCCGCTGATCATCGCGGGCGCCCCGGTCTACTCCCTCGACGGACGCCTCGCGGGCGAGGCCTGGCGCACCCTCGGGCCGCGCTCGGAGATCTGGCGGCTGCGGCGGCGGGTCCTGCGCCGCGGAACCATCATGGCCACCATCGTCTGCGGACTCACCCTGCTCGTCGGCTCGCTCCTCGGCGGCGCCGTCCGCTCCACGACCGTCGTCACCGTCCCCGGGCCCGGGCAGGCCCCGACCAACTACCTGCCGGGCCGGCCGCTGCCGAAGACCCCGGCCAGGCAGCAGCCCGCCGCGCAGCCGACGACCAAGGCGGCCACCCCCTCGGCGTCCGCCACTCCCACCGAGCCCGCCGCGAAGTCCGGCAAGAGCGCCTCGGGCGCCCCCAGCCGGGAGACGGCCGGGACGGGATCCCAGTCGCCGACCGCGACCCGGGGCACCACCGGCAAGCAGCAGACCCCGCGCAGCACCCCCCGCCAGTCCACCTCGCCCAGGCAGCCGTCCTCCTCGGGCAGCTCGAACGGCGGGGGCGGGACTCCGACGAAGCAGCCCGGCCTGATCGGCGGTCTCATCGGCTGATCCCCACCGACGGGGAGCGGTACGAGGACCGGGGCCCGGCGCGCGCGAGCGTGCCGGGCCCCTTCGCATGCGCCGGGCGACGCGCGCAGCGCCGTACGGGGGTGGGGGGGCGGGGCGAGGCCGGGTGCCGAGGGCCGTGAGGGGGCTCAGGAGCCCGCCTGCGCCGCCAACTCCCTTGCGGCCTCGGTCAGGTCCTTCGCGGTGTCGATGGCCCGCCAGTAGGCCCCCTGGGGCAGCGGGAAGCCGGCCAGCCGCCGTTCGCGCGCCAGGCGCGGGAAGGTGGTCCGCTCGTGGTCCCCGAAGTCCGGGAGCAGCGCGGCGAATTCGGGTCCGAAGACGTACACGCCGGCATTGACCGGGTACGGCGAGGGCGGAGCCTCGATGAAGTCCAGTACCTGCCCGAACTCGTTGGTCTCCACGACCCCCCAAGGGATCCGCGGCCGGGCCAGCGCCAGCGTCGCCACGGCGCCGCGTTCGGCGTGGAAGGCCGCCATCTCGCGCAGCGAGAACCGGGTCCAGATGTCGCCGTTCGTCGCGTACCAGGCCTCGTCCGGGTGCGGGAGGTGGCGTGCGGCGTACTTGAGGCCACCGCCGCGGCCCAGCGGCTCCTCCTCGACCACCGTGGTCACGCGCAGCGGCAACCGGGCCCCGGCCAGCCACTCCTGGAGGACCCCGGCGAGGTGCCCGCAGGAGATCACCGCGTCCGTGACGCCCTCGGCGGCCAGCCAGGCCAGCTGGTGCCCGATGATCGGCACCCCCGTCCCGGGGATCTCGACCATCGGCTTGGGGCGGTCGTCCGTGTACGGACGCAGCCGCGAACCCTGGCCGCCCGCCAGGACGACGGCCTGGGTGGGGGCGGCGGGGAACGCGGCTGCGGAGGAAGCGGAGGGAACGGGTGGAGCGGATGGAGTGGGTGGAGCGGATGGTGCGGATCGGTGGTCGTCGGTCATGGCGGCCAGCGTAGGGACGCGAGGTGCGTCAGCCCATGGAGGCGACGCCGGTGGCGTACGAGGTGTCGCACACGGGTCGGGCGAACGACTGGGCCTTCGTGGGGCCGTACGCGTCGACGGCGGCCCGTCCCAGTGCCCGGGCGATCCCCACGCAGTGCTCGGCGAGCGACGGCCGCCGGTTCACCTCCTGCTGGAGGTGCGTGAGGACGTCGTCCGGCGCCTGGCCCTGCTGCAGATCGCCGACGAGCTGCTCGCGCAGCACCTCGTGCGCGGCGCGCGGCTTCGCCGGGGCGGAGACGCCCTCGGCGGAGGCGGTCAGGATCTGGGAGGAGGACGTGTCCGCCCAGGGGACCATGGTGACCGCGAGGGTCCCGGACAGGACGAGGACGACGGGCAGGACCAGGGCGAGGGATCGGCCGATACGGCGGGCAGTGTGGGTCACGAGGGCGAGAGTAGCGCTCGGTGAAGATTTGGCGACATTTAGTCACCCTGTCGAGGGACGGTTCGACGTGGCTTTTCGAATTGCGGGTTGACGGAGGGGGCCGAATGGCCCGGTCTGCCGGAGTTGGGCAACGCACGGCGGAGGGGCGCCCCTTGACGGAACGCCCCTCGGTCAAGCCGTGTTGCGGAGTCGGCCGCTCGGTCGGAGAGCCGCTCGGTCGGAGCCGCTCAGCCGGAGAGCCGCTCGCCGGAGGAGGTCGAGAACACGTGGATCTCGTCGGCCCGCGGCACCACGTGCAGGCTGGAGCCCTTCTCGGGCACCTGGCGGCCGTTGACGCGGACCACGAGGTCCTGCGCACCCTTCTCCCCCGGGGTGGAGCCGTACACGTAGCCGTCGGCGCCGAGTTCCTCGACGACGTTCACGTCGATGGTCAGGCCGCCGGTCTCGGCGAGGTCGAAGTGCTCGGGGCGCACGCCGACCGTGACGGTGCGGTCGCCCGCGTCGGCCGCGGCGGACAGCGCCTCGCGGGACACCGGGACGACGCTGTCGCCGAACTTCACGCCGCCGTCGGTGATCGGGACCTCGACCAGGTTCATGGCCGGGGAGCCGATGAAGCCGGCCACGAAGAGGTTCGCGGGACGGTCGTACATGTTGCGCGGGGTGTCGACCTGCTGGAGCAGCCCGTCCTTCAGGACGGCCACGCGGTCGCCCATCGTCATGGCCTCGACCTGGTCGTGGGTGACGTAGACGGTGGTGATGCCGAGGCGGCGCTGGAGGCCGGCGATCTGCGTACGGGTGGACACGCGGAGCTTGGCGTCCAGGTTCGACAGCGGCTCGTCCATCAGGAACACCTGCGGCTGGCGGACGATCGCGCGGCCCATCGCGACGCGCTGGCGCTGACCGCCGGAGAGCGCCTTGGGCTTGCGGTCGAGGTAGGGGCGCAGGTCGAGGATGTCGGCCGCCTCCTCCACCTTCTTGCGGATGGTGCCCTTGTCCACGCCGGCGATCTTGAGCGCGAAGCCCATGTTGTCGGCGACGGACATGTGCGGGTAGAGCGCGTAGTTCTGGAACACCATCGCGATGTCCCGGTCCTTGGGCGGCAGGTGCGTGACGTCGCGGTCACCGATGCGGATGGAGCCGCCGTTGACGTCCTCCAGGCCGGCGAGCATGCGCAGCGAGGTGGACTTGCCGCAGCCGGAAGGGCCGACGAGGACGAGGAACTCGCCGTCCTCGATCTCCAGCTCCAGCTGGTCGACGGCGGGCTTGTCGCCGCCGGGGTACAGCCGGGTCGCCTTGTCGAAAGTGACAGAAGCCATGGTGATGAATCCCTTCTACCGGCAGGAACGTGCCGGACGATCCGAGTGGAAGGAAGAATGGGTCTAGTCCAGTAGCACCGGACTCCGCCCGACGCTACCTGCCGCGACGCCGTCTGTCAGCACCCGGGGGCGGGGGATCGGTGGACGGGGGATCGGCGGGCGGGCCCCCGGCCCCGGGCCCGGCTCAGGTGGTGGTGTCCGAGGGCGGTGCGGGTTTCGTGTGGAGGATCTCGCGGGCCTGGTCCGCGGCGCGGGCGATGCTCTCGGCGATGAAGTCGACGTAGCGGGCGATGTTCTCCAGGCGGGTGGCGGCCGGCGTGCCGGGGCCGAGGACGCTGACGCCCTGGCGTGCGGTCTCGGCGAGCAGGGCGTTGGCGCGGGCGCCGGCGATCGTCGACTGGTACATGACGTCGTCGTCGACGACGTAGCGCTCGCGGCGGCGTTCGTCGCGTTCCCGGCGGATGAGGCCCTGGCTTTCGAGGAACGTGATCGCCTTGGAGATGGACGCCGGGCTGACGTCGAGGCGCTGGACGAGTTCGGACGCGGTGAGGCTGCCCGCGTCGGTCGTGTAGAGGGACGCGAGCACCCGGGACGTCATCGTGGGCAGGCCCTGCGCGGTGAAGAGGGTGGTGAACGTCTCCTCGTACGCGCGCACGGCCTCGGCGTCGCGTCCGTGGGCCTGCTCGGGCGCCTGAGATCCCCGGGGTGCGGGCTGCCTGCGCCGGTGGGCGCGGCGTTCGGTGGCGCGGTGGGCCAGCTCCGCGCGGTAGGTGGCGGGGCCGCCGTTGCGCATCACCTCGCGGGTGACCGTCGAGGTGGGGCGGTCGAGGCGTCTGGCGATCTCCGCGTAGGCGAGGTCGTCGGCCAGCCCCAGCGCGATCTGCTGGCGTTCCTGCTGGGTGAGTCTGCCTCCCGGCATCGCGGTCTCCTTCGTGGTGCGGTGTCGCTCCAGCATAGCGTTCACTCTTCATTCATTGCAACGTGGTGAGTGGGGTTTGTTGCATTGAAATCAAAGCCATTGCAATGAAATACCTGCCGTGAGCTGCATTGATTGGATCGGTGCGCAACGAGTGCGTTGCCAGATCTGTGAATGCAACGTAGCTTTTCGTTCATCAGAAACGGCGGGCCGACAGGGAGCCCGCCACTGGAGAAAGAGAAGAACGATGCAGAAGTTCGCCACCGCCGCGCCCGTCTCCGCCGTCCTGGACATCGCCGCGGGCCGCATCCGCCTCATCGCCGCCGACCGCGCCGACACCACCGTCGAGGTCCTGCCCGCCAACGCCTCCAAGGGGCGCGACGTGAAGGCGGCCGAGCAGACCACCGTCGAATACGCCGACGGCATCCTGCGGATCAAGACCCCCGAGGGGAAGAACCAGATCCTCGGCCCCTCCGGGTCCGTCGAGGTCACCGTGCAGCTGCCCGCCGGCTCCCGCGTCGAGGCCAAGGCGGCCAGCGCCGAGTTCCGCGGCGTCGGACGCCTCGGAGACGTCGCCTTCGAGGGCGCCCAGGCCACCGTCAAGCTCGACGAGACCGCCGCCGCCCGCCTGACGCTGATGGCCGGCGACGTCACCGTCGGACGCCTCGGCGGCCCCGCACAGATCAGCACCCAGAAGGGCGACATCACCATCGCCGAAGCCGTCCACGGCACCGTCGACCTGCGCACCCAGGCCGGCGACCTGACCATCGGCGCCGCCCGCGGAGTCTCCGCAACCCTCGACGCCGGCACCACCCACGGCCGCATCAACAACACACTCCGGAACACCGACGGCGCCACCGCCGCCCTCACCATCCACGCCACCACCGCCTACGGCGACATCACCGCCCGCAGCAACTGACCCGCAGACCCTGAGGAGCTTCCATCATGACCAACCTGGCCATCGCGGCGAACGGGCTGCGCAAGTCGTACGGCGACAAGGTCGTGCTCGACGGAGTCGACCTGACCGTCCCCGAGGGAACGGTCTTCTCCCTGCTCGGTCCGAACGGCGCGGGCAAGACGACCGCCGTGAAGATCCTCTCCACCCTCGTCGGCGCCGGTCCGGGCACCGGTGAGGTCCACGTCGGCGGCCACGATCTGGCCGCCGCCCCGCAGGCGGTGCGGGCGGCGATCGGTGTCACCGGGCAGTTCTCCGCGGTGGACGGGCTGATCACCGGCGAGGAGAACATGCTCCTGATGGCGGACCTGCACCACCTGTCCAAGCGCGAGGGACGGCGGGTCATGGCCGAGCTGCTGGAGCGCTTCGACCTCGTCGAGGCCGCGAAGAAGCCCGCCTCCACCTACTCCGGCGGCATGAAGCGCCGCCTGGACATCGCGATGACGCTGGTCGGCAGCCCGCGGATCATCTTCCTCGACGAGCCGACCACCGGCCTCGACCCGCGCTCCCGGCACAACATGTGGCAGATCATCCGCGAACTCGTCACCGGCGGCGTCACCGTCTTCCTCACCACCCAGTACCTGGAAGAGGCCGACGAACTCGCCGACCGCATCGCCGTCCTCAACAACGGCAAGATCGTCGCCGAAGGCACCGCCGAGGAACTCAAACGACTCATCCCCGGCGGACACGTCCGCCTGCGCTTCGCCGACCCGGCCGCCCACCGCGCCGCCGCCCTCGCCCTCCCCGACACCACCCGGGACGACGAGGCCCTGTCCCTCCAGATCCCCAGCGACGGCAGCCAGCGCGAACTGCGCACCCTCCTCGACCGCCTGGACACCGCCGGCATCGAAGCCGACGAACTGACCGTCCACACCCCCGACCTCGACGACGTCTTCTTCGCCCTCACCGGCAGCACCCACACCGCCGGCGCCCACACCATCCCCAACCAGCCCAGCCAGCCCAACCAGGCCAAGGAGAACCTCCGATGAGCTCCCTCACCCTCGCCCTCCGCGACTCCACCACCATGCTGCGCCGCAACCTGCTCCACGCCCGGCGCTACCCGTCGCTCACGCTGAACCTGCTGCTGACGCCGATCATGCTGCTGCTCCTCTTCGTCTACATCTTCGGCGACGTGATGAGCGCCGGCCTCGGCGGCGCGGACCGGTCCGCGTACATCGCGTACGTCGTCCCTGGCATCCTGCTGATGACCGTCGGCGGCACCGTCGTCGGGACCGCGGTGTCCGTCTCCAACGACATGACCGAGGGGATCATCGCCCGCTTCCGTACCATGGCGATCCACCGCGGGTCGGTGCTCATCGGGCACGTCGTCGGCAGCGTGCTCCAGTGCGTGATGAGCGTGATCTTCGTCGGCGCCGTCGCCGTGGCCATCGGCTTCCGCTCCACCGACGCCACGGCCCTGGAGTGGCTGGCGGCGCTCGGGCTGCTCGTGCTCTTCGCCACGGCGCTCACCTGGATCGCCGTCGGCATGGGCCTGATCAGCCCGAACGCCGAGGCCGCCAGCAACAACGCGATGCCGATGATCCTGCTGCCGCTCCTCTCCAGCGCGTTCGTCCCGGTGGACGCGATGCCGGGCTGGTTCCAGCCGATCGCCGAGTACCAGCCCTTCACGCCCGTCATCGAGACCCTGCGCGGCCTGCTGCTCGGCAGCGAGATCGGGCACAACGGATGGCTCGCGGTGCTGTGGTGCCTGGGGCTCGCGGTGCTCGGCTACTTCTGGTCCGCCGCCAAGTTCAACCGCGACCCGAAGTAACCGGTCGGGTGACGTCCACAGCTTTCAATCTGATGGCCCGGGGAAGAGCGGTCTGTGTAGAGTGATGGCGGCTTGCCTCCTTAGCTCAGCTGGCCAGAGCACCGCTCTTGTAAAGCGGGGGTCGTCGGTTCGAACCCGACAGGGGGCTCCGTACCCGAAGGCCCCGGACCTGCTTGGTCCGGGGCCTTCGGCATGCCCTGGGCGCGGGCGGCGGGCGCCGGTGCGGCCCGGTTCGGCCCGGCCCGGGCTTCAGTGGCGGCCGGAGATGCGGTCCGCCAGGCGGGCCAGGGGGGTTGTCGTGGGCCGGTGGGTGGCCGTCTCGCGGCGGTCGGCCTCGCGGTAGGCGGCGTAGAGGGCCTGCACGCCGAGCCAGCGGAAGGGCTCCGGCTCCCAGCGGCGGACCTTGTGGCCCACCCAGGGGAGGGCGGTGAGGTCGGTGGACTCGCCCAGGACCAGGTCGCGCAGGGTGCGGGCGGCGAGGTTGGCGGTGGCGACGCCCGAGCCGACGTAACCGCCGGCCCAGCCCAGGCCCGTGGTGCGGTCCAGGGTGACGGTGGCGCACCAGTCGCGGGGCACGCCGAGGACGCCGGACCAGGCGTGCGTGATCTCCGTACCCGTCAGCTGCGGGAAGAAGGAGAAGAGGAGGGCGCTCAGGGCCTCGATCGTGGCGGGCTGGGTGCGGCCGTCGTTGTCGGTGCGGGAGCCGAAGCGGTACGGGACCCCGCGGCCGCCGATCGCGATGCGGTCGTCGGCGGTGCGCTGGGCGTACATGTACGCGTGGGCCATGTCGCCGAGGACCGGGAAGTCCGACCAGCCCAGTTGGGCCCAGGTCTCGGCGGGCAGCGGGGCGGTGACGATCATCGAGGAGTTCATCGGGAGCCACGAGCGCTTCTGGCCCTTGAGCGCGGCGGTGAAGCCCTCGGTGCAGCGCAGGACGTACGGGGCGCGGACGGTGCCGTACGGGGTGACGGCGCGGCGGGCGGCGATCTCGGTGACGGGGGTCGACTCGTGGATGACGACGCCGAGGCGTTCGCAGGCGGCGGCGAGGCCCTTGACCAGCTTGAGGGGGTGGATGCGGGCGCCGTGCGGGCTCCAGCTGGAGCCGACGGCGTCGGCGATGTTGATGCGGCGGTGGGTCTCGGTGGCGTCGAACAGTTCGCGGTCGCTCTCGCCGAAGGAGAGTTCGGCGGCGTGGAAGGCCTTGAGCCGGCCGAGCTGGGCGGGGGTGCGGGCGACTTCGAGGACGCCGCCGCGGTGGACGTCGGCGTCGATGCCTTCCTTGGCGGTGACGTCGATGACCTCGGTGACCGTCTCGTTCATGGCGTTCTGGAGGCGGCGGGCGGCGTCGTGGCCGTGGAGCGCGGCGTAGCGGTCGCGGCCGGCGATGCCGTTGTAGAGCCAGCCGCCGTTGCGGCCGGAGGCGCCGTAGCCGCAGAACTTCTGTTCCAGGACGGTGATGTGCAGGTCGGGGGCGGCCTGCTTGAGGTAGTAGGCGGTCCACAGGCCGGTGTAGCCGCCGCCGACGATGACGACGTCGGCGGTGGAGTCGGCGGTGAGGGGGGCGCGGGGTGGGGTGGCCGCGGTGCCGGGGTCGGTCGCGTACCAGAAGGAAATACCGCCGTTGATCGTCATGGGGGAGTTGGTACACCCGGTTCCGGTGGGGCGTCCAGGGGCCGGTTGTCGTGTGTTGGGGCGGGTTTCCAGGCCGGATGGCCGATGTGGGAGGGGTGGCGGGGGCCGTAGGGTGGTGGAGGTTTGTCATGTTTCCGGGTGAGAGGTTCGGTTGATGACGGGCGGCATACGCAGGACAGGGCGCGCGCGGCGGATCGTCACGGGGGTCGCGGCGGCGGTGCTGTCGGTCGGGGCGGTGGCCGGCTGCGGGGCGGGAGCGAGGGGGCCGTCGCGGAGGCCTTCGCGCGGACGCTGAAGGGCGCGGGGATCGGCTAGCCCGACTTGTTCGGATCTCGTGGGGCTACCTTCGGATCATGGTGGACTTCGCGGAGATTCCGGACGGCTTGGTCGAGGCGCAGCTCAGGTTCAACGGTGACGAGGGACGGGAGTTCATCGCGGCTCTGCCGGGGCGGGCCGCGCGGTTCCTGGAGCGGTGGGAGCTGCGGTGCACCGGGCCGGCCATGCACGGGGTGACGGCGTTGGTGCTGCCGGTGGAGCGGGCCGACGGGAGTGCGGCCGTACTGAAGCTGGTCGCGCTGGACGAGGAGAGCGCGGGGGAGCCGGTCGCGCTGCGCGCGTGGGGTGGGCGGGGCTGCGTACGGCTCCTGGAGCACGACGCGGAGACGGGCACCCTGCTGCTGGAGCGGCTGGACGAGCGGCGGCACCTGTCGGCGCTCGCGCGGCGGGACGCACGGCGGGCGGTGGGGGTGGTCGGGGAGCTGCTGGCGCAGCTGACGGCGGTGCCCGCGCCGGCCGGGCTGCGCGGGCTGGGCGAGATCGCGGCGCGGATGCTGGAGGACGTACCGCGGGTGGTCGGGCGGCTCGCGGACGCGCGGGAGCGGCGGCTGCTGCGGGACTGCGCGGCGGCGTTGGCGGAGGTCGCGGGCGAGCCGGGGGACCGGCTGCTGCACTGGGACCTGCACTACGACAACGTCCTGGCGGGCGGCCGCGAGCCGTGGCTGGCGATCGACCCGAAGCCGCTGGCGGGGGATCCGGGCTTCGACCTGCTGCCGGCGATCGTCAACAACTTCCGTGCGCAGGAGGTGCGGTGGCGGTTCGACCTGCTGGCGGAGGCGGTGGGACCGGACCGCGAGCGGGCCCGGGCGTGGACGCTGGGGCGGGTGCTGCAGAACTGCCTGTGGGACCTGGAGGACGGCGAAGAGCACCTGGACGAGCAGCAGTTGACGGTCGCGGAGGTACTGCGGGGTCGGTGACGTGGGGCGTCGTCCGCCGTGACGGCGCCTAGGCTGCGGGCATGATCCGTAACGCCGAAGTCGCCGATGTGCCCGTCATCCACGCGATGATCCGCGAGCTCGCGGAGTACGAGAAGGTGCCGCACGAGGCGCGGGCGACCGAGGAGCAGCTGCGGGAGGCGCTGTTCGGGGACCGCCCGGCGGTGTTCGCGCACATCGCGGAGACGGACGACGGCGAGGCGGTCGGCTTCTCGGTGTGGTTCCTGTCCTTCTCCACCTGGCGCGGGGTGCACGGGATCTACCTGGAGGACCTGTACGTACGCCCGGGCGTGCGCGGCGGCGGCCACGGCAAGGCGCTGCTGGCGGAGCTGGCCCGCACGTGCGTGGAGCGCGGCTACGAGCGGCTGGAGTGGTCGGTCCTGAAGTGGAACGCCCCGACGATCGCCTTCTACGAGGCCTTGGGCGCGCGCCCGCAGGAGGAGTGGTCGGTCTACCGCCTGACGGACGGACCCCTGGCCGACCTGGGCTCACCGGCCGCCACCCGCTGAGCGCGCCGCCCCCTGCGTTGGCCGCCGGGGTCCGGCCGCCCGGCTACCCGACGGCGGGGACCGGGTGCTCCGGGGAGTCGAGCCAGGCCCAGGGGGTTCCGTCGGGGCGCATGGTGAGGCCGAACCGCTCGAACCCCGGCTGCCCCTGGCCGTTCCACCAGGCGTACGCGGCCCTGAGTTCGTCCCACAGCTCCCGCGGCCCGGACTGGTACACCTCGAACTCCTCCGCGCCGGGCACGAAGTCCACGGATGCCCAGGAGGTGACCTCGGTGTCCCGGAGCCAGAGCGTGTAGCTCCCGTCGTCGTACTGCTCCGGGTAGGGGAACATCCCTTGTGTCTGGAGTCCGATGGCGAACATGGGGAGCCAGCCGGCCACGGCCTCCGGGGGCAGGGAAGTGGTCGTCCGGCGGCCGTCGGCGGGCCAGGGCCTTCCGCCCAGGTACTCCTTCACGTGTGTCCGGTAGGCGCGTTGCTGCCGCAGTCGCATGAAGGCGGAGGAGCCGACGAACGGGCCGGACGCCCCTCCGTCCTCCTCGACGGTCAGGCGGACCACGGCCTCCCCGCCGTACTCCGTGGCGTAAGGGGAGACGATGATCCCGCCGGGTCGGGTCTGCCGGACGATGTCCGCCGGGATCTCCCGGAGGGAGGCCGTGATCAGTACCCGGTCGTACGGGGCGCAGGCCGGCCAGCCCTGGGAGCCGTCTCCGACGACGGCCACCGGGTTGTACCCGGCGGTGTCCAGGCGGGTTCGGGCCGTGGCCGCGTTCTCCGGGTCGAACTCGATGGTGGTGACGTTCTCCGAGCCGACCCGTTCGGAGAGCAGAGCCGCGTTCCAGCCCGTACCGGTCCCCACCTCCAGGACCTTGGAGTCCGGCTGGACGTCCAGGGCGGCCAGCATGGAGAACACCATGGAGGGTTGGGAGTTGCTGCACGTGGGGACCTTGCCCCGGCCGGGCCCCGGGTGGTTGCCGTCGTCCCACTGGGTGGTCAGGGAGGTATCCGAGTAGACCGCGCGGAACCAGCCCTCAGGGTCGGTCCGGCGGTCGATGCTCGCCACCGGTCCGCCGTCGGCCGGTCCGACTCCGGGCCAGATCACATCCGGGACGAACGACTCCCGGAGCACGGCTTGATAAGTGGAGAGCCAGTCGGAGGTCAGGGCCCCGGAGTCCATGAGCCGGGAGGCCAACCCCTGGGGGCCGGCCTCCGTCGTGGCGCGTTCGGTCACTTGGTGCCGCTGCCCTTCGTGTCGCTGTGGCCGGAGTCCTGGCCCTCCGAGCCACCTCCGCCGTGACCGGCGCCCGACTGGCCGTCGTCCTGCTGGCCTCCGCCCTGGCCCGAGCCGCTGCCTCCGCCGTGCTGTCCGCCCATGAACGTGCTCCTTCTCGTGAGGGATGAGTGGTGCTGTGGGCCGCCCCGGCTGATCGGTGGATCGGTCACCGGGGCGGAGTCTGTGGGGTGCGGTCAGTCGGACCCTGGGGTGAGGGCCCTGGGGTGAGGGCCCTGGGAGTGCGGTCCGGCCGGGCCTGCATCTGCCGTTCTCCGGCCTCTGCCAGAAACTCCAGAAGGGGACTTCCCGGAGTCAGGTGGCGGGAGAGTTGGGCGGTCCATTCGCTCCGTTCCCGAAGGTCACGGAGCTGGGCCGCTATGTCGTCCCAGGACTCTGGCATCGGTCCCGGCGGGGCGCTCACTGCGCCGTCTCCTGACTCCGCCGGTTTGCTTCGGCCACCCTGGCATTCAGCCGCTGGGTACTCCCGGTTGCCGGGCGGTACTCGGGACACACCGGTCGGCCGCACTCGCACGGACGCCACTTCAAGGCGTTGCCGGGACTCAGGTCTGGGCCCTCGAACCGTGCCCAACCGGGTTCCGTACCGTCCGGATGGCTGTCGCGTGCGCTCATCCGGTCCCCCGCTTCAGGACCTGCGTCAGTTTCATGGCGACGTCGGGGCGGACACTGCCCAGTCTCACCAGCCCCGGGCCGGGCGGTGCCGGGTCGATGCCCAGCGAGGGGAGAACGATTCCGGCGGCCATCAGCGATTCGCGCAGCGACTCCACGACCGCGCTCGGGGTCACTGTCTCCAGTTCGTGCGAGCTGTCCATGAGAGGGACGCTAGGGCCGGGTACCAGGCGCTCTGGGGGCTGATTCGCCGGGATTCTCGGGCTGAGTCGTGATCTTCCGACGGATTCTCAGGAGATGTCGAGAGCGCGCCGGGCGCGGGCGATCACACGGTGGGCGTCGGCGCCGTAGACCGCGGAATCGGAGAGTGCCTGCCAGACCTTCCGGTACACGCCGACGCTGTCCGCGTCGTCCAGCCAGAGTTCCGCGTGCCAGTCCTCCGCGATCACCAGGCGGTCGTCGTACAGCCAGAACCCGTTGGCCGGCGGGATCTTCAGGGAGGCGCCGAACGGGACGATGCCCAGGGAGACGGTGTCCAGCCCGAGGACGCCCGCCAGGCGGTCGAGCTGGGCGGCCAGCACGGGAGGAGGGCACACGAGTGCCCGGAGCGCGGCCTCCCACATCACGATGTGGAACGTGCGCCCCGGCTCGTACAGCATCTCCTGCCGCTTCACGCGGGCTCGTACGGCTCCCTCGGTGTCCCGTACGGACTGGTGGAGGTCGGCGTAGCGGGTGAAGACGTGGCGGGCGTACTCGGCGGTCTGGAGCATGCCCACGACCGTGGAGCCCTGCCAGACGTGGAACGTCCTCGTGCGTTCGTACTCGGCCGTGAGCGTGTCCTGGACCGGCTTGTGGCCCGCGGCGAGCTGTCTGCGCCACGCGCGGGACCGGGACTCCAGGCTCCGGAGCCGGGTGATCAGCTCCTCCGCCGCCTGCGGATGGCCGGTGGCGTCCGCCCACGCCAGCAGGTCGTCCGCCGTCGCGGTTTGGCGTCCGGTCTCCAACTTGCTGATCTTGGACTGGGTCCAGCCGAGCAGGACCGCCAACTGGCGGCCGGTGAGCCGCCGATCGGTGCGCAGCTCGCGCAGCCGCGCACCGAGGGCGACTCGTGCTTGTTGGAAGTCGGTGCTCACTCGGCGGACGGCACCTGGTCCGCGAAGGTCTCGTACGGGACGGCGTGGTGCCACGCGGCGTCCCGGACCTGGCAGGCGCGGGCCACCTCGACGGGGTCCGTGACCAGTTCGACGCTGGTCATCCGGTCGTCGTCATCGAAGTGGAGCCGGGCGATGACCCGGGAGTCGAAGAGCCAGAAGTCCCCGTCGGGGAGTTGGAGCCGCTCGGCCTCGGAGCGCCACAGGTTGCGGATGTCTTCGCCCACCGCGCTGTTGCGGCGGGCGTTGTCGAGCAGGTAGCGCTGACCGGGGGTGGGCGGGTTGTCGGCGATCCGCACCCGCTCGAAGCGCTTGCCCAGGGCGGACTGTTCGCGCCGGGACACGCACCAGGGGTCGTCCAGGTCCCAGCCGGCGTCCTCGCCCCGAATGAACCGCTGGTAGGTCCCGGTCTCCTCGTCCGACTGGTAGCGGCGCCGGGTCTCCAGGCGCCAAGCCGTGTGCGCGAAGGTCCGGAACATCCCGGCGAACTCCTCGAAGCCGATCAGCACGGGCGTCCTTTCCGCGTCCCGGGGCGCGAAGTCGGCCAGGAGTGCGCGCGGGACGACCACGAACCCCTCCCCATCCTTGACGTTCCGGAGCTGCGCCACGTCCTGGGGGTCGGTCACCGCGTCGCCCTGGACCAGAACCTCCCCGGTGTCCAGGTCCTCGTACAGGGTCGGGCATCCGTCGTTGCCGGAGTTGGTACCGATGAATCGGAGTCGCCGTGCCATGGCCGTTCCCCCTCCCACCAGCGGACAAGTCCCGACCAGGATGGGGCGGACGCATCTTCCCTGTCCTGCGTGATTCGCAATGATTCTCAGGACCGACGCAAAAAGGCCCCCTGCTACGAGGTCTCAAGGGTGTGGATGCTCCGGTCAGTGGACGGATGGACACCGGCCACTGGCCGAATGGTTCAGGTCCCCGAGCGCAAGCCGAGGACGCTGTGCAGTACGACTCCAGGAAGTGCATCGTTGCTGGAGGACGTCGGGGTGGTCGGTTCCACCAGCCGAGTTCGTAGCTCGGTAGCGTCCTCACCCAGCACGATCGCGCTGAGTACCAACTCCAGCGTCAGTGCGTTCCGCATGTCCGATGTGCCGCCGTAGCGCTCCGGATCGGATTCGACCATGGCGCCGGCGATCGCCCACCCTCCGCCCTCGGCGGGAACGAATGCTGCTTCGAAGATCTCGAAACCGGTCCAACTGCGGTGCAGAAAGACCACGTTGTCTTCCGTGAAGACATCCCACTTCTCATCCATGTCCGCTGATCGGTAACCGAGTTGTATGCGCTCCCACTGGTCATCCGTCCACTTCCGGGTCGGCAGGACAGACATCGGGCGGGGGACAGAGAGAGGCGTGAGGTCGTGGAACGACGACCTGGTCACACGTGCGTCAGCGGGCATGGCCAGATCGTACGGACCCTCCGGTTGGCGGGACCAGACGGTCTGGGGCGACGTGCGAATACCAGGTTCGTGTCACTGAAGCGTGCGAAGCATGTGGAGGCAGGTGAGATCGCATGATGGGGAAAGAGGCCCGGGCCGAGTGGTGGGAGCGGCTGCCCGTGGGGATTCGCAATGAGATCGACGGATACGTCCTTCAGGACGCCATGCTCGCAGCGGTCCGCGTCGTCGTAGACGTCGGCCTTGTCCGTGATGACGTGGGAGTTGGTACGGCTCAGCTCATCGTCGGCGACCGCTACGCACGCCACGGTGACAGGATCGCCCGCACTCCGGAGAGTCCCCTCGATCTGGAGTCCTTGGCCTACCGCGCCGGCGGAGCCGCTGGTCGCATCGTCGCGATCGAAGCGATCTGGGACGGCGACACGGTCCACGACTGGTTCGTGCGGTTGTTGGCCATCACTGCCGACCCCGTGGAAGAGCATGCGTTGGCCACGGTTTCGGGAGTCCAGACACACCCGATGACGAAGCTCCGCGCAGGGAGCCTGCCACGCCCACTGAACCCGCCTAGTCGAGAGGGCTAGTCCCTTGGTGACGCGGTGATGCGGCCTGAAGTGGAACGCCCCGACGATCGCCTTCTACGAGGCCTTGGGCGCGCGCCCGCAGGAGGAGTGGGACGTGTACCGCCTGACGGACGGACCCCTGGCCGGCCTGGGTGGGGCGGAGTAGGCCGCCTGGGATCGGGGGGAGCTGTGCGACGGCCGGGACCGGGTGCTGCGGGGAGTCGCCCCGCAGCTCTCGGGGCACCGGGCGAAGGCGGCTGGGAGGGTGCGCGGGACGGCCGCGAACCTCTCACCTGGCCTTGTTGTCCAGTACGGCCCTTCAGCGCCTGATGGGTGTGGCACCGGTGGCTTTTTGCGATGCCCCCGACCTATTGCACATAGTCCGTTTGGGCTATCTTCGGATAGTCATAACTGGCGTAGTGTGTAGTCAAGTTGAGGCGTTGCGCAGCAGATCGGCAAGGAACCGTCCCATTGGCTGGTTGACCTCCCCGGAGCGTGCCGTGTCCGAGACCAAGACGCAGAAACCGTTTCTGGAACTCCGTGCGGGAGGTTTCCACCTCGTGATCCAGAGGGCGCCCGTGCGGCTGATGAGCGCGTTGGTCGCTCTCGGATGCTCGGGATTCACCGCGTGGTGGACGACCCGCTGAGCGCGCCGCGGCGGAGCGGGGGTTGGTCAGGGTTCCAGGATGAGCTTGCCTGTGGTGGCGCGGGATTCCAGGGCGTGGTGGGCGGTGGCGGCTTTGGCGAGGGGGTAGCGGGTGAGGGCCGGGCGGAGGCGGCCGGTGGCGGCTTCGGTGAGGGCGCGGGTTTCCAGGACGCGCAGCGGGTCGGGGGCGCCGACCTGCTGGAGCATGGCCGGGCCGAGGACGCCGCGGGTGGTGATGGAGCGGGCGGCGAGGTCGGCGCGTTCGGCGTCGGTGAGGTCGAGGGGGCCGGCGGACCAGCCGAAGACGAGGTGGCGGGCGCCGGGGGCGAGCAGGCCGAGGGCGGTGCGGGCGGTGTCGCCGCCGACCGAGTCGAAGAGGACGGTGGCGCCGCCGGGGTGGTGGGCGCGTACGGCGTCGGCCCAGCCGGCGGCGGTGTAGTCGAGGGCGAGGTGGGCGCCGTTGGCGGCGGCCAGGGCGGTCTTGGCGGGCCCGCCGGCGAGGGCGATGACGGTGGCGCCGACGCTGCGGGCGTACTGGACGAGCAGGGTGCCGATGCCTCCGGCGGCGGCGGGGATCAGGGCGACGGAGTCCGGGCCCAGGTCGGCGAACTGGAGGATCCCGAGGGTGGTGCGGCCGGTGCCGATCATGGCGACGGCCTCGGCGGGGTCGAGGGTGTCGGGTACGGGGTGCAGGCGGTCGGCGTCGGCAACGGCGTACTCGGCGTAGCCGCCGGGGGCGAAGCCGAGGTGGACGACGACGGTGCGGCCGAGCCAGGCGGGGTCGGTGCCGGGGCCGAGGGCGTCGACGGTGCCGGCGACCTCGCGGCCGGGGATGGTGGGGAGCTCGGGGAGCGGGGCGGGCGGGCCCTGGATGCCGCGGCGGAGGCTGGTGTCGAGGAGGTGGACACCGGCGGCGGCGACGGCGATGCGGACCTGGCCGGGCGCGGGGACGGGGATGTCCGTGCGCTCGTAGGAGAGGTTCTCGGCGGGGCCGAAGGCGTGGAGGCGGATGGCTCGCATGGTGGGCATGACGACCACGGTGCGACCTCGAGCGGGGTTGAGGTCAAGGGCGGGCGTTGGCGGCGGTTGTCAGTGGGCTGGGTCACGATGGGGGGATGGTGCGCACAGGACAGCAGGGGCAGGGGCAGGGACAGGGGCAGCGGCAGACGGTGAAGGCGGCGCGGCGGCCGGAGCTGCGGCTGCCGGAGCTGGTGGCGTGGGCAGGGGGCGGGCTGGAGCCGGACGGGGACTACGACGGGCTGGAGTTCGCGGACCTGGATCTGGCGGGGCAGGAGGGGATCGGCGCCCGGTTCATGGACTGCGCGGTGCGGCGCTGTGCGCTGGACGAGGCGGGGCTGGCGAAGGCGCGGTTCCTGGACTCGGTGCTGGAGGGGGTCCGGGGGGTGGGGACGGACCTGTCCGGGGCCTCGTTGCGGGACGTGGAGCTGGTGGACGCCCGGCTGGGCGGGGTGCAGATGCACGGGGCCGTGCTGGAGCGGGTGGTGGTCCGCGGGGGGAAGATCGACTACCTGAACCTGCGGAAGGCGCGGCTCAAGGACGTGGTCTTCGAGGGGTGCGTGCTCGTGGAGCCGGACTTCGCGGGGGCGGTGCTGGAGCGGGTGGAGTTCCGGGACTGCGCGCTGCGCGGGGTGGACTTCAGTGGCGTACGGCTGCAGGACGTGGACCTGCGGGAGGCCACGGAGCTGGGGATCGCGCGGGGTGTGGACGCCTTGGCCGGGGCGGTGATCAGCCCGGCGCAGCTGTTCGACCTGGCCCCGGCGCTTGCTTCCCAGCTGGGGGTGCGGGTGTTGGGGTGACCCTGGGGGGATCGGCTCGATGCCGGGTGCGGGGCCGGTGCGTGGGTGCTGCCGCCGTGCCCCTGCGCCTCAAACGCAGGCGGGGCTGAAAGACCTGGGGCGCTGCCCCAGACCCCGCGCCTCAAACGCCGGCGGGGCTGAAGGGGGCCGGCGGGGCTGGAGAGGCCAGCGAGGAGGGAGGGGGCTGGAGGGGGCGACTGGGGGAGTGGGTCAGGCTGGGACGCGGGGGAATTTGGACTGGAGGGTCCAGATGGCGGGGTTGTCGGCTAGGCCGTCGTGCATGTCGATGAGGTCCGCGACCAGGTCGTGCAGGAAGTCGCGGGCCTCGCGGCGCAGCAGGCGGTGGCTGAAGGTCAGCGGGGCTTCCTCGGCCGGCATCCAGTCGGCCTCCACGTCGACCCAGCCGAAGCGGCGCTCGAAGAGCATCCGGTCCGTGGACTCCGTGAAGTCGAGTTCGGCGTGCTGGCGGTTGGCCGAGCGGTTGCCGCGGGGGTCCTGGTCGAGCTGTTCGACGATGTCGCACAGCGCCCAGGCGAAGTCCAGTACGGGAACCCATCCCCAGGCTGTGGACACTTCCCGGTCCGCGTTGGTGTCGGCGAGGTAGACGTCCCCGCAGAACAGGTCGTGGCGCAGGGAGCGGACGTCCGCAGAGCGGTAGTCGGTCTGCGGAGGGTCGGGGAAGCGCCGGGAGAGGGAGTAGCCGATGTCGAGCACGTAGCCGATGGTGTCACGCGCGCCGCGGCCGCTCACCTCCGGTGTCAGGGCAACAGGCGCTGTTCCTTCGCCACCGAGACCGCGCCCGCGCGGGTGTCGACGCCGAGCTTGTCGTAGATGCGGCCCAGGTGGGTCTTGACCGTGGCTTCGCTGATGAACAGGGCGCGGGCGATGTCGCGGTTGCCGAGGCCGCGGGCCAGCTGGCCGAGGATGTCCAGTTCGCGGTCGGTCAGGGTGGGGCGGGTGCCGCGCATGTGGGCCATCACACGGCTGGCGACGGGCGCGGACAGGGTGGTGCGGCCCTGGGCGGCCGAGTGGATGGCGGCGAAGAGCTCCTCCGGGCGTTCGGCCTTGAGGAGGTAGCCGGTGGCGCCCGCGCCGATCGCCCGGGTGATGTCCGCGTCCGTGTCGTAGGTGGTGAGGACCAGGACGTGTGGGGGCTGGGGGAGCGCGGTGATGCGGCGGGTGGCTTCGACCCCGTCGATGCCCTCGCCGAGTTGGAGGTCCATCAGCACCACGTCGGGGTGGAGCTTCGCGGCGAGGGCGACCGCCTCCTCGCCGCTGCCCGCCTCGCCGAGGACCTCGATGTCCGGCTCGCTGCCGAGGAGGGCGAGCAGGCCGGCGCGGACCACCACGTGGTCGTCGCAGAGGAGGATCGTCGTCATGGGGCCGGCTCCAGGGGGATGGCCGCGGAGAGGACGGTGCCCTCGCCCGGCGCGGATTCGATCGTGAGGGTGCCGCCGAGCTGGCGGACGCGGGCCCGCATCGCGGGGAGGCCGTGGCCGCGCTCGGCGGCGTCGGTACGGGGCTCGGCGAATCCGTGGCCGTCGTCGGCGATGTCCAGGACCACCTGGTCCCCGAGGAAGCTGAGCGTGAGTGCGGCCGTGCGGGCGCCGGAGTGTTCGCGGACGTTGGCCAGCGCGCCCTGGGCTATGCGCAGCAGGGCGGACTGGACGCGGTCCGGGAGCGGGGCGGGGGTGCCTTCGAGGTGGAAGCGGACCTCGATGTCCGGGCCGGCGTCCAGGGCGCGCAGCGCCTCGGCGAGTCCGGCGCCGTCGGCGAGCTCGGACGGGGCCAGGTCGTGGACGAGCCGGCGGGCCTCGGCGAGTCCGTGTGCGGCGATGCCGGTGGCGGTACGGACGTGCGCGCGGGCGGTGGCCGGGTCGGAGTCCCAGGTGCGGTCGGCGGCCTGGAGCAGCATCTGCTGACTGGACAGGTTCTGGGCGAGGGTGTCGTGGATCTCCATGGACAGCCGCTGCCGTTCGGCGAGGGTGCCTTCGCGGCGTTCGGTGGCGGCCAGTTCCCGGCGGGTGCGGATCAGGTCGTCGATCAGTGTCCGCTGGGCCTGGGCCTGGCGTTCCATGTGGACGAAGACGGCGGTGGCGAGGGCGGCGACCGCGGGCGGGGCCAGGAGCAGGTTGGGGTCGAAGGACTTGGACAGCTTCAGCTGGGCGATCACCACGAAGCCGGTGAGGAGGGCGACCAGGACGACGGCGGCGCGGGGCGGGAGGGTGCGCAGGGCGGTGAAGAAGAGCGGTACGGCGCACCAGGCGAAGCTCGGCGCGAGGACGACCAGGACCACCCAGGTGGTGACGACCAGCCCGAGCCAGAGGAGTCGGCGGGCGGTGGGGGCGGCGCCGAGGGCGGGGCCGAGTACGTAGAGCAGGGCCAGGGTGATGCTGAGGGCGATGATCCACGGGGTGCGGGGTTCGCCGGGGTGGCGCAGGAGGAAGCGGAGGAGGGAGGCGCCGAGGAGGAGGAAGAAGGCGGTGTGGGCGACGGTGGCCAGCGTGCGGGTGTCGTCGCGCGGCGGGGCGGGTGTCACTGGGTGCTCCTCGGTCGGGGCATGCGTCCGTTGTCGGGTGCGGCGCCGCCGCCGGGGCTCCGCCCCGGGCCCCGCGCCTCAAACGCCGGCGGGGCTGGGTTGTGCTGGGCGAGGCTGGATGGTGCCGGGCGGGGCTGCAAGCGCGGGGGTCTGGCCAGGAGATACCGGGGTGGAGGCGGGGCGCATCGGCCGATTGGATGACCCTTGCGTCAACCGGTGCGGTGGGTGGCGGGAGCCGGTACGGGGACGGGGTGGCGGGGGGTTCGGGGACAGGCTTGGAGCAGTGAAGGAGCCGGTCCGACCGGCCCGGACCGAACCGATGCCGTCACCGTGTCACCGTGTCACCGTTCTCAAGGAGCAGAGATGAACACCCGCACTCGCGTTCTCACCGGTACCGCCCTCGCCGTCGCCCTGGGCGCCGGTGCCTTCGGTGCCGTGAGCGCCAGCGCCACCCCTGCCGCCGACGCCGCCCCGGCCGCCGCCTCCGCCGCCGTCGCCGGCAAGAAGGACGGCCCGAGCGACAAGAACTTCACCACGACCACCCACCTCACCGTCGACGCCGCCACCCGCGCCGCCCAGGCCGCGCTGCAGGCCGCGCAGGCCGAGAACCAGAAGGTCACGGTCGCGGTGGTGGACCGCAACGGCAACACCATCGTCACCCTGCGCGGCGACGGCGCCGGCCCGCAGTCCTACGAGTCGGCGCAGCGCAAGGCCTTCACCGCCGTGTCCTGGAACGCCCCGACCTCGGTGCTCGTGGGCCGCCTCGCCCAGACCCCGAACCTGAAGGACATCCCCGGCACCCTCTTCCTCGGCGGCGGCACCCCGGTGCAGGCGAACGGCGCGCCCGTCGCGGGCATCGGTGTGGCCGGCGCCCCGAGCGGTGACCTGGACGAGAAGTTCGCCAAGGCCGGTGTCGACGCCCTGGGCAAGTAGTCCGTACGGGCAGCCCGCCTAGGATCGAGTGCGTGGAACACCGCGCACTCCTCCGTCTCGCCGCCCCTGCCGTCGTCTCCCTCCTCGCCCTCACCACGGCGTGTACGGGAGGCGCGGTGCAGGGGCGGCCGGGCGCGTCGGGCCTGCGCGACCCGTACTTCCCCAAGGCCGGCAACGGCGGCTACCAGGTCGACCACTACGCGCTGGACCTGGACTACGACCCCGCCGACGGGGAGCTGCACGGTACGGCCGTCATCACCGCCCGCGCCGAGCAGGGCCTCAGCTCCTTCAACCTCGACCTCAGCGGTCTGAAGGTCGAGGGCGTGACCGTGCAGGGCGTCGGCGCCCGGTACAACCGGGCCGGCAACGAGCTGACCGTGCGCCCGGCCGAGGACCTGAAGAAGGGTGAGGTCTTCCGTACGGAGGTCGAGTACGGCGGCAAGCCGAAGACCCTCACGGACGCGGACGGCGCCAAGGAGGGGTGGATCACCACCGAGGACGGCGGGGACGGACGGGGCAGCGCGCGGGCGCGGGCCGGTGCGGTCGGTGTCGGTGAGCCGGTCGGGTCGATGACCTGGTTCCCGGGCAACCACCACCCCAGTGACAAGGCCACCTACGACATCACCCTCACCGTTCCGCGGGGCTACGAAGCCGTGTCGAACGGCGAGTTGGCCTCCCGCACCGAGGACGCGGACGGGCGGACCGTCTTCGCGTGGCACAGTCCGGAGCCGATGGCGAGCTATCTGGCCACCGCCGTCGTCGGCCCGTACAAGGTGACGACGGGGCGGACGCCGTCGGGGACCGGCCTCTACAACGCCGTGGCGCCCGGCGAGGCGGCCGCGAGCGCGGGTGCGCTCGCGCGGCTGCCGGAGATGGTGGACTGGGGCACCGGCCGGTTCGGCCCGTACCCCTTCGGCACGGCGGGCGCGGTCGTGCTCCCGGCGGGCACCCTCGGGTACGCGCTGGAGACCCAGACGAAGCCCGTGTTCTCCGGTGCGCCGGAGAGCGAGGAGCTCGTCCTGCACGAGCTCGCCCACCAGTGGTTCGGCAACTCGGTGTCGCCGAAGTCCTGGAAGGACATGTGGCTCAACGAGGGCTTCGCGACCTACGCCGAGTGGCTGTGGGCCGAGGACCACGGCGGGCCCACCGCCCAGCAGCACTTCGAGGCGTTCCTGGCCGGTGACACGGCCGTGGACGAGGAGGCCGACTCCGACTGGGACGCCTTCCCGCCGGCCTCCCCGCCCGGGCCCGATCAGATCTCGGACGAGCCGGTGTACTACCGCGGCGCGATGGTCCTGCACCGGATCCGCCAGGAGGTGGGCGACGAGAAGTTCTTCGCCCTGGTGCGCGGTTGGGCCGCGGACCACCGGCACGGGAACGCGAGTACGGCCGACTTCACCGCCTACGCGCAGGAGAAGACGGGGCGCGACCTGAAGAAGGTCTGGGACGTCTGGCTGTACGGCGAGGGCCGCCCCAAGTAGCCGGCCGGCTGGGCCTACGGGGCTTCGAGCGGCTTGCGCAGCACCGTGCAGGGGCGGCCGAGCTCGCGGTCCTCGGCCCGGCGCAGTTCCGCGTACCCCTGGGACTGCCAGAAGGCGAGGGCCCTGGGGTTGTTGTCCAGTACGGCGATCTGCACGCCGGTGCGTCCGGCGGCGCGGAAGCGGTCCTCGACGAGGGTGGCGACGGCGCGGCCGTATCCCTCGCGGTGCGCGGTGGCGTCGATGAGCAGCAGGCCGATCCACGGGTCGGTGCCGGCGGCGGCCGGGTCCGGATGGTGGGCCAGCGTGGCGGCCAGGCCGACGAGGCGGCCGGCGGAACGGGCGAGGAGGACCTCGGCGCCGTCATGGGCGAGTTCGTCGGCGAGGGCGGCCGCGACCTGTTCGACGGTGATGCGGTCCGGGTCGGGGAAGTCGCCGCTGAGTTCGAAGAACGCGTGGTTCGTCGAGTAGAGGGCGGCGATCTCGGTGAGGACCGGGCCGGGGAGGGCGCCGTCGACGGGGACGAGCGGTTGCAGGATCACCTGTCGAACGGTAGCGAAGCCCCCTCCCCGGACGGCCGGGAGGGGGCTTCACCAGCGCTGAAGCCCTACTTGGCCCTACTTGGCGCTACTCGGCCGTACGTCAGACGTTGACGCCGAAGTCCTGCGCGATGCCGGTGAGGCCGGAGGCGTAGCCCTGGCCGACCGCGCGGAACTTCCACTCCGCGCCGCTGCGGTAGAGCTCGCCGAAGACCATGGCGGTCTCGGTCGCCGCGTCCTCGGAGAGGTCGTAGCGGGCGATCTCGGTGCCGCCGGCCTGGTTCACGACGCGGATGTACGCGTTGCGGACCTGGCCGAAGTTCTGGCTGCGGGCCTCGGCGTCGTAGATGGAGACGGGGAAGACGATCTTGTCCACGTCGGCCGGCAGGCCGGCGAGGTTGACGTTGATCGCCTCGTCGTCGCCCGAGCCCTCGCCGGTGCGGTTGTCACCGGTGTGGACGATGGTCTGGTCCGGGGTGGACTTGTTGTTGAAGAAGACGAAGTGACCGTCGGAGACGACCTTGCCGGTCGGGTTGACCGCGATGGCCGAAGCGTCGAGGTCGAAGTCGACACCGGTCGTCGTACGGACGTCCCAGCCGAGGCCGACCGTGACGGCAGCAAGGCCGGGGGCCTCCTTCGTGAGCGAGACGTTGCCGCCCTTGGACAGGCTGACAGCCATGGGTTTGTCCCTTTCCTCATCCAACATGCACGTACAGGCGGTCAAACTACCGCTGCCCCCTATAACGCGACGAGAGGCCTGTCGGGTTCCCGCCGTGAAATCTGAGTGACGCAGGCGGGGGCGGGCACGGATCATAGGGGGCATGCCTGGTCCTTATGTCATCCGCGGTTCGGTCGTGCTCCCCGAGGGCGAGCTCGCCTGGCGCTTCTCGCGGTCCTCAGGGCCCGGCGGGCAGCACGTGAACACCTCCGACTCGCGGGTGGAGCTGATGTTCGACCTGGCGGCGACGAACGCGCTGCCGGACGTGTGGAAGGAGCGGGCGCTGGAGCGGCTGGCGTCCCGCCTGGTGGGCGGGGTGGTGACCGTACGGGCCTCCGAGCACCGCTCGCAGTTCCGCAACCGGGAGATGGCGCTGGTGCGGCTGGCTTCGCTGCTGGCGGAGGCGACGGCTCCGCCGCCGAGGCAGCGGCGGGCGACGAAGATCCCGCGAGGGATCAACGAGCGGCGCCTGCGGGAGAAGAAGGCGCGGGCCGAGACCAAGCGGGGGCGGACCGGGCGCGACTGGTAGCCGCCGGGCGGCCCAGGCCGAAAGAACGGGGCTCCGCCCCGGACCCCGCGCCTCAAACGCCGGCGAGGCTGGATTGTGAGGCGGGGCTGGAGTGTGCGGCCGGGCCGGATTCCGGCTACTGGCCGTTCAGGTGCCTGTAGCGGCCGCGGAAGTACGTCAGGGGTTGTTGGTCCGGGGACGGGAGGGATGCCGTCAGGACGCGGCCGATGACCAGGGTGTGGTCGCCCGCCTCGACGCGGTTCTCGGTGCGGCACTCCAGGGTGGCCAGGGCGCCGGTCAGCAGCGGGGCGCCGGAGGCCTCGCCGCGTACGTACGCCAGGTCCGCGAAGAGCAGGCGGTCGCTGATGCGGCCCTTCATCGCGAAGCGGCCCGCGACCTGGAGCTGGTGGTCGGCGAGGACCGAGACGGCCCAGAGGGGCTGTTCCGCGAGCAGGTCGTCCATCCGGGAGCCCTCGCGCAGGCTCACCAGGACCAGCGGCGGGTCCAGGGACACGGACATGAAGGCGGTCGCCGTCATGCCGACGTCCTCGCCGCGCGGGCCGTCCGCCGTCAGGGGGGTCTCGTGTGCGGTGATCAGGCACACGCCCGCCGCCAGCCGGGACATCGCGGCTCGGAACTCGTCATTGCTCACTCCCTCAGCATGCGGGTTTCCGTGGGACGGGCGGGGCACGGGGGTCGTCTTCAGCACGCTGAAACGCTAATCTCGCCCTCCCGCGCCACACATCGGGCCCTGGTCCGAGTCGCGCCCCCGCCCCTTGGCCTAGGCCCCGGCGTATCGTTTGCTCTCGGGAATGTGGGGGAGCGCTCCCAGTCGGCACGAGCCTCTCCACGTACCGTTATTCATCTCATGTGACTTGAGTCACAGAGAGCAAGATTTGTTGACCCTGTGTACCTGCCGCACAGCTCACTGTGATTCAGTGGACGGGACACCGCAACGAAACGCCGATGACAAACCTGGAGTTGCTGTCGAGGTCTCGGGGAGAGCGAGCAATGGAGACCGAGTCGGAGCCGTACGTCCGTCTTGCGACCCTGCGGCAGCTGCACCGGGTGGTGGCCGATCTCAATACGGCCAGGAGCCTGGCGGACACTCTGCAGACCGTCGTGGACGGCATCGTCGTGGGCCTCGGTTACGAACTCGCCTGTGTCAACCTCGTACGTCCTGACGGCGATCTGGTCGTCGCCGCCTTCGCCGGAGACCCCGCCGCCGAGGCGCTCATCACCGGCCGCGTCGGCTCCCGCGCCTCCTGGGAACGCCGCCTGACGATGGGTGAGAACTGGGACGGGCTCCGGTTCATCCCGCACACCGAGGGCTGGATCCTCATGGAGGACGACGTCCCCCAGTGGCACACGGACGGCCCCGATCCGCGCTTCGAGGACGAGTGGCACCCCGAGGACCGGCTCTACGCCCCCATGTACGCGTCCGGCGGGGAACTTCTGGGTGTCATTTCGGTGGACAGACCGCGCAACGGGCGGCGCCCCGGCGCGTGGGGGCGCGAAGCACTCCAGATGTACGCCTTCCAGGCCGCGATTGCGATCAGCAATGCAAGGCTCCGCGCGAACATGCAGCGGGCCCTGGTCCGGCTGGAGCGTGAACAGCAGGCGCTGCGCGCCAGTGAGGAGTCCTTCCGGCAGGCCTTCGAGTACGCGCCCAGCGGCATGGCCATCGCCGAGATGGGCGGGGACCAGCACGGCCGGCTGCTGCGGACCAACGACGCGTTGTGCCGGCTGCTCGGCCGGCCGGCCTCCGTACTGCGCCGCTACTCCTTCTCCGACCTGGTCCACCCCGAGGACATCGGCACCCTGCTGCGGACCTCCGCCGAGGGCGGGCGCGCCGAGCTGCGCCTGGGCCGGCGCGACGGCACGTATGTATGGGTCTCGCTGCGCAACTCCGTCGTCGCCGACGCCGCCGACGGGCCGCGGTTCCTGCTGACCCACGTCGAGGACATCGAGGAGCGCAAGCGGCACGAGCTCCAGCTCGCCCACCGCGCCAGCCACGACTCGCTGACCGGCCTGCCCAACAGCGCCGAGCTGCGGTCCCGGCTCGGCGCCCGGCTGTGTCGCAGGCCACAGTCCGTGCGCGCCACCGCGGTCGAGGCCCTGGACGCGGCCTTCGAGGGGCGCGACGGACACGACGGGCGCCCGGTGCACGACGGCTACGAGGTCCGCGCGGAGGCGGGTGGTGCCGGTGAGCACGGCTTTCAGGCCGACGGACCCGACCGGTACACCGGGTCCGACCCCTTCGAGTTCCCCGGGGCGCCGGCCGCGACGCCGGCGGCGGACGGTCCGTACGACCACCACGTGCACACGGTGGCGCCCGCGACCGACATCGACGACGGGACGAAGGGGCTCGCGGTGCTCTTCTGCGACCTCGACGGCTTCAAGTCGATCAACGACAGGTTCGGGCACCACACGGGCGACGCGGTCCTGATCGAGGTCGCCCGGAGGCTCACGACGGGCGTCAGGGACGGTGACACCGTCGCTCGGCTGGGTGGTGACGAATTCGTCGTCCTCGCCGACGGCCTGGGTGCGGCGGACGCCGCCGATCTCGCCGTCCGGCTGCGCAACGCGATCATCCCGCCGATCCGGGTCGACGGCCGTGCGGTGCGGGTGGGAGCCAGTTTCGGCATCGGCTGGGCGAGCTGCGGGATGTCCGCGGACGAGGTGCTGCGCTCCGCCGACCAGCGGATGTACATCGAGAAGCGGTCGCGCTCCAAGGCGCACCGCAGGGCCGGCTGAGGCGATCTGTCACCCGTGGGCGCACGTGTTCGGGGTAGGCTCCCGGGGGTCGAAAGGAGTGACCTGCGATGACGACGCCCGCGAACAACGGCCCGCACGGTGGGGCGAACAAGCCCGAGGACGACGATCCGTTCGGCTACCTCTACGAGGACGGCCAGGCGGCCGGAGCCACACCGCCAGGTCAGGGCGGCGCATACGGCTACCCGGGGCCCGCGGCAGGTGGTCATTCCGGCGGGCAGCCCGGCGTTCCCCGCACCTCCCACCACCAGGTGCGGACGGTCGGCGAGCGCCGCAACGGCGGCCAGCGCGGTCAGGTCCCCGCGCAGCAGCCGCCCTACCAGGCCCAGTACCAGGCCCCGGAAGCGCTCCAGGCGGGCGGCTACGGGGTTCCGCAGCAGCCGCAGGCCCCGCAGCACCAGACCCAGACGATCGCGCACTCCGGCGGTCACGGCGGCGGCGCCGGCGGCGGCTCCAGCCGGCGCGGTCTGCTGATCGCCGCCATCGCGGTGGTCGGCGCGGTCGTGATCGGCATTGGCGCGGCCCTGGCCTTCGGTGACAAGGACAAGGACAAGAAGGACCAGGACCAGGCGAACGGCGGCCAGCAGTCGGCGGCCCCGCAGAACCCCTCGGCCGCGCCGCCGAGCGGCTCTCCCGCGCCCTCCCAGGCCCCGCTGCCCAAGGGCGAGGCGGCCGGCGCGGGCATGTCCATCACGGGCGGCGCGGCCCTGGAATCCACGATTCCGGGGGCGAAGAGCTCGGGCGGCCAGTACGTCGGCGGGTTCAACAAGCCCGGCGCGGCCGTGACGTGGACCCTGGACGTCCCCAAGGCCGGGAAGTACAAGTTCTTCGTGCGCTTCGGCATCCCGGGCGAGGACGCCAACGGCACCCTCACCGTCAACGGCAAGGCGAACGAGTCGCCGATCAGCATGCGCAACTTCGCCAAGTCGCCCAAGGGTGACTGGGAGAAGGGCTGGCAGACGACCTGGGGCCAGGTGAACCTCGACAAGGGCACCAACACGATCAAGCTGTCGTGTGAGACAGGCAACAGCTGCAACGTCAACATCGATCAGCTGTGGGTGGAGAACTTCTAGGACACGCCCCGGGCCTCAGCCGGCCGTCGTGACCTTCACCGACCCCCGTACCTCCTCGTAGGTGCGGGGGTCGAACTCTCCCGCCACCGGGGCGAGGACGGTGGCCGCCGAGAGGGCG
Source organism: Streptomyces sp. NPDC001513 (assembly GCF_042894695.1). Taxonomy (NCBI): domain Bacteria; kingdom Bacillati; phylum Actinomycetota; class Actinomycetes; order Kitasatosporales; family Streptomycetaceae; genus Streptomyces; species Streptomyces sp. NPDC001513. The sequence continues at coordinate 104,676 of NZ_JBIAVU010000005.1, forward strand.
ACCGCGCGGGTGAGCCGCTCCTGCCAGTCCGCCCCCTCCACCAGGGCCGACAGCAGGCCGGCGACCGCGGAGTCGCCCGCTCCGGTGGGGTTGCCGGCCAGGGCGCGCGGCGGGGCGGCCTGCCAGGTGCCTTCGGCGGTGGCGGCCAGCAGGCCGTCCGGGCCCAGCGAGGTGACCACGGCGTGGGCGCCCCGGCGGCGGGCGTCGCGGGTGGCGGGCAGCGGGTCGCGGGATCCGGTGAGCTCGGCCAGCTCGGCGGCGTTCGGCTTGATGATCTCGGGCCGGGCGGCGACCCCGCGGCGCAGGGCCTCGCCGCCGGTGTCGAGGAGGACGGGGACCCCGGCCGCGCGGGCCGCCCGTACGAGGACCGCGTACGCGCCGACGGGCACGCCCGGCGGGAGGCTGCCGCACAGGGCCACGGCGCGGGCGCCGCGGACCAGGTCCCCGTACCGCGCGAGGAACCCGGACCATTCGGCGGAGGTGATCAGCGGCCCCGGTTCGTTGAACTGGGTGGTGTCGCCGGAGGACTCGTCGACCACGGCCAGGGTGCGGCGGCTGCCGTCCGCGCAGGGCACGAGCGCGTCCACCACCTGCGGGGTGCGCGCGAGCAGTTCGCGGACGGCGGAGCCGACCGTGCCGCCCGTGAAGCCCGTCGCCGTCACCTCGTGGCCGAGCGCGGCCAGGACGCGGGCGACGTTGATTCCCTTGCCGCCGGGGCGTTCGGTGACGGCGGCGACCCGGTGTGAGGCGTGCGGGAGCAGCCTCGGCACGCGGTACGTGACGTCGAGTGCGGTGTTGAGCGTCACGGTCAGGATCATGGGCACCCCCGGGTCTGTTGCTGCCGGGATCATGCCAAACCCGAGGCGGTCGGCCCAGTCCTCGGGCCGACCGCCTCGGTCCTTACAGCCGCTCGGCCGTCAGATCGCCGCCGCCGCGAGGGGGCTGACGACCCATTCGCCGCGCCGCATGACGCCCTTGATGTCGAAGGCGGCATCCAGGACGACGAGGTCCGCGTACTTGCCGGGCTCCAGCGAGCCGATCTCGTCGTACAGGCCGAGGAGCTTGGCCGGGTTGGCGGAGATCGCCTGGACCACGGACTCCACCGGCAGCTTGTCGAGGGTCACCGAGCGCTTGAAGGCGGTGTCCAGGGTCAGCGTGGAGCCGGCGATGGAGCCGCCCTCCACGAGCCGGGCCACGCCGTGCTTGACCTCGACCTCCAGCGGGCCGAGGTGGTAGGTCCCGTCGCCGAAGCCGGCGGCGTCCATCGCGTCGGTGATCAGCGCCACGCGGTGCGCGCCCGCGTGGTGGAAGGCCAGTTCGAGGGCCGCCGGGTGCAGGTGGGTGCCGTCGTTGATGAGCTCGACGGTGATCCGCTCGTCCTCCAGCAGCGCGGCGATCGGGCCGGGCTCGCGGTGCGCGAGGGGCGGCATCGCGTTGAAGAGGTGGGTGGCCACGGTCGCGCCCGCGTCGATGGCGGCGCGCGTCTGCTCGTACGTGGCGTCCGTGTGCCCGATCGCGGCGATCACCCCGTGCTCGGCCAGCAGTCGTACGGAGTCCAGGCCGCCCGGGAGTTCGGTGGCGAGGGTGAACATGCGGGCCGTGCCGTGCGCGGCGTCGATCAGCTTGCGGACCTCCGCCGGGTCGGGGTCGCGCAGCAGGTCCTCCTTGTGCGCGCCCTTGCGGCAGGGGTTGATGAACGGCCCCTCGAAGTGGATGCCGGCGATCTCGCCCTGCCGGGTGAGCTCGGCGAGCAGCCCGGCGCGGCGGGCCAGTTCGTCCAGGTCGCCGGTGACGGTGGAGGCGATCAGGGTGGTGGTGCCGTGCTCGCGGTGGGTGCGGACGCCCTTGAGGATCTCCTCGGCGGTGCCGGAGGTGAAGGAGGCGCCGCCGCCGCCGTGGTTGTGCATGTCCACGAAGCCGGGGACGAGCCAGTGCCCGGACAGGTCGACGGTCCGCGAGCCCTCGTGGGCGCTGCCGGCGATGCGGTCGCCGTCGATGATGACCCGGCCGTTGGCCACGGTTCCGGTGGGCAGCACCACCCTGGCGCCGGAGAGAACAGTGCTGCGCGCGCTTCCGGACATCAGGCAGGTACCTCCGTGGCGAGTAGATCCCAGGCGAGCAGCCCTGCGCCCAGGCATCCGGCGGTGTCCCCGAGGGCCGCCGGGACGATGTGGGGGAGCCGCTGGAACGTCACGCGCTCCTCCACGGCCGTCCGTAGTGGTGTGAACAAGGTTTCCCCCGCCTCGGCGAGCCCGCCACCGATGATCAGCGTGCGCGGGTCCAGCAGGGTGATCGCGGTGACCAGCCCGTCGGCGAGGGCGCCGACGGCGGCCAGCCAGACCTCCCGGGCGCGCGCGTCGCCGTCCTCGACGGCCTTGGCGCAGTCCGCGGCGTCGGCCTCCGGGTCGCCGGAGGCGGCCGCCCAGGCCCGGCTGACGGCGGAGGCGGAGGCGAGGGTCTCCAGGCAGCCGTACTGGCCGCAGCCGCAGGCGGGGCCGCCCGGGCGCACCACGATGTGCCCGATCTCGCCCGCGTAGCCGTGGGCGCCGGCCTCGATGCGGCCGGCGATGCCGATGGCTCCGGCGATGCCGGTGCCGAGGGGGACGAAGAGGAAGCGGTCGGCGCCGCGGCCGGCGCCGATGCGGCCCTCGGCGAGTCCGCCCGTGCGCACGTCGTGGCCGAGGGCCACCGGGATGCCGCCGAGTCTGGCGCTGAGCAGGGCGCGCATCGGTACGTCGCGCCAGCCCAGGTTCGCCGCGTAGACGGCGATCCCGTGGTCGGCGTCGACGATGCCGGGGACGGCGACGCCGGCGGCCGACGCGGGCCGCCCGAAGCGTTCGCGGCCGGTGTCGAGCAGCTCGGCGGCGAAGTCCTGGATCGTCTCGACGACGGCGTCGGGGCCCCGCTCGCGGCCGGTGGCACGGCGCGCTTCGTGGAGCAGGGTGCCGTCGTCGGCGACGAGGGCGGCCTTCATCCCGGTGCCGCCCACATCGAGGGCGATGACGTGTTTCACGGGTTTCACAGAGACAGTCTCGCGTGCTCGGCGTGGAAAGGTCTAGTCCATTGAGGGGGATTGTTGAGTGGCCATACAAAATCCGGACCCCGGCCGGGATCCCGATGTGGACGAGCCGCCAAAGTGGTGTAGACCTTACGTGGATCGTACGTACAACAAGGGGTGGATCGAGAACTGTGAAGGGCCGTTACCTGAGCCTGGCCGCGTCCGGCGCCGCGCTGTGCCTGACTGCCGTGACGCTGACGGGCTGCGGAGCCCTCGGCGGGCTCACCGGAGACAACGAGGTGACCCTGCGGGTCGTGGCGGCCGACTACGGGGACAATCCGCAGAACTCCTCGGCCGGGTACTGGAAGGGCCTCGCCGACGGCTTCGAGAAGGCCAACCCGGGCATCAAGGTCGAGGTCTCCGTCTACTCGTGGTCCGAGGTCGACGCCAAGGTCGCCGAGATGGTCAAGGCCGGCAAGGCCCCCGACATCGCCCAGATCGGCGCCTACGCCGACTACGCGGCCGCCGGCAAGCTGTACTCGGCGGCGGAGCTGGTCTCGGTGAAGACCGAGGCCGACTTCCTCGGCCCCCTCGCGGACGCGGGCAAGGTCAAGCAGGTCCAGTACGGCCTGCCCTTCGTCTCCAGCACCCGGCTGCTCTTCTACAACGAGAAGCTGCTGGCCGACGCGGGCGTGATCGGCAAGGACGCCAAGGCCGGCTGGCAGCCGAAGAGCTGGGCGGACCTGGAGGCGGCGGCCAAGAAGCTCAAGGGCGCGGGCGTGCCCACCCCCTTCGCGCTGCCGCTGGGCCGCGAGGAGGCACAGGCCGAGACGATGATGTGGATGCTCTCGGGCGGCGGCGGCTACACCGACAACGAGGAGTCCTACTCGATCGACTCCGCCGACAACGTCAAGGCGCTGGAGTTCCTGCGGGACAAGATGGTCGGCCAGGGGCTGACCGGCCCCGTCGAGCCGGGCAAGCTGGACCGGCAGGCCGCCTTCGACGCCTTCACCAAGGGCGAGGTCGGCATGCTCAACGGACACCCGTCGCTGATGAAGCAGGCCGCGGCCAAGGGCGTGAAGTTCGGCATGGTCCCGCTGCCGACGGCCACCGGGTCCGCGGAGCCGGCCATGGGCGTCGCCGACTGGGTCATGGCCTTCAAGAGCGGCCACCGCGCGCAGTCCGGGAAGTTCCTGGACTACCTGTACGAGCCGAAGAACGTGACGACCTTCACGGACATGTACGACCTGCTCCCGGCCACCACCAGCGGCTACCAGGCCAAGCAGGGCGCCACGGGCGGCTCGGCGCCGCAGCTGAAGCCCTTCCTGACGGCGCTGCCCGGCTCGCGGCTGTACCCCGTCGGCAAGAAGTCCTGGGCGGGCGTCAGCGAGGACATCAAGCAGAACATCGGCAAGACCGTCCAGCCCGGCGGACAGCCGGCGAAGGTGCTGGAGGACATCGCCACGGCGGCGCGGGCGGCGGACCCGCGCTGAGCGGTGGCGGCGCGCCCGGTGTCAGACGGCGGCGTTAATCTGGCGGTATGACGGACGAGGGGCAGCTGACGGCCACGGAGGCCGCGGTGCTCGCGTACGAGGGACGCACCTGGCCCGGGCCCGGAGCCAAGGAACGGGCCATACGGGAAGGGCTGGGGATGCCCCCCGTCCGCTACTACCAGCTGCTCAACGCGCTGATGGACGACCCGCGGGCGCTGGCCCACGCACCGGGCACGGTCAACCGGCTCCGGCGGATCCGCGAGGCCCAGCGGGCCCGGCGCTAGACCGGGCGCGTGGCCGGGCGACAGGCCCCGCGACAGGCCCTGCGACTGGTCCGGTGACGGGCTCCGCCCGTGCCGTAGCCGTCGCCGCGCTGGGCCGTTAGGGTCGTGCGTATGGGGAGCCATCCGCACGACCTGCCGATGCCCGTCACCGCAGCCGGACGCGAGGGACTCGAAGCCCTGCTCCGCGCACCCCGCCGGTCCGTGGTCGCCCTGGACTTCGACGGCACCCTCGCCGACATCGTCCCGGACCCGGACCAGGCCAGAGCCCACCCCGGAGCCGTCCCGGCCCTCTCCGCGCTCGCCCCCGAGGTCGCCTCGGTGGCCGTGATCACCGGCCGGCCGGCGGGCGTCGCCGTCCGCTACGGAGGCTTCGCGGGGGTCCCCGGACTGGAACACCTCGTCGTCCTCGGCCACTACGGTGCGGAGCGCTGGGACGCCGTCACCGGGATCGTGCACGCCCCGGCCGAGCACCCCGGGGTGGCGGCGGTACGGGCCGAGCTGCCGGGGTTCCTGGACTCGATCGGGGCCTGGCAGGGCACCTGGATCGAGGAGAAGGGCCGGGCGCTGGCCGTGCACACCCGACGGGCCGCGGACCCGGCGGCGGCCTTCGCGGCCCTGCGCGAACCCCTGGCCGAGCTGGCCGCGCGGCACGGGCTGATGGTGGAGCCGGGCCGCGCGGTCCTGGAGCTCCGCCCCCCGGGCATGGACAAGGGCGTCGCCCTGTCGGAATTCCTCGCGGAGCGGGACGCGGAGGCGGTGCTGTACGCGGGCGACGACCTGGGCGACCTGGCCGCGTACTCGGCCGTCGAAAAACGCCGCGCCGACGGGCTCCCGGGCCTGCTGGTGTGCAGCGGCTCGGTGGAGGTCCCCGAGCTCGCCGCCCGAGCCGACGTGGTCCTCGCCGGACCGGGCGAAGTCGTAGCCTTCCTGTCCACCCTGGCCAAGGCCGTCAGAGCCTGACGCCCGCTGTCGCCCGCCCCACCGCTGCCGGGGGCCAGCCCCCGGACCCCCGGTCCTCAAACGCCGGACGGGCTGGATTTGGCCGGCGTCAGCCTGTGACTTCCGCCCGGAGCGGGCGCGGGCGCAAGCCTCACGGCAACAGGTCGGCCAGTTGGGCGGAGAACCAGGCGGCCGGGGGCAGAGCAGTGGCGGCGGCGGCCAGTCGCTTCGTGCGCTCCGCACGCTCGCCGTCCGGCATGGCCAGCGCCGCGTGCAACGCCTCCGCCGTCGCCGACACGTCGTACGGGTTCACCGTCAGCGCGTCCGCCCGGAGCTCCTCGTACGCCCCCGCCCCGGTGGACAGCACCAGCGCGCAGCCCGCCTCCGACACCACCGGGATCTCCTTCGCGACCAGGTTCATCCCGTCCCGCACCGGGTTCACCAGCGCCACGTCCGCCATCCGGTACACCGCGAGCGACCGCGCGAAGTCGTCCTGCACCGACACCAGCACCGGCTGCCAGTCCGCCGTGCCGAACTCCTCGTTGATCTCCGCCGCCAGCTCCCGCACCGACTCCGTGTACGCCCGGTACACCGCCAGGTCCTGCCGCGACGGGTACGCCGAGGCCAGGTGGACGACCCGGCCCCGCCACTCCGGGTGGACCGTCAGCAGCTCCCGGTACGCCAGCAGCCCCCGCAGGATGTTCTTCGACAGCTCGGTCCGGTCCACCCGGGCGATCGTCTTCAGGTCGCCGACCTCCGCCCGCAGCCCCGCCAGCTTCTCGTCCACCTCCGGCCGGTGCGCCAGCGCCCGCAGTTCGTCCGCGTCCACCCCGAGCGGGTAGCTGGTCACCTCGGTGAACTGCCGCTTCCCGTAGCCGCGCCCGTCCGGGGCCGTCCGGCGGTGCCACACCCCGCGCTCCGGGGTCCCGGCCGGGAAGGACCCGGCCGCGATGCCGCGCGCGTCCTCGATGGTCCCGCCGCTGATGAAGTTGGCCGCCCACGCCCACGTGTGGAAGCCCAGCCGGTCCGCGCCGAGCATGCCCCACACCAGCTGGCTCCGGATGTCGTCCGGGAGCATGCCCATGAACTCCGGCGAGGCCCACGGCGTGTGCGTGAAGTGCCCGATCCGCAGGTCCGGCCGCAGCTCCCGCAACTGCCCCGGCACCAGCGCCAGGTGGTAGTCCTGCACCAGGACGCGGGCCCCTTCCGCAGCCTCCTGGGCGAGGGCGCGCGCGAAGGACTCGTTGTACGCGACGTACGCCTCCCACCGCCGCCGGAACTCCGCGTCGAAGACCGGCTCCCGCGGGACGTCGTACAGGTGGTGGTGCGTGAACCACAGCACGGAGTTGGCGATGCCGTTGTAGGCCGCGTCGTACACCGTGGGATCGATGTCCAGCATCCGGACGCCCGGCTCGGCCACCCCCCGGCGGACCGCCTCCCGGTCCGCCTCCGACAGGGCCGCGCAGATCCACAGCGCCCCCGGCTGCTCCGCGAGGGCCGCGGAGAGCCCGGAGACGAGTCCGCCCCCGCCACGCCGGGCGCTGAGGTCGCCTTCGGCATCGATCGTGTAGGAGAGGGGGCCGCGGTTGGCGGCTACGAGTACCTGAGAAGCCATGCGGCGAACCTAGCCCGGCCCGCACTCGCTCAAACTTTCCAGGCGGACGTCACGCCACGCGGCGCAGCGCGTACTCCTTGATGCCGAGCATCGGCGGCCGCTCCTCGGTGTCCACCGGGTACGTCCGCGGTACGAAGCCCTCCGGCCCCCGCTCGAACTGTGTGAGCTCCGGCCGTACGAGATGCCCGCGCGAGAGCCGCAGCAGGGCGGTGCGGTAGATCGCGGCGGCCATCCGGCCCAGCGCCTGCCCGTCCTGGTGGCGGTGGACGCGTACGCCCACGTCCACCTGGGCGAGCGCGTCCAGCCCGACCGTGTGCAGCGCGTCGACCAGCAGGCCCAGCTCCACGCCGTACCCGACGGGGAACGGCAGCCGTTCCAGCAGGGAGCGGCGTACGGCGTACTCGCCGCCCAGCGGCTGGACGAAGCCGGCCAGCTGGGGCCAGTGCAGGTTGAGGAGGGGGCGGGCCACCAGTTCCGTGACCCGGCCGCCCTGGCCGGGGGTGTCGCCGAGCGGGCGGTCGTACATGGCCTTGACGAACTGCACGTCCGGTTCGGTCAGCAGCGGTCCCACGATCCCCGAGACGAAGGCGGCGGAGAAGTCGCGGAGGTCGGCGTCGACGAAGCAGACGATGTCCCCGCTGGTGGCCAGCAGCGAGCGCCACAGCACCTCGCCCTTGCCGGGCAGCGCCGGGAGCCTCGGCAGGATCTCGTCGCGGTGCACCACCCGGGCGCCGGCCTTCGCCGCGACCTCCGCCGTACGATCGCTCGAGCCCGAGTCGATGACGATCAGCTCGTCCACCAGGGGGAACGGCAGTCCCTCGATCAGTTCACGCCGGATGACCTCGACGATCGCGCCGACCGTCGCCTCCTCGTCCAGTGCGGGCAGCACCACGCTGACCGTGGTCCCGGCCGCCCGTTTCCGGTCGAGCAGCTGGTCGAGCGGTCGGTCGGCGGCTGACCAGGAGCGGTCTGCCAGCCAGCGCTCCACCTCTTCCAGCACCCTCAGCACTCCCTGCGTGTCGGCGTTATCGGCCGTTATGTGATCCATCTCGCGGTTCGGACGGCTGTCTCAACCGCCCGGCCCTTCGGTTACAGTCTTGAACAACGCGAAGGACCACCGCATGCCGGGGGTCCCCGCGTACAAACGCACCGGCGCGCCACAGAGCGCGTGTGCCGGTGCCATACCGCTCATCCAGAGGGGCAGAGGGACACGGCCCGTTGAAGCCCCGGCAACCCTCCAGTCGGTTCTCGCGATCGCGCACATCAGCGACGTCAGCGAGGTCCCCGGCTAGGGAAGGTGCCAATTCCGTCTCATGGCGAAGTGCGCCATGGGGAAGATGAGGAGAAAGGGCCTCGCCATCATGGCTGCACAGACTGTCGCCACCTCTGTCGATCTCGGACCTGCCAACGGTCTTTCCTGTCGCGAGTGCGGTACCCGCTTCGAGCTCGGCCCCATCTTCGCGTGCGCCGAGTGCTTCGGACCTCTGGAAGTCGCCTACGACCTCCCGACCGGCGACCCCGAAGCCCTGCGCGCCGCGATCGAGGCCGGCCCCAACAACATCTGGCGTTACGCGCCGCTGCTGCCCGTCCCCGCGGACGTGGCTTCCAAGCCGAGCCTGAACCCGGGCTTCACCAAGCTCGTGGACGCCGCGAACCTGGCCAAGGAGCTCGGCGTCACCGGCAAGCTCTACGTCAAGGACGACTCCGGCAACCCGACGCACTCCTTCAAGGACCGCGTCGTGGCCATCGCCGTCGAGGCCGCCCGCGCCTTCGGCTTCACCACCCTCTCCTGCTCCTCCACCGGCAACCTGGCCGGCGCCGTCGGCGCCGCGGCCGCCCGCGCCGGCTTCCGGTCCTGCGTGTTCATCCCGCACGACCTGGAGCAGGGCAAGGTCGTCATGGCCGGTGTCTACGGTGGCGACCTGGTCGGCATCGAGGGCAACTACGACGACGTCAACCGCTTCTGCTCCGAGCTCATCGGCGACCCGCTGGGCGAGGGCTGGGGCTTCGTCAACGTCAACCTGCGCCCGTACTACGGAGAGGGCTCCAAGACCCTCGCCTACGAGATCTGCGAGCAGCTCGGCTGGCGGCTGCCCGACCAGCTCGTGATCCCGATCGCCTCCGGCTCGCAGCTGACGAAGATCGACAAGGGTCTGCAGGAGCTGATCAAGCTCGGCCTCGTCGAGGACAAGCCGTACAAGATCTTCGGCGCCCAGGCCGAGGGCTGCTCCCCGGTGTCGACCGCCTTCAAGGCCGGTCACGAGGTGGTCCGCCCGCAGAAGCCGAACACCATCGCCAAGTCCCTCGCGATCGGCAACCCGGCGGACGGCCCGTACGTCCTGGACATCGCGCGGCGCACCGGCGGTTACGTCGAGGACGTGAACGACGAGCAGGTCGTCGAGGCCATCAAGATCCTCGCGCAGACCGAGGGCATCTTCGCCGAGACCGCGGGCGGCGTGACCGTCGGCGTGACGAAGAAGCTCATCGAGAACGGGCAGCTCGACCCGACGCTGACCACCGTCGTCCTCAACACCGGCGACGGCCTGAAGACCCTGGAGGCGGTGGCCGCGGAGAGCGGGCAGACCGCCACCATCCGCCCGAGCCTGGACGCGTTCCGCGCCGCCGGCCTGGTCTGACCATCTCCCCCTGCTCTACCGGAAAGGCAGCAGCGCCATGAGCGTCAACGTCCGCATCCCCACCATCCTGCGCACCTACACCGGCGGTCAGGCCGAGGTGCCCGCCGAGGGCGCGACCCTCTCCGAGGTCATCCAGTCCCTGGAGGCGAGCCACCCGGGCATCGCCGCGCGCGTCCTGGACGACCAGGGCAAGCTGCGCCGTTTCGTGAACGTCTACGTCAATGACGACGACGTGCGTTTCGAGGGCGGGCTGGAGGCGAAGACGCCGGACGGCGCCGGCGTCTCGATCATTCCGGCCGTCGCGGGCGGTTGCTGATCCTCTCGGCCCCTTTGTCGCCCGACAGGTGACACGCGCCAACCGAAATTGCCCCCTCCGCTAAAAGCGGAGGGGGCAATTCTGCTTGATTGGGCGCGGTAGAGTTGGGGAAGTCCCCTCCGCCGGACTTGCCCGCTGCATATGAACGGGTCGCGTGAGGGTCGACATCGGGTCAACATGCAAGCGCGGTATGGGGCTTTGGCGAGATATGTCAGGCCCGAGTTGCCCTGGAGTATGGCAAATTTTCACTCTATTTCAATGTTTCCCGGTGTCCAGAATTCTCGTCGGATTGACCTGTTGCAGACAGCACTCGCGCAGATACATTCAGCCTCGGTCGACGCGTTCCGACGCAAGTTCTGACCCGGGAACGCGAAGTGCGTTCCCGCGCAAGGGCCAGTAATAGGGGAGTTAGGCATGGCTCAGGGCACCGTCAAGTGGTTCAACGCGGAGAAGGGCTACGGCTTCATCGCGGTCGACGGTGGTGCGGATGTGTTCGTCCACTACAGCGCCATCCAGATGGACGGGTACCGCACCCTTGAAGAGGGTCAGCGGGTCGAGTTCGAGATCTCGCAGGGCCAGAAGGGTCCGCAGGCGGACATGGTCAAGCTCGCGCTCGGCTGAGTCCTGGAGCGATCGACCACCGACGCACAGTGTTCAACGAAGACCTGCAAGACCATACGAGGGGCCCACATCCCGGACACGGGATGCGGGCCCCTCGTACGTGCGCCCGCGCCGCGCCCGCCCCGTACCCGCCCCGTGCCCGGAAGCGGCGGGGCGTTGGCCCAAGCCGCTTGCACTCGGGGGTGCCGAGTGCTAATCATTGGCATTAGCACTCTCCGGGTGAGAGTGCTACCAAACGAGGACCGGGTCGGTGAGGCCCGCAGGGTCCGGCGGGAAGGAACCGCCGGGCACTCAGGCCGTCCGTCGCGGGCGCGGGCGCGGTCCGGGAGCAATCCACCGCTGTCCGGGAGGACCACTTCAGATGGCCAAGATCATTGCGTTCAACGAGGAGGCCCGGCGCGGTCTCGAGCGAGGCATGAACCAGCTCGCCGACGCCGTCAAGGTCACCCTTGGCCCCAAGGGTCGCAACGTCGTCCTTGAGAAGAAGTGGGGCGCCCCCACGATCACCAACGATGGTGTCTCCATCGCCAAGGAGATCGAGCTCGAGGACCCGTACGAGAAGATCGGCGCCGAGCTGGTCAAGGAAGTCGCCAAGAAGACGGACGACGTCGCGGGCGACGGTACGACCACCGCCACCGTGCTGGCCCAGGCGCTCGTCCGCGAGGGCCTGCGCAACGTTGCCGCCGGCGCCAACCCGATGGCCCTCAAGCGTGGTATCGAGAAGGCCGTCGAGGCCGTCTCCGCCGCCCTGCTCGCCCAGGCGAAGGATGTCGAGACCAAGGAGCAGATCGCTTCTACGGCCTCCATCTCCGCCGCCGACACCCAGATCGGCGAGCTCATCGCCGAGGCCATGGACAAGGTCGGCAAGGAAGGCGTCATCACCGTCGAGGAGTCGCAGACCTTCGGTCTGGAGCTCGAGCTCACCGAGGGCATGCGCTTCGACAAGGGCTACATCTCGGCGTACTTCGCCACCGACATGGAGCGCATGGAGTCGTCCCTCGACGACCCGTACATCCTGATCGTCAACTCCAAGATCGGCTCGGTCAAGGACCTGCTGCCGCTCCTGGAGAAGGTCATGCAGTCCGGCAAGCCGCTGCTGATCATCGCCGAGGACGTCGAGGGCGAGGCGCTCTCCACCCTCGTCGTCAACAAGATCCGCGGCACCTTCAAGTCCGTCGCCGTCAAGGCCCCGGGCTTCGGCGACCGCCGCAAGGCCATGCTCGGTGACATCGCCATCCTCACGGGCGGCACGGTCATCTCCGAGGAGGTCGGCCTCAAGCTGGAGAACGCCGGTCTCGACCTGCTCGGCCGCGCCCGCAAGGTCGTCATCACCAAGGACGAGACCACCATCGTCGACGGTTCCGGTGACAGCGACCAGGTCGCCGGTCGCGTGAACCAGATCCGCGCCGAGATCGAGAACTCCGACTCGGACTACGACCGCGAGAAGCTCCAGGAGCGCCTCGCGAAGCTGGCCGGCGGCGTGGCCGTCATCAAGGCCGGTGCCGCGACCGAGGTCGAGCTCAAGGAGCGCAAGCACCGCATCGAGGACGCCGTTCGCAACGCGAAGGCGGCCGTCGAGGAGGGCATCGTCGCCGGTGGTGGCGTGGCCCTGCTGCAGGCCTCCGCGGTCTTCGAGAAGCTGGAGCTCGAGGGTGACGAGGCGACCGGCGCCAACGCCGTGAAGCTCGCCCTGGAGGCCCCGCTGAAGCAGATCGCCGTCAACGGTGGTCTCGAGGGTGGCGTCGTCGTCGAGAAGGTGCGCAACCTTCCGATCGGTCACGGCCTGAACGCCGCGACCGGCGAGTACGTCGACATGATCGCCGAGGGCATCATCGACCCGGCGAAGGTCACGCGCTCTGCCCTGCAGAACGCCGCGTCCATCGCCGCGCTGTTCCTGACCACCGAGGCCGTCATCGCCGACAAGCCCGAGAAGGCCGGCGCCGGCGCTCCGGGCGGCATGCCGGGCGGTGACATGGACTTCTGATCGACCCCTGGCTCCGGCCCGAAGGTTGATCGGCTGTTCTCGAACGAGGGCGGCACCCCCCACGGGGGGTGCCGCCCTCGGGCGTTCCCGGCCGGCCGGCGCCGGTCCGGGGGAGGCGGTCGGGGGGCGCCGGTCGGGGGAGGCGGGGGTAAAACCGCTGGCCGGGGTGGGTGGGGGCGTGTGACCGTACGGCCATGGGGAATTCCGTCGCGTATCCGGTCCACCGATCCACCGATCCAGCCGAGGCGTACGCCAAGGCGCGCCGGCTGTGCGGGCTGCTGGTCCGCCGGTACGAGGAGGTGCGGGTGGGGGCCGAGCTGGGCACGGTCGCGGACGTGCGGCGGATGGTGGCCCTGCTGCCGCACGTGAGGTACGACCACACGGACATGCGCACGCACCCGGAGACGGACGAGCCCCTCTTCTTCGAGTTGGACGTGCGGACGGCCACCGATGCGGAGCTGGCCGTGGAGGTCCCGCTCGACTTCTCCTACACGGAACTGCCGGCCGCGGTGGCCGAGGAGGAGTTCGTCCGCGCGGTGGGGACGGGCCCCGCGTCCCTCAGCTGGGAGGGCAGCTGGCCCGACGAGCCCGAGCTGGGCTCGTACGCCTCGCCGAAGTACGACGGCGTGCAGCTGGTCCTCAACAGCGACGAGTGTGAATGGTCCCGGCAGGTCAGCGGGGTCCACACCGTCTACGTCCACGTCACCAAGTTCGGCGACCCGGGCCGCGCCGAGCGGCTCGCCGCCGCGATCGGCGGCAGCGTGCTGGGCGAGCCGGAGCGGGGCTTCTGAACCGATGGGAAGTTCTCGGGCCTACCCCGTGTTCCGGACCGACGACCTCGCCGAGGCCTACCGGCGGGCCCGGCTGCTGTGCGCGCGGATGAAGCCGCTCGACCCGGAGCTGTGGCTGGTGGCGCAGGCGCTCACCGTCGAGGAGGCCCGGGGGCTGGCGGCGCTCCTCCCGACGGGCGTGTTCGAGCCGTCGTACGACTGGGACCGGGACGTCTGGTTCACGGGCGCCGAACTGCCCCGCGCCGACCGGGAGCTGGCGGCCGAACTGCCGCTGACCATGGACGCGGACGTGGCTCCGGGCCCCGTCGAGCGGGCCTTCCTGCGGGCGCTGGGTGAGGGGGCGGCCAAGATGCGCTGGCGCGGGGAGTGGTCCTCCGAGGTCCCGTCCTGGTCGCAGGACTCGACGAACCAGCGGGTGGAACTCGACATCAACGAGGAGCATCCCGACGGCCGGCACACCGTCTACGTGCACTTCAAGTACGCCGATGAGGTGGGCGCGGCCCGTCTCGCGGCCGCGATCGGCGGGGCGGTGCTGGGTCCGGTGCAGGTGGGCCGCTGAGGCGCGTCGCGTCCCGGCCCTGGCCCTGGCCCGTCGTCCCGTCCCGGCCCGCATAGGCTGGGCGCATGGCTGATCTCTTCGTCAAGATCTGTGGGCTGAAGACCGCGCGGGACGTCGACGCCGCCGTGGCGGCCGGGGCCGATGCCGTGGGGTTCGTGTTCGCGCCCGGCAGCCCGCGCACGGTCGATGCCGCCACCGCGCGGGAGCTCGCCGCGCGGGTGCCGGACGGCGTGCTCACCGTCGGCGTGTTCCGGGGGCAGGCGGTCGCGGAGGTGCGGCGGTTCGCCGAGGAGAGCGGCGTACGGGGGGTGCAGCTGCACGGCGAGGAGGGCCCCGAGGACTTCGCGGCGCTGCGCGCCGAGGGCCGGACGCTGCTGCGGGCCACCGCCGAGCACGTGAAGCGCTGCGGCGAGTACGGCGAGGACCTGCTCCTGCTCGACGCCCCCGACCCGGGCTCCGGCAAGCCGTGGAACTGGGGCTCGGCGGACTTCACCGCGCCCGAGGGGCACTGGCTGCTGGCCGGCGGGCTGAACCCGGGCAACGTGCGGGAGGCGGTCGAGGTGACCGGCGCGTGGGGCGTGGACGTGTCCAGCGGGGTGGAGCGCGAACGCGGGGTGAAGTCGCCGGAGTTGATCCAGGGCTTCATCGAGGCGGCCCGGTCCGCCAGGCCGGCTGGGGCCCGGAGCTAGTTCGATCTTCGTAGCGACCGCTGAGTGCGTCGTGTTACGGTCTTTCTGTAGTGATCGTTACCGAACTGGGGGAGCTCATGCCGCACAAGAACGCGCTGGTCACGGGTGGCAGCAGGGGCATCGGCCGGGCCATCGCCGAGCGGCTCGCCGCCGACGGGGCCACCGTCGTGCTCACGTACGCGAGCGACGGGGCGGCCGCCCGCGAGACCGTCGAGCGGATCACCAAGGACGGCGGCCGGGCCCACGCGCTTCACGCGGAGCTCGGGCGGCACGGGGACGCCGCCGCGCTCTGGGCGGCGTACGACGGGCTGGGGCTCGGCGGGGTCGACATCATCGTCAACAACGCAGGCATAGGGCTGCCTGTTCCGCTCGGCCAGGTCACCGAGGAGGACTTCGACCGGGTCTTCGCCGTGAACGTACGGGCGCCGTTCTTCGTCGTGCAGGAGGCCTTGGCCCTCGGGCGGTTGCGCGACGGGGGTCGGGTCGTCAACATCTCCAGCGGCGCCGCGCGGATCGCGATGCCCGAGATCCTCGCCTACGGGGCGACCAAAGGCGCGCTCGACACGCTGACCCTGAACCTGGCGAAGGCGCTCGGGCCGCGCGGGATCACCGTGAACTCGGTCGCGCCCGGCATCGTCGACACCGACGTCAACGCGGGCTGGCTGCGCGGCAATGCGGAGGCCGAGGCGCACGCCGCCTCGCTCGCCGCGCTCGGCCGGGTCGGCCGCCCCGAGGACATCGCCGACATCGTCGGCTTCCTCGCCTCCGACGACGCGCGATGGGTGACGGGCCGCGTGGTGGACGCAACGGGCGGCACGGGCCTCTGACGTGCCCTGGCCGGGGGCTGAGCAGGTCGGGTGGGTCCGGTTGTGCCGGGGCCGGGCGCGCGCCGGGGTGTCTCCTCGGACGCCGAACGTGACGAGGGGTCGGAGAGATCGGCCTCGTTGCGTTCGGCGCCCTGCGGGGATCACCCCGACACACACCCGACCCCGCCCCAACCGGCCCGGCTGCTACCCAGCCCTGCGACCTTTCGCCTGCGCCGCCCCAATCTGGCCTGGCCGCACAAATTCAGCCTCGCCGGCGTTTGAGGCGCGGGGTCCGGGGCGGAGCCCCGATCTTTGAGCCGCACAATTCAGCCCCTCCGGCGCTTGAGGAGCGGGGCGGAGGCCCGGTAGGGGGTGGCTAGGACGTGCGCCAGACCGTCATGTCCAGGGAGAGCCAACTCGGCAGGCCGGCCAACCGCGGGTTCGACTCGATCTGGACCACCAGCAGGGCGACCTCCCCCGAGGAGTGCCTGACACAGATCTCGCTGCCGACAGCGATCGCGGCCAGCGGCACCGAATGCGACTTGCTGACCTCTCCGTAGCGACGGCACGTGTCGAGGTTGGCCTCGCCCGCCTTGCCGTACTGCAGGGAGAGCACGCTCGTGTCGCTCTCCAGGTCGCAGTCCAACGAGTCGCATTCCAGACGGATGTCGCCGCCGCGGTCACCGTCCTTGCGCGTGACGGGTTCCTTGATGTCGATCGAGTTGTCCTCGCCCAGCCGCACCCCGGGGTAGGGGACGGGCGTGGGCGGCTTGGACGGCTGGGGGGACTTGGGCGCGCCCGACGCGGGTCCGGTGGCCGCCTTGCCGCCCGTGCCCGAGGCAGACGCGGCCGGGCCGGGGGTGCGGGAGGCGGCGGCGGCCGCTGCGGCGGCCTCCTCCTCGCGGACCTTGCGCGCCGCGTCGACCAGGAGCCAGACCAGGCTGCCGACCATCAGCGTTCCGATCACCGTCAGCGTGGTGATGATCACCGCCGCGCGGCGACCGCGCTTGCGCCGTTCCTCCGGGGTGATCGGCTGCGGCCCCCAGACGACCGGCGTCACGTGCGCCGACCCGGGGTGCGGGGCCGGGTACGGGCCCGGGGCGGTCGGGGTCGGGGTCGGGTCGGGGACGACCACCTCCGGGCCCAGCACCTCCCGCCAGATCGCCGGGCCGCCGCCGCTCGTGTCGTCGGCGTCCTCGCCCAGCTGCTTGCGGCACCACTCCACGATCTCCGTCGGGGTGGCCCGGTCCTCGGGGTCCGCGGCCAGGCACCGGGCGAGCAGCGGCTGCAGTTCTTCCGGCAGCCGCGTCAGGTCGGGGGTGGAGTGCACGATCCGGAACAGCACGGTCATGGAGGGCCCGGTGCCGTACAGGGGCTCTCCCAGCGCCGCGAACGCCGCCGTCTGCCCCAGCGCGAAGACGTCGGTGGCGGCGGTGGTCTCACCCGCCAACGCCTGTTCGGGGGCCATGTACTGGGGCGTGCCGATGGTGCTGCCCGTGGCCGTGGGCGCGGTGGTGTCGGACGCCGTCGATATGCCGAAGTCGATGACGCGGGGCCCGTCGGAGGCCAGCAGCACGTTCGACGGCTTGAGGTCCCGGTGCACGATGCCCTCGGCGTGGATGGCTTGCAGGGCCTCGGCCACACCGGCCATCAGCCACAGCACCGCGGGCACCGGCAGCGCTCCGCGCCGGGCGACGGCCTCCGACAGCGAGGGCCCGGGTACGTAGAGGGTCGCCAGCCACGGCGGCACCGCGTCGGCGTCGGCGTCGATCACCTCGGCGGTGTACGCGCCCCGGACGCGTCGGGCCGCCACCACCTCGCGGCGGAACCGCCGCCGGAACGCCGGGTCTTCGGCCAGCTCCGGCCGGACCACCTTGATGGCCACCGGGCGGCCGCCCGGGGTGTGCGAAAGGTAGACGCGGCCCATGCCGCCCGCGCCGAGCCGGGCCGCGAGACGGTACCCGGCGACGGTCTGCGGATCCTCCGCGTGCAGCGGCTCGAACACCTCGGTCGCGCTGTTCATCGGCCTCCCCGATCCCCCGATCAACCGATGAGTTGATCCGCCTTACTTTAAGCGGCGCGTAAAGGCGGGGGGTTGCCGGGGGAGCCCGCCTAGGTCAGACGCCGGGGCCGAACGAGGTCGCGGTCGCGCCGCCGTCCTTCTCGACCGACGCCACGACCAAGTCCGCCCGCAGGTCCTCGGCCTGCTCGGGGGAGAGGCGGGCGGCGAAGCCGTTCAGCGTGTTGCGGTAGACGTACAGCGGGGTGATCCCGTAGTCGTGCGCGACGTCGGCGGGGTCGAGGCCCGGGTGCACGGTGACGATGTACGTGGCGTGGTCGGCGGGGGCCGCGTGGGATACGGGTACGGGCTCGGCGGCGGTGGCTGCGGACACGGGCAGGGCGACGGTGACGGCGGCCAGGACGGCGACGGCCACGGGCAGGGCTCGGCTCAGACGGTTGCGCATGGTCCGAGGCCATCACGTGCTGCGGTGCAGGTCAACGAGGTCCCGGGGTGAGGCGGGGGCACGGGCGGCGCACCTGCCGTGCGCTCCCTGGTGTGGGGGCGGGCCGTACGGGTGATCTTGCTCCGGCGGTGTGGGGTGCGCGGGCCGGAGCGCGGCCGGGACGGCGCAGCGGGACAACCCTTTCTGCACGGCCGGGTGACCGCCCGTCCGACGCGGGCGCCGGACGGGCAACCAGGTGAGGGGGTGGTTCAAGCCGGTGGGAGGTGGCACCGATGGAGCTGAGGGCCGCCCCGCAGCAGCACCCACCCGGTGCCGTGAGGGCGGCTCACCCATGTGTGTCTTCCGACCCCGTCAGGGAGTTCCTTCCATGCGCCTGCTCGCACGTCTGGCTGCCGCGACCCTCCTCACCGTCACCCCGGTCGCCGCCGGTACCGCTTCCGCCGCGGCGCCCGAGCCGGACCCGGCCCCGCTGGTCAAGGCCGCCAATCCGGTGCCCGGCAAGTACATCGTGACCCTGGAGAAGGGGCAGGACGCGGCGAAGCTCGCGAAGAAGCTGGGCCTGAAGCCGTCGTTCGTCTACACATCGGCGATGACGGGCTTCGCGGTGCCGTTGACCTCGCTGGAGCTGACGCTCGTCCGCAACGCCCTGGGGGTGAAGTCGGTCGAGGAGGACGCCTCGGTCCAGTCCGTGCCGATGCCGACCTCCGCGGCGGGGATGCGGTCCCCGTCGAACTCGTGGGGCCAGGACCGCATCGACCAGAAGAACCTGCCGCTGGACAACAACTTCACGGTTGAGGGCAACGGCGCCGGGGTGACCGCGTACATCCTCGACACCGGCATCGACTACAACCACACGGAGTTCGGCGGTCCCGACGCCACCCGTGCCACGTTCGGCTTCGACGCCATCGGCGACGGCCGTAACGGGCAGGACTGCCAGGGCCACGGCACGCACGTAGCCGGCACGGTCGCCGGCAAGACGTACGGGATCGCGAGCAAGGCGAGCCTGGTCAGCGTCCGCGTCCTCGGATGCGACGGCAAGGGCGAGTGGTCGGGGATCATCGCGGGCCTGGACTGGGTGGCCAAGAACGCCAAGCAGCCGGCCGTCCTCAACGGCTCCCTCGGCGGGGACAGGTCCACCGCGGTCAACGAGGCCGCGGACGCGGTCACCGACGCGGGTGTGCTGCCGGTCATCGCGGCGGGCAACTCCGCGAAGGACGCGTGCAACATCTCGCCTGCGTCCGCCAGCAAGGTGGTCACGGTCGCCGCGAGCAACCGGTACGACGAGGAGACCGACTTCTCCAACTACGGCACGTGTGTCACGCTCTACGCCCCCGGCCAGGCCATCGTCTCCGCGAAGCTCGGCGGCGGCAGTGTGGCCCTGGACGGCACGTCCATGGCCGCACCGCACGCCGCCGGTGTCGCCGTCCTCTACAAGCAGGCACACCCGAGCGCAGCGCCCGAGGAGATCGCCGAGTTCCTCGAGCAGGAAAGCACCAAGGACGTGCTGAGCAAGCTCAGCCCGGCCAGCCCGAACAAGCTCCTCTTCACCACCGGTCTCTGAGCCGCTTCCCGTGCGGGCGGCCCGGCCGCCCGTACGGGTGAACTTGCTTGCGGTCATTCGTTCGGGGCGACACCCCGGACGGTGACCCAGGATGACCCTTTCTGCACGGCCTCCGACACGCCGCACGCCTGACCGCCGCCGCCGTCCTCGCCATGACCCCGATCGCGGTCGGCACGGCCGCCGCCGACACCCCGGAGCCGACCCCGGCGCCGCTCATCTCCGCAGCGAACGCCATCCCCGAGAGCTGCATCCTCACTCTCGACAAGTCCGTCAGCCCGGCGACGGTCGCGGAGGCCCTCGGGGTCAAGGCGAAGTTCACGTACAGGTCGGCGCTGCACGGCTTCTCGGCGACCCTCACCGAGAAGCAGTTGAAGCTGGCCCGGCACACGCGCGGCGTGCTGTCCGTGGCGCAGGACGGGTTGGTGACCGGCCCGCCGGTCCCCGCGAGCGGGGCCATGACCAAGGCGCCGTCGAACTCCTGGGGCCTGGACCGGATCGACCAGCGGGAACTGCCGCTCGACCTGCAGTTCAGCCCCAACACCAGCGGCCAGGGCGCGACGGCGTACATCCTCGACAGCGGCATCGAGTTCGCGCACACCGAGTTCGGGGGACGCGCCGTCCCGGGCTTCGACGCGATCGGGGACGGCCTCAACGGCGGCGACTGCCACGGCCACGGCACGCACGTCGCGGCCACGGTCGGCGGCGAGACCTTCGGCGTGGCGCACAAGGTGAGGCTGGTCAGCGTCCGCGTCCTCGGGTGCGACAACCGGGGCGCGTGGTCGGGGATCATCGCAGGCCTGGACTGGGTGGCCTCCCACGCCCGGCAGCCTGCCGTCCTGAACGCCTCGCTGGGCGGTGACCGCTTCGAGCCGGTCAACACCGCCACCGCCGCACTGTTCGACAGGGGCGTGCTGCCGATCGTCGCGGCGGGCAACGACAACAGGGACGCCCGCCTGGTCTCGCCCGCCTCCACGCGCAAGGCCGTGACGGTCGGCGCGACCAACAGAGACGACCAGGAGACCGACTTCTCCAACTGGGGCGAGCTCCTCGACCTCTACGCCCCCGGCCAGGACATCATCTCCGCGCGGCGGACCGGCGGCAGCGTGTCGATGAGCGGTACGTCCATGGCCGCGCCGCACGTCACCGGGGTGGCCGCCCTCTACAAGGCGGTGCACCCCAATGCGCGTCCGGCCGAGGTGGCGAACTTCCTGAAGAACGAGGCCACGGAGGACGTCGTCCAGAACCTCAGCGACAACAGCCCCGACAAGCTGCTGTTCACCAACGGTCTCTGAGCGACCCGACGAACCGGGCCCAGGCCTGTGCGTGGAACACCACGTGCGGGCCTTCGGGCTGCTTGGAGTCCCGTACGGGGACGAGATCGGGGTGACCCTCGGCAACTTCGAGGCAGTTGCCGCCGTCGCCACCGCTGTGCGTGGACTTCCGCCAAGTGGCCATCTCCAGGCAGCTGCCACCGCTGCCGTCGCTGTAGCTGGACTTGTGCCAGACAGCCGCCGACAAGTCGTAGTCAGGCTCCTGCTTCACGTTCGTACCCCTCCACTACGGACTCGATCAAGGCCAGCGATTGCGCGGGAGGCAGCGCACTGGCCGTGAGGAGATCGTAGGTCAGGAAATGACGAGAGACCGTGGCGGGATCGTCGAACAGCTGGCCCGTTCCGTTGCCTTGAACGTAGGCGAGGGCAGGGGCATCCTCGAACGACAGCAGCTGAAGCGAACCGCCCATCGCTGCGTGGGCACCCGCACGAAACGGGATGACCTGGACGATGATCCGGTGCTCCCGAATCAGTTTCGCGATGTGCCTCAGCGCCTCTGCCATGACGGCTGGCCCCCCGACCTCGCAGCGCAGCACGGCCTCGCCGAAGACGCACCACAACAATGGGGTTGTTGGGTCGTCAAGCAGCGCGGCCCTGGCCAGGCGATTCGTGACCAGTTCGTCGATCACCGGTTCTGGCGCCGTGGGTTGGTAGGCGCGACAGACGGCGCGAGCGTAAGCCTCGGTCTGCAGCATGCCGGGGATGGTCTGGGGCGCGTACTCCCGGATAGCGGTCGCCAGAGCCTCGGCCTCGGCCGCCTCGGCGAAGTGGTCCGGGTACTTGGACTTGGCCGCGGCCTCGCAGTTGCGGACGAAGAAGCCGTTCGTGGCGAGGATGTCGTCCAGCTGGCGCGCGAATTCGATGTGCATGCGGCGCGTGCCGGCTTCGAGCTGGCCGATGAACGAGCCGCTGACGAAGAGCGGTTCGCCCAGCTCGGCCTGGCTCAGTCCGGCTCGTTCGCGCGCCACGCGCAGCTCCGCGCCGAGCAGGGCGCGGGGTGAGGCGGAGGGATCGAGGTTCTTACTTGCCACGGCAACTCCCGGGCCAACAGGTGGGGTTGTTCTCGGTGCTTCCTTGAAGGCTAGCGAGCCCGTCGCCACTCTGTGTATCGAAGTCGGACACTCAGAGTAGAAAGGTGACATGTCATGGTGCTCACTCCACAGGAGCGCATGCAGGCGGCCGAGGAGGCGGTGCGGCAGCTCAAGGAGTCCCTGGCCGGGGTGGGGGTGCTGTTCCCCTCGCTCGACGTGGAACGGGTCTCGGCGGCGGGCTCGTACGGGCTGCCGCTCGTGGACCTCGGCCGCTGCAACCTGGACACGGCCCTGCGGCTGGCCGCCGTCCTGCACGAGCGGGCGGCGGGCACGTGAGCGAGGCGGTCGATGCGGCCCAGTTCGCCTTCGAACTGGGCTGGAGGCTGCGCGGCTTGGAGGCCGTGGTCGGCTCGGGCGGGTGGAGGCGTAGGGGCATGGGACTTTCCGTGCGGGTGCAGTACGACGAGGGCGGTGGTCTGTGGACCGCGGTCGGCGATGACGGGGACCGGCGGGAGAGGCGGTCGGCCGATACGGCGGACGAGGCGACGGCGCTGGTGTACGAGGCTTTCGGGCTGACGGCGAGGCGGCCGCTGCCGCCTCCGGCGCCGGGCCGGCAGCGGTTCACGCTGATCCACTGCCCGCTCGGGGACCATCCGGGGTTCGACGATCCGCGCTACGAGGGGCTCAAGGCGAGGCCGCCGGAGGGCTGCGTCGTCGAGGACGTCGGCGGGTACCTCGGGCTCCGCTGCGAGCGGCCGGGCGCGCGGCTGCTGGACGCCGTTGCCGAGACCTGCCGGGAGATCCGGGCGGAGCACGGGCTGCTCATGGCCGACCTCGGCATCGAGAAGCTGTGGGAATGGTCGCAGGACGGTACGGACGGCTGGGGCGCCGAGATCGTGGGCCAGCTGCTGCTGATGGCCGCCGAGCGCGGTCCGAAGCTCGGCTACGGCACCGATGACCTGGTGCGGTTCCTGCGCACCGCCGCCGGCTGAGTCGTTGTGAGGAAGCGCGTGCGGCCGCCGCTCAGCTCTTGGTGATGAGCTCGCCGTCGTACGCGCCGCCCAGGCAGATCCACTGGCCGGCGGTGGAGTCGTACTCCACCGTTCCGCTTCCGTCCGCGCACACCGGTCCGGTGACGGCCGGGACCGCGGCCTGTGCAACGGGGATCGCGGCACCGAGCGCGGCCAGTACGAGGGCAGCGGTGAAGCCGAGAAGTCGTGTTCGCATGAGAACTCCCGTGGGGACGAGGGACGGCAACACCTCACCACCAGCTTCCCCCTGTGTCGCGCCGGGCGCACCCTGACGTGCGGGCGTACGTGCGGTGGGCGCTCCGGAAGCGCCGCCCGTGGACAAGCGGCAGGCTGGTGTCATGGCGAACACGCACATCGTGACCGTGGGCGCGCCGGATGACCTCGGCTTGCGGAAGGTTCTGATCGACGGCAGGTCGGTGGGCAGGGTTTGGTCCAAGGAGCAACTCGAGAGACTCCTGAGCCGTGAAGGTGCGGCCGGGCACCCCATCCGTTTTCTCGGCGAGGACGGCACGTACTGGCCGGACCGGGCGTGGCTGCGACGAGCCACCGGGTTGTGCGTGGTCTTCGGCCTTCTCGTGACCGCATGTCTGCTCTTCCGGATCGGCATGGCGGACAGTGGCGACGCCCTGACCTACGGCGGGCGCATCGCCGGATTCACCGTTCTTGTCGTGGCCGTGGCGGAGGTGGCCGCCGCCGCGGCCGCCGTCGACTTCTGGGAATTGCGGCGATGGCGATTCTCAGGGGTGGTCGTTCTGGCCGGAGTCGTCATCACCCTGCTCTGTAGCATCTCCGTCGTCCTGCTGCAGGTGGGCGAGCGCTTCACCGACTACACCGTGATCGCGATAGGCCTCCTCGTCTGGTCCTTGGTGGCCCTGGTCGAACTGGCCAAATGCCGGGCGTGGAATGGACTCACCATTCCGAGGAAGATTGCGATCGGCGTGATCATTTCCACCCTTCTCGCCGTGGCCAACCTGGCGTACGCGCAGATCTACGTTCCCTATGTGACGACCCCGCTGATACTGAGCGGAGCCGAGTTCGGGGAGGCGAGCCAGGTGAAGTACGGGGCGTCGATGTACGTGACGGCCCATCTGTACGTGAAGAACGCCGGACAGGTTCCCGTCTACGTCCTCGGCAGCAGCTACTGGATCCATGGCGGACCTGCGAGCGGTCCCCCCGAGGTGAGGACCGCCGACTACAAACTGATCTACGACGGTGAGTTCGTGACCCCGGTGGGCCACGTGTTGAATCCGGGGGAAGAAGTCGCACAGGACGTGGTCGTCGAGATCAAGGATCCGGAGAAGCGCGGTTATGAGGCGATCAAGGCCCAGACCGAGGTGTACGTGATCAGGAAGGACAGAATGACCTTGGCCACTGATTTCAAGCACTCCAACCTGGAGCGGGACAAGTGGCGCTTCGGAGTGATGTGCGAGCCGGGGGATCCCGGCGGTGCGAAATCACGCTACTGGACCAATATTTCGAACAGCAGCGAAATGTTGAACGTGACCCGAGGACAGCAGCGCATCACCGTGTGGCGGGTCGACAGCGGCAACTGGCCGCGTGTCGATGTGCATGTGTCACCCCCGGGCGAACGGATCTCGTTCGTTCCCAACCTGCCCCTGGAGAACCAGGAGGCCAGTGAGCGGTACGGCCTCTCGCAGGTGCGGGGGGCCACGGCGCAGACGCCGTACCGGGAGCTCCTGGAGAAGGCGAGTTCGACCGAGAAGGGTGCGAGCTCGCCCAAGTGACCCGGCTACAGCGGGGAGTCGGTGCGCAGGCGGGCGTGGAGGTGCTCGTCGTGCCAGCCGTCCGCGTGCAGGAGGGCGCCGCGCATGGTGCCCTCCAGGGGGAAGCCGGCCTTCGTCGCTACGGCGCAGGAGGCCGGGTTGGCCACGGAGTGGGTGATGCGGACGCGGTGCAGGCCGAGGTCGTCGAAGGCCCAGCGGGTGACGTGGGTCGTGGCCGGGACCATGACGCCGGAGCCGCGGCCGGCGGGCAGCAGCCAGTACAGGATCTCGCCGCTGCCGCCGGGGAGGTCGAGGTCGGCGAGTCCGATCAGGCCGACGGCCGGGCCGCCGGCGGCGGGGGCGATCGCCCAGATCGCGGCCTCCTCGGCCTGCCAGCGGTCGTGGAAGCGGGTGATCCGTTCCTCGGCCCCGGGCAGGTCGAGCCGGCTCGGGCGGTTCCAGTGCCGGATGTCCGGGTCGAGGAAGCAGTCGACGAGGGCGGGGGCGTCGTGGGCCGCCCAGCGGCGCAGCCGCATCCCGGCGGGGAGGTCGAACTCCGGCTGGGGGAGTGCGCGCATGCGGCCGGCCGGTACGACCGCGGGGATTTCCTCGGCGGCACGGAAGCGGGCCAGGAGTTCCTTGGCCGCGGGACTCTCGCGGTCGAAGGCGTGGCCGCGGTCCAGGTGCTCGGGGACGGCCGGGCCGGTGAGCAGGGCGAGGTTGCAGGAGAAGCAGGGGATGACGTCGTAGAGGTGGTTCAGTTCCGCGTCGTGGGCGCGCAGACCCCAGGTGGGAACGAAGCACCGGGCCCGGTCGCCCGGGGGCAGCGCTTCGAGGAGGGCGAGGGATTCGTCGGCCTCGGGTCCGGTCCACAGGGCGACGGGAGTGCCGCCGGATATGGGACCCCACGGGTGGAACTGGCGCGGGTCGAGGCGGACGACTTCGAGGGCTGCCGCCCCGGTGGGTATCTCCATGACGGGCAGCCTATGCCGGTCCCTCCTCACGGAACCGCAGCCTGAGGTACGGGGCGTAGGGCGAGGCGGAGTCGAAGGTCCGGCGGTGCAGTGCCTCGGGGGCCAGGGGTCCCCAGCCCCATCTCAGGGCCGGCGCAGGCGGCGTAGTGGTTTCAGGGCGAAGCCCGTGAGGCCTGCGGCGCAGGTGCCGGTCGCGCAGAGCGCCGTGGCGGCCGTGGCCCCGTGGGCGTCGGCGAGTGCGCCGAGGGCGTTGTTGCCCACCACCAGCGCCAGGCTCTGAACGAGCGTCAGTGACGCCTGCATCCTGGCCAGGTGGGTGCCCGGGGAGCCGGTCAGCACCAGCGGACCGATGTGGCAGGCGAACAGCCCGGAACCCGCACCCGTGACGATTCCCCCGGCCACGGCAAGGGCCACGCCGGCCTTCCCGGCCAGCGCCACCGCGGCGATGCCCGGCGCCGCGACGCACAGCCCCAGCGCCGCACCCCGGCCGATCCGGCGCAGGGTGCCCCGCCGCGAGACCACCAGCGCCACGGCGACCACCCCCAGGCTCTGGCCGCCGGCGATCAGGCCGGCGGCGCCGGCGCTCCAGCCGTGCTCCCGGGCCAGGAGCGGGTTCAGCAGGGACACCACCGGCAGGAGGAAGCAGGCGGCGGCGGCCGTCAGCAGCAGCGCGGACCGCAGGACCGGATCCGCCACGGCGACCCGCACCCCGTCCGCCGCCCCCGCCAGGAGGCCCTCCGTACGAGGGGACCGTTCGACCTCGAAGGCCGGCCGGACGAGGACGAGTACGACGAGGACGATCGCGAAGGTGCCCGCGTCGGCGAGCACCGCGCCCGTCAGGCCGGCGGCTGCGACGAGTACGGCGCCCAGCGGAGCCCCGAGCAACGAGGCGACCTGTCCGGCCGCCTGCTGCACGGCCAACGCCCGGGGGAGCTGCGCCTCGCCCACCAGGCTGCGGGGCATGGACCCGGCGGCGGGCAGGTAGAACGCGTCGACCGTGCCGACCACGGCCGCGACCGTGACGAGGAGCCAGGGCGAGGGGTCGGTGCCCGAGCCCGCGAGGGCCAGCGCGAGCGTGGCCGTGAGCATCACGGCGTCCCCGACGATCATCACCCTGCGCGCGCCGAACCGGTCGCCGACGGCGCCGCCCACCAACAGCAGCAGGGTCCGCGGAAGGGTGATGGCGGTCAGGACCAGCGCACCCGTCCCGCCGCCGTGCGCACTGGCCGCCCAGCCCAGGGCGAAGTACAGGACGGCGTCACCGAGCAGCGAGGCGCGGGTGCCGGCGAGCCAGACGAGGTACGGGCGGGGAAGGGCCGGGCGCGCCGTGCCCTGCCGGGCGGTGTCGAGGTCCAGGGAGGTCATGGCCGCCGACGCTAGGGCCCTCGACCAACTGGAGGGCAAGCTCGCGCGGCGTGCTCACAGCAGGGGCGGGCGTCAGGTCAGGGCCGGTTCCCTGGAGGGCTCGGCGGCCGCGGCGGTCGTGTCCGGGTCGGTGTTGAGGTCGGTCAGCATCTGGCGGGTGAAGCCGAAGAAGTAGGTGGCGGCGAAGCCGACCAGGTAGCCGACGGCGAGGCCGCCCGCGTAGATGGCGAGGGTGACGCCGACGCTCGACTTGCCGTCCAGCAGGGGGAAGAGGGCCCAGCCCGAAGGGCCGATGGCGGTGGAGCCGAAGGCAACACCGAGCTGGTTGAACAGGCCGACGAAGGCGCCGCCGGCCGCGCCGCCGACGCAGGCGGTGACGAAGGGGCGGCCGAGGGGGAGGGAGACGCCGTAGATGAGCGGCTCGCCCACGCCCAGGAAGCCGGCCGGGAGGGCGGACTTGATGGTGGTGCGCAGCGAACCGTTGCGCGGGAGCCGGTAGTAGACGGCGATGGCCGCGCCGACCTGGCCCGCGCCCGCCATGGCGAGGATGGGCAGCAGGACGGTGTAACCGGACTGTTCGATGAGCGTGGTGTGGATGGGGATCAGGGCCTGGTGCAGGCCCAGCATCACGAGGGGCAGGAAGAGGCCGCCGAGGACCAGGCCCGCGAAGGCGCCGCCGGTCGCGAGCAGCCGGTCGGCGAAGGTGCCGATGGCCGCCGAGGCCTCACCGGCGAGGAACATCAGGCCGAACAGGGTGACCAGGCCAGAGATCAGGACCGTGAGGGTCGGGGTGACCAGGACGTCCAGGGCCTCGGGGACCCAGGTGCGGCACCACTTCTCGACGTACACGGCGAGCAGGGCAGCGGCGAGCGCGCCGAGGACGCCGCCCTGGCCGGGGGAGAGCTGCTGGCCGAAGGCGTCGATCTTGGCGACGCCCGGGAAGACGATGATCGCGGCGACCGCGCCGCCCAGGATCGGCGTGCCGCCGAACTCCTTGGCGGTGTTGTAGCCGACGAACACGGCGATCAGCGACATGAAGCCGGAGGCGATGGCGGCGAGCGCCGGGACGACGGCGGGCAGCCAGCCCAGGTTCGTCAGCAGGCCGTTCAGGCCCGCGATGATGCCGCAGCCGATCAGTGCCGGGATGAGCGGGACGAAGATGTTCGCGATCCGGCGCAGGAGCAGCTTGAACGGGGTGGCGTTGCGGGCCTTCTGGGCCTCCTTCAGCGCCGTGCCCTGGGCCTGTAGGTCCTCCGCGGTGATGGCGTGGGGGGTGGGTGCGGTGGGTCCGGTGGCGGTGACCGGGGTGGCCGGGGTGACCGGGGTCGCCGCGCGGGCCTCCTCGACCAGTGCCTCGAACTCCGGGGTGACGCGGGCGACGGTGCCCGGGCCCAGCACGATTTGGTATGTGTCGTCCTCGACCACGCCGAGGACGGCGGGGAGGGCCCGCAGGGCCTCGTCCTGGACCAGGGAACGGTCGCGCAGCGTGATGCGCAGCCGGGTCATGCAGTGCGCGATGGAGGTGACGTTGTCCGGGCCGCCGACCAGAGGAAGGATCGCGGCGGCTGTGGCGCGGTTCTTGTCAGTGGACATGTGGTGGTCGCCTTGCGTCGGGTGGTGGACGGGGATGCGGGCTTCGGGCGGCGGTGTCGGTGGTGTCGGCGGTGTCAGCGGGCTTCGGTGAGGGCCGCGCGGAGGTGGCCGTGCGAGGCGGCGAGCAGTTCGGCGGCCTTCGGGCCGTCGACGCCGCCGAGGATGACCAGCACGGCGTTCTTGACCTCGCCGCCGGTGGCGGTGAGCGCGGCCTCGATCTCGGCGTCGGGCGCGCCGGTGGCCAGCGCCACGATGCGGCGGGCGCGGGCGCGCAGCTTCTCGTTGGAGGAGCGCATGTCGACCATCAGGTTCCCGTAGGTCTTGCCCAGGCGGATCATGGTGATCGTCGAGATGAGGTTGAGGACCAGCTTCTGGGCCGTACCGGCCTTCAGGCGGGTGGAGCCGGTGAGGAGTTCGGGGCCGACGACGACCTCGATGCCGTGCTCGGCGGCCGCGGCGAGGGCGGAGCCGGCGTTGCAGGAGAGCCCGACGGTGAGCGCGCCGCGCGTACGGGCGAAGGCGACGGCGCCGATCGCGTACGGGGTGCGGCCGGAGGCGGAGATGCCGACGACCGTGTCGTCCGGGCCGATCCCCAGCGCGGTGAGGTCCGCGGCGGCCAGCTCCGGCGAGTCCTCGGCGCCTTCGACGGACTTGACCATGGCGGAGGGGCCGCCGGCGATGAGGCCGACGACGTCGGCGGGGTCGGTGTTGAAGGTGGGCGGGCACTCGCTGGCGTCCAGGACGCCCATCCGGCCGGCCGTGCCGGCGCCCGCGTAGACGAGGCGGCCGCCGCGGGCCATGCGTACGGCGATCGCGTCGATCGCGGCGGCGATGTGCGGGAGCTGGGCGGCGACGGCGGCCGGGACGGTGGCGTCCTCGGCGTTCATGGTGCGGGCGATGTCGAGGGTGGAGAGCCGGTCGATCTCGGCGAGGTCCTGGCGGAAGGCCTCGGTGGTGAGGGTGTCCAGCTGGGCGCGGAGGTCTGTGTGTGCCGTCATCTGGGGGCGGGCTCCTTGGCTGGTGGCGGGCGGTGGTCGGGCTGAGCTTCACGATCGGGGCTCCGCCCCGGACCCCGCTCCTGGATGGTCAGTGGCGGTGGGACAGGGCTTCGTAGGAGGCGGTCAGGGCGGGGGCGGCGGTTTCGTACGTGCGCTGGGCGACCCCGACGAAGAGGCAGTCGACGACGAGCAGCTGGCTGGTCCGGCTGGACATGGCGGCCGGGCGCAGCTGGGTCTCGCGGGCGGCGGAGGTGGCCAGGACGAGGTCGGCGTAGTGGGCGACGGGGGCGTTCGGGCGGCCCGTGAGGGCGAGGGTGGTGGCGCCGCGCTCGAAGGCGACGCGGAGCGGCTCGATCACGTCGCCGGTGGAGCCGGAGTGGGTGATCGCGACGGCGACGTCGCCGGGGCCCAGCTGGACGGCGCCGGTGACGGCCAGGTGGGGGTCGCCGTGGGCGTGCGCGACGAGGCCGATGCGCAGCAGCTTCTGGGCGAGGTCCTGGCCGACGAGGGCGGAGGCGCCGACGCCGTAGACGTCGATGCGGCGGGCGGTGGCGAGGGCGGTGACGGCGGCGGCCAGCTGGGTCAGGTCGAGTCCGGCGGCGGTGTCGGTGAGGGTCTGCGCCTCCTCGTGGGCCAGCTTGGCGACGACGTCGGCGAGCGGGTCATCGACGGCTATGTCGACGGTGACGGCGGGGGCGGCGCCGGACTCCTGCTGGGCGGCGAGGGCGGCGAGCGCGAGGCGCAGGTCGCGGTAGCCGGGGTAGCCGAGGAGGCGGGCGGCGCGGACGACGGTGGCCTCGCTGGTGCCGGTGTGCGCGGCGAGGCCGGAGACGGTGAGCCGCGCGCATCCGGCCGGATCGGAGGCGACAGCCTCGGCGACGGCCTGCACGGAGCGCGTCATGGACGGAGCGAGGCTCCGGACCCGGGCCCGGAGGGCGGAGGGCGCCGGGGCGGGCGCGGTCTGCGTCTCCGTCCGCGTCTCCGGTTTCGTTTCCGTACGGCGGTTGAAAGTTTCTTTCGTGTTTTCGCTCACACCTGAAACCTATTTTCGGGGGTGGTGGGCGTCAATACGCCATACGGCCCCCGAGAAGAGGGCCTTCTTCACCGGGCCCGCTCAGGTCCACAATGGGCCCATGGACCACGCGACCCCCTTGGAACAGGCGCTGCACGTCGCCCGTGCACTTGTTCTCGCCGACCTCGCCGCCGGCGAGGTCGCCGACGCCGATGTCGTCTCCCTCGTCGAGGACTCGGTCACGCACCGCCGGTGGTGGGTGGAACAGTGGCCGGAGGGCGTCGACTACCTCCCCGGACTCGTCGCCCAGGACGTGCAGGACGCGCTGCTGGAGAAGTACGGCCGCTGGCCGCTGTGCCCGGTCTGTACGCACGGCGATCCGCACGCGCTGGACGTGGAGCCGGAACTGGGACCCGACCCGCACTGGGTGTGCTCGGAGGCGGGCGTGAAAGTGGCCGCGGTCGGAGGCCTGGGCCCGGTCTTCGGTCTCCGGTGAGCCGCCCGTGACCGTCTACATCGACCCGCCGACCTGGCCGGGCCACGGCCGCATGTGGTCCCACCTGGTCAGCGACGTCTCGTACGAGGAGCTGCACTCCTTCGCGGCCGGCATCGGCTGTCCGCCGCGGGCCTTCGAGCGGGACCACTACGACGTGCCCTCGTACCGGTACGCGGACGCGGTCGGCGCGGGCGCCGTGGAGATCGGCAGCAAGGAACTCGTCCGCCGGCTCACCGAGGCCGGCCTGCGCCGCCCGAAGGGCCGCCCGGCCCAGCCGCAGCCGTAGCCGAACCCTTGGCGGGGCTGTCAGTGGCGGGCGTTAGCCTGCGGGAATGTTCAGTACGACCGGCGACGACGATCGCCGCTTCCCGCTTGCCCTGACCGAGGTGTCCCGGATCGAGTTCGAGTACGGCGACGAGGGCGAGGGCGTCGACTTCGACCCGTACGACGCCTTCCGGTCCGCCGAGGACACCACCGACTGGCTGCGCCACTGGACGGGGAACCACGAGCTCGACGCCGACGGCCTGCGGATCTTCGGCCAGGACGGCGCCGGCGGCCTCGCCGCGGTCTGGTACGCGCGTCGGGGGCGGCCGCTCGCCGAGCAGCCCGTGGTGTTCATGGACTCGGAGGGCGAGGTCGGCCTGGCCGCCGGGAACCTGTCCGACCTGCTGTGGGTGCTGGCCGACGGCTTCGGGCCGCGTGAGGCCGCCCTGGACGGGGAGCGCGAGGCGCGCCCCGACGCGGCCCTGGCGGCGATCGCAGAGCGGCACGCGACCACGCCGCGCCGGCCCGCCCGGGAGATCATCACCGAGGCGCAGGCGGAGTTCGACACCTTCGAGGACGACCTCTTCGAGCTCTGCCGCTGAGCCCCCCCGCGCCGCCGCACTCGCGGCCCGGGCCTCCTGGAGCCGGGCGGGTCCTAGACCTGTGGGGCGGCGGGCCTCCGGGCCTTCAGACCCTCTCGGGCGCGCCCGCCAGGGCCGGGGTCGAGGAGGCCACGACGCGGGTCGGGGCGCTCCGGCGGCGGTCCAGGCGGAGGGCGGCCACGGCGAGGGCGATCGCGGTGACCGTCATCGCGCCGCCGGCCCAGGCGGTGGCGGCGAAGCCGAGGCCCGCGTCGATGACGGTGCCGCCGAGCCAGGGGCCGCCGGTGTTGCCGAGGTTGAAGGCGGCCGTCGTGGTGGCGCCGGCCAGGGTCGGGGCGGCGCCGGCCACGTTGAACATGCGGGCGTTGAGCGCCGGCGCGGTGAAGAAGGCCGAGAAGCCGATCAGGAAGGCGAGGGCGACCACCGCGACCTGGAACGAGGCCAGCAGGGCGAGCGCGCCGAGGAAGACGGTCGAGGCGGTGATGCCCCAGATCATCACGCCGAACAGGTGCGCGTCGGCGATCCGCCCGCCGACGGTGGTGCCGGCCAGCGCGCCGATGCCGAAGAGCGCGAGGATCCACGGGACCCACCGGGAGTCCAGCCCGGCCACGTCCGTGAGCAGCGGTGACAGGTAGCTGAAGGCGCAGAAGACGCCGCCCGCGGCCAGAGCCGTGACGGCGATGGAGAGCCACACCTGGCGGTCGCGGTAGATGCGCAGCTCGCGCCCGAGCGAGGGCTTCTCGGCGGGCAGCGGGATCTTCGGGATCAGCGCCAGGATGCCGACGAGGGCGATGGCGGAGGCCGCGCCGACCGACCAGAACGCGGCGCGCCAGCCCAGGTGCTCCCCGAGGAAGGCGCCGGCGGGGACGCCGAGGACGTTGGCGATCGACAGCCCGCCGATCATGACGGCCATCGCGCGGGCCCGCTGGTCGCGGTCGACCATGGCGATGGCGACGGCCGCGCCCACGGCCCAGAAGCCGGCGCAGGCGAACGCCGAGACCACGCGGGAGGCGAAGAGGAGCTCGTACGTGGGGGCCAGCGCGCCCGCGACCTGCCCGAGGCCGAAGAGGCTGATGAGGGTGATCAGGGTGGTGCGGCGCGGCAGCCGCAGGGTGGCCACGGCCAGCAGCGGCGCGCCGACGACCATGCCGATGGCGAAGGCGGATATGAGCAGGCCCGCCTGCGGGATGGTGACGCCCATGTCCTCCGCGATGGGCGGCAGCAGCCCGGAGAGCATGAATTCGCTGGTGCCGAGCGCGAAGACGGACAGTCCGAGGATGTAGACGGCGACGGGCATGCGGGGGCGTAGGGCATCTGCGGGCATGACTGTCACCAACCAGCGTGAACGCGATCAAATTCCCCCTGAGGCGTCAGGTGCGCCGGGAGCCTCCAGGGCGGCGAGCTCGGCGGCGAGGTTGGCGCGGGCCGGGGCCTCCCAGTGCGCGGCGCCGTAGGGCGTGCGGAAGAGGCGGGGCAGGTCGAGGAGCTGGCGCAGCACGGCGGCGCGGCCGGTGCGGAAGGCCTCGTCCGGGACGAACCCGTACTCGGCGCGCACGGCGGCCACGTACGCGGCGTAGGCCTCCGGGGCGCCGGCCAGGACGGCCAGGTCGGCGTCGCAGAGCGCCTCGCCGTCGGTGTCGCCGGGGGCCGGGTCGTGGGTGACGGTGAGCCGGACCAGCCGGGCCACCTCGGCGGTGCGGGCGGCGCCCATGCCGAGCTCGGGGAGGGCGCGCTCGGCCAGGGCGGCGCTGCGCTCCTCGTTCTCGGAGCGGTCGGGCCGGTAGACGGCGTCGTGGAACCAGGCGGCGAGCTGCACGGCGGCGAGATCGGCGGCGTGCGGAGCCAGTACGTCGATCCGCGCGAGTACGTCGGCCAGGTGCGCGGTGGTGTGGTAGCGGCGCTGCGGCTCCGCCCAGGCGGCGAGCAGGCGCTCGGCGTAGGGGGCGGGATCGCGGTCGGCGGCGGCGCCGGCGGCGGTGACGGTGGCCTGCCAACGGGCCCGGAGGGCCGTGGTGTCGGGACCGGCGTCGGGACCGGCGTCGGGACCGGTGCCGGGGCCGGTGTCGGGGTGCTGGGTGCCTGTGTCCATGCGCACATTGTGGGGGTGGCGTGATTGTGCTGGTGGAGCGCGGGTGGAGGCCCGTACCCTGGATATTGGACTAGACCTATTTTTCATACCGGATGAAGGACGGCAAAGAATGAGCAACCGTGCGCTCCTGGAGGTGATCGCCCTCGACGCGGAGGACGCGATCGCGGCCCAGGCCGGTGGGGCGGACCGACTCGAACTGGTCACCGACATGGCCGCCGACGGGCTCACCCCGGCGCGCGAGACCTTCGCGGCGATCAGGGCGGCGGTCGACATCCCGCTGCGCGTGATGCTCCGCAAGACGGACGGCTTCGCGGCCGGGGACGTCTCCGTCCTGGTCAGCGCGGCGCGGGAGCTGCGGGCGGAGGGCGCGCAGGAGTTCGTCCTCGGCTTCCTGAACCCGGACGGCACCCCCGACCTGGCCGCCGTCGAGGCGGTCGTCGCGGAGCTGGACGGCTGCCGCTGGACCTTCCACCGGGCGATCGACCGCGCGGCGGACCGCGACCAGCTGCGCAAGACGCTGGCCGACCTCCCCGGGCTGGACACGTACCTGACGGCCGGCTCGGCGGCCGGGGTCGAGGAGGGGCTGCCGGTACTGGTCGCCGAGGCGGCGCGGCGGGGGGAGCCGGGGTACGGGGCGCGGATGCTGGTGGGGGGCGGGCTGACCCTGTCCCACCTGCCGGTGCTGCGCTCGGCGGGCATCGACGCCTTCCACATCGGCGGCGCGGCCCGCCCCTCCGGGTGGGGCCGCCCGGTCTCGGCCGAAGCCGTGGCCGCCTGGCGCTCAGCCCTGACCTGACCCGCGGCCCGACGACCGGGGCTCCGCCCGGGGTCCGGGCGTGCACCCGTCTGCAACATGACGGGTGGCGTGGGTTACCCGGCCTGCTTCTCGGCGGGCTGGGCCGGTCCGACGGACGTCTGCAGCGGGGCCTCCTCGATGAAGAGGCAGAGCAGGAAGGCGAGGAGTGCGGTGGGGGCGGCGTAGAGGAAGACGTCGGCGATGCCGTGGCCGTAGGCACTCTCCAGCCAGGTGCGGACCGGGGCGGGGAGCAGGTGCATGTCGGGCAGTGAGCCGCTGCCGGTCGCCTGGGCGGCTGCGGCCCGTGCCTTGGGGGCCAGGTCGCCGATGGTGTCGGCGGCGTAGTGGGCGATGCGGCCGGCCATCAGGGAGCCGAGGACGCCGACGCCGACCGCGCCGCCGAGGGAGCGGAAGAAGGTGATCACGGAGGAGGCGGCGCCGAGGTCGGCGGGGCTGACCTGGTTCTGGGCGGCCAGGACGAGGTTCTGCATCATCATGCCGACGCCGATCCCCAGGAACGCCATGTAGATGGCCAGTTCCCAGTAGGGGGTGTCGTAGCGCATCAGGCCGAGCAGGGTCAGGCCCGCGGTGAGGAAGAGGCCGCCGGAGACCAGCCAGCCCTTCCAGCGTCCGGTGGCGGTGATGAACCGGCCGGAGAGCGTGGAGGATACGAACGTACCGGCGATCATCGGGATGGTCATGACGCCCGACATGGTCGGTGACTCGTTGCGGGCGAGCTGGAAGTACTGGGAGAAGAAGACCGTGCCGCAGAACATGCCGACGCCGACGAACAGCGAGGCGAGCGAGGCGAGGGTGATGGTGCGGTTGCGGAACAGGCGGAGCGGGATGACCGGTTCGGCGGCCCGGGTCTCGGTGAGGACGAACAGCAGGGCGAGCAGGGCGGTGCCGCCGACCATGGTGTAGGTCTGCCAGGACAGCCACTGGTACTTGTCGTCGGCGAAGGTCACCCAGATCAGCAGCAGCGAGGCGGCCGCGGTGATGAGGAACGCGCCGGTCCAGTCGACCTTGACCTTCCGCTTGGCGACGGGCAGGTGGAGTGTCTTCTGCAGGACGGCCAGTGCGATCAGCGCGAAGGGGATGCCGACGAAGAGGCAGTAGCGCCAGCCGAGCCAGTCGGTGTCGGTGATGACGCCGCCGAGGAGCGGGCCGGCGGCGGTGGCGACGGCGACGGTGGCGCCGGTGTAGCCGGAGTAGCGGCCGCGCTCGCGCGGGGAGATCATCGCGGCCGTGATCACCTGGGCCAGGGCGGTGAGACCGCCCGCGCCCAGGCCCTGCACCACACGGGCGCCGATCAGCGTGGCCGGGTTCTGCGCCAGACCGGCGATGACGGAACCGGCGATGTAGATGACCAGGGATATCTGGACGAGTGTCTTCTTGCTCACCAGGTCGGCGAGCTTGCCCCAGATCGGGACAGAGGCGGTCAGGGAGAGCAGTGCCGCCGTGACGACCCAGGTGTAGGCGGACTGGCCGCCGCCGAGGTCCTTGATGACCGCCGGCAGCGCGGTGGTCACGATCGTCGAGGAGAGGAGCGCGGCGAACAGGCCCAGCAGCAGGCCCGAGAGCGCCTTCATGATCTGCCGGTGCGCCATGGGCGCGTGCCCGTGGTCGCCTCCGTGCCCGGGCGCGCCCTTCGGCTTCGCGTGGGCCGGCACACCGGTCGGTGTGATCGTTGCCATGGTCTTCCTTCTCCAACGTCTCGGCTGTGAAGCACGCATCCGCGCTTCGTGACCGAGACTCCGACGGGCCACCGTCCACTTTCCAGAGCAAGCGAGAGCGACTGCCGTTCACCCATGTCCGCTCGTGCTCATTCCGGTCCCGCCCCGCAGCGGGCGCGAGTGGACAGGAGTGGACGGTCCTCGTCCCGGCCGGCTCTGGAAAGTGGGCAGCGCCCGGTCGGAGTGTGGGGCACATCGAACGAACCCGCCCCGTGCGTGACCCGCTTGGGTCGCGCCGCACCAATCAGAAGGTCTTCCCGTGAATTACTCCTGCTCCGAGTCGCCGACCGAAATCGTGGCGCGGCTGCGTGCCGCCTTCCGTACCGGCCGCACCAAGTCCCTTGAATGGCGCACGGCACAGTTGCGCGGGCTGCGGGACATGCTCACCGAGGGCGGCGCCGACCTGGCCGCGGCGCTGCACGCCGACCTCGGCAAGCCGTCCGGTGAGGCGTACCGCACGGAGATCGATTTCACGATCCGGGAGATCGACCACACGCTCGAGCACCTTCAGGCGTGGCTGGCTCCCGAGGCCGTGGCGGTCCCGCCGATGCTGGGGCCGGATGCATCGGCCTGGACGCAGTACGACCCGCTGGGGGTCGTACTGATCATCGCCCCGTGGAACTATCCGGCCGGGCTGCTGCTCGCTCCGATGGTCGGTGCGCTGGCTTCCGGGAACGCGGTCGTGGCCAAACCGAGCGAGCTGGCTCCGACCACTTCCGCCGTGCTGGCCGGGCTGCTGCCGGCCTACCTCGACACCGAAGCGGTGGCCGTCGTCGAGGGCGGAATCCCCGAGACCACGACGCTCCTGGCCGAGCGTTTCGACCACATCTTCTACACCGGCAACGGCATGGTCGGCCGAATCGTCATGCGGGCCGCCGCCGAACACCTCACCCCCGTCACCCTGGAACTGGGCGGCAAGTCCCCGGTCTTCGTCGACCGCGGTACCGATCTCGACGTGGTCGCGGAACGGCTGGCCCGCGGCAAGTTCCTGAACGCCGGGCAGACCTGCATCGCTCCGGACTACGTGCTGACCGACCCGCAGACCGCCGCAGCCCTCGAACCCGCCCTCACCCGAGCCATCGAGGCTCTCTACGGCGCCGATCCCGCGACGTCCGGGGAGTACGGACGGATCGTCAACGAGCGGCACTTCGACCGTCTCACCGGCCTGCTCGGCTCCGGCCGGGTGGTGGCGGGAGGAGGCAGTGACCGGACGGGCAAGTTCATCGCCCCGACCGTCCTGGCCGACGTCGACCCCGCCTCTCCGGTCATGCAGGAGGAGATCTTCGGCCCCATCCTGCCGATAGTCACCGTGACCGGCCTCGACGAGGCCATCGGCTTCGTCAACGACCGCGACAAGCCGCTCGCCCTGTACGTGTTCACCGAGTCCGACGACACCCGGCACCGCATCGCCGCCGAGACCTCCTCCGGCGGCCTCGGCTACGGCCTGCCCGTGGCCCACGTCATGGTCCTGGATCTGCCGTTCGGCGGCGTCGGGGAGAGCGGCATGGGCAGCTACCACGGCCACCACTCCATCGAGACCTTCAGCCACCGCAAGGCCGTACTCGCCAAGCCGCTGGCCTGAGGGGTCGCTCGGTCGCACGACTGATCGCCGTACGGCCCCGGCCAGGTGCTGGTACGGATCGTGGGAGCGGGGTTCTGCCACACCGACATGCTGCCGAGGACGCCCGGGTTCATGGCCCAGCCGCCCATCATCACCGGACACGAAGGCGCCGGGATCGTGGAGGAAGTGGACCTGCACGAGAACCGGATGTCCCTGGCCCGTGAACTCGGCGCCACCGCAACGGTGCACGGCGGCGACGACGACATCGTGGCGAAGCTGCGCGGACTCACCCGGGGAGGAGCCCAGTACGCCCTGGACACCACCGGGAACCCCGGCGTCATCAACACGGCCATCGACGTCCTGAGACCCACGGGTACCGTCGGCTTGGTCGGCGCCCCCTCACGGCCTCTGACCCTTCCCCCCTCCGCCCTGGCACAGGGCAAGAACGTGAGGGGAATCCTGGAGGGCGACGCCGTGCCCCAGCTCTTCATACCGCAGCTGCCCGTGCTGTTGCCGGGCAGCTGAGCGCCGGCGTTCGATCCGCGGGTCAGGACAGGGCCGCGGGGAGCGGGGTCGCGTGGAGGGCCGTGAGGCCTGAGACGGCGCGGGTGAGACAGACGTACAGGCGGCGGAGGCCCGTGCGTTCGTCGGGCTCGCCGTCGACGATCGCGGCGGGCTCGTCCAGGACCACGTAGTCGTACTCCAGACCCTTCGCCAGCGAGGCGGGGACGAGGGTCAGGCGGGACTCGGCCGTGGTCTCCTCGCCCGGCGACAGGTACGGCAGGCCCGCCGCCAGCAGGGCCTGCGCCAGGGCGGGGATCCGCGCGTCCGCCGCGATCAGGCCGATCGACCCCTCGTGGGCGAGCGACGCGCGGCAGGCCGCCACCACGTCCGACGTGAGGTCATCCGTCCGGGAGACGACCAGTGAGCCCGGGGTCTCGCGGACCGAGGAGACCGGGGCCAGGCCCGGGGAGATCGACGGCAGCAGCCGGGAGGCGTACGCGATCACCTCGCGCGGCACGCGGAAGCCCGCCGTCAGCTCCTCCAGCACGGCCTGCGGCTTGCCCATGTGCGTCAGGGCCTCGTCCCAGCTGCGCGTGGCCCACGGGGTGGTGCCCTGCGCGAGGTCGCCGAGGACCGTCGCCGAGCCCGTCGTGCAGCGCCGGCCCACCGCCCGGTACTGCATCGGCGACAGGTCCTGGGCCTCGTCGACCACGACGTGGCCCAGTGAATGCGTCCGTTCCACCAGGTCCGTGGCCTCGTCGATCAGGACCAGGTCCGCCGCCGACCACTTCGCCGACTTCACGCTCCGGAACGGCTTCGGCCACAGGAGGAGCTTCTGCTCGTCCGCCGTGAGGACGTCCGCCGCGTGCAGCGCGAGGAAGTCGGGGTCCGACAGGAGGCGCAGCACCAGCTTGGCCGGCTCGACGGGCGGCCAGACCGCCTTCACCGCGGCCTTCACCGCCGCGTTGCGGGCCACCGCGTCCTGCACGCGGTCGTCCGGGGCCTCGCCCGCCTGCTCCATCCGTACGAGCACCGCGTGCGCGATGCGCTGCGGCAGCGCATCCCGGGCCGCGCCGTAGCGGATGTCGCGCTTCTGCAGCTCCTCGACCATCTCGGCGATCTCGTACGCGGGCACCCGCCAGCGGCGCGAACCGCGCACCACCATCAGCGGTTCGGTCGGCGCGGTGACGTGCGAGCGGAGCGCGCGGCGCAGCACCTCCGCCATCCGGGCGTCGCCCTTGACCACGGCGGTTTCGGCGGCGTCCGTGCCGCGTACCTCCAGGCCCTCGCGGGTGACCAGGTCGTCGACGGTGGCCTGCTTGACCTCCAGCTCGCCCAGGGCGGGGAGGACCTGCTCGATGTAGTGCAGGAAGGAACGGTTCGGCCCGATGACGAGCGTGCCCGTGCGGGCGAGGCGGTCGCGGTGCGCGTAGAGGAGGTACGCGACACGGTGCAGGCCGACGGCGGTCTTCCCGGTGCCGGGGCCGCCCTGCACGCAGACGGAACCGGACAGGCCGGAGCGGACGATCTCGTCCTGCTCGGGCTGGATCGTCGCGACGATGTCCCGCATGGGGCCGACGCGCGGGCGCTCGATCTCCTGCTGGAGCAGCTTGCTGACGGCGGCGGCCTCGGCCGGGTCGGACAGGTGCTCGTCCTCGTACGCGGTCAGTTCGCCGCCGGTGTAGCCGAAGCGGCGGCGCAGCGCGATGTCCTGCGGGTCCTTCTTGGAGGCCCGGTAGAACGGCTGGGAGACGGGCGCGCGCCAGTCGATGACCATCGGATCGCCGTCGGCGTCGTGGACGTGGCGGCGGCCGATGTAGAACTGCTCGCCCTCCGCCCCCTCGGCGAGCTCGGCGCCGGGGGAGTGCAGGTAGTTGAGGCGGCCGAAGAAGAGCGGGGTGTGCGAGAGGTCGGCGAGGGCCTTGATGCGGTCGTCGATCTGGGCCTGGAGGACGATCGCGTTGACCCAGTTCGCGGTGACGTCGCGGATGTCGAGGGCCTCGACGTCCTCGCGCATCGCGCGCAGGGCGGAGCGCGAGTGGGAGAGGTGGGCCCGTTCGCGGGCGAGCGGGTCGGACGCTGACTCGGGGGCGTGCGCGGGCACGGGACTGCCTCCAGCTGCTGGTGCGGAACAGAAGCCCGCCGGTTTCCAACCGGGGGGCGGCTCTCCCCGATGAGGCGGTGGGAGGCGGCAAGAGCGGAGATTCTAACCACCGGGGCGGGGCGGCGCGAATGAATTTGTCCGTCCCGCACAGGACCGCCGTACGGGTGTCATACCGGGGAGTGTCATACCTCAGGGAGGGCCCTAGGGGGCGGCATGGGCCGGGAGGAGGATGCCGCAGGGCCCGAGGTTCAGCCCCGAGGGCGATGTGATCCGCGGGGCGGAAAAGCACCATGGACACATGAGCACCGCAACCTTCACCCCGGTCCAGGGTGGCCGCCCGCGCGGCGCCACTGCCCTCTCCGACGCCCGCCCGCGCCGCCCCCTCGGCCGCGCGCTGCAGGCGGCCAAGATCTTCGCGGCGGCGGCCGTGAGCGTCGTCGTCCTCGGCGAATACGCCGAGGACGCGGGCGTCATACGCCGCTGACCAGGCGCGCAGCAAGGTGTGTTGGGTGATCCACTAGGGTCACGCGCGTGACCCGGAGCCCTGCCCACAGCCGCTTACCGTTGCCCTTCGCCGGTGTGCTGGTGACGGGGTCGCTGCTCGTGCTGGGCGTGCTCGGCGTCGCGCTGCGGGTTCCGGTGGCCGATGCCCTCGTCGACGGGTTCTGTGCCGCCGAGTGGCGTCCGTCCGCCGCCTATCCGCCGTTCGCGGCGATCCTCTTCACACCGGCCGCCGGGCTGCCCGCCGGCGTACTGAAGGCCGTCCTCGTCCTGGGTGACGCCGGGCTGCTCGCCCTGCTGATCAGCCTGTCCTGGCGCCTCGCGGGACTGGCGGCCAGGCCCGGGCCCGTCCTGGCCGCCACCGTCGCCGGCCTGTGGCTGGGACCGCTGTTCCAGGCCCCGCTGCCCGGCCAGGTCAACCTGGCCCTCGCCTGCCTCGTCCTGTGGGACCTCGGCCGGCCCGGCGCCGCGCTCGGCAAGGGCTTCGCGCTGGGCACCGCCGCCGGGATCACCCTCACCCCGGCGGCGTTCGTCCCCTACCTGCTGGCGACCCGCCGCGTCCGGGCCGGACTGACCGCGCTGGCCGCCCTCGCCGGTACCGCGCTGCTCGGGCTGCTGGTCCTCCCGCAGGACTCGGCCGCGTTCTGGACCCGGCACCTGCCCGCCGCCGTACCGGACTGGCCGGCCCTGTGGGTATGGTCCGTCCCCCTGCTGGCCCTGCTGATCGCGGCAGCCCGTACCCCGGCCGCCCCGGGCCGGCGGGACGGCCGTCCGCTGACCCTCAGTCGCTCGCCAACAGCTCGTCGGCGTCCATGATCCGGTAGGCGTACCCCTGTTCGGCCAGGAAGCGCTGGCGGTGTGCCGCGAAGTCCTGGTCGATCGTGTCGCGCGCGACGACCGAGTAGAAGCGGGCCTCGTGGCCGTCCGCCTTCGGACGCAGGACGCGGCCCAGGCGCTGCGCCTCCTCCTGGCGGGAGCCGAAGGTGCCCGACACCTGGATGGCGACCGTGGCCTCCGGCAGGTCGATGGAGAAGTTCGCGACCTTCGACACGACCAGCACGCTGATCTCGCCCTCGCGGAAGGCGTTGAAGAGCTTCTCGCGCTGCGCGTTGGAGGTCTCGCCCTTGATGACGGGGGCGTCCAGGTGCTCGCCGAGCTCGTCGAGCTGGTCGATGTACTGCCCGATGACCAGCGTCTGCTCACCGGCGTGCTTGCGCACCAGCGCCTCGGTGACCTTCCGCTTCGTCGCGGTCGTCGCGCAGAAGCGGTACTTCTCCTCCGTCTCGGCCGTCGCGTACGCGAGCCGCTCCGCCTCCGTCAGATTGACGCGGACCTCGACGCAGTCCGCCGGCGCGATGTAGCCCTGCGCCTCGATCTCCTTCCACGGCGCGTCGAACCGCTTCGGCCCGATCAGCGAGAAGACGTCCGACTCGCGCCCGTCCTCGCGCACGAGGGTGGCCGTCAGACCGAGCCGGCGGCGGGCCTGGAGGTCGGCGGTGAACTTGAAGACCGGCGCGGGCAGCAGGTGCACCTCGTCGTAGACGATCAGGCCCCAGTCCCGGGAGTCGAAGAGCTCCAGGTGCGGGTAGACGCCCTTCCGCTTCGTCGTCAGGACCTGGTACGTGGCGATCGTGACGGGCCGGATCTCCTTGCGGGTGCCGGAGTACTCGCCGATCTCCTCCTCCGTGAGCGAGGTCCGCTTGACCAGCTCGTGCTTCCACTGGCGGGCCGAGACGGTGTTCGTGACGAGGATCAGCGTGGTCGCCTTCGCCATCGCCATGGCCCCGGCGCCCACCAGCGTCTTGCCGGCGCCGCAGGGCAGCACGACCACACCGGAACCGCCGTGCCAGAAGCCCTCGACGGCCTGCTGCTGGTACGGGCGCAGCGCCCAGCCGTCCTCGGCCAGCTCGATCGGGTGCGCCTCGCCGTCGACGTAACCGGCGAGGTCCTCGGCCGGCCAGCCCAGCTTGAGCAGCGTCTGCTTGATCTGCCCGCGCTCGGAGGGGTGCACGGCCACGGTGTCGGCGTCGAGGCGCGCGCCGACGAGCGGGGCGATCCGCTTGGACCGCAGGATCTCCTCCAGCACGGGCCGGTCGGTGCTGGTCAGGACCAGGCCGTGCACGGGGTGCTTGGAGAGGGTGAGGCGGCCGTAGCGCGCCATCGTCTCGGCCACGTCGACGAGCAGCGCGTGCGGGACGGGGTAGCGGGAGAACTCGACGAGGGCGTCGACGACCTGCTCGGCGTCGTGCCCGGCGGCCCGGGCGTTCCACAGGCCGAGCGGGGTGATCCGGTAGGTGTGGATGTGCTCGGGCGCCCGCTCCAGCTCGGCGAACGGAGCGATGGCGCGGCGCGCGGCTCCGGCGAGCTCGTGGTCGACCTCGAGCAGGAGGGTCTTGTCGCTCTGGACGATGAGCGGTCCGTTCACGCGCGTCCCTTTCCGGCGGGGAGACGGCTGCCCGGGCGCGGGCGGCCAAACCTCCAGTCTGCCGTATCGCCGGGCCGGGCGGGTGGTTCTCGGTCCCCGGACCCGGGGTGCCGCCGCTTCCAGGTGCGGCGCCGCTGCCGGGGCTCCGCCCCAGACCCCGCCGGGCTCCGCCCGGACCAGCGCCTCAAACGCCGGCGAGGCTGAAGATCGGGGCTCCGCCCCGCGCCCCGCTCCTCAAACGCCGGCGAGGCTGAAGATCGGGGCTCCGCCCCGCGCCCCGCTCCTCAAACGCCGGAGGGGCTGAAATGGTGCGGCGAGGCTGGAGTGGTCCGGCAGGGCTGGATGGTGCGGCGGAGCCGAAGGGTCGCAGGGGCTGGAGTAGCAGCCGGGCCGGTTGGGCCGGGGTCGGGTGTGTGTCGGGGTGATCCCCGCAGGGCGTCGAACACAACAAGCCTCCACTCTCCGACCTCTCGTCACGTTCGGCGCCCGAGGAGACGCCCCGGCGCGCGCCCGGCCCCGGCACAACCGGCCCCCCCCCG
Source organism: Streptomyces sp. NPDC001513 (assembly GCF_042894695.1). Taxonomy (NCBI): domain Bacteria; kingdom Bacillati; phylum Actinomycetota; class Actinomycetes; order Kitasatosporales; family Streptomycetaceae; genus Streptomyces; species Streptomyces sp. NPDC001513. The sequence continues at coordinate 149,109 of NZ_JBIAVU010000005.1, forward strand.
CACCCCGCCCGAGCGGCGCAGCCAACCGGCGCAGCCGACCGTGAGCCGGGTCGGTGGCGGGTTTGCGGCCGAACGGGTCGTCGACGGGGGCCGGCGACGTTGCGGCCGGGTCATCGCGGACCGGCGTCATACGGTGGCGGTCGCTCACAGGCGACGTAAGAACGGACGCTCATGACGCAAGATCGACGGGACCAGGCGCTCTTCCGTGCCGCCTCGGCCCCCGCCACCGTCAACACCGCCACCCACGACACCGGCCTCCTCCTGCTCCGGCTCGTCGTCGGCCTCACCATGGCCGGCCACGGCACCATGAAGCTCTTCGGCTGGTTCGGCGGCCCGGGCCTCAACGCGACAGGCAAGGGCTTCACGCTGGCCGGCTATCCCGCCGGGGACGCCATGGCCGTCATCGCCGGCCTGTCCGAGACCCTGGGCGGCCTCGGGCTCGCCGTCGGCCTGCTCACCCCGCTCGCCGGCGCCGCCCTGACCGGCGTCTTCATCAACATCCTCGACCTCCGGGGCCTGAGCGCCTACTTCCCGCCCAAGGGCGTGGAACTCGAATCGCTGCTGTTCGCCGGGATCGTCGCCCTCACCCTCACCGGGCCGGGCCGCTTCGCCGCCGACCACTACCTCCCGGTGCTGCGCGAGTCGCGGCCCCGCTACTCCTGGCTCGCCCTGCTGGTGGGCGTCGTCGTCGGATTCATCGTCGTGCTCATCCGGGACTGACGGCGGCTCCCGCACCGAGGTGCTCCAGCGGGCCCGCCGGGTACGGGGTCTCCGCGGGGAGCAGCGCGCGTGCCGCCTCGGCTTCGCCCGACCGCAGCAGGTCGTGGATCCGCCGGGCCAGCGGGGTCACGTCGCGGATGGAGACCGTCCACTCGTCGGCGTACGCGCGCGAGGCCGGCCCGGACAGGCCCAGCTGGAGCGAGCGGTACGGCAGCGGGTTCAGGTGCAGGTCGCGCTCCGGGTCCCACTGGACCCGGGCGGGCGCCCCGCGCAGGGACTCCTGCCAGGCGGCCCGGTCCGCGTGCACGCCCGGCACGTAGTGCGAGAGGCAGGCCTCGCGCAGGGCCCGGTCGAAGCCCTCACGGGTGATCTCGACGGCCAGGACGGTCTCCTGGTCGACCTTGGTGGCCCAGCCGCAGCGGTACATCATCCACAGGAACGAGGGCTTGATCCACGTCATCCGCTCCCGCTTCCAGGCGGGCGGGAAGCGGCCGTCGCGGGCGGCCGGTTCCCCCAGGCGGGGGGCGTAGGCCTGGTAGACGGTGAGGGTGGTGTCGGTGTGCGAGGCCCGGATCTGGCGGGTGGGTGTGGGCGTGGGGGTGGGTGGGGCTGACATGGCCCCAGCGTGCGGGATGGCCTGGCGGCCGGCCAGCTGTTTTCCGTGCGGTGCCCCACCGTTGCCGGGTGCCGCGCCTCCCCCGGACCCTCCCCCAGAGTTCGTCCGGGGGGACCCCCAGCGCCTCAAACGCCGGCGCGGCTGGAGTGGCTAGACCTGGTCCTCCGCCAGTTCGGCTACGCCCGTGATGCGGTGGAGGGCGTAGGTGCGGACCTCGTCGGCCGTGTGGTCGTAGCCCGTGACGAAGCCGCCTTCCACGCGGACCGGGGCGATGACGCGTTGGCTGGCGGCGCCGTCCGCGTTCACGTAGCCGATCCACACCGCCGAGCCGGTCAGGGCCGCCGCCTGGACGGTCGCCAGGGTTTCCGCCGCGCTCGTGCGCGGGAGTTCGCCCGGTGCGCCCGTGGACGGCGCGGGCTCCTTGCGGACCGCCGTCGCCGCCAGGTCGCCCGCGCGGATCGCCCGTACGGCCGCCGCCAGCAGCGTCGCGTCCGGCACCGGCGGACCGTCCGGCACCGGTACGGGCGCCGAGCGGGCCGGTGCGCGGTGGGCGTCGGCCCGCGCCACCAGCACGTCGCCGGTCAGGGACTCCGCGGCCGGCGCGTAGCCCATCGCCCGCAACCCCTCCAGGAGGGTGGTCGGTTCGGCCTGTGCGGCCAGGACGGTGGGGGCCAGGCGGCGCAGACCCAGCCCCGCAGAGCGCTTGTCGGCCAGGATCTCGCCCAGCATCGCGTCGTCGTCGCAGCGGACGTACGAGGAGGCCGCGCCGACCCGCAGGTGGCCGTGGCGGCGGGCCACGTCGTCGATGAGGTAGGCGAGGGGCTGCGGGACCGGGGTGCGGCTGTGTTCCTTGAGGAAGGCGTGCAGGTCGGCGGCGGCATGCCCGGCGTCCAGGGCCCGGCGCACCGAACCGGGCGTGAAGCGGTACACCGTCGCCCCGCCCTTGGACTCCACGTCCGCCAGCACCGCCAGCGTGTCCCCGAGCGGCCGGCGCAGCGGGCCGGGGGCCACCGCCGTCAGGTCGGCCTGGAGCAGGACGTGGTCCACGGGCTCGGGCAGGAGGGGGGCCAGCAGCGGCGCCGGGTCCTCGTGCGCGAGCAGCGCCCGGCCGGGCCCGGACAGGGCGCCCCGGCCCGTCACACCGAGGACCTCGGCCTCGATCAGCGCCCAGCGTGCGAGGCGGGTGCGCAGATCGCTCGTACCGCGTACGGGACGCTCCCACGCGAGCCGGCCCAGTACGGCCTCCACGTCGGGGGACCCGCCCTCGGGCAGGGTGGCGAGGAGTTCCAGGACGCGCCGGCGCACCTCGGGGGCGGCGGAGCGGTCGAGGTCGGGTCCGAGCGCGGACAGCGTGCGCCCCTTGGCGTCCTGCTCGCCGACCAGACCGGACGTGCGGGTGGCCGGCAGCCAGGCCGCCACCAGCACCGTCCAGCGTTCGGCGGGCGGCAGTTCGCACCAGCCGTCGAAGGCGGGCGTGGGCGCGTACCGCTCGTCCGCCTCCCCGTCGCTGGCCAGCAGCCCGGCCGCGTAGGCGAGTTCGATCCAGAACGCCGCCGACGGCTCGCTCGTGTCCAGGGTGGCCGCGGCCCGCTTCAGGTCCCGTACCGCGAGCCCGCCCGCCCGCAGCACCAGCGGAGCGGCGTGCTCCCAGGACTTCACCAGCTCCTCGACGGTGGACAGCGCGGCCAGCGCCTGCCCGGCGGCGTTCGCGTCCACAAGCTGTGGACGGTGCTCGCGGTGCGCGGCCACCGCCGGGGCCACCGGCGCGGTGTCCCGGTGCGCGAGGCCGCCGCGCAGGTGGAGCGCCACCTCGCGGGGCAGTACGACGGTCCGCGCCGTCGTGGGCAGCAGCAGCCCGCGGTCGCGCAGCCAGCGCACCGGCGCGGTCGGATTCGGGGTCACCTCCCCGTACGGCGGCCCCCACACGAGCCGCCCCAGCACCTGGTGCGCCTCCGCCGGCGCCTCGTCCAGCAGCGCGGACATCCGCTCCGGGTCGGTGAACAGCCCGGTCAGCGCCGACACCGCGGACACCGGGTCGTGCGTGGCGGGCAGCCCGGCCGCCGCCACGATCTCCTGGATCCGGGTCGGCGACATGCCGGAGGTGGCCTCGGCGACCGTGGGCCCGAGACCGGTCGGGGAGGGCCGCTGGGCGGAGGGCGCGAGCAACTCGCGGGCGGTGCGCACCAGGCGCAGCCGGTCTTCGTCGCCCCACACCAGGGCCTGGTCGCGCAGGCTGCCCAGGGCGCGGGGGAGCGCGGCGCGGGCGCCGTTGTCCTCGCCGGTGGTGCCCTCCTCGCCGGTCAGCAGCGACTCCAGCACCGGGTACGGGCACGGGTCCGGGGCCACGGCGAGTGCCTCGGCCGTCTGCAGTGTGAAGCGGTCCAGGCGCTCCAGCGCCCGCACCACCGAGGCCCTGGTTCCGGCGCGGGTGGCCAGTTGCGTCACGTCGCCGGGCACCGGACCGAGCAGGTCCGGGCGGGCGTGCAGCAGCGTGGAGAGCGCCGCGTCGTCGCGGGCGCGCAGCGCCTCGGCGAGGGAGCGCGGGGCTCCGCTTCCGCCGGATCCCCCAGCAGTGCTTGCCTCGGGCACAGTCGCCTCCTGGTCGCGTCGGCCGGTCAGTCGGCCGGTCCCCATCCGGCCAACGGTATCCGCTGTGCCCGCGACGGCTCCACGGGCGCACGCGCTACCTTTCGGGTGGGCGGTACGGGAGGAGCCGGGGCATGGGGATCGAAAGCGACCACCTGGTCTACGAATATCTGAGCCGTGTCGGGGACTTGGCGCAGCAGCGGCAGCTTTCCTCCGGCGACCGGATGCGCCTGGTGGCGGGGCTGCGGGACGAGATCGACCGTCGGCGCGCCAAGTACGAACCGGAGACCCCGGCGGCCGTACGCCGCATCCTGGAACGGATCGGCACGCCGGAGGAGGTCCTGGACACCCACGGCTCCCGGCCGGGCTCCGCGGCCCCCGCGCCGGGGTCCGGCGCGGCGTCCGGCCCGGGCGCGTCGGTGCCGGCCCAGCGGGCCCCCGGCCGCCTCCGCCGCCCGGGCAGGCCCGCGCCGCGGCCGGCGGCGGAGCCCGTGAACGTGCCGCCGCACCTGGCCGGGCTGGACGAGCTGGGCCCGTCCGGCGGGGCCGAGCCCGAGTGGTGGCGGATGTCCCCCGCCGCGTACGGATCGGGTCCGCAGGTGGACGGCTTCGCGGGCGGCATCGAGATGCCGGAGCTTTTCGAGGAGGAGGAGCGGGCGGAGGCCGGGACGGCCGGGAAGGACGGGAAGGCCGGTAAGGAGGCGCAGGATCCGCCCGGGCCCCCGCCTTCGGCTGCGCGTGGCCTCGTACGGTTCCTGCGCGAGCGGCGGCGGGCGAGGAAGGAGGCCGCCGGTGCCGGTGCTGCCGGTGGGGTGGAGGAGGCGGCTCCGGCCAGGCCGCGCCCGAACGCGTTCCTGCTGCTGGCCGCGGCCGTCCTCGTCGTCGGCGTGGCCACCGGGTACTGGCTGCTGCTGGTCATCGGCTGGCTCCTGCCGTACGCCTCGCGCGTGCTGCGGCCGGCCGAGCGGAAGTGGGCCGTCTTCGGGCCGCCCGGCGTGGTCCTCGCGGGGGCGGGGGTGTGGCTGTGGGGCCGGATGAACGGCAAGTGGGGGGAGACGCTGGCGGACGAGCAGGTGAGCGGTGCCTTGCAGGGCATGTGGCCGTGGTTGTTGCGGGGCGCCGCCGCTGCCTCCGTGGTCTACCTGGTGTGGCGGGCCCGCCGTCGCTAGCCTGCGGCGCCGTTGCGGGGGCCCTGCCCCCGAGCCCCCGCGCCTCAAACGCCGGCGGGGCTGAAAGATCGGGGCTCCGCCCCGGACCCCGCGCCTCAATCGCCGGCGGGGCTGGATGGTGCGGCGGAGCCCCGGAAGAGGGGCCGGGTTATGCCGCCGGGGCTCCCGGGATCACCAGGGGCGAGCCCGTCACCGGGTCCGGGATGACGAGTGAGGTGAGGCCGAAGACCTCTTCGACCAGTTCGGCGGTGACCACCGACGACGGCGGGCCCTCGGCCACCACGCGGCCCGCCTTCATCGCGACCAGGTGGTCCGCGTAGCGCGCCGCCTGGTTCAGGTCGTGGAGGACGGCCACCACCGTGCGGCCGCGCTCCCGGTTGAGGCGGCGGATCAGGTCCAGGACCTCCACCTGGTGGGCGATGTCGAGGAAGGTCGTCGGCTCGTCCAGGAGGAGCAGGTCGGTGTCCTGGGCGAGGGCCATGGCGATCCACACGCGTTGGCGCTGCCCGCCCGACAGGGCGTCCACGGGGCGGTCGGCCAGGTCGGCGACCGACGTGCGGGCCATCGCCTCCGACACCGCCCGCTCGTCCGCCTCCGACCACTGCTGCCACCAGTGCTGGTGGGGCTGGCGGCCGCGCGCGACCAGGTCGCCGACCGTGATGGCCTCCGGGGCCACCGGGGACTGCGGGAGCAGCCCGATGGTCTGCGCGATCTGCCGGGTGGGCAGCGAGGACAGGGCGGCCCCGTCCAGCAGCACCGCGCCCGAGCGGGGCTTCAGCAGCCGGCCGAGGGCCCGCAGGGTCGTCGACTTGCCGCAGGCGTTCGGGCCGACGATGACCGTCACCTTGCCGTCCGGGACGGCCAGGTCGAGGCCGGAGACGACGACGCGGTCCTCGTACGCGAGCGTCAGCCCGTCCGCGGAGAGACGGCTCGCGGGCAGAGCCCTCGTCGAGAGTCGGCTCGTCGGGGTCATGCCTTGCCTCCAGTGCGGCCGCGGACGATCAGCCAGATCAGGTACGGGGCTCCGACGGCGGCCGTCAGCACGCCCACCGGGAGTTCGGTCGGCGACAGCAGCCGCCGGGCCAGGAGATCGCCGAACACCACGATCAGCGCGCCGGTCAACGCCGAACACAGCAGCGGGATCTGCGCGGTCCGCGTCACGCGCCGCGCGATCTGCGGCGCGAGCAGCGCCACGAAGTCCACCGGTCCGGCCGCGCCCGTGGCCACCGAGGCCAGCACCACGCCCAGGGCGATGAGCCCGAGCCGGACCCGGCCCAGCCGCACCCCGAGCGCCGTGGCCGTGTCGTCGTCGAGCGAGACGGTGCGCTGCGCCCGCGCCGCCCACAGCACGCCCGGCAGCAGGCACAGCAGCACCCAGGCCAGCGGGGCGCCGACGTCCCAGCCGCGCCCGTTGAGGGAGCCCGTCATCCAGATCTTGGCCTGCTGGGCGACCAGGTAGTCCCCCTTGGCCATCAGCAGGGTCGTCACCGACCGCAGGGCGATGGCGCATCCGATGCCGATCAGCACGAACCGGCCCGCGTGCAGACCGCCCCGCCACGCGAAGACGTACACGAGGCCGGCCGCGACGAGGCCGCCGAGGACCGAGAGGTACGGGAGCACGGCGTACGAGGTGACGCCGAAGGTCAGCGCCGCCACCGTGACGGCGCTCGCGCCCTGGCTGACGCCGATGACGTCGGGGGAGGCCAGCGGGTTGCGGGCCACGGTCTGGATCAGCGCGCCGGCCACCCCGAAGGCCAGGCCGACCAGCAGCCCGACCGTCATCCGGGGCAGCCGCAGGGTGCCGACGACCAGTTCGTCCGGGGACGGCTGCCCGAGCAGCACCCGCAGCACCTCGCCGGGGGAGACGTACGACTCGCCGACCGACAGGTAGCCGACGCACACCGCCGCCAGCAGGACGGCCAGGCCCACGCCCACGGCCGCCGCCCGCCGGTGCAGCAGGAACGAGGCCCGGCCCGCGCGCACCCGCGCGTATCCGAAGGGCACGGCGCTCACGCGGCCACCGCCTTGCGGCGCACCAGGACGACCAGGAACGGCGCCCCGATCAGGGCCGTCATCACCCCGGCGGGGACCTCGCCCGGCGGCACGACGACCCGCCCGACCACGTCCGCGACGAGCAGCATCACCGGCCCGATGAGCGCGGCCATCGGCAGCACCCAGCGGTGGTCGCCGCCGACGACGGCCCGCGCGATGTGCGGGACCGCGAGCCCGACGAAGGCGATCGGCCCGACCGCCGCCACCCCGGCACCGGTCAGCACGGTGGCGCCGAGCCCGCCCACGATCCGTACGGCGGCCACGTTCTGCCCGAGCCCCTTGGCCACGTCCTCGCCGAGCGCCAGCGCGTCCAGGCCGCGCGCCACCGAGAGCACGAGCACCGCGCCGGCCAGCAGGAACGGCCAGATCCGCCGCACCACCTCGGCGTTCTGCTCCCCGGCCACCGAGCCGACCTGCCAGAAGCGGAACTCGTCCAGCGCCGATGCCCTCGTCGTCAGCACGGCCGTGGTGACCGACACCAGCAGCGCGTTGATCGCGGCCCCGCCCAGCGCCAGCTTCACGGGGGTCGCGCCGCCGCGCCCGCGGGAGGCGACGGCGTACACGGCGACGGAGGCGACCGCCGCCCCGGCGAAGGCGAACCACACGTACCCGGTCAGCGTGTGCACCCCCGCGAAGGCGATGGCACAGACGACCGCGACCCCGGCACCCTGGCTGATGCCGAGGATGCCGGGGTCGGCGATCGGGTTGCGGGTGATGCCCTGGAGCGCGGTCCCGGCGAGGGCGAGGGCCGCGCCGACCATCAGGGCGATCAGTGTGCGCGGGACGCGCAGGGCGGTGACGACTTCGGCGTCGGGGCCGCTCGCCCCGTGGACCAGCGCGTCCCACACCTCGGCCGGCGGGACCGGGCGGGCGCCGACGGTGAGGGAGAGCACCACCGCGCATATGAGTGCGGCGAGCGCTGCTGCCGTCCACCCGGTGCGACGGGTCGTCAGGGCGCGTCGGAGGGCGGGCGCAGACATGTCACCTATTTCACGAATTGGTAAGGCGACCCTAGGTGTACGTTCCCCCTTTGTAGGCCCGGTGTCGGCCTCCTGTCACCCTGCCTCGGCACAATGGACTGTATGAACCTCACCGTCGGCTTCGACCTCGACATGACCCTCATCGACTCCCGTCCGGGCATCCGGGCCGCCTACCAGGCCCTGTCGGCCGAGACGGGTACGTTCATCGACGCCGACGAGGCGGTCACGCGCCTGGGCCCGCCGCTGGACGAGGAGCTCGCGTACTGGTTCCCGGAGGCCGAGATCCCGGCCATGGCCGACCGCTACCGCGAGATCTACCCCACGTACGCCATCGAGCCGACCCCGGCGATGCCGGGCGCCCGCGAGGCGATCGAGGCCGTCCAGGCGCTCGGCGGCCGCGCGATCGTCGTCACGGCCAAGCACGAGCCCAACGCCCGGCTGCACCTGGCGCACCTCGGCATCGAGCCGGACGCGGTCATCGGCTGGCTCTGGGCGGAGGCCAAGGCCGGCGCGCTCCGCGAGTACGGCGCACAGGTCTACGTCGGCGACCACGTCGGCGACGTACGCGGGGCCCGTACGGCCGGCGCGCTGTCCGTGGCGGTGCCCACCGGCCCGTGCCCGGAGCCGGAACTGCGCGCGGCGGGCGCGGACGTGGTGCTCCCCGACCTCACCGCGCTGCCCGAGTGGCTCGCGCGGTACGTCGCCGCGCAGCCCGTCTGAGCCCCCGCTACGCCTGTGAGGCCCGGGCCGCCCTGCGCTGCGCCGCGGCCGAGCGGAGCACGCCCGCGGCGGAGATGGCGAAGCCGACGCCCATGAGCATGCACACCGCCCACGCGTACGGCGGGAACGGATCGACGTCGAGGAACAGCGGGGCCATCGTCGCCAGCGTGGCCACGGCCCCGGCGATGAACACGATGCCGCCGGCCTTGACGAGCCCGTCGCCGGGCCGCGCTTCGTCGCTATGAGGAGTAACAGTCACCCCACCAGGGTAGTTCCCTGGCCGAAGGCAGCCGACGGCGAAGGACCGGGGAACGTCTTGTCACCCGGCCCCCGACCATTAGCCTTGAGGCGGCGGGTCACCCATGGCCCGCTGCGCTGTTGTCCGGAGCCGTTCACGGCCCCCGGACCCCGACGAGCACAAGGACAGAGGACGGACGTGCCTACCGGCAAGGTCAAGTGGTTCAACAGTGAGAAGGGCTTCGGCTTTCTCTCCCGCGACGACGGCGGCGACGTCTTCGTCCACTCGTCAGTGCTCCCTGCCGGGGTCGACGCCCTCAAGCCCGGCCAGCGCGTCGAATTCGGTGTCGTCGCGGGACAGCGCGGTGACCAGGCACTTTCGGTGACGGTACTGGACCCGGCGCCGTCCGTCGCGGCGGCGCAGCGACGCAAGCCCGACGAACTCGCCTCGATCGTGCAGGACCTCACGACCCTGCTGGAGAACATCACCCCGATGCTGGAGCGCGGCCGCTACCCCGACAAGGTGCACGGCACGAAGATCGCCGGACTGCTGCGCGCCGTCGCCGACCAGCTGGACGTCTGATCCCCGTACGCACACCTGCGCCCCGCCACTCGAAGGAGCGGCGGGGCGCAGTCGTGCGTACGGGCCCTTACGGGAAGGCCAGGGCATCGGGCGCGATGGCCGGTACGAGGCCCTCCGCCGCGGCCCGGGTCAGCAGCCCGCGCACCGCCGCGTAGCCCGAATCGCCGAGGTCGGCGGTGAACTCGTTGACGTAGAGCCCGATGTGCTGGTCGGCGACGGCCGGGTCCAGCTCCTGCGCGTGCGCGCGCACGTACGGGCGGGAGGCCTCCGGGTCGTCCCAGGCCATCCGGACCGACGTACGGGCCGACTCGGCCAGCGCGCGCAGCCGCTCCGCGCCCAGCGTGCGCTTCGCGATGATCGCGCCGAGCGGGATCGGCAGACCCGTCGTGGACTCCCAGTGCTCGCCCATGTCGGCCAGACAGTGCAGCCCGTAGTCCTGATAGGTGAACCGGGCCTCGTGGATGACCAGTCCGGCGTCCACCCGGCCGTCGCGCACCGCCGGCATGATCTCGTGGAACGGCAGCACGACCACCTTGCCGACGCCCTCGGGCAGCACGTCCGCCGCCCACAGCCGGAACAGCAGGTAGGCGGTGGAGCGTTCGCTCGGCACCGCGACCGTCTTCCCCGCCAGGTCCAGGCCCGGCTCCCGGGTCAGGACCAACGGGCCGCAGCCGCGCCCGAGCGCACCGCCGCACGGCAGCAGCGCGTACTCCTCCAGCACCCAGGGCAGCACGGCGTACGACACCTTCAGCACGTCCAGCTCGCCGCGCTCGGCCATGCCGTTGGTGACGTCGATGTCCGCGAAGGTGACGTCGAGGGCAGGTGCGCCCGGGACCCGGCCGTGCGCCCAGGCGTCGAAGACGAACGTGTCGTTCGGGCAGGGCGAGTAGGCGATCCTCAGCGGTTCACCGGTGCTCATGGCGTTCTCCCCAGTTCGCGAGTACGGGACCCAGCACGCGGAAGCCGGCGGTCAGCGCGGCGAGCGCGTCCCCGATCCGCCAGGCGTCACGGTCGCGCGGGCCCACGGCGTTGGACACGGCGCGGATCTCCAGTACGGGCAGCCCGTGCGCGGCCGCCGCCTCCGCGACCCCGAAACCCTCCATGGCCTCGGCCCCGGCCATCGGGTGCCGGGCGGCGAGCTCGGCGGCCCGGGCGGCGGTTCCGGTGACGGTGGAGACGGTCAGCACGGGCGCGAGCAGCGCCCCGGTCGCCTCGGCGGCGCGCGCGGCGAGCTCGGTGGGCGGCAGGTGCACGCTGTGCCCGAAGCCCAGCGCGCTCACGTCGAGAAAACCCTCGGGGGTCTCGGCGCCCAGGTCGGCGGCGACGATCGCGTCCGCGACCACCAGGGAGCCGAGCGGGGCGGCGGGCTCGAACCCGCCGCCGATGCCCGCGGAGACGACGAGGTCGTATGCGGCGAGGGCCAGGGCGGTGGCGGTACCGGCGGCGGCCGCCGCCGGCCCGACGCCCCCGACGAGCACGTCGAAGGCGATGCCCGGAAGGTCCCGGCGGGTGATGAGGTACCCGCCGGGCAGCGTGCGCGGCTCCGGACCGGGAGAGTCCGGATGAGGGGTCAGACCGGTGGCGACGGAGTCGGCCTCCGCCACCACCGCGGTCACGACGAGCGCGCGCACCGGTGCCGCCCGGTTACTTGAGCTTGAGGTTGAAGGACCAGACGGCCAGCGGCTTGCCGTCCTCGCCGATCTGCAGGAACGCCAGCTTCTTCGAGGCGGGGGCCTCGCCCTGGCCGCCGGTCGCGAAGACGTCGGCGCCCGGGAAGCTGCGGTACGTGTTCGAGGAGGGCTCGGTGATCGGCTGGCCGTCGAGCACCGCCGACCAGCGCTTGCCGTCCTCGACGACCTCCGGCTCGACCCCGAGGCGCAGGGTGTCGCCGCGGGCGTACTCGACGGTCTTGGGGTCCTTGAGGTTGGTGAGGCACTCCTGGACCTGGTCCATGGAGAGCGGCTCCTTGCCGCCGTGGCAGGAGGCTTCGGCGGACACCGACGAGGTGCCGACCGTCACGGTCGCCAGCGGTGTCGGCTTTTCCCCCCCACAGGCGGAGAGGAGGAGGAGGCCGGCGGACACGGCTCCGAGGGCCGCGACGCTGCGGCGGGCCCTACCCGAGAAAAGCGGTGCGGTCATGAGCCGAAGGCTATCGGGCCGCTGGGCTGCGCCGCTGCATGGGGTACCGCTGGCCTGCGGCGCGGCGCGGGACTCGGGTGCGGCTCTCATGCCGGGGCTCCGCCCCGGACCCCGTACGTGCGCTCCGCGCCCGTGCCCTCAAACGCCGGGCGGGCTGGAAAATCCAGCCCCGGCAGCGGAGCCGCGGCCGGACACGCCCGGCGGGCAAGCGGCTAGGCGACCCGCGGCCGGGAGGCGCTTGCGCGGGGCGCCGCGACGACACCGCGGAGGGCCATCGTCGTGCCGAGCGCGACGATCGCCGCGGCGACGGACATGCCGAGTACGCCGTTCAGCGGCAGGGAGATGCCGATCGCGCCGCCCAGCACCCACGCCACTTGGAGCAGCGTCTCCGAACGGGCGAACGCCGACGTGCGCACCGCCTCCGGAACGTCCCGCTGGATCATCGCGTCCAGCGAGAGCTTCGCCAGCGCCTGGCAGAAGCCCGCCGTCGCCCCCAGGACGGCCATGAACAGCCCGCTGAAGAAGACCGCCGCCAGCACCGCGACCGCGAGCGTCAGGCACAGCACCGACGCGATGATGGCCTCCGGCGCGCGGGCCCGCAGCCACGCGCCCACCGCCGTGCCGCAGGCGTTCCCCACGCCCGCCGACACGCCCACGATGCCCAGCGACACCGCCGCGCTCTGCCCCGCCAGCGGATGCTCGCGCAGCAGGAACGCCAGGAAGAAGATCAGGAACCCGGACAGCGCACGCATCGAGGCGTTCGCCAGCAGCCCGCACAGCACCGAGCGGCTGATCGTCCGCAGCCCCGGCCGCTTCGAGTGCGCCTCGTGCGTGGACAGCCGCGCCCGGCGCTCGCCCTTCGCCTCGTCCACCCGGTGCGGCAGCGTGAACGCCGCGAAGGCCCCCCACACGAAGATGGCGCAGGCCCCGTACAGCGGCCACTGCGGCCCGATCGTGTTCAGTCCGGCGCCCACCGGCGCCGCCACGCCCGTGGCCAGCAACCCGGCCAGGGTGACCCGCGAGTTCGCCTTGACGAGTGAGAATTTCGGCGGCAGCAGTCTCGGCACCACCGCGCTGCGCACGACCCCGTACGACTTGGACGCCACCAGCACGCCCAGTGCCGCCGGATACAGCTGGATCCCCCCGGTCTCCACGGCCCCCGACATGATCAGCGCCAACAGCGCCCGGGCCAGCATCGCGGCCGCCATCGACGCCCGGCGGCCGTGCGGCAGCCGGTCCAGGAGCGGCCCGATCACGGGGGCCAACACGGTGAAGGGAGCCATCGTGATCGCCAGGTACAGGGCCACTCGGCCGCGCGCCTCGTCCGTGGGCACGGAGAAGAACACCGTCGTGGCCAGCGCCACCGTGATCATCATGTCGCCGGCGCCGTTGATGGCGTGCAGCTCGATCAGCTTGCCGAGGCCCGATTCCCCCGCCCCGTGCGCGTGCGTGGCGCGCCGGATCCCGCGCGCCGTCCCCGTGAACGGAAGGTGCAGGGCACGCCCGACAGCCCGGCCGGCCCGCTTGGCCGGTCCCGAGCCGTCGTCGGACGACCGTGCGGGTGCCACACTCGACATAGTGCCCCACCGGGCCCGCGTGGGCGCCTCCCGGCGCGTCACGGAGCCGGTGGCTTGTCCGCGAATCGGACCTTGCATGTGTGCCCGAGGCTTAAGAGGAGGTAGCGTGCGTAGCGCGCCACCGGCGGTTGCTCCTGGCCGCGCGCCTCTTCGTGATCCCGCAGAATGGGTTGCAGTGAGGTGCGCCCGGAGTCCGATCGGGTGCGGACGTCGACGCGGTCCTCTGGTCCGCTCCGCCCGCGCCACGTACGGACAGCACCGACGGGTCGTTGTGGACGACAGTACGGACGGCGCACACGTGAGACGGCGTAGGAGAGAACGAGACCAGTGAGTGCTGCGACGACGCGAAGCCGTACCCCGCGTACCCCCGACCGCCTGTGTGTCGAGGCGGTAGAGCTCGCCCGCGCGGCGGCCGAGGAGGCCGCTTTCCCCGGAGTGGTGGGCGCACACGTCTCCGCCGTGGCGGAGGGCGACCGCGTCGTCACCCACTTCTTCGAGTCCAAGGAACCGGGCTACCGGGGCTGGCGCTGGGCCGTCACCGTGACCCGCGCCTCCCGCGCGAAGAACGTCACGCTCGACGAAACGGTGCTGCTGCCCGGCGACGACGCGCTGCTGGCCCCCGAGTGGGTGCCGTGGAGCGAGCGGCTGCGCCCCGGCGACATGGGCCCCGGCGATCTGCTGCCCACCGACGCCGAGGACCTGCGCCTGGAGCCGGGCTGGTCGGGCGAGGACGCCCCGCCGCCGAACTCGGTGGTCTCCACCGAAATGGCCGAACTGGTCGAGGCCGAGGACGCCGACGTCACCGACCGCGCGGTGGTCCCCGTACGCGGCTCCATCACGTCGGTCGCCGAGGAACTGGGCATGCGCCGGGCGCGCGTGCTGTCGCGGTACGGGCTGCACAGCGCGGCCGACCGCTGGGACGAGGGCTTCGGCGCCAAGACCCCGATGGCGCAGGCCGCGCCCGCGTCCTGTGTCTCCTGCGGCTTCCTCGTCGCGATCGGCGGCTCGCTCGGCCAGGCCTTCGGTGTCTGCGCGAACGAGTTCAGCCCGGCCGACGGCCGCCTCGTGTCGCTGTCCTACGGCTGCGGCGGCCACTCGGAGGCCGCGGTCATGCCGACGCCCCTGCGGCCCGCTCCGCCGGTGCTCGACTCGATGGCCTCGGACGAGTTCACCCTGCGGCCGGTCCCGTCCGAGGACGCCGGCTCGGTCCCGGTATCCGACCTCCCGGCCGAGGACCTCGGCCACTCGTAAGACGCACGCACCGCCGCGGACGGGTCGCCGCGCCGCCCGGCGGCGTACCCTCGCCCCATGGGGGACACGGACGCGTACACGGACATGGTGGGAATGACCGGCCGGGTGACCGGAACGGTCGGGCCGGGCCTCGTCGGCGAGGTGATCGTACGGATCCGGGGCGGGGCGGAGCACTTCCTGGCCCATCCGGTCCACGGCACCGGCCGGCTGGCCGTCGGCACGGTGGTGACGGTGATCGAGTACCAGCCGCCGCGCACGGTGTACGTGATGGCGGCCTACGACAACTGAGGCACCGCCCATCGGCGTGCGACCTGTGCGTATCAAGATGGGTACAAGAACGCGCGCCCGTCTTCACGCCGGGTCGCGGCAGGCGCAGACTCGCCCTCATCGGTGCCGAACGGCACTGGAACAAAGGGGGCGTTGCCGATGGCTATCGGCGTCGTGGCGGGAATCGTTCTCGCCGCAATCGTGGCCGCGATAGGCCTGTTCAAGCTCATGTGGCGGGTGGCCGAGCCCAACGAGGCACTCGTCATCTCCGGCTCCACGCACAAGACCGAGGGCGTCGGTCAGGGCATGGGGTTCCGGATCGTCACCGGGCGCGGAACGCTCGTCCTGCCGGGGGTGCAGGCGGTGCGCAAACTGTCCCTGGACCTCAACGAGACACAGCTGTCCGTGGACTGCGTCACCCACCAGGGCATCCCGCTCCGCGTCAAGGGCGTCGTCATCTTCAAGGTCGGCGACGACCTGGTGTCGATCGCCAACGCGGCCCGCCGCTTCCTGGACCAGCAGAAGATGATGCCCGAGCGGGTGCACATCGTGTTCGCGGGCCATCTGCGCTCCATCGTGGGCGGGTTGACGGTCGAGGACATGATCCGGGACCGCGAGAAGCTGACGGGCCAGACCCGGGCGGCCTGCGGTACGGAGATGGAGAAGCTCGGCCTGATCGTCGACTCGCTGCAGATCCACGAGATCGAGGACCCGACCGGCTACATCAAGAACCTGGCGATGCCGCACGCGGCCGCCGTGCAGCGGGACGCGCGGATCGCCCAGGCCGAGGCGAACCGGCTGGCCACGGAGGCCGAACAGGCCGCCTTCGCCCGGATGGCCGAGGCGACGCGCGACAGCGAGATCCTGCAGGCCGGCTACCAGGCCGAACGCGACAAGGCGGCGGCGACGTCCCGTCAGGCGGGCCCGCTGTCCGAGGCGGCCGCACGGCAGGAGGTCGTCGTCCAGGAGACCCGCGTTGCCGAGCTGGAGGCGCACCGGCGGGAGCAGCAGCTGCAGGCGGACGTACGCAAGCCCGCGGACGCGGCGGCGTACGAGACGCGGACGCGGGCCGAGGCCGAGCGCGACGCGCGGATCTCGGCGGCGCAGGCGAAGGCGAAGGAGACGGAGCTCGCGGCGGCCGCGGAGGCCACGCGGGTGACGACGGCGGCGACCGCGGACGCGACGGCCACGGAGGCGCGCGGTCTGGCGTCGGCGAAGGCGACGCGGGCGACGGGTGAGGCCGAGGCGGCGGCGACGCAGGCGCGGGGCCTCGCGGAGGCCGAGTCGGCGAAGGCGCGCGGTCTGGCCGAAGCGGAAGCGATCAAGGCGCGGGCCGCCGCGCTGGCGGAGAACCAGGAGGCGGTCGTCGCGCAGCAGCTGGCCGAGAACTGGCCGGCGATCGTGGAGGCGGGCGCGGGTGCGTTCGGGAACGTGGAGCACATGGTCCTGCTGAACGGGGCCGAGGGCATGTCGGAGATGTTCGCGAAGGCCCTGACGATGGGCGGCACGGGCCTGGGCGTGGCCCGCCAACTCCTGGCCTCCATGGGCCAGGCCCCTGCCGGTGGCTCCGCCGGTCCCACGGTCAACGGCCGCGTCCCGATCCGGGAGGAGTAAGGGGCTCCGCCCCCGGCGCCTCAATCGCCGGCGGGGCTGGGCAATTCAGCCCCTCCGGCGTTTGAGGAGCGGGGTCTGGGGCGGAGCCCCAGCAGCGGCGCGGCGCCGCCGCCGGGGGCCAGCCCCCGGACCCCCGCGCCCCAAACGCCGGCGAGGCTAGCGGCGGCGGCGGCGCCGTAGGAGGTGTTTGGTGGCGAAGACGATGGCCAGGCCGACCGCCAGGACGGCGGCTCCCTTGCCGAAGCTCCCCGTCGGCTCGGACGACGGCGCGGCATCCGAGGGGGAGCCCGGCTTCGGCGGCGCGGCCGAGGTGCCCGCGGACGGGGCCGCGCCCGCCGGGACGGCGATGACGCGGCTGCCCTCCCCCTCCGCGCCGAACATCAGCGTCGAGCCGTCCGGCGCGTACGTCACCGACTCCGCCTGCCCCTGCCACGGCGCGTCCACCCGCTCGCCCTCGCCCTCCGGCCTGCCGTCCTTCCACGGGTACGTGCGCGCCCAGAAGTAGCCCCGCAGGGTCAGCCGGTTCCCGTCGGGGGAGAACGCCCCGTCCGTCACCCACGGCACGTCCGCGACCCGCCGGAACACGTTCGATCCGTCCGCCGAAAGCTCCGCGGGACCCTCGTACAGCCCGCCCTTGCTCTCGTCCTTGCTCGCGATGTAGACCCGCCCCGTCACCGGATGCACCATCAGCGCCTCCGCGTTGCGCGCCCCGTCGGCGTACCGCACCGTGAACTGCGTGGCCTTGACCGTGACGTCGCCCAGTTGCTTCGGCTCCGGGAAGCGGTAGATCCACACGTGGTCCCAGGTGCCGTTCCGGTTGTCGCCGATGTCGCCGACGTAGAGCTGCCCGTCCGGCCCCAGCGAGATCGCCTCGACGTCGCGCGGCTTGCCGATCCCGGTCAGGGTCACGCGGGCCACCGTCCGGCCCGTGGCGGAGTCCACCGCGTAGACGTACGGGCCGTCGTCGCTGTCGTTGTGCGTCCAGTACACGCCCGGGTGGATCCGGCTGGCCGCGAGCCCGCTGGACTCCTTGATCCGCGGATCGGAGATGGTGAACGAGGAGGATCCGGGGGCTTCCGCCGCGAAGGCCGCGCCCGGCAGCACGGCGAGGGCGGCGGCGAGGGCCGCGGAAGCGACGGCGGCGGCAACGGCGGTGGCAACGGCGGTGCCGGCGGCGGCGGACGGCAGGGGCAGGCGCATGCCCCCAGCCTGCCAGTACGTGCCCCGTGTCCGGCGTCACAGAGGTTTCTGTCGCGCGATCCGCGATGATGACCGGATGCGTTTCATGTTCGTCGGCGACTCCATGACCATCGGACGCGCCGGCGATTTCACCTGGCGCTACCGCATGTGGCAGCACCTCGACTCGACCTTCGGCGGCCCCTACCGGATCGTCGGCCCGCGCACCGAGCTGTACGAGGGCTCCGACGCGTACGCAGACCCGGACTTCCCCGCGCACGCCCGCCGCCACCTGGCCGGCTGGGGCGAGGGCTGGCAGCACATGGCCCCCCTCATCGGCCCCGCCGCCGACGCCGCCCGGGCCGACGTCCTGCTCGTCTCCCTCGGCCTGATCGACCTCGGCTTCTACACCGACGCCGAGCAGACCGCCGCCAACGTCCGCCGCTTCATAGCCGGGGCCCGCGCCGCCCGCCCCGGCGTGCGCATGGTGCTGCTGCCCGTCATCCCGAACAGCCGGGCCGAGGAGGACGAGCCGTTCGCGGCCGAGGTCGCCCGTTTCAACGAGCTCCTCGCGAAGGCGGTGGCCGATCTGACGACCGCCGCCTCGCCGGTCCTGCTGGCCGCGCGCCCGGACGCGTACGACATCCACCACGACACCTACGACGGCACCCACCCCAACGCCTCCGGCGAGCACCGGCTGGCGGGGGAGTTCGCGGCCGTCCTGCACCAGGCGTGGGGGATCGGCGGCCCGTACAGGCCCGAGCGGGTGCACCACGACACGCTGTAACACCCCATTCACGAGAGGGTCTTGCTTCGAGCGCACTCCAAGCAGTTGGCTAGTGCCCCATGAAGTACACACAGCTCGGACGTACCGGCCTCAAGGTCAGCCGACTTGTACTCGGCACCATGAACTTCGGCCCCCAGACCGGTGAGCCCGAAAGCCACTCGATCATGGACTCCGCCCTCGACGCGGGGATCAACTTCTTCGACACCGCCAACGTCTACGGCTGGGGCGAGAACAAGGGCCGCACCGAGGAGATCCTCGGCACCTGGTTCGCCCAGGGCGGCCGGCGCCGCGAGAAGACGGTGCTCGCCACCAAGGTCTACGGCAGCATGGCGCCCGAGGGCGAGACCTGGCCCAACTACGACCGCCTGTCGGCGCTGAACATCCGGCGGGCCGTCGACGCCAGCCTCAAGCGGCTCCAGACGGACTACATCGACGTCTACCAGTTCCACCACGTGGACCGGCGGACCCCCTTCGAGGAGATCTGGCAGGCCGTCGAGGTCCTGATCCAGCAGGGCAAGATCCTCTACGCGGGCTCCTCGAACTTCCCCGGCTGGAAGATCGCCCAGGCCAACGAGGCCGCGGCGCGCATCGGACGGCTCGGGCTGGTCAGCGAGCAGTGCCTCTACAACCTCGCCGAGCGGCGCGCCGAGATGGAGGTCATCCCGGCGGCCGAGGCGTACGGGCTCGGGGTCATCCCCTGGTCCCCGCTCCACGGCGGCCTGCTGGGCGGGGTCATCAAGAAGGAGGCGACGAGCGGCCGGAGCGCCTCCGGCCGGTCGGCCGACGCGCTCGCCAGCAGCTCCGTACGCGCACAGGTGCAGGCGTACGAGGACCTGCTCGACAAGCACGGCCTGGAGCCGGGCGAGGTCGGGCTGGCCTGGCTGCTGACGCGTCCCGGGGTCACCGGGCCGATCGTCGGGCCGCGCACGCAGGAGCAGCTCGACTCGGCGCTGCGGGCGGTGGAGCTGGAGCTCTCGGACGAGGTCCTGGCGGGCCTGGACGAGATCTTCCCCGGCCCCGGAGCGTCGCCGGAGGCCTTCGCCTGGTAGCTACTGCCCGACGGCAGCCGCCACGGCCACGACGACGAACATCAGTACGAGCACACCGGCCATCACACGGTTTCTGGTCTTGGGATCCACCCGTCGAGCCTAACGCGGGCCGCGGGTGATCCCGTACG
This sequence comes from Streptomyces sp. NPDC001513, assembly GCF_042894695.1. Lineage (NCBI taxonomy): Bacteria > Bacillati > Actinomycetota > Actinomycetes > Kitasatosporales > Streptomycetaceae > Streptomyces > Streptomyces sp. NPDC001513. The sequence goes on from NZ_JBIAVU010000005.1 coordinate 168,760, forward strand.
CGGTACGGCTCAACCGCGCAGGAGCCAGGACCCGACCGTCTCGTAGCGGGGCTGCTCGCCCGGCACCCCGCTGACGGGGAGGTTGCTGCGGACGAGGCTGAGCGTGTCGACCTGCCAGGGCGTGCCCTCGAAGTCCGCGAGGGAGTCCAGGTACGGGCGCAGGGGTGTGGCGGCGCCGTGGCCGGGGCCGTGGTCGTATCTGTGGCTGCGGGCCAGGGTGAGGTGCGGGGTGTACCGGCGGTGCTGCTCCATCGGCACCCCGGCCCGCCGGGCGGCGGCGTCGGCCCGCTCCGCGAGCATCCGCAGGGCGGGCAGCTCCCCGGCCGCGCCGACCCACAGCGCACGGTCCCCGAAGTGCCCGCAGCCGTGCAGGCGCAGCGGGAAGGGGGCGGTGCGGTGGGCTGCGCGGTCGAGGCGGGCGTGCAGGTCGGGGAGCACGTCGTCGCGTACCTCGCCCATGAAGGCGAGGGTGAAGTGCCACCCCGCTCGCGCGGTCCACGTCAGCCGGTCATCGCGGACTCCGTCCACGGCGGCGGAGAGCTCACTGACTGCCCTTGCGGGCGGCAGGACGGCGGCGAACAGTCTCATGCGCCGAGCGTACGGCTGCAGCACCGCTGCCGGGGGCTCCGCCCCCGAACCCCCGGTCCTCAAACGCCGGACGGGCTGAAAGATCGCCTCAAACGCCGGCGGGGCTGGACTTTGCGGCGGCGCCGGCAAATCCAGCCCCGCCGGCGTTTGAGGAGCGGGGTCCGGGGCGGAGCCCCGATCTTGAGCCTCGCCGGCGATTGAGGCGCGGGGTTCAGGGGCGGAGCCCCGGGGTCAGGCGGCTGGGACCAGGTCGCGCGGGGCGGCCGAGGGGACGAACGTCACGCCCCGGCGGCTGAGCCGTACGCGGAGGTTGCCCACCCGGGCCAGGACCACCGCGATCGCGACGGAGGCGACCAGCGAGATCACAGCCCCCGCCGCCATGCCCATCCGCGCGCCGTACGTGTCCGTGATCCAGCCCAGCAGCGGAGCGCCCAGCGGGGTGCCGCCGGTGAAGACCATCATGAACAGGGCCATGACCCGCCCCCGCATCTCGGGGTCGGTCGCCATCTGCACGCTGGAGTTCGCCGTGACGTTGACCGTCAGGCCGAAGACCCCGATCGGCACGAGCAGCGCCGCGAACAGCCAGAAGCCGGGCGCGAAGGCCGTCACGAGGAGCAGTACCGAGAACAGCACGGCCGCGGCCACCAGCAGCCGCAGGCGGGAGTGGCCGCGCCGGGCCGCGAGCAGGGCGCCCGCCAGGGAGCCGGCCGCGATCAGGGTGTTGAAGAGCCCGTAGGTGCCCGCGTCCCCGTGGAAGACGTCGCTGACGAACGCCGACAGCCAGATCGGGAAGTTGAACCCGAAGGTGCCGATGAAGCCCACGAGCACGATCGGCCAGATCAGCTCGGGCCGGCCGGCGACGTAGTGCAGGCCTTCGCGCAGCTGTCCCTTGGCGCGGGGCCGGGGTTCGACCGGGTGCAGCTCCTTCGTCCGCATCATCAGCAGGCCGGCGATGGGCGCCGCGAACGACAGGCCGTTCAGCAGGAAGGCCCAGCCGGAGCCGACGGCGGTGATCAGCACACCGGCGATCGCCGGGCCGACGAGCCGCGCGGACTGGAAGTTGGCCGAGTTCAGGCTGACGGCGTTGGCGACCTGGTCCTTGCCGACCATCTCGGACACGAACGTCTGGCGCGCCGGGTTGTCGACGACGGTGACGAGGCCGAGCAGGAAGGCGGCCAGGTAGACGTGCCAGACCTGGACGTGTCCCGCCAGGGTGAGGACGGCGAGGGCGATGCCGGTCAGGCCCATCGCGCTCTGGGTGGCGAGGAGCAGGGGCCGCTTGGGCAGCCGGTCGGCGAGGACGCCTCCGTAGAGGCCGAACATCAGCATCGGCAGGAACTGCAGGGCGATGGTGATGCCGACGGCGGAGGCGGAGCCGGTCAGGGAGAGCACCAGCCAGTCCTGGGCGATGCGCTGCATCCAGGTGCCCGTGTTCGAGACGACCTGTCCGGTCGCGAAGAGCCGGTAGTTCCGGATCCTCAGCGAGCTGAACATCGAGTTCTTGCCCGCGGGGCCCGCCGGGGCCTTAGTAGGGGTGGATGTGTGGCCGGGTGCGGAGTCTGCTCCGGTTCCCGTACTCAAAAGCGTTCGCCTCCTGGCGTCGTTCCTACAGGTGCGCGAGCTTCTCCAGGACGGGTGCGGCCTCGCGCAGCTTGGCCCATTCGTCCTCGGTCAGCTCGGCCGCGAGCCCGGCCAGGAAGGCGTTGCGCTTGCGGCGGCTCTCTTCGAGCATCGCTTCGGCCTCCTCCGTCTGGCGGACCACCTTTTGGCGGCGGTCGTCGGGGTGCGGTTCCAGCGTGACCAGTCCCTTGGCTTCCAGCAACGCGACGATGCGCGTCATCGACGGCGGCTGGACGTGCTCCCGCCGCGCCAGCTCGCCGGGTGTGGCCTGGCCACAGCGGGCGAGGGTGCCGAGCACCGACATCTCGGTGGGGCTCAGCGACTCGTCGACGCGCTGGTGCTTCAGGCGCCGCCCCAGCCGCATGACGGCGGAGCGGAGATCGTTCACGGCGGCAGCATCGTCGCCATGGGAAAGGTCAGGCATGTATTTAGAGTAACTCATTACTCTCTCTAAGGAACACCACTTTTGGTGGTCATGCACGGGGTCACTCGTACGGGTGAGTCGGCGGCCGAAAGTGACACGCGTCCACACCCTCTGCCCCGACTCTTTCGGCATGGGGACACATGTGCTGAGCATGCGCATAGACGGGGAGCTCCTCGACAGGCTCCGGACTCACGCCGCCAAACGCGGAATGAGCGTCCAGGACTATGTGGTCCGGACGCTCATCCGCGATGACTTCGACGAGCGCTTCAAGGCCGCCGTCGACGAGACAGAGAAGTTCTACGGGCTCACGTGAGCCCGGGCAGGGCCTACGTGAGGCCGAGGGCCGGCATCGCGTAGTAGAAGACGAACACCGCCGCCACGACGTACATGGCCACCGGGACCTCGCGGCCCCGGCCGGTCGCCGCGCGCAGGGCGCAGAAGCTGATGAAGCCGATGCCGATGCCGTTGGTGATCGAGTAGGTGAAGGGCATCATCACCATGGCCAGGAACGCCGGGACGGCGATGGTGAAGTCGCTCCAGTCGATGTCCTTGATCGAGCCCGCCAGGATCAGGAAGCCGACCGCCACCAGGGCGGGGGTGGCGGCCTGGGACGGGACCATCGTGGCGAGCGGGGTGAGGAACAGCGCCACGGCGAAGAGGGCGCCCGTCACGACGTTCGCCAGACCCGTACGGGCTCCCTCGCCGACCCCGGCCGTCGACTCCACGAAGCAGGTGGTGGCTGAGGAGGAGGTGGCGCCGCCCGAGGCGACGGCCAGGCCGTCGATCAGCAGGACCTTGTTGATGCCGGGGAACTCGCCGGTCTTCTTGTCGATCAGCTTGGCCTCGTCGCCGACGCCCAGGATCGTGCCCATGGCGTCGAAGAAGCAGGACAGCAGCACGGTGAAGACGAAGAGGATGCCGGTCAGCATCCCGACCTTCCCGAAGCCGCCGAACAGGCTGACCTCGCCGACCAGCCCGAAGTCGGGCGCGGCCACCGGGTTGCCCGGCCACTCGGGCACGGTGAGGCCCCAGCCCGTGTCGGGCACCTTGGCGATCAGCTGGACGACGACCGCGACGAGGGTCATGGTCACGATGGAGATCAGGATCGCGCCGGGCGTCTTGCGGATCAGCAGGGCGAGGGTGAACAGCACGCCGATCACGAAGATCAGGACCGGCCAGCCGTCCAGGTGGCCGGTGCCGCCGAGCTGGAGCGGGACCGTGGTGTGGGCGGCGTCCGGGATGCGGGAGACGAAGCCCGAGTCGACCAGGCCGATCAGCATGATGAACAGGCCGATGCCGATGGCGATGCCCTTGCGCAGGCCCAGCGGCACGGCGTGCATGACCCGCTCGCGCAGGCCGGTGGCGACCAGCAGCATCACCACGAAGCCGGCGAGCACCACCATGCCCATGGCGTCGGGCCAGCTCATGCGGGGGGCGAGCTGGAGGGCGACGACCGTGTTCACGCCGAGGCCGGCGGCGAGCGCGATCGGGACGTTGCCGATGACACCCATGAGGAGGGTGGTGAAGGCGGCCGTCAGGGCGGTGGCCGTCACGAGCTGACCGTTGTCGAGCTGGTGCCCGTACATGTCCTTCGCGCTGCCCAGGATGATCGGGTTGAGCACGATGATGTAGGCCATCGCGAAGAAGGTGGCGAAGCCGCCGCGGATCTCGCGGGCGACGGTCGAACCGCGCTCGGAGATCTTGAAGTAGCGGTCGATTCCTCCGGAGGGTCCCTGGAGGGAGGGGTCCGGGGCCGTGGCCGTGGGGGTGCTCATACGGTCCTCATTGGGTGGTTCATACGAAGAAAATGGGCCACGCCCAAACCGTTTCAGTATGAACACATGAGCGAAGGAGCGTCCATCTCCGCGCGTAGACCACGAATCGGCGCGCCTAGACTTGCCGCATGGCGAAATGGACTGCGAAGCATGAGGCGCCCGAGCCCCTGGAGGGCCCCGTCGTCGCGACCGTCACAGGCGGGACGATCCTGTGGTTCGCCCTCTTCCTCGTCCAGCTCCCCTTCTACGGATGGTTCGCCGACCGCGGCCAGCTGTGGTGGGTCTGGACCTGCGCGGCCGGCGGCTTCCTCGGCCTGATCGGGATCTGGTACGTCCGCGGCCGGGACGCTGCGCTCAAGCGCCACGCGGCGGAACAGCCCGAACAGCCCCCGACCCCGCAGCCCTAGCCGAGCCCCGCCCCCGGCCCGGGGCCCCGCCCCCGCGCCTCAATCGCCGGCGGGGCTGGATTGTGCGGCGGTGCCGGAGCGGTGCGGCGGAGGCTGAAATGGTGCGGCGCCGCTGGACGGTGCGGCCCAAAGACCGGGGCTCCGCCCCGAACCCCGCGCCTCAAACGCCGGCGAGGCTGAAATGGTGCGGCGAAGCTGGAGTGAAAGGCCGCCGGGCCTGACCTCGAACCGGGCCGGTTGGGCCGGGGTCGGGTGTGTGTCGGGGTGATCCCCGCAGGGCGTCGAACGCACTGCCGCCGCAGGCTCCGACCCCTCGCCACGTTCGGCGTCCGAGGAGACACCCCGGCGCGCGCCCGGCCCCGGCACAACCGGCCACCCCCACACCCGGCCCGAGCGGCGCAGCCACCCGGCGTCCGGCCCCGGCACAACCGGCCACCCCCACACCCAGCCCGAGCGGCGCAGCCAACCGGCAGCCAACCGGCCGCCCCCCTACCAAGGGACGATTCGGGTCATCCCGAGGTCGGATCTTCCCGCCGCTCGGCGGGTGAAGCGTTCGAACCCCGCTTAACGTCGAAGACATGACGCAGCGGGCGAAGATCGATCAGGACGGGCCGGAGCGACCCGGCGCCGCCATCGACGCGGGCGCGGAGCTCGATCCGGTCCACCCGGTGCCACCACCCGCGCCCCGGTTCAGGCCCGGCGGCCTGACCACCGCCGAGGTCGCCGAGCGCGTCGCGCGCGGCGACGTCAACGACGTCCCCGTCCGCAGCAGCCGTTCCACCACCGAGATCGTCCGCGCCAACGTCTTCACCCGCTTCAACGCGATCATCGGCGTGCTCTGGGTGATCATGCTCTTCGTCGCGCCGATCCAGGACAGCCTCTTCGGCTTCGTGATCATCGCGAACACCGGCATCGGCATCATCCAGGAACTGCGCGCCAAGAAGACCCTCGACGGCCTCGCCGTCATCGGCGAGGCCAAACCGAGCGTGCGCCGCGACGGCCGCACCGCCGAGATCTCCACCTCCGAGATCGTCCTCGGCGACGTCATCGAGCTCGGCCCCGGCGACAAGGTCGTCGTCGACGGGGCCGTCGGCGAGGCCGAGGGGCTGGAGATCGACGAGTCCCTCCTCACCGGCGAGGCCGACCCCGTCCTCAAGAAGCCCGGCGACCCGGTCATGTCCGGCTCGTTCGTCGTCGCCGGCGGCGGCGCGTTCACCGCCACCAAGGTCGGCCGCGAGGCCTACGCCGCCCAGCTCGCCGAAGAGGCCTCCCGCTTCACGCTCGTCCACTCCGAGCTCCGCTCCGGCATCTCCACCATCCTCAAGTACGTCACCTGGATGATGATCCCGACCTCCATCGGCCTGATCATCAGCCAGCTGATCGTCAAGGAGAACAACTTCAAGGACTCCATCGCCCGGACCGTCGGCGGCATCGTCCCGATGATCCCCGAGGGACTGGTCCTGCTCACCTCCGTGGCCTTCGCCATCGGTGTGATCCGGCTCGGCCGCAAGCAGTGCCTCGTGCAGGAGCTGCCCGCCATCGAAGGCCTCGCCCGGGTCGATGTCGTCTGCCTCGACAAGACCGGCACCCTCACCGAGGGCGGCATGGACGTCACCGAGCTGCGCCCGCTCGGCGGCGCGGAGGCGGCGTACGTCAAGAAGGTGCTCGGCGCGCTCGGTGAGTCCGACCCGCGGCCCAACGCCAGCCTCCAGGCGATCATCGACGCCTATCCCGACAGCGCGGAGTGGCGCTGCACCGAGTCCCTGCCCTTCTCCTCCGCCCGCAAGTACAGCGGCGCCAGCTTCAGCGAGGGCGACGGCGAGAACAACACCTGGCTGCTCGGCGCCCCCGACGTACTGCTCCCCGCCGGGGACCCGGCCCTCGACGAGATCAACGAGCTCAACGAGCAGGGCCTACGGGTCCTGCTGCTGGCCCGCTCCGGCCGCGAGCTCGACGACGAGGACGTCGCCACCGGGGTCCGGCCGACCGCCCTGGTCGTCCTGGAGCAGCGGCTGCGGCCCGACGCGGCCGACACCCTGCGCTACTTCGACGACCAGAAGGTCAAGGCGAAGGTCATCTCCGGCGACAACGCGGTCTCCGTCGGCGCGGTCGCCGGCAAGCTGGGGCTGCCGGGCGCGGAGAACACCGTGGACGCCCGCAAGCTCCCGACCGACCAGGCCGACATGGCGCGGGTCCTCGACGAGAACTCCGTCTTCGGGCGCGTGACCCCGCAGCAGAAGCGGGACATGGTCGGGGCCCTCCAGTCCAAGGGCCACACCGTCGCCATGACGGGCGACGGCGTCAACGACGTGCTCGCCCTCAAGGACGCGGACATCGGCGTCGCGATGGGCTCGGGCTCGGAAGCCACCCGCGCCGTCGCGCAGATCGTCCTCCTCAACAACAGCTTCGCGACCCTCCCCTCGGTGGTCGCCGAAGGCCGCCGCGTCATCGGCAACATCACCCGGGTCGCGACCCTCTTCCTGACCAAGACGGTCTACTCGGTCCTCCTCGCGATCCTGGTGGTCTGCTCGCAGGTCGAGTACCCCTTCCTGCCCCGCCACCTGACGCTGCTGTCCACGCTCACCATCGGCATCCCGGCCTTCTTCCTGGCCCTCGCCCCGAACAAGGAGCGCGCGAAGCCGCACTTCGTGAAACGGGTGATGCGGTACGCGATCCCCGGCGGCGTGATCGCGGCGACGGCCACCTTCATCAGCTACCTGATCGCCCGCCACCACTACACCGGCCCGGGCGCCCTGGAGGCCGAGAGCAGCGCGGCGACGCTGACACTGTTCCTGACCTCGATGTGGGTCCTGGTGATCATCGCCCGCCCGTACACGTGGTGGCGGGTGGCCCTGGTCGGCGCGATGGGCGCGGCCTTCCTGATCGTCCTCGTGGTGCCGTGGCTCCAGGACTTCTTCCAGCTCAAGCTGGAGGGCACGACGATGCCCTGGATCGCGGTGGCCATCGCCGCAGCCGCCGCCACCCTGATCGAACTCACCTTCCGCTGGGTGAACCGCAGGTTCCCGGCCTAGCCGGACAACGCTGCCCCCCAGAGGGCGATGGCTCCGATGAGCATGGCGATGCAGGCGCATGTCAGGGAGAGCACGGCCACGATCGTGGCGGGGGAGCGGATGTACACACCGAACAGCAGGAACGTCCCCGTCGCGAGGAGCACGGTCAGGGCCGAATACCCCCAGGACGACGCCATACTTCGAGACACGGCGGCGTCACGTCGAACCCGGAGGGACACCACCGTGTTGACGACGATGCTCACCCCCACCACCGGCCAGGTCAGCCAGCCGGCGCTCGATCCGAAGGCGGAACCGGGGTCTGCGGCGAACAGGAAGACGGAGAGCGAGACCGCCAGGAACACCGCCGCGCTGCTGAAGGGCCAGTGCATGAGAGGTTCGGAGGGTCTGCGCGGTGGAGGCGGCGGCGGAGACTTCCATGGCTGGTGCCCCAGGAGCGATACCGCACCCATCTCCTTGCGCCCGACCTGGACCTGAACGGGAACAGACGCCTCCCCTGTGGCGGTACGGATCAGCACACGGGCCTCGTGGGGTCCCGGTTGGGGCACCTCCTTCACCCTGACCTCGACCCCATCGGTCACCTGCTTGGCCGCCAGCCAGGGGGCGTCCGCCGTGGCTTCCAGAGTGGAGTGCACCAGGGGCGCTCCTTCCACGGTGATCACGACTGCGGGCATGGGTGAGTCCATGGCGATCGTGCCCAGGTCCAGCGAGTCCTGCCTGACCCGGGGTCGTGCCGAACTCATGACCTTGCCGGCGCTGTCCGCCACGCGACGGCTGTCGTCCCCGCTCAGCCGCTCCAATGCCGTGGCGGCCGCCAGGGCCAGTCCGATGTCGTCGCCGTGCAGCAGGGACTCAAGGTCTTCGATGGCCCAAAGCCTGCGCGTGGGACTGCGTGAACGGACGTGAGCGGCCACCTCCTCCGGGAGGGGCGGCGGTTTCGCGAGCCGCGCGGGTGCCCGGGCGATCGGAAGGTCGCCGCCGTGGGCGCCGAAGACCCACAAGCGTGGTGTCTGGTGGGGCGTCAACTCGCGTAGCTCGTCGCACACGTACTCGTGGAGCTCCGTCAGGCCTATCTCTCCGTCGCCGTCCAGGTCGGCATCGCCGGACCGTATGCCCTTCACCAGAGTGCGGGTGAAGAAGGACGGCGCCGCCGTGGTTCCCTCGCGCGCGAATTCGACGGCACCGCACGCGGCAAGAACTGCCCGTCCGCGCTGGCTGCCGCCACCCATCCGGCCGAGGGTCTGGAAGCTGTCTTCCACGTGCGCGTCCGTATCGGCGCGGGTGAGTATCCCCCGCTCGAACGCCCCCGCGTAGCAGCAGTCGAGGACGACGACGGCGCGTCGGGCGACGCTCGCCAGCATCAGGCCGCTCACGAACTCGGCCGGAACGGCCGTGGAGGCCAGGCGGACGCACCTGGTGTCTTTCGTGGCCAGGTAGAGGGTGCCCGACCCGTCCTTCAGTCCATGGCACGAGAAGTGCAGCAACAGGGTGTGCTCGGCCGCCCGCTCCGCGAAGAATTCCTCGACGGCCTCACGCAGTTCCTGGCAACCCGGGTCACGAAGGACGGCGACGTCGAAATCGCCGATGGTCGGGTCACCCAGTACTTCCGCGAGCGCCGCGGCGTCCTGCGGCGGCGCGCGCAGCGCTGTGAGCCGGCTGTCGCCATAGGTGCCGGTGACGACGATGAGCGCCTTCTTCGGCCGGTCAGTCACGGTTCGCGTCCTCGGGGCCGCGGAGGCCGCTGGCACGGAGAAAGACTTCGGTGAGGCGGCTTTCCTCCTCGGCGTCGATGCCCGTGAGGTCGAGGAGGTTGTCTCCGACCTTCAGGACGACCCTGCGGGGTTGAACGGCGCGCTTTCGCCAGTCACCGACGACGGACACGATGCTCTGCAGCACCGGCATCGCCGCCGGCAGAGTGACCAACAGGATGTTCGCCAGGTCGGCCGGCCCCGCTCGGGTACCCGGTGGGGCAGGGCCCGACGGGGCCCGTTCGACCCTCTCGACATCCAGTTCCAGGAGATCCCGGCGCAGAGTGTCCACTTCCCGCAGCAGCACCTCGGCGTCTTCGCCGTTCTGCTGGACCTCGATGAGCAACCGTTCCGCCATGGTCAGCTCCGCAGGCTCGCCCCCACCTCCAGTCTGGACCCGGCGCCCGATCCACCGCACGTCCAACCGCGTGGGACCCCCACGATGCACCGGCCTCCGGAGGGTGTGGGCGAGGGAGACGGCCTAGGCGAGGCCCTCGGACTGGAGGCCGGTGAGGACTGCTTGGCCCAGGGCCTGGACGGCGGATTGGGGGCGGACCATCACCGTGAACTCCTTGACGCGGCCCGCCTCGTCGAACTGGAGCTGGTCGATGCCGTGGATCTGCTTGCCGTCCACCGTGGCGCGGAACGCGAGGATCGCCGAGGGGGTCTCCGTGCCGTCGGTGCTGGTCTCGGCCGTGCCCTCGAAGTGGCCGACGTAGCGGAAGTCCTCGAAGATCCGCAGCAGGACCCCGAAGAGGCCCAGCACCATGGGGCGGCCCTCGAAGGGGGTGAACTTGACCGGGCTGTAGAAGCGGATGTCCTCGGTGAACAGGTCCTCCACCGCGGTGAGATCGCGCTTCTCCACGGCTGCGCGGAAGCGTTCGGCGGTCTGCCGGTCCCGTTCCCTCATGGCCCCTCCTCATAGTCAAGAAATTGAGTAGTCATATTCGTGAGTATGATGCGGGGGAGGGCGAGGAAAGGGAAGGGGGCTGCCGCGATGGCCTTGAGACACGCCGTACTGGCGGCGCTGCTGGACGGCGAGTACAGCGGGTACGAGCTGGCGAAGTCGTTCGACATCGGCGTCGCCAACTTCTGGCACGCCTCCCCCCAGCAGCTGTACGCCGAGCTGACCAAGTTGGAGAAGGACGGGCTGGTCGAGGGCCGCCAAGTGGTCCAGGAGAGCCGCCCCAACAAGCGCATGTTCCAGGTCACCGACGCCGGCCGCGCCGAGCTGGAGGACTTCGCCGCAGCCGCGCCCAAGCCCCAGGTCATCCGTGACGACCTGCTCGTCAAGGTCCAGAACGCCGACCGGATCGGCACCGCGCCGGTGATCGAACAGCTCGAAGAGCGGGCGGCCGAGGCCGAGGCCAAGATCGAGCTCCTCGGCAGGGTGCTGCGCAAGATGCGCGGCGACACGGACGAGGAGGAGTACCTGCTCCGCGGCGAGGGCATCGGCGGGTACCTGACCGGCCTCCGGGGCATCGCCTTCGAGCAGGGCCACCGCGACTGGTGCCGCCGCAGTGCGGCCGTCCTGAGGGAGAGGCTGAACCGTGCCGAACGGTGAGTACCTGCGCTACGTCGCCCTGGGCGACAGCCAGACCGAAGGCCTCGGCGACGGGGACGACACGGCGGGCCTGCGCGGCTTCGCCGACCGCCTCGCCGGGCACCTCACGGCCGTCAACCCCGGCCTCCGGTACGCCAACCTGGCCGTACGGGGACGCCTCGCCGGCCAGGTCCGCGCCGAACAGCTGGGCCCCGCCCTGGCGTTGCGCCCCGACCTGGCCACCGTCGTCGCCGGGGTCAACGACATCCTCCGGCCCCGGTTCGACGCGGCGGAGGTCGCCGCGCAGCTTGAGGAGATGTTCGCCGCGCTGATGGCCGCCGGCACCCACGTGGCGACCGTGACCTTCCCCGACCTGGGCAGCGTCGTGCCGCTGGCCCGGCCCCTCTCGCCCCGCATAGCCGACCTCAACGACCGCATCCGCGCGGCGGCCGCCCGCCACGGGGTCACCGTCGCCGAGACCGCCCGGCCGGCCGCCGTCGCCGACCCGCGGATGTGGACCACGGACCGCCTCCACGCCAGCCCCGTCGGCCACGAACGGATCGCCGCGGCCCTCGCCCACGCCCTCCACCTGCCCGGCAGCGACGACAGCTGGACCCTGCCCCTGCCGCCGCAGGCCGCCGCCCCGCATGGATCGGCCCTGGCGGCCGAACTGCGCTGGGTCGCCGCGTTCCTCGGCCCCTGGCTGGGCCGCCGGCTGCGCGGCCGCTCCTCCGGCGACGGCCGCACCGCCAAGCGCCCCCGGCTGCTGCCGCTGAGCGCGACGCCCTCGGACATCGCGCCCCAGTCGAACCAGCCTCAGCCGAACCAGCCTTAGTCGAACCAGCGGTCCCGCGCCAGTTCCGCCGTGCGCGACGGGTCCTCCAGCAGCGCCGCCACCTCGAAGCGGCGCGGCCACTGGCCCGCCGCCCAGGCGAGACCCGCCGCCACGCCCTCCAGCGTGGACGCGTGGAGGGTGCCGTCGGGCGTGCGGCGCCAGTCGAGTTCCGTGCCGCCCGCGACCAGCTCCTCGTGCTCCACGTACGTCACCGGGGTGGCCGGGCCCAGCAGCACGCGCACCGACTCCGGGACCTCGTGCACCTCACCCGGCGTCGTCACCTCCGCCGGGACCGTCTCCGACAGGCGGCGCACCTGGAGCAGCTCCGCGAGGTCCGCCGCGCGCGACGGCGGCACCGGCAGCAGCGGGAGCCCCGCCGTCAGCGGCAGCAGGTCCGGGGCGTCCGCGATCACGGCGTCGGCCGCGTCCACCACACGGACCTCGCCGTCCACCACCGCACGCAGCTCGTCCGGCAGGGTGACCTGCTCGGGGTCCAGATCGGCCAGCGCCCCGTACAGGCCGTGCAGTTGCCGGCCCGTCACCTCGCGCTCCGGGTCGGCGAGCCGGGCCAGCAGCTCGGCCGCGCCGCCGGGCTCGTCCAGCAGGGCCGCCACGGTGGTCCGTACGCCCAGCGCCCGCAGGACCTGCTCGTCCTCGAAGCCCGTGGCGTCCGCCGGGGTGTAGAGGCCCGCCAGCAGCGGGTCGCCGCCCGCCGCGCGCAGACCCGCCGGGCGGCGGCCGTCGAGCACCGGGTGGTCGCGCAGCCACCACGCGGTGTACGAGCGCACGGACTGCGTGGTGCCGTCCGGCAGCAGCACCCGTACGGGCTGGGTCAGCGCGTCCCGCAGCGGCGGCTGCGCGAGCATCGCCAGGGCCTGCGGCCAGCAGTCGTCGTCGACCAGGTCGAGGTCCCGTACGGCGACCAGCTCGGTCGCCACCGGCGGCACCGGGGTGTCCGGCAGCTGGTCCAGCAGGTCCTCGCACCACACGTCCACCGCGTCCAGCAGTCCCGCGTCGTCGGGCTCGGCGAAGTCGCCCTCGCGGGGCTCCAGTTCGTCCGGGTCGAGCACCACGTCGGTGGCGCGCACCAGCTGGAACGTCGCCAGCACCCCGCAGGCGGTGAGCGGGCCCTCGCCCCACCGCTGCGCCAGCTCGGCGTCCACGTACGGGACCTCGTCCTCGCGGATCACCGAGGCGAGCGCCGAGCCCGGCATGAGCAGTTCGCCCGCCGGGACCAGTTCGCCGTCCTCGTCGGGCAGGGCCAGCGCGCCCAGCCAGGGCTCGTCGCCCGGTGCCAGATCGGCGTCGCGGGCCAGCCCCAGCACCACTTCGGCCAGTTCGTCGGCGTCCAGGGTGTCCGCGTCCTCGTCCCAGACCTCCCCGGCGTCGAGGGAGCCCGCGACGGCGGCCCGCACCTGCGGGGTCGTCAGCACGGCCCGCGCCGTGGCCGGCAGGGCTCCGAGCTTCTCCAGCAGCGGGTGCGCCGCGTCCGGGTGGGCCACCTTCAGCCCCAGCCGGGCCAGGTCCGCCGGGGTGTCCGCGTACGGCAGCAGGACGTGCCGCGGCCCGATCGTCGTGCGGCCGTCGGCGAGCGGCACGGGCAGCCCGGACAGCCGGTCCGGGTCCACCCCGGCGAGGCTGTCGTAGAGCCGGTGCCACCACTCGGGGGTCCGCTCGATGCCCGCGATCCGCTCGATGGCATCGCCCAGCGGGAGCCGGCCCACGCCCAGGGTGCGCAGCTCGGCGCGGCGCTCCAGGCCCGCCGGCAGCAGCGTCGGCAGGACCTCGGCGAGGACGCGTACGGTGTCGGCGCCCGCGCCCTCCACCACCTCGGCCTCGAAGGGGCGCAGGGCCGCGCGCTCCTCGGCGTGCTCGGGCGGTGCGGCCGGCGCGAGGAAGGCGACGCGGGGGAGGCGCCGGAGCACGGCGGCGCGCAGGGCCCCGTCGAGCTCGCCCTTGCCGAGCGGGCCGGGCACCAGGTCGACGAGGGCGGTGGTCACCGGGTCCCAGGCGCCGAGGAGTTCGGCGTACGCGTCGGCCGCGCGCTCCACGAGGAAGTCGGTCAGCGGCCCGGGCGCGGGGTGCCGGCGGGTGGTGTCCAGCGGCAGGGTCGCGATGAGCAGGGCCGGGATGCCCAGCGGCTCGTCGGTGGGGGTCGGCGCGTGCACCACGGGCGCGGTGGCCGGGCGCAGCGGGGCGCCTTCGGGGTCGACGGGCACGGCCCAGGACACCGCCCAGGCGGGCCGCAGCCGTTCCTCGACGGGCCGGTCGGCGAGCAGGGCGCGCTCGATGGGGCCGCCGTGGCGGACGGTGCGCCAGCGGCTGGTGTGCGTGCCGGACGCGGTGGTGTCCTCGATGACGGTGTACGGGCCCTCGTCGCGCCGGTACAGCGCGCGGGAGCCGCCGGAGGGGGTCTCCACCACGACCTCGCGCAGCCCGGGCAGGGTGAGCAGCAGGGCGTCGTCGATGCCCGCGAGCAGCCGCTCCACGAGGTCCTCGGCGGCGGCGTCGCGCAGCGGGAGGACCACGACGGTGTCGTAGCCGTCGGGGGCGGTGCCCTCGGCGGGCAACGGGAGGCGCAGCAGCGGGACGTGTCCGTCGCGGCGGCGCAGTTCGTCGCCGAGGCCGGGGCTGCCGACGGCGGCGTCCCGGGCCAGTTCGCGGGCCTCGGCCAGGGACCAGCGGACGCCGCCGTGCCGGCCGAGCACCGCGGGCTCGTCGGAGACGGCGAGGACGGCCGCGAAGCCGACGCCGAAGCGGCCGACGCTGTCCCCGGACGGCTCCCGCTTGGCGGAGGCGCGCAGGGTGCTCAGCGATTCCACGCCCGTCGCGTCGAGCGGGGCCCCGGTGTTGGCGACGGCCAGCAGGGCGTGGCCGTTCTCGCCCTCGTGGAGGGTGAGCCGCAGCCGGCCGGGCACCTTGGCCCGGGCCGCGGCGTCGGCGGCGTTCTGCGCCAGCTCGATGACGAGCCGGTCCCGGTAGCCGCCGAGCGCGAGGTCCTCCTCGGCGTTGGCGTCCTCGCGGAACCGGGCCGGGCCCGCGCCCCAGGCGTCGAGCACCCCGCGCCGCAGCCGGGCCGTGCCGAAGGGGTCCACGCCGCTCTGTGCCGCTGTCACTCGCACGCTCACGCCGCTGCCTCCACGCTGTGCTGCCGTCAAGAGTTGCCCACCGGAGTTGCCCTCCGGACCCCTGAAGGTATCGCGTACGGAACTGCGCCTTGCCCGTGAGGTGCGCGAACACGACGACGTCGGCATCCCGGTGGCGGTCCGGGGTGAGCCGGCCGCCGCAGGTGATCAGGCGGAGCTCCGCCCTGCCGTGCGTGTCCATGTGGCCGACGACGGCGGCGGCGCCCGGCTCGCCGGGGGTGGGGCCGTCCTCGTACCAGGCCGCGTCGCGCGGTGGGGCGAAGTCGGGCTCAGGTGCACGGCGGACGCCTGGGGGGTGGGCTCGGCGCAGGCCGCGACGGGGGCTCAGGGCTTCCGTTCGCAGGCTCTTTGCCCCGATTTTTGGGACCAAGGTCTTGCCGTCGCTGGTCGCTGGTCGCTCGTCGCTCCGGATGCCGGGCCACGGGAGGGAGTGGCCCGGCATCGCGGGGGCGGCCGGCAGCTCGCGGACCGTCCGCACCGGGTCAAACGGCGAGGGCGGTCCACCGACGATCAGCTGACGAGCGCGAACCGGTGGTGACCTGGGGCGACAGTAGGCGCCGCCCCCTCGGTCGGACCAACTTCCCCCACCCGCCCGCGATCTTCGAATGGCCTGATCCCGTCGGTGAATTGAACGGCCCGCCCACCGGCCCGGCTCTTCCGCACCCTGCGCCGGACGCCCGCCCGCGGAGACAACTGGAATCCGGACTTTCCGTCCACTTGAGCTCGGACGCTGGCCGAAACCGTGTGGCGGAGACCGGGAACGCCGAAGACCGTGCGGCAGAGACCGGGAACGCCGAAGCCCCCGGCGACTTCACGTCACCGGGGGCCTCGGTACCGATCGGGTACGGACCGTCAGAGCTTCTCGATCACGTAGTCGATGCAGGCCGTCAGCTTCTGCACGTCGGCCGGGTCGATCGCCGGGAACATCGCGATGCGCAGCTGGTTGCGGCCCAGCTTGCGGTACGGCTCGGTGTCCACGATCCCGTTGGCGCGCAGCACCTTCGCGACGGCCGCCGCGTCGATGTCGTCCGAGAAGTCGATCGTGCCGATGACGGACGAGCGCTTGTCGGCGTCCACGACGAAGGGGGTCGCGTACTTCGACGCCTCCGCCCAGCCGTACAGGTTGCGCGCGCTGGCCGCCGTACGGCCGGTGGTGAACTCCAGACCGCCCTGGCTGTTCATCCACTCCAGCTGCTGGTCCAGCAGGAAGAGGGTGGCCAGCGCCGGGGTGTTGTACGTCTGGTTCTTCAGCGAGTTGTCGATCGCCGTCGGCAGCGAGAAGAACTCCGGGATGTGCCGGCCCGACGCGTGCACGCGGGCGGCGCGCTCCAGGGCGGCCGGGGAGAACGCGGCCAGCCACAGGCCGCCGTCCGAGGCGAAGGACTTCTGCGGGGCGAAGTAGTAGACGTCCGTCTCGGTGATGTCCACCGGCAGACCGCCGGCGCCCGAGGTCGCGTCCACCAGGACGAGTGAACCGGCGTCGGCGCCCGCGACGCGCTTGACGGGCGCGGCGACACCCGTCGAGGTCTCGTTGTGCGTGTACGCGTACACGTCCACGCCCGCCTCGGCCACCGGCTCCGGGTGCGTGCCCGGCTCCGAGGAGATCACGGAGGGCTCGTCCAGCCACGGCGCGAGCTTCGCGGCCTTGGCGAACTTGGAGGAGAACTCACCGAAGGTGAGGTGCTGGGACTTCCGCTCGATCAGACCGGCGGTCGCGATGTCCCAGAAGGCGGTGGAGCCGCCGTTGCCCAGGATCACCTCGTACCCCTCGGGGAGGGAGAAGAGGTCCCGGATGCCCTGCCGCACCGAGCCGACCAGGTTCTTGACCGGGGCCTGGCGGTGGGAGGTTCCGAGCAGGGAGGTACCGGTGGCGGCGAGGGCGTCCAGCGCCTCGGTCC
Source organism: Streptomyces sp. NPDC001513 (assembly GCF_042894695.1). NCBI lineage: Bacteria > Bacillati > Actinomycetota > Actinomycetes > Kitasatosporales > Streptomycetaceae > Streptomyces > Streptomyces sp. NPDC001513. Next base: position 185,773 of record NZ_JBIAVU010000005.1, read on the forward strand.
GCACCTTGGAGGGGCCCGCGCCGAAGCGTCCGTCGGCGGGCTTGATGTCAGCGGGAATCTGGATCTCGGCCACGAGCGGAGCGTATCGGGTCCCGGTCCACGCCTCGGAGGCGCGTCCACCCGATGAGACGCGGCCGTACGGTGCGAGGGTGGTGCCGTGACGTCACCCGGGGAACTCGAACGGACATTGCGGGCGGAGCTGCGCGGCGAGGTGGACTTCGGGGCCGCCGCCCGGGCACTGACGACGATGGACGCCTCCAACTACCGGCGCGTTCCCGTCGGCGTGGTCGCCCCGCGCGACGCCGAGGACGTGGCGGCCGCCCTCCGCGTGTGCGCCGAGGCCGGGGTCCCGGTCGTCCCGCGCGGCGGCGGCACCTCCATCGCCGGTCAGGCCACCGGCACCGGAGTGGTCCTCGACCTCACCCGGCACATGAACGCCCTGGTGTCGGTGGACCCGGCCGCGCGCACCGCCGTGGTCCAGCCCGGCCTCGTACTCGACCGGCTGCGGGACGCGGTGCGCCCGTACGGGCTGACCTTCGGGCCGGACCCCTCCACGCACTCCCGCTGCACCCTCGGCGGCATGATCGGCAACAACGCGTGCGGCGCCCACTCGGTCGCCTGGGGCACCACCGCGGACAACGTGGCCGAGCTGGCGGTGACGGCGTACGGGGGCGCCGCGCACCGGATCGGCACGGGCTGGGCGGGGGCGCCGAAGGGGCTGCGGGAACTGGTCGAGGGCAACCTCGCCCTCCTGCGCACCGGGATGGGCGGCGGCTTCTCGCGGCGGATCTCCGGCTACGGCGGACTGGACGCGCTGCTGCCCGAGCGCGGGGTGCGGCTCGCCCGCGCCTTCTGCGGGAGCGAGGGCACGCTCGGGGTGGTGACCGAGGCCGTCGTGCGCCTGGTGGAGGCGCCGCGTGCGCCGGTCCTGGCCGTCCTCGGGTACGCCGACGAGAGCGCGGCCGCGGACGCGGCCGCCGGGCTGCTCCCGTACCGGCCTCTGACGGTGGAGGGGATGGCCGAGGACCTGGTGCGCGGGGCGGCCGGACTGCCGCGCGGCCGGGCCTGGCTGTTCGTGGAGATGCGGGACGAGGGCGCGGCGCGGGAACTCGTACGGGCCGCCGACGCCCTCGACGCGGTGGTGGTCACCGACCCGGCGGGGCAGCGGGCCCTGTGGCGGATCCGGGAGGACGCGGCGGGCACCGCGACCCGGCTGCCGGGCGGGGAGATGGCCTGGCCGGGATGGGAGGACTGCGCGGTGCCGCCGGCCCGGCTGGGCGCGTACCTGCGCGAGTTCCGCGCGCTGCTCGCGGCGCACGGGCTGCGCGGATCCCCGTACGGGCACTTCGGCGAGGGCTGTGTGCACGTACGCATCGACTTCGACCTGGTCTCGGCGGACGGGGTGGCCCGCTTCCGGGCCTTCTCCGGCGAACTGGCCGATCTGGTCGTCGCGCACGGCGGCTCGCTGTCGGGGGAGCACGGCGACGGGCAGGCGCGGGCCGAACTGCTGCCGCGCATGTACGGGCCGGAGGTGGTCGGGCTGTTCGGCGCGTACAAGGACGTGTGGGACCCGGCCGGCGGAATGAACCCGGGGATCCTGGTCCGGCCCGCACGGCTCGACGAGAACCTCCGCTTCGCGGTGCTGCCGGCCACGCCGTTCGCCGGTGAGGTCGCGCGGTGCGTCGGGGTGGCGAAGTGCCGCACCACGGACGCCGGCGGCGGGCCGGGGGTGATGTGCCCCTCGTACCGGGCCACGGGCGAGGAACGGCACTCCACGCGCGGCCGGGCCCGGCTGCTGCACGAGATGCTGGCGGGGGAGATCGTGCGGGACGGCTGGCGCTCGGCGGAGGTCGCCGAGGCGCTGGACCTGTGCCTGGGCTGCAAGGGCTGCCTCAGCGACTGCCCGGTGGGCGTGGACATGGCCACGTACAAATCGCAGTTCCTGCACCACCACTGGGCGGGCCGCATCCGCCCGCTCGCCCACTACGCCCTGGGCGGCCTCCCGACCTGGCTCCGGCTGATCACCGCGCTGCGGCTGACCCGCGCCGCGAACACGGCCGCCCGCCTCCTCCCGTTCCCGGGCCTGACACGGGAACGGGTGCTGCCGGAACTGGCGGCCGAGCCGTTCACCCGCTACCTCTCGGCTCCGCAGCACCCTCCAGCCTCGCCGCACCTTTCAGCTCCGCCGCACCACCCAGCCCCGCCGGCGTTTGAGGCGCGGGTCCGGGCAGAGCCCGGAAGCGGCCCGCAGGGCACCGCACCCACGGCCACCCCGACCGTCACCCTCTGGCCCGACACTTTCACGGAGTACCTCGCCCCGGAGGCCGGCCGCGCAGCGGTACGGGTCCTGGAGGCCGCGGGCCTGCGGGTGACCACACCCGGCGGAACGGTCTGCTGCGCCCTGACCTACGTCTCCACCGGCCGCCTCGACCGCGCCCGCAAGGTCCTCCACCGCACGCTCACGGCCCTCGGCGACGTCCGGACCCCCGTCGTGGTGCTCGAACCCAGCTGCGCCGCGGCCCTCCGCACGGACCTCCCCGCCCTCCTCCCCGACGACCCCCGCGCGGCCCGCCTGGCGGCAGCCGTCCGCACCTTCGCCGAGGCCCTGGAGGAGTACGCCCCGGACTGGCGCCCGCCCCGCCTCGACCGCGCGGTGGTCGGGCAGACCCACTGCCACCAGCACGCGGTCCTCGGCGACGCGGCGGACCGGCGACTGCGCGAGCGCGCCGGTCTCGTGGGCGAGCTCAGCGGCGGCTGCTGCGGTCTGGCCGGGAACTTCGGCTTCGAGCCGGGCCACCACGAGGTGTCGGTGGCCTGCGCGGAGGAGCAGCTGCTCCCGGCGCTGCGCGCGGCCGGTCCGGACGCCCTGGTCCAGGCGGACGGCTTCTCCTGCCGCACCCAGATCGCCCAGCTGGGCGGGGTCCGGGCCCGCCACCTGGCGGAACTCCTGGCCGAGGGCCTTGCCGCGGACCTGTAAGGAAAGATCTGTAAGGAAAGACCCGGCTCGACACTCCTTACGGAACGCGTAATCTGGAGAAATGCCCGCACCTTCGTCATCTCCCACGCCGGCAGTGTCGGCCGCCACGACGGCCCCCGCCCCCACACCGGCCCCGCTGCCCGCCGAGGGCACGGGCCGCGGTCTCGGGCCGGTCGCGCTGGTGATCTCGGCGGGGATCTCGGTGCAGTTCGGCGCCGCCCTCGCGGTCATGATCATGCCGAGGGCGGGCGCGGCGGGCGTAGTCACCCTGCGCCTCGCGGCCGCCGCGGTCGTGCTGCTGCTCCTGTGCCGGCCCAAGGTGCGCGGCTACTCCCGCTCCGACTGGGGCACGGTGCTCGCCTTCGGCGTCGCCATGGCCGGCATGAACGGGCTCTTCTACCAGGCCATCGACCGGATCCCGCTCGGCCCGGCCGTCACCCTGGAGGTGCTCGGGCCGCTCGCCCTGTCCGTCCTCGTCTCCCGGCGCCTGGTGAACTTCCTGTGGGCCGGCCTCGCCCTCGGCGGCGTGGTCCTGCTCTCCGGACACGGCGGGGGCGGCCTCGGCTTCGGCTCGCTCGACCCGCTGGGCGCGGCCTACGCGCTCGGGGCGGGCGCGATGTGGGCGGCGTACATCGTGTTCAGCGCGCGGACGGGCCGCCGCTTCCCGCAGGCGGACGGCCTGGCCCTGGCGATGGCGGTGGCCGCCGTCCTCTCGCTGCCGCTGGGCATCGCCGGCGCGGGCACGGACCTGCTGGTCCCGAGCACCCTCGCGCTGGGCCTCGGCGTGGCCGTGCTGTCCTCCGTCCTGCCCTACACGCTGGAAATGCTCGCCCTGCGGCGGATGCCCGCCCCGACCTTCGCGATCCTGATGAGCCTGGAGCCGGCCATCGCCGCCACCGCGGGCTTCCTCGTCCTGAACCAGGCCATGTCCACGCTGGACGCCCTGGCCATCGCCCTGGTGATCGCGGCCAGCATGGGCGCGGTCCGCTCCCAGATCCGCAAGCAGCCCGCCTGACGGACGTCGACACGCCCCGGGCCCGGTCTGCCGAGTGGTATCCGGCTGCAACCGGACGGGCACTCCCCGCGTCGTTACTGACGCGTACGCCCGCCCCGCCGGCCGCGGGGGACCGGCCGGGCGGGTGTACGTCTCTCAGCCGAGCGGCAGGTCCAGGTAGGAGGGCGTTGCCTCGGGCGAGGTGAACGCCAGCGTCGCGCGCGGCAGGTTGGCGTCGCCGTAGAACGGGTCGCGGGCGTCGATCACCAGCATCAGGCGGTGGCCGCGCGGTACGTCGTACGCCGTCGCCTGGAGGTCGATGTCCGCGCTGACCAGGCTGTCGGGCGGGGAGTCGACGTCGGTGTACGGGGCGTGCGTGACGATGTGGGCCGTGCCGTCGGGGGCCGCGTCGAGGAGGTACGCGACGAAGGTGGAGCCGGGGTTCGCCGCCCGGTAGGTCACCCGCAGCCGGGGTGTGCCGCGCAGCCGGACGGTCTCCGCGGCCGGGTCCGCTTCCCATACGGCGGCGAGGGTGCGGTCGATGTCGTCGGTCGGGTAGATCTTCGGGCGGCCGGCGATCTCGTCGTATCCGGACTCGACGACCTTGTCGGCGACGGTCGCCGGGGTGTCCACCCCGCACACGACGGTCGCGGTCCAGCCGGCCTGCGGATCCCCGGCCAGTTCCCCGTCGTCGGCCAGGTGCAGCCGTTGCACGCTCTCGGTGAGGGAGGGCCAGCTGGGGCGGGGTTCGAGGGTCTTGCTCCACATGACCTCGCCGAGCACCTGGCCCTCGGCGCCGATGCCGTTGTCGATCCCCTTGAGGTGGTGGTCGAACCAGCGGTGGGCGTCCGTCCAGATCCGGTTCGGCAGGCCGAGCATGCCGGTCATCTCGGGCCCGGAGTGGTCGCCGATGGAGACCGCGAGGCGCTTGGGCCCGGTCAGCTCGTTGAACATCTTCAGGGTCTGGTTGGGCGGGAAGAGCGTCTCGTGCCAGGCGTGCGAGAAGAAGACCGGCACCTGGCGGCGGTTGAGCTCCTTGATGTGGCTGAAGGGCGAGCGGGTCTCCGCCCAGCGCAGGGTGCCGGGGATGTCGCGGTTGCCGAGGACGTTGTCGAAGACGCTGTGCGTCTGCGGGCTCAGCCGGGCCTTCGCGGCCGCCTTCAGCAGGGCCCGTACGGCGGCGACGTGGCGGGTGGAGTTCTCGTAGAACGCCTCCCCGAGGTCGCCCCAGGTGCTGAGCGCGACCACGGCGTCGACGCGGGTGTCGTGCGCGGCGACCAGCTGGCTGATGCCGGAGCCGTACGAGTCCCCGAGGAAGCCGATCTTCGTCACGGGGCCGGAGCTGCGCTCGATGAGGTGGTCCAGGGCCCGGCTGCCGTCGGCGACGTCGAGCGGGCCGGCCACGTCGACCTGGCCCTCGGAGCCGGCGAAGCCGCGGGCGGAGTAGGCGAGGACGTTGTAGCCGCGGGCCGCGAACAGGCTGGCCTGGACGGCGTACGGCAGCCAGCCCAGGCTGGTCCAGGGCGAGGGCATGACGATCACCGGGCGCGGCTGGGCCCCGGTGTGCCGCCAGAGCGCGGCGTCGAGGAGGTCCCCGTCGGCGCCGGTCACCTTGCCGCGGGTGAACACGGCGAGGGAGCGGACCTCGGCGACCTCCGCGGCGCGGGCGGGGGCGAGGCCGGTGACGTCGCCGCTCTCCAGGGCGGCGACGAAGGCGCCGAGGGCGGTGGCGTCGAGTTCGGGATAGAGGGAGAAGGGGGGTTGGGCGGCTGGAGTCACGTCAGTCCATCCTCTTCGTCGTGGATCCAAAGCGGATCGAACGTGGATCGAATGTGGATCGAACGTGGTGCGCGCGCCCGGGCCCGGAGCGGAACGTTCAGTATCGACGGGACATCCGGTGACGTATCGCGAGTTTCCGGCTTACGGCCTGAATCGCCCCCTCCGTGCCCGGCGGCCGCCGCGCCGCGGGACCTGCGGTCGGCGGGGCGGCGGGACAACTCCCTTCCTGTCGTGCCGGTTTGGGGCGGGTGGCGGGAAGGCGCCGCCTGCCGAGAAAATCATGCAAGCGTGCTTGATTGTTTTCTTGGGTGCTGCCACTCTTCCCTCACGCCGAGAAGGGGAGCGCACCGTGCCCGATCCGTCCGCCGTCGACGCAGCCGTCGCCGTCTTCGCAGATCTGCGCGAGGAGGGCCGCGAACTCGAAGCCCTCGTCAGGGAGTTGCCGGATCCCGACTGGGCCCTGCCGACCCCCGCGCCCGGCTGGAGCATCGCCCACCAGATCGCCCACCTGCACTGGACCGACCGCGCCTCGCTGCTCTCCCTCACCGACGCGGCCGGCTTCGGCGTCATGGTCGAGGAAGCGCTGAAGGCCCCCGACTCCTTCGTCGACGAGGGCGCGGAAGAGGGCGCGGCGCTGCCGCCCGCCGAACTGCTCGCCCGCTGGCGGGCCACCCGGGCCGCCCTCGACGAGGCGCTCGCCGCGGCCTCGCCCGACACCCGGTTCCCCTGGTACGGGCCGCCGATGAAGGCCGCCTCCATGGCGAGCGCCCGGCTGATGGAGACCTGGGCGCACGGCCAGGACGTCGCCGACGCGCTCGGCGTGCGCCGCACCCCGACCGCGCGGCTGCGGCACGTGGCACGGATCGGCGTACGGGCCCGCGACTACGCCTACGCCGTACGCGGACTACCCGCGCCCGCCGAGGAGTTCCGGGTCGAGCTGACAGCCCCCGACGGCGCCGGGGTGTGGACGTACGGGCCGCCGGACGCCCCCCAGCGGATCACCGGCCCGGCCCTCGACTTCTGCCTCCTGGTGACCCAGCGGGCCCACCGCACCGACCTGGCCCTCACCGCAGTCGGCCCCGACGCGGACCGCTGGCTGGACATCGCCCAGGCCTTCGCGGGCCCGGCGGGCGCGGGGCGCGAGCCGGGAGCCGGGCGCGAGCCGGGGGCCGCCCGATGACGCCCCGGCCCCCCGCCGACCGCCCGCTGCGGATCGGCAACGCGTCCGGCTTCTACGGCGACCGCTTCGACGCCCTGCGCGAGATGCTGACCGGCGGCCCGCTCGACGTGCTCACCGGGGACTACCTCGCCGAGCTGACCATGCTGATCCTCGGCCGCGACCGCCTGAAGAACCCGGACCTCGGCTACGCCAAGACCTTCCTGCGCCAGCTGGAGGAGGGGCTCGGGCTCGCGCACGAGCGCGGCGTACGCATCGTCGCGAACGCGGGCGGCCTCAACCCGGCCGGACTCGCCGACGCCGTACGGGCCCTGGCGGCCAAGGTGGGCGTCCCCGTCACCGTGGCTCACGTCGAGGGGGACGACCGCACCCCGCACGAGGACGGGGCGCTCACCGCCAACGCCTACCTCGGAGGCGCCGGCATCACCGCCTGCCTGAGGGCCGGCGCGGACGTGGTCGTGACCGGCCGGGTCACGGACGCGGCACTCGTCAGCGGCCCGGCGGCCTGGTGGTTCGACTGGGCCCCGGACGACCACGACAGGCTGGCGGGGGCCGTGGTCGCCGGCCACGTCCTGGAGTGCGGAACCCAGGCCACCGGCGGCAACTACGCCTTCTTCACCGCGCACGACGTCCGCCGCCCCGGGTTCCCGCTCGCGGAGATCTCCGCCGACGGCTCGGCGGTCATCACCAAACACCCCGGCACGGGCGGGATCGTCTCGGTCGGCACCGTCACCGCCCAACTCCTCTACGAGACCCAGGGCGTGCGCTACCTCGGCCCCGACGTCACCGCCCGCCTGGACACGGTCCGCCTCTCCGAGGACGGCCCCGACCGCGTCCGCATCTCCGGCGTGCTCGGCGAACCCCCGCCGTCCACCCTCAAGGTGGGCGTCACCCGCATCGGCGGCTGGCGCAACGAGGTCGTCTTCGTCCTGACCGGCCTGGACATCGAAGCGAAGGCGGCCCTGGTCCGCACACAGCTCTCCGACGCCCTGGAGGGCGTGGCCACCGCCGACTGGACCCTCGCCCGCACAGACCACGAGGACGCCCCGACGGAGGAGACGGCCAGCGCCCTGCTGCGGCTGGTGGTCCGCGACCCGTCCCCGGACCGGGTGGGCCGCGTCCTGACCTCGACGGCGATCGAACTGGCCCTGGGCAGCTACCCGGGCTTCCACGTCACCACCCCGCCGGGCCCGGCCCAGCCGTACGGGGTCTTCACCTCGACCCTGACCCCGGCGGCCGAGGTCCCCCACGTGGCAGTCCTGGCGGACGGCACCCGCTTGCCGATCCCCGCTGCGCGGAGCCTTTCCCCCACCCCGCCCCTTCCCGAAACCTGGGGCTCCGCCCCGGACCCCGCTCCTCAAACGCCGGAGGGGCTGAAAGATCCAGCCTCGCCGGCGTTTGAGGCGCGGGGGTTTGGGGGCGGAGCCCCCGAAGGGGTCCGGGGCGGAGCCCCGGTTTCGGGAAGGGGCGGGGTGGGGGAGAGCCCCGCAGGGCCCACCACCCGCGGCGCCCCCCTGGGGGCAGTGGCGGGGGCCCGCAGCGGAGACAAGGGCGGCGACGCCAACATCGGGGTCTGGGTCGAGTCCGACGAGGCCTGGGCCTGGCTGGACCGCACCCTCACCGTCGAGCTGTTGCGGGAACTGCTCCCCGAAGCCCGGGCCCTGCCCGTGCACCGCCACCCGCTCCCGAACCTCCGCGCACTGAACTTCACCATCACCGGCATCCTCGGCGCCGGCGTCGCCTCCGGCCACCGCTTCGACCCCCAGGCCAAGGCCCTCGGCGAATGGCTCCGCGCCCGCCACCTGGACATCCCGACCCACCTGCTGCCCGAGACCGCCCCGGAGGGGACCGGCCCATGACCCGCCTCCGCACCACCGTCGACCCGCACGCCCCCGAGCACGCGCAGGCCCGTACCGCCGCCCTGGAACGCCTCGCCGCCCTCGACGCCGAGCACGCCAAGGCCCTCCAGGGCGGCGGCGAGAAGTACACGGCCCGCCACAGGCAGCGCGGCAAGCTCCTGGCCCGCGAACGCGTCGAGCTGCTCCTCGACCCGGACACCCCGTTCCTGGAACTGTCCCCGCTGGCCGCCTGGGGCAGCGACTACCCCGTCGGCGCCTCCATGGTCACCGGCATCGGCACCGTCGAGGGCGTGGAGTGCCTGGTCACCGCCAACGACCCGACCGTCCGCGGCGGCGCCTCCAACCCCTGGACCCTCAAGAAGGCCCTCCGGGCCAACGAGATCGCCCGGCAGAACCACCTGCCCTGCATCAGCCTCGTCGAGTCCGGCGGCGCCGATCTGCCCTCCCAGAAGGAGATCTTCATCCCGGGCGGCGCGATCTTCCGCGACCTCACCCGGCTCTCGGCCGCCGGCATCCCCACCGTCGCCGTCGTCTTCGGCAACTCCACCGCCGGAGGCGCGTACATCCCCGGCATGTCCGACCACACCATCATGATCAAGGACCGTTCGAAGGTGTTCCTCGGCGGTCCGCCGCTGGTCAAGATGGCCACCGGCGAGGAGAGCGACGACGAGTCCCTCGGCGGGGCCGACATGCACGCCCGCACCTCCGGCCTCGCCGACTACTACGCCCTCGACGAGTACGACGCGATCCGCCAGGCCCGCCGCGTCGTCGCCCGGCTCAACCACCGCAAGCCCCACGCGGATCCGGCCCCGGCGCAGGAGCCCAAGTACGACCCCGAGGAACTCCTCGGCATCGTCCCGCCCGACCTCAAGACGCCCTTCGACCCGCGCGAGGTCATCGCCCGCATCGTCGACGCCTCCGACTTCGACGAGTTCAAGCCGCTCTACGGCACCAGCCTCGTCACCGGCTGGGCCACCCTCCACGGCCATCCGATCGGCATCCTCGCCAACGCGCAGGGCGTGCTGTTCAGCGCCGAGTCCCAGAAGGCCGCCCAGTTCATCCAGCTCGCCAACCAGCGCGACATCCCCCTCCTCTTCCTCCACAACACCACCGGCTACATGGTCGGCAAGGAGTACGAGCAGGGCGGCATCATCAAGCACGGCTCGATGATGATCAACGCGGTGTCCAACTCGAAGGTCCCGCACCTGTCCGTGCTCATCGGCGCGAGCTACGGCGCCGGCCACTACGGCATGTGCGGCCGTGCCTACGAGCCCCGCTTCCTCTTCGCCTGGCCCAGCGCCAAGTCCGCCGTCATGGGACCCCAGCAGCTCGCCGGAGTGCTCTCCATCGTGTCCCGGCAGTCCGCCGCCGCGAAGGGACTGCCCTACGACGAGGAGGCCGACGCCGGGATGCGCGCCTTCGTCGAGGCGCAGATCGAGTCCGAGTCCCTGCCGATGTTCCTGTCCGGGCGGCTGTACGACGACGGGGTCATCGACCCGCGCGACACCCGCACCGTCCTCGGCCTGTGCCTGTCGGCCGTCCACAACGCCCCCGTCGAGGGCGCCCGTGGCGGCTTCGGCGTCTTCCGGATGTGAGCCCGCACATGACCCAGCCGATCACCTCGCTGCTCGTCGCCAACCGCGGCGAGATCGCCGTACGGATCTTCCGCACCGCCCGCGCCCTGGGCCTGGCCACCGTCGCCGTCCACTCCGACCCGGACACCGACGCCCTGCACGTGCGCGAAGCCGACGCGGCCGTACGCCTCCCCGGCGCGGCCCCCGCCGACACCTACCTGCGCGGCGACCTGATCATCAAGGCCGCCCTCGCCGCCGGCGCCGACGCCGTCCACCCCGGCTACGGCTTCCTCTCCGAGAACGCCGACTTCGCCCGCGAGGTCCTGGCCTCCGGCCTGACCTGGATCGGCCCGCCGCCCGAGGCCATCGAGGCCATGGCCTCCAAGACCCGCGCCAAGGACCTGATGCGCGCCGCCGGGGTACCGCTCCTGGACCCCGTCGACCCGGCCGCCGCCACCCCCGCCGACCTGCCCCTGCTGCTGAAGGCCGCGGCCGGCGGCGGCGGGCGCGGGATGCGCGTGGTCCGCGACCTCGCCGGGCTCCGGGACGCCCTCGAAGCGGCCTCCGCCGAGGCCCGTTCGGCCTTCGGCGACGGCGAGGTCTTCGCCGAGCCCTACGTCGAGCGCGGCCGCCACGTCGAGGTGCAGATCCTCGCCGACGCCCACGGCACCGTCTGGGCGCTCGGCACCCGCGACTGCTCCCTCCAGCGCCGCCACCAGAAGGTCATCGAGGAAGCCCCGGCGCCCGGCCTGCCCGAGGCCCTGCGCACGAGCCTGCACGAAGCGGCTGTCGCCGCCGCGCGGGTGGTCTCGTACCAGGGCGCGGGCACCGTCGAGTTCCTCGTCACCGCCGACGGACGCCCGTACTTCCTGGAGATGAACACCCGCCTCCAGGTCGAACACCCCGTCACCGAAGCCGTCTTCGGCCTCGACCTCGTCGCCCTCCAGCTGCGCGTGGCCGAGGGCGAGGCCCTGCCCCCGTCACCGCCGGAGCCCACCGGCCACGCCGTCGAGGCCCGCCTCTACGCCGAGGACCCGGCCCAGGACTGGCGCCCGCAGACCGGAGTCCTGCACACCCTCGCCGTCCCCGGCCAGGTCCGCGTGGACACCGGCTTCACCGACGGGGACGCGGTCGGCATCCACTACGACCCCATGCTCGCCAAGGTCATCGCCCACGCCCCCACCCGCGCCGAGGCCGTACGGGCCCTCGCCCACGCCCTCGCCGGAGCCCGCATCCACGGGCTCACCACCAACCGCGAGCTCCTCGTACGGTCGCTGCGCCACCCCGATTTCGCCGCCGGACAGCTCGACACCGGCTTCTACGAGCGCCACCTCGACGCCCTCACCGCGGGCGCCGCGGACGCCACGGAGGCGGCCCTCGCCGCCGCCCTCGCCGAAGCGGCTCCCGCCGCGGACGCCCCGCTCGCCGCCCGCCTCGGCGGCTGGCGCAACGTCCGCTCCCAGCCGCAGATCCGCCGCTACACCGCGGGCGGTGCCGAGTACGAGGTCCGCTACCAGGCCGGCCGGCTCGTCGACCACCCCGGCATCCGGGTCCTGGCCGCCACCCCCACCCTCGTCACCCTCGAAATCGAGGGAATCCGGCGGGCGTTCCACGTGAAACGTAATTCGAACAACTCCGGCGCGACCGAGATCTACGTGGATTCCGCACTCGGCGCCCACACCCTCACCCCCGTCCCCCGCTTCCCCGACCCCCAGGACCGGACCGAACCGGGCTCCCTGCTCGCCCCCATGCCCGGCACCGTCGTCCGCATCGCCGAGGGCCTCGCCCCCGGCAGCCCCGTCACCGCCGGGCAGCCCCTGCTCTGGCTGGAGGCCATGAAGATGGAGCACCGCATCCTCGCTCCCGCCTCCGGCACGCTCACCGCGCTCCACGCCGCCACCGGCCAACAGGTCGAGTTCGGCGCCCTGCTCGCCGTAGTCCAGGAGGAAACGCAGTCATGAGCTCCGCCACCAGCACCGTCGAGACCGAAGAGCACCAGGCCCTGCGCACGGCGGTCGCCGCCCTCGGGCAGCGCTACGGCCGCGAGTACCTCACCCGCGTCGCCCGCGAAGGCGGCCACCCCGACGAGCTGTGGGCCGACGCCGCGAAGCTCGGCTACCTCGGCGTCAACCTCCCCGAGGAGTACGGCGGTGGAGGCGGCGGCATCGCCGAACTGTCCATCGTCCTGGAGGAACTGGGCGCGGCCGGCTGCCCCCTCCTGATGATGGTCGTCTCGCCCGCGATCTGCGGCACGGTCATCTCCCGCTTCGGCACCGACGACCAGAAGCAGGCCTGGCTCCCGGGCCTCGCCGACGGCAGCCGCACCATGGCCTTCGGCATCACCGAACCCGACGCCGGCTCCAACTCCCACCGGATCACCACCACGGCCCGCCGCGACGGCGAGGAATGGATCCTCACCGGTCGCAAGGTCTTCATCTCCGGCGTCGACATCGCCGACGCCACGCTGATCGTCGGCCGCACCGAGGACGCCCGGTCCGGCCGCCTCAAGCCGTGCCTGTTCATCGTCCCGAGGGACACCCCCGGCTTCTCCCGCTCGGTCATCGACATGGAACTCCAGGCCGCGGAGAAGCAGTTCGAACTGGTCCTGGACGAGGTACGCCTGCCCTCCTCGGCGCTGATCGGAGACGAGGACGCGGGCCTGCTCCAGCTGTTCGCCGGACTCAACCCCGAGCGGATCATGACCGCCGCCTTCGCCATCGGGATGGGCCGCTACGCCCTCGCCAAGGCCGTGGACTACGCGAAGACCCGGCAGGTGTGGAAGGAACCCATCGGCGCACACCAGGCCGTGGCGCATCCGCTGGCGGCGGCGCACATCGAGCTCGAACTGGCCCGCCTGATGATGCAGAAGGCTGCCCGCCTGTACGACGCGGGGGACGACATGGGGGCGGGCGAGGCCGCGAACATGGCGAAGTACGCGGCGGGTGAGGCGTGCGTCCGCGCGGTGGACCAGGCCGTCCACACCCTCGGCGGCAACGGCCTCACCCGCGAGTACGGTCTCGCCTCCCTCGTCACCGCCGCCCGCGTGGCCCGCATCGCCCCGGTCAGCCGCGAGATGATCCTCAACTTCATCTCCCACCAAACCCTGGGCCTCCCCAAGTCCTACTGATCCACCGGTGGGTGGGCGCCTCAATCTCCCCCAGACTCCGTCCGGGGGTACCCCCAGGCGGGGCTGAAGGGGCCGCCGTCGAAGCCTGGCTGTGGGGCGGGGACACGCAGGAGGGTCCCCGCAGGACGAGCGCGCAACCCAGGCCGCACAGCCGGACCACGGTCGCAGGCGCGAGCCGAGGAGATCCTCGTGCGGGGCACCGCCCCACCACCCTTCGAGCCGCCCGCAGGGCGACCCGCACGAGCCCCGCTCCACACCCGTACACCGCCCAGCCGCCCGCAGGGCAACACGTACCCTCCCCGGAGGGACCCGTCGGGGAGAACCCCACCGCACACCACTCCGGAGGAGACATGGCTCCACTCGTCCACGCCACCCAGGCGACCGGCGTCACCACCCTGACCCTCGACTCCCCGGCCAACCGCAACGCCCTTTCCGCCGAGCTCGTGGCAGCGACCCGCGCCGCCCTCGCCACCGCCGCCGCGGACCCGGCGGTCCGGGCCCTCGTCCTCACCCACACCGGCAACACCTTCTGCTCCGGCGCCGACCTCAAGTCCCCCAGCGCCCCCGCAGACTTCCTCGCCCTGCTCCGCGAGATCGCCGAGCTGCCCAAGCCCGTGCTCGCCCGCGTCACCGGCCACGTCCGGGCCGGCGGCCTCGGGCTGCTCGGCGTCTGCGACATCGCCGCCGCCGGGCCGAAGTCCTCGTACGCCTTCACCGAGACCCACCTCGGCCTCGCCCCCGCGGTGATCTCCATGCCCCTGCTCCCGCGCCTGGACCCGCGCGCCGCCGCCCGCTACTTCCTCACCGCCGAGGCCTTCGACGCCGCCGAGGCCGCCCGGATCGGGCTGCTCACCCTGCACGCCGAGGACGTGGACGAGGCACTGGAGCCCGTGCTCGCCGGCCTGCGCAAGGCCTCCCCGCAGGGCCTGGCCGCGACCAAGGCGCTGACCGCCGCCGCCGTGCGCGAGGCCCTGTACCGCGACGGCGCCCGCCTGACGGAGCTGTCCGGGCAGCTCTTCGCGTCCGCCGAGGCCCGTGAGGGCATCACCGCCCGCTTCGAGCGCCGGGAACCCTCATGGGCACTGTGACCAGCGCGGCGGGCGCGGCCGGCCCCAAACAGGCGCGCAGCCGCGTCACCCGCCGCCACCTCCTGGAGGCGGCCGTGTCCTGTCTGGCGGAACACGGCTGGGCCGGCTCCACCGTCTCCGTCGTCGCCGAACGGGCCGGCGTCTCGCGCGGCGCCGCCCAGCACCACTTCCCGACCCGCGAGGACCTGTTCACCGCGGCCGTCGAGTACGTCGCCGAGGAACGCTCCACGGCCCTGCGCGACCTGTTCCACGCCGGCCCGGCCGCCCGCCCCGCGGTGGTGGAGGCGCTCGTGGACCTGTACACGGGCACCCTGTTCCGGGCCGCGCTCCAGCTGTGGGTCGCCGCCTCCAACGAGGAGCAGCTGCGCCCCCGGGTCACCGAACTGGAGGCCCGGGTCGGCCGCGAGACCCACCGCATCGCCGTGGAGCTGCTGGGCGCCGACGAGTCCGCGCCGGGCGTACGGGAGACCGTGCAGGGCCTCCTCGACATGGCCCGCGGCCTGGGTCTGGCCAATGTCCTCACCGACGACACGGCCCGCCGGGCCCGCGTGGTGGCCCAGTGGTCCCGGATCCTCGACGCCGCCCTGTCCTGAGGCCCCGGCCGGAGTAAACGGCAGGGCGCCGCACCCCGGTACCGGGATACGGCGCCCAGCGGCCACCGAATACGACAGTTACGCGGTCTCGGCGATGTCCGCGTAGCCCTCGATCTCCTGCGGGTCGCGCCGGCCCGGGCCCGTGTAGCGGGCCGACGGCCGCACCAGGCGGCCCGTGCGCTTCTGCTCCAGGATGTGCGCCGACCAGCCGGCGGTACGGGCGCAGCTGAACATGGAGGTGAACATGTGCGCCGGGACCTCCGCGAAGTCCAGCATGATCGCGGCCCAGAACTCCACGTTCGTGGCGAGCACGCGGTCGGGGCGGCGCGCGTGCAGCTCCTCCAGCGCGGCCTTCTCCAGCGCGGCGGCCACCTCGTAGCGCGGCGCGTCGAGCTCCTTGGCGGTGCGGCGCAGCACGCGGGCGCGCGGGTCCTCGGCGCGGTAGACGCGGTGCCCGAAGCCCATCAGCCGCTCGCCCTTGTCCAGGGCCTTCTTCACGTACGCCACGGCGTCGCCGGTGCGCTCGATCTCCTCGATCATGCCGAGCACGCGGGACGGCGCACCGCCGTGCAGCGGGCCCGACATGGCGCCGACGGCGCCCGACAGGGCGGCCGCCACGTCCGCCCCGGTGGAGGCGATGACGCGCGCGGTGAACGTGGAGGCGTTCATGCCGTGCTCGGCGGCGGAGGTCCAGTACGCGTCGACGGCCTTGACGTGCTTCGGGTCCGGCTCGCCCCGCCAGCGGATCATGAACCGCTCGACCACGGACTCCGCCTTGTCGATCTCCCGCTGCGGCACCATCGGCAGGCCCTGGCCGCGGGCGGACTGGGCGACGTACGACAGCGCCATCACGGCCGCGCGCGCCAGGTCGTCGCGGGCGGTCTGCTCGTCGATGTCCAGCAGCGGCTTCAGGCCCCACACGGGGGCGAGCATCGCGAGCGCGGACTGCACGTCGACGCGGATGTCACCGGAGTGGACGGGGATGGGGAAGGGCTCGGCGGCGGGCAGGCCCGGGTTGAAGGCACCGTCGACCAGGAGGCCCCAGACATGTCCGAAGGAGACGTGCCCGACGAGATCCTCGATGTCGACCCCGCGGTAGCGGAGGGAACCGCCTTCCTTATCCGGTTCGGCGATCTCGGTCTCGAACGCGACGACCCCTTCGAGCCCGGGTACGAAGTCGGACATCAGGCGGCTCCTCAGATAGTGCGAACACGCGCGGCTCCCGGCGTGACTCGCGGTCCGGCGCGGTCATCCCCGTTGATGCCCGGCACGGCCGATGGTCACCCGCGCGGGGACCTTCGGACCGGCCCCAAGATTTTGGCCGCTCCGCCTCGACTGCGGAAGCGTGACATACGGCACACCGCCACAGGCCCGGCTGCGGCAGGATGGCCAGCGTGACCGATCAGGACATTGACCCCGCCACGATGCGCAAGCAGTACCGCTCGGAAATCGTTCTCGAGGAGACCCTCGCCGAGCATCCGATGGACCAGTTCGCCCTGTGGTTCCAGCAGGCCGCCGACTCGCACCTCTTCGAACCGAACGCGATGGTCGTCTCGACGGCCACCCCCGACGGCCGGCCCAGCTCGCGCACGGTGCTGATGAAGCAGTTCGACGGGCGCGGCTTCGTCTTCTTCACCAACTACGCCTCCCGCAAGGGCCGCGAGCTCGCCGAGAACCCGCACGTCGCCCTGCTCTTCCCCTGGCACCCCATCTCGCGCCAGGTGATCGTCACCGGCACCGCGGCCCGCATCGGCCGCGACGAGACGGCGGCGTACTTCCGCTCCCGCCCCCACGGCTCCCAGCTGGGCGCCTGGGCGAGCGAGCAGTCCAGCGTGATCGGCTCCCGCGCCGAACTGGACCGCCGCTACGCCGAGCTCGACGCCCGCTACCCCGAGGACGAGCAGGTCCCGGTCCCGCCGGAATGGGGCGGCCTGCGCGTGGTCCCGGAGGCGGTGGAGTTCTGGCAGGGCCACGAGAACCGCCTGCACGACCGGCTGCGCTACGTCCTGGACGAGGGCAAGTGGCGCGTGGAGCGGCTCTGCCCGTAACCGTGCGGCGCCGTGCGGGAGGGTTCGCCCAGCGGGCCCGCCCGCACGAAGAGCTCCCGGGCGGCGGGCCGCCGGGCCCTGCTCACCCCGAGCGGGAGCGGCAAACGCAGGCGACCCGCGGGCTCTGGGTCTCTCTCCTGCAGTGAGAGAAGCCGGCCGGACGTACCGGCGAGCCCGCGGGTCGGGTGACTGCTGTGGATTGGCGCCTGGCGATCCCGCCGGGCACCGCACTGGGTGCGTGCGACGACGGGCGCTTAGCCCGCAGCCACCTCACGCGTCCGGATTTCATACATTTCCGGGATCACCTCCTTTCAGTGTGTGTCCACTGTAGGCAGGCCCCTGCCGTTCGCTCAATCGAATTTCGGCGGCGAATCCGTAGGTGTATCCATCGGCTCTCTGGAGTAGCCGCAAATTCCGGTGAGAGACATCAAAGCGGCTGGTCAACGTCGTGATGCGATGCTGACCACTGGTTCGGACCGCGATGCGTCCCACCCAGCTGCCGGCCCACTTCCCCCGGGGAACGACGGCCGCTACCAGGTCCCCTGTCGAGTACCCGTGGTGGACCTTGCCGCGCGGCCGTTGCAAGCCCGACCATGCGTGCACCGGCATACCCTGGCCTGCGAGTTCCTTCACCAGCTGGAGCCTGGTGGCGTTCATGGCGGCCACGTCCTGTAACGGTCTCCTCAGCTGGATGATCACGCGTTCCAGGCGGGCCGGCTGATCGGAGAGGAACTCTTCGATGGGCGCCGTCCCCTTTGCCTGATTGCAGGGAACACAGGCGAGGACGAGGTTCGATACCCGGTCCGATCCACCGCGGCTTCGTGGGCGGACGTGCTCGATGTCGAGAGGTACCCCCGTCGCGTCGCAGTAGGCGCAAGATCCCTTCCATTTGGCCAGGAGAAACTCACGGATCTCGCATCCGCCGTGCGTCGACGCGGTGCTTTCCGGTGCGCCGGACGGTATGGCTCCGGCGAATGCGGCCGTGTCGAACGCGACCTGCTCCACGTGGATCTCACGCACCGGTGCGTATCGGCACAGTCGCATGACAACGGACATGGTCGAGTCGACGCGATGACGCACGGATGGGGGAAGCCAGCCGTCCGGCCGGGTCCGGTTGTCGTGCCGGGGCGCCCGGTACCGGAGGTTCGCCGAGCGCCTTCGGCGGCGATAGGCGGCGCGTCGCATCATGCCGCCGCGGATCTTTTGTCCCCGGTGCCGGAGTTCGATCGTGATCAACCCCCGGCGGGCGACCGCGGTTCGTCCCTCCGGGCCGACTCGGTGGTGTTCATCCGTGATGGCGATGCCCGTCGCCTTGGAGCCGGGATCAAGCCGGAGCTGTACGCCCCCGACGGCCGAGCCCGCACGGGTCCTGTGCTTGAGCCGGATGGTGAACGGGGCCCGCCGCACCACGACGGCACGTCCACTGTCGAGCAACTCGCGTGCACGGGCCGGATGGCAGGGCATGAGCGGTTCGCCCCCCTGCGCCAGTACGAACACCCGGCTTGCTGCCAGGCGGGGAGCGTCACCGCTCCCGGTCTCTGCCGTCTCCACTGCCGAAGCGGCGGATCGGGCGTGACGCCGACGTGTCCCGGTGCGGACCGCGCCGGTCTCCCCTCGCCCATGTTCCACACCGGTGCCCGGCGTTGTCGCCGGGAGTCCGTGAGCCGTTTCGTCCCTGCTCCCAGGGGTGTCTGCGCTCGCGGATTCCAGAGCAGGCTGCTGAGGAAGCACAGCCTGGTGGGTCTGCTCGCCTGCAAGGAACGTAGTCATCGAGGCACCTCGACTGATCCGGGGATCGTGATGACCGGGGCTGGTCACTCGGTATGAGGGAGCGAGTGACCTCCCTTCTCGTGATGCCGGCGACGCTACGCACCGTGGTTCGTGAGGTGCGGACGGATCAAGGGAGGTCACTCGAACGTGTGGCCGTCCGGGGCGCGCCTTCCCGGGCAGCAGGGGAGGCGTACTGATTTCTCCGAATGCAGTGTGGGCTGCGTCACGTTCCAGTTGAATGATCCGACGTGCCGCACACGCGAACACCTGCTGGGGGTGCCAGGTGACTGCTTCCGGACGTAACGAGACCGCAGACGATCTGCTCGCAGCGCTGCTGGACGGGATGGACGCCGCCTTGTGCGCGTTCGACGCCGACGGCGTGATCACCCACTGGAACCGCGAGGCCGAGCGGATCCTGGGCTGGTCCGCGGGCGAGGCCGTGGGGCGCAAGGGCTTCGAGGGGTGGGCGGTGCGGGCCGCCGACGCGCACGACGTGCAGGACAGACTCATGGCCGCCCAGCACGTGCCCGGCCGGCAGGTGCACGAGTTCGCGCTGCTCACCAAGGACGGCGGGCGCGTCCTCGTACGGACCCAGTCCGCCGGGGTGCCGGGGGCGGACGGGAAACCCGCCGGGGTGTACTGCGCCTTCAGCGAGGTGCACGCGCAGATCGACCTGGAGCGGTCCATCGCGCTGAGCGAGGCCCTGATGGAGGACGCCTCGTGGGGCGTCGTCCTCGTCGACGTCGACCTGCGGCCCGCCGTGGTCAACGCGCACGCCGCGCGCGCCTTCGGGACCGGCCGCACCGCGCTGCTCGGGCGCCCGCTCGGCGAGCTGCTCACCCAGGGGGTGGAGGAGCTCGAAGGCGCGCTCCAGCACGTGCTCGCCGAGGGGGCGCCGCCCGCGCCGGTGGAGATGTGGGTGTCGGTGCGGACCGCCGAGGGGGTGCGGCGCAGGTGCTGGCGGTGCGGGTTCCTGCGGCTGGCCTCGCCGCTCGCGGAGGAGCCGGTGCCGCTGGGCGTCGGCTGGCTGTTCCAGGACGTCACCCAGGCCCGGCAGGAACAGCTGGACACCGCGCAGCTGCGGTTCCGGTCCCACCAGCTGCACCGTGCGGGGCGGGCCGCCGCCGAGTGCGAGGACCCGGCCGAGGCGGCCGCCGTACGCCTGGACTTCGCCCTGGCCGGATTCGCCGAGCACGCGCTGCTGGACGTACTGGATCCCGCGGCCGACCCCGAGCGGCGAAGGCTCGTACGGTCCGCCGCGTCCCCGCCGGTGCTGCCGGGGCCCGGGTCGATCCCGGTCCGGTACGCGGCCGGGCATCCGGCCCTCCAGGCCCTGGACCGGATCGGCTCGGTGCGCACCTCCGCCCCGCGCGGCGAGGCGGACGCGGAGTGGGCGCGGGCCCGCCAGTGGCCCGAGGGCGCGGCGCACGTGCTGTGCACGGTGCTGCGCAGCCGGGGCCGGACGCTGGGGGCGCTGACGTTCGTACGCGGGCCCACGCGGGTGGCCTTCGAGCGCCCGGACGCGGAGTACGCGGAGGAGGTCGCGGCCCGGGTGGCCGCCGATCTGGACCTGGCGGCGGGAGGACGTCCGGCAGGCGGCTAATGCCCGTCCTGCTGCCGGTGCTCCTGCTTCCGGTCCGCGTTCCCGTTCCCGTTCTCGTTCCCGTTCTGGTTCTCGCCTGTCTGGGACGGGGAGGGCAGGGACCACAGGTGGTCCGGGGTGGCGATCTCCGTGACGGCCCGGCCGATCGTGGTGCTGTACGAGCCGCCGCGGTCGACGTCGGAGTTGACGATGACGACCAGCGTGGCCTTGCGCTGCGGCAGTTGGGCCGCGATGGTCTCGTAGCCGGGCAGCTCGCCGTTGTGCCCGAGCCAGCCGTTGACGTCGGCGATGCCGAGGCCGTACGAGATCCCCGGCACGCCCACGGGCCCGGTGCGCAGCCGCTGCGCCTGCGTGGCGGGGGTCAGGAGCCGGCCGTCCGCGAGGGCCGGGGCCCAGGTGTGCAGGTCGTCGAGGTCGGAGACGACGGCTCCGGCGGCCCAGGCCCAGGAGGGGTTCCAGGTGGTGGCGTCGGTGACGGTGCCGCCGGGCGTGAAGGTCGTGTAGCCGTGCGCGTGCGGTTCGGGCAGGGCCGCGCCGGTGGGCAGGGAGGTGCTGGTCAGCTTCAGCGGCGCGAACACGTGCTGCTGGAGGAAGGTGTGCAGCGGCTGCCCGCCGATCTTCTCGATGACCAGGCCGAGCAGCACGGTGTTGGTGTTGCTGTACTCCCACTTCGCGCCCGGGGCGAAGTTCGCCGGGTGGGCGAAGGCGTAGTCGAGGAGCTGCTGCGGGGTGTAGGAGCGGTGCGGGTCGGTGCGCAGGGAGTCGAGGAACTTCGGGTCGCTCGTGAAGTCGTACAGGCCGCTGCGCATGGCGGCGAGCTGGCGGAGGGTGATCTTCTCGCCGCCGGGGACCCCGTCCAGGTACGCCGAGACCGGGGCGTCGAGCCGGACGCGCCCCTGGTCGACGAGCTGGAGGAGGGCGGTGACGGTGAAGGTCTTGGTCACGCTGCCGACGCGCGTGTGGAGGTCGGTCTTCATCGGCGTGCCGGATGCCGTGTCGGCGACGCCGAAGGACTTCACGTAGTCGCCGCGCCCGGGCATCCACAGTCCGACGGTCACGCCGGGGATGCCGTCCTTCTTCATCGCCGCGGTGATGGCGGCGTCGAGCCGGGCGACGGTGGCGGGGTCGAGGTCCTGGCTCACGGGGCCCCGGGTGGCCGCGACGGTGGAGGGCGCGGCCTCGACGGGCGGGGCGGCGCCCACGCCCGTCACGAAGAGCAGGAGGGCCGCCGCGCCGGCCTGCAGGGCGCGGCGCGCGGTGTGCGGGAGGTGCGGGACGCGTGGTGCGGCGGGAGTGGCGGACATGTCCGGTCACCTCTGTTGCGCGGGGCCCCGAGTGCCGTACCCGTCCATCGTAGGAACGGGGTGCGGGCGCGGCGACCGCGCCCGCAGGCGCGCCCCTGGCCCGGGCACCGCCCCCGGCCGCCCGGTCAGTGCCGGAAGAAGATCCGGTCGCCGTACTCCTGCATCACGCGGCCGTTCCACTCGTGGCCGCCGTCGACGTTGCCCGAGCGCAGCAGCGGGGGCTCCACGCCGCGGGCGGCGAGTTCGCCGGCCGCGGCCGCCATGACCGCCTGCATGATCGCGCTGGTCACGACGGTGGAGGCGGGGGCGAAGGGCGCGTCGATGCCGTCGATGCTGAGCTCGGCGTCCCCGACCGCGATCTTGCTGTCGAGGACGACGTCGCAGTGGTCCTTGAGGAAGCTGCCGGAGACGTGCCGCGACTTGGTCTCGGTCGCGTACGCCACGGAGGTGACGCCGATGACCTTGAGGCCGATGGCGCGGGCGTTCATGGCCATCTCGACGGGCAGGGCGTTGCGCCCGGAGAGGGAGATGATCACGAGGACGTCGCCGTCGGAGGCGGGGCTGCTGTCCAGGACGGCGCCGGCGAGGCCGTCGACCCGTTCCAGGGCGCTGCCCAGGGTCGCGGGCATGACGTCGATGCCGACGGTGCCGGGGACGGCGAGGAAGTTCATCAGGGCCATGCCGCCGGCCCGGTAGACCACGTCCTGGGCGGGCAGTGAGGAGTGCCCGGCGCCGAAGGCGAAGAGCCGGTTGCCGCCGGCGACGGCGTCGGCGACGAGGGAGCCGGCCTCCGCGATGTGCGGGGCCTCCTCGTCCCGCACCCGCTCCAGCAGACCGATGGCGGCGTCGAAGAACTGACCGGCCAGCTTGCTCTCGCTCATACGACGATGGCCCTTCCGGAGGTGGGGGTGCGTCCGTGTCCGCCGCTCACCGTGCGGTCTGGACCAAGGGCGTGTCAATACGGGCGCCAAGAGATGTCCGGGACCGGTCTTGACCCTCGGCACGGGACGGTTGTCGGCCCGATGCGTCAGAATTGGGGGCAGGGCCAGCGCACGCAATCCGAGGGGCACGAATGTCCGGACTGATCGATACCACGGAGATGTATCTCCGCACCATCCTTGAGCTGGAGGAGGAAGGTGTGGTCCCCATGCGCGCCCGCATCGCCGAACGGCTGGACCAGAGCGGCCCGACGGTGAGCCAGACGGTGGCGCGGATGGAGCGCGACGGCCTTGTGGCCGTCGCCAGCGACCGGCACCTGGAGCTGACCGACGAGGGGCGCAAGCTGGCGACGCGGGTGATGCGCAAGCACCGCCTTGCGGAGTGCCTGCTCGTCGACGTCATCGGCCTGGAATGGGAGCAGGTGCACGCCGAGGCCTGCCGCTGGGAGCACGTGATGAGCGAGGCGGTGGAGCGGCGGGTGCTGGAGCTGCTGCGCCACCCGACCGAATCGCCGTACGGGAACCCGATCCCGGGGCTGGAGGAGCTGGGCGAGAAGGCCGAGGCGGACCCGTTCCTGGAGGACGGCATGGTCAGCCTGTCCGAGCTCGACCCGGGCACGGAGGGCAAGACGGTGGTCGTACGCCGGATCGGTGAGCCGATCCAGACGGACGCCCAGCTGATGTACACGCTGCGGCGGGCGGGCGTACAGCCCGGCTCGGTGGTGAGCGTGACGGAGTCCCCGGGCGGGGTGCTGGTCGGCAGTGGCGGCGAGGCCGCCGAGCTGGACGCGGAGGTCGCTTCGCACGTTTTCGTGGCGAAGCGCTGACCTCGACGACCCGGACGGATTCCGCGACCTCGACGCAGGCGGTCACTCGTGCCGGCGTCGATTCGTTGCCGGCGTCGACTCGTTTCGTTGGACTGGTGGGAAGTGGGCGGTCCCGGCGCCTTGCGGCACCGGGACCGGTCCTCCCCTTGTGACCCGGAGCCCCGAGCTCTCAAGGTCTCCCCTTCGGACCGTCTTCCCCGAGCGGCCCGCCTCCCTGTTGAAAGGATCTCCATCGGCAGCGGCGGCCAATCCTTGAGCAAGGTCACTCGAAAGAGCGGTGTTGTAGGCGAGAACCCTGTTTTCGAATGCGGGTTCGATAGTCTGGCGGGGAGTGAAGGGGGTGCATCTGCGGTGGTACAGCGCGTTGATGTGACAGGGGCCGGAGGCGTCCGCCTGGCCGCCTGGGAGTTCCGCGAAACGGCCGCCGAGGCCGACCCCCGCCCCGGGGTGCTCTTACTGCACGGTCTGATGGGCCGCGCCTTCCACTGGTCCGGCACCGCCCGCTGGCTCCGCGAGAGCCGCCGCGTCGTGGCCCTGGACCAGCGCGGACACGGCCAGAGCGACCGCCCGCCCGGCGGTCCCGACGTCCACACCTCCTTCGGGCGCGAGGCGTTCGTGGCCGATGCCGAGGCCGCCGTCGAGCAGCTCGGCCTCGCCCCCGTCACCCTGATCGGCCACTCCATGGGCGCCCTCACCGCCTGGCAGCTCGCGGCCCGCCGGCCGGACCTGGTCGAAGCCCTGGTCATCTGCGACATGCGCGCCTCGGCCCTCGGCGCGGCCTCCCAGCAGGAATGGGAGGACTGGTTCCACCGCTGGCCGCTGCCCTTCCCCACGCAGGACGCGGCCCGCCGCTGGTTCGGCGAGGACGACCCCCGGGTGGAGCGCCCCGATCCCGGCCGCGGGGCCTTCTTCGCCGAGGTCATGCACGAGGCCCCGGACGGCTGGCGCCCGCTCTTCTCCCGCCGCGAGATGCTGACGGCGCGCGAGACCTGGGTCCACGACGCCCACTGGGAGGAGCTGGCCAAGGTCCGCTGCCCGACGCTGGTGGTCCGCGGCCTCGACGGCGAGCTGGGCCGGGCGGAGGCCCAGGAGATGGTCCGCGTCCTCCCCGCCGGGCAGTACGCCGAGATCCCCGACGCCGGCCACTACCTCCACTACGACCAGCCGACGGCCTGGCGCGCGGCCCTGGAGCCCTTCCTGGACGGGATCAAGGCCGGGGCCGCGTGACGGGCCGACGGGCCCGGCAGGGCGTGTCAGGCGGGTGAGTCGTCAGGAGGCGCGTCAGGAGACGTGACGGGAGGCGGTGTCAGGGGGCGCGTGCCAGGGAGGCGTGTGTCGGGAGGCGTGTCAGCGGTCTGTCAGCGGGGTGTCCGGGGCCTGTCAGGGGGCCGCGCCATGGTGGCGACATCACCAGGCAGGCCCCCCAGAAACGAGGACCCCCGATGAACGCCGTCGCCGCCCTGCAGCTCCTGATCGCCCTCGCCTTCCTGAGCATCCCGCTCGTCCGCAGCCGCTACGGGGCCCGCGCCCAGGCCGCCGTCGAGGCCGAGCTGGGCCGCCAGGGAGTGCGCACCACGGTCATGGCCGAGAACGGCATGCGCCTCGACGCCGGCGGCCACGAGACCTGGGCCCCCGTCGGGATCGCCGTCTCCCTGGCCGTGCCGGCCGTGCTCTCCCTCGCCGGTAACTCCTGGGGCGAGACGCTCTCCTGGGTCGTCCAGCCGCTGGTCATCCTCGTGAACTGCGTGATCCTCTACTCGAACCTGACCGCCGTGCCGTCCGTCACCGCCGCCTTCGCGAAGAGCGACGACGCCGAACTGCGCCGCATAGACGTCAAGTCCATGCTCGCCGCCGCCGAAAAGGGCTTCCCCCGCTGGGTGATGCCGTACCTCCAGAACCTCCGCCACGCCGTCGTGTTCGCCGGCTCCCTCGGCGCCCTCGCCCTGCTCGCCACCGCGTGACCCCCGCCGCACGGCGCCGGACCCGTACGCGCGGAAAGGGCCGGTCTCCGCTCCCCCTCGGGAGTGGAGACCGGCCCTTTCGCCAATCGTCGGTCCTTGACCGTCAGCCCTTGCTGACCGCCCACAGGATCTCCGGCAGCTTGCGCGCCACCGTCGGGGCCGCCAGCCGCAGGCCCGCCCAGGTGGCCAGCGCACCCCAGGCCACGCCCAGGGGGAGCACGATCCAGGAGACGTCCTGGTGGTCGGCCACGTTGAGCCAGATCGTCAGGGCGATCACCGGGGCGCAGATCACCGTCGAGGCGAGCAGCCCGCCGAAGATGCCCGCCCAGGCCAGCCCGGCCTGCCCCGGGACGACGTTCTTGAACGCGCCGTCCGACGGGATGGAGTACGGGAAGCGGGCCGAGGCCAGCGCCCCCGTGCAGAGCATCGAGCCGAGCAGGGCCAGGGACACGCCCGTGGCCGCCGGAAGGGCGCTCCAGTTGCCGATCAGCGCGGCCGTGACCACGGTGACGAGGATCGTGTACGGGACCGTGACGAGGGCGAGCGCGGCGGCGCGGGCGCGCAGCTCCACGTACGCGTCGCGCGGGCCGGAGATGGTCTGCGCGACCATCCAGAACGCCGAGGTGTCCTGCCCGAACTGGTTGTACATCTGCATGCCCAGCATGCCCGCGCCGAAGGTGGCGAGGTAGACGGACCCGGTGCCCTGGAGGGCGTTGAAGACCGGGACGATCAGGCCGATCGCCAGCGCGGTCACCCAGGAGGCCTTGGTCTTCGGGTCGCGGACGACGTAGCGCAGGGTGCGCTGCACGGCCGCGCCCGTCCGGCCGGCGGGCAGCAGCGACCAGAGGCCGACCCCGCCCCGCTGCTTCATCGGCCGGGCGGCCGCGATGGTCGAACCGTCCGGCGTGACCATCAGCTTGGTCAGGCTCCGCTCCCAGAACCACAGGAGGCCGGCCAGGGCGGCCAGGGTCAGGGCCAGCTGGGCGGCCGCCACCCCGTACGCGCCCTCGCTCACCGAGTCCACCATGCCGATGGCGGTCGCCGGCGGCAGCCACCGCACCACCGCCTCGGCGGGCTCCAGCGTCGACAGGCCGCCCGCTTCGAACAGGCGCTGGCTGCCGAAGTTGACCAGCTGCCCGCCCACCGCGATCAGCAGACCGCTGAGCAGGGCCAGGTCACGCCCCTTGCGGCTGGTCAGCAGCCGTACGTTGGCCGTGGCCACCGCCCGCGCGAGGGCCACGCAGCCGAGCAGCAGGAGCGGCGCGGCCACCACCGCGGCCACCGCTCCGGCGGCTCCGCGCGCGACGGCGATCACCGAACCGGCCGCGAGGCACAGCGTGAACAGCGGCCCGATGCCGACCAGCGAGGACGCGAACAGGGCCCGTACGAGGGGACGCGGGCGCAGCGGCAGCATGACGAGCCGGCTGGGGTCGAGCGTCTCGTCCCCGGTGGGGAAGAACAGCGGCATGAACGCCCAGGAGAGCGCCAGGATCCCGGCCAGCAGGACGACGACCGTGCCCGCGTGGGCGTTCCCGTGCAGCAGGGCCAGGCCGAGCGTCAGGAAGAAGCCGACGAGCAGGGCGAAGGCGAGCGACGAGAAGTAGGCGGCCTTGCGCTTGGAGGAGCCCTTCAGGCCGTTGCGCAGCAGCGACAGCTTCAGGCGGATGAAGATCGGGGTCAGCGGGACCGCCGCGACGGATGTTGCGGAAGTGGCGGAAGTGGCCGCCGGGGCGACAGCGCCGGCAGCGGCAACAGTGGTACCGGCGGCACCCGTGGCGGGGGTGGCGGGCGAGGCCGGCGAGGCGGGTGACGCGGGCGAGGTCATCGCGTGACCGTCCCGGAGCCGCCGCCGAGCCACTCCAGCGCGTCCCCGGCCGCGTCGCGCCCGTGCGCGCCGACCAGTTCGAGGAAGGCCGCCTGGAGGGAGGGCGCGGAGCCCCGTACGTCGGCCAGCGGGCCCGCGGCGCGGATCCGGCCGGCGGCCATCACGGCCACCCAGTCGCACAGCGACTCGACGAGCTCCATCACGTGGGAGGAGAAGACGACCGTGGCCCCGGACGCGGTGTAACGTTCCAGCACCCCGCGGATGGTCTGCGCCGACACCGGGTCGACCCCCTCGAACGGCTCGTCGAGGAACAGCACTTCGGGGTTGTGCAGCAGCGCGGCCGCCAGGCCGATCTTCTTCCGCATGCCCGTCGAGTAGTCCACGACCAGCTTGTGCTGCGAGCCCGCGAGGTCGAGGACGTCCAGCAGCTGCG
The DNA here is from genome assembly GCF_042894695.1 of Streptomyces sp. NPDC001513. Taxonomy (NCBI): domain Bacteria; kingdom Bacillati; phylum Actinomycetota; class Actinomycetes; order Kitasatosporales; family Streptomycetaceae; genus Streptomyces; species Streptomyces sp. NPDC001513. The sequence continues at coordinate 213,650 of NZ_JBIAVU010000005.1, forward strand.
TCGCCCGCTTGTCGGTCTCCTCGCCCGGCAGCCCGCGCATGCGGCCCATGTAGCCGAGCAGTTCGCGCCCCGACAGCCGCTCGAAGAGCCGCAGCCCCTCGGGCAGCACCCCGATCCGTGCCTTCACCTCGGTCGGGTCCGCCCACACGTCGCGCCCCGCGACGAGGACCCGCCCCATGTCCGGGCGCAGCAGCCCGGTCACCATCGACAGCGTCGTCGTCTTGCCCGCGCCGTTCGGGCCCACCAGACCGATGAACTGGCCCGCGGGCAGCTCCAGATCGATCCCGGCGACGGCCACCTGCTCGCCGAAGCGCTTCCACAGACCTTCCACCCGCACGGCGGACGGCGCGGTTCCCGCGCCACCCGTCCCGTACGTTCCACCCGTCGCATCGGCCTGGTCCGGCATGCGCCTGCCTCTCTTGCGTCCCCGTTGGTCGTTCCTTCCTCACCATAGGAGGAGGGGGAGAGGTCGGAGCAGTTACTTATGTCATGACTTTCCGATCATGAACTTCAGGTCAGGCCTGGCGCCGCTTGCGGTCCGCCGCCGCCTCGCTCCCGCACGCGTACGCCAGTGCGTCGATCAGCTCCTCGGTGTCCGGCAGCCACCGGTTCGCCGGAGTGGGCCGCCGCGCCCACTGGACCGCGCCGCGGCCGCCGAACCGGGTGGGCGGCGCCGCCACGTACTCGCCCTCGCCGCGCGCCACCAGGTCGATGCCGCTCGGCGACCAGCCCAGCTTCCGTACGAGGTCGGCCATCTTGACGCCGGCGCCCGGCAGGACGAAGAACAGCATCCGGTGGTCGGGCGTGAGCGTGACCGGCCCGAGCGTGCGCTGCATCCGCTCCAGCCGCGCCAGCGCCAGGAAGCCGGCCGACTCCGGCACGTCCAGCGCGTCGAACGTCCGGCCCGTCGGCAGCAGGATCGAGGCCTCCGGGTGCTTCGCCCAGACCCGCCGGACCTGGACCGCGCTGCCCGTGGCCTGGGCCGCCCAGTCCTTCACCGCCGGGTGGGCACCGGGCGCGGGGCAGTCCGCCGCTCCGCAGGAGCACAGCTCCCGGCCGTCGCCGGGCTCCAACCAGGTGCCGGCGAAGACGTCCCAGTGCCGTTCTTCCGCGTACCGCACGGCATGGTCCAGCAGCAGTTCGCCGCGCTGCTTGGGGATGGGTGCCGTCTCCGTGACTCCGATGGTCTCTTCCACGCCCATCACAACTCCCCGGGTCACCCGGGGTTACGGGCGTAAACCAGCGGGTGGACGGAGCATCGATCCTGCATACGGGGCGCACTGATGCACGCGTGGGGGCGCGTAGGAGGCCGGGGCGCTGGAGTTGGGTAGCGACACGACGCAGAGCGGAAGATTCTCCGCACATCAGGCGGGAAGTGATCATTCCAACGGATCACCCGCGGTCAGCAGGGGGTTTTCATGGCAGCCAGGCCTCTCGTCGCCCGCCAGCCGAACGAACGGCTGCAGGCGCTCATCCAGGAAGCCGGGTGCTCCAATGCCGGGCTCGCCCGGCGCGTGAACATGTGCGGGGCGGAGCACGGTCTCGATCTCCGCTACGACAAGACCTCCGTGGCCCGCTGGCTGCGCGGCCAGCAGCCGCGCGGCCGCGCGCCCGGAATCATCGCCGAGGCGATCGGGCGCAAGCTCGGCCGGACCGTCACCATCGACGAGATCGGCATGGCCAACGGCAAGAACCTCGCCTCCGGCGTCGGCCTGCAGTTCTCGCCGACCGTCATCGGCGCGATCGAGCAGGTCTGCGAGCTGTGGCGCAGCGACGTCGGCCGACGCGACTTCCTGGCGGGTTCGAGCGTCGCGGCCTCCGCGCTCGTCGAGCCGAGCCGCGACTGGCTGATCACCGGGGCCGACACCCAGGTGGCCCGCAGCGGCGGCTCGCGCGTCGGCATGCCGGACGTCGAGGCGGTACGGGCCACCACCGAGGCCCTCAAGGAGCTCGACCACCGCTTCGGCAGCGGGCACGTCCGGCCGGTGGTCGTGCACTACCTCAACTCGGTGGTGTCCGGGCTGATCGGCGGCTCCTACCGGGAGCCGGTGGGGCGGGCGCTGTTCGCCGCCGTCGCCCGGCTGACGGAGCTGGCGGGCTACATGGCCGTGGACACCGGCCAGCCCGGGCTGGCACAGCGGTACTACATCCAGGCGCTGCGGCTGGCCCAGGCGGCCGGCGACCGCGCGTACGGCGGGTACGTGCTGGCCGCGTCCATGAGCCACCTCGCCGCCGAACTGGGCAACCCGCGGGAGATCGCGCAGCTGGCGCGGGCCGCGCAGGAGGGCACGCGGGGGCAGGTCACCCCGCGCGTCGAGGCCATGTTCTACGCCGCCGAGGCGCGCGGGCACGCGCTGCTGGGCGACACCCGGGCCACGGCGGTGCTGTCGGCGCGGGCGGTCAGCGCGCTGGAGCGGGCGGAGCCGGAGTCGGGCGACGACCCGGTGTGGATCCGCCACTTCGACGAGGCGTACCTCGCGGACGAGCTGGCGCACTGCCACCGGGACCTGGGCCAGGCCGACGCGGCGGGCAAGCGGGCGGAGGAGGCGCTACGGGGCCTGCCGGCGGGCAAGGCGCGGCGCCGGGCCATCGGGCTGCTGCTGCTGGCGGCGGCGCAGGTCCAGCAGCGCGAGGTGGAACAGGCCTGCCAGACCGCGACGAAGGCGGCGGAACTGCTGGAGGGGCTGCGGTCGAACCGGGGGGCGGAGTATCTGGAGGACTTCCGCACGCGGCTGGAGCCGTACCGGGAGGAGGCGGCGGTACGGGAGTTCGGGGCCCGCCTCGAAGCCAGGGTCGCCTGACGCTCCAGCGCCGCCGCCTCTTCTCTTCGGCCTTGCCGCACAATCCGCCGCTCCCGTCACACCTCCCGGCTGCGCCGCCGCCCCGGCTGCGCCGCCGCCCCGGCTGCGCCGCCGCCCCGGCTGCGCCGCACAATCCGGCGCTGCCGTCGCACATCCCGGGCTCGGCCGCGCAAATCCAGCCTCGCCGGCGTTTGAGGCGCGGGGGTCCGGGGGCGGCGCCCCCGCAACGGACCCGCAGCCGGTCCACGGTCCGGTCACAGATCGGGGCTCCGCCCCGGACCCCGCGCCTCAAACGCCGGCGAGGCTGAATTGGCGCGGGGCTGCGCCCGGACCCCGCGCCTCAAACGCCGGCGGGGCTGAATTGGCGCGGGGCTGCGCCCGGACCCGCGCCTCAAACGCCGGCGGGCTTCGGGCGGGCCCCGGGGGAAACCCCGGTGAGGCTGGGTGTGGGGGTGTGGGACCGGGTAGCGTGACCGACGGTTCCGTAGGGTCGGGCGAGTCGGAGAAGGAGTCCCGGTGGCGCAGAGCGGACAAGGGGGTGCCCCCCAGCCGGGGGCCCCGTGGGGTCCGGACGAGGCGTCCGGGTATCCGGTGTACCCGGAGCAGCCGCAGCCCGGGCCCGCGTACGGGTACCCGCACGTGGCACCGGGGCACGTGGTCGGGCCCGGCTACGAGGGTCCGGGGGATCCGCACGGCTACGGGTACCCGCCGCTGCCCGAGGCCGCGACCCAGTACATCCCGCCCGTGCCCGCGGCTCCCGTACACGACGAGGCGGCCACGCAGTACATCCCGCCCGTGCCGGCGGCAGCCTCCGCGCACGAGGAGGCGGCGACGCAGTACATCCCGCCCGTGCCGGCCGGCCCAGGCCCCGGCCCCGGGTACGGCGAGGCGGCCACGCAGTACATACCGCCCGTGCCGCCGGCGCCCGTGGAGGGGTTCGACGGGCTGTTCCGCGGCGATGACGGTTCCGCCGGGCACACCCAGCACCTGCCGCCCGTCCAGGAGCCCGTGCTGCGCCAGCCGCCGCCGCGCCCCCACCCGTCGCGCGGGCAGCGCCCCGTACCCCCCGTACAGCCCCACCCGCAGCAGCAGCAACAGCAGCAGTACGCCCCCGCCCCGCCCCCGCCGCCGGAGGCACCCCGCAGGGTCTCGCCCGGCGTCATCGCCGCCGTGGTCATCGGCCTGGCGGTCATCGGGCTCGGCGTCGGCTCGCTGCTCAGCGACGACAAGCCGCAGAACAACGACCCGGGCGCGGTGGCCGCCGCACCGGCCGCGAGCGGCGCCTCCGCCGCCCCCGGCGGCGAGGCTCCCGTCGACCCGGCCCGCCCGCAGGCCGTCCAGCTGGACAAGCTCCTCGCGGACAGCAACGACAGCCGGGCCTCGGTGATCAAGGCCGTCGAGGACATCAAGGGCTGCAGCAACCTCGACCAGGCGGCCGCCGACCTGCGCGACGCGGCCCGCCAGCGCGAGGAACTCGTCACCCGCCTCCAGGAGCTGAAGCTCGACAAGCTCCCGGACAACGTCAAGCTGTCCGCCGCCCTCACCAAGGCCTGGCAGTCCTCCGCGGACGCCGACGACAGCTACGCCGCCTGGGCGGACGACGTGGACGACGACAAGTGCAAGGACGGCAAGGCCAAGGTCACCAAGAACGCCGCCGACGCCAACAAGTCGAGCGGCGAGGCGACCAAGGCCAAGGAGTCGGCCGCGACCCTGTGGAACACGATCGCGGCCAAGTACGGCCTCACCAAGCGGGACAAGTCCCAGCTCTGAGCGGCAGGCGTCAGGCCGTCTGGGGCGCCTGCACCAGGGTCGGGGTCATGTCCAGGGGCGGCTCGCCCGGCTGTGCCACGAGCCGTCCGGCCTGGACGATCTGGAAGGTGACCTGGCCGTTGACGATGCGGGGGAAGCCGGCGACGGCGCGCATGTCCTGGTAGCGCCAGCTCAGGTCCGGGGTGAGGCCGCCGGTCTTGACGGGCTGGGACTCGTTCAGCGACCGCTTGACCATGCGGGCGGTGATGTTCTCGTCCTCCTTGTAGCGCTTCACGATCTCGCTCAGCACGGTGTACGCGATCCAGGTGGTCTGCGCCCCGCTGTCGTCGGGGTCGACGTTGTCGTCGCCGAACGCGTGCTCGGCGACCACGTTCCGCATCGGCGTCCAGAGCGGATCGGAGCCCACCGGGTACCAGCTGGTGAGGTACGCGCCCTCGAAGGGGCTCTCCTTGCCGCCGGTGCGGTCCACCAGGGACTGGCTGACGCTGCCCAGGACGGAGGAGATCTGCGGCTTCCTGCGCTGCGCCTCGGTCCGGCGGAAGGCGTCGAAGAAGGTCTCGGTGCGCTCGCCGAGCACGGCGGTGACGCAGCCCTTCTCCTTTTCCTTCTCCTTGCCGGTGCCCGTGGTGTGGGCGAGCGCCTCCCGGGCCTGCGGCCCGAAGTCCGCGGAGTCCTCGGCGGCCCGGATGTCGGCGGCGTCGGCCATCTTGTTGGCCCGCAGCCCGGCGTTGAGCAGGACCGGCAGGGTGTCGCCCGCGAGGGTGTCGGGGCGGACGAGGGCGACCTGGGCGCAGGCGCGGCTCAGCTGGTGGCCGGCGCCGGCGATCAGGACGGGCTGGCCGCCGTTGACGGGGTAGGAGAGCGGGGACTGGAACTCCTCGGAGGAGACCCCGTAGCCGCCGATGAAGGGGATGCCCTCGGCCTCCAGCGGGGCCATGAAGGCGCGTCCGTGCTGGCTGTACGAGCCGACGACGGCGACGGCCTTCTCGGCGACGGCCTTGCGGGCGCAGTCGGCGGCGCCGGTGGGCGTGTTCTTCTCGTTGCAGGTCAGTACGCGCAGTTTGTGCCCGTTGATCCCGCCCTTGGAGTTCACCCAGCGTTCGTACGCCTTCGCCATGCCGGTCATGCCCGGCATGTTGGTCGCCTTGGTGTCCTCCGGCGCGAACGTCATGACCGTGATGGTCCCCCCGGAGCCCCCCGAGCCTCCCGGGAGCGCCCCGCAGCCGGTGACGAGGCAAGCACCCATCGCCGTTGCCACGAAGGTGCGGGACAAGGATGCTGCGCGTCGCGATATGGCCATGTCCATGCACACTTCCGCCCCACAGGTAACTGTCGAGTGAGATGGACACAACATCCGGTGACGCCCAGGTGAATTACGGGGGTGCGCTCTCCGTCGCAGGCGCCTGAAGATCGCGTTCAACCGGAACGTACGATCGAAAGCGTGACATTCGCCCAAGGTTCGAAGAACTCTTCCCGCCGCGGCGGCCGCTCCTCCACCATGGGCGGCATGCCCCTCAATGACATGCCGTGGTGGCGCTGGCGCGGCAACGTGCGCTCGGCGCTTCACATGCTCTCCGACCCGGCCTTCCACGAGGACACGTGGCTGACCGGCGCCGACGGGTACGGGGACGTCACCGACGCCGTGTACCGGCTCGTCGAGGACACCTGGCTCGACAGCTGGTCGGCCGAGAAGTACGTCGGCACGATCTTCCGCGACTCGCAGGAAGCCGCCCTCGTCGACCTCGCGGTGCTGCGGGTGCTCCGCATCCTCCACCAGGTCGGGCCCGACGCCCCGGTCTCCGCCTACCTGGAGCACCACGCGTGGCCGGAGGCGGTACGCGCCGCCCGCGAGGCGCACGTACGGCTGGCGGAGGCGGACGGGGACGACCCGGACGTCCGGCCGACCTCGCTGGAAGTGTTGAGGATCCTCACCCACGCAGTGTGAAAGGCTGTGCGGTCATGAGCGACCCGCACAACGAGGCCCCGGCCCAGCCCCAGCCCCAGTACGTCCTGACCGTGTCCTGCCCCGACAAGCAGGGCATCGTGCACGCCGTGTCGAGCTACCTCTTCATGACCGGCTGCAACATCGTGGACAGCCAGCAGTTCGGAGACCGGGAGACCGGACTCTTCTTCATGCGGGTGCACTTCGAGGCCGAGCCCGCGGTGACCGTCGAGAAGCTGCGCGCCAGCTTCGCGGCGATCGGCGAGTCGTTCAAGATGGACTGGCAGATCCACCGCTCCGAGGAGCGCATGCGGATCGTCCTCATGGTGTCGAAGTTCGGCCACTGCCTGAACGACCTGCTCTTCCGCTCCAGCATCGGCGCCCTGCCGGTCGAGATCGCGGCCGTGGTCTCCAACCACACCGACTTCGCCGAGCTGGTCGCCTCGTACGAGGTCCCGTTCGTGCACATCCCGGTGACGAAGGAGACGAAGGCGGCGGCGGAGGCGCAGCTGCTGGAGCTCGTGCGCGCGGAGAACGTCGAGCTGGTGGTGCTGGCGCGGTACATGCAGGTGCTGTCGGACACCCTGTGCAAGGAGCTGAGCGGGCGGATCATCAACATCCACCACTCGTTCCTGCCGAGCTTCAAGGGCGCGAAGCCGTACCACCAGGCGCACGCGCGCGGTGTGAAGCTGATCGGCGCGACCGCGCACTACGTGACGGCGGACCTCGACGAGGGGCCGATCATCGAGCAGGAGGTCGAGCGGGTGGGCCACGAGGTGACGCCGGACCAGCTGGTGGCGGTGGGGCGGGACGTGGAGTGCCAGGCGCTCGCGCGCGCGGTGAAGTGGCACAGCGAGCACCGCGTCCTCCTGAACGGCTCCCGCACGGTCGTCTTCGCGTAACCGCCGCCCTCCCGACCGGGCCGAGCCATTCCGCCCCGAGGGGGCCCCGCCAATCCGGCATGGCCGCATATTTCAGCCCCTCCGGCGTTTGAGGAGCGGGGTCTGGGGCGGCGCCCCAGGAGGCCGGTCCGCAGGGGCCGGATACCGGAGAGGCACGGCGCGCCCGTGCGGCGCCGTTGCGGGGGGGGCGGCCCCCCCCCCCCCCCCCCCCCCCCCCCCGCGGGGGGGGGGGGGGGGGGGGGGCGCCCCCCCCGGACCCCCGCGCCTCAAACGCCGGCGGGGCTGAATTGGTGCGGCCATGCCGGAGGATCGGGGCGCCGCCCCAGACCCCGCGCCTCAAACGCCGGCGAGGCTGAAATGGCGCGGCCATGCCGGAAGGGCACGGCCGCGGCGAGGCTGAAATGGCGCGGCCATGCCGGAAGGGTGCGGCCAGGTCGGGTTCGCGTTACGCGTCAGGGGCTTCCACCCCGCAGTACGACGCGAACGCCGACAGGATCTCGTCCTCCGAGATGCGGCCGTCGCCGTCGGCGTCGAGCGCGGTGGCCAGCTGGGGCGCCAGTTCGGGCGAGGTGCCCAGGACGCGCAGGACGCGGGCGGTGGCCTGCGGGGTCGCCCCCGCGCCGTCCTCGTCCGCCACCGCGATCACGGCCCTCAGGAACGGCCGCGCGATCTCCGCGAACCGCTCCGGGCTGTCCCGCAGCCGCTTCGCCGCCCCGGTGATGAACTCCTCGCGGGACACCCGCTGGTCCCCGTCGACGTCCGCGATGCCGGCCATCCCCTGCCAGAACGCCTCGGCCCCCGCGAAGACGGCCTGGCCCCGGTCCGACCGGGCGGTGGTGCCGAATTCGGCCAGGACGGCCTTCGCGGCCGCGCTGAAGTCCTCCCGGTCGATATACCCGGACCCGTCCTGGTCGAAGGTGGCGAATCGGGCGGCGATCTTGCGCTCGTATTCTGCGCTGTCCATGTTCGGGGTTCCGCCTTCACTTATGCGGTGGGGTTCAGTTCAAGACAAGGCAGGAGCGTAAGGCCTACGTGGCCAGCGCGTTAAGCGAAGTGGTCAAGGAGGCTGCCGCATCGAACCCGCGCACGGGGAGCGCGGTGGGGCGCGTACACCTGTCCCCATGTGCCGTCGGCCGTACCACCGTTCACGCCCTGCCACGCCCCTATCACGCAGGGCGCACTTCCAGGGTGAGGTTCTCCCAAAACAGGCGCGATCCGCCATGTGCCCCGTACATTCGATGCGTCGACACACGGCTGGGGGCACTTATGCCGAAGGACGTACCACCGCGCTGGGACCGCCGCATGCAGCAACGCCTGGCCCGCGGCGAGGCCGCCGCGCTCGGAGAGCTGTACGACCGCTTCGCCTCGCTCGTGCACAGCCTGGCGCACCGGGTGCTGGGCGACGAGAAGGCGGCGGACCGGATCACCCGCGAGGTCTTCGGCTACATCTGGGAGAACCCGGACGCCTACGACCCCAAGCAGGGCTCCATGCGCTCCTGGGTCGCCCGGATCACCCAGGGCCAGGCGGTGGCCCGGCTGCGCCAGGCCGAACTGGGCCGGGGCTCCCGCGAGGAGCTGGAGCAGAAGGTGCGCAGCGCCAACGCGGCCGCCCGCGCGGACTACATCGTCACCTCCATGCCCGCGCCGCTGCGTGCCGCGCTCGAACTCGCGTACTTCAAGCGGCGCGACTACCGGCAGGCCGCCGCCGACCTGCAGATCAGCGAGGACGAGGCGCGCCGCCGGCTGCGCCTCGGCCTGCAGTTGCTGTCGACCGCCAACGCCCTCCCGCTGGAGGACACCGCCCAGTCCGGATACGGAACGCCCCGATGAACGGACCTGCCGAGTCGCCCGACGACGGATACGAGCGTCCCGGCGGCCGGGCGCGGATACCGGGTCCGCGCGGCGCTGCCGACGACCTGGACCCGGGGTCCGCGCCGCAGCCGCCGCGCACGGCGAGGCCGGTGCCGGAACCCGTGCCCGAGCCGTTCCCCGAGCCGGTGGCACCGCCCTCGCACGCCGTGCTGAAGTCCCTGCTCGGCGCGTGGGCGCTGGCGGCCTGCTCCGCCGAGGAGACGCAGGCGGTCGAGGACCACCTCACCGAGTGCGCGCCCTGCGCGGAGGAGGCGTTGCGGCTGCGCGACGCGGTGGGGCTGCTGCACCCGGAGGAGACCCTCGACCTGAAACCGCTGCTGCGCTCGCGCGTCCTGGAGGACTGCCTGGGCAAGCGGCCGGCGCGCATCCCGGTTCCGGTGTGGGCGAGCCCGTACGACACCGAGACCGCGCGGCTCGACGCGCTGCTGCAGGACTTCGGGGACTCGGAGTGGCACACCCCGGTGCGGCTGAAGTGGTTCGAGGAGGAGCGGCGCCGCTCGCAGCGGACGACGGTGGCGGGCGTCATCGGTCACCTGATGTCGGTGGACGGGCTGATCGCCAACGCGCTGGGGCTGGACGACCCGCTGGGTCCGGAGGCGCCGCCGGGCGGTCCGACCGCGCGGACGGAGCACTTCTGGAACGCGTCGGCGTACCCGACGACGCGGCAGGTCCGCGACCCGTGGCGGGAGCAGGGGCACACGCTGGTGCGTACGGTGTCCTTCGCCGGCCGGGGCGTCGCCGAGCTGTCGGTGGACTACGGGCACTTCGCACTGCCGCTCGGGGACGCGTTCCTGGAGCGGGCCTTCGAGTGCTGGGTGCACGCGTGGGACATCGCGGAGGCCGTGGACTACCCGTACGAGCCGCCGTCCGGGCCGCACCTGCACGGGATGATCGACCTGGCGGCGCGGCTCCTGCCGGGTGCGCTGGCGCAGCGGCGGCGCGCGGGGCTGGCGGCCCCGGCGCGGGGCCTGGTCGCGGCGGGCGCGCCCGGGCGGACCCTGCACCTGGAGATCGAGGGCGCGGGTGGCGGCGGCTGGGACATCGCCCTGGACTCGCCGGGGGCGAAACCGTCGCCGGAGCGCACGGTGGCGGAGATCGCCCTGGACGGCATCGAGTTCTGCCAGCTGGCGGCCGGCCACATCTCCCCGCAGGAGGCGGCGGTGGGCCAGCACGGCGACCGCGAGGCCATCCGCGACGTCCTCTTCGCAGCAGCCTCCCTGAGCCGCCTGTAGCGGGGCGGGGAAGGCGCGAGCAGGCGGGGCCGGGCCTGTACGGGTGCACGCGCACCCGGGACTTTTCCCCCGCGGCACCCCCGCCCCCGGCCGGCGGCTGCCCACCCACCCCCTGCGCGGGGTGGTGGTGAGGGGGCGGGATCCAGTGGGCGGTGGTCAGTGACGTTCTGGGGGTTTCCGACAGTCCCATCGTCTCTCCGGTTCGTGCCGGCCCGTCAAGGGCGCTCCTTCGTCGCGTCGCTGCGCGATGGCCTTCGGCCACCCTTGACTGACCGTCCCGCCCCGGAAATCCGAAAGACTGCCGGAAACCCCCAGAGGAACGGGCCGGGCGTTCCTTTTCAGGGACGGGCACATCGGTGATGCGCGGGCGAAGCCCGGTGCGCCCCCAATCGCTACGCGCTCCTGCCTGACGGCGTCTGCCGGCCCCTGTGGCTGGACACAGGCCGCCTCAGATCGCTACGCGCTTCTCCCCCACGCGTCTGCGATCAGCCCGGAGCTGGTCACCGGCGGGCGGGGGCAGAGTGGGCGATCAGCGTGGCCAGGTGATCGTTTGACCTTCAGGTGTGACCGTGATGTCGAACCGGTCGAGACTGGGCGAGCCGTCGCGATACCAGCGGGTGACGTGGTCTGCGATCCGGTCCCACACGTTGTACGGCCCACCCTGGCGTACAAGCCACCGGCTGTCGTCTTGCCGCAGCACAGCCCATGCTCCCGCCTCGACGTCGAGGAGAACGTGTTCTGTGCTGCCGTCTCGGTCCAACGTCATGCGCTGAGCACGAGGAGCGGCAAGCTGCGCGACGAACCGGGTGTCCCAGTCTTCAAGTACATGGGCAGCGAGCTCCGTGGGCTGATCGTCGGCTTGGTCGAGGTCGGGGAGGAGCCCGATGGGTGGTGGTGTCTGTGGGCGGGCGAGCATGAACGAGTTCCGGCCGTCGAGCAACCGGCCTGCGGCGGTGCCGTCTCCGGTGACGGTGAGGCGAGCGAGTTCGGAGGAGTACATCCAACCGCCCACGGTGGCGAGGATGACTCCGCCCGGCAGCGTCTGCTCCACCCACTCGTAGGGAATGGTGACCGTTCCGCAGTACGCGACGATCCGGTCGTACGGGCTGCCGTCCTTCCAGCCGGCGAGACCGTCGCCGACGACCACGGTGGGCGCGTAGCCGCATCGGCCGAGGGCTCCGCGCGCGGGAGGCGACGTCGGGGTCGATTTCCACAGCCGTGACGTGATCGCTGCCAAGACGGTGAGAGGCGAGGCCGCTGGAATAGCCGGTGCCGATGCCGACGATGAGAAGACGGTGCGTGTCCTGAACACGGAGGTCTTCGAGCATCCGCACCACCAAGGACGGCCGAGTGCTGGATGACGTCGGCAAGCGCGTGATTTCCCCACCACGCAGGTCACCGGGCACGATCGTGCCTGCGATCTGCGTGACGAGAGAGTTGTCCGCATAGCAGGACTTCAGCCACGACGGACTCCCAGGCATCACGGGCGCCCACGCGGTAGGGCGGCCGGGTAGGTCGATGCGTTCGAAGTACCCGCCGCTCAGGAACTCGTGACGCGGAACGGCTTCGACCGCCCGGTGCCAAGGGGCCGTACGCACGTGGCCGGCACTGGCGAGCTGTTCGGCAAGCTGCAATCGCAGTTCCTCGGCGTCGTCGTTCACGTGCCGTTCCTCTCCAGGAGATCGGCCATGGTCGCGACCATGGGCAAACCGGTCTCGGGCTCCAGCCACGCCCACTGTCCGGACGGGTTGCATTCGAGGAACCACCATGTCCCGGTCTGGTCGATGGCGAAGTCGAAAGCGCCGAAGACCAGCCCGAACAGCGACAGGTATCGAAGCAGGCTTGTGGTGACTTGGGGCGGGGGTTGTACGACGCTGTAGACCAGCCGGTCGTAGTCGGTCCGCCAGTCCAACAGGTCGGAGTCGATGCGGACCGCGAAGACCTGGTCACCGATCACGGTCACCCGCACGTCGGCCGATTTGTGCACGAGGTGTTGGAACAGGTGGGCCGTCCCGGACACCCGTTCGTCGATCTCGCCTGCCGTCACCTCCTTCACCTCGACGGTGCAGGACACGCCCTCGACGCGGTAGAGCGGCGTCGACAGCGGCTTGTAGATCACCGGTCCGTGTTCGCTGACGAAGTCGCGGGCGGCCCTGGGATCGGACGTGATGAGAGTGGCCGGCACATGGAACCCGGCTTTTGCGGCGGCGGCGAGACCGGAGGGCTTGAACTCGGCGTCGCCGATGCGGTGGGGGTGGTTGACGTACAGGCAGCCCGACAAGGAGGCGATGACACCCCCGAGTCCGTACCGGGCCTGGGTGAGCGCGAACCGGGCGTCTGCCTCGGGCAGGTGTGGGAAGGCGAATCCGGATGGCCGCCGGTAGTAGAGGGAGCGGACCCGAGTCAGGTCCGCAGTTCGGGTCGGGGTGGTCAAGGACCCCTCGATGCCGTCAGGAGTGATGTACGCCGCGAACGACAGGGTGGCGGGGAAGTCCCCGGAGTCGAGCCGCACGACAGGGACGCCCCGGTCGTGCAGCTCGCGGATCACCAGGTCGGCCGTGGGGTCGTCCTTCATGGTGACGACCAGAACCGGGCCGGAGTGGCTCACTGGTCGCTGTCGTTCCCGGTGTCCTGGTCTCCGCTGCCGGAGCCGCCGCCGCTGCTGCCGTCGGACGGATTTCCGGTGTTGGTTCCCGGGTTGGTGCCGGTACTGGTGCCGTGCCCGGGCATCATCATCGGCTGGCCATCGGCCCCGTAGTAGCGGGCGGTCTGGGTGTGCGCGTCGATCTCGACGCGCCGGTAGCCGGGTGCCATGGCGGGATACGGGGCCATCCGCTGAACGCCCCATGGGACGGGCGTCACGTGCCCCATGGGCAGGCTGTCGCCGGAGGGCATGCGGTCGGAGTGACGAAACATGTGGTTTCTCCTTCGTCTGTATCAACGGGAGGCGATGCGTTGTGCACGTGTCTTGAGGACGAGCAGGCTGTCGGGGTCGGTGGTGATCCACTGGTCTGCGAGGAGGGCGTCAGGGGTGCGGAGGGTCCACACAGCGCCGGCCGTGACGTCGGTGACGATCGCCTCGCGACCGTTCTCGTCCTCGACGAGATCGCCGACCCATGCCCGGCGCCTACTCGCGTGATCGTTTCCCACTGGGTCCTGACCTCCTGTCGAGGATGTGCCGGCTTCAGTGAACCCGTGGGGCGCAAACCTGAGTAGGGCGATCCGGCGGGTACAACGAGCAGTTCACTAGGGCCATTTGACGTCTCGTTTACCTGACGGATGCAGGGTGTCGGGGCTACCGTGGGCCTGCATGGATGCAGTGCCGAACCACGCATTAATGGCATGGATGAAGGAGCAGGGGTACAGCTCCCGAGAGCTTGCCGAGCGAGTCAACCGCGCGGTCGGTGAGCTGACGGGGAAGCCGGGTGGCCTGGATGATTCCAGCATTCGGGCGTGGCGGTCGGGGCGCGTGCGCTGTCCGAAGGCGGCACAGCGTGTGGCGCTGGAATTGATCAGTGGACGTACAGCTCTTGCTCTGGGTTTTGTGCGTCGTGCTCGCACCAGGAACCAGGAGCCACCCGTGGACCGACGTACCTTCATCACCGTTTCGACAGCCGCTTTCGTGGGGGCTGGGGCGCCGGCCACGGCCACACCCCGACGGGTGGGTATGGCGGATGTCGCCCTCATCCAGCAGCGGTTCTCCGACGTCGTTGCTTCCGACCACCGGCACGGCGGACAGCGTGGGATCGAGATGCGCGCGGCGGCCCTCGCCGACGAGGCACTGGTGCTCCAGGAGGCCGGGACGGCATCGCAGCGGGTCAGAGCAAGCCTCTACGCATCAGCGGCGGGTTTCCGCTCGTCTGCGATGTGGGCGGCGATCGACGGACGTCGGTTCGGTGATGCGAGCAATCACATGCGGGAAGCTCAGTTGTTGGCGGAGATGTCGGGTGATCCGGCGATCAAGTTCCGGATCTGGTCGCACGCGGGGACGATGTACCGGCATTTGGGAAGGCCGGCGGAGGCAGCAGCCGCCAACGATGTCGCCCGAGGCCTGGCCCTCGCTCGGCGGGATCCGATGTTCGCTTCGCTCGGTTTGGCAAGACACGCGGCGATCCATGCGGCGGCCGGGGACCGAGCCGCGGCGAGGAGGTCGTTCGGGCAGGCGCGGGAGGCTCTGTACCGGGCGGACGTGGGCGAGGTCCGCCCCGTGTGGCTGACTGCGTTCTACGATGCAGCCGAAATCGACTCCCTGGCCCTGTCTGCGTACTCCTTGCTAGGAGACTGGGCGACAGCGGAGGCGCACGGGCACCGGTGCCTGGCCGGGCTGCGGCTGCACATGGTCCGGTCGAAGGCGATCACCACGGCGCGCCTCGCGCGGGCGCAGCTCGAACAGAGGGAGGTGGAGACGGCTGTGGACACCGCGATGGGTGTTCCAGCCGATGCGGCCGCCGGTCACCCCAGGGTTTCGGCGATGCTGGCGATCTTCGGGGATCGTTTGAACCAGATCGCCCCCGGGAGCAGCCACACGGATACATGGCAGTCCCACATGGTTCGAGTGAAGGTGTGAGCGCATGATGACTGAACCGGAGTCCCGCATACGTCGGCACATCACGTTGACGCCAGAACTGCGAGCGGTGATCGCAAAGGTGTACGCAGAGGTGCGCGTTGATCTTCTTGACCAGCCAAACTACCGGGTGGGCGTGTTCCTCGAGAGGCTGGACCGGCATGCGGCCGAACCGGGGTGGGCAGTCGCCATGGCGTACACGATGGAGGGCTCGGCGATCGGGTACGCCTATGCGAACACGATCGGTCCCGGGGACCGTTGGTGGAAGCGGATGACTGTTCCTGTCACTCCCCGCTTCACTGCCCGAGACACCGTCGCGGTGAAGGAGATCGGAGTCACTCCCGCCTACCGAGGTGTTGGGCTCGCCCGTCGGATGCATGATGCACTCCTCGATGGACGCGCCGAGCCCTATGCCACGCTGATGGTGAACCCTGCCGCCGGGGACGGGAAGGTCATGAGGTTGTACGAGGGCTGGGGGTACCGCGAAATCGGCGCGGTGCAGCCGGGACCGGCGGCGCCATGGCTGGTGTGTATGGGGCGTTCCGTTCGGACCTGAGGGAGCTTGTGGAGTGGGGCGGTCTGTCACCCCATGGCTGACTGCCGAATGTTCGGATTCTGCACCCACCCGCCACCCCGCGTTCCCGGGGCGGGTGGGGAGCCACCGGCCCCGGATGGAGGTGCCGAGGGGGGCGGAGGTACTCGTACAGGCTTCGGCCCGCATGGTCAGGCGTAGCGGTCGCGGAGTTTGTATTTGAGGATTTTGCGCAGGGCCTCGTTGCGGGGGAGGGAGTCCAGGAGCTCCAGTTGTTCCGGGAGCTTGTGGGTGGCCAGGCCTTCCGTGCGGAGGTACGCCGTCAGTTGGGGCAGGGTCAAGGGGGCGGTGCCCGGGCGCTGTTCGATCACCGCGCAGACGCGTTCGCCGCGGGCCGGGTCCGGGAGGCCGATGACCGCGACGTCCGCGACGCCCGGGAGGCGGTGGAGCAGGTCCTCGATCTCCTTCGCCGAGATGTTCTCGCCCTTGCGGATGATGACGTCCTTGCTGCGGCCGGTGAGGACCAGGTAGCCCTCGTGGGTCAGGTGGCCGAGGTCGCCCGTGATCAGGTAGCCGTCGGCGTCGAAGACCTCCGTCGACTGGTCGCGGTTCAGGTAGCCCTGGCAGACGGCCTCGCCCCGGAGCCGGACCTCGCCGTCCGTGTTCGGGGGGAGCGGGGTGCCGTCGGGGGTGGTGATGCGGATGGACATGCCCGCCGGGGGGCGGCCCTCGGTGGTCGCCAGGTGGTCGGGGGTGTCGTCCGGGGCGCCCATGGTGATCATCGGGACCTCGGTCATGCCGTAGCCGTGGGTCAGCTGGCAGCCCATCTCGCGGACGACGGCGTGGTAGATCTCCGGCGGCTTGGGGGCGCCGCCGCCCGCGAGGAGGCGGAGCGTGGGGACGAGCTTCGACGAGGGGTCCTTGCGCTGTTCGGTCAGGAACATGGAGTAGAAGGCGGTCGATCCGCCGGCCACCGTGACCCCGTGGCGGCGGTAGCCGTCCAGCGCGTCGGGCATCGCGAACTTCTCGAAGAGGACTGCGGGGAAGCCGTACAGGAGCAGCATCACCAGGTAGTCCGGGCCGCCTATGTGCGCGTACGGGAAGGCCATCGAGCCGACGTCGTACGGGGTCAGGTGCAGGGCGTGCGCGAGGCAGGAGCCGCCCGCGATGAGGGAGCGGTCGGTGTGCAGGACGCCCTTGGGGTCGGAGGTGGTGCCGGAGGTCCAGTAGATCCACCGGACGTCCGTGCCGGAGGCGGGCGGCGCGGGGAGCGCGGAGGGGTCGCCGTCCGGGAGGTCCTCGTAGGCCTCGAAGACGCCGCGCGCGCCGAGCCGGCGGGCCATCGCGGGGTGGTCGAAGCCGCGCCAGACCCCGGGGACGGCGAAGAACTCGGCCTTGGACTCGCGGAGCGCGAAGCCGACCTCTCGGTCGCGGTAGAAGGGGATGACCGGGCTCTGGACGGCGCCGATCCGGGCGAGGGCGACGGAGAGCAGGACGGTCTCGATGCGGGTGGGGAGCTGCCAGGCGACGACCGTGCCGGGGCGGACGCCCATGGCGTGGAGGCCGGCGGCGACGCGTTCGGCGCGGTCGCGCAGTTCCCCGAAGGTCAGCCGGCGGTCGTGTGCCGGGTCCTCGGCCGCCTCGATCAGGACGGTGGCGTCCGGGGTCAGTGCGGCCCGGCGGGTGATCAGTTCCCACAGGGTGCGGGAGCGGCTCAGTTCTGTCGCGGTCGCGGTGTCCGTCATCCCAGACCTCCCCATAGCTGACGGATAGTCAGATCAAGCGCAGAGCGTAGGGCTCCGGCGCTTGTCGGTCCAGGGGTGGCGGGGCTAGCTTGTTTCTGACGATCCATCAGATTGGCATGGGATTGGGGAGACGGCCATGGGACTGGAACTGCCTCGGATCATCAGCGTCGACGACCACGTGATCGAACCCGCACACCTCTTCGACGTCTGGCTGCCCGCCAAGTACCGCGACCGCGGACCCAAGGCGCTCACCGCCGGCATCGGCGAGCTGGCGTACACGGGCGGCAAGTACGTGATCACCATGGACCCCGACGGCCCGCCGACCGACTGGTGGATCTACGAGGACCTGAAGTTCCCGTACAAGCGCAACATCGCCGCCGTCGGCTTCGACCGCGACGACATGACCCTGGAAGGGATCACCCGCGAAGAGATGCGCCGCGGCTGCTGGGACCCGAAGGCGCGCCTCGCCGACATGGACCTCAACCACGTCGAGGCCTCGCTGTGCTTCCCCACCTTCCCGCGCTTCTGCGGGCAGACCTTCGCCGAGGCCCACGACAAGGAGGTGGCCCTGGCCTGCGTGCGCGCCTACAACGACTGGATGGTCGACGAGTGGTGCGGCGACAGCGGCGGTCGGCTGATCCCGCTGTGCATCATCCCGCTCTGGGACATCGACCTGGCCGTTGCCGAGATCCGGCGCAACGCCGCCCGCGGGGTGCGCGCCGTGACCTTCTCCGAGATCCCCACCCACCTGGGCCTGCCCTCGATCCACTCCGGCTACTGGGACCCCTTCTTCGCCGTCTGCCAGGAGACCGGCACGGTGGTCAACATGCACATCGGGTCCAGCTCCCAGATGCCCGCCGCCTCCCCCGACGCGCCGCCCGCCGTCCAGGCCTCGCTCAGCTTCAACAACGCCATGGCCTCGATGATGGACTTCCTCTTCAGCGGCGTCCTCGTGAAGTTCCCGACGCTCAAGCTCGCCTACAGCGAGGGCCAGATGGGGTGGATCCCGTACGCCCTGGAGCGCGCCGACGACGTCTGGGAGGAGCACCGGGCCTGGGGCGGGGTCCGCGACCTGATCCCCGAGCCGCCGTCCACCTACTACTACCGGCAGATCTTCTGCTGCTTCTTCCGCGACAAGCACGGGATCGCCTCGATCGACGTCGTCGGACGCGACAACGCCACCTTCGAGACCGACTACCCGCACGTGGACTCGACCTTCCCGCACACCAAGGAGGTCGCCCTCGACCACGTGAAGGGACTGGACGACGAGACGATCTACAAGCTGATGCGCGGCAACGCCATCCGCATGCTCGGCCTGGAACTGGACCGCTGATGGATCTGACCTACACGGAAGAGGAACAGGACTTCCGGGCGCGGCTGCGCGCATGGCTCGGCAAGGTGCTGCCCGAGCTGCCCGCCAAGCCGTCCCCGGACGACTGGCCCGGCCGGCGGGCGTACGACCTCGGCTGGCAGCGCAGGCTGTACGAGGCCGGGTACGCGGGCCTGCACTGGCCGGTGGACGCGGGCGGGCGCGGGGCCACCCCGACCCAGCACCTGATCTTCCTGGAGGAGACGGAGCGCGCCGGGGCCCCGTACGTCGGCGCGAACTTCGTCGGACTGCTGCACGCCGGCCCGACGATCGCCGCCGAGGGCAGCGCCGGGCAGCGGGCACGCTGGCTGCCGCCCGTGCTGCGCGGGGACGAGGTGTGGTGCCAGGGGTTCAGCGAGCCGGACGCGGGCTCGGACCTCGCCTCCCTGCGCACGCGGGCGGTCCGTGACGGCGACGACTACGTGGTCACCGGGTCGAAGATCTGGACCTCGCACGCGGAGGTCGCCGACTGGTGCGAGCTGCTGGTGCGGACGGACCCGCAGGCCCCCAAGCACCGGGGGATCTCGTGGCTGGCCATGCCGATGGACGCGCCGGGGGTCACCGTACGGCCGCTGCGCACGCTCGCCGGGTCGACCGAGTTCGCGGAGATGTTCCTCGACGAGGTGCGGATCCCGGCCGCGAACCGGGTCGGGGCCGAGAACGACGGCTGGCGGGTCACCATGGTCACCCTCTCCTTCGAGCGGGGCACCGCCTTCGTCGGCGAGGTCGTCGCCTGCCGCCGCACCCTGGGCGAGCTGGCCCGCACGGCGAAGGCGAACGGCCGCTGGGACGATCCGGTGCTGCGGCGCAGGCTGGGGCGGCTGTACGGGGAGTTCGGCGCGCTGTGGCGGCTGACCCAGTGGAACGTCAGCGAGTCGGAGGGCTCCGGCGGGGTCCCCGGCATCGGCGGCTCGGTCTTCAAGCTCGCCTACTCGCACGCGCGGCAGGAGCTGTACGAGGTGGCGGCGGAGGTGCTGGGCGCCGCCTCCCTCTCCCTGGAGGAGGAATGGACCCTGGACCGGCTCTCCTCGCTCTCGTACACGATCGCGGCGGGCACCTCGCAGATCCAGCAGAACATCGTCGCCGAGCGGATCCTCGGCCTCCCGAAGGGCCGGTGAGGGGCATGCACTTCCAGCCGACCGAGGAACAGCGGGACCTGCGGGCGGGCGTACGGGAGCTGCTGGCGGGCCGGTACGGGCGCGAGGCGCTGCGCGCCTCGGTGGACACGGGCGTCGCCGTGGACCGCGGGCTGTGGCGGGAGCTGGGCGAGGCGGGCTTCTTCGCGCTGCGGCTGCCCGAGTCCGCCGGCGGCGTCGGCCTCGGCCTCCCGGAGGCGGTGCTCGTCTTCGAGGAGGCCGGGCGGGCGCTGCTGCCGGGGCCGCTGGTGGCCACGCACCTGGCCGCCGGGGTGGTCCCGGGGGCGGCGGCGGGGACGGCGGTGGTGACCGCCTTCGACCTGGGGGGCGGCCCGGGCGGCGGCCTCGTCGCGCACCTGGGCGAGGCGGACGCGGTGCTGGGGGCTTCCGGGGTGCCGGCCGGGTCGCCGGTGCGCTCGGTGGACCCGCTGACGCCGCTGCACCGGGTGGCGTCGCCGCCCGGTGCGGCGGACGTGTCGCAGTACCGCTCCGCGGGGGCGTTGCTGACGGCGGCGCTGCAGGTCGGCAGTGCGCTGCGGACGGTGGAGCTGGCGGTCCGGTACGCGGGCGAGCGCGAGCAGTTCGGGCAGCCGATCGGGGCGTTCCAGGCGGTCAAGCACCTGTGCGCGCAGATGCTGGTGCGCGCGGAGGTGGCTCGTACGGCGGTCTACGCGGCGGCGGTGACGGGCGATCCGGGGGAGGTGGCGGCGGCCAAGCTGCTGGCGGACCGGGCGGCGGTACAGGGCGCGCGGGACTGCCTTCAGGTGCACGGCGGGATGGGCTTCACGTGGGAGGCGGACGTGCACCTGCACCTGAAGCGGGCGTGGGTGCGGGCCGAGCAGTGGCGCACGGCGGGGGAGGCGGAGGAACTGCTCGCGGCGGAGCTGCTGGACTCGGCGGTGTAGCCGTTCACGGCCGTCGCGGGGCACGTCGCGGGGCACGGGATGGACGACGCGGGACGCATGTCCGATTACAGAGAGTTGATATCGGTTTGTGTCCTTCGCCCCCGCCGTTACGGACCGGAGTCGGGGGGCTGCTCCGGTACGCTCCCACAGATGCGAGCGGTTGAGCGGCGCGAGCGTCGCACAGTATGCACCACGCCCACTCCTTCGCGCGGGAATATGCCCGAAGCGCTTGTTGTGGTGACTGTATGTCAACCATGCTGCTCCGCAAGGGGATCACAGTGGGTGATCCCATCCTGTCGCGAGGCGAAGTGTCCGCCGGTTCGGATGGTGTGAGCGGTGCAGGTGCTTCAGGTTCAGCTGGAGGTAGGAGCGGACCCGGCCGAGGTCGGCCGGGCCCGCCGATGGGCCCGGTCCCGGCTGGCGGGGTCGGGCATAGGGGATGACGAGCCGCTCGCCGAGACGCTGATCCTGCTGATCTCCGAGCTGGTCACCAACGCGGTCGTGCACACGGGCTGTCCGGCGGTGCTGCGGATGCTGTTCGGGGGACCCGGGGTGCGGGTCGAGGTGGCCGACGCGAGCGACCGGGCGCCGGCCCGCCGGCAGGCGGCCGGCGACGACACCGGCGGCCGCGGCCTGGAGCTGGTGGACGGCCTGGCGGACCGCTGGGGCTGGCAGCACGAGGGTGCGGGCAAGCGCATCTGGTGCGAGATCGACCGTGCGGAGAAGGCGGCGTCGGACTGCGCCTCGGACGGCCCGTCGGAAGTTCACCCCCCGACGCGGGAACCGCGCCTGTACCTCTAACGAGGTGTTGACGATCCGTCACATCTTGATCACCCTGGTGTGGAGCGATTCGACGCGAGGGGACGCCAAGGACACGCCTTGACGAGTGCGGGTCGCGGGGTGGCGGCTGCCGTGCCGCGCTCGGGGCGTGCATGCGCGCCGCCGCCACCCGCAGAACCTGCCGGGCCTCCTCCTGGGGGAGGGGGCCGGACCGGTCCGCGGGTCCCGGGCGCCGGGGGAGGGCGGGACCTGCGACCTCGTGCCCGTGGCCGATGTGCCGTGCCGGGGCCGGTTCCTAGCCTCGGGGCATGCGATCACACGAAGCGGCCGATGCGCCGCCCACCGCCGACCGAACCCTCGGCCCCGCCGCTCGCCGCGCGTTGTCCGCGGGTCTCGTCCTCGCCGCCTGCCTCGCCACCACCCCCACCCTGGCCGTCGCCGCCGAGGCCGCGTCCGCCGGGGCCGCGCCCCCGTCGGCGTCCGCCGCGAACCGTTCCGAGGCTGGGCTCGACCCGTACTACCGGCAGCGGCCGGACTGGGGCAGCTGCGTCACGGGCCCCGACGACACCACGGGCCCTGATCTGGACAAGGCAGGTGTGCAGTGCGCGGACGTGACCGTGCCGCTGGACTACGCCGCCCCCCGGGGCCGCACGATCACCGTGGCGATATCCCGGCTCAAGGCCACCGACACCCGTCACCGCATCGGCGCGATCCTGCTGAACACGGGCGGCCCCGGCGGCCCCGCCCGGGGCTACCCGCCGACGGCCCGCGCGGCGATGAAGGACGTCGGGGCCCGCTACGACATCGTCGGCTTCGACCCGCGCTTCGTCGGGCGCAGCACCCCGCTGGACTGCGGCTGGCCCCTCGGCATGACCTGGCTGTCGGCCGGCGCCGACCGGGCGGGCTTCGACCGGCAGGTCGCCCTGCAGAAGAGCCTGGCCGACAAGTGCCGGGCCACCGACGCCTCCGTGCTCCCGCACATCAGCACCCGCAACACCGCCCGCGACATGGACGTCATCCGCGGCGCGCTCGGCGAGCGGAAGATCTCCTACCTGGGCTACTCCTACGGCACCTACCTGGGCACCGTCTACACCCAGATGTTCCCCGGCCGCCACGACCGGATGGTGCTCGACGGGGCGATCGACCCGCGCGACTACCGCCCCCGACTGCTGGAGGGCACGGAGCGCGCGAACGAGAAGGCGCTGTCCGACTGGGCGGGCTGGGCGGCGGAGCGCCACGCCACCTACGGCCTCGGCCGCACCCGCGCCGAGGTGCTCGCCTCCGTCGACCGCGTCGTCGCGGCGTCCGCGCGCGGCCCGCTGACCATCGGTTCGGGCACCGACGCCTTCCGGATCGACGACAGTCAGGTGCCGCTCCTGCTGTTCTCGGGCATCGCGGACGACACCGAGCCCGCGCGGGCGTCCTTCGGCGAGCTGCTGTCCGTACTGGTCAAGGCGGCCGGCGGGGCGCCCACCACGCTCCCCGCGGGGTTCGCCGCGGAGCTCCGGTACGCGCTGCGCGGGGAGGGCGAGCCCACAGGAGTGCAGTCCGCGATCATCTGCGGGGACGTGGCCGCCGGGCGCGATCCCGAGCAGTACTGGCGGGACATCGAGCGCAGCCGCGCCGCGCATCCCCTGTTCGGCCCGCTGACCCGCAACATCAACCCGTGCGCCTTCTGGGACCGGCCGCGCGAGGAGCCCACCCGGGTACGGCACGATGCCGCCGCGCTGATCGTGGCCGCCACCGGCGATCCGCGCACCACGTACAAGGGCAGCGTCGAGCTGCGCCGGCAGCTGCCGAGCTCCAGGCTGATCACTCTGGAGGGCGCGAACCGGCATGCCCTCTACGGGAGTTACGGCAACACCTGCGTGGACGACCAGGTCAACAGGTACCTGGCCACGGGCAAACTGCCGGCGAAGGACCGGACCTGCGCCAAGGAGACCGGCTGAGGCCGGCGTGGGTCACAGCACCGCGAGGAGGTCGTCGAGCGGGGCCGGTACCTCTTCGGGGGCGAGGGCCTCGACGAGGAGGCGGCCGTAGCGGATCTTGCGGCCCTTCTTCGTGCCGAGGAAGCGCCGCAACTGCCGCTGCCGGGGGCGGCCGTGCTGGGCGGGCTGGCGCACGAAGGTCTGCCAGGAGCGCAGGTCGCCCTCGGACCGGAGGACCTCCTCGATCCGCGCCGTGCCCAGCGCGCGGATGAGTTCGTCCTCCAGGTCCGCGACGCACACGAAGAAGCCGCTGCCCGGCGCCCCGGCCCGCGCCAGGGCGCGGTCGTAGAAGGGCTGCTCGCGTTCGTCGCTCAGTCCTGTCAGGCGCAGGCCGAGGCCGGGCGGCCCGAGGAGGCCGGTGTAGCGGCCCACGCTCATCGCCCCGCCCATCGGCGTGACGCACACGCCCTCGGCGGCGAGGTCGCGGCCGCGGCGTGCGGCGAGCGCCTCGACGGCCGCGAGGTCGCTGGGCCCTTCCAGCAGCACCGCCGTCCGCACGCCCAGCCGGGCGGCCAGATCACGCGCGGGCCCGTCGGGACCGCCGGCCGCCCAGTCGTCGACCGCTTCCCGGAACTCCCGCATGTCTGCCATGGGGTGAGTCTGTGCCTTCGCGGATGCCGTGGCACGCCCTTTTCGGCGGCCACGGCCGTTCCCGCCCGCCCGCCGTCCCGTCCGCGGTCCGCCCGCCATCCCGGGCATCGTGCCGGGACGGCGGGCGGCCGGCCCTTCGGGGCCGGCAAGATCCGAAAGAGACGACCTAGCCGTCGGTGCAGATGACGTCGTACGGGCGGCCGATGGCCATGGTGAGTTCGATGGGGTCGGTGGTGCCGGAGGGGCACTCGGACTTCGTCTTGACGAGGCCGAGGACCTTCTGGGCGCCCGAGCCGCCGCAGGCGACCTCCTTGGCCTGGTTGGTCACGCAGTCGCCCTTCACCAGCTGGCCGCCGCCGGCGCCCGCGTCGCCGGGGTGGTCGTTCGACAGGTTGCGGCCGCAGACGGTGTTGGTGGGGATGCCGCTCGACTTGGAGCTGCCGTAGGAGATGCTCACGTCGATCATCAGGTCCGTGCCGGGCGGGCACTGGATCGCGCCCGGGAGGATGCTGGCCTCCTTGATGTCGATGGCCTTGAAGGTGGCCCCGGAGTCGGAGCAGCCCGTCCGCTTGTACCCGTCGGGGGCCTTGGCCGGGTCGGGGCCGCCGCAGTCGCCGACCTTCCACGCGCTGGAGGTGTCGGAGGAGGACTCGGGGGAACCGGGGTCCTTGGCCGTGGGCTTGGCGGACGGGGAGGCCGAGGTGGACGCCGACGGCTTGCCGTCGTCCTTCTTGAGCGACTGCAAGGCGAAGTAGCCGCCGATGACGATCACGGCGAGGACGATGACGGCGACGACGTTGCCGCCCGAGCGGCGCCTCGGGGCGGGCGGCGGCGTTACCTGGTACGGGTTGGCCATGCGGGCTTCTCCTGCAGGGAAGGTGGTGGGGACGGGTGTGACGCGCGCGTACAGGGGACGCGTCATGTCCACATCATGGTTCCACTGGGCTCGGCCCGCGCGCGGCCGGGGTCAGAGGACGGCCACCGGGGCCACCGGGGTGCCCGTACCGCCGACGAAGGGTTCCGGCATCGCGGAGAGGAGGAACGAGTACCGGTTTTCTTCTGCACAGGCTGTGGACAACTTTTCGAGGTTCCAGTTCTGGCCCTGGTGCATGCCCATCTCGACCAGGTCGAGGGCGTGCACCGGCAGCCACAGGTCGTCGATCTCCGGCGGGAAGATCTCGAAGGTGAGGGTGTCGTTCGCGACGGCCGCCACGTCCCGGGCGTGGAACCACTCCGGGGTGCGGACGGAGAGGCCGGGCGAGGGGAAACCGTAGCCGTGTTTGTCGCCCGCCAGGTAGACCTGGATCTGGCCGGTGCGGACCAGGACGATGTCGCCCGGGCGGACCGTGACCCCGCCGAACTCCTCCGCCTCCGCCAGGTCTTCCGGGGTCACCGCGTGGCCCCCCTCCAGCCGGTCCAGGCCCTTCGCGCGGGCCACGTCCAGGAGGACCCCGCGCGAGACGATGGGGCCGGCCTTGTCGATGCCGCTGTACTCGGCGCGGCCGTGCGCGGTGATGGTGCCGGCCGGACGGCCGTTGTAGATCTTCCCCGAGTGCGAGACGTGGGTGAGGGCGTCCCAGTGGGTGCCCGCCTGGAGGCCCATGCTCACGGCGTCGTCGCTGCACGCCACCGTGCCCGGGCCGAAGATCTCCTGGTTGATCTGCACCATCGTGTGCAGCGGGTTGATCCGGCCCGGGATCATGCCGACCTGCACCCCGTCCTCCTTGAGCGGGAGGGCGAGGGGGATGCGGCGGCCGCTGCGGATCTCCGCCGCGGCGGCCCGGACGACCTCGTCCGTGATCAGGTTCAGGGTGCCGATCTCGTCGTCGGCGCCCCATCGTCCCCAGTTGTTGACGCGCTTGGCGATGTCGTGGAAGGCGGCGGGCAGGGTCATGGGCGTCGACAGCTCCTTGCGTGGATACGGCAACGAAGGCAACGAAGGCAACGAAGGCAACGAGGGCTTGTGCAGGTGCATCTGACTACCCATAGAATCTAACGGTCCGTCAGAAATCGCGGGAAGGGGCCGGACGTGGGGAACTTCTTGGCAGGCAAGGTCGTCGCCGTCACCGGCGCCGGCCGGGGCATCGGGCGGGCCGTGGCACTCGCCGCGGCCGCCGAGGGCGCCAGGGTCGTCGTCAACGACTACGGAGTGGGGATCGGGGGCGGCGAACCGACCAGCGAGGTCGCCGACGGCGTGGTGAAGGAGATCCAGGCCGCCGGCGGAGAGGCCGTCGCCGTCGCCGACGACATCTCCACCATGGCGGGCGGCCAGCGCATCGTCGACACCGCGCTCACCGAGTTCGGCCGCATCGACGGCGTCGTGTGCGTGGCCGGCATCCTGCGCGAACGGATGCTGTTCAACATGTCCGAAGAGGAGTGGGACCCGGTGGTCGCCACCCACCTCAAGGGCACCTTCACCGTCTTCCGCGCCGCCTCCGCCGTCATGCGCAGGCAGGGCTCGGGCACCCTGATCGGCTTCACCAGCGGCAACCACCAGGGCTCGGTCGCCCAGGCCAACTACAGCGCGGCCAAGGGCGGGATCATCTCCCTCGTCCGGTCCGCGGCCCTGGGCCTCGCCAAGTACGGGGTGACGGCCAACGCCGTCGCACCCGTCGCCCGTACCCGCATGTCGGCGAACGTGCCCATGGAGCTCAAGGAGATCGGCGAGCCGGAGGACGTGGCCGCGCTGGTCACCTACCTGCTCAGCGACCGCGCCAAGGCCGAGGACATCACCGGGCAGGTCTACACGATCGCCGGCCCGAAGATCGCCGTCTGGGCGCAGCCGCGCGAACTGCGCGCCGGGTACGCCGAGGGCTCCTGGACCCCGGAGAAGATCGCCGACTTCCTGCCCGGGACGGTGGGCACCGACCCGATGCCGATGCTGGCGCAGCTGGAGGCCATGGCCAAGGCGGCGGCCGCCAAGGACCGCCCCAACGCGTAGGGGGCCTGAGCAGGATGGACTTCAGCTTCGGGGCCGAGGCCGAGGAGCTGCGCGGGCACGCCCGGGCGTGGCTGACGGAGCACCTCGTGGGCCCGTACGCGCAGGTCGTCGGCCTCGGCGGGCCGGGCAGCGAACACGAGGGGGTCGAGGCCCGGCGCGCCTGGGAGCGCGAGCTGGGCCGCGGCGGCTGGATCGGGCAGGGCTGGGAGGCCCCGGCCGGGGCGTACGGGCAGCGGCGGCTCTCGCTGACCGGCCAGGTGGTGTGGGCCGAGGAGTACGCGGCGCTGCGCGCGCCCGGCCGGGTCGGCCACATCGGGGAGAACCTCCTCGCGCCCACGCTGATCGCGTACGGCAGCCGGGAGCAGCGGGACCGCTTCCTGCCAGGGATCGCGCGGGGCGAGGAGCTGTGGTGCCAGGGCTACAGCGAGCCGGGGGCCGGCTCCGACCTCGCGGGGATCCGTACGGCCGCGGTACGGGACCCGGCCGACGGGCTGTACCGGGTCACCGGGCAGAAGATCTGGACCTCCCTGGCCCGGGACGCCGACTGGTGCTTCGTCCTGGCCCGCACCGAGCCCGGATCGCGGCGCCACCGGGGGCTGTCCTTCCTCCTCGTACGGATGGACCAGCCGGGGCGCGTCGAGGTCCGGCCGATCCGGCAGATGTCGGGGACCTCGGAGTTCAACGAGGTGTTCTTCGACGGGGCGGTGGCGGCGGAGGTCGTCGGCGGGGAGGGCGACGGCTGGACCGTGGCCATGGGCCTGCTCGCCCTGGAGCGCGGGGTCTCGACGCTGGTGCAGCAGATCGGCTTCGCGGCCGAACTGGAGCGGGTGCTGGCGGCGTACGCGGCGCGGACGGCTCGGGGTGCGGCGGGTCCGGGTGCGGGGGCTCCGGGTGCGGGGGATCCCGGAACGGCGGCTCCGGGCGCGGCGGGTCCGGGCGCGGGGGATCCCGTCCTGCGGGACCGGCTCGTGCGGCAGTGGGCCGAGCTGCGCACCATGCGGTGGAACGCCCTCCGCACGCTCGGCGCCACCGACGACGCGGGCGCGCCCAGCGTGGCCAAGCTGCTGTGGGGCGGCTGGCACCGGCGGCTCGGGGAGCTGGCGGTGGAGGTCCGCGGTGCGGCGGCCACCGCCGGGCCGGCGACCTGGGCGCCCGGGCTCCCGTACGAACTCGGACTCGACGAGGAACAGCGCCTCTTCCTGTTCACCCGCGCCGACACCATCTACGGCGGCTCGGACGAGATCCAGCGGAACATCATCGCCGAGCGCGTGCTCGGCCTGCCTAAGGAGTCCAGGTGAGAGGCGTCGTATTCGACGGCAAGCAGGCCCAGGTGGTCGACGACCTGGAGATCCGGGACCCGGGGCCGGGGGAGGTGCTGGTCGCGATCGGCGCGGCCGGGCTGTGCCACAGCGACCTGTCGGTCATCGACGGGACGATCCCGTTCCCGCCGCCGGTGGTGCTCGGGCACGAGGGCGCGGGCATCGTGGAGGCCGTGGGCGCGGGCGTCACCCACGTGGCGCCGGGCGATCACGTGTCGCTGTCCACCCTCGCCAACTGCGGGGCGTGCGCGGACTGCGACCGCGGCCGGCCGACGATGTGCCGCAAGGCGATCGGGATGCCCGGGCAGCCGTTCTCGCGGGGCGGGAAGCCGCTGTTCCAGTTCGCCTCCAACTCCGCCTTCGCGGAGCGCACGATCGTCAAGGCCGTCCAGGCCGTGAAGATCCCCGCCGACATCCCGCTGACCTCGGCGGCGCTCATCGGCTGCGGGGTCCTCACCGGGGTGGGCGCGGTGCTGAACCGGGCCCGCGTCGACCGCGGCGAGTCGGTGGTCGTCATCGGCACCGGCGGCATCGGGCTGAACGTGCTCCAGGGGGCCCGGATAGCGGGGGCCACGACGATCGTCGCGGTGGACGCGAACCCGGCGAAGGAGGCGGTGGCCCGGCAGTTCGGGGCCACGCACTTCATCGACGCGTCCGCCGTGGCCGACTCCTCGGCGGCGGTGCGCGAGATCCTGCCGACCGGCGCCGACCACGCCTTCGAGTGCGTGGGCAACGTCAAGCTGATCCGGCAGGCCGTGGACCTCCTGGACCGGCACGGTCAGGCGATCCTGCTCGGCGTGCCCGGATTCACGGAGGAGGCGTCCTTCCTCGTCTCCTCCATGTACCTGGACAAGACGATCATGGGCTGCCGGTACGGGTCCTCGCGCCCGCAGCGCGACATCGCGCTGTACGCCGAGCTCTACCGGCAGGGCCGGCTGCTGCTGGACGAGCTGGTGACGGAGGTCTACCCGGTGGAGGACTTCGCCAAGGCCGTCGACGACGCCCACCACGGGCGGGTGGCGCGCGGGGTGCTCACCTTCTGACAGCGCGAAGGGTGGCTCCGGGACCCGGCCCCGGAGCCACCCTTTCGCGTGTTCGCGTCCTCGCGCCTTCGCTTCCGATCGCCGGGTCAGTCGGCCAGGCGGCCGAAGCGGCCCTTGTGGAAGAGGAGCGGGTCGCCCTCGCCGGCCGCGCCCATGGCGACGACCCGGCCCACGACGATGAGGTGGTCCCCGCCGGTGTGGACGGCCTGGATCCGGCAGTCGATCCAGGCGGGCACGGCGTCGAGCTGCGGCGATCCGGTGACGGGGGCGGGGGAGTGGCTCACCCCGGCGAACTTGTCCGCGCCGCTGACCGCGAAGGACCGGCACAGCTCGCCCTGCTCGGCCCCGAGGATGTTGACGCAGAACACCCCGGCGCGGGCGATCCGCGGCCAGGTGGTCGACGTACGGGCCACCATGAAGGTGACCAGGGGCGGGTCGAGGGACAACGAGGCGAAGGACTGGCAGGCGAAGCCGGCCGGGCCCGCCTCGTCCTCGCCGGACGGCGCGGTGATGACGGTGACCCCGCTGGCGAAGTTCCCGAGCACGGCCCGGAACTCGGCGGGGCTGACCGGCGCGCGCTCGTCCTCGCCGACGGCGCGCAGATCCGGGCGCGGCAGGGCGTCGACGGACTCGGGTTCCCGCTCCGCCGCGGCGGAGGTGGGGGAGCCGACTGACCTGAGGTATCGGACGACGGTGGCCGCCATCCCTGCATGTCCCATCACACCGACGATTGAAGCTGACGGTGCGTCAGATAGGAAGGGGTGAGCGCGGATTGTGGAATGGCCTCGGTGGATCGGAGCTGGCACCCCCTTTGCGCCACCACCGTAGCGATCGTGTTGGTTCCGTGCCGTGGTGCGCGTCTTGCGCGGGTGTCGGATGTGGGTTCATGGATCGAATGGGTGACTCTTCGTGCGGAGTGTCGTTGATCGGATGACAGCACCGGCAGGAGGTGGTGAGTGGTGAGCCGGAAGGTGACGCTCGCCGTGGGCGAGACCGCTCGGACCGCGTCTGCCCATGGCCTGCTGCGGACGGGTGTGGATGAGGAGAGAGCTGAACCGCTGACCGCCTCCGTACTGGCGGAGCGGGTTGGCTGGGCAGCCGATCTGGTGGCCGGCATGGCCGCCAACTTGCTGGCCGGGCATTGGAATGCCGTCGACGTGGAAGTGCTCGCGTCCGGGGAGGACGGCGGGAGACGAAGGCTGCCGTCGAACGCGTGGATGGCGCTGCGTCGCCTGGGCTGGACCACCGCGCCGCCCGAAGGCATCCGTGTCAATGACCGCATCGTGCGTATGGCGCAGGAGCAGGCCGGGCGCGTCCTGCGCTCGGTGAAGTGGTGCTCCGATCTGACCGCAGCAGTGATGGAAGCCTGGCCCGCCGACCCCGCCAGGCGCACGGACCTGGAGTGGGCCGCGGTGCGCGGGGCATTGCCCGGCGGACAGCATCTGCCGTCCAGCGTCATCAACTCCCGCACGCGGCAGATCGCAACCTTCGTCAAGAAGTACAACCGGATGCCTGTCAATGTGTTCGAGGCGGAGAGTGCGCCCAGGACCGCGCGCATGCTGCTGCTGGCAGCATGCGACGGGCAGCAGGCCACGATCGAACGGGCGGATGTCCCCGGCCGCGCGCTGCTGCGTTTGCAGCTTCCCACTCGCCCTGATCCGAGGTCGTACCGGGACTGGACGTGGGTGTCCTGCCCCATCAAGCTGCCGCCTACGATCCCCGGGGGTGCGGTGCTGCACCTGCCCACCTTGCGCCCGCACCAGGGCCACATTCGTGCCGACCTCGCCTACACCCACCCGGTACCGAAGACCGCCCGGAGCGGGCACACGGTTGCGCTCGGTGTGGACTGGGGCCTGAATACATTGTTGTCCTGTGGGGCGGTCCGTCTCCACCGCGACGGGCGGATCACGGCTCTCGGAGCCGGGGGTATGTTCCGGGCGGCCGGTGTCCTCGCGAAGCAGCACCGTCTACGCCGACAGGGCGAACGACTGGGTGCCAAGGCCGATCAGTACCAGCGGCTCACTGCCGGCGACGAGCAGCATGCTCTGGCCGCCAAGCACACCCTCCTCAGAGATGAGATCAGCCGGGTCTCTGCACGCCGGTCCAACCTCAACGATGCACTGGCGTGTGCTGCCGCCAGATGGGCGGTCGACCAGGCCGTCGCCGCCTGGGCGAGCGTCATCTACGTCGAAGACCTCCGCTCGATGGAAGCGGGTGGCATGGGCCGCACGATCAACACGCGCATGTCCCAGCAGGTACGGGGGCGGATCGTGGAGCGCATGCGACATCTGGCCGCTGAGACAGGCGTAGCCGTCGTCATCGTCCCGGCCCGGAACACCTCCCGGCACTGCCCGCACTGCGTCACCCCGCTCCAGCACCGCAAGGCCCCCGACCGGCCCGCCACGCGCGGATGGAAATGGGCCATCTGTCCGTCCTGCTCCTGGCAGGGAGACCGTGACCAGGGAGCCTGGCAGCGCATCGCGTCCCGCGGTCTTGCCCACCAGACGAAGACCGTCACTGATCGCACCACAGGCGCCATGGCCATCCGCACGGTTGTCGACCGACTCGAAGCGGGCGCGGTCATCACACCAAACGCGCTGAAACCCAGCCGACGGGACCGGTCGAAAACCGCGCCCACCCGGCACAAGACAGCACGTCCGACGCCCAGGCGACGCCGGACACCCTCCCCTGTCCGGCCTTCGGGCCCGGCAGGTCAGTGTCCGGAGGGACACGCTCATACGGACCGGCCCCGACTGCCCCGCGCAGCCCACCGGCACCAGGACGTGACGACGATCAGCGCACCCACCACCGGCCGACACCGGCCACGAGGCGCAGTACTGGGCGCGGGATTCCACCTCCACGCCCATGCCACCCCTCCGCGGTGGGAAATCCCGTCGCTGGGTGCCATGTCTGGCGACGGAATCACTGAGCTGATCAGAGACACTCGGCATCGTGGCAGCGACTTCGTAGCGCCTGCGTAGCGCCCGTACTCCCGGGAGGACCCCATGCTCGGCACCGACTTCAGTACCGGATCACCCAACTGGCTCGACCTCGGCAGCCCCGACACGCAGGCGGCCGCCGCCTTCTACGGGGCCGTGTTCGGCTGGGACTTCGCCTCCGCCGGGCCCGA
This sequence comes from Streptomyces sp. NPDC001513, assembly GCF_042894695.1. Classification (NCBI taxonomy): domain Bacteria; kingdom Bacillati; phylum Actinomycetota; class Actinomycetes; order Kitasatosporales; family Streptomycetaceae; genus Streptomyces; species Streptomyces sp. NPDC001513. Next base: position 246,212 of record NZ_JBIAVU010000005.1, read on the forward strand.
GGCCGGCGGCTACGGCTTCTTCCAGGTGAACGGGAAGACCGTCGCCGCGCTCGGGCCGCTCACCGAGGAAGGGGCGACGTCCGCCTGGATGCACCACTTCATGACCCCCGACATCGAGGCCACCGCCGCGGCCGTCCGCGACGGCGGCGGCACGGTCCGGATGGAGCCCGGGGACGTCATGGGGGAGGGCCGGCTCGCGCACTTCACCGACCCGCAGGGCGCCGAGTTCGCCTGCTGGCAGCCCGGGAACACCGCCGGGTTCGAAGTGGCCTCCGACGAGAACACGCTGGTGTGGGCGGAGCTCCACGTGCCGGACCCGGTCGCGGACATCGGCTTCTACGCCGGGCTGTTCGGGTGGCGGTACGCCGAGATGGACGTGCCCGGGATGACCTACCGCGTCCTGAGCACCGCCGACGGGGACCAGGAGGACGCCTCCTTCGGCGGGGTCGCGCCGCTCGGCGACGGCGCGGGCGGCGGGGAGGAGAAGGCGCGCTGGGTGCCGTACTTCCACGTCGCGGACGTCGACGACACCATCGCGAAGGCGGAGAAGAACGGCGGGTCCGTGCTCATGCCGGCGGCGGACGTACCGGACGTCGGGCGGCTCGCGTGGCTGGCCGACCCCTTCGGCGCGGTGTTCGCGCTGCTCAAGCCGAACCCCCGGACGTAGCTCACCGGCCCAGGTACTTGGGCGTGCGGCGCTCCACGAAGCTCGCCACGCCCTCGTTCGCGTCGGCCGTGGTCATGTTGATCTCCTGAGCGGTGGCCTCGGCGGCCAAGGCCGTCGCCCGGTCACCGTCCAGGGAGGCGTTGACCAGCTGCTTCGTCAGGGCGAGGGCCCGGGTGGGGCCCTGCGCGAGCCGCTCCGCCCACGCGCGGGCGGTCGCCTCCAGCTCCTCGGCCGGCACCACCTTGTTGACCAGGCCGAGGCGTTCGGCGTCGGCCGCCGGGAGGGCGTCGCCGAAGAACATCAGCTCCTTGGCCTTCTGCGGGCCGATGAGACGGGGCAGCAGGTACGCGCCGCCGCCGTCGGGGACCAGGCCGCGGCGGACGAACACCTCGATGAACCGGGCGGGTTCGGCGGCGATGACGAGGTCGCAGGCGAGGGCGAGGTGGGCGCCGATGCCGGCGGCCGTGCCGTTGACGGCGGCGAGGACGGGCTTCTCGCAGTCCAGCACCGCGGTGATCAGGCGCTGCGCGCCGAGGCGGATCATGCGGGCCACGTCGCCGGCGACGCGTTCGGCGGCGGGGGCGCCGCCGCCGCTGCTGCCGCCGCTGCCGCTCCGGAGGTCCGCGCCCGCGCAGAAGCCCTTGCCGGTGGCGGTGAGGACGACGGCGCGGACCGCCGGGTCGGCGGAGGCTTCGGCGAGCAGGCCGATGATGCGCTCGCGCTGGTCCCAGGTGACGGCGTTCATCGCCTCGGGTCGGTTGAGGGTGATCCAGGCGACGCCGTTGTCGACGCGGTGGAGGACTTCGTCCTCGGGGGCGGCGGTCATGGGTGAACTTCCGTTCGGAGGTGGGTGGGTGCGGCGCCGTTGCGGGGGCTCCGCCCCCGAGCCCCCGCGCCTCAAACGCCGGCGGGGCTGGATTTGCCGGCGTCAGCCTGCAAGTGCACGCAGGGCTGGGCCTTTCAGCCCCTCCGGCGTTTGAGGAGCGGGTCCGGGCGGAGCCCGGCGGGGTCTGGGGCGGAGCCCCGGGAGGCGGCGGGTCAGCGGCAGATGGCTAGGGCGTCCAGTGCCACCGCCCCCTGGCCGCGGGGGAGGACCATCAGGGGGTTGATGTCCAGTTCGGAGAGTTCGTCGCCGAGTTCCAGCGCCATCCGCTGGATCCGCAGGACGACCTCCACCAGCGCGTCCACGTCGGCCGGGGGTGCGCCCCGTACGCCTTCCAGCAGTGCGTGCCCGCGCAGTTCCGTGAGCATCGCGCGGGCCTGGTCCTCGCCGAACGGCGGGACGCGGACCGCCGCGTCGTGCAGGACCTCGACCAGGACCCCGCCGAGACCCACCGTCACCGTCGGGCCGAAGAGGTCGTCCTGGGTGACGCCGACGACCATTTCCACCCCCCGCTCCACCATCTGGCAGACCAGGATCCCGTCGAGCGGCACGTTCTCGTAGCGCGCGATGTCGGTCAGTTCCCGGTACGCGTCGCGGATCTGGCTCGCCGAGGTCAGGCCGATCTTCACCAGGCCGAGTTCCGTCTTGTGGCCCAGCTGCGGGCCCGAGGCCTTCATGACCACCGGGTAGCCGACCAGGCCGGCCGCCCGGACGGCCGCCGCCGCGCTCGTCACGAGCTGCTCGCGGGGGACCCGTATCCCGTAGGCGCGCAGCAGCTGCTTCGCCGCGTGCTCGCTGAGCTGCTGGCCGGGCCGCATGAGCGCCTGCGCCTTGCGGTACGAGGGCGAGGGCGTGCGCGGTGCGTCCTCGAAGGGGGAGCGGTAGCCGGCGGTGAAGCGGTGGTGGCCGAGGTACGCGCGGACGGCGGTGATGCAGTTGCCGAAGGTACGGAAGGTGGCGACGCGGGAGGAGCCGAGGAGGGTGGTGCGGTAGGCCTCCTCGGTGCCGACGGGGGAGCCCCAGATCACGCAGATCAGCTTGTCCGAGGTCTCCGCCGCGTCCACCAGGTCCTGGGCGAGCTTGTCGCTCATCGGGGGGAAGGGGCCGGTGATCGGGCAGATCAGGACGCCGACGGACGGGTCGGCGAGGATCGCGTCGATGATCTTTCGGCCGCGCCAGTCGCCGACCGGGTGGCCGCCGTTGTCGACGGGGTTGGCGACGTTCAGGTACTCCGGGATCCACTGGTGGAGCTCGTCCTGCTTGGCCTGGGAGAGCGTGGGCAGGGTCAGGCCCGCCTCCGTCGCCAGGTCGGAGAAGTGGGCTCCGGTGCCGCCGGAGATGGAGTAGACGACGACCCCGTCGGCCTGCGGTTTGCGGGCCCGGGCGAGCAGGGCGGCGGTGTCCTGGAGCTCGTCCAGGCCGTCGACGCGGATCACGCCGAACTGGCGCATGGCGGCGTCCACGACGGTGTCGGCGCCGGTCAGTTTCCCGGTGTGGGAGGCGGCCATGCGGGCGCCGGTCTCGGTGCGGCCGACCTTGACGGCGACGACGGGGACGCCGTTGCGGGCGGCGCGGTCGGCGGCGAGGAGGAAGGACCGGCCGTCCTTGAGGCCTTCGACGTAGCAGGCGATGGCTCCGACCTCGGGCTGCTCGGCGAAGTAGGAGATGAAGTCGGAGGTCTCCAGGTCGGCCTCGTTGCCCGTGGGTGCCCAGTGGGAGAGGCGGATGCCGAGCTCCTGGAGGGTGTAGACGGGCCGGCCCTGGTGGCCGGACTGGGTGATCAGGGCGATGGCCGGGCCGTCGAGGTCGTCGCGGAACTCCTCGAAGGCGTTGAGGTTGGTGTTGGGGCCGAGGAGGCGCAGGCCGGAGCGCTGGACTGCGGCGCCGAGCCGGTCCTGGGCGGCGGCGCCCGCGTCGCCGGTCTCGGCGAAGCCGGAGGCGAAGGCGACGGCGAACTTCACCTTCGTCTCGGCCAGTTCCTCGATGACGGGGAGCGGGTCGGCGACGAGGAGGACGGCGAGGTCGACCTGTTCGGGCAGGTCGGCCACGGAGGCGTGGCAGGTCAGCCCGAAGACGGTGGGGCGGGTGGGGTGCACGGGGTGGATCCGGGCGCCGACGCGTTCCGCCCAGGCGATGAGCTGGCGGGTGATGCCGGTGTTCGGTCTGCCTTCGGCGTCGGAGGCGCCGATGACGGCCACGGACTCGGGCCGGAAGAACCGGTCGAGGTCGGGTACGTCGGCGTGCAGCGGCCGGCCGCTGACGTCGACGGCGACCGCGTCGTCGGCGGAGGGGGCCGCAGACGAGTGGACGGCCGTCCTGGGGGACTCCCCGCAGGCCTCGACACGTGCGCGGAAGTCGGTGGTGAGGGTGCCGTGAGTAGATCCAAGCATCGTTCCGCCCGCTCCTGCTCGATGAACCTTGATGGAACTGGAACTCAATAACTGACGTGTAGTCAGATTACTGAACTGACAGGCCGTCAGGAACAGGGCTGCGCAGGAAAGCTGGTGGAGGTGATGTGGTGAACGGTGTCAGATCCCCGCGGGGTCGGTCCAGAGCGCGGATCGGCCAACGGCGTCCTGCGCGGCGGCCGCCTCCCGCGGGGCGTCCTCCGGGGCGTCCGCCGGGGCCTCCTCCGGGGCGTCCTTCGAGTGGCGCAGGACCGTGAAGGCGACGGCCAGGGCGGCGACGAGGAGGGCCGCCCCGACCGCGAAGGCCAGGTGGTAGCCGCCGGTCAGGGCCTCGGAGGCGGGGCGTCCGGCCTCGGTGAGGGACTCGGTGCGGGAGGCGGCGAGGGTGGAGAGGACCGCGATGCCGAGGGCCATGCCGATCTGCTGGGTGGTGTTGAAGAGCCCGGAGGCGAGGCCCGCGTCCTCCTCCTTGGCGCCGGACATGCCGAGCGAGGTCAAGGCGGGCAGGGCGAGGCCGAATCCGGCGGCCAGGAGCATCACGGGGAGCAGGTCGGTGAGGTAGTCCGCCTGCTCGGCCCGGCCGGGCACGCGGGTCAGCAGACCGAGTGCGCCGATCAGGAGCGCCAGACCGGCCAGCAGGACGGCGCGTTCGCCGAACCGGGCATTGAGGCGGGCCGAGACGGTCAGGGAGACGAGGCCGATGACGGCCGCGGCCGGCAGCATCGCCAGACCCGTTTCGCCGGCGCTGTAGCCGAGGACGTTCTGCATGTAGAGGGCGACGAGGATCTGGAAGGAGAAGAGGGCGGCGACCATCAGCATCTGGACCAGGTTGGCGCCGGAGACGCTGCGCGAGCGGAGGATCCGCAGCGGCATGAGCGGGTTCGCGGCGGTGGCCTGGCGCAGGAGGAAGCCGGCGAGCAGGACGAGCGCGAGGGCGCCGAAGCCGAGGGTGTGGGCCGAGGTGGCCCCGTACTCCTCGATCTTGACGACCGTGTAGATGCCGAGCATCAGGCCGGCGGTGACCAGCAGCGCGCCGAGGGCGTCCGCGCCGGCCTTCAGGCCGAGGCCGCGGTCGCCGGGCAGGGCGGGAAGGGCGAGGAGGGCCGTCGCGATACCGATGGGCAGGTTGATGAAGAAGATCCAGTTCCAGGTGAGCGCGTCGGTGAGCACGCCGCCGAGGACCTGCCCGATCGAGGCGCCGGCCGCGCCGGTGAAGCTGAACACGGCGATGGCCTTGGCCCGTTCGCGCGGTTCGGTGAAGAGCGTGACCAGGATGCCGAGGCTGACGGCGGAGGCCATCGCGCTGCCGGCGCCCTGGAGGAAGCGGGCGGCGATCAGCAGGCCGGGGGAGGTGGCGGCGCCGGCGAGGAGCGAGGCCGCGGTGAAGACCCCGGTGCCCGCGAGGAACATCCGCTTGCGGCCGATGAGGTCGCCGAGGCGGCCGGCCAGGAGCAGCAGCGAACCGAAGGCGATGAGGTAGGCGTTGACGACCCAGCTCAGACCGGCCGGGGTGAAGCCGAGGTCGCTCTGGATGGCCGGCATGGCGACGGTCACGATGCTGCCGTCGAGGACCGTCATCAGCATGCCGGTGGCCAGGACGCCGAGGGCGAGCCGGCGTGAGCGCGAGGGCGCGGCGATGGGTGCGGCTGCGGAGGTGGAGGGCATTGCGGTCTCTCCTGTCGTTGGGAGGCAACAGGAAGGACCGTAGCAGATAGTTTTGTTGCAGACTATCTTTTACGGATCGGGATGCGGGGAGGCTGTGGTGTCGTGGCGTCAGCCCTTCTGGCGTGCCCGCCGGGCCGGCCGCGGCCCCTCCTCGGGTGTCTGCAGATGCCCCGTGACCAGGCGGTTCAGTGCGCGGAGCAGCACCTCGCGCTCATCGTCCGGCAGGGCCGCGAGGGTGCTCCCGTGGACCCGGTCGACGATCTTCTGGCTCTCCTTCGCGACCTTCGCCCCCTCCTCGGTCACCGCGATGATCCGCGCCCGCCGGTCCGTACTGGACGGCCTGCGCTCGGCCAGGCCGGCCTTCTCCAGCGCGTCCACCGTCACCACCATCGTGGTCTTGTCCATGTCCCCGATCTCGGCGAGCTGCGCCTGGGTGCGCTCCTCCTCGAGGGCGTGGACGAGCACGCAGTGCATGCGCGGGGTGAGCCCGATCTCGCCGAGCTGCGCGCTCATCTGGGTCCGCAGCACGTGACTGGTGTGATCCAGGAGGAACGACAGGTCCGGTTCGGTGCGGGTGCGCGTCATGGCGGTCATGTCCGCCAGGGTAACGAAAGTCGATCCGTCGCGGATTATCGACAAACGGACGACTGGCTATGTGGCGGCCGGCTCCACCGCGAATGGGGACGGGACCGGGAGCGGGAGCGGGATCAGGATCAGGATCGGGAACGGGACCGCGACTGCCTGGCCACGGCCTTGGCGATCTTCTCCGCGTCCAGGGCCATCTCCCGGAACATCCCGCTGATGGGATTGCTGAAGCCGGTGAAGTACAGCCCGTGCGCCTGCCGCGCGGTGCGGGCGCCGTGCGTACGGGGCCGTCCGCGCTCGTCGAGCACCCCGAGGTCGCCGACCAGCTCCTCCAGGGCGCGGCGGTACCCGGTGGCCGCGATCACCGCGTCCGGGTCGATCCGCGAGCCGTCCGCGAGCACCACCTCGGCGCCGTCGAAGGACGCGACGGCGGCCACCGGCTCCACCCTGCCGCTGCGGACCGCGTCGACCAGGCCGACGTCCTGGACCGGGATCGACCCCTCCTTGACCCTGCTGTACAGGCCGGTCGTCGGGCGCGGGAGCCCGTACGCCGACAGGTCCGGGACCGAGGTCCGTGCGACGAGCGCGGACAGCCGGTCCACGAGCCGCACGGGCAGCCGGCGCACGAGGATCCCGCTGCGCTGGGCCGGCCAGCCGGCGGTGGAGCGGCGCATGATGTGCGGGACGGTGCGCACGGCGAGCCGCACCCGGGCCGCGCCGCCCTCGACGAGGTCGACGGCGATCTCGGCGCCGGTGTTGCCGACGCCGACGACGAGGACGTCCTGGCCGGCGTACGGCTGGGGGTTGCGGTAGTCGGCGGCGTGCAGCAGCCGGCCCTCGTACGTGTCCCGGCCGGGCCAGTCGGGGATCGTCGGCGTGTGGTTGTACCCGGTGGCGACGACGACGGCCGCGGCGGCCAGCACCCGCCCGCCGCTGGCGTGCAGGGTCCAGCCGTCCTCGCCCTCCGGGGCGGGCTCGATCCGGGTCACCTCGACGCCGGTCACGAGCTCCAGCTCGTGGAACTCGACGTACTTCTCCAGGTAGCGCACGACGTTGTCCCGGGAGACCCAGCGCCCGAAGCGGCGCGGCATCGGCAGGCCGGGGAGGGCGGAGAGCCGGCGCGTGGTGTGCAGGTGCAGCCGGTCGTAGTGCCGCCGCCAGGACGTGCCGACCGCGTCGGACTTCTCGACGACCACCGCGCGGACCCCGCGGGCGCGCAGTGCGGCGGCCACGGCGAGGCCTCCGGGGCCGGCCCCGATGACGTACACGGGGCGGGGCTGGGTGGTCATGTCGGGTGCTGCGGGGACTCCAGGCATGAGGTGTGATCGTATCGCCACGCTGAGTTGATGGGTCTCGGACAAGGAGGGAATCGATTGCGGAACGGTCACGGCCGGCGTGCACCGAACCCGAATCGGGAAGCGCGGCCCGATGCCCCGTCGGGCCGAATGGTGTCCGTCGTCCCCGCCGGGGCCTTGCGGGATCGCCTCGCATCCGCTGAACTGACGTACCGTCAGATCAATGATGAGAGGGGTGGGGGCTGCCGATGCAGACCATCTGGCTCAGTGGGGCCGAATGGCTCGCCGTGCTCCGGATAGGCCTCGGCCTGTGGTGGCTGGAGAGTTGGCGGCACAAGGACAAGAAGGGCTGGTTCGAACGCGGCACCGGCATCGCGTGGGCCGCCGACGTCGCGAACAAGCACCGCTGGACCTTCGTCAAGGGCGGCTTCGAACTGGTCGTCGCACCGCGCCCGAAGGCGATGGCGTACCTCGTCGTCTACGCGGAACTGGCGCTCGGGCTGGGCCTGGTGCTCGGCTTCCTGACCCCCGTCGCCCTGGTCGGCGGGCTGCTGCTGAACCTGCTCTACCTGGTGCTGATGATCCACGACTGGGCCGAGCAGGGCCAGAACGCGATGATGGCGCTCATCTCGCTCGTGGCGCTTCTCGCCATGTCCTGGCAGACCTGGTCCCTCGACGCGGCGATCGGACTCTTCCCGTGAGCGGCGGCGCGGCACGCTATGACCTCCCCGAGGCCGACGACTTCACCCGCCCCTACTGGGACGCGGCGGCCGAGGGCCGGCTCCTGCTGCGCCGCTGCGGGGACTGCGGGCGGGCGCACCACTACCCGCGCGAGTTCTGCCCGTACTGCTGGGCCGGCGAGGACCGCGTGACGTGGGAGACGGCGAGCGGCCGGGCGACCCTCTACACCTGGTCGGTGATCCACCGCAACGACCTCCCGCCCTTCGGCACGCGCGTCCCGTACACGGCGGCGGTGGTCGATCTGGCGGAGGGCCCGCGGATGATGACCGAGGTGGTGTCCTGCGAGGCGGCGGACCTGCGCATCGGCATGCCGCTGACGGTCACCTTCCGCGAGGCGGCGGACGGGGTGTGGGTGGCGGTCTTCCGGCCGGATCAGGGCCAGAGCAGCTCGCGGACCCAGGAGCCGTCGGCGTCGGCCTCGGCCTCGGCGTCTTCGGCGCGGCGGTAGCGCAGCCGGGTGTGGCGGCGGGTGGGGTCGCCCTGGAAGAACTCCACCTCGTCGGCGTCCAGTACGTACCGGGTCCAGGTCGGAGCCGGTGCGTCCGGCTCGGCCCCGGCCCGCTCCCAGGCCCGCTCCGAGGCCCGGACCAGGTCCTCGGCCGACTCCAGGACCTCGCTCTGCCGGCCCGTGAGCGCGGCGGCGAGCGCCCCGCGCGAACGGACCGCCAGGTCCGCGCGGCTCTCCTCGGGCCCGCACGCGGTGACCCGGCCCCGGATCCGGACCTGCCGGGCCACGGTCGGCCAGTAGAACCCGAGCGCCGCCCGCGGCTGCCCGGCCAGCTGCACGCCCTTGGCGCTGGTGGCGTGCGAGGCGAAGTGCCAGCCCCGCGCGTCGGCGTCGTGCAGCATCAGCGTCCGCACGTCGGGCCGCCCCGCGGCGTCCACCGTCGCCAGGCTCATCGTGTGCGGCTCCAACTGCCCCGCCCGGGCGGCGTGCACGAACCACTCCCGGAACAGCGGCAACGGCTCGGCGGGCGCGGCCCCGGCGTCGAACCCGGGAAGCGGGGAGTCCCACACGCGCAGGGAGTGCAGGGTGGCGTCGAAGTCGTCACTGGTCATGGCCCCAGGCTAGGCCGTCTCGGAAATTTCCTGGCAGGACCGATGAGTTCGGTGTTCGATCGCGGTCATATACGCAACGGCACCGCGACGAAGGAGAGACACCATGGCCGAGACCGTGAAGGGCCCCGCGAGCTACTTCCCCTCGATCGAGAAGAAGTACGGGCGGCCGATCGCCGAGTGGAAGGAGCTCATCAGGTCCTCGCCGCTGACCCGGCACATGGAGCTCGTCGCCTGGCTCAAGACCGAGCACGGTGTGGGCCACGGGCACGCCAACGCCTTGGTCGCGCACACGCTCGCCGAGGGGCGTAGCCCCTGGGGATGCCGCCGTCTCCGGGTGCGGCGCCGCTGCCGGGGCTCCGCCCCAGCCCCCGCCGGGCTCCGCCCGGACCCGCGCCTCAAGCGCCGGCGAGGCTGAAAAGAACGGGGCTCCGCCCCACACCCCGCTCCTCAAACGCCGGAGGGGCTGAAGTTGGCGCGGCACAGCTCGCTGGTGCGGCTCAAAGATCGGGGCTCCGCCCCGGACCCCGCGCCTCAAACGCCGGCGAGGCTGAATTTGTGCAGCGAAGCCGAATGGTGCAGCCAGGCTGGAGTTGGGCAGGGCTGAAGAATCGGCGCAGCCGGGCCGGTTGGGCCGGGGTCGGGTGTGTGTCGGGGTGATCCCCGCAGGGCGCCGAACGCATCGGGGCTCCGCTCTCCGACCCCTTGTCACGTTCGGCGTCCGAGGAGACGCCCCGGCGCGCGCCCGGCCCCGGCACAACCGGCCACCCACCCGCTCGGCCTCGGCGTAACCGGCCCCCCGCACCCGGCCCGAGCGGCGCAGCCACCCGCGGCCAGCCGCGGGTCCGTCAGGCGCGGCCCAGCAGGATTGTGCCCGAGGAGCAGAACCAGCCGCCTGTGCCCGAGGCCAGGGCGGTCTGCGGGAGGCGGCCGCCGGGTTTGGTGACCTGGCCCGGGCCCGCCTCGCCGCGGAGTTGGCGGACCGCCTCGACCAGCAGGAACAGCCCGCGCATGCCGGGATGGCACGCCGAGAGGCCGCCGCCGTCGGTGTTGACCGGCAGTTCCCCGTCGCGCAGCAGGCGGCCCTTCTCCACGAAGGCCCCGCCCTCGCCCTTCGCGCAGAAGCCGAGGTCCTCCAGGGTCACCAGGGTCATGTAGGTGAAGGCGTCGTAGATCTCCGCGAGGTCCACGTCCGCCGGGGTGAGGCCGGCCCGCTCGAAGGCGATGCGGCCCGAGACCGCCGCCGGGGAGACGGTGAAGTCCTCCCACTCCGACATCGTGGTGTGGGAGACGGACGTGCCCGTGCCCAGGATCCACACCGGGGACTTGGCGGTGTCCGGTACGTAGTCCTCCGCCGCCAGCAGCACCGCGCAGCCGCCGTCCGAGCGGATGCAGCAGTGCAGCTTCGTGAAGGGGTCCGCGATCATGTCGGAGGACAGGACCTCGTCCACCGTGATCGGGTCCCGGAACATCGCGTCCGGGTTGGTCGCCGCGTTCGCCCGGGCCTGTACGGCGACCGCGGCGAGCTGCTCCAGCGTGGTCCCGTACTCGTGCATGTGCCGGCGGGCGGCCATGGCGTACTTGGAGATCAGCGTGTGCCCGTACGGGACCTCGAACTGGAGCGGTCCCCGCGCGCCGAAGGAGAGGTTCGAGGTGCGCCGGCGGGCCTTGATGTCGGCGCGCGCGGTGGAACCGTAGACGAGCAGGACGGCGTTGGCGTGTCCCGCGGCGATGGCGTCCGCCGCATGGGCGGCCATGACCTCCCAGGTCGAGCCGCCCACCGAGGTGGAGTCGACCCAGGTGGGGCGCAGGCCGAGGTACTCGGCCACCTCGACGGGAGCGAGCGTGCCGAGGCCGGCGGAGGCGAGGCCGTCGATGACGGAGCGGTCCAGGCCGGAGTCGGCCAGGGCGCGCCGGGCGGCCTGCGCGTGCAGGGCGTAGGGGGTGGGGCCGTCCACCCGGCCGCAGTCCGAGAGGGCGACGCCGACCACCGCGACCCTCCGGCGGGCGCGGGAGGCGGTTCCAGGTGTGAGTCCAGGCATGGGAAGGACGGTACATCTGACGTATCGTCAGATGCTAGAGGGGCAGGCGTCGATGCCGACTCCGCCCGCCCGCATGGCGCCCGCACCCCCGGCCCCGTCCCGTCCGCAAGGCGCCGCCCCCCCGACCCCGCCCCGCCCGCAACCCGCCCTCGCCGCCCCCTGTGCATCTGCCGCCGCCGGGCCTAACATGACGGCCCGTCAGATACGCCCCCGGCCGCCGCCGGGAGGTGCCCCCAGGAGGAGCCAGACGATGGATGCCGCCTTCACCGCGGAGCAGGCAGAGATACGCCGCACCCTGCGCGAGATCCTGGGCAAACGCTGCGGCCCCGACGAGGTCAAGGCCGCGGTCGGCACCGCCGCCGGATACGACCGCGAGCTGTGGCAGCAGCTCGCCGAGCGGCTCGGGCTGCCCGGCCTCGCCCTCCCCGAGGAGTACGGCGGCGTCGGCTGCACCCCCGCCGACCTGGCCCTGGCCTGCGAGGAGACCGGGCGGGCGCTGCTGCCCTCGCCGCTGCTGGCCACGGCCGCGCTCTGCGCGCCCCTGATCGCCGCCCTCGGCACCGACGCCCAGCGCTCCGCGCTGCTCCCGCCGCTCGCGGCCGGCGGGCTGACCGCCGCCCTCGCCGTACCGGGCCCGGCGCTGGCCACCGCCCTCGCGCTGACCGGCGACGACAGCGCCGGGCACTGGTCCGGCGGCGGCCGCGCGGGCGGGATCCAGGCCCGCGCCGACGCCGCGGGCACCGGCTGGCGGCTGTACGGGGAGGCCGCCCAGGTGCTCGACGGGCACAGTGCCCCGCTGCTGCTGGTCGCCGCGCACACCGGCGGCTTCGCCCGCAGCCGCACGCTGCTGTTCCTCGTACGGGAGGACGCGCCCGGGCTCGTACGGTCCCGGCAGGCCGTCCTGGACGAGACCCGCCCGCAGGCCAGGATCCAACTGCGCGAGGTCCCGGCCGAGTTGCTCGGCGGGGAGGAAGGCGACGTGGTGGCCGCCCTCGCCGCCACCGGACGCACCGCATCCGCCGTGCTCGCCGCCGAGGCGGTCGGCGCGGCCGGGCAGGCCCTCGCCCGCACCGTGGAGTACGTACGCCAGCGCGAGCAGTTCGGCCGGGCGATCGGCTCCTTCCAGGCGGTCAAGCACCGGCTCGCCGACCTGTACGTCCAGGTGCAGGCGGCCCGCTCGGCCGCCTACTACGCCGCCTGGGACCCGGACCAGGGCGGCCTCGCCCTCGCCCAGGCGCTGGAAGCCCTGCGGGTGACCGCCGGCGAGGCGATCCAGCTGCACGGCGGCATCGGCTTCACCTGGGAACACGACGCACACCTCTACTTCAAGCGCGCGGCGGCCGACGAACTGCTCTTCGGCCCGGTCCACCGGCTGCGGGCGCACGCCGCGGACCGCGCGGGCCTGTTCGCGGCCCCGCCCGCGGACCCCGCCGCACCCCCGGCGCCCCAGGCACAGGCCCCGGTGTCCGCCGCGACCGCTCCCCACGTCCCGCCCGCCCAAGAGAAGGTGGCCGTCTGATGGCTCCCGTGGCACCCGGCGTCAAGCTGATGCAGAAGGTCTCCTCGACCATGCTCTTCGCCAAGATCGCACCGCACTTCATCCCCGCCCTGGACAAAGCGGTGCACAAGCTCACCCGCGGCAAGGTCATGCTCAGCGCCCAGATGCTGCCGGGCGTGATCCTCACCGCCAAGGGCGCCAAGACGGGCGAGCCGCGCACCACCCCGCTCGCGTGCATGCCGGAGAACGGCGGCACGAGCTGGGTCCTGATCGGCTCCAACTTCGGCCGGCCCGGGCACCCGGCATGGACCGGGAATCTGCTCAAGCACCCGGACGCGGACGTGAGTTGGCAAGGCCGGGACATCCCCGTACGGGCCCGGCTGCTGGCGGGGGAGGAACGCGCGGCGGCATGGCAGGCGGTGCTGAGGTTCTGGCCGCCGTACGCGACGTACCAGGCGCGCATCGAGCGCGAGATCCGGTTGTTCCGCCTGGAGCGCCGCTGATCCCAGGCGGTCGTGCACACCCGCGCGGGACGCGGGCTCAGGCCCAGGCCCGGGCACGGGCGCGGGAGGTGCGGCGCGAGGCCGCCCAAGGCGGCGGACCCCGGAAGGGATCCGCCGTTACTTGGTCGGCTTCTTGCCCGTGATGCCGAGGTGGACGAGCAGCGCCAGGTTCGGCTTGAGCTCGGCCTGCTTGACACCCCAGGTCTGGAAGCCCTTCTGGTGCGAGGCGACCGCGGCCAGCATCGCGACCAGCGAACCGGCCATCGCCGCGGGGCTGACGTCCTTGTCGACCTTGCCCTTGGCCTGGAGCTCCTTCATCGACTCCGTCAGGGAGTTGGTGACCGAGTTCAGGATCTTCATGCGGATCTTGTAGAAGCGCTTGTCGCCCTCGGCCGCACCGAGGTCGACGACCCGCAGGATCGCGTCGTTGCGGCGCCAGAACTCCAGGAAACCCTCGACGAGTTCCTCGGCGGCCGACCATCCGGACTTGCCGACCCAGGTCCGGCCCTCGACGAGCGACGTCAACTGCGCGCCCTCGGTGGCCATTTGTTCGGCGATCTCCAGGACGGCGCCCTCGACGTCCGGGAAGTACTGGTAGAAGGTCGCGGGGGAGGTACCGGCCTTGCGGGCGACGTCGATCACTTTGACGTCGCGGTACGGCGAGGTGCTGAGCATCTCGCTGAGGCAGTCGAGCAGCTTCTGCCGCGTCGCCTGGCCGCGCCGGCCGGCGACACGCCCGTCGACGGTGCGTACTTGTCCTGTCATGCCGTCAGCTTACCGAGGGGTGATCGGCGCGCTATTCGGCCGCCTGCAAATGGGGTTACGGGGTCCCTGGCCTGGGCGGGAGGCGGTCCGAAGCGTCTCGGCGGCGGATTTCCGGACGGTCCGGTCCCGGGCGCGCCCCGGGCCTGGCCCCGGGCGCGCCCCGTGGTCGCGGCCCGGGCGTGTCGCCCGGATCCGCGAGGTTTCCCCCGAATAGTCTTATCAACAGGCTGTGGACAAGTTTTCGGACAGATCATGGCTGAGAGGGTTGGGAGGGTACACACCCCCGCACAACGGAAGGAACCGGGCCCATGGCCGCATTTGCGGAAGGCGCACCCTGCTGGGTGGACGCCTCGCTTCCGGACGTCGAGGCGGGCAAGCGCTTCTACGGCGAGCTGTTCGGGTGGACCTTCGCGGACAGTGCGGGCGCTGAATACGGCCACTACACGCAGGCCTACAGCCGTGGCCGCAACGTCGCCGCCCTCGCCCCCAAACCGGACGGCCGGATGCCCACCGTCTGGGGGATCTACCTCTACACGACCGACGCCTACGCCTGTGCCCAGCGCATCCGCGCCGCCGGCGGCCAGATGGTGATGGACCCGATGCCGGTGGGCCCGTACGGCACCGCCGCGATGGCTGCGGACCCCGGCGGGGCCGTCTTCGGCCTGTGGCAGCCCGGCACCCACGAGGGCTTCGAGGCCCAGCAGGAGCCGTACACGTACTGCTGGAGCGAGGTCTACACGCGGGCCCGCGACGCCGTCGACGCCTTCTACGCCAAGGTCTTCGGCTACGTCCCGCAGGACCAGGACGACGCCGGAGTCGAATACCGCATCTGGTCCCCGCCCGGCAGGGCGCCCGGCGTCGACACCGCCGTCCTCGGGCGCAGCCTGATCACCGACGCCTTCCCGGAGATCATGCCCGCGCACTTCCTCGCCTACTTCGCCGTCCCGGACTGCGACCAGTCCGTCGCGACGGTCCAGCGGCTCGGCGGCCGGATCACCGCCGATCCCTTCGACACCCCCTACGGACGGATCGCGGTCGTCGCAGACAACCAGGGGGCCGTCTTCGGACTGCTCTCGGAACCCCGGACGAAGCCGGACGCGTAGACCCCACGGCCCCTTCGCCGAGCAGATCACACCGCACTGCTCGACGTGCCGGGGCCGGACCCGGCCCGGGCCTGACAGAATCGGGGTTGCGCGACCCGGGCGGCGCCCGGAGTGAGACGCTGCACGGGGCCCAGGGCCCCGTGCCGGTGGAAGCGGGCCCGGTGAGGGCCCGTACGGGGAGGTGTGGAGGCGAGTGGTGGAGCAGCTGACGCAGCACGACCCGAGACGGATCGGCCCCTTCGAGGTGCTGGGACGGCTCGGCGCCGGCGGCATGGGGCTGGTCTATCTCGCGCGGTCCGCGTCCGGACGGCGGGTCGCGATCAAGACGGTGCGCACCGAGCTCGCCGAGGACCAGCTGTTCCGGGTCCGTTTCACCCGCGAGGTGGAGGCGGCCCGCGCCGTGTCCGGCTTCTACACCGCGGCCGTGGTCGACGCCGACCCGCGCGCCGCCGTGCCGTGGCTGGCCACCGCGTACGTCCCGGCGCCCTCCCTGGAGGAGATCGTCAACGAGTGCGGGCCCATGCCCGCCCAGGCCGTACGGTGGCTCGCTGCCGGCATCGCCGAGGCCCTGCAGTCCATCCACGGCGCCGGCCTCGTCCACCGCGACCTGAAGCCGTCCAACGTGCTCGTCGTCGAGGACGGCCCGCGCGTGATCGACTTCGGCATCGCGAGCGGCGTCTCCAACACCCGCCTGACCATGACGAACGTCGCCGTCGGCACCCCCGCCTACATGTCGCCCGAGCAGGCGAAGGACTCGCGCAGCGTCAAGGGCGCCAGCGACGTCTTCTCGCTCGGCTCCACCCTCGTCTTCGCCGCCACCGGGCACCCGCCGTACCACGGGGCGAACCCGGTGGAGACGGTCTTCATGCTGCTGCGCGAGGGACCCAACCTGGAGGGGCTCCCCGAGGAGCTGCGGCCGCTGATCGACTCCTGCATGCAGATGGACGCCACGCAGCGGCCGACCCCGGCCGACCTGCAGGCGCAGCTCGCCCCGCACCTGTTCGACGGCGGCGACGACAGCGGCACCGCCTCGGCGTGGCTGCCCGCGCGGGCCGTCGCGATGATCGAGGCCCGGCGCGCGGGCAACCGTACGGCCGCCGTGGTGCCCGCGCCCGCCCCCGCCCCCGTCCCCGGCCGGGACGCCGGCTCCGGCGGCCCCGACTCCGTGGGCGCCACGCACCGCCGGCCGCGCGGTGGCGCCGACCCGTGGGTGGACCCGCGTACCGGGCAGGCCGTACCGCAGCGCCCGCACCGCCCGCCGATGTCCCCGGTGCCCTCCGGGGAGCCGGTGCGCCTGGGCGGCTCGCCGGTGCCGATCGGGCCCGGGCCGCGCGCGAGCGCCGCGGCCGCGCACGCCCCCGCCGCGGACTCGGCGACCGGCTGGGTCCGCCCGCCCGGCGGGGCGGTGGCCGTCACCCCCTCCGCGGTGGCGGTACCGAGCCCCGGCCCGGCCCCGGACAGCGGCCGCTGGCGCCCGTGGCGCTTCCGCATGTCCAACGAGGTCTGGGGCACCCCGACCGTCGCCGGCAACCTGCTCTACGTCACCTCCTTCGAGGTGCACGCGCTGGACGTGGCGAGTGGCCGCCGCCAGTTCAAGACCCGCGACGTGGCCTGGTCCATGGCGGTCTCCGACGGCCGGATCCACGCCTCCGACGGCCCCTCCCTCTACGCGCTCGACGCCTCCGACGGCTCCGAGCGGTGGCGGCTGTCCGCCGACGCCTGGGTGTACGCGCTGCGCGCCGACCGCGGCACGGTCGTCACCGCCACCCGTGGCGGTGGCGTACAGGGCTGGGAGGCCTCCAACGGCCAGAAGCTGTGGGAGCTGACCGGAGCCCAGAGCGACTTCGAGACCCCGGAGGCGGCCCCCGTCCTCCACGACGGCACCGTGTACGTGTGGCAGGACGCCCGGCTGCGCGCGCTCGACGCCCGCAGCGGCCGCGAGTCCTGGTCGTACCCGGTCGGCGACGTGGCCTCCTGCGGGAACGTGCCCGTGCGGGTCACGCCCGCCCCCGACGGCAACGTCTACATCGCGGCCGGCACCCGGGTGCTCTCCGTGGACCGGGCCACGGGCCGGGTCCGCTGGCACTTCGAGGCCCCCGCGGTCTTCCTGGCCGCCCCGGCCTTCGCGCCGGGCGCGGCGGTCACGGGCGGCGGGGTCTACCTGGTGGACTACCTGGGCACCGTCTACGCCCTCGACGCGCTCACCGGCCACGACCGCTGGCGGATCGCGACCGAGTCCCGGCAGTCCTCGGACCCGGTGGTCGTCGCGAACGGCAACGTGCACCTGGGCGCGGGCAGCGCGCTCTACACGCTCGACGCGGTCACCGGCACCCCGAAGTGGCGGTTCGCGGCGGGCGGCGAGATCACCGGCCTGCCGGCGGTCGCGGACGGCCGCGTGCACTTCGGCTCCGCCGACCACTGCCTGTACACCCTGGACGCGGCGGGCGGTCAGCTCCGCTGGAAGCTGGCCACGGGCGGCGAGATCACGGGCGCGCCGGTGGCGGAGGCGGGCGTGGTGTACGCGTGCAGCAAGGACCGCTGCGTGTACGCCCTGGACGCGGCGAAGGGGACGGGCACCCGGACGAGCGGTTGACCTGCGCGGAGGCGGGGCTGCGGCCCCGCCGGGTAGCGCACCGCACCGGGAGTGACAGGATGGACCCCATGAGCAACGTCTACTTCGACATCACCATCAACGGCGCCCCCGCCGGCCGCATCGTCTTCGCCCTCTTCGACGAGGTCGTCCCGAAGACGGCGCGCAACTTCCGTGAGCTGGCCACCGGCCAGAACGGCTACGGCTACGCCGGCTCGGGCTTCCACCGCGTCATCCCCCAGTTCATGCTGCAGGGCGGTGACTTCACCAACCACAACGGCACCGGCGGCAAGTCCATCTACGGCGAGAAGTTCGAGGACGAGAACTTCCAGCTGAAGCACGACCGCCCGTACCTGCTGTCGATGGCGAACGCCGGCCGCAACACCAACGGCTCGCAGTTCTTCATCACCACGGTCGTCACCACGTGGCTCGACGGCAAGCACGTCGTCTTCGGCGAGGTCGTCTCGGGCCAGGAGCTCGTGGACCAGATCGAGGCCCTGGGCACCCAGTCCGGCGCCCCCAAGGGCAAGGTCGAGATCGCGTCCTCGGGCGTCGTCGAGGCCTGATCCCCACCCACCATCCCGGCCGGCCGGCCCCGCCCCCACCCGGGGGCCGGGGCCGCCGCCATGTCCGGGACATCACAGCGACATCGGCACCGCCGCCCGGATCACCCTCGCATGTGTCCATAGGATGACCTCTTGATCAGAGCAATCGCGATTACGGGGGCCGATTCGGCATGACGACCTTCGACACGGAGTGGGCAGGGCTCAAACAACAGACGGCGGCCGGCGTGGACATGCGCCTCGCGAGCGCCGCAGCGGCACCTGACGGAGGCGGCAGCGGCGATCTGACGTCCGACCGGACCGTCTGGAACCGGGCGAGCCAGGACCTCGGCGGCCTGTCGACGAGCATAAAGGGCGCCTTGGGCGCACTGGAGACGGGTCAGAAGGGCGCCGCGGTCGAAGGCGTCCAGAGCGCCACCGCGCACCAGGAGCTGTACCAGTCCTGGAAGACGTACCTGGAGAGCCTGTCGGGCAAGTGCACCGGCCTCCAGGGGCCGCTGGAGAAGGCCGGCAAGGGCCAGTACGACAACGACGAGGCCATCAAGGGCAGCCTCGCGCAGATCAACGGGCAGTACAAGGACACACCCGCCACCGGCGGCAGCGGCGGGGGACGGTGAGCCCAAACCATGGACTACGCAGCACTCGTGGCCCTGAAACCGTCCGAGTTCACCGAGGCGGCCGACGGGTTCAAGGCCGTCAGCGACATGGCGGACCACGCGTACGGTGACACCGAGGGCCAGATATCCGCGCGACTGCGGGCCGGTCTCGACGGCGTCGCCCTGGAGGCGGCGCTGGGATCGCTCCGGGAACTGGCGAAGAACTTCCACTACACGCAGGTCGAATGCGGCCTGGCGGCGACCTCGCTGAAGGCGTTCGCGGCCGCGATGACCGAGGCGAAGAAGAAGCTCGCGGACGCCGTTGAGGACGCGGAGCACCAGAAGTTCAGGGTGGGGGCCGACGGCTCGGTGACCTACCCGCCCGGCGGTACGGAGAAGGACGGGAAGCTGCCCGAGGGCGGCACCGTCACCGGCAGCGCCAAGGGCAAGCCCTCGGGGAACGTGATCGACCCCACGAAGGACGCCAACGACCTGTCCAGCGCCCTGGAGCGGCAGGCGGCGAACATCCACCCCAATCCGAACTTCGGCAAGGCGGTGGAGATCGCCAACCACATCGCGCAGGCCGTCGCCGAGGCGACCGAGGCCGACGCCCTGTGGGCGCCCAAACTGCGCAAGCTCAAGGCGGACGACGACCTGGTCGTCTCCGACAAGGACTGGGCGGACGTGGAGAGCGACACCTCCGAGGTCCGCAGCGGCGCGAAGGACTACCTGGACCACATCAAGCCCCCGCCCAAGGGCGACGACCCTAAGGCGAACGCCGACTGGTGGAAGGGCCTGAGCCCGGACGAGCAGTCCGCGTACCTGTCCCTGAACGGGGCGGAGGTGGGCGCGATGGACGGGCTGCCCTCGGTCGTCCGCGACGAGGCCAACCGCACCGTACTGGCGGAGACCAAGGCCCAGTTCCAGATCAGGCTGGACGGGATCCCCCCGCAGCCGCAGAAGTACGTGCCCTCGGGCAGGGACTACCCCGCGGTCGTACTCAACCCCGCCTGGTCGGAGTGGGACGAGAAGTACGCCAAGGACAAGGCTTTCCTGGACAAGAACCTCAAGGGCATGAACGCCATCCAGGCCCGGTTCGACGCCACGGGCACGGACGGCCTGCCCGAGGCGTACCTGCTGGGCTTCGACACCAAGGGCGGCGGCCGGGCCATCGTCGCCAACGGCAACCCGGACACGGCGGCCCACACCGCGGTGTTCGTCCCCGGTACGTACACCGACATCACGAAGTCCGAGACCTACATCGGCCACATGTCCAAGCTGTGGAAGGAGACCCACGCCCAGCTCCCCGGTGAGAACGTGTCCACCATCACCTGGATCGGCTACGACGCCCCGCAGAGCATCGTCCCCGCGGCCATGATGGAGAAGTACGCCCACACGGCGGCGCCCGACCTGAACCACTTCATGGCCGGTCTGGAGCAGGTCCAGGGCGGCGACGAGAAGAGCCACACCACACTCATCGGCCACAGCTACGGCAGCACGGTCGTGGGTGCGTCATCGAACGCCGGTGACCTGCGCACCGACGACATCATCGCCGTGGGCAGCCCCGGCATGCTGGTCGGCCACGCCAAGGACCTGGACGTCGGCGCGGACCACGTGTGGTCGGAGGCGGCCGGCTTCACCAAGGACCAGGTGCCGGCCGGCGGCAAGGCGGCCGGGCTCGGCGGCGGTGCCCACTGGTACGAGGAGCTCCTGCCCTTCGGTTACGCGTGGGGGTCGAACGTGCCATCCGACGAGGATTTCGGGGCCCATATCATGGAAAACGACGCCAATGATCACGGGGACTACTGGAGGAAGGACTCGAAGAGTCTTGAGAATCAGGCGAATGTCGTCGCCGGTCATTACGACAGGGTCACCCGTGGCTGACACGAAGACCCGGGACCGGGTCGCCGGCCGCCGGGTTTCCGGATCTCTGCGGATCAAGGCTCTCGCTGTCGTCCTTGCCGGATCGCTTTCCGTGCTGTCTATGGGGTGTTCGAACGTGAAAGAACTGAATTACGAGCCCGTCAGGATGGATCCCGGTCCGGCGCGCACGAAGACGAAGCAGGTCTCCAGCCGCCTGCTGGAGATGACCGGCGTCAAGGGCAAGGTGACCGAGCCCGGCCCGAGTGTGTCGCGCTGCAGCGAGCACGGGGACGACCTGTTCGCCACGGAGCACCCCTGGTCGGTGTACGAGATCTCCGACGCGCAGGTCGAGGAGGGCATGCAGAACCTGCGCAAGGCCCTCGGCGAGAACGGCTGGAAGATCACCAAGGATGGCAAGGCCAACAGCCAGGCCCAGGACCCGGAGATCTACGCCGAGAACAAGGCCGAGCAGTTCGACGTGCACGTAACGGGCCGCAGGAAGACGGAAACCGGGCAGTCGATGCTCCTGTTCAAGGTCGTCTCCGCCTGCTTCCGCGCGGCCTCGGCCTCCGACCTCGACGGCCAGTACTGACCCTGACCCCGCCGCGTCAGGGGCGCTCCGTCGGCGGGTGAGGCGGCCGCGCATGACGGAGAGCTAGCCCAACAGGGCGGCCCTGTGATCGGTGATCCCGGCGGCGGTGAAGAGCTCCCGGACGCGGTAGTCGCGTCCGTGACGGCCGTCGTACCAGGCACGGAAGGGGCTCGGACGGCGGCCGCCGCTCCGATCAGACCCGTCAGCGAGCCGAGTACGGTGCGGATCATGCCCGGCCCCTCGAGACAGGGGTCCTGACCACGACGCTACGCCCGGAGCCCTCGCCGCGCATGCGGGGCGGGCGGAGCCGATCCGGTCCCGGCCGGTTACCGGTGTGGCGGTGCGCTGATAGCGTGGCCCGCCGTTGTCCAGGGAGGGGTTCGGGCCATGGTGGCTGGGCGTCGTATCAGGTTCACCGCGGTGCTCATAGCCGTGGTGTTCGCACTGACCGGATTCTCGTCGCACGGCGGAAGCAGCAGCAGCGGGAGCAGCGGCAAGAGCAAGAGCAAGAGCAGCAGCGGCAGCGGCAGCGGGGGCGGCTGCTCCAGCTCCAAGAGCAAGAGCAACAAGAAGAAGAGCCACGGCAGCGGGAGCAGCAGCAGCCCGACGGCCTCGGCGAGTACGACGTCGGCGCCCGTGCGGGCCGTGCTCGTCAGCTGCGTCGGCGCGGACGCCAAGGGGGCCGCCGTCCAGGTCATCTCCACCGAGCCCATCGAGCGCACCGTGCGGGTGCCGGTGACCTTCAGCGGTGCGGGCGGTGCGACCCTCGACGCCGGCTCCGTGAAGGTCACGCTCAAGGCGCGCGAGAGCCGGACCGTCGTGGTCCCGATGACCACCCCGGGCAAGGCCGCGGACGTGAAGAACTGCCTGGTGGGCGCGGTGGAGCGGGCCTAGGCTCCGCCCTGCCCACTGCCCTGCCCCGCCTTACCGCACCCGCGGCTCCGGCGCCCCGCGCCGGCCCGCGAACAGGTCCGCCTGCCGCTCCGGTGCCAGGTTCCCCAGCGCGATCAGCGCCGGGGCCTGGGCCAGCGCCTGCTGGAGGGCGGCCTGCTTCGCCGACCACAGGGCCCGTACGGTGCCCTGCACGGCCTCCGTCGGGAAGCCGGCCAGGGTCTCCGCCGCCCGCAGGGCCGCCGGGAGCAGCCCGTCCGGCGCGGTCAGCTCCGAGACGAGCCCGATCTCGTGGGCCCGGCGTGCCGAGAGCCGTTCGGCCGTGCCCATCAGGGACATCCGGGCGGCCTCCCCGAAGGGCATGCGCTGCGCCATGTAGACGGCCTCGTAGGCGCTGACCATGCCGTATGTCGTGTGCGGGTCGAAGAAGGTCGCCGTATCGGAGGCGATCAGGAACTCCGCCTCGCCCAGCAGGTAGAAGGCCCCGCCGCAGGCCATGCCGTTGACGGCGGCGACCACCGGCTTCCACAGGTCGCCCGCCTTGGGGCCGATCGCGATCAGCGGATCGTCGGTCGAGTACGGGGACCCGGGCTGCGGCACGTCCACGCCGCGGTCGATGCCGGTGCAGAAGGCGGCCGTCCCGGCGCCCGTGAGCACCACCGCCCGCACCTCCTCGGCGAACCGGAACTCCCGCCACACCGCGCTCAGTTCGTCCGCCGTCGCCAGGTCGATCGCATTGTGCCTGCGCTCCCGGTCCAGGGTGACGACCGCGACCCCGGTCGCCTTGTCCCGCTCCACCCGTACGGTCACGACTTCTCCAGGAGCCAGCGCGGCACGGCCATCCCGCCGATGTCGGCGAAGGCCACCTGGACCCGTGCGCCGATGCGCAGCCGGGCCGGGTCCATCGAGTCCAGCGGGGCGTCGGCCGAGGTCACCAGGTTCCCGGCGAGGCGGATGTGCGGGGCGTCGGCGAGCTCCACGAGGACCACGTTGTACGGGGCCTGCGCGGCGTAGGCGGGCAGCAGCGGCGGATGCGGCCGGACGTACGACCAGATCCGGCCACGGCCGCTCATCCGGCGCCATTCGCTGTCGAAGGATCTGCAGTGCGGGCAGCAGGGGCGGGGCGGGAAGCGCAGCCGGCCGCAGGCGGCGCAGGCCTGGACGCGGAGCTCGCCCTGCGCGGCGTACTCCCAGAAGGGGGCGCCGTCCTCGTCGGGGACGGGCAGGAGCAGTTCGGCCGCGGCCTCGGCGGCGGCTTCGGATGCGGTGGTCATCGGTCAGCTCCTCAGCAGGATCGCGGACGTCGGGACACCCTCGCCCGCCGTCACCAGGCAGGTCGCGGCGTCCGGCACCTGGGCGGTGGAGATGCCGCGCAGCTGCTTGACGCCCTCGTTGATCAGGTTGAAGCCGTGCACGTACGCCTCGGAGAGGCCGCCGCCCCCGGTGTTGATGGGGAGTCGGCCGCCCATCTCCAGGGCCCCGCCCTCGGTGAAGGCGGCGCCCTCGCCGCGCCCGCAGAAGCCGTAGCCCTCCAGCGAGAGCGGGATCAGCGGGGTGAAGGCGTCGTAGATCTGGGCGACGTCCACGTCCTGCGGCCCGAAGTCGGCCTGCTTCCACAGGTGGCGGGCGGCGGTCCAGGCGGGCCCGGAGAGCGGGTCGTCGTTCCAGTAGTTGACCATCCCGTGGTGCTGGGAGGGCAGGCCCTGGGCGACGGAGTGCACGTAGACGGGCTTCTGCCGGCAGTCCCGGGCCCGTTCGGCGGAGACGATCACGCAGGCCAGCGCCCCGTCGGTCTCCAGGCAGTTGTCGAAGAGGCACAGCGGGTCGCTGATCATGCGGGAGGTCATGTACATCTCGCGGGTCAGCGGGCGTTCGTACATCATCGCGGCCGGGTTGGCGTTGGCCCGGTTGCGGCAGGCCATGGCCACGTTGAAGAGGTGGTCGCGGGTGGCGCCGTACTCGTGCATGTAGCGGCGGGCCAGCATGCCGATCTCGTCGGCGGGGCGCAGCAGCCCGAAGGGGCGGGTCCACTGGCCGGGGGTGGGCAGTTGGACGGCGGTGTTCTTCCAGGGGCGGGGGCCGGAGCCGCGTTTGCGGGAGCGCCAGGCGACGCCGACGGTGGCCTGGCCGGTGGCGACGGCGGAGGCGAGGTGGCCGACGGTGGCGCAGGAACCGCCGCCGCCGTAGCCGATCTTGGAGAAGAAGGTGACGTCGCCGGCGCCGATGGCCTTGGCGACCTCGACCTCGTCGGTCTCCTCCATGGTGTAGGAGGAGAAGGCGTCGACCTCGGAGGGCTCGATGCCGGCGTCGGCGAGGGCGGCCAGGATCGCCCGGCAGGCCAGTTCCTTTTCGGACTGCGGCAGTCGTTTGGCAAAGGCGGTCTGCCCGATGCCCACTATCGCCGTAGCGTCCTTGAGCGTTGCCGCCATCGCCACCTCCGGAGTGCGCCAGTACTGACAGCCGCGAAGGCTACAGCTAATCTGACGGATAGTCAGCTACTGGGTTCGCGGGAGGATGACACGCATGGGCGACGACGCACGCGCAGACCTGCGCTGGGGCAGTATCGCGGGGCTCGTCCGGGCGGCAGCGGTACGGTACGCCGACCAGGAGGCCGTCGTCGACGGCCGCGTCCGCATCAGCTACGCGCGCCTCGGCGAGCGCGTCGAACGCGCCGCGGCCGCCTGCATCGCCGCCGGGGTCGAGCCCGGCGACAGAGTCGCCGTATGGGCCCCCAACACCCTGGAGTGGATCGTCTCCGCCCTCGGGGCCGTCTCGGCGGGCGCGGTGCTCGTCCCCCTCAACACCCGGTTCAAGGGCGCGGAGGCGGCGTACGTCCTCCGGAGCAGCCGGGCCCGGCTGCTCTTCGTCACCGGCACCTTCCTCGGCACCTCCTACGTCGCCTCCCTGCGCCGGGCCGCCGGCGAGGGCCCCGGCTCCGGGCCGCTGCGCGGGCTGCCGCACCTGGAGCAGGTCGTCGTCCTCGCCGAGGACGCCCCCGAGTCCTTCCGCACCTGGAAGGACTTCCTGGCGGGCGGGGACCGCGTACCGGCCGCGACCGTCCGCGAACGCGCCGCGTCCATCCCCTCCGACGCCCCCTCCGACATCATCTTCACCTCCGGCACCACCGGCAGCCCCAAGGGCGCCGTCATCACCCACGCCCAGTCCCTGCGCTGCTACGACGTGTGGTGCGAGCTCGCCGGACTGCGCGAGGGCGACCGCTACCTGATCGTGAACCCCTTCTTCCACACCTTCGGCTACAAGGCCGGGATCATCGCCTGCCTGATGCGCGGGGCCACGATGGTCCCGCAGCCCGTGTTCAACGTGGACACCGTCCTCGCCAACGTCGCCGCCGAGCGGATCTCCGTGCTCCCCGGGCCGCCCACCCTCCACCAGTCCCTCCTCGACCACCCCCACCGCGACCAGCACGACCTCTCCGCCCTGCGCCTGGTCGTCACCGGCGCCGCCGTGGTCCCGCTCCGGCTCGTCGAACGGCTGCGCGGCGAGCTGCACATCGCCACCGTCCTCACCGCGTACGGGCTCTCCGAGGCCAGCGGCGTCGTCACCATGTGCCGGCGGGGCGACCCCGCGGAGATCGTCTCCGAGACCTCCGGACGGGCCATCCCGGACACCGAGGTGATGATCGTCGGCGCGGACGGGACGGAGCGGCCGACGGGCGAGGCCGGCGAGATCCTGGTCCGCGGCTACCACGTCATGCAGGGCTACTTCGAGGACCCCGACGAGACCGCCAGGGCGATCACCCGGGACGGCTGGCTGCACACCGGGGACGTCGGGTTCAAGGACGCGCACGGCAACCTGCGCATCACCGACCGGATCAAGGACATGTTCATCGTCGGCGGCTTCAACGCCTACCCCGCCGAGATCGAGCAACTCCTCGGCCTGCACCCGGACATCGCCGACATCGCGGTCGTCGGGATCCCCGATCCGCGCCTCGGCGAGGTCGGCAAGGCGTACGCGGTCCGCCGCCCGGGCTCCACGCTCACCGCCGACGACCTGATCGCCTGGTCCCGGCGGGAGATGGCCAACTACAAGGTGCCGCGCGCGGTGGAGTTCGTCTCCGAGCTGCCGCGCAACGCGAGCGGCAAGGTGCTCAAGCGCGAGCTGCGGGCCCGCTAGTGCCGTCCCGGCCGGCGCTCAGCGGGCGTACGAGCCCAGGCCGATCAGGCAGTACACGTACTGGTTGAGGACGGTGGCGCCCCGCGTGTAGCGGTAGGAGAACGCGTACTGCGTCTTGGGGTTGGAGCTGCAGCGCTCCATGTCCGAGGTGCCGGGGATGCTCTCGATCACCTTGTAGTGCGCGTCGGACGCCGAGCACGAGACCTCGTCCACACCGGTGACGGTCTTCGGGGTCGTCGAGTCCGGCAGCTGTCCGTTGAGGCAGGTGCCCCGGTCGAACGGGCTCGGCTCCGGGGTGGGTTCCGGAGCGGGCGCCGCGCTGTACCGGGTGGGCACGGGATTCGGGGCGGCGGTGGGTTCCGCGGACCACGGAGTGGAGGAGGGCGGGGACAGCGCGCCGGACGAGTAGGTCGGGGTGGGGGAGGCGGAGTTCTTGGCGTCGTCGTCGTGGTCGTTGTTCACCGCGATGACGACGACGGCGATCACGGCGGCGACCAGGAACGCCGCGAGGCAGCCGCGGCCGTTCGCCAGGGACGACGGGCCCGGCTGCGGCACGCCCGCACCCGCACCTGCGCCGCTGGTCGCACCGACGGCACCGGTCGCGAAGGCGGCTCCCACCCCGGCTGCCGTGCCGGTACCCACCGAGGTGGTCGCGCCGGCCCTGGAGACGCGGATGCGCAGCAGTAACTCCTGGTCCCCGACCCGGGCCCGGACGAGGTCGCCGTTCCGGCAGGACGGGATGCGCAGCCGGGCCGGGCCGGACGGCAGCAGAACGGGGAGGATCACCCCGTGGGAGGCCTGCTCAGGGGTGATCGTTATGGGCATTTCCTGCGACGACACCGGCTGCTCCAAAGGGTGAGGGTGGTGCGGTAGCGCGCTGGCTGACGAACCCTCGCCGATTGTGTCCCGTGCACCGGTGGTGACGCAGTGATTCCGCTAGGAAGGGCGGGTACGGCGGGCCAGCACGAGCCGCCAGCGGGGAGCGCCCCCGGACTGCCGCCCGAAGTGCTCCAGCGGCACGGTCTCCACGGTGAAGCCGGCGGCCTCCAGGTCACGGCGGACCCCGCTGAGCGGGAAGGTCCGGTAGTACATGACGAAGGTCGGCCGCCACACCGCGTTGCGCACCCGCATCGCCGCGTCGAAGCCCGTGGCCACCCACCACACCGGGGAGCTCGCCGGGATCGGGGCGCCGATCGGGAAGGCGAAGACCCCGCCGGGGCGCAGCGCGCGGTGCACCCCGGAGAAGAGGGCGGGCCGCTCCGACGGGAGGAAGTGGCCGAAGGCGCCGAAGCTGACCGCCAGGTCGTACGAGTCCCCGAGCGCGGGCGGCAGCGCCCGCGCGTCGGCCCGTACGAAGTCCACGCGCTCCTCCGGGTGGGCGCGCCCGGCCTCGGCCAGCATGCCCGCGCTCAGGTCCACCCCGGTCACGCGGTCCCGGCACAGCCTGCGCAGCATGCCGATCGCGGCGCCGGTGCCGCAGCACACGTCGAGCCCGGCACCGAAGGAGCCCTCCCGCTGGGCGAGGGCCTCCTCCACGGCGTCGAGCATCCGGTCGGGCGTGCGGAAGGGCGTGTGGTCGAACTTCGGCGCCAGCAGGTCGTAGCCGCGCTCGATCGAGGAGAGGCCCTGCACGGCGAGTTCGCGGACGCTCGGTCCGTGGGAGGAAAACACACCCCCAGCCTATGCCGCGGGCCGGAACCCGGTGCGGACCCGGACGCACGCGTGCGGCGGTCGCGGTGGCTCCCCCTCCGGGCCACCGCGACCGCCGTTCCCCCGTTGAATCCCCCGTACGTATTGCGTTCTTGCGTTCGTGCCTGGTGCGCCCCGTGCCCTGCGTCGTGCCGCGTGGGTGTTACGGGCGCGGACCGGACGCGTGGTTGTCCAGCGTCTGGATCTCCTCGGCCGGCGTCGGCGGAGCGGGAACCGGAGTGGGAGCAGGAGTCGGGTCGAGCGGCTTGATCTCGATGCCCGAGGCGTGGTTGTCCAGGGTCTCGACGTCGACGCCCGGGGCGTGGTTGTCGAGCGACTTGCCGTCGCCGTCGGTCGGCAGGATGTTCTCGTTCGTCGTCATCGGTTCTCCTGGTGGATGGGTGGGGCCCGCTCGGCGATTCCCCCGATGACCGCCGAGCGGGTAGTCCTCCAACCGACCCGGGTGCCCCCCGACGCGCCGGGTCGATGCACCTATCGTGCCGCCCGGCGATAAACGAACGATGAACGCCTCGTTCAACGGGCGTCGTAGCAGGTCAGGCTGCGGTGAGACCGCGATCAGGCGGCGATCTCCGAGGCTAGCAGGGCCTGCACCTCGGCCAGTTCCGCGGACCCCAGCTGCCGGAAGACGGCCTCCGCGTCGCGCCAGCACGCCCGCGCCCGGTCCGTCTGACCGAGTCGCCGCAGCGCCTTGCCCAGCACCGTCAGCACGGTGGCCCGGCGCCACTCGCCGCCGATGCCGCGCAGGGCGATCGCCTGCTCGGCGTGCGAGGCGGCCAGGGTGGGCCGGCGCGCCGCCAAGTGGGCGACGGCGAGCCGGAAGTGGGTCACGCCCTCCCACAGGGGCTGCCGGTTCTCGTGGAAGAGGGACAGCGCCTCGGTGAGCTGGGTGAGGGCCTCGCCGAGCCGGCCCGCCTGGGTGAGCGCGATGCCCAGCGCGTAGCGGCCGTTGGCCAGGCGCAGGGTCAGCCCCATCCGGTCGTAGATGGCGATGCCCTGCTGGGCGAGGTCTATGGCGCTGGAGAGGCGGCCCAGTTCCACGTGGATGCGGGAGAGGTTGCACAGGGCGCTGGCCTCGCCGACGTTGTTGGCGTCGGCACGGAACCCGTTGATGGCCTCCAGCAGGTACTGCTCGCCGTCCGCGTGCCGGCCCTGGTAGAGGGCGATGATCCCGCGGTCGTTGGGCGCCCAGCAGCTGGGCAGCGGGTCGCCGGCCTCGCGGGCGAGCACGGTGGCCTGGCGGGCCTCGTCGTCGGCCTCGGTGAAGCGGCCCGCGACCAGGTGGACGTTGGTGAGGGTGGTGCGGGCGCGGCCCTCGGCGTACGGGTCCTTGGCGGCCTGGGCTGCGTCGCGCACGGCGACGGCGGCCGATTCGTACTGCCGCGAGTTGGCCCCGGACTCGGCCAGGTCCTTCGCCGCCCACAGCAGGTCCACGGCCCGCCGCAGGACCAGCGTCTCGCCGCCGCGTACGGAGGCCTGCCGTACGCACGCCAGCAGCGGGTCGGCCTCGGCGTACAGCCAGTCCAGGGCGGCGCGCGACTCGGCGAAGACCAGCCCGGGGTAGTGGGTGTCGGAGAGGTGGGCGGGGAGCCGGTCGCCGGGGCGTTCCAGGGCGTACACCCCGGAGGCGGTGGCCAGGTAGAAGTCCAGCAGCCGGTCAAGGGCCGCCTCGCGCCCGCTCGGGGGCTGCTCGTCGCGTTCGGCGCAGGCACGCGCGTAGAGGCGTACGAGGTCGTGGAAGCGGTAGCGGCCGGGCGCGGCGGATTCGAGCAGGGAGCAGTCGACTAAAGCTTCCAGGAGGTCCTCGGTGTCGTACTCGGGGAGGTCGAGTACGGCGGCCGCCGCAGAGAGGGAGATGTCGGGGCCGTCGGCGAGGCCGAGGAGGCGGAAGGCGCGCTGCTGGGCGGGTTCCAGCTGGCCGTAGCCGAGCTCGAAGGTGGCTTTGACGGCGAGGTCGCCGGCCTGGAGCTCGTCGAGGCGGCGGCGCTCGTCGCCCAGCTTGGCGGCGAGGACGGAGACGGTCCAGGTGCGGCGGGCGGCGAGTCGGGAGGCGGCGATGCGGATGGCGAGCGGCAGGAAGCCGCAGGCGCCGACGACGTCGAGGGCGGCCTGGCGTTCGGCGCGCACGCGCTCCTCGCCGACGATCCGGGTGAACAGCTGGAGGGCTTCCTCGGGGCTCATCACGTCGAGGTCGACGAGGTGGGCGCCGGCGAGGCCCGCCATGCGGACGCGGCTGGTGACGAGGGCGGCGCAGCCGGCGGTGCCGGGCAGCAGCGGGCGTACCTGGGCGGCGTCGCGGGCGTTGTCGAGCAGGACCAGGACGCGGCGGCCGTCGAGCGTGGAGCGGTAGAGCGCGGCGCGTTCGGCGGGGGAGTCGGGGATGGCGGTGTCGGGGGTGCCGAGGGCGCGCAGGAAGGAGCCGAGGACGGCCTCCGGTTCCGCGGGGCGGGCCTCGGTGCCCTGGAGGTCGACGTAGAGCTGGCCGTCGGGGAAGTGCGGGCGGGCGGCGTGCGCGACGTGCACGGCGAGGGTGGTCTTGCCGACGCCGCCGATCCCGGCGAGCGCGGAGACGGCCATGACCTGGTCCTGGGCGCCGCCGGACAGGATGGCGCCGAGCTCGTCGACGAAGCTGGAGCGTCCGGTGAAGTCGGGCACGGTCGCAGGCAATTGGGCGGGCCTCACGTGGACGGTCGCGGCGGCCGGGGCGGGGTCCTCCGCGCGGGCGAGATCGGCGTCGGCGTTCAGGATGCGCTGCTGGAGCGAGGCCAGTTCGGGGCGCGGATCCACGCCGAGTTCGTCGGCGAGGAGGCGTCGGGTGTCGGCGTAGACGGCGAGGGCCTCGGCCTGCCGGCCGCTGCGGTACAGGGCGAGCATCAGCAGCTCGCGCAGGCGCTCCTGGAGCGGGTGGGCGGCGGTGAGGGCGGTGAGCTCGGAGACGGCCTCGGCGTGGTGGCCGACCTCCAGGTCGAGGTCGAGCCGGTTCTCCAGCAGCTGGAGGCGCCATTCCGCGAGCCGGGTGCGCTCGGTCTCGGCGTGCGGGCCGGGGACCCCGGCGAGGGGTTCGCCCTCCCACAGGTCGAGGGTGCGGGCCAGGAGCGTCCGGGCGAGGGAGCGGTCGCCGGAGGCGCGGGCGGCGTCGGCGTCGGCGGCGAGGCTGCGGGCGACGCCGAGGTCGAGGGTGGCGGCGGAGCGCAGCCGGATGGCGTAGCCGCCCGACTCGGTGACGAGCAGCCCGGGGGCGACGACCTTGCGCAGGCGGGAGGCGTACGTGCGGATGGTGGCGAGGGCCTGTTGCGGCGGGTCCTCGCCCCAGATGGCGTCGATGAGCTCGGGCGCGGTGGCGGTGCGGCCGTCGCGCAGCAGGAGCACGGCGAGCAGGGCGCGCTGCTGGGGGGTGCCGGAGGGCAGCAGCTCGGCGCCGCGCCAGGCGCGGACGGGGCCGAGGACGGCGAAGCGGGACTCGGTGGGGGAGGAGGGGGAGGCGGGGGTGGCCGTGGCGTCGGGGGCGGCCGTAGCGGCAGGGGTGGCCGTGGCCGTGGCGGCAGGGGTGGCCGGAGCGGCAGGAGGGGCCGTGGTGGCGGGAGCGGAAGGGGTGGCGGCCGTGGCTGCCGTGGCGGCGTCCGGGGTCGGGCGCGGGGCCGGGGCCGGGTGTTTGGACGTGGTGGTGGGCCGGGCTCCCTCGGGATGCTGCCGCGGGTGCGGGATGGCCGGTACGCCGTCCATCTGTCGTCCCCCTGCCTTCCGTTCGGTGTAAGGGTCAGTCTGCCCTGTCTTGCGCGTACACGTCAGCCCGTCCATGGCCGATCACGGACCAACTAGCTGACGGTTCGTCAGATCAGCGCTACGGTATGAGCCATGGAGACCTTCCCGAAGATCATCTCGGTGGACGACCACACGGTGGAGCCCCCCTACGTCTGGCGGGACCGGCTCCCGTCCAAGTACCAGGACACCGGCCCCCGCGTCGTCCGCGCCCCCTTGAAGGAAATGACCTTCCTCGGCGGCAAGTTCGCCCCCGTCATGGGGGCCAAGGGCGACGACGGCCCGATCGGCGACTGGTGGGTGTACGAAGACCTGCACCGGCCGCTCACCCGCCTCGACACGGCCGTCGGGTACGACCGCGACGAGATCAAACTGGAAGTCATCACCTACGAGCAGATGCGCCCGGGGTCCTTCTCGGTTCCCGACCGCCTCGCCGACATGGACGTCAACCACGTCCAGTCGGCCCTGTGCTTCCCGACCTTCCCCCGCTTCTGCGGCCAGACGTTCACCGAGGCCAAGGACCGTGAGCTGGGACTGCTCGGCGTACGGGCCTACAACGACTGGATGGTGGAGGAGTGGTGCGGCCCCGACGCCCGCGGCCGCCTCATCCCCCTCACCCTGATCCCGCTCTGGGACGCCCGCCTGGCCGCCGCGGAGGTCCGCCGCAACGCGGCGCGCGGCGTGCGCGCGGTGGCCTTCTCGGAGATACCCCCGCACCTGGGCCTGCCCTCCATCCACACGGACGAGTGGGACCCCTTCCTGGAGGCGTGCAACGAGACCGGCACGGTCATCGCCATGCACATCGGCTCCTCCTCCCGGATGCCGTCCACGTCTGCCGACGCCCCGCCGGCGGTCGGCTCCACCATCACCTTCGCCAACTGCTGCTTCTCGATGGTCGACTGGCTGATGAGTGGCAAATTCGAGCGCTTCCCCAACCTGAAGATCATGTACGCGGAGGGCCAGATCGGCTGGATCCCGTACATCCTCGAACGGGCGAACGTGGTCTGGGAGGAGAACCGGGGCTGGGGCGGGGTCGCGGACAAGGTGCTGCGCCCGCCGTCGGAGCTCTTCGCGGAGCACGTCTTCGGCTGCTTCTTCGACGACGCGTTCGGCCTGAAGAACCTCGACTCGATCGGCGTCGGCAACGTCCTCTACGAGACGGACTACCCCCACTCCGACTCGACCTGGCCGAAGTCCCGCGAGGTCGGCGAGGCCCAGATGGGCCACCTGGCACCCGACGTGGTGGACCGCATCGTGCGCGGCAACGCGATCGACCTGCTGGGGCTCACGGCGGACGGCCTGTGGGCGGGACCGGGGGCGTAGCCCAGGGCGCACAGGGCTACGGGCGCCCTACCGCCCTACCGCCCTACCGCTCGGCCGCGCGGCGCGCACCGGCGCCGCGCGGCTGCGCCGCCGCACCCCGCGAGGAGGTCGCGAGCAGCAGCGCCACGGCCAGGCCCGCCACCGTGAGCACCGGCAGCAGCACCCGTACGTCCACGAAGGCCACCAGCGCGGCCCCCAGCGCCAGGGCCAGCGCGTTCGGTACGAAGATCAGCGTGTTGGCGGTGGCGGCCGCCCGGCCCAGGACGGCGCCCGGCACCTCGCGCTGCACCGCGGTCAGCGCGGCGATCAGCACGCACGGCAGCCCCGCGCCGATCGCCACGCTGCCGGCCAGGGCCGCCGCGTCGTAGGGCAGCGCCCGCGCCCCGACGCCCAGCCCGAACAGGGCCACGCCCCCGGCCGTGAACACCCTGTCCGGCAGCCGCCGCAGGAGCGGGCCCGCCGCGAGCCCGCTCAGGACCGAACCCGCGCCCTGCGCCGCGTACAGCACGCCCACGTAGGTGGGTGCGTGCCCCAGCACGCCGTCGGCGACCGCGTAGACCACCGCGCCGTTCAGACCGGCCAGGAACATCACCGCCGCCCCCGTCAGCACCAGCGGCCGCAGCGCCGGCGAGGCCCACAGCTGCCGCCCGCCCTCCAGTACCTGCGCGATGCCGCGCGCCGACGCGGCCCGGTCCGGCGGCTCCTGGCGGACCCGCAGCAGGGCGAAGATCCCCGCCGCCAGCGCGAAGGTCAACGCGTCGAGCAGCGCCACGGACGCCCCGCCGTACCGGACGAACAGCCCGGCGCCCACCAGCGGCGCGATCAGCTTCACGCCCTCGTTGGCCGTCAGCCGCAGCCCGTTGAAGTCCCCGAGCAGCCGGACGTCCACGGCCTGCGGCACCAGGGCCGCCTCCGCCGCCTCGTGGACGGTGCCGCAGACCCCGTACACGAGCAGGACGGCGAACAGCAGCCACACCCGGTCCGCCGAATCGAGCAGGAGCAGTACGGGCAGCAGCGCGGCCATCACGACGCCGACGCCGACCAGCACCGGCCGCCGCGGCAGCCGGTCGGCGAGCGCCCCCAGCACCGGCCCGGCCAGCACGGGCGCCCACAGGGCGAACACCGTGAGCGCCGCGAGGGCGTCCGACCCGGTCAGCGATTTCACCCAGACCCCGGCCACCAGCCACATCGCGGTCGTGCCGAACCCCGACACCACCACCCCGGCGAGGTACAACCCCGCATTGCGGTCCCGCAGGACCCGTCCCGTTCCCCAACCGACCATCCGACCAGCGTGCGTCTGAGGAGGGCCCCCCGGGATCGGGCAACCGCCCTATTTCGGGGGGCCGTAGCATCGGGGCATGCCCCGGCTTGAGCTTCTGCGCTTCGACCACGCCCCGGCCGTGCTCGACTTCGAGCGGGAGAACCGGGCCTGGTTCGCCGCGTCCGTCCCCGACCGCGGCGATGAGTACTTCGCCCGCTTCGACGAGCGGCACCACGCGCTGATGGCCGAGCAGGACGCCGGACTGTGCCGGTTCCACGTCCTGGTGGACGGCGGTGGCGCGGTCGTGGGGCGGGTCAACCTCGTCGACGTGGCGGAGGGTTCGGCCGAGCTCGGATACCGGATCGCCGAGAAGGCCGCCGGGCGCGGCGTGGCCACGGCGGCCGTACGCGAGGCCTGCGGCCTGGCCGCCACCGCGTACGGCCTGACCACGCTGCGGGCGGTCACCACGCTCGACAACCCCGGCTCCCGGGCCGTACTGGCCCGCACGGGCTTCGTCTCCACCGGCGAGATCCGGCTCGACGGCCGCCCCGGCCTGCGCTTTCTGCGCGACCTGCGCACACCCGCCTGACCGGCCCGCCCCTTGCACCCGGCCCTGCCCCCGAGGCATGCTTCGCCAGGGCAAATCGGAAGGATCATCATGCCGGTGGACAAGCGGACCGTCGTGACGGCGGTGCTGTGTGCGGTGGCGGCTCTGGGGGCTTCCGCCGCGGTGGCCGAGCTGGTGCCGCCGCCCGAGGGGGCCGCGCCCGTGCGGGCGAAGGCCGGACCGACGGCTTCACCGACGGCCACATCGCGATCGCAAGCGGCGAAGCCTCAGCTGTCGACCCCGCCCGGAGCCACCCTCCCGCCCGCCGTCACGCCTCCGCCCGGTGGTCCTGCGGCCTTCACCGGGGCCCTGTTCACGGACGGACTGGACAGTGACCACTTCTGTACGGCCACCGTGGTGCACAGCCCCGGCCGGAACATGATCATCACGGCCGGGCACTGCCTCCTTGAGGGCGACCAGGGCGACGGAACCGCCGTCTTCGCACCTGCGTACGCGAACGGCATGGCCCCGTACGGCACCTGGAAGATCGAGCAGGTCTTCGAGGACGACCGCTGGGCCGAGGGCACGGACGACGACTACGACCTCGCCTTCGCCCGCCTCGCCCCCGACGCCAAGGGCCGCACCATCGAGGACGTGACCGGCGCGGCCGTGCTCGACACCAGCGGGCGCGCGGGCGAGGAGGTCACCGTCACCGGCTACCCCGCCGACCGCAAGATCCCCCGGACCTGCACGGCGGTCGGCGTCCGGGAGAGCGCCACCCAACAGCGCTTCGACTGCGCCGACTTCCCCGGCGGCACCAGCGGCAGCGCGTGGATCGCCCGCGACGGAAAGATCATCGGCATCCTCACGGGCGGCGACACGGACGACGTGTCGACCAGCACGATCCTCGGCGAGTACGCGGCCTCGCTGTACGCCAAGGCCACGGCGAAGGCCCCGTAGCCCGCCCGCCAGCCCGTAGCCCGCCGGCCAGCGAGGTTGTTTCGGCTGATTAGGATCATGGACATGGACGAGATGTACGGCATCGCCCCGGGGGACGAGGAGCTGGCCCACGCGGCGGCGGCGGTCGCTGTTTCCTGGGTTCTCGAGGGAGAGCTGACGGAGCAGCGGGAATCCCAGTTGATCAATGTGCGCCCGCACGGAAACGGCCATGAATGGATCGGGGACGCGATGAAGGTCCACGCATGGGCGAAAGCCCTCCGTGACGCCGTCGACGCCGCGACCGACGACGAAGAGGGCCGGCAGCGCGTGGCCGCGGCGAAGGACACGGCACTCCGGGAGCAGCGGGAGCGACTGTTCTTCGAAATCGACATGGGCTGGTTGAGGTCCAGCCCGGACCACCCCGGCGTCCGTGAGTCCCTGCGCAGGATCGTCGCCGCCGGCGGACCCCAGAGCGGCTGACCCGGGGGAGCCCCTCGGCCGGTCAGGCCAGCAGGCCCAAGTGCACCGGTTCCGCAGGGGCGTTCGTCAGGAGGTCCGGGAGCCGCGGCGGCCACAGGGGTTCGCCGAGGGTGGCCAGCCGGTCCGCGGGGAGCCACTGCCAGTGGATGCCGGGGGACTCCAGGACCGGTTCGCGGTGGGGGCCGCGGGCGAGGTAGATGTGCTCGTGCTGACGGACCGGGATGCCCTGGTGGGTGAAGTCGTGCTCCCAGGTGCACAGCAGCCGTTCCGGCTCCAGGTCCGTCCACCCGGTCTCCTCGCGCAGCTCGCGCCGCACGCAGTCCTCGGGGCTCTCGCCGGGGTCGATGCCGCCGCCGGGCGGCAGCCAGTGGATGCCGACCTCCACGTTGTCCTCGCGGAAGAGGAACACCGAACCGGCCGGGGACAGGATGACAACGCGTGCCGCGTGACGTGGAGTTCGCCTCATCACCTCAGGGTACGTCGGTGATCGGTTCCGGGGGACGGGCTCGTCGTCACCGGTCTTCCGCCCGGTCCGCCGCCGCCCGTCCCCCGATCGCCCTACGCCGCCGCCAGCGCCAGCGTCGGCGACAGCCGGGCCGCGCGCACCGCCGGGTAGAGGCCGGCCACCGTGCCGATCGCCAGCGTGGAGGCGAAGCCGCCGGTCACCGC
This sequence comes from Streptomyces sp. NPDC001513, assembly GCF_042894695.1. NCBI lineage: Bacteria > Bacillati > Actinomycetota > Actinomycetes > Kitasatosporales > Streptomycetaceae > Streptomyces > Streptomyces sp. NPDC001513. The sequence continues at coordinate 283,337 of NZ_JBIAVU010000005.1, forward strand.
CCAGAGCGGGACCACCCAGGGGAGGTCGCCGGCGCGGGCGTAGACCGCCGTGGCCGCGCCGCCGAGGACGATGCCCGCCACCCCGCCGAGCCCGGACAGCAGCAGGGACTCCGTCACGAACTGGATCCGGATCTGCCCCTTCGTCCCGCCCAGGGACCGGCGCAGGCCGATCTCGTGGCGCCGCTCCAGCACCGAGATGATCATGGTGTTGGCGACGCCGACCCCGCCCACCAGCAGGGCGATCCCGCCCAGCCCCAGCAGCAGGGTGCTGAAGGCGCCCTCCGTGGCCGCCTTCGCCTGGAGCGCCGCCGAGGGGTCGGTGACCGAGACCGCGCTCGGCGTCTGCGGGTTGGCCGTCTGGGCGATGAGCTGCCTGACCGCCGCGACGCGGTCGTCCGCCGACCGTTCGTACACCGCCGTCGGATGGCCGTCGAAGCCCAGCAGTTGCTCGGCCGCGTCCCAGCCGATCAGCGCGGAGCGCTCGATCTCCGGGGCCAGCGGGATCGGCTTCAGGATGCCGATCACCGTGAAGTACCGGCCGCCGATGAAGACCTGCCGGCCGGGCCCGGTGATGCCGAGCCGGCGCGCGGAGACGTGCCCGAGGACCACCGAGGGGTAGCGGCCGGTGGCCCCGTTGAGCCAGGTGCCGCTGCCCATCCCGGCGCGCAGGGTGCCCAGCAGGTCGTCCTTGGCGGCCTTGAGCACGACTCCGCCCGTCTCCTCCTTCGGGATGTTCTCGGAGCGGCGCACGGACTCGGCGACGTCACCGGTGGTGCCCACCGACTCGACGCCCCCGATCCGGGAGACCATGCCGGGGGCGTCCTTGGGCAGCTTGGTGTCCTGGCCGCTGAACATGCCCTTGCCGGGCGTCGCGACCAGCATGTTCGTACCGAGCGCGTCGAGTTCGCGCAGCAGCTTGGCCTGGCTGGAGGAGGAGATCCCGACCACCGCGATCATCGTCGCGATGCCGATGGCGATGCCGAGCGCGGACAGGAACACCCGCATCGGGCGCGAGCGCAGGCCCGCCGACCCGACGTGCAGGACGTCCCGCGGGGACAGCCGCGGCGGGGTCAGCTTCCGCGCCCGCCTGCCCCTGCCCGTACCCGAGTCCGCGCCCGCGTCCACGCCCGTACGTGTCCTCGTACGGCCCTTCACGCCACCACCTCCGCCCGGCTGCGTACGTCCGCCACGATCCGTCCGTCGCGGATCCGCACCTGCCGCGGCAGGCTCGCCGCGATCTCGTTGTCGTGGGTGATCACGGCGATGGTGGCCCCGTCCCGGTTCAGCTCGTGCAGCAGCTCCATCACCGACTCCCCGGACGCCGTGTCCAGCGCGCCCGTCGGCTCGTCGGCCAGCAGCAGGTCCGGTGCGCCCGCCACCGCCCGGGCGATGGCCACGCGCTGCTTCTGCCCGCCGGACAGTTCATGCGGCCGGTGGTCCATCCGGTCCCCGAGGCCGACCCGCTCCAGGGCCCGCGCCGCCCGGCGGCCGCGCTCGGCGCGCGAGAGGCCGCTGTAGAGCAGCCCTTCGGCGACGTTGGCCCGGGCGCTGATGCCCGGCACCAGGTGGAAGGACTGGAACACGAAGCCGACGTGCCGGGAGCGCAGCGCCGACAGCGAACGGTCCGAGAGCGCCGCGATGTCGTGGCCGGCGATCCGTACGCCGCCCGACGTCGGGCGGTCCAGGGTGCCGACGATGTGCAGCAGGGTGGACTTGCCGGAGCCCGACGGGCCGACGATGGCGAGGAGTTCGCCGGCGGTGACGGTGAGGTCGACGTCGCGCAGGGCGGTGACCCCGCCCGCGTACTCCTTGGTGACCCCGGTGAGCTCCACCACTGTCTCCATGTGCGTCACAGCGTCGGGATCCCCACCTGCATGCCCTCCTTGAGGGCGTCGCCGGTCACCTCGACCCGGCCGTTGCCGAACATGCCCAGCTCGACCTTGACCTCGCGGGCCCTGCCGTCCTCGACGACCTGGACGCCGAAGCCGCCGCCCGCGAGCGCCAGCAGCGCGTTGACCGGTACGGAGAGCACGCCCTTGCGGGTCTCGCCGGTGAGGGCGACGGTCACCGGGGACTGGTCGGGGGCGGTGACCTCGGCCGGTTTGTCGAAGGTGACGGACACCTCGACCTTGGCCTTCTGATCGCCGCCGCCCCCGCCGCCCCCGCCTCCTCCGCCGCCGCCCGCGCCGCCGTTCTTGTCGTCCGGGGCGGCCGTCCCGCCCACCGAGTCGATCTTTCCGGTGGCGTTGACCCCGCCCGGGAGCCGTACGGTCACCGGGTCGCCGGCCTTCGCCGCGGCCGCCTTCGCCGCATCGATCCGGAAGCGGACGATCCGCTCGGTGCCCGTCACCGTCAGCACCGGCTTGCCGGGCCCCGGCTCGTCACCGACCGCCGCGTCGCCCTTGCGCACCCGCTGCGGCCCCGAGGCGAAGGCGATGTCCTCCTTGCCGACCTCGCCCGTCTCCGCCGCCTTGTGCGCCTTCTGCCACCGCTTGACCGCCGTCGCCGTGCCCGCCGTGAAGGTGCCGTCCTCCGGATCGAGCCCGGTCCCGTACCCCAGCGCCTGGAGGTTCCGCTTGAGCTGCTTGACGTCCTCGCCCTTGTCGCCGCTCTTCAGCGGCCGGTACATCGGCGTGGACCCGTACATGAGCCGCACCGCCTTGCCGTTGACCTCGTACAGCCTTCCGTCCCGCTCGACCGCCGAGCCCTCGGGCGCGACCCACGTCAGCACGCCGGGCCCGCCCGCGTTCAGCTTGCGTTCCTGCGCGTAGCCGAGGGTGCCCTCCACCTGGAGGCCCGAGCTGAGGTCGCCGCGCTGCACCGGCGCGGTGGCCGGCGGCAGGCCGCCCTCGCGCTGCTCCTGCCCGCCGGCGCCGCGCTGCGGCTGGGCGATCACGGCGTAGCCGCCGCCCGAGACGGCCAGGACGGCGGCCAGCGACCCCAGCAGCCACTTGGCGCGCTTCCTCATCGGGCCGTTTCGCACTTCTTCTGGGCCTCCTCGAAGGCCTTCTCCTGACCCTTGGGGATCTCGGTGGCGCTCTTCATGCCGCCGTTGTACTCAGGGTCCTTGAGGGCGACCCCGTTCTCGCGCATGCACCGGATCCACCTGAGCTCCTGGTCCTTCTCCTCCTGCGTGGGCTCCTTGCCCGACCCCGGTCCGCCCATCCCGCAGGCCTTCATGGCCTCCTGCATCTTCTGCGGGTCGGCGCCCCCGCCGAGCGTCATGCCGCGCGGGTCCTGGCCGGGCTCGGGGTCGGGCACGTCTATGCCGTGTTCGCGCAGGCACTGACGCATCTTCACGGCCCGGTCGGCGTCCGCGCCGGCTCCGCTGCTGTTCGCTCCGCTGCTGTTCGCGCCACCGCCTCCGGACGCGTCCTTCTTCCCCGCCGAGGAATCGTTCGCGCAGGCGGTGGCGAACAGGGTCAGCCCGGTGACGACCGCGGCCGTGCTCATGATCAGGGATCGCTTCATGGGCCCGAGCCTGCGGTGAAAGGGCCTTTCGCTTCCCTCTCGCACCCTGCTTACGACGGCGAAATGCGGATCTCCGGTAAAGAGGACGCCATGCGCGTACTGGTGGTGGAGGACGAGGAATTCCTCCGGGAGATGATCGCGGAGGGGCTGCGCCGCGACGCGCTCGCCGTCGACGAGGCGAGCGACGGCCTGGAGGCCCTGCGGCGCCTGCGCCTGGGCGAGTACGACGTCATGGTGCTGGACCGCGATCTGCCCGGCCTGCACGGCGACGAGGTCTGCCGGCAGGTGGTGCGCGAGCGGCTGCTGACCCGCGTCCTGATGCTGACCGCCTCCGGGACCGTACGGGACCGGGTGGAGGGCCTCGGGCTCGGCGCCGACGACTACCTCACCAAACCCTTCGCCTACGACGAGCTCCTCGCCCGCGTGCTGGCCCTCGGCCGGCGCGCCCGCCCCGCGCTGCCGCCCGTACTGGAGCGCGCCGGGATCGCCGTCGACACCGCCCGCCGCAGCGCCACCCGCGACGGGCACCGGCTCGCGCTGTCCCGCAAGGAGTTCGCCGTCCTGGAGGCCCTGCTGCGCGCCGAGGGCGCCGTCGTCAGCAACGACGACCTGATCGAGCAGGTGTGGGAGCAGGACACCAGCTACTCCACCAACGCCGTCCGCGTCACCCTCAGCAAGCTCCGCGCCAAGCTGGGCGAGCCGTCGCTGATCGAGACCGTGCCGGGCGCGGGCTACCGGATCGCCGCGTCGTGACGGGCCGCCCGATGTCGCGCCGCCCGATGTCGCGCCGCACGACGCCCGGCCGCCCGACGGCCCGTCGCCCGGTCGGGGGAGTCCTGCGCACCGAGCGCGGCCGCCTCACCGCCCTCTACGGCTCGCTGCTGCTCCTCGCGGGCGGCGGACTGGTGGCGCTGGTCTACGTCCTGGTCGGCCAGGGCCTCTACGCGAGCGTCAGCGGGGCCGTCCGCACGGTCAGCCCGGCCTACGTCCTTCCCTCGCCGGGCGTGACGCCCGGTGTCCCGCCCGGTGTCACCCCCGGTGTCACGCCCTTCCTCCCGCCCGGTACCGCCTCGCCCGGCCCGCGGGCCGACGTGGGCCGCAGCTGGGAACCGGCGCGGCGGCGGCCCTCGGGCGAGCCGCCCACCCCCGAGGAACTCAAGGGCTACGCCTTCACCCAGACCCTCTCGGACGCCGTCACCGACGCCACCCGGCACCGGCTGCTCATGTACTCCCTCCTCGCCCTGGCCGTCTTCGCCGTGCTGTCGATCTGGCTCGCCTGGTGGATGGCCGGCCGGGTGCTGCGCCCCGTCGGGGTGATCACCGAGACCGCGCGCCGCCTGTCCGGGGAGAACCTCGACGAGCGGATCTCCCTCGACGCCCCGCCCGGGGAGCTCAAGGAGCTGGCCGACACCTTCGACGCGATGCTGGGCCGGATGGAGCACCTGGTCTCCGCCCAGCGGCGGTTCGCCGCCAACGCGGCCCACGAACTGCGCACCCCGCTGGCCGTGCAGCGGGCGGCCGCCGAGATCGGGCTGGCCGGGGACCCGTCGCCGCAGAAGGTCGCCCGGATCCGGGCGAAGCTCATCGGCGTCGCGGACTCCAGCGAGCACCTCATCGAGTCCCTGCTGCTGCTCGCCGTGTCGGAACAGGGGCTGGAGGCGACCGCGCCGGTGGACCTGGCGGCGCTCGCGGCGGCCGAGCTGGCGGCCTGCCCGCAGCAGGGGCTGACCGTCGTACGGACCCTCGCGCCGCTGACCGTGACGGGCGACCGCACGCTCCTCGGCCACCTCCTGCGCAACCTGCTGATCAATGCCGTACGTCACAACCGGGCCGGGGGCCGGATCGCCGTCGCGACCTCCGCGGAAGGGGAACTGACGGTGTCGAACACCGGACCGGTGATCGATCCGGCGGACGTGCCCGGGCTCCTGGAACCCTTCCGGCGGCGCGCCGAACGGCAGCACACCGCAGGTGAGGGCGCTGGTCTGGGCCTCTCGATCGTGGCGTCGATCGCGCGGGCGCACGGGGCGGAGCTGGCGGCCGAGGCCAATCCGGCCCCGGAAGGCGGTCTGACGGTCCGTGTCCTGTTCCCCGTACCCGGCGGGACGCGCACATCGCCGGCGCACCACCTCTGAAGAGCGCCTGATGTACGGTCGGTTCAATGAGCAAGCACGCCCGAGCACGCTCCCGAGCGCCCCGTACGCCCCGCCGTGTGGCCCTGGCCGCCACCCTCGGCCTCGCGACCATCGCGGTCGGCTGGGTGTACGTCGCCCAGGACCCGGACAAGACCGCCGACGCGGCGCCGCAGGCGCGTGCGGACGCCCGCCCGCAGGCGGCGGACCGCGCCGCCCGTGACGTCCGGCGGTCCCCCCTGCAGGGCCTGACCGGCATCAGCGAGCAGACCCGGGAACGGATCCCGGCCGATGCCCGCCAGCTCATCCTGGTCACCGGCAAGGCCGGCGACTCCTCGGAGTCCACCGCCGCGTTCTACACCCGCCCGAGCGCCGACGTCGACTGGGTGCGGGCCGAGAGCTGGCCGGCGCGCAACGGCGCCAAGGGCTGGTCGGTGGATCGCGAGTACGGCGACCTGACCTCCCCGATGGGCGTCTTCGCGCTCACCGACGCGGGCGGCCTGCTCGCGAAGCCGCCGGGCACCCGGCTCCCGTACGACAAGAACGGGGGCTTCGTCGCCTCGGGCCGCGGGGTGAACGGCGAGTCCCTGGCGGGTTCCTTCGACTACGTCGTCGCCATCGACTTCAACCGCAGGCCGGGCAAGTCCCCGCTGGACCCGGTCATGCCGGAGGGCGAGGAGAAGGGCGGCAACATCTGGCTCCACGTGGACCACGACGGCCCCTCGCAGGGCTGCGTCGGCATCCCGAAGGAGGCCATGAAGAAGGTCCTGGAGACCCTCGACCCGGCGGCGAAGCCGGTCATCGTGATGGGTCCGGAAGGCTTCTGACCTCGGGCCGGGCCCGGTCCCGGTTCCCGACCCCGTCCCCCTTCCGGAGCAGCAGCCCGATGTAGGCGAGGTCGAACACGCTGCACAGGATCCCCAGGCCGAGGATGAACGGGGAGTCCTCCAGCACCCCGAACAGCAGGGTCGGGGCCAGCGTCCCCAGCCACTTCGCGACGGCGATGGTCAGGGACTGTCCGCGCGGCCCCTGCCGGGCGGCGTAGAGGGCGATGAACAGGCCGGACATCAGCAGGTTCTGCAGGAAGGCCGAGTACCGGGTCGCGTCGTGCACGCCGAAGTGCGCGAGGAACAGCCACTGCACGGCGAAGCCGGTACCGAACACCAGAACGGACCAGGCGGCGAAGAGCGGCCGGGTCACGAAGTCCGGCAGCTCGGCCCGGCCGAACCGCAGGTAGGTGTAGACGATCACCACGTCGGCCGCCGCCCACACCACGTTCACCACGCCCTGCGCGGACACGCCGGCCGTGACCTCGTGGACGGCGTAGGTCGCCTCCCAGGCGAAGTTCAGCGCGAGCGCGGCGACGGGCATCGCGTACGTCCGGTCCCGCAGCCCGACCCGGATCGCCTCCACGTACACGACGGTCCAGGCGATCCCGCTGACCAGGGTGAGCATCAGATCCACCCACGCACCCTAGGGCGTTTCGCAGGGGCCCGGAAGGCTTCCGACCGGAGCGCCGGTCAGGGACCCAGGTCCAGGACGCGCACCGGTTCGCCCTCCCACCGCTTGGCGAAGGTGGTGGCGATGATCGCTCCGTCCGGGCGCTCGGGCGTGTGCTGGGCCGCGTACTGGGTGTGCGCCGCGGCCCAGGTCTCCCGGCGCGCCAGGGCCAGTGCGGCGGGCAGGTCCAGATCGAGGATCGTGATGCCCGGCAGGGCGGCGAGGTGCTCCGCCGTGCCGGGCCGGGCGCGGTCCGCTTCGACCAGCGCGCAGGACGGCGCGTAGAGGTACCAGCCGGCCTCGGCGTGCGCGCGGTGGATGAGCCGGGAGGCGAGGACGTTGCCCTGTCCGGCGGCCAGCATCGCCGTCTCGTCCAGCACGATGTGCGTGTCCGTCACCGGCCCTTCGCCTCCGCCAGGCGCCGGTCCAACTCGGTGTCCAGGTCCTGCTGTTCGGACGGGGTCGGGGCGTAGCCGTTCCAGTCCCGCAGCGCGGCGCGGGCCCGCTCGGCCCGCTCGGCCCGCTCGGCCGGAGTGAGCAGCGTCTCCGCGAGACGGGCCAGATAGGCGCGCAGCGACAGCCCCTCGGCGGCGGCTATGGCGGCGAGTCTGTCTTTGGCTTCCTCGGGGATGCGGATGTTGGCGTCGGCCATGAGCGTGCTCCTTCCCATGGCGCAAGGGTACGGGTACGCACCCGTACCCGCAATGTCCGAGGCTTTCGGGATCGGGTCCTCCCTCTTGTCTGACGGGGCGTCAGCTACGACGATGGCCCGGCACCGATAGGACGAATCGGCAGACGAAGGCGAGGCGGGCCCGCCATGGCGCGCGTGTTTCCGGAAGGTCGGCTGGTCTACGGGATGCAGCTCCCGATCCAGTCGCAGAGCACCATCTACGCCGAGCCCTGGGAGGCGTCGGCCACCGCCGCGGATCTCGCCGAGATCGCGCGGGCCGCCGACAGGTCCGGCTTCGGGTACGTGGCCACCTGCGACCACGTGGCCATCCCGCGCCGGCTCGCCGGCCCCATGAGCACCATCTGGTACGACCCGGTGGCCACCCTGTCGTTCCTCGCCGGCATCACCGAGCGCGTGCGGCTGCTGAGCCACGTGGCGATCCTCGGCCTGCGCCACCCGCTGATCAGCGCCAAGCAGTACGCCACGCTCGACCACCTCTCCGGCGGCCGGCTGATCCTCGGCGTCGGCGCGGGGCACGTCCAGGAGGAGTTCGAGATCCTCGGCGTGGACTTCGCCCGCCGCGGGGCCGTCCTCGACGAGACCCTGGACGCGCTGCGGGCGGCGCTGGGGCCCGAGGAGTACCCGGAGTTCGAGGGCGAGCGGTTCTCCTTCAAGGACCTCGGCCAGCTGCCCCGGCCCGCGCAGGAGCGGATCCCCGTCTGGGTCGGCGGATCCTCGCCCGCCGCCGTCCGCCGCGCCGCGGTCCGCGGGGACGGCTGGCTCCCGCAGGGGGACCCGCGCGACAAGCTCCCGGCGCAGATCGCCCGCATCGGGGAGCTGCGCGCCGAGGCCGGGGTCACCGGCCCCTGCGAGATCGGCGCGATCACCGAGGCGCTGTACGTGGGCGAGCCCGGCTGGGACACCGGCCGCCGGACCCTCACCGGCAAGGCGGAGGCGCTCGCGGAGTCCCTGCGGGAGTACAAGGCGCTCGGAGTGGACCAGATCCAGGTCCGCTTCCGCAGCCGCGACCGCGCCGAACTGACGGACCAGATCACCGCTTTCGGGGCCGAGGTCGGCCCCCTCCTCAACGACTAGGAGCACGGGCATGGGCAAGCTGGACGGGCGCGTCGTCATCATCACCGGCGCGGCACGCGGCCAGGGCGAGCAGGAGGCCCGGCTGTTCGCCGCCGAGGGTGCCAGGGTGCTCCTCGGCGACGTGCTGGACGAGCAGGGCGCGGCGGTGGCCAAGGACATCGGCGAGGACCGGGCCCGGTACGTACGGATGGACGTGAGCCGCGAGGAGGACTGGGCGGCGGCCATAGCCACCGCCAAGGAGGCCTTCGGCGGCCGGATCGACGGCCTGGTCAACAACGCGGGCATCCTGCGCTTCAACGAGCTGACCGCGACCCCGCTGGAGGAGTTCCAGCAGGTGGTCCAGGTCAACCAGGTCGGCGCCTTCCTCGGCATCAAGACGGTGGCCCCCGAGATCGAGGCGGCCGGCGGCGGCACCATCGTCAACACCTCCTCGTACACCGGCCTGACGGGCATGGCGTACGTCGGCACCTACGCCGCCACCAAGGCGGCCATCCTCGGCCTCACCCGGGTGGCGGCGCTGGAGCTGGCCGCCAAGGGGATCCGGGTCAACGCGATGTGCCCCGGCGCCGTGGACACCCCGATGGCCAATCCGGGGCTGCTGGACCCGGCGAACATGACCGACGAGGCCAGGGACGCCATGGCGGAGCTCTACAAGCGGGTGGTCCCGATGGGGCGGGTGGGGCAGCCGGAGGAGATCGCCAAGCTCGCGCTCTTCCTGACCGGCGAGGACTCCTCGTACATCACCGGCCAGCCGTTCGTCATCGACGGCGGCTGGATGGCGGGCGTCAGCATCCTGTAGCGGTCCGCCGCCCAGGACGGTCTATCTGATGGAGCGTCAGGTATTGACGCTCCCGCCCCCGCGATGGAACAGTCGAGACATCGAATCTGACGCAACGTCAGAAACCAAAGGACGGTGAACCCCTTGGAATTCGGGCTCTTTGTGCAGGGATACGTGCCTGAGGCGCGGTCCAAGGTCGACCCCGAGGCAGAGCACAAGGCGCTGATCGAGGAGACCGAGTACGTCATCCAGGCGGACAAGTCCGGCTTCAAGTACGCCTGGGCCTCCGAGCACCACTTCCTGGAGGAGTACAGCCACCTGTCGGCGAACGAGGTGTTCCTCGGGTACCTCGCCCACGCCACCGAGCGCATCCACCTCGGCTCCGGCATCTTCAACCCGCTTGCCCCGGTCAACCACCCGGTCAAGGTGGCCGAGAAGGTCGCCATGCTCGACCACCTCTCCAAGGGCCGCTTCGAGTTCGGCACCGGCCGCGGCGCGGGCAGCCACGAGATCCTCGGCTTCCTGCCCGGCATCGAGGACATGAACGGCACCAAGGAGATCTGGGAGGAGACCATCGCGGAATTCCCCAAGATGTTCCTCCAGGAGGAGTACGAGGGGTTCCAGGGCAAGCACTGGTCGCTGCCGCCGCGGAAGATCTTCCCCAAGCCGTACGGGAAGGCGCACCCGGCCATGTGGTACGCCGCCGGCTCCCCGTCCTCGTACGCGATGGCGGCGAAGAAGGGCCTGGGCGTCCTCGGCTTCAGCGTCCAGAAGGTCTCGGACATGGAGTGGGTCCTCGACCAGTACAAGACGGCGATCCGCGAGGCGAAGGCGATCGGCGCGTTCGTCAACGACAACGTGATGGTCACGTCGACCGCGATCTGTGCGGAGACGCACGACAAGGCGGTGGAGATCGCGGTCAACGCGAACATGAACCGCTTCCAGTCGCTGGTCTTCCGCTACCACGACACCTTCCCGCGGCCGGAGGCGATCCCGCAGTGGCCGGAGACCCTGCCGGAGTACAACGCGGAGATCATCGAGCTCCTGATCGCGGAGGAACTGCTGATCTGCGGTGACCCGTCGGAGGTCCGCGCCCAGTGCAAGCGCTGGGAGCAGGCGGGCGCGGACCAGCTCTCCTTCGGTCTGCCGACCGGGGTCTCGTACGAGGACACGATGACCACGGTCAAGCTGATCGGCGAGCACGTGATCCCGGAGATAGACACGGACCCGGTGCACCGCACCACCCGCTTCCGCGAATCCGCCTAGCGGCGGCCCGGCAGTTCGGGGACGCCCCGCCCCCCGGACGCCGACCCGGGGCGGGGACCCCGTACGGGGACGGCGTCTTCCCGGACCGCCGTCCCGCACCAGCCCCGGCCGGGCGGCCTCCGGCCGGGGCCAAATCAGCCCCGCCGGCGTTTGAGGCGCGGGTCCGGGCGGAGCCCGGTGCCCGGCGGAGCCGGGTTCCCTGGGGCTCCGCCCCAGACCCCGCGCCTCAAACGCCGGCGAGGCTGAAATTCCCAGCCCCGCCGGCGTTTGAGGCGCGGGGGGCTCGGGGGCAGCGCCCCCGCAACGGCGCCGCACGCAGGGGTGACCTCAGCCCCGCCGGCGCTTGAGGCGCATCCAGTACGGCCGCAACGCGAACACCGGCAGAAGGGACGTCATGCTCGACCACCTGATCAAGGGCGCGACCGTAGTGGACGGCACCGGCGCCCCCGCCCGCGTCGCAGACGTGGGGATACGCGACGGCCGGATCGCGGCGATAGCCGCACCCGGCAGCGTCACCGAAGAAGCCCGTACCAGCGAGGACGCCACCGGCCTGGTCCTCACCCCCGGCTTCGTCGACCCCCACACGCACTACGACGCCCAGCTCTTCTGGGACCCGTACGCCACGCCCTCCATGAACCACGGCGTCACCACCGTCGCCGGCGGCAACTGCGGCTTCACCCTAGCCCCGCTCAACCCGGCCCGCCCCGAAGACGCCGACTACACGCGCCGCATGATGAGCAAGGTCGAGGGCATGGCCCTCAAGGCCCTGGAGGAGGGCGTCGACTGGACCTGGTCCACCTTCGGCGAGTACCTCGACGCCCTGGAGGGCCGGATCGCCGTCAACGCCGGGTTCATGGTCGGCCACTGCGCCCTGCGCCGCCACGTCATGGGCGAGGACGCCGTCGGCGGGCAGCCCACCCCCGAGCAGATGCAGCAGATGCTCGACCTCTTCCACGACGCCATGAACGCCGGCGCCTGGGGCCTGTCCACCACCCAGTCCTCCACCCACTCCGACGGCTCCGGCGCCCCCGTCGCCTCCCGGCACGCGAAGCCCGCCGAACTCCTCGCCCTCTCCCAGGCCGTCGCCGAACACGAGGGCACCCAGCTCGAAGCGATCGTCGCGGGCTGCCTGGACCAGTTCGCCGACGAGGAGATCGACCTCTTCGTCGACATGAGCGCCGCCGCCGGACGCCCCCTGAACTGGAACGTCCTCACCATCGACGCCTCCGTCCCGGAACGGGTGCCGCGCCAGCTGATCCCCAGCGAGCGCGCCCGCAAGGCCGGCGGCCGGATCGTCGCGCTGACGATGCCGATCCTCACCCCCATGAACATGTCCCTCGGGACCTTCTGCGCGCTGAACCTCATCCCCGGCTGGGGCGAGGTCCTCGGCCTGCCCGTCCCCGAGCGGATCGAGAGGCTCCGCGACGCCGGCGTACGCGCCGAGATGCTGCGCCGCGCCGACAGCAAGGAGGCCGGGGTCTTCCGGCGCCTCGCCCACTTCGGCCGGTACGTCATCGGCGACACGTACAGCAAGGAGAACGAGGGCCTCTCCGGCCGCGTCGTCAACGACATCGCCGCCGAGCGCGGTCAGGACCCGTTCCACTGCCTGGTGGAGATCTGCGCCAACGACGACCTGCGCACGGTGCTCTGGCCGATGCCCACCGACAACGACCCGGCGAGCTGGGCCCTGCGCGCCGAGACCTGGCAGCACGAGGACGTCATGCTCGGCGGCTCCGACGCCGGCGCGCACCTGGACCGCATGTGCGGGGCCCCGTACACGACCCGCTTCCTCGGCGACTGCCTGCGCGGCCGCAAGCTGGTCCCGCTGGAGCAGGCGGTACGGATGCTCACCGACGACCCGGCGCAGTTGTTCGGGCTGCGCGAACGCGGCCGGATCGCCGAGGGCTACCACGCCGACCTGGTCCTCTTCGACCCGGAACGCATCGAGGCCGGCCCCGCCACGCTCGTCCACGACCTGCCCGGGGACAGCCCGCGGCTGGACGCGCGGGCCATCGGCATCGTCTCCGTACGGGTCAACGGCGTGGAGACCATCCGCGACGACGAGGTCACGGGGGCGGTCCCCGGGATCGTGCTCCGCTCGGGCCGCGACACGAGGACGGTGAGCACCCGTTGAACGCACAACCCCTTTACATCGGCGGCGAGTGGGTGGAGCCCGCCGGCGGCCACTACGAGGTGGTCAACCCGGCGGACGAGTCGGTGGTCGGGCTCGCCCCCGAGGCCTCGCGCCCGCAGGTCGAGGACGCGGCCCGCGCCGCGGCCGAGGCCTTCGAAAGCTGGTCCCGTACGAAGCCCGAGGAGCGCGCGGCGATCCTCGACCGGGCCGCGGACATCATGCAGCGCGAGTTCGATCCGTGGACGGCGCTGGCCCAGGCGGAGACGGGCGCACCCACCGGGATCGCGCGCGGCATGCAGGTCGGCGTCGGCGTGGCCCGCTTCCGCCGGTACGCGCGCGGGGCCCTCGAACCCGTGGAGAAGGGCCTCCCGCCGCAGGTCACGGAGGCCGGCCCGATGGGGAAGGCGGGCATCCTCGGTGCGCTGGAGGTACGTCAGCCGGTCGGCGTGGTCACCTGCATCACCTCGTACAACAACCCGTGGGCGAATCCGGCGGGCAAGGTGGCCCCGGCCCTGGCCATGGGGAACACGGTGGTGGTCAAGCCGGCCCCGCAGGACCCGCTGTCGGTGTTCAGGATGGCGGACGCCCTGCACGAGGCCGGGGTGCCGGCGGGCGTCGTGAACGTGGTGAACGGCCAGTCGGTGGAGGTCGGCGAGGCCGCCGTGGACTCCCCGTACGTGGACATGGTGTCCTTCACCGGTTCCACGGGCGTCGGGCAGCGCATCGCGGAGGTCTGCGGCCGGACGATGAAACGGCAGCTGATGGAGCTGGGCGGCAAGGGCGCGGCGATCGTCTTCGGGGACGCCGACCTGGACGCGGCGGTGATGGGCATCGGCACCACCTTCTCCTTCTACTCCGGGCAGATCTGCACGGCCCCGACCCGGGTGATCGTCCACCGGTCGGTCTACGACCAGCTGATCGAGAAGCTCACCGGCTACCTGGCCTTCATGAAGGTCGGCGCCCCGGCGGCGGCCGGCACGGTGGTGGGCCCGGTGATCTCGGCGGCGCACCGGGACCGCGTGGAGTCGTACGTCGAGCTGGGGAGGAAGGAGGGCGCGCGGATCGCGTACGGCGGCGAGCGCCCGGTGGTGGGGGAGGACGGCAAGGGCTTCTACGTGGCCCCGACCCTCCTCGTCGACTGCACGAACGACATGCGGGTGGTCCGCGAGGAGATCTTCGGCCCGGTGGTCGTGGTCGTCCCCTTCGACGGGGACGAGGACGAGGCGGTCCGGCTGGCCAACGACAGCGACTTCGGCCTGCTCAGCTATGTGTGGTCGGGGGACTCGGCGCGCGCGTTCCGCGTGGCGCGGCGGCTGCGGGCGGGCGGGGTCGGCGTGAACACCATCGGCCGGCACATGGAGGCCCCGTTCGGCGGCTTCAAGCGCAGCGGGGTGGGCCGCGACGTCGGCTCGTACGCGCTGCACGCGTACAGCGAGATCCAGTCGATCGTCTGGACGGGCTAGAGCCGGGCGGCTCCGGCCGGGGGCAGGTGGCTCCCGGCCGGAGCCGGGTCATGCGGGCGGGGCGGGCGGGGCCGTGCGGTAGCCGAGGGCCTCGGCCAGCTCGTCGTTGCCGCCGGCGAAAGAGGCGAAGGTCTTCGGGTCGTCCGTCTCCAGCCGTTGCAGGGCGGCGGCCGCCCGTGCCCGGGGCGGGCCGTCTTCGTCGGGCAGCCGCCATGCGAAGTACAGCGATCCGCCGGTGCCGGGAGGCGGCGCGGACGGCGTGTACCTGAACTGGGCCACCGTCGTGTCCGGGTCGCGCCAGTCGGTGCCGATCCAGCTCGGCGCGACTTCCCAGCGGGCCGTCAGTTCCGGCCGGTCGCGCAGGCCGGCCGCGATCAGCCGGGCGGTGCTGCGGGCGGGCCAGCACCAGGAGTGGTCCTGCTCGGCGCGCGCGAGCTCGGCGTCGTAGGCGGCGGCGTCGAAGCGGTACGCGGGCGGCGGCGGGCCGACCGCCCCGCGCCAGCCGTCCCACACCACCTCGTCGCCGTCCCGGCGGATCGTCACGTACAGCGCGCCGCAGCAGCCTTCGGTGCAGTACGCCTCGCAGAGCTGCACCTCGCGCGGCTCCGCCGCGGCGCGGAGCCGGCCGCTGTCGAGCAGGTACTCGGGCGGGTTGGCCCGGCCCTTCCCGAACAGCGCCGGGACGAGCGGGATCCCGTCGGCCAGGATCCGGGTCTCGACGCCGGGGGAGTCCCCGGGATCGTGGACGACGACCAGCTCCCACCGAGGGGGGTCACCGGCCTCGGTGCGGCGGGCGAAGGGGAGGTACCGGTTGCGCCGGAACCAGTCCGCCTGACGGTCGCCGGGTGCGGGCTCCGGCGCGGCCTCCTCCGGCAGCAGCCGGTCCAGGGCGTCGAGCAGGGTTCGGCGTCGCCCTGGCCGCCAGTTCAGCAGTACGGCCGGTCCGCTATGCAGGTCGAGGGCGAGCGACAGCAGCAGCGACCGGTGCTCCGGGGTCGGGGGCAGCCGGTCGGCGTGCCGGACCAGAGCCTCGTACACGGCCCGGGCGGGCAGGTAGTCGAGGATGTCGGCGCGGCTGTCCAGCTGGTCGGACATCCGGTGCAGCAGCCGGCCGGTCAGCGCGAGCAGTTCGGCGTCCTGCGGCCGGGCCCGCAGCAGCCCGCGCAGGTCGGCGGCCTCGGCGATGCGTCGGGCGAGCCACATGGCCTGCGACTCGTCCGGCAGGGAGACCAGAGCGGACCGGGTGGCCTCCGGGTCGCCGGAGGTGATCGCCTCGGTCAGCGGGGTCAGCTGCTCGGAGCGGTCGCGGCCGCGGATGACCAGCAGGCCGGCGGCCTGCCGGTCGAGCGGGTCAAGGGCGGCGATCACGCCGTCCTGCAGGCCCCGCAGCATGCCGAGGGTCTTGAGACAGGGCACGTCCTCGGGCTCGCCGAGGCGGATCAGCAGGGCGATGCCGACCCCGACGGCCGCCGCATCCGTACCGGTGCGGACCAGCTGCCGGGCGGTCCGCCGGGCAGCGTCCTCGTCGGCGAGTGCGAGCCGTGCGGCGTGGGCGCGCAGGCTGCGGTGGGACATGGCCAGCTCGGCGACCCGCCGGTGGACGGCCTCGGCGGCACGTACCGGGTCGGGGTCGGCGAGCAGAGGTGTGAGGGCGTCGGTGACTTCGGCCTGCGCCTGTTGCCAGGTCAGGTCCTTGCGCCTGGGCTCGGGTGGCCCGTCGGGCAGCGGATAGCCGCGGCGCGGGACCCGGCCGTCCGGCTCGATGCCGTGCCGGAAGAGGGCGTAGTCGTACAGGGAGGTCGTCCGGGGGGCGAGCGGCTCGCGCTCGTCGCGGACGCTCATCGGGCGGGGTGGGACTCGATTCCGTAGGTCATGAGAGGAGCCTGCCAGGCCGGGTCAGGGGGCGTCCAACGAGAATGCGGCCTCGCCGCGGACCCGGCCGTTGACCTGGAGCTGCACCAGGTGCTCGCCGGAGTGGTAGCGGCGGGTGGTGATCGGCTTGAAGGAGTGCCGTTTGGTGCCGCTGAGGGTTTCGCCGGGGGCCACGGCGCGGGTGAGGAGTTTGAAGACCTTGGGGGTGCGGGTGCCGTTCGCCTTCGTGTGGTGCACGACGTAGTCGACGACGAGCTCGGCCGGGAGGGTGCCGGTGTTGGTGACCGCGTAGTCGAAGACGAGGTACTCGCCGACGGCGACCCGCGGGGTGGACAGCACCGGCCCGCGCACGGTGACCGGCACGTCCGGGGAGTGCCCGAGCAGGGTCAGCGCCTCGGGCCGGCCGGCCTTGATCAGGGTGCGCAGCCCGTGGCGTACGACGCGGTCGGTCGTGCCGGTGGGGCCGGTCAGCCAGCGGGCGGCGGTCTCGACGGCGAGTGCGGGGTGGTCCCGGCTGATGTCGTTGAGGTGGTTGGAGACGGAGCGGCGGACGTACTCGGACTCGTCGCGGTAGAGGGCGTCCAGCACCGGCAGGGCCGGGCGCGGGTCGGCGACGAAGGCGGGCAGCTGCGGGGCCCACGGCAGGCGGGGCCGGGTGCCCTCGCTGGCGAGGCGCCGTACGTGCGGGTCCGGGTCGTCCGTCCACGTCCGTACGACGGCCAGGGCGCGGGCCGGGTCGGCGCGCAGGAAGGGCCGTACGGCGGATTCGGCGGTCAGCCGGGAGGTGAGGTCGTGCAGCAGCGCCAGCCCGGGCTCGAACACCTCCAGCCCGCGGACGGCGACGGCCTCGTTGACGGGGAAGGTCATCCAGCCCTCGAAGGCAGGGTCGGCGAGGGCGGTGCGCACGACGGCCTCGAAGCCGGGCCAGTCCTCGGGGAGGTCGGCGAGCACGGCGTCGCGGACGGCGCCGACGCGGCCGCTGTACGTCAGCCCGTCGAGGGCGTCGGCGTCGGCGCTGGCGCGCAGGGCGGGCGCGGACCGGCGGCCGCCTGCTCGGGCGAGCAGCCGGGCCAGGGTGCTGACGGTTTCCGCGCTGAGGAGCTCATCGGCCGTGGGCATGGGGACAGTCTCGCGGATGGCTGCGCCGCTTGGGCCGGGTATTGAGGGGGGCCGGGCGCGCGCCGGGGCGTCTCCTCGGGCGCCGAACGTGTCGGGGGGTCGGAGCGTCTGGGCACCTTGCGTTCGGCGCCCTGCGGGGATCACCCCGACACACACCCGACCCCGGCCCAACCGGCCGGCTGGTCGGAGCCGAAGGGGGCAGCCTGGTTCTGGTTCGGCCCCGCCCTGTCGCTCAGTCCACGTAGTAGTCGGTGAGGACGCAGCCCTTCACCAGGGCCGGTTCCTTGCGGAAGCCGCTCGGCGGGTTGAAGTCCGCGTGGCAGTTCAGCATCAGCAGGCCGGCCTGCGGGGTCAGCAGGGCGCTCATGGCGTCCGAGCTCTCGGATCCCATGGCGAAGTCCTGCCCGACGACGATGCCGCTGTTGCTGTCCCCGCCGCCCTCCGCGGCGATCGCGGCCTTGAAGGCGGTCTGGAAGGCCTTCGCGTCCTTGATCATGTAGATGCTGGTGCGGCCTCGGCTGCCGCAGGTCCCGCGCTCGGTGACGGTGCCGGCCTGGAGGAGCTTCTCGTCGGGGTCCGTGCTCGACTGGCTGCCCGCGGGGATGGCCTTGATCGGGTCGCACGGGGTGAATCCGTTGACGTAGCGGGCGGCGGCGGCCATGGTCGCCGCCTTGGGGAGCTTCTGGAACGCCGTCCCGTCCTTGGGGGCGCTGCCGTTGACGCCGCCGTTCTTCGTCGGGTTGTCCAGCGTGCCCTCGTTGGGGCCGCCGTCGCCGGCGCCGTTCGCGCCCGCCGCGACGGAATCCCCGCCGACGCCGCCGAGCGGCGGGTTGTCGCCGCCTCCGCAGCCGGTGAGGGAGAGCAGGGCCGCGGTGGCCGAGATGGTGATGACGAGTGGCTTGAAACGCATGTTTCCTGTGTCCCCCGGTAAATGACCTTGACCGGCGGCGACTCTAGGGCGGTGATCATGTCTGCGGCAAACCCGAGGGAAGAAAACTCGCACGGGAAAGTTTGAAACCTCCCAAAACGGACATGGCTGCGGTTTCCGCATCCCGAAAGCTCCTCCCGGGAGCCTGCTGAACCATGGCCGGAGGCAGAAGTGAACCTTCTATTAAGAGTGCGTTAACGGTCTCGGCCTCGGGATTCCAAGGCGTTCGGGGTGCCCGGATTCCGGACTTCGATCGTCCAGATGTGGAAAACGCACCATCTAACGTCCTGACCCATGACTCAGCTGGACGTTCGGCCTCGGGCCGGAGACACGGTAAGCGGCGTCGCCGAGGGCGACGTTCGCGGCAAGGGCCTCGGCAAGGGCTCCGTCGGCCTCGTGGGAAGCGCCGTCATCGGCATCTCCACCGTCGCCCCCGTCTACTGCCTGACCTCGACCCTCGGCTCCACCGCCGGGGAGGTCGGCATGCAGATGCCGGCCATCTTCCTCGCCGGCTTCCTCCCGATGCTGCTGGTCGCCTTCGCGTACCGCGAGCTCAACAAGGCCATGCCGGACTGCGGCACCTCCTTCACCTGGACCGTCAAGGCCTTCGGCCCGCGGATCGGCTGGATGTGCGGCTGGGGCCTGGTGATCGCCACGATCATCGTCCTCTCCAACCTCGCGGGCGTCGCCACCTCGTACTTCTGGCTGCTGGCGGGTGAGATCACCGGCAACGACTCGGTCGCCGCCCTGGACGACAACAAGCTCGTCCACATCGCCACCTGCCTGACGCTGATCGCCGTCGCGACCGCCATCAGCTACCGCGGCATGACCGCCACCAAGGGCGTCCAGTACGCCCTGGTCGGCCTCCAGCTCGTCGTGCTCGCCATCTTCGTCGCGATGGCCTTCCAGAAGGCCTCCGCCGGCACCTTCGACACGGGCCTGGACTTCTCCTGGTCCTGGATGAACCCCTTCGCGGTCGAGTCCATGGCGGCCTTCACCGCCGGACTCTCGCTCTCGATCTTCATGTACTGGGGCTGGGACGCGTGCCTGGCCACCAACGAGGAGACCACCGGCTCCACGAAGACCCCCGGCCGCGCCTCGCTCATCGCGATGGTCGTCCTGGTCGGCTCCTACCTCGCCACCGGCGTCGCCGCGCAGATGGCCGTCGGCTCGGGCGGCGAAGGCCTGGGGCTCGCCAACGAGGAGACCTCCGGCAACGTCTTCGCGGCCCTCGCCGGCCCCGTGATGGGCCCCGTGCTCGGCATCCTGCTCTTCGTGGCCGTCCTGGCCTCCGCCGCGGCCTCCCTGCAGACCACCTTCATCCCGGTGGCCCGCACGGTCCTCGCCATGTCGACGTACGAGGCGCTGCCGCCCTCCTACGCCAAGGTCCACCCGAAGTTCAAGACCCCGGGCCGCGCCACCGTCATGGCGGGCGTCGCCACCGGCGCGTTCTACACGGTGATGACCCTGGTCAGCGAGAACGTCCTGACCGACACGATCTTCGCGCTCGGCCTGATGATCTGCTTCTACTACTCGCTGACGGCCTTCGCCTGCGCCTGGTACTTCCGCGCCGAGCTGCGCCGCTCCACCCGCGACCTGCTCTTCAAGGGCGTCTTCCCGGTCCTGGGCGGGCTGCTGCTGGCCGCGGTCTTCTTCAAGACCCTCTACGACGCCTGGGACCCGGCCTACGGCTCCGGCTCCACCATCCCGGGCCTCGGCGTCGGCAACGTCTTCGTCATCGGCGTCGGCCTGCTGGCCCTCGGCCTGGTCATCATGTTCGTCACCGAGCGCCGCAGCCCCGCCTTCTTCCGCGGCCAGGTCCTGACGAAGTCCACCCCGGCCCTGGTGGTCGAGGACTGACCACCCCCGCGCACCCCGTGCGCCCCCCCCGCTGAGTCATCCCCGCGGCCCCGGATCGATCCCCCGATCCGGGGCCGCCGGCGTTCCGGGCGGGGTCGGGCGGTGACCCGGGGTGTGGGGGAGTCGTTGGGTCGGGCATGAACGCCATGAAGCGCACCCTCGCCGCCCTGGTCGTCACCGGCGGCGCCGCCCTCGCACTCACCCCCGTCACCGCGCACGCCGACGAGCCCGCCGCTCAGGCGCCCCCGGTCGTCGGCCGCGTCGTCGACATCGTCGACCACCCCACCCAGACCGTCCAAGACGCGAAGACGGCGGTCGCGGTGACCACCTCCGCCGCCGGCACCGCCACGGAGGCCACGGACGCCTCCCTCACGGCGCCCCTGCACACCCTCCCCAAGGCCCCGTCGGTCAAGTGACCCCGCCCCGGCCGGTGCGGGCGGCCGGGAGATCGCTCAGCCCCAGGTGCGGGAGCAGAGCACGAGCCGGTAGCCGTCGGGGTCCTCGACGGTGACCCCCCACTCGTCCCAGTACGGGTTGTGGGCGGCGACCCGCGTCCCGCCGTGCTCGACGAGCCGCTGGACCAGGGCCTCGTCCGGCGCCTCGCCGAGGTAGAGCACGAAGAGGTCGTCGACGGTGGGCGCGGGCAGGATCGGGTTCGAGGCGTCACGGGTCAGCTCGAAGTGCCAGCCGCCGCCCGCCGGTCCGACCATCAGCAGGTCGTGCTCCCCGGGCGCGCTCGCGGTGGTCCGCCACTGCACCTCCAGGCCGAGCCCGTCGACGTAGAAGCGTTCGGCGGCCTTCAGATCGAGGGAGGGCCGGGCGACGCGGACGTGTGTACGTGAATCGATCATGTGCGGCAGCGTACGAAACCCGGGTGGGGCGCGGGGCGCGGGAAGTTCAGCCACGCCGAAGCTTTGGCCAGTAAATGACCCGAGCCCGCCGTGTCCGAATTCCGCTTGCGGCCCGGCACCCGCGCCCCGCCTGGCCGGTACGGCCCCGGCCGCGATTCCCCTGCATCGAGACGGGGGACGAGTATCGGCCACATGCCATCTGACCTGCGAAAATGATGAGGTCTGGCCCGATCTTGCGGCCTAGGATCGACCCCCACTCACATGGGGGAAACACATCATGAACAAGAACCTTTTCCGCGCGTCCGCGGTCGCCGCGGCCGCCGTCGCCTTCTCGGGCGTCATCTCCGTCTCGCAGTCCGCGAGCGCGGCGCAGACCTGCTCGTCTGCCACCGCCAACGGCTGGGTCAACTCGATGCCCGGCGTCATCCCCGAGGCGCAGCTGCACGCGCCGACCTGCGTCGAGGCGCTCCCGGACAACAAGGTCCGCGGGAAGGTGACCGTCAACTGGGCCTTCATCAACGACGGTCAGTCCGACATGACGAGCAAGCGCTACACCTCGTTCAAGGTGACGACGCGGCTGGAGAGCCGTGTGCCGGGCGGCACCGACGCCACGGTCACCACCAAGACCTGTGACCTCACGGCCAACATCAACTCGGTGACGGAGGGCAAGTTCACTTGTCTGACCCCGTCGGCCACCCTGGACCCGAAGAAGCAGTGGTCCGGCGACGCGACGGTCGTCTTCGACATAGAGGGCGACAACAAGGGCCCCGTCACCTGGCAGCTGACCGGCTCGCCGCTGATGAGCTAGGGACCCTTCCGCGGGCCACGGTGAGCTGCCGAACAATCCGCGGGCCGCGGTGGAGGTGGTGTGCGACGATCACTCGTCGCACACCACCCTGGGGGGTTCATGCCAATCGTCTCGGCGTCCGAGAGACGCCCGATTTCCACCGCAGTGACCTGTCTGCTCGCCGTCCTCGCCGCACTCCTCCTGCCGGTGAGCGCCGCTCAGGCCGCACCGGCAGCCGAGGACTGCGTCAGCGTCGCCGAGGGACGGTACGCGGGCAACTTCACCACCGCCGGGCAGACGCACTGCCTGCAGCTGCCGAGCCCGCAGGGCGCCCGGATCGCGGCCCTCACCTCGCGCGGTGGAGCGGGCGTGACCGTCCAGGTCGAGGTGGTCGACCGGAACGGCACCGCACAGTGCACCGCCGGTGATCTCGTCCAGGGCTCCTGCGCCCTGACCGGAACGGCGCCGTTCCGTGCGCGGGTGCACGCCGAGGACACCGACGCGACGGGTCCCTACGGCGTCCACTTCGTCCGTACGGACACCCTCCAGGCGGGCTGCCAGGTCCTGCCCGCGGGAAGCTTCGCCGACGACGCGGGCGCCGTGCGGCTGGAGACCGGAAACGGCGTCTTCTCGCACTGTCTGACCATCCCGGCCGGCGCGCACTCCACGGACGAACTCCTCCGGATCCGCTACGCCTACCCGGACGACCTGGACCTGCGCCCGGACTGGGCGATCAGCCTGATCGACACCGACGGCAACGGGCCCTCCTGCTACACCCACCCCGCCCCGGGCCAGGCGATCCGTACGGACGGCCTCACCAGCTGCTCCTTCACCGCCGGCAAGGCGTACACGGTGCTCCTCGCGGGCCAGAACGTCCCGCGCAGCCACACCCTGGACCGCCGCGACGTCACCGCCACGGCCAAGGGCTGTGCCGCCTCCGCCGCGACGGCGGTCGGCGCCCCGGCCACGACAGGCACGTCCGGCCAGACCGGCTCCCTGCGCTGCCACCGGATCACCACGGCCGCCGCCACCGACCGGCTGCGCGTCAACGTCCGGGACGCCCACGACAGCACCCACACCCTGGTCATGGACGACGCCGGCGGCATCGCCTGCCACCAGAAGACCACCGCGTGCACGGTCACCGGCTCCACCGGCTACCAGGTCATCACCCAGGTCCCGGACGGCTGGTCCCTCCCCGGCTCCTACCGCCTCGACGCCTGGCGCATCGCCACGGCCGCCGGCCCCGCGCCGGAGTGCGCGCGGACCGGATCGGTGGCGTACGGGTACGGCCCGCTGACCGGCACCCTCTCCGAGGAGCGCACCGGCACGTGCGCCGTCCTGTCGAGCGTCTCGGGAGACAGCTTCAGGGCCGACATCACCGCAACGGACGGTGGGACCTCCACCCCGGTGCCCACGCTCTACGGCAACACCTGGAACGACCTCTGCAGCGGCAGCTCGTCCCCGTACAACTGCCAGGCCACCGACCAGAGCCTGTTCGTGCTCGCGCTGCCGGAACGGGAGAGCCGCACGGCCTACCGCGCCGAGCTCGTCTGCACCAACGCGCCCTGCGGCCCCGAGGAACTGTCCGTCGGCACGATCACGCCGACCACCGCGCAGAGCGGTACGGTCGCCACCCTCACCGTGCAGGGCACGGCGCTGGGCATGAACAACACCGTCGAGCTGACCGGCGGCCCCGCACCGCTGACGGCCACGACCGTCTCGGTCTCCGACGACGCCCGGACGCTGAAGGCGACCGTGGACCTGCGCACGGCACCCGCCGGCATCTGGAACATCAGCGTCGTCGCGCTCAACTTCCGGTACGCACTGGGCACGCTGACGGTGACGCCGCCCGCGAGCTCCGGCCAGGGCACGTACAAGCCGATCACGCCGACGCGGTTGATGGACACCCGTAGTGGGTTGGGTGTGCCGAAGGGGAAGGTGGGCCAGGGCGGGACGGTGACGTTGCAGGTCGCCGGTACGTCCGGGATTCCGGCGTCGGGGGTGACGGCGGTCGTTCTGAACGTCACGGCGACGGATCCGACCGAGGGAAGCTACGTGTCGGTGTACCCGAATGGCACTACCCGTACGAGTGCGTCGAACCTGAACTTCACGGCGGGGCAGACGATCCCGAACCTGGTGGTCGTTCCCGTGGTGAACGGGAAGGTCAGCTTCTACAACAACGCGGGTTCGGTCGATCTGATCGCGGATGTGGCCGGCTTCTACACGACTGACGGTTCTGGTTCGACGTACAAGCCGATCACGCCGACGCGGCTGATGGACACCCGTGCTGGGTTGGGTGTGCCGAAGGCGAAGGTGGGCCAGGGCGGAACGGTGACGTTGCAGGTCGCGGGCGCGTCCGGGATTCCGGCGTCGGGGGTGACGGCGGTCGTTCTGAACGTCACGGCCACTGACCCGACTGAGGGAAGCTACGTGTCGGTCTACCCGAACGGCACGACGCGGACGAGTGCGTCGAACCTGAACTTCACGGCGGGGCAGACGATCCCGAACCTGGTGGTCGTTCCCGTGGTGAACGGGAAGGTCAGCTTCTACAACAACGCGGGTTCGGTCGATCTGATCGCGGATGTGGCCGGCTTCTACACGACGGACGGTTCTGGTTCCACGTACAAGCCGATCACGCCGACCCGCCTGATGGACACGCGCGGCGGTCTCGGTGTGCCGAAGGCGAAGGTGGGGCAGGGCGGCACGGTGACCTTGCAGGTCGCCGGTACGTCCGGGATCCCGGCGTCAGGCGTGACGGCGGTCGTCCTGAACGTCACGGCCACCGACCCGACTGAGGGCAGCTATGTGTCGGTCTACCCGAACGGCACCACCCGTACCAGTGCGTCGAACCTGAACTTCACGGCCGGGCAGACGATCCCGAACCTGGTGGTCGTCCCCGTGGTGAACGGCAAGGTCAGCTTCTACAACAACGCGGGGTCCGTCGACCTCATCGCTGACGTGGCCGGCTACTACACGTCGTAGGGCTCGGAACACGGCAGGGCCTCCCCGGAACGCCGGGGAGGCCCTGCCGCATTTCCAGCTACTCCGTGATCCCGTCGAGGAAGACACCCCAGCTCGCGGGCGTCACGGCGAGCTCGGGCCCGGCCGTCACCTTGGAGTCCCGGACGTGGACGGCGTCTGCGCAGGCCGCGACCTCGACGCAGTCGTCGCCATCACCACTGCTGTAACTGCTCTTGAACCATCGCAGCTGAGAGCTGTTCACAGGGATCCTCGCATTCGCATCAACAGGGCCCTGCTGTCCGCAGGATTGAGGGCCTGGATGCGAAGTTTGGCATACCGCAGGTGGAGGAGACTCAGGTCTTTCGGGTCATTCAGCACCCGGCCCGACTGCTGTCCCTCGCTGTAACCCATCCACTCGTGGTCCTGGGTTTCGAGGAGACGGAAGGGGCCTCCGAGACCCGCGTGTTCCGGGCTGACCAGCGGCATGATTTGCAGGTCCACGTTGGGCAATCGGCTGCACTCCAGCAGGTGGTCGATCAGCTGGCGGGTCACCTCCGGTCCGCCGGTCTGCCGCAGGATAACCGCCTCGTCGATGATGAAGCTGAAGACCGTGTACGGAGTGCGGGACAGCAGTTGCTGTCGCTCCAGCCGAGCCGCGATGCGAGCCTCTACCTCCTCGAAGGTGGGCGGAGGCAGGACGTCGTCCACGAGAGCACGGGCGTACGCCTCGGGCTGAAGCAGACCCGGAACGGACCGGCACTCGTACGTATTGAGGATGACCGCCCCCTCCTCCAGCACCGCCCACGGCCGGAACCACGACGCCAGGCCCCGCCGCCGCGACAGCCGCTTCGCGGCGATGTCGATGACGCCGAAGGCGTCCAGGACGGCCTCGGTCTTGCTGATGAACTTCCGGGACGGATGGCGGCGGCCCTGCTCGACCGAGCCGACGTACTGGACCGAGTAGCCGATCAGTGGAGCTAGTTGCTCCTGGGTCAGGCCTGCACGTCTGCGGGAGGCCTTGACCGTCTCGCCGAAGCTGCGCAGGGTGTCATCCGGTTCGACCTCGCCGTCACCGCTGTCGTCGGCACTCACCATGGCGGTCACCTCCCCGACGTGAAGACTCACGCACGGTGACTATCACTGTCCAGAGAGTGGACTCGTACAGTTGGTTTGTACGAGTCCGGGTGGTGTTGAACAGCCCAGGCCAGGCGGGACGTTGGCGCCATGACCACACCCCCTGGCTCCGCCCAGGCCCTCGTACGCGTGTTCACTCAGCGTTTCAGTTCCACCCGGCGCGGGGCCCGCCTCGCCCGCCAGTTGGCGCTCGTCGAGCTGCACGACTGGGGTTTTCCCGAATCCACCGGGCTGTCCGCCGACGCCGGGCAGCTCGTGGCCGAGCTCGCCGCCAACGCCGTCACCCACGGCCGCGTGCCCGGGCGGGACTTCGAGCTCAAGCTGACGCTGCTGGAGAACGCCCTGCGCGTCGAGGTCTCCGACGCCCGGCGTGACCGCCGCCCCGCCCCGCTGCCGCACGCCTACCAGGCCGAATCCGGCTACGGGCTCAGGATCGTCGAGGGGCTCGCCGCCGGCTGGGGCGTCACGGACCGGCTGGTCGGCAAGACGGTCTGGGCCGAGCTGGCCCGCCGGGCCGGGCCGCGGACGTAGGCGCCGAGGGCCCCCCGGGCGGTCAGGACCGCCAGCGGGGCGCGTCGTCGTCCGGGGTGTCCGGGCTGGCGAAGTGGAACGGTACACCGAGGTGGGCGGCCAGGGCGCCGCCCGCGTGGGTGGCGGCGGCCGCCGAGGGGTGCAGCGGGCCCGCGTCGGCGCCGTCCAGGGCGCGTACGGCCGTGCCCCAGTAGATCGTGGCCAGGCACTTCTCCCCGGCGGGCTCGTCCGTGATCGCCAGGAGGTTCACGAACCAGTCGTGGACGGTGTCCCCGTCCCAGACGGCCTCGACGGCCACCACGCGGCTGCTGATGCCGTGGGCGAGGGTGGAGAGCGAGTCCAGGTCGAGCGGCGAGTCGGGCGTACGGGCCACGCGGTCGCCGAAGTGCAGGTAGCGCAGGTGGACGATCTCCTGCGCCTCCCGCAGGCCGACGCCGTGGGCGCGGCCGGCCTCCCACACGATGCGGGCCGCTTGGAGGCGGCTGTCCTGGAGGACGTACCCGTCGACCTGCGTCCGGATCCCGGCGGGGAGGGCCTGCCAGTGGTTCTCGGTGTCCGTTTCCCGGTGCGTCATGGCGTCATGATCGGCTCGGCGGGCCGCGGCCGTCGAGGGGATTTCGGCGGCTACTCCCGCGAGCGCCGGGGCGGACCGTACCTGCGGCGGCGCCGCTCGTCGACCTCCTGGTCCGAGCGGCGGCGCTGACCGGCCGTGAACATCGTGCCGCCGATGAGGAGGAACAGGCCGCCGGTGATGCCCAGGCCCAGCGGGTCGAGGGCGCGGCTGCCGGTGGTCTCCATCCAGGGGTCGAGGCCGCCGAGCGGGTCCTTGAAGAGGACGACGTGCCCGCCCGGCGCCACCTGCGCGTAGCAGTTCCGGATGGCGTCGAGCTCGTGGCTCTCGCCCGAGGGCTCGACCACGCGGCAGGAGAAGCGGGTGTCGCCCTTGGAGTTGGTGTACTCGCGGGACTCCGTCACGACCGCGTCCACCCGTTCGCCGAGCACCTTCAGGTACGACTCGTTCAGGTTGGACCCGGCGAAGACGCCGAGCGCCATGGTGCCGAAGCCCACGAGGGTGGCGGCTCCCGCCCGGTTCCAGAACGTGCCGGCGACGGCCGCGCCGATTCCAGCCGCGGCGAGGACGACGAGCACGCCGACGAACAACAGGCCGTACGGGAACTGCGAGATGAAGCCGCCCAGCGCGGCGCCCCCGGCGATGAGCGCGGCCCAGAACAGGGAGTTCCGTGTGCGCCGGGCCCTCGGCGGGGCCGCCTTCCCCAGGTGTCCGGTGGTCCGGGCCGTGCCGGCCGTGTCCATGTCGTTTTCCTCCGAGCCCCCGTGTGCGGTCCGCCCGAGCCTACGCAGCGGCCGGGCGGGCGTGCCCGGAGGGTTCAAGGGCTCAGAGGTACTGGGCGAATTCGTCCAGGGTGCGCAGCACCTGCGCCTTCGGCGCCGAGGGCAGCTGGAGGACGACCTCCTCGATGCCCAGGTCGGCGTAGTGGCTCAGCTTGCCGGGGCTGGGCTGGACGGCGTACGGGACCACCTGGAGGGACTTGGGGTCGCGTCCGGCGGTCTCCCAGACCTGGCGCAGCACCGGCAGCGTCTCGGTGAGGCCGCCGCCGCCGATCGGGAGCCAGCCGTCGGCGTGGTCGGCGATCGCGGCGAAGAGCTTCGGGCCGGCCGCGCCGCCGATCAGGGTGCGGGGGCCGTGCAGGGGGACGCCGGGGGCGAGTTCGCGCGGGGCCTGGACCGGCTTGGGGTGGGCGCTGCTGGCCTGGACGGAGCAGTACTGGCCGACGTACGCCGTGGGCTCCGGGGCCCACAGGGCGCGCATCAGGGCCATGCGGTCGCGGACCAGTTCGCGGCGGGTGAGCCACTCGACGCCGTGGTCGGCGGCCTCCTCGACGTTCCAGCCGTAGCCGATGCCCAGGGTGAAACGGCCGCCGGAGAGGTGGTCCAGGGTCGCCACCTGCTTCGCGAGGTCGATCGGGTCGTGCTGGGCGACGAGGGTGATGCCGGTGCCGAGGTGCAGGCGCTCGGTCACGGCCGAGGCCTGGCCGAGGGCCACGAAGGGGTCGAGGGTGCGCCCGTACATCTCGGGGAGTTCGCCGCCCATGGGGGCGGCGGTGTCGCGGGCGACCGGGATGTGGGTGTGCTCCGGGAGGTAGAGGCCGGAGAAGCCGCGCTCCTCCAGGCTGCGGGCCAGGCGTACGGGGGAGATGGTGCGGTCGGTGAGGAAGATGGTCGTGGCGATCCGCATGGGTACTGGCACCTCCGAGACGTGGGACCCGCAACGGTACGGGCTGGACCCGCGATTGTTGAGGGGGCGTCAGGTCTCGGGGTCGCGCTTCGGCCGTGCGGCGGAGGTGCGGCGGCGGTGCGTCAGCCGCGCGGGTACCGGGTCAGCCAGCCGGGGGAGGCCTCCGTGGGGCTGTGGAGGGTCGGGCCCTGGGTCATCTCCAGGGCGAAGTCCTCGGCGATCTCCAGCAGCGTGGCGCGGCCTTCGAGCTCGGCGAGCCAGGCGGCCGGGAGGGCCGTCTCGCCGTGGAGGGCGCCGAGCAGGGCCCCGCACAGCGCGCCGGCGGCGGTGGAGTCGCCGCCGTGGTTGACGGCGAGGCGCAGGCCGTGGGCGATGTCCTCGGCGACGAGGGCGCAGTAGACGGCGACGGCGAGGGTGTCGGCGGCGTCGGGGCCGTTGGGGCCGGTGCCCGGGCTGTCGGCCGTCCGGCCCAGGGTTTCGACGGCCCGGGGGCCGGGCGAGCCCTGGGTGACGGCCGACAGGGCGCGCTGGAGGGCGTCCGTGACGGGCTGGTGGCCGGGGCGGGCGCCCAGCAGGCCCAGGGTCCGCTGGACGGCGGCGTCGAGGGAGTCGCCGCGGGTCAGGCCGTGGACGATGACGGCGAGGGCGCCGGCCGAGAGGGAGGCGGTCGGGTGGCCGTGGCTCTGCGCGGCGCATTCGACGGCGAGTTGGAGGACGAGGGCCGGCTCCCAGCCGACCAGCAGTCCGAAGGGGGCCGAACGGGCGGCGGCGGCCGCGTCGCGGGCGGCGGGGTTCTTCGGCTGGTCGAGGGTGCCGAGGCTCTCGTCGGCGAAGCCGGTCAGGCAGGCGCGGGCCGGGCCGCGGCGGACGTAGAGCCACTCCTCCTGCGCGAGCCAGCCGTTGTCCTTGCGGCGCTCGTCCGGGCCCCAGTCGTGCTGGGTGGCGGCCCAGCGCAGGTACGCGCGGTGGATGTCGGTGGGCGGGTGCCAGGCGCCGGTGTCCCGGCGTACGTGGGCCCGTATCAGCCCGTCCACGGTGAAGAGGGTGAGCTGGGTGGCGGCGGTGACCCGGCCGCGGTGGCCGTCGGCGGGCGCGGGTGCGGGTGCCGGTGCGGTCAGGCCGTCGGGGCCGTGGGCCTCGCGGATGCCGTCGAGGGTGAGGCCGGCGAGGGGCGCGCCGAGGGCGTCGCCGAGCGCGGAGCCGAGGAGGGTGCCGCGGACACGGCTGCGGAAGTCCTGCTGCTCGATGCGGCCCCACAGGCCGGTGACGACGGCGCGCCCGAGTGTCCGCCCCTCGCCTGCGGCGGGCTCGGCCACCCCTTGCCCTGCGGGCCCGGCTCCGGCCGTGGGCGCGGCGGATACGGCCGCGGGAACGAGCCCGGCGGGGCCGGCGGCGATGGGTGCGGTCATGTGCCCGGGGCCGCCCGTGGGCTCTTGCCGGGGGCCGGCCGCGGCTGCGGGCCCGAGCTCGGCCGGGTGTCCGCTTGCGGGGTCCGCCCCCTGGCCCGCGGGTCCGGCGGCGAACCGGGCTCCGTACCCGGCTGCGGGTGTGGCGAAGGGCGGGGGGTCGGCCGCCGGTTCGAAGCCGAGCACCGGCGCGGCGGGTACGCCCATGGGTGCGGGCATGTGTCCGTGTCCGACGGGTCCGGCGAACGGTGATTCGGGTACGGCCGCAGGTGCGGCGACGAACCCCGGTGCCGGGCCCGCCGGGACTACGGCCACGGGTCCTGCCAAGCCTCCGACGGTGAACCCGTCTGCGGGCCCTGCCGGGGCAGCGGGGGCGGGTGCGTACCCGGCGGTGCCGTCGGGGGCCCCGGCTGCGAACCCGGCCTCGTACCCCGTGGACATGGGGCCCGGTCCGGGTACGGCGGTGAAGCCGGGTGCGGGGCCCGTCGGGGGCTCGGTGGCGGGTGCGGTGACGGGCGGGGGGCCGGCCGGGAATCTGGCCAGGGGGCCGGTCGCGGGTCCGGGCAGGCCCTGTCCGGCTTCGGGTACGGGCCCCGTTCCGCTGTTCGTACCGATCATTTCGTCCACCCCCGGCACCCCGACCCCTGCTGACCGCTCCCGCACTGTAGTAGACAGCTTCGATCGAATCCGGAAGTGGTTCGCCAAGGGGCTCGTAAGTGATCAAAGAACGGCCAGATCGCGAACACTTCCAGCCGCCGCCTGGCTCATGGCACGTTTTGCCACTTGCCTTCGAGCCGGTTGGTTTCGGCCACGCCTCGTTCATCCGACGTTCTCCGGAGCCGCTGAGCCTCGAACGCATGAAGAAGGCTCTCCTCGCCGCGACCGCCGTCGCCGCCGCACTCACCGCTTCCCTGGTCGTGGCCCCCGCCGCCACCGCCAACGGCCTGGACCACCTCCCGTGGGCCGGCCACCGCAACGACCGTTCCGCCATCCCCTTCACCGAGGCCACCGTCACCGCCGGCGCCGACGGTTCGTTCACCCTGCAGTGGAAGGCCCGCGGCACCAAGCGGGTCGAGATCAAGGCGAACGGCAAGGTCGTCGCCAAGGGCGGCGCCGAGGGCCGCGCCGAGGTCAAGGGGCTGCCCGCCGCCGACCGCCAGTGGTTCGACTTCAAGCCGGAGCGCGGCGGCAGCCTGCGCCTCGCCGACCGCCAGATCAAGCTCGACGGCGCGGTCAACTTCCGCGACGCCGGCGGCTACCGCACCACCACCGGCCAGTGGGTCAAGATGGGCGAGATCTACCGCTCCGACGCCCTCAACAAGCTGACCGCGAACGACCTGGCCAAGCTGGAGCGCCTGCGCGTCAAGACCGTCTTCGACCTGCGGATGGAGGACGAGCGCACCAAGGACGCCGACAAGGTCCCGGCCGGCGCCACCTACGTCGTCGCCGACGTCTTCGCCGGTTCCGGCTACTTCCAGACCCTGCCGAAGACCCCCGACGAGGCCGTCAAGGCCATGGTCGACGCAGAGAAGGCGATGGTCAGCGGCGACGGCGGCAAGAAGGCGTACACCCAGGTCTTCGACGGAATACGCAACGACCACCGCCGCTCGGTCCTCTTCCACTGCACCGCCGGCAAGGACCGCACCGGCTGGGCCAACGCATCCCTGCTGACCGCCCTCGGCGTGCCGAGCGAGACCGTCATGGCCGACTACCTCGCCAGCAACGACTACCGTCGGGCCGCCAACGACGCGGTCCTCTCCCACCTGCCCGCCCAGCAGGCCGCCGTCTACAAGCCGCTGCTCGACGTGCGCCCCGAGTACCTCAACTCCGGCTACGACGAGGTCAAGGCCAAGTACGGCTCCTTCGACCGCTACCTGAAGGACGGCCTCGGCATCGACGCCCGCGAGCTGCGCCAGCTCAAGAAGGACCTGCTGGTCGGCTGACCGCCGCCAGGAGTACGCGCGGGCCCGGCCGGACGCCACACCCGGCCGGGCCCGCGCGGCACCGTCAGTCCAGGACCGGCAGCAGCTCCGGCAGGTGCCCGTCCGAGGCGCGGGCCGCGTCCTGCCGCTCCCGCGGCACCTCCCCGTACAGCGTCGTACGGGCCTTCGCGGGCCGCCCGGCCGCCTCGGCGACGGCGATCAGGTCCTGGACCGACTTGTACGAGCCGTAACTCGACCCCGCCATCCGCGAGATGGTCTCCTCCATCAGGGTCCCGCCCAGGTCGTTGGCCCCGGAGCGGAGCATCTCGGCCGCGCCCTCCGCACCCAGCTTCACCCAGCTCGTCTGGATGTTCGTGATGTGCGGGTGGAGCAGGAGCCGCGCCATCGCCGTCACCGCGCGGTTGTCGCGGACCGTCGGGCCCGGCCGGGCGATGCCCGCCAGGTACACGGGCGCGTTGGTGTGGATGAAGGGGAGCGTCACGAACTCCGTGAAACCACCCGTCTGCTGCTGGATGCGCGCCAGCGTGCGGAAGTGGCCGAGCCAGTGCCGCGGCTGGTCCACGTGCCCGTACATCATGGTCGACGAGGACCGGATGCCGAGCTCGTGCGCCGTCGTGATGACGTCGATCCAGTCCGCCGTCGGCAGCTTCCCCTTCGTGAGCACCCAGCGGACCTCGTCGTCGAGGATCTCCGCCGCCGTGCCCGGGATGGAGTCCAGCCCGGCCTCCTTGGCCGCCGTCAGCCAGTCCCGTACGGACATCCCCGTCCGCGTGGCCCCGTTGACGACCTCCATCGGCGAGAAGGCGTGCACGTGCATGCCGGGGACCCGCTCCTTCACCGCGCGCGCGATGTCGAAGTACGCCGTCCCGGGCAGGTCCGGATGGATGCCGCCCTGCATGCACACCTCGACCGCGCCGACGTCCCAGGCCTGGGCCGCGCGGTCCGCGACCTGGTCCAGCGACAGCGTGTACGCGTCGGCGTCCGTGCGGCGCTGCGCGAAGGCGCAGAAACGGCAGCCGGTGTAGCAGACGTTGGTGAAGTTGATGTTCCGCGTGACGATGTAGGTGACCTCGTCGCCCACGACCGACTTGCGCAGGTCGTCGGCGATCCGGCACAGCGCGTCGAGGGCCGGGCCGTCCGCGTGCAGCAGCGCCAGCGCCTGCGCGTCGGTCAGCTTCGTCGGATCGTCCGCGGCCTGCGCGAGGGCGCCGCGTACGTCGGTGTCGATGCGCTCGGCCACCATCCCGGGAGCCGCCGCCTCGCGCAGCGCCTCCCAGTCGCCGTACACGTGGTCGAAGTCCTCGCGGCGGTCGCCGGTGCGGCCCTCGGAGTCGATGGCGGTGTGCAGGTCGGTGCGCCCGTAGGCGACGAACCCCTCGTCGGGCTCCTGCCAGGGCCGCCCCTCGACGGTGGCCGTCTCGTCGGCGAGTCCCGTCTCCGGGTCGGCCAGTGCCCGTACGTGCGGCAGCAGCCGCGGGTCCAGCCACGGCTCGCCGCGCTGCAGGAACTCCGGATAGATGGTGAGGCGTTCGCGCAGCTCGAAGCCGGCGGCCCGGGTGCGTTCGGCCAGCTCCTCGATGTGCGGCCAGGGGCGCTCGGGGTTGACGTGGTCGGGGGTCAGCGGCGAGACCCCGCCCCAGTCGTCGATGCCGGCGCCGATGAGCAGCGCGTACTCGGCGTCCACCAGGTTCGGCGGGGCCTGGATCCGGGCGCTCGGGCCCAGGATGTGGCGGGCGACGGCGATGGCGGCGGCCAGCTCCTCCAGCTCCGCGTCCGGCATGCCGCGCATGGCGGTGTCCGGCTTGGCGCGGAAGTTCTGGACGATGACCTCCTGGATGCCGTGGTAGCTGCGCTGGATCCGGCGGAGCTCGAAGAAGGCCTCGGCGCGCTCCTCGTAGGACTCGCCGATGCCGATCAGCACCCCGGTGGTGAAGGGGACGTTCGAACGCCCCGCGTCCTCCAGCACGCGCAGCCGTACGGCCGGTTCCTTGTCGGGGGAGCCGTGGTGGGGGCCGCCCGGCTCGGACCACAGGCGGGTGGCGGTGGTCTCCAGCATCATGCCCATGCTCGGCGCGACCGGCTTGAGGCGCTGGAGGTCGGACCAGGACATGACGCCGGGATTGAGGTGCGGGAGCAGGCCCGTCTCCTCCAGGACGCGGATCGCCATGGCGCGGACGTAGGCGAGGGTGTCGTCGTAGCCGTGCGCGTCGAGCCACTCGCGGGCCTCGGGCCAGCGGTCCTCGGGGCGGTCGCCGAGGGTGAACAGTGCTTCCTTGCAGCCCATCGCCGCGCCTTGGCGGGCGATGTCGAGGACCTCGTCGGGGGAGAGGTACAGGCCGTGGCCGGCCTTGCGGAGCTTGCCGGGCACGGTCACGAAGGTGCAGTAGTGACACCGGTCGCGGCACAGGCGGGTGAGCGGGATGAAGACCTTGCGCGAGTACGTGATGACACCGGGCCGCCCGGCGGCGGCGAGCCCGGAGTCCCTTACGCGTGCGGCGGACGCGGCGAGGTCCCGCAGGGCCTCGCCGCGCGCCTGGAGGAGCACGGCCGCCTCGGTCGCGTCGAGCGCGACGCCGTCTCGCGCCCGCCGGAGCGCGCGGCGCATCGCGTTGTCGGTCGGAGCGTCACTCGGAGTGGTCATGGGCCGAGCATACGATCCGACGTTGCGGTGGTGGGGCGGCGGTGGGGCAGCGGTGCGAGTGGCTCATCTCATCAGCTCACCGGCGTTGACCAGCAAGGACTGGCCGGTTATCGCCCGCGCCCGGTCGGAGGCGAGGAAGACGGCGGCGTCGGCGACGTCCCCGTCGGTGGCGAGATCGGGCAGTGCCATGCGCTCGGTCAGCCGGGCGTGGACCTCGGCCTCCGGGACGCCCTCGGTGTGGGCGGTGAAGGTGACGAAGGCCTGCACGGGCGGGCCCCACATCCAGCCGGGCAGCACGGTGTTGACGCGGATCCGGTGGGGGCCGAGCTCGCGGGCCATGGAGTACATGGCGGAGGTCAGGGCCCCCTTGGAGGCGGCGTAGGCGGCCTGCTGCACCTCGTTGGGCGCGGCGACGGCGGACTGCGTCCCGATGATGACCACCGACCCCCCGCGCTCCTTGAGCGCGGGCAGACAGGCCCGGGTCATCCTGAGGGTCCCCAGCAGGTTGACGTCGATGATCTGCTGCCAGGTCCCGAAGTCGGCGTCCTCCAGCCCGCCGAAGTACGAGTCCCAGGCGGCCACGTGCACGACGGCGTCCACACCCCCGAACCGCGCGCGGGCCAGCTCGGCCAGGGCCTCGCACTGCCGCTCGTCGCCGATGTCGGTGGGCAGGTGGGCGGTGTGCGCCCCGTCGGGGTCGATCTCGGCGGCGGACTTGGCGAGATTCGCCTCGGTCCGCGCCCCGAGCACGGCGTTCCCCCCGTCCCGCACGACGGCGGCAGCCACCTGATGCCCCAGCCCGGCCCCGACGCCGGAGACGATGACGGTCTTCCCTCGCAACAGCATGACGCCCTCCAGCACCCGACACATCTGACGGCTCGTCAGGCTAGGCCGCCACCGCGACGGTGTGAAGGGGCGGGATCCGACGAGTGCCGAAGACCGGTCGAACGCTCCACGGGGGCTCGCCCGTGCGCCGGAGCTTGAGAATGGATTCGGCTTCGTACGCTTCCAGGGCGGCTGTGTCGGGGCGCATGCCCGGGCGTGCGCCGTGAGGTGGTCGTCGGCGAGGCGGCCATAGGGTAGGGAGATGGAGGCGGAGACCTCCACGGCAGAGTTCAGTTCGTCCGCACGCAGGAGACAGCTGCTCGCGTACGCCGCCCAGCCCCGCAACGGCCTCGACTTCCTGTCCTCCCGAAGGCCGGAAGGTCGTAGTTGGTCATTCCACGACCGTTGACGGTGTACTCCTCGTGCGACACGTCCTAGAACGGTCCCGATGGAGCTGACTTCAGCGCTGACAAGACGTGCGTGCCGCCAAGGGTGACCCCCTAACCGCCTTCTGCGATCCGAAGGAGCCCTGGAGGGGCTTCATCCGGCCCGATGCCCACCGTGTCGACTCGGCCCGGCAGGCGCGTCATCGAGCGGTTCATCTCCATACGATGCCATCCTCCTCCAGGGCGGCGGAGCCCCCGTCTTGATGCCGACCCGTAACCGGGTAAGGTCGCTCACTGCTTTCTAGAAGGCGGCTTGGATCATCGAAGGTGGATGGATCCTGAAAGCTGTGTCATTCGATGCCTTCGGAAGCCTCAAGAAACTTCTTCCTGTCGCGTTCGATGTATGGCGAAAGATCGCTGAGTAGGTGCAGGATCTCCCGCATTTCCCGTGCGAGGCCAGGGTGCGCGAGCCAGGTGGCCGCTTCGCGGGTGAGTACCGCTGACAGCAGGTCGTCGTCATAGAATCCCCCGTCGTTCTGGGCCGGTGCCGTATCGCGGAGAATTGCAAGTGCGCGGGGGAGCGTCCACCGTAGCCCGACATCCTGTCCGATCAGGCGCCCAAGTTCGTACGCTGTCAGCCCGTCAACCGGGCGCCGCCGTAGCCTGTGGACCGTTTTGACCAGGCTGGTCGACTCTGCTGGCGCATCGGGCCAGCTATCCCCCTCGAGTTCTTCGAGAGTGCGACTTGCTTCAGGATCTTTGTTCATTTGCGTCCTTCGCGTGGGTGGAATCTATCTGTGCCCGATTGAATGAAGGAAGCCATTCAGTCGATCCAGCATTTGAATTGTCTCCTTCCGTTTGTTTATCAGTACCTCGAGTCCGCGATCGGTGATGGAGTCGGGAAGATTGGAGATCTCACGCTCCAGCGTCCTTCTTACGTGATCAAGTCCGTTTCTGGCCTGGGTTAGGTCGGCGATGTGATCAAATGGAGTTCCGTCTTTCTTTCTCGCTACGACCTCTCCGTCAGCCTCTCTTCGAGCGGCATCGTAGTGATTGTGATTTGGTTGGGAGTTGATTTCTCCTACTGGGTCTGCCTTTATGTTTTCTAGCTTCTCTATCGCGCGCTGAGCTGCATCACTCAGCCCCAGCTCGGGGCACGGTGTCAAACCGAGAGGGTCTGACCACGTGTGGGGGTTTGAGACGTATGTGGCCGGGTTGGGGGCCGGGGTGAGGCCCAGGGGGTCCGGGGTGAGGTAGCGGGCCGTTTCGGGGTCGTACGTGCGGAAGTGGTTGTGGTGGAGGCCCGACTCGGGGTCGAAGTACTGGCCCGGGAAGCGGAGCGGGGTGTAGGCGGCGGCGTCGCGGGTCCACGTGGTGGAGCCCCAGAGGGTGGAGCGGGCGCGCCAGGCGATCTCACCCGCCTCGTCGACCAGTTCGCGCGGGGTGCCGATGAGGTCCGTGACGATGGCGAAGAAGCGGTCGTCCGTGGTGCCGAGGACCCGCTCCGCCTGGGTGAGCGGGTGCAGGCCGTGGTGCGTCCAGGTGAGGGTGACCGGGCCCGCCGTCTGTTCGCAGAGGGTGGTGCCGTCCCACGTGAAGAGGGTTTCCTCCGCCACCTCGCCGGTGGGCGCGAGGCGCTGCTTGGCCGTGCGGCGGGACAGCGCGTCGTAGCGGTAGCGCCAGCGCGTGCCGTCCGGGGTGGTGACCCCGGTCAGGCGGTCCTCCGCGTCCCACGCGTAGTGCCAGCTGTCCGGCTTGCGGGAGAGGCGGGTCTTCTGCCGGAGGGTGACCCGGCCGAGGGCGTCGTGTTCGTAGCGGACCGAGCCGGCGCGGGTGATGCGGGTGCCGGTGTACGAGCGGTCGCCCCGGGCCTCCGCGCCCGGGTGGCGGGCCGGCCAGGAGGCGCTGGTCTGGTTGCCGGCGTCGTCGTAGGCGTAGCGCTCGGTCCAGTCGGTCGCGTCGACCGCCGTGACCCGGGCCGCCGGGTCCAGGGTGAAGGTGCGGGGACCGGCGAGCGCGTCGTCGATCGCCGTGAGGGCGCCGTCCGCACGGTAGCCGTACCCGCGGCGCTGGAGGGTGCGGCCGTCCCGGCCGACGAGGTGCTGGTCGGTCAGGCGCCCGACCGGGTCGTAGGCGTGGGCCAGGGTCAGGTCCGGGCCGATGGTGCGGGTCAGCTCCCGGCCCGCGGCGTCCCGTTCGAAGGTCAGGGTGCGGCCCGATGCGCTGAGGGCGCTGCGCCGGCCGGCCGCGTCGTACGTCCACTCGGAGACGGCCCCGGCAGGCGTGGTGCGGCCGGCTCTGCGTCCCACGGAGTCGTAGGCATGGGTGAGGGTGCGTCCGTCGACCGTCTCCGAGACGACGCGGCCGTACCGGTCCCGCACCAGGGCCAGCGTGGTCCCGTCCGGCGAGACGGCCCGGGCCAGCTCGTCGAAGGCGTCGTACGCGTAGGACGTGATGCCGTCCGCCGTCTCCTTGCGCAGGAGGCGGGAGAGGGCGTCGTGCGCGTACGTCGTCGTGGCGCCGAGTGCGTTCGTACGGGAGACCAGGCGGCCGGCGGCGTCGTACCCGTAGGCCAGGGTGCGGTCGTCGAAGTCCGTCTCGGAGGCGAGACGGCCGACCGAGTCGTAGGTGTAGGTCCAGGTCAGGCCCTGGGGGTTGGTGACCGAGGTCAGGCGCAGCTCGGTGTCGTGGGTGAAGGAGTAGCGGACGCCGTCCGGTCCGGTCCGGGCGGTGAGGAGGTCGAAGTCCCCGTACTCGGAGAGCGTCACTCCACCCACCGGGTCGGTGTGGGAGGTGCAGTTGCCCTCGCCGTCGTAGGTCCAGGACTCCGTGCCGCCGTCGGCGGTCTCCCGGCGGAGCAGGCGGCCCTCCACGCTCCAGGTGAGACGGGTGGTGTGCCCGAGCGCGTCGGTGACGGCGATCGGGCGGCCGAAGGCGTCGCGTGCGTACCGGCTCGTCGCGCCCAGCGGATCGGTGATCTCCAGGGGCAGGCCGGCCGGGTCGCAGCGGACCGTGGTGACCGCACCGAGGGGGTCCGTCACCGAGGCCAGGTGGCCGCGGCCGTCGTACGTGAAGCGGTTCGTCGCCCCGTGCGGGGCGGTGGCGGAGGTGCGGTTGCCATGGCCGTCGTACGTCGCCCGGGTCACCCGGCCGTCCGGCTGGATCACCGTGACCGGCAGGCCCAGCGCGTCGTACTCGGCCCGTACCTCGCGTCCGTCGGGGCGGACCACCGTGGTGAGCAGGCCCTGTTCGTCGTAGACGTACCGGGTCGTGTGGCCCAGCGGATCGGTGCTGGTCAGCAGGCGGTCGTACGCGTCGTGGGTGAGGTGGGTGGTGGCGCCCGTGGCGTCGGTCTCGGCCGTGATCCGGGCGCGATGGTCGACCAGGTACCGGGTCTCGTGGCCGTGGGAGTCGGTGTAGGTGGTGGAGCCGTCCCCGTAGGCGAAGCGGACGTCGAGGTGGCCGTTGGTGCCGGACTGGGCGACGCAGCGGTGCCGATCGTCGTAGACGTAGGCGAAGTGGCGGTCGTTGGTGTCGGTCCAGGAGGTGATCCGGCCGAGTGCGTCGTAGCCGAACCGGAGGGGGCGGCCGGAGGAGTTGGTGACGTGGGTGAGGTGGCCGTCCGTGTACGCGTAGCGGAGCACCTCGGTCCCGTCGGCGAGCGCCAGGCCGGTTATTCGGCCTTCCGACGAGCTGAGGCGCAGCTCGTAGCCGCCGCTGTGGGACAGGGCGGTCGGCGCGCCCGTCTCGTCGTACGCGAAGGCGATCCAGGCGCCGCCCCGGTCGTCGAGCTGGCTGAGGAGACCCTCGTCCGTGAAGTGGCGCACGTGTCCGGACTCGGGGTCGGTGACCGTGTATCCGCCGTCCGCGTCGAGGGTGAGCGGCCAGCGCTGACCGTGGCCGGGGAGTACGGGAGTTCCGGGTTCCGGGTGCGGGTAGGCGAGCAGGCTGCCGTCCTCGCGTACGAGGATCACGCCTTCCTCGTCGATCTCCAGGCGCTGGTCGACCGTGGACGCCCACGACGGGCCGAACCAGCGGCCCGCGCGGTACGAGGACTCGAAGGTGCGGGTGAACACGAGCGGCAGCGAGCCCGGGAGGACGAGGTCGGTCTGCGGCAGGACCATCCGGCCCGTCGCGACGTCGACCGGGTCGGCCTTGCACTTCAGGTCCGCCTTGCGGCGGGCTGCGGCCTCGGCCTCGGCCTTGGCGGCCGCCCGCGCGGCGCTCGAACTCGCCGCCTCCTCGGCGAAGCGGGCGCCGGCTCGGAGGGTGGGCAGGCCCTTCGAGCCGATGAGGTCGGGAAGGAGACGGCCCTTGAACTCGCTGGGGTCCGCCATGTAGCTGTCGATCATCGGGCCGGGGATGCGTTCGGGGTGGGACGCGGTGGAGACGAGACCGGCCAGTGTCATGGTGAAGTTCTGCTGGAAATCGGCCGGGTGCGTCAGGTTGTA
This sequence comes from Streptomyces sp. NPDC001513, assembly GCF_042894695.1. Classification (NCBI taxonomy): domain Bacteria; kingdom Bacillati; phylum Actinomycetota; class Actinomycetes; order Kitasatosporales; family Streptomycetaceae; genus Streptomyces; species Streptomyces sp. NPDC001513. The sequence goes on from NZ_JBIAVU010000005.1 coordinate 323,795, forward strand.
CGGGTCGAACGGGTTCAGGCCGCGGGCGAAGTTCAGCGTTCCCGCCGCGCCCTTGGCGACACCGCCCGCGAGGTGGGTGATCTCGACCGCCTCCGAGCCCGCGTAGTCGTACAGCCCGGCCAGGAGCCGGTCCGTTGCCGGGGGTTCGGCCGGGGCGTGCTCCATGGCGGCCTTGAGGGTGCGCTCGGCCGTCGCGGCGGCCTCGTCGCGCTGTCTGCGGGCCTCGTCGAGGATCTCCTTGGCCCGCTTGAGGGTGGCCTCACCCGGGTCGGCGCCCTCCACCGGCACCGGGCCGGGATCACGGCCGGCCTTCGACGCCGCCTTGAAGGCGTCCTCCTTGGCGACATGTGCGTCGTGGGCGTCCTTCGTCGCCTTCACCGCCGCCTTGTGGAGCGCGATGGCCTCGTCCGCCTGCTTCTGCGCCCACTCCACCGTCTCCGCGTACCGGGTGAGCGCGCCGCTCGCCGCCTCGCACGCGTCGGAGGCGCGCAGCCAGTCGGTGGGGTGCATCGCGAACTTCTCGCGGAACGTGTCGGCGGCCTGCCCCTTCCACCGGTCCGAGTCCAGGGCCTTCATGCCCTGCCCGACCCGCTCGAAGGCCGCCTGGAAGTCCGTGAAGTGCTTGGCGGTGGCCCGGATCGCCGACGACTTGCCGTGGACCAGCTCGTCCGCCTGCTCGCTCTGGCCGAGCTCCTGCTCCGGTACCGAGGCCCCGAGACGGGAGGCGACCCGGTCGCCGAAGTCCTCGACCTTGTCGGCCCAGTCGTGCGCGCCGGCCTTGTCGAGTGCGCCGCCGACCTCGTCGGTGGCCCGGTCCACCCCGTGACCGATGACCTTCTTCGCCGAGTCGACCCCGTCCCCGATCCTGTCGAGACCCTTGTCGACCAGGCCGCCCCAGTCCGTCATCGGCCCTCACCACCCGGCTGCGCCTCGGGGGCGGGTCCGACCAGGCCGTCCACCACGCCGTCCATGTCGTCGCGCAGGCCGACGGCGTCGAGGATCTGGTTGGACAGCAGGATGTCCGAGCTGTTGACGTCCCGGACGGCGGTCTTCCAGGCCTCGTTGCCGTTCTCCGTGGCCCGGTCGAAGGACTCGGGGCTGTAGTCGGCGTCCCGGATCTGGGTGATCGGGTTGTCGGAGAGGACCTCGCCCCAGTCCTTGTCGATGACGTCCTTCTCGGAGGCGTACGGATTGCCGAGCGCCGCGTTCGTCACGACCTTGAAGCTCCCCTGGATGTACTGGTCCTGTTCGTGCATCGCGCCCGCCGACAGCCCCACGTTCAGGGCGAACGTGTTCCCCTGCTGCACCAGTGAGCGGACCCCCCAGCCCCAGCGCTCGCAGAACGTGCCCAGCGTGGCCGTCAGACCCGCGTGCCCGGTCTCCAGCCCGCTGAGCCCCAGCTCGGTGAAGCCGCCGCCCATGCTCGCCGCGCCCACCGACCCGAGTTCCTTCAGCTCGGCCAGGCTGTCCGTGATCCCCTTGGCGATCTGACCCAACGCCTGCTTCGAGACGTCGAGGTCCGCTCCGTCCCCGCTCACGAGGCCGCCTCCCCGTCGAGTGCCGCCGTGTCCGGGACGATCCCGCGCATCGGCGGGAGCACCATGCCGTCCGGGCCGGCCGCGTTCCACGCGACCCCGCAGGGAAAGTCCAGCGCCGGCACCACCCCGTCGAGCAGCCGCGCACCGACCACCCGCCGGTACGCCCACTCGCGGTCGGCCTCGCCCCGGGCCTCGGCGAACCGCCCCAACGCCTCCTCGTCGGAGAAGACGCAGATCCAGTCCAGCCCGCCCAACTCGGCCGTCCACAGGCCGCCCCGCGCGTCCAACGGCACCAGGACCACGCGGCTGCGGAAGTCCGCCAGCCGCTCCAGCACCGCTTCCCGCGCCTCCGCCACCGGATCGGCCTCCACCGAACCGACGACGGCGCCCACATCCGCCGGCCCCGATGGCTTCGAAGGACTCGAACCCGCGCGCCGTTCAACGGCATCGGCGCGCAGCCGACCCCACTCCTCGTCGAACCCCACCTGGACCCCCACCCCGTCCGTCCTGATCGAACGAACCTTTGCACGAGGGGGCGGGGTGAGCCAACTTCACTGTTCGGTAGTGCACAGATCGAGACAGGTGGGAGGGTCCTCGGGTGCTCGCGCCGTCTGGTATCTGCTCTCGGATCAGTGAGTTGACCGATATGTAGCTGCCGTGCCTGCGTGGCGGGATTCCGTTGCAGAAGCAACAGGGTTCCGTGCGTCGGAGTGCTCAGGTGCCGCCGTGCTCCTTCAGGGCGCGGGCCAGGCGGGTTGCGCCCTGGTGGATTTCCGGTGGGGTGTGGGTCGTGAAGGAGAGGCGGAGGGTGCGGGGGTCCGGGGTGGTCGGGTGGAAGGGGGCTCCCGGGACGAAGGCGACGCCGTGGGTGATCGCCGTCTTGAGGAGGGCGGTCGCGTCGTGGCCCTCGGGCAGCCGGGCCCACAGGAACATGCCGCCCGCGGGGAGGTTCCACTCGCAGCCGGCCGGGAGGGTCCGGGTCAGGGCGTCGTGCAGCGCGTCGCGCCGTTCGCGGTACGCCGTGCGGACCGTGGCGATGTGGGCGGTCAGGTCCGTCGTCGCCAGGTAGTGGGCCGCGGCGAGCTGGTCCACCGTCGAGGTGTGGAGGTCCGCGGCCTGCTTCGCGACCACCGCGGCCCGGCGCAGGGCCGCCGGGGCCCGGAGCCAGCCCAGGCGGAGCCCCGGCGCCATGATCTTCGAGAAGCTGCCGAGCAGGGCCGTACGGTCCTCCGCCCCCGGGTGCGCCGCGAGCCACGGGACGTCGGAGCCCTCGTAGCGGAGGTCCCCGTACGGGTCGTCCTCCACCAGCCACAGCCCGAGCCGCGCCGCGATCCGTGCCACCGCCGCCCGCCGGCCGGCCGGCAGGGTGCGTCCCGTCGGGTTCTGGAAGGTGGGGACGGTGTAGAGCAGCTTCGGGTGTTCACGGGCCACGAGGTCCGCGAGGGCCTCGGGGATGATGCCGTCCCCGTCGCAGGGCACGGCCACCACCCGCGCTCCCGCCAGCCCGAAGCACTGGAGCGCCGCCAGGTACGTGGGGTCCTCGACCAGCACCACGTCCCCGGGTTCGATCAGGGTGGTGGCGATGAGGGTGAGGGCCTGCTGGGAGCCCGAGGTGATGACGACGTCGTCCGCGTCGGTCGGCAGGCCGCGCGCCGTGGTCCGGGCGGCCACGGCCGCGCGGAGTTCCGGCGCGCCCTCGGTGGTCGAGTACTGGAGCGCGCGCCGCGCCGACACCGCGAAGGCGGCGTCGTACGCGGCCCGCAGGCCCTCGGTGTCGAAGAGCTCGGGAGCGGGGAGGCCGCCGGCGAAGGAGATGATCCCGGTGCGTTCGGTGAGCGCGAGGATCTCGCGTACGGGGGAGCCCTCGACCGAGCTCGCACGGGCAGCGAACGCGGGCGGCGGCGACGCCATATCGGCCGGAGCGGGCAGGGGAGTGGCAGACACGGGCGCTCCTCCGGAGACGGGAGACGGGAGATGGGATACGGGTGCGCGCATCGTAGGCCGAGAAAGTTGTAGATGGCATGTATGTATCAGGGGGTGGACGGGCGGACGGACCCCTCCCCATCTGACGTCGCATCAGCTAGACCGTTCCCATGACGACAGGAGAGCAGGAACCGCAGCAGGACACCCGCGTCGACGACTACGCCGCGCTCGCGTCCGTCGGCCCGTACGGCGTCCGCCCCGGCCATGCGCTGATCACCATGGTGGAACCGCACCCGGGGCACGAGTTCGCGTACAACCGCTGGTACGAGGACGACCACTACTACGCCGGCGCCATGGCCATGCCCTGGATGTACGCGGGCCGCCGCTGGGTCGCCACCCGCGAGCTCCAGGAGCTGCGCTACCCGGAGAAGTCGGCCGTCGCCCAACCGGTCACCGCCGGCTGCTACATATCGACGTACTGGGTCACCGAGGGCCGCTACGACGAGCACATGAAGTGGACCGTCGGCATCAACAAGCGCCTGAACCGCGACGGCCGGGTCTACCAGGACCGCACCCACGTCTTCACGGCCTTCCAGGACCACGCGGCCACCGTCTACCGCGACGGCGCCGCCGGCCCGCGGGACTTCCACGCCCTCGACCACCCGTACGCCGGCCTCGTGGTCCAGGTCGTCGACGCCGACGGGCCCGAGCAGCGGGCCGAGTTGCTGGAATGGCTGCGCTCGCGCGCCCTGCCGAAGCGGCTGCACGGCTCCCCGGCCGCGATGGTGACGGTCTTCCGGCCCACCCCGCTGCCCGGCGACCGCATGACGTACGTCAAGCAGGTCGAGGGGGTGGACACCCGGCTCACGCTGCTGTGGTTCCTGGAGGCCGATCCGCGGGAGTGCTGGGACCGCTTCCAGGGACTGGACGCAGAGGTGGCCGGGGCGGGGCTGGGGCGGGTGGAGCTGGTGGCGCCGTTCATCCCCACGGTGCCGGGGACGGACCGGTACGTCGACCAGCTGCGCTGACCGGGCCCGTGCGTGTGCGCGTCCGCGTGCATGTGCCCGTGTCCGTGCACCTGCCCGTGCAGCTGCCCGTGCCCGTACGCGGACATGGCCGAGCCCCCTCGGCCAAGACGGCGGACCGGTCGAGAGGGCTCAAGTAGGAGGGAAGGTGGGGACGCGCCGTGATCTTCAGGCGAGGCGTCCCGGCCGGCCCTCGGTGACGTCGGCGACGAAGGAGGTCCAGGAGCCGGGCGCGAAGGTGAGGGACGGACCGTCCTGCACCTTCGAGTCGCGGACGGCGATGGCCTCCATGACGGGGGACTTGACCTCGACGCAGGCGCCGTTGGCGGAGTAGGAGGACTTGACCCAGTTGTCCGTGGCGCCCTGACGAATAGCCATGTTTCTCTCCGGTGAGCGAGTAGTTCCGGTGTCTTGTCAGCCATTTCCGGCTGACCTGATCGACGCTACCGGCAGCTCCTGATAGGTGAAGGGAGCGTTCACCCGACCGAGTGGCATATTCCATTCAGGCCTTATGTGGCCGGGGAGTGACGGTGTACCGTACCGACCCCTTCGCCACTCGCCCGGCACATCACGGGGTCATTCGACCTCATCGGACTATTCGCCCTTGTTGGCGTATTCGTCGATGATGCCGGAGATGAACCGGCGGGTTTCGTCGACGTTGAGGGCCTGCGCGCGCAGGTGTTCGTACATCACGCTGTACTTCTGCACGTCGTTGGCCTTCTCCAGGTACAGGTCGCTCGTCACGCCCTCGATGTAGACGACCGTGGAGTCGGACGCGTCCGGGAACTCCAGGATCGCGTACTGGCCGTTGACCCCGGGATGGGCGCCCAGCGCGAAGGGCATCACCTGCACGGTGACGTGCGGCTGCTCCGACTGCTCTATCAAGTACGCCAGCTGCCGGGTCATGAGCTGGGCGTCGCCCACCCGCCGGCGCAGCGCGGCCTCGTCGATGACCGCCCACAGGCGCAGCGGCCCGAGCTCCGGGTTGTTGTTCTCGGTCTCGGAGAGCCGCTTCTGGCGGTGCATGCGGACCTGGACCCGCTTGTCCACGTCGGCCGGGGCGGTCTCCGGCCAGGCGCCGCGGACGAGGGACTGGGCGTACTCCGTGGTCTGGAGCAGGCCGGGGATCACCAGGGGTTCGTACGTGCGCAGGCTGGCGGCGTCCGTCTCCAGGCCGATGTAGACGCTGTACGGGATGTCGCCGAAGGCGTGCCACCAGCCCTGCTGGCGGGAGTCCTTGGCCATCTGCATGAGCGAGTCGATGAGCCGGCGGTCCTCGACCTCGTACACGTCGCACAGGTCGCGGACGTCCCGCTGGCTGATGGAACGGCGGCCGTTCTCCAGCCGGCTGATCTTGGACTGGGATACGAGGAGGCGCTCGGCGACCTGTTCGGCCGTCATGCCCTTGTCCTCGCGGAGCTTGCGCAACTCCATGCCCAGTCGGCGGCGTCGGACGGTGGGATTGACATTGGACGCCACGGGAACGGCACCTCCGCCTTCTTCTGTCGTGCAGCGATCTCTCTGCGTGTCTGATGTCGAGCAGACTGCCACCGAAGCGGGCGCCGCCGCTGGGGAACGGCAGGGAAACACAGACGCGCGGGGCGGCGGGGTCGGCGAACCGGCCCCGCCACCCCGCGCGCTGGCGGCTCCCGAACCGGGTCTTTGCGGACGTCGGTCACGGCGATGGCGTTGCGATGGAGCTGAGGTCGAGCTGAGCGGATCCGCGAGGGATCCGCGAGGGACCCTCAGACCCGAACTGGTTGTAACCGGTGGATCAGTGCGCGGCCGCGCGGGCCATCGCACCGGTCCGGCGCGGCTGCAGCGGGACGCTGCTCGCCGTGGCCCGGGCCGGTGGTGCCGGTGCGCGGTCACGGCGCGGCTGTGCGGCCACACCGTTCTGGACGTCCATCACGGCATGCGCCACGAGTCCGCCCATCGGGTCGTGCCGGATCAGGTCCCGCAGTCGGGACCTGGACGACCGCCCCTCGTTGCCGGGGTACAGGTGCTTGCCGAGTCCGACCGCGTGGGCCAGTGCGGCAAGCGCCGCGGTCCGCGGGTCCGGCGGTACGCCGGTGCGGATCGCACTGTCGAGCCGGGCTCGGATCTCCCGGCTGATTTCCGTGTCCGTCGCCTGGTAGCGAGTTGTCGGAAGCACACCGCACATCTGTCCCGCGACGGCATGGACCATGCCGCAGCGCTCCAGATGAGCGAGGTAAATCTGGCGGAGCCCCAGTCGGGGTCCGCCGATCCAGTGGACGGCCCGTACCGGGCTGCCGCGCCTGCGCAGCAGTTCCAGTGCGGAGTCCAGAGTCGGATCTCCTGTCGGCCGTGGCATCACCACGGCGATACGATCCCCATCAGGGGCTATCCGTCCTGCCAGAGCCAGCTCCACTAGCTGTGCCCCGGCCAGGCCGAGGTCGAGCGACTGCGGCTGCGCCGTGGTACCCGTGGCCGGGTCCAAGGCGAGCAGCAGAAGCTCCTCCGGAATTGTTCTGCGGCTCCTGCCCATCCATGCCTCCCCGCGTGGATGAGTGACAGGGTGACGCCTCTCACATTCATCTGTCGAGAGCGCGTGGCCGCTTTGTGGGGGAACCCGCAGCTATGTCGTTCTCGTCTAGCACGGGGGCGATGCCCCCGAGACGGGACACTGTTAGACATTCGGACAGCCGGACGTGGCGGCGATGGAGGAGGAACGGTGGCGGGCGAGTCCCCCGACAAGTCGGTAGATGCAGGAGCGCCGGGGGCGGCGGAGTCGTCCGCGGAGCGTGACCCGAGGCTGTCGGTGTTCCGGCCGAGGGATCCCGAGGACCGGGACGTTCGCGCCGGCGAGGCGGAGACGGAGACGGCGGGCGGGGCCGACGCGGTTCCCGAGGCCGACACCGAGTCCGAGTCCGAGCCCGTGGCCGAGTCCTCGGCTGAGTTCGTGGCCGAGTCCTCGGCTGAGTCCGAGTCCGCGGCTGAGCCCGTGGCCGAAACCGACCGCGCGCGGGATCCGCTGCGCGAAGCGGTGGCGGCATGGGTCGCCAAGGCCGACGAAGCCGCGGAGACCTCCGAACGGGTGGATTCCGGTGCGGATGCGGATGCGGATGCGGAAGCGGAAGCCGAGGCCGCTACCGAAGCCGACGCGGATGCGGATGCGGAGGTGCGGGCGGAAGAGCCCGACGCCGCCGAGCCGGCTGTCGCGCCGCAGCGTGAGGCCGCTCCGGACGCCCGTGCCGAGGAGCCGGTTCCGGCTTCCGTTTCAGGCTCCACTTCCGGTTCCGCTTCTGGTTCCGCTTCGGCTTCCGGTGTCCGGTCCGGTTCGGCTCCGGAGGCGAAGCCCGTCGACAACGAGCGCACCGCCGTCTTCCGCGCCGTGAAGCCGGATGTCGATTCCGCTTCTGCTCCGGCCGCGGAGCCGGCGAAGCCCGCTCCCGCAGTCGAGGAGCCCGCTGACAGCGAGCGCACGGCCGTGTTCCGGGCCGTGAAGCTGGATTCCGCTTCGACCTCCTCCCCGGAGCGGCCGAAGCCCGAGCCCGCTGTCGACGAGCCCGCGGACAGCGAGCGTACGGCCGTGTTCCGCGCGCTGAAGCCGCCTTCCGCTTCGGCTCCGGCCGGGGAGGCGAAGCCCAAGACCGACAAGCCCGCGGACAGTGAGCGCACCGCCGTCTTCCGGGTCCCGAAGGTGGATGCCGTCAAGACGGAGACCTTCAAGCCCGCCGCCCCGAAGCCGACCCTCGCCAAGCCGGCCGAAGCCAGGTTCACCCCGGCCGAGACCAAGCCCACCGAGACCAAGCTCACCGAGGCCAAGCCCGCAGAGAGCAAGCCCGCCGAGGCCAAGCCCACCCGAGCCGAGCCCGCCGCCGCGGAGCCCAAGGGCAGCACCTTCGTCCCGCTGCGTCCGGAGAGCGGCGGCGCCGCACCGGCGCCCGCGGCCCGGCAGCGGCCGAAGCTGCCCGCCGCCGTGGACCGGTCCGAGCGGACCACCCAGCAGCCGCTGCCGCCCAAGCCGCCGCTCGACATGCTGGCGGACCTCACGAACAACCCGCCCCCGCCGCCGAGCCCGATGCGCACGGCGGTCCGGCGGGTCAAGATCTACGCCCCGCTCGTCGCCCTCCTGGCGATCATCCTGGCCGTCGTACAGCTGGTGCGCCCGCTGCCCGAGCCGACGCTCGTGATGACCGCGAAGTCCTCGTACACCTTCGAGGGCGCCAAGCCGCAGCTGCCCTGGCCCACCGAGGGGCAGGCGTACATGGCGGCCGCCGGCCTCGGCACGCTCGGCCAGTCCGGCGAGCAGAAGCCGGTGCCGATCGCGAGCGTCACCAAGTCGATGACGGCGTACATCATCCTGCGCGACCACCCCATAAAGAAGGGTGAGCAGGGCGAGATGATCGACATCGACAAGACGGCCGAGACCGAGGGCAAGAAGAACAACTCGACCGACAACGAGTCCACCCTCGACACGGTCAAGGAGGGCGACAAGATCTCGGAGTACGACGCGATCGCGGCCCTCATGATCCCGTCGGCCAACAACATCGCGCGGCTGCTCGCGCGCTGGGACTCCGGTTCCCAGGAGGCGTTCGTCAAGAAGATGAACGACACCGCCAAGGAACTCGGCATGACCAACACCACGTACACGGACCCCTCGGGTCTGGACGCGACCACGGTCAGCACCGCCGAGGACCAGGTCAAGCTGGGTCTGAAGCTGGTCGAGATCGAGACGCTGCTCGACATCACGAAGAAGCCCAACTGGGTCGACCCGTACGGCAAGAGCTGGCGGAACTGGAACGGCCTGACCGGCCCCTCCGGCGCGCTCGGCATCAAGACCGGTACGACGACCAAGGCGGGCGGAAACCTCCTCTTCGCCGCGCAGAAGAAGGTCGGCAACACCAACCAGCTGATCGTCGGAGCCGTCCTCGGCCAGCACAAGCCGTCGATCATCGACACCGTGCTCGCCGCGAGCAAGCAGCTGATGGTCGCCACGCAGAAGGCCCTCGACGGCGCGACCGTCGTGAAGAAGGGCGAGGTCGTGGGCTACGTCGACGACGGTCTCGGCGGCCGGACGCCCGTCGTGGCCACCGCCGACGTGCAGGCGGTCGGCTGGGCCTCGCTGACCGTCGACGTCAAGCTCGCGGACAGCGGCGCGAAGATGCCGCAGACGGCGAAGGCCGGGACCGAGGTCGGCATGCTGACCGTCGGCGAGGGCGCCAGCCAGGTGAAGGTGCCGGTGGCGCTGCAGAGCGACCTTGCCGCGCCGGGCATCGGCAGCAAGCTGACGCGCGTCGGCTGACATCCGGTGAGAGCGTGGATCCGGCGCCCCGGGCAACCCCGGGGCGCCGGGGCGCGTCTTGGCACCCGGGACGTGTGCGGGTGTGGACTCATGTGTTGGGGAGAGCGGCAGTGACCACTGCTGAGCAGCAGGGCCGGCGTCAGGAAGCCATCCCGCCGGCCGACGGCGGGGAAGCCGAACGGGGCTCCGGGGTGCCCGAGCCGTCCGCCGGCCACGACGCCGCACCGGGCGCCATACGGCCCCGCGGCCTCGGCCGGCCAGGCTCGGCAGGCTCCGGTACGGCCGGCTCCGGTACAGATGCCGATTCCTCTGCCGGTCCCGGTCCCGGTCCCGGTTCCCATTCCGGACCCGGTTCCGACCTCGGCTCCGCTTCCGGTTCCGGTTCCGGCGCCGAGGCGGATGCCGCCACCACCGCCACCGATGCGGCCACCGCGGCCGCCGAGCCCGTCGGCCCGGTCCGCGCCGCCTTCGGCTGGGCCCGGCGCCACCCGGTGGCCGTCGCCACCGCCCTCGCCGCCGTGCTGCACGTGGCCTGGTTCTTCAGCTTCGCCAACAGCGGCGGCGACCTCGCCGCGCAGGACGCCTGGGCCGAGTTCGTCGGCCGCCATCCCGACTCCGCGTACAACCTCGCCTGGTACGGCGGCATGCACCCCGTCTCGTACAGCGTGGTCTCGCCCTACCTCATGCACATGCTCGGCGTCCGCACCACGATGATGATCGCGGGCACCGTCTCGGCCGGCCTGCTCGCGCTGATCCTCACCCGCTGCCGCGGCGCCGTGCGCGAGCCGCTGTGGCCCGCCCTCGCCGGGGTGTACGGGCTGCTCTGCAACGCCCTGTCGGGCCGCGTCACCTTCGGCCTCGGCGCGATGTTCGCGCTCGCCGCGGTGGCCGCCGTGTTCTGCTGGCCCCGCAAGTGGGCGCAACGCCGCTGGGCCAAGGCCGCGGCGGCGGCCCCGCTGGCCGGGCTCGCGACCGCCGCCAGCCCCGTCGCCGGCCTCTTCCTCGGGGTGATCGCGGCCGCGCTGTTCCTGAGCCGGCGGCGCCCGGGTGCGTACGCGCTGGGGCTGGCCCCGGTGGCCGTGGTGGGACTGTCGGCCTGGCTCTTCCCGTTCTCCGGGACGCAGCCGATGAAGATCGGTTCGGCCGGGCTGCCGTTCGTGTTCGCGCTGCTGATCCTCTTCCTCGTGCCGAAGCGGTGGAAGACGGTCCGGATCGCCTCCGCCGTCTACGCCCTCGGAGTCTTCCTGACCTGGGCGATCGACTCCCAGGTCGGCTCGAACGTCACCCGGATGGTGATGCTGTTCGGCGGGGCCGTGCTGCTCGCCGCCCTCGCGTACGAGGTCCCGCGCTCGCGCCGCTGGTACGGGGTGCTCCTCGCCTTCGTCGGGATCAACGCCTGGATCACCGCCAACAGCATCACGGACATCATCCGCACCACCCCGGTGGCCGCCTGGAACCGGGAGCTGGCCCCGCTCGTCGACCAGCTGCAGAAGGCGGGCGCCGACCGCGGCCGGGTCGAGGTGGTCCCCGCCAGCAGCCACCGCGAGTCCTCCGCCTTCCCCTCGTACGTGAACCTCGCGCGCGGCTGGAACCGGCAGGCCGACCTGGAGCGCAACCCGCTCTTCTACGACGACACCCTCACCGCCGACAGCTACCGGGCCTGGCTGGAGCGCTGGGCCGTGCACTACGTGGTGCTGCCGGCCGACAAACCCGACTCGGGCGGGGAGGACGAGGCGAAGCTCGTGCGCGAGGGGCTCCCGTACCTCCAGCAGGTGTGGGGCGACGCGAACTGGCAGCTGTTCAAGGTCCACGAGCCGACGGACCTGGTGGCGGGACCGGCGACCGTGGTGCGGGCGAGCGCCGACCGCCTGGTCATCGACGTGAAGAAGCCCGGGCGGGTGCTGGTGCGGATCCCGCACTCCCCGTGGCTGGGGCTGGTGGACGGGGCGGGCAAGCCCGTCCCGCCGCCGCAGGAGACCTTCGCGTCGAAGGCGCGCGGCGTGAGCGGTGAGGGCGGGGCGCTCCGCAAGGAGTACGCGAACACCGCCGGATGCCTGTTCAAGGCCGCGCCGGACGACAGCGGCGACGTGTGGACGGAGCTGCTGGCTCCGGCACCGGGGGAGTACCGGGTCGCGGCGAAGTACCAGCTGCCGCGGGGGACGCCCTGCCCGGAGGACCTGGTCCACCAGACGCTGGGGCAGCCGAAGCTGCCGGCTCCGCCGCGCCGGTGATCCGGACCGGAATTCTTTACGGTCCGGTCCGGGTGCGTTGGTCGGTATATATGCATACGATCCCAGTAGTCCGATTGGGTGCTTCCCGAGGGAGTTGACGACGGGATGAACAAAGAGCAGAAGCGTGACGTCCGGACGGTCATCGCGAAGGCGCAGGAGCAGGCGCAGCCGCCGCGTACGCCGGGTCACGGCTTTGACGGTCCGGTACGGAGCAAGGTCAAGGGCGGGTCGCACACGAAGGCCGCGCTCAAGCGGGCCGGCACTCCGCAGGGGGACCGCATCGGCGAACGCAGCAGTGGCCTGAGCTAGCCGACCGAGCCGACCCGTCACTGGGCGTAGCCCTTCCGGCTTCCGGCCGGAGGGGCTTTTTCCGTCTCCGACCGTTCGCCGGGTGGCGGCCGGAGAATCGTTGGACCACCGCGCCCCCGTAGCGGTCTCCGGGGGCCTCGTGGCCTGACCGGGTCCCGGGTGCGAACCCCGCCCGATCCGCCCCGATCCCGCCGACCACACGCGGAGACGGGCGCACTACCGTGAGCTGACCGGGGAACCGTGAACGGGGGACACGGAACACGGGACGGGGAACGGGGAACGGGGACCATGAACGACAGCGAGCGCGGCACCACCGGCATGGGCGCCGACGGCACCACCGGCAGCGACACAGCCATGCGCAGCGGCACCGGCAGCGGCACAGCCATGCGCACCAGCACCGGCGTGGGCACCGGATCGGGCACCGGCGTGGGGACCGGCACCGGCACCCCGGCGGAGCCACGCCGATGAGGGGGCGGCCACCGCGCCCGCGGCTGCCCGCCTGGACCTCCACCCTGATCTGGAAGGCCGCGGTCTTCATCACGCTCATGTGCTGCGGCCTCGCGGCGCTGCTCGGCGTCCTCGTGCACCGCGCCATGACCCACCAGACCGTCGGCACCGCCCGCGAGAAGGCGCTGACCAAGCTGGAACGGACCATCAGGGCCTACGAGACCGGCGCGCGCCTGCCGCGCGGCGAGGGCATCGACCCGGTCGGCCTGCCCCCCGAGCTGCGCACCCTGGCAGTCGGCGGCAAACGCGGCACGGCGCTCGGCGAGCAGCGCGGCCGCGCCGCCATGTGGGCCGCCGCGCCCGCCGAGGAGGGCACCGCGATAGCCGTCTCCGTGGACTTCCGCGCCAGCGAGCAGACCATCGCCGATCTGGACCGCGCCATCCTCGGCTCCTCGGGGCTCGCCATCGGCGTCACGCTCCTCATGGGCGCGTTCGGCGTCACCCGGATCACCCGGCGGCTGCACGTGACCGCGCAGGTGGCCCGCCGGATCACCGCCGGCGACCTGGACGCGCGGGTCGACGACAGCGCGCGCAACAAGGACGAGGTGGCGGCGGTCTCCCGGGCCCTGGACAGCATGGCGGCTTCGCTCCAGGGCAAGCTCGAAGCGGAACAGCGGTTCACGGCGGACGTCGCCCACGAGCTCCGCACCCCGCTCACCGGCCTGAACGCCGCCGCCGAGCTGCTGCCGCCGGGCCGCCCGGCCGAGCTCGTACGGGACCGGGTACAGGCGATGCGTTCGCTGACCGAGGACCTGCTGGAGATCTCCCGGCTGGACACGCGCAGCGAGCGCGTGGAGCTGGACTCGCACGACCTGGCCGACCTGGCGGCCCGCACCATCCGGGCCTCCGGCACCGACACGGTCCTGGAAGTGGTCTCCTCGCCGCGGGTGGAGACGGACCGGCGCCGCCTGGAGCGGATCCTGGGCAACCTCGTGGCCAACGCGCACAGCCACGGCGCGGCCCCGGTCACGGTCACCGTGGACGGCCGGACCCTGACCGTGACCGACGAGGGTCCCGGCTATCCGGAGTACCTGCTCACCAGCGGCCCGCAGCGGTTCCGTACGGAGGGCACCAACAAGGGCCACGGGCTGGGCCTGACCATCGCCGTGGGCCAGGCCCGGGCCCTCGGCGCCACCCTCGCCTTCCGCAACCGGGAGAGGGGCGGCGCCGAGGCCCGCGTCACGCTCCCAGGGCCCGCAGCACCGGGAGCAACTGCGCCTCCTCGGCGTCGAGATGAGCCTCCAGCTCGCGGCTGAGCCGCTCCACCCGGTCACCGAACCCCGCACCGTCCGGCGCGTCCAGCGCCCGCACCAGCTCCTGCTGGAGCCGCGCGATGACGAGGTGCTCGGCGTCGAGCCTGCGGAAGAACTCCCGCATGTGGGGGTGCTGTTGCTCCAGGTACGGGAAGAGCCCGGCGTCCTCGCTCTTGTGGTGGAACTCCAGCGAGTGGCAGAACGCGAGGCAGTGCTGGCGCAGTTGCAGCCCGAGCGGCAGCGGCCCGCCACCGCGCGGCTCCTCGCGCGCGCCTTCCCGTACGAGCTCCCGTACGAGGGCCAGCTGCGCCCGCAGCCACCCGTGCACGTCGAGCAGCTTCCCGGCGATCCCGCCCTCGCCGGAGGCCGCCTCGTGCGTCCGCTGGAGCGCCACGACGGGGATCACCCGCCCGGTGCGCGCCTGGTACTCCCCGTACCCGGGCTCCGCGCGCACCACGCGCGCGAACAGCTCGTCCCGCCGCGCCCCTTCGGCGGGCACGGCGACGGCCTCGTACTCCTCGGTCCCGGTCTCGACCTGTACGAGGGGACGCGCGAGCAGGTTGTGGTACCAGGCGGGATGCCGGTCCGCCCCGGCGGCGGAGCCGACGACGAGCAGGTCCCCGCCGTCGCGGCCCGCGTCCCGCAGGAACCCGAGCGGGACGGTGTGCGACTTCCCGGACCTGGCTCCGGTGGTGGTGAGCAGGATCAGCTCGGACCCTTCGAAGGGCCCGCCGACGCGGCCGGCATTGGCCCTGAACTCATCAATGACAGTCTGATTGAACGAAAATGACACGGAGTGTAAAGATCCTCACGGTGTGTGCGTGCGATGGCAGCGGCAAAACCGAGGGAGATCACCCGTAGCCGGTGGCGTACATGCCCATGGGCCCGGTCCTTCGACAACTGGTGCCTGCCCAACCACCGCCCGGCCCACATCTCAGTAGGCGGCGTCACGCGACACGCGGCCCATGTAACCACAGAGCGACGAAGGACCCCCACCCGTTTCCGGCTGGAGGTCCTCGAAGTGTGCCCTCGGCAGGATTCGAACCTGCGACACCGGCTTTAGGAGAGCCGTGCTCTATCCCCTGAGCTACGAAGGCAGGGTGCGGAGACCTGGTTGTGAGGCCGGGCCACCGCGGTCAGTGTAGCGGGTGGTGCTTGATCCGCATCTGTGATCCACAGCGCCCGGCGCTCCCGGGCGCCGCGGTCGGCTGCCGTGCGGCGTGGTGCTCCTCTTCGAGGGAGGGGCACCACGCCGGGCGGGGTGGGTCAGTAGCGGTCGTGTGAGGCGTTTTCGTTGTACAGGCCGGAGACCAGGTTTTCCGCCGGCCAGTAGTCGCCGCAGTTCGGGGCGAAGCTCTGGCTGGGGCCGCTGTAGCCGGAGTTGAAGTAGACGCGGTAGTCGGCCACGCATTCGCCGTTGGACGCCGAGGCCGCGTTGTTCTTGACCGCTTGGCCGCTGCCCTCGTTCGTCATCGTGCAGGCGGCAACGGTTCCGGAGATCTGGCCGGGCCGGAAGACGTACCGGACGAGGGTCGCCCCGTTAGGCGAGTAGCCGAAGTAGTCCGGGATGTCCCCGTCCGAGACGAAGCAGGGGCTGGCGGAGTACCAGGTCTGCCCGCCGCGGCTGTTGAAGTGGATGGCGAAGCAGTAGCGGTTCCCGTTCGAGCTGCACGCGTCCCCCTCGTAGGTGGTGACCGCCGACGCCGGCGTCACCGAGAGGGACAGCGCGCTCAGGGCGCCGACTGCCGCGACGGTGGCGATTCTCTTGATGATGTTCATCGGTTCCCTGCCACTGTGTACGCCTGCGCGGCCTTCGCCGCGTTCTTGTCCTTCGCGGCCCGCTCCTCCGTGAGCTTCGGCGCGTTCTGCTCGATCGCCTTCCGCTGCTTCTCGGTCTCCTTGCCGTTCCACACCTTGATCAGGCCGGTCTGCTGCTTGCACTCGACGTCGGCGACCGCGTGCGCGATCTCTTCCTTGCCGGCGGTCGGGGCGGAGACGGGGATGCCGAGGGAGCGGAGGTCCTCGAGGGGGTGGCTCTGCTGGTAGCCCTTCCCCTTCATGCAGGAGGACCACTGCGCGAACGCCTTGACGACGTCCGGGTCGCTCTTGGTCTCGTCGAAGACCTTGACCCCGACCGTCTCGGCTTCCGGGGTCTGGGGCACCGGGAACATCCGGCGGGTTTCGCCGCGGCAGCCGTCCTGCGGGACCTCCTTGCCCGCGTAGGTGTTGCCCTTGAGCTCGGGGCCCTTGCCGGTGAACACGGCGGTCTCGGCACCGGGAGCGGGCTCCCAGCGCGCGGGTTCCTTGATGTCCGTCGGGAGGTGGTGTCCGTACTTCTTCGCCACCTCGAGATCGGAGACGCCGTAGCGCCGCCCCATGGTCGCGTCCGCCTGGGCCCGCGCCGCCTGATCGGAAGCCTGGGGCGGGCCGAAGTTCTTGAATCCGTACCGTGCCATGCAGGAACGCCACTGGTCCTGTACGGCGACCTTCCAGGCATAGCCGTCCGCGGGCTTGGCGGTGAATTCGTCGAGCGGAAGGGTGAGTCCCACCGCGAGGCCCTTGGTGGGAGCCGACGGAATCGAGTCGAGCGACATCCGTGCGGGCGCGGCATTCGCCGGCGCGCCCGGGTCCTGGGGCGGGTTACCCGCCTGTTGCGTTCCGCATGCGGCGAGGAGTGCCACGAGAGTGGCGGTACCCGCTATGGCTCTGATCGGTCTCAACGTGAAGGGCCTTTCGCGTGATCGGTCTGTTGCCGAACTTCGACGGAGGGGGGCTTCAAGCATTTCGGGCCGCGCTCACGGTACCCGCCGCGACGAGTTCCGATTGTGAAGACTTTCGCGCTTACGGGGTGAGTGATTCCGCATGGGATTTTCATCGAATCAAGAGGGGTGAATAAGCCATTCCTGTTCTGGTTCGCGGGGGAGCGGTGTCGGCCGGCGCGGCGAGTTGCAGGGGGTTTTCCCAGGTCAGCGACGGGCGAAGGGGTGGCGGCGCGGTCCGCCCGGTGCGGGGTCTGGGCGGTTCTCGGCCATCCGGGGAAGGTTCCCGGCGAATATTCCAACGAGTTGGTGATCGCCCGGGGTTAAGGTGCCGGTGGCCGCTTGGGATCAAGGGGCGCAGTCACAAATGGGGGAAGAAATGAAGCTGAAGCGTGTGGCGGCCACGGCCGCTGCCCTTTCCGCGTTCGCAGGTGTGGGTCTCGCCCTGGCGGGGCCGGCGAGTGCCAGTTCCATGTTGAGCAGTACCTGCTCCGACCTGCGTTCCAACGGGCAGTGTCTCCAGCTGTTCTACAACAGCGGATTCGGTGGTTCCTACTCGTTCTACGAGGGCACCACCAGCGTGCCCGTCATGGCCTCCAGTGACAAATTCCTGACCAGTGGGGCGGGGCAGGGCCGGGAAGTCAAGAACAATGCGGCATCGGCCAAGAATTTCACTTCCCAGGGTTTCTGGGTGAGCATTTACTACAACAGCTGGGGCGACGGCCCTTGTGACGCCATCGCGCCGAACAAGTCCGCCTCGAAGCTCGTGAACACGTACAACGAGAACGCCTCCGCCTACAGCGGCAAGGGCGACGGCTGCTACGTCTTCAACTGACCTTCCCTCGACGCATCCCCAGAGCCATAGGCGTACGCAGTGAACTCATGCTCAAGGAGAAGGGGGCGGCCCGGCCGGGTCGCCCTCGGGGCGTTGTGCCTCGGTCTGGTCCTCGCCGTCGCCGGCTGCGCGAGCGGTGAGAGCGGCGGAAGCGGCGGGAGCGGCGGAAGCGGTCGCGGGCCGGAATCCCCGCCCGCCGGCGCCGACGCGCCCTCCGCGGCCCCCGCGGCAAAGGCCCCGGGGCCGAGCGCGCGGCTGCCGATCGCGCGCTACAGCCTCACCACCGAGGAATCGACCCTGCTCTCGAAGGCCGAGCGACGGGCCATGGCCGCGTGCATGAGCCGCTACGGCCTCCCCTACGACACGGTCTCCGAAAGCCCGGCGGGCTCGTCCGACCGCAGGTACGGAATCCTGGACAAGACCGAGGCGCAGACCCGCGGCTATCACCCCGCCAAGGGGTCCGACCTCGGGCTGAAGAGGCCTTCGGACGAGGCCTGGCAGGTCCTCACGGGCGACGTCGGCACGTACAAGGGGCACGAGGTTCCGAAGGGCGGCTGCGTGGCGGAGGCGGGCAGAGCCCTGCGCGGCGACGCCGAGCCGCCCGCCGCGGCGAGGACGGCCCAGGAGATCTCGGTCAGCGCGTTCGAGGAATCGCGTTCCGCGCCGGAGGTGAAGAACGTCGTCGCCGACTGGTCCGCGTGCATGAAGGGCAAGGGATACACCTACGCGTCCCCCCTGGACCCGGCGGACGACTTCACGGGCCGGCCGAGCGCGACCCCGCAGGAGGTCTCCACGGCCGTGGCCGACGTGGCCTGCAAGGAGGAGACGAAGCTGGTCGACACGTGGCTGATCGTGGAGGCCGGGATCCAGCAGACCAAGCTGGCGGCCCACGGTGACGCACTGGCGGTGCTGGAAGAGCGGCACAAGCAGCAGGTCGACGCGGCCCGCACGATCCTCGCCCGGGCGGGGGAGTAGCGCGCGCAACCCGCCGGAAGGGCAAGCCGACGGCAGTCGACGTGTCCTTCCGGCTTCTCGGACCGGGGATCCGGCCGTCGCTCGCCCCCGGGACGTGACGGTGGATCGGCGGCGCCGGGTGCGGCCTCAGTGGTTGACGTCGACCACGATCCGGTTCGGAGCGGTGAGCTTCGAGATCCGGTACGAGGAGTGGTCGCCGAGGGCGAGTCCGATGTTGAACTCGCGGGCCTCGGGGTCGGTGGCGCCGGTGAGGCCCTGCCCCTTGAGGCTCTTGAAGTTGTAGTTCTGGTACTTCGGGCCCGTGTACACCGACTTGAGGGTGGTGAAGTCGAACCCGGTCGCCGGGGACAGCTTGATCTTCAGGTACTGCTTGCCCGTGATCGGGATCACCTGCCCGCCCGCCTCCTCACCGCAGCAGGTCAGCGGGGTGGTCTGGGTGGTCGTGGTCCACTGCGGAATCGGCCCTTCGCCCAGGTCGATCACGAAGCGGTCGAAGCCCGGGTGGGTCGCGGCGCGGACGCCGAGTACGCAGGTCCCCTGGCAGTCGGGGGCGGCGGCCGTGGAGGCCGCCTCCGCGACGCCGGCCGGCGCCGCGAGCGCGGACGCCTGGGCCTGGGGCACGGCTGCGCACAGGGCGCTCGCCGCGACCGCGACGGTGGACGCCAGCAGGCGAATTACCTTTTTGGAATGCACGAGAAAACTTCCCCTCATCATGCTCGTATTGCGCGAATTGGTCTCATGGCGACATGCGGTCCGGGGTCGCGTACGCGAAGTGTGACTTTGTGGTTCGGGGGTTCGTTCGCCTTGCCGGATTCGGCGATCCGAAAGCCGATCCTCGTGTGCCCGTACCTCCCCCCGTATTCGGCGTGGACGACGTGAATGCCGTCGAGCGGGGGGATGGTGTGCGTCGGCCGCGCGGCGAGATGGACCGCTGTGCCGACCGGGCGGAACGGCGCGCGCGAGGTGGTCGGTCATGCGCTCGCGAGCCGTGTCACCGGCGCGCGGTCGGCTCGGATCCGACGTGCGGAACGGGCTTCGCAGTGCTCGGCGGAGGTTCCCCCCGTCCCGCCGAGCACGTGCGTCAACGCGCCAACCGCTCGCGGTGGTCGTGCCGGCCGGCGGCTTCGCCGATCTCGCACAGGACCACCAAAGGCGGCTGTCTGCCGGGACCATACCCATAAGTAGCCCCAGGCAGGAGGGGTTTTCCCGGGGTGCGGGCCGCGGACCGGCGGCCGCGGCCGCTCCGCGGGGCAGGGGACCGGCCGCCGTCGCCGTGGGGGGCCCGGACGCTGCCGGGCCCTTGGGGCGCGGGCTCGGGCCGGGCCTGCGGGCGGTCGCGGGCGGTCGCCGGGGCGTCCGGATCCCGCTGCGAGATGTCCGGTTCCGGGCTGTTCCGCCGATCGATCAGGGCGCGTTTCACGCCGTTTGAATTTGGCTTGAATTGTGCGGTGTGCTGGCGAAAAATAGCCAGCCGAGCAGGCCTGGAAAGTGGAGGTGGCACATCCGGAAATAGGTGTGAGATATGGCTCATCTCCCCACCTCAAGTGTTCCTCAGATACGAGTTGGGCGGCTTGACTCGATGTGCATTCGCAATGAAGATCGATGGGTGCAGAGGGGGACTGCGCGATGCGGCTCAGTCGTGTGCGTCCCCTTCGTGGCAAAGAGATCTACCAGGGGGAATTGCCGTGAAGTTCCAAGTGCTCGGACCGGTTGAGATAGAGACAGAGGACGGGGCCCAGGTATCGCCGAGAGCACTCAAGCTCCGCTCCCTGCTGGCCTATCTCTGCGCCCATCACGGCGAAGCCGTGTCCTCCGGCCGGCTGATCGAGGCCCTCTGGTCCGGAACCCCTCCCCAGACCGCCTCCACCGCCCTGCACGTCTACGTGTCCAAACTGCGCAAGCACCTCCAGGCCCTCGACCTCGACGCCGCGGCGCTCATCACCACCCAGCCGCCCGGCTACAGACTGCGGCTCGTCGGGTGCGATCTGGACGTCTACGAGTTCGACAGACTGCTGGCGGTGGCCCTGGAGTTCCGTCGGGCCGGTGACCGGGAAAGCGCGTCGAAGACCCTGGACCGGGCCATCTCGCTCTGGCGCGGACAGGCCCTCGAAGACCTGCGCGCCATACCCGCCTTCGAGTCCCTCGGCCGGCGGCTGGACGAGCGCCGCTCCTTCGCCCACGAGCAGCGGTTCGAACTCGAACTCGAACTCGGCAACCACAAGGCCCTCGTCGGCGAGATCTACGCCCTGCTCGACGACCGCTCCACGTGGGAGAACCTCTATGCCTACCTGATGGTGGCCCTCTACCGCAGCGGTCGGACCGCCGAGGCGCTGGCCACGTACAGCAAGGTCCGGCGCAACCTGGTCGAGGACCACGGGATCGAGCCCGCCCCGCGCCTCCAGCGCCTCCAGCACGCGATCTTGACGCACGCCCCGGCCCTCGACGACTGTGGCGCGGATCAACTGGTCGGCGTCAGCGCCGCGTGAAGCGGCGCGCGGCCCGCCGCAACGAGCAAGAGGAGAGCCACTGATGGTCGGGTCGCGTGTCGCCGGGCATTCCCCCGCCGTTCCCTGGTGGCCGCTGCTGCGGCCGCAGGAGGACGTCGCGCCCCGCGCACGCCTCCTGGTGTTCCCGCACTCCGGGTCCGGCCCCAGCACGCTCTACCCGGTCGTCGAGGCGCTGCCCGCGCACGTGGAGGTGCTCGGGCTGTCGCTCCCCGGTCGGGAGCGCCGCTTCGGCGAGCCTCCGGGCTGCCGGCTCGACCAGGTCCTCGACTCCGTCACCGACGAGGTGCTCGGCCGCGACCCGCTGCCCACGGTGGTCTTCGGGCACAGCCTCGGCGCGCTCCTCGCCACCCGCGCGGCCCTCCTCCTCGGCGGGCAGTGCCGGGCGGCCGTCGTCAGCGGCCAGGTGCCCGGCGGGACCCCGCGCCGGGCCCATGCGACGGCCACTCAGGAGGACGCCGTACGGCTGCTGCACGAGGGCGGGGGCACGCCGCAGTGGGTGCTCCAGGACCCGGAGATGCTGGCGCACGTCACGCGGGTGCTGCGGGCCGACATCGCGCTCAGCCGGGAGGCCGCCGCGGGATTCGGGGACGTACGCCTCGACGTGCCGCTCCACGTACTGGGCGGCACGGCGGACCCGCTGGTCCCGCACGAGCCGCTCGACGGCTGGGCCGCGCACACGAGCGGCCCGTGCCGGGTGCGCCGTTTCGCCGGAGACCATTTCTTCCTGCTCGCCCAGGAGAACAAGGGCGAGGTCGGGGACATCCTGCGCCGGGCCCTCGCCGCGGAATTCTGAGAACCCGGCCCCGCCGCCGCTCCGCCCCGCCCGTTCAGCCGCCCTGCGGCCCGGCGGCCGAGGCGGCGCGGCTCTTCACGGTCGCCGCATAGGTGTCCACGTATTCCTGTCCGGACAGCGCGGAGATCTCCTGGGTGATCCGGTTCGTCACCGCGCGCCGCGTCCTACGGTCGGACTCGCCCCCGGAATGCTCGGGGAACGTCATCGGGGTGCCGAAATGCGCCTCGAAACGCGCGACGCAGAGCCGCTTGGCGCCCGCCGGATGCACCCGCTTGGTGCCGACGAGGCCGCACGGGATCACCGGCGCCCCGCTGCGCAGCGCTATCCACGCCGTGCCGGTGTTCCCCTTGTAGAGGCGGCCGTCGGGCGAGCGCGTGCCCTCGATGTGGCCCGACAACCACACGCCCGCCGACGGCCCCGGCCACCTCCTCGCCCCGCTGGAGCGCACGGTGGAGGAGATCGCCGACGTGCTGGAGTCCGTGCTGCGCGGCAAGTCCACGCTGTCCACGGCCCAGGCCACGGTCTCCTGACAGGTACGGGACGTCCTGCTGCACTGGACCCGGACCGTGTACGGCACTTCGGCCGAGGCCGAGGTGCGCCACCACGTCGACCGCTGCCTGCCGCCCGGCCCGGTGACCGACGCCCTCTCCTCCGCGTGGCGGCTGGAGACCCACCTGCACGGCAACCGCTTCGACTGGCAGCGTGCCGTCTCCCCGGTGCCGCCCGCCGGCTCCCCCGGGGACCTCCGCGCGTCGGTCCGCGTTCATGGCGCGCGACCAGCTGTGGGCCCGGCAGGGCAACGTGCGCAACCCCTACAAGGCGGCCGCCGACGGCGTCTGGCGCGACCTGCGCCAGGTCCTCTCGTACGCGGTGGACCACGGGGGCCTCACCGCCGCCTCCCAGCGGCACTTCCTCCAGCGGTACGTGCGCCACCACAACCGGCTCGCGAACGGCGCGGCCCCCGAGATCATGGCCAGGATGGCCGCCCTGATCGACTGCGGGCTGCTGGACGTGGGCGCCCGGTCCTTCCTGCTGTCGGCGCTGCGCCCGAACGCCGACCACTACGTCATGCGGGACACGCTGGTGTGGCTGGACCGCTTCTGGCCGAGGACCACGGCCCGCTGACCCCACGGGCCGCCGACCCCTCCCCGGCGGCCCGCGGAAACACCGATGGGCCCCCGCATGACGCGGGGGCCCATCGGCACATCCGTATGGCGCGTGTTCAGAACATGTCCCGGACGATGCCGAGGGTGATGAACGCCGCTGCCACCAGTACCCCGATGGCGATCAGCCCGGCCCGGCGCCAGGCCGGCACCGTGCAGACGGCGACGAGCGCCGGGCCCAGCGCCAGGGCGATCAGGTTCACCGCGTTGGTGTCGGGGACGTCGCGGGGCGCGAGGGGCCCGATGATGGCGATCGCGTACGCCTGGAGGCCGAAGGCGGCCGTCGTCACCGCCTTCCGCGGCCGTACCCCCAGCAGGGGCAGGGCGATGGCGAAGACGATCACGGCCAGGACCGCCCACGAGAGGACGCCGGTCAGCGGGTAGGGCGTGAGACAGACCGATGTGCTGTCCGCGCAGGTGCGCTTGTCCTCGGCGTCGGCCCACTGCCACAGGCCCAGTGCCAGCCACCCCGTGAGGGCGCCGGTGAGGGCGGAGCCGAGTACACCGTAGGCCTTGTTCATGGAGCGAAGCCTTTCAGAGGAACGGGCAGGGGCCCTGAGTACGGATACTCAGGGCCCCCACGACCGCTCGGTGTTACTTCATTTCCTTGAACGTGTCCTGCAGGGAGTCGGCGTACAGCCGGGCACCCGAGATCTTCGGGTGGAAGGATTGCGCGGAGGTCGGCAAGCCGTCCTCGTCACCCGGGGTCTTGTCCGTGACGATGCCGTGGACCGACTCGGGGCTTCCGCAGATCGCCTTGTTCAGGAAGTTGTCCGTGGGATCGGAGAACCACGCGTTCACGCCGAAGTTGGCCCGCGCGTCGGCGACCGCACCCTTCATCTCCGTGACGAGCAGTCGGCCGATCTCGTTGATCCAGGGCTGCTCGTCCCCGTTGATGCCGGGAATGCAGATGGTGCCCTCGAGGAGGGGCGGGTAGCCCATCAGCACGATCTTGGCGTGGGGAGCCCGGGCGGCGATCTGCGCGAGCGTGGTCTGGATCGAGGGACGCACCGACGTCTTGATCAACCTGGGCTCGGTGACCTTGAGCGGCTCCGACATGTCGCTGAGGTTCGCGTGCTGGCAGTTGAGGAGTACGGCCGCGTAGATGCACTCCTTGATGACGTCGGTGAACCGCGCGTCGTTGCCCCCGATGGACAGCGTCACCAGGGTGGTGTTGTCGTCGAGGTACCCCTTGTCGATCTGGGGGAGCTCGCCGTACGAGGACTGTCCCTTCTTGCCCTCGGTGTTGGTCGGGCCCAAGGGGTCGGCGGAGAGGATGTTCTCCGTCTGCGCTCCGGAGCAGGCGATCAGGTGGTAGTCCATGTTGCCGTCGCGGTCGTCGGACATGGCTCCGATCGACTTGGAGTACCCGGGCAGGGTGGCCTGGCGCGACCACGCGTACTTGGACCGGTGGCAGGCGTTGCGGAGCTTCTTGTCCTTGCCGAGGACGTCGGTCTCCTTGTAGTAGTCACCGCCGCCGGAGGCGGAGGCACCCTCACCGGAGGAGTACGAGTCGCCCATGGCGACCACGAAGTTCGCCGGCTTGGCAGCGAGCGGCTGGAAGCCGACGGCGTCCCAGGCGATGTCCTCGGAGCCGTCCCCGTCCTTGCTGTGGTTGTCCAGGACCACCTGAGGGGTGCCACGGGTGAAGTTGAAGACGCCGAGGTCGGCCCACTTGTTCTCCATCACCCGCTGCGGCTGCACGCGCACGGCGCTCTTGGAGTCGGTGCCCTTGACCTGGTAGGAGGCCTGGCGGGTGTGCGCCCCGTGGTCCGGGACGTGGACCCAGACGCGCATCCAGCCGCGGTCCGGCTTGTTCAGCGTCCAGGTGCCGGTGGTGAGCAGCTTGGCGCCCTCGGCCGTGTTCTTGTCACGGGTGTGCGTGAACCAGAAGTGGTTGCGGAAGCCCGCACCGACCTGGTGTGTGTCGATCTTGCCCGGGT
The DNA here is from genome assembly GCF_042894695.1 of Streptomyces sp. NPDC001513. NCBI lineage: Bacteria > Bacillati > Actinomycetota > Actinomycetes > Kitasatosporales > Streptomycetaceae > Streptomyces > Streptomyces sp. NPDC001513. Next base: position 348,825 of record NZ_JBIAVU010000005.1, read on the forward strand.
AGGCCCCGCCCGACCCGGTGAAGGTGAACTGGAAGGTTCCGGCCGAGACGTTGTTGGCGCAGTTGCGTGCTCCACCGGCCGGGGAGAACCCGTTGGGCAGGTCGTCGATGACGTGCGTGCCCTCGGGGAGGCCGATGGTGCAGCGCGGCGGGTACGAGGCCTCGTCCGGCTGCTCCGGATAGGTGTCGTTGAACCGGTGGACGGGCGTACCGCACTGCGCGTCCTTGCAGTTCTTCCAGGTGGCCGGCTTGTTGTACCAGCACTTCAGGTACAGCGGGTCCTTGGTGTTCGGGTCGCCGGGAAGCAGGCAGGCGCCCTGACCGGTCTTGTTCGAGTCGGTGTCGCTGATCTTGGAGCGGTCGCAGTCGTTCGACGTGTCGCAGAACAGCCCGATCGGCGGCATCGCGCGGGTGCGGTCACCCGGGTTGAGCCACCAGGCCTCGCGGAAGCCGGCGCCGAATTTGCCCGGCTTCTCCATGGCCTCGATCGGACGGGCCGCCCAGCCGATCACCTTCTCCTGGTACGGCCAGTGCTGCGGGTTGGCAGCGTGGTAGTACGCGTTGCCACCGCTGGCATCCTCCAGGAACGGCGTGCGGTTCGCCTTCCACAGCGGGTTGGCCGGGTTGTTGGTCCAGCCCACGCCCCACTTGCCGCTGTTGGAGCCCGCGGTCGACTTCGGGTGGTATCCCGCGTTGTACGCCCACAGGGCGTACGTCCAGTTCTCGATCCACTTCGGGTGGCCGTCGTTGATGACCAGCCCGTCCCGGCGAGTGGAGTTCCACTTCTCGATGAGGATGTTGACGCCGGATGCGATGTTGGCCGCGTAGTCGAGCGCGACGGCCTCCTGCTGGACGACGGTCTTCGGGGTCTCCCCGGTCTTCTCGTGGCCGTGCATGCGCATGCCGTCGGTCACCTGGGTGATGCCGTAGCCGCAGTCCGAGTCAGCCCAGTCGATGGCCCACGGGTCCTGCTGCTGACCGTTGGAGGCGTACTTGACCCCGTAGAAGTTGCCGATCAGGGAGTTGGCGGTGACACCGGGCACGGCGTAGCGCGTGGCCTGCCACATGTTCGACTCCTGCGCGGTGATGCCGAGCAGGACCTGCGAGGGCACGTGCCACTCGTCAGCGCGGTCCGGAGTGCCGTTGGGGTCGCCGTCCAGCGTGGTGAGCGGGAAGAGGGACTGCGGCGCGTAGGCCGCCATGCCCGTGTTCTTCCAGTTCGCCGGACGCGTGGCTCCCTTGTTGAGCCCGCCGATGACGGTCTGGTTGACCGCCCACTCGACCTGCCGCGGCGTGGGCTGGAAGGCCTGCTTGCGGGGGTCGTTGCGGGGGACCGAGCAGAACCGGTCGGCGTCTACGGTGTCGTTGGCCGGAGCCGCCGCCGCTGCCGAGGAGACGGCGGACGGCGCGTTCTTGGCGTTCGGCTTGGCGGCCGGCTTGGCGCCGCCGGCGTTCTCCAGGGCGGGGGAGGTGCTCTGGCCGTCCTGGAGGGACTTCTCGCCACCGATCGGGTCGGCGGTCGGGAGGGCGTCGAGCTCGACGGTCGTGCCCGTGTCCATGGCCTTGATCGTGGTGCGCGCGGCGCGGGCGCTCAGCGCGTCCTCGGGGCGCAGCCGGGAGTCCTTGCCGTCGGCCCAGCGGGTCATGACGGTGGCCTGGCCCTCGCTGGAGACCGTGGCCTCCTTGGCGATGCCGCCCGGGTTCTTCACGGCACCCGGCAGCTTGCCGGTGTTCGTCGCCGTGCCGGTGACGAACACGGTGCCGGACGGGGTGCGAGCCAGGTCGAAGGCCTCCAGCTTGCCGGTGGCCACCTGGGTGCCCGCGGCCTTGCCGTCGGCCTGCTTGACGTCCGCGGCGGTGACCCGGCTGACCTCGCCCGTGGGCTCCGGCGCGGCGGGGCCGCCCTTGGCCGAGGGGGCGAGCAGCCCGCCGGGCTTCCCGGCGGGCTTGGCGCCCGGCTGGACGCGGTCGATGAAGGTGACGCCGCCCTCGGCGTCGGCCATCAGCTGGAACGGGATCGCCGAAGTCCGCTTGATCGGGAGGACCTTGGCGTCCTTGGAGTCCTTGCCGTCCTTGGCCACCTTGACCAGGGTGGGACCCTGGGCGGCGACGATCTCGCCGTTGACCGGGATCGCCGAGGTCACCTGGCCGGGCACCGTCAGGAAGTCGGCCTTGGCCGTGGGCGCGTCGATGCTGACGAGCCGCGTCTCGTTCTTCGCGGCCGTCTCGTCGGCGAACTGCGAGAAGACGGCCGTGTCGCCCGTGCCGCAGCCCGGGGAGAAGTAGCCGAGGCTGGCCTGCATCGGCAGCTTGGTGATCTGGCCGGTCCGCAGGTCGACGACGGCGGTGAACGCGCCGCGCGCCATCAGCTCCGGCTTGTTGGTGAACGTACGCGGCGCGTACGCGACGGCGGCGTGCGTACCGGACTGGGTCAGGCAGGCGTTGCCGATCCAGGTGTCGGTGTCGAAGCCGGGCTCGGACAGCGTGGCGGCGGTGCGCCACTTGTAGCCGTCCTTCTCGTCGGCGAGCAGGACGTGGAAGCCCGTGCCGTCGCCGGACGTGGTCCACGCGCGGTCCTTCGACCCGCGGTAGTCCTTGCCGAGGGCCGCGGAGCGGTCCTGCTCCGGAACGGCCTCGGGCTTGGGGACGTCACCGCCGGGGGTCTTGGCGCTCGGGTCGGCCGTCGCGTTCGCGGGCGGGGTCGGCGCCGGGGCGGCGAGGGCCTGCGAGGTGGCGATGCCGGCGGCCATGGACAGGGTGAGGGCGGCGGTCACGGGTATCCGTGCCCGCCTCAATCTGTTGCGATTCACTCTTCGCTCTCTGGGTTGCAATGTACATGTCACGACCATGCGCGTCGGGGGCTCCGCCGTCCGGCGCGGCGTGCTGCCGGACCGGAGGGGGCCGCCGGACGGCGGGTCGGTGAGTCGGTGAGTGGGTGCGCGGGGCGGCTAGTTGCAGGCGCCGACGCCGCGCATGTGGTCGACGACGACCTGGCCGGCCTTCTTCATGTACGAGTAGACCGTGCCGCACCAGCCCTTGTTCTGGTACACGGGACCGGCGTAGGTGGTGAAGGTGCCGAAGTCCTCGGTGTCCGGGGTGCTGGTGTAGTTGTCCTTGAGACGGACGCCCATGTACTGGGCCGAGCCGGTCTCGTTGTGCAGGACGGCACAGACCGGCCGGTCGTTGAGCCGCGGGCCGGTCTCCTGGCCGTTGGTGTAGACGTAGATCGTCGCGTAGCGGCGGGCGTCGGGCAGCCGCTCGGCCAGGACGATCTGGTCGTAGCCGGCGCCGCACACGGTCGAGGCCGCGGCGGCGGCCTGCTTGTTCGCCTGCACGAGGGTCTTGGTGGACGGCGAGGCGTCGGCGGCGAGGGTGAAGTGCTGCCCGGGGGTGTCGGCGATGGCCGCCTGGGGGGCGACGAGGCCGAGCGCCGCGAACGTGGTCGCGGTGGCGAGCGTGATCCGCAGCGAGGTCTTCATGGACATGGGGTGGTCACTCCTCTGAATTGCCATGATGTGGCGCGAGCGAGGAGGAGCGGGCCGCCGTTTGCTCAGAGTCGGCCCCCCCCGACGATCGCTTGGGGAAGCTACCAAGGCCGATTCCTGGAGGAATTTCACATAAGGCCGATATCGCCGGGGCGCCGGAAGGGATTTAATCGCCGTGCACGAACCGGCTTTAGCCGGCGGATAGGGGCGGTGCATCGCATTCAGGCCACGGGCGTGGGAATGGCCGGAGTCACGCTGGCGCGTGACCCCGGCAAGGGCTCCCGGATCCAGGGCTCCCGGATCCGGGGCTCCCGGATCTAGGGCCGGGTGATGCGGACCTGGTAGCTGCCGTTGCGCAGCTGCCCCACCACCGAGATGCTGATGCCCGCCTTGTCGTCGGTGAAGGTCTCGCCCGGCCGGAACGGGGCGTCCGACAGCTCGGCGTGCACATTGGGCCGGCGCGTGCAGCCGCCGCTCGCGCCCGCGCTGTCCGACACCGTGATCGGGCCGTGCCCGGTGTCCACGTCGGAGTCCACCTTGTAGACGAGGACTCCGGGCTTGCAGACGGCCTCGTCGTTCCCGGCCCGGGTCCGCAACTCCACCGCGTACCCGGCGCTCTCCGAGAGCGGGACGAAGGCCAGTTTCGTGCCGCCCCGCACTCCCAGCGGGGAGAGGGTGTGGTCACTGGTGCCCGGCTTGGACGCGCAGCTGATCTGCGTGCTGTCGAGCCAGCCCAGCTTCCACTTGTGCCAGCCCATCAGGTCGTTGTTGGCACCCCAGTCCTCGCTCATGATGTCCCAGTGCCCGACCGTGCTCCCGCCGTCGGAGGTGTAGAGGTCGGGCAGCCCGAAGACGTGCCCGTTCTCGTGCGGGAGCACCCGGTAGCCGGTCTCCCGGTAGGTTCCGGAGCCGTCGTCCTGCCGGCTGTAGACGAAGGACGTGTTGGCCAGCGGCACCCCGTCGGCGACGGGGGCCTCGCCGTTGCCCGAGAAGGTCACCGACAGGACGGTGTCCAGGGCGGACGGCCCGGCGTTCGGCGTGACCAGGATGTTGATCAGGTCGTACCGACTGAAGTCCACCTCGGGGTCGGCGGCCTTCGCGATGTGCTCGACGAGCTGCCGGTAGCCCGGCTCGTACGGGGACCCGCGCTCGATCCCGTACGCCGCGAAGGGCATCGGCATCCGCAGCCACGTGCTGATCGGGGCCTCGGGCCGGTAGGTGAGCCGGCCGTACGAGCTGGTGCGGAACCAGTCGGCGGTCTGCGGGAAGAACTCCGCCAGCCGGTCCGCGGCCGTGCCCTCGCCCTTGGCGTCGGGGAAGTCGACCATCAGGTTCAGGGCGCGGACCTCGCCGGTGGAGCGCGAGTACCCGGGCGGCGTCGGCAGGCCCTCGGACATCTGCACGCCCATCGTGCCGGCGATCCGGCAGGGCGCGAGAGCCGATTCGACGGTCGTGGCCACCGGGCCGGCCGCCGAGTTCCCGCGATTGGATATCCCGGTGCTGGCGGTCGCGGAGACGCCGAGGGCCAGCGCGGTCAGGCCGATGAACGCGCTGGTGCGGCGGGGCTTGCGTATCCGGTGGCGGGTCTGCGGCATGGAGATCGCCTTCGGGTCCGCGGCAGCCGGCCCTGTCCCGGTCTGCGCTCTGTGCGATCACCCTCCGACGGGCGCGGCGCGCCCGCGCGCGGGGAGAGGCCGAACGTGCGCGCTGCTGTGACTCAGGTCACACGGGCGAGTGAAATAACCGGGGACGGGTTCCCCGTTTGTACGTGAGTCCCGCAAAGCGGGGACCGGCTCCCCGTTTGGGTGGGCCGAACGAGCTGTCCGTACGGCGAACCGTCCGTACCGCGTGTCACCGTGCCAGGGAGGCCCCGGAATGAAGCGCCCCACCGCCACCGCCACCGCCCCGGCGGCCCCGTCCGTCCTCGTGGCATCCGTGGACCTGGCCCCGGCCGGGACCTCGAAGCCGGCGCGCGTCCGGGAGGGGGCGGGTGCCCGGGCGTCGGCGGCGTCGGGCGCGTCCCGCACGGATGGCGTCCCGCGCCCGCGCGCGGACGCCGTCCGCAACCGCGAGCGGATCCTGACGGCGGCCCGCGAGGTCTTCGTCGAGTTCGGCTCCGCGGCCCCCTTCGACGAGGTGGCCCGGCGGGCCGGCATCGGCAACGCCACCCTCTACCGGCACTTCCCCGACCGCCCCACCCTCGTGCGGCAGGTCGTGCTCTTCGTGATGGACCGGGTCACGGCGTCGGCCGAGGCCTCCCTCGCCGAGGAGCCGGACGCCTTCGCCGCGCTGTGCCGCTTCACGCACGCGGCGGCCGACGAGCGGATCGGCGCCCTGTGCCCGATGCTCGCCGAGGACTTCGACCGCGAACACCCCGAACTCCTCGCGGCGCAGACCGCCTTGCAGACGGCCGTCGAGACGCTCCTGGCCACCGGCCAGGACGCCGGAGCGATCCGTACGGACATCGGCGTCGGCGACCTGATGGTCGCCCTGTCCCAGCTCAGCCGCCCGCTGCCCGGCACCGCCTGCCTCGACACCGACCGCTTCGCCCACCGTCACCTCCAGCTCTTCCTCGACGGGTTGAGGGCTCCGGCCCGCTCCGAACTGCCGGGTTCGGCGGCCACTTTCGACGACCTCCGGCAAAAAACCATGTGACGCGCACAAAGCTTGCCAATTAGCCTTTTTCAGTCATTCCGCACAGTGAAGTGGGTACACCCATGTCAAAAACAGCCGCGACTCCGCCGCTGGCTGCCGATCCCAGCCGCTGGAAGGCCCTCGTCTTCATAGCCCTGGCCCAGCTGATGGTCGTCCTCGACGCGACCATCGTGAACATCGCCCTGCCCTCCGCGCAGACCGACCTCGGGATCTCGGACGGCAACCGCCAGTGGGTCATCACCGCGTACGCGCTGGCCTTCGGCGGACTGCTCCTCTTCGGCGGCCGCATCGCCGACAAGTGGGGCCGTAAGAACGCCTTCGTCGTCGGCCTCATCGGCTTCGCCCTGGCCTCCGCGCTCGGCGGCGCCGCGAACGGCGAGGCCATGATGCTCGGCGCCCGCGCCCTCCAGGGTGCCTTCGGCGCACTGCTCGCACCGGCGGCCCTCTCCCTGCTCGCGGTGATGTTCACCGACGCCAAGGAGCGCGCCAAGGCCTTCGGCATCTACGGCGCGATCGCGGGCGGCGGCGGCGCCGTCGGCCTGATCCTCGGCGGCTTCCTCACCGAGTACCTCAACTGGCGCTGGACCTTCTTCGTCAACATCCCCTTCGCGATCGTCGCGGCCGTGGGTGCCTGGATGGTCATCCGTGAGCCCGCCGGCGGCCGCAACCGCGCGCCGCTCGACATCCCCGGCGTGATCCTGTCGACCACCGGCCTCGTCGCGCTGGTCTACGGCTTCACCCGCGCCGAGTCGGCCGGCTGGTCGGACGCCCTCACCGTGACGATGTTCGTCGCCTCGGTGGTGCTGCTGGCGGCCTTCGTCCTCGTCGAGTCCAAGGTGAAGTCCCCGCTGCTGCCGCTGCGCGTCCTGCTGGAGCGCAACCGCGGCGGTGTGTACCTGTCGCTCGGCCTGGCCGTCATCGCCATGTTCGGCCTGTTCCTCTTCCTGACCTACTACCTCCAGGTCGTGAAGGGCTTCTCGCCGGTCAAGACCGGCTTCGCCTTCCTGCCGATGATCGCGGGCATGATCCTGGGCTCCACGCAGATCGGCGCCCGCCTGATGACCCGGGTCGCGCCGCGCCTGCTGATGGGGCCGGGCTTCCTGCTCGCCGGCGTCGGCATGCTGCTGCTGACCCAGCTGGAGGTCGGGTCCTCGTACCCGGCGCTGATCCTCCCGGCGCAGCTGCTGCTCGGCCTCGGCATGGGCACGGCGTTCATGCCGGCCATGTCCCTGGCCACGCACGGGGTGAACCCGGCCGACGCCGGAGTCGCCTCCGCCATGGTCAACACCTCGCAGCAGGTCGGCGGCGCCATCGGCACCGCGCTGCTGAACACGATCGCCGCCTCGGCGACGACCGCGTACCTGACCGACCACGCGGCCGAGGCCGCGGCGGGCGGCCCGGCCGCACAGCTGATCCAGGCGCAGGCCATGGTCGAGGGCTACGCCTCCGCCATCTGGTGGGCGGTCGGCATCCTGGTCGCCAGCTCGGCCATCGCGCTGACGCTGATCAACACCGGCCGGCCGAACCTCGGCGGTCCGGTGGCCTCCGGCGCCGGCGAGAGCGCGGACGCCGAGCTCAAGGTCCCGGTGATCGCCCACTGACGGCGGTGCCCGCACGGGAATGACTGATCACCCCGCTTGGTTCAAATTTGAACCAAGCGGGGTTAGTCTTTTCGGGCAGCCCTGCACCGACGACGGAGGAGCGCCCATGACCCCGGCCACTGCACCCCAGGACCCCACGGCACGGGGCACCCGCATGCCGGCGCTGTACCTCAGCCACGGGGCGCCGCCGCTCGCCGACGACCCGGTCTGGCCGGGCGAGCTGGCCGCCTGGTCCGCGGACCTGCCCCGCCCCGCGGCGATCCTGATGGTCTCCGCCCACTGGGAGGAGGCCCCGCTCGCCCTCGGCGCCACGGAGCGGGCCCCGCTCGTCTACGACTTCTGGGGCTTCCCCGAGCACTACTACCAGGTGCGCTACGACGCCCCGGGCGCCCCGCGGCTCGCCGCGTCGGTCCGGGCGCTCCTCAAGGCCCCCGGCACCCCGGTCCAGGACGTACCGGACCGCGGCCTCGACCACGGCGCGTACGTCCCGCTGGTGGAGATGTTCCCGGAGGCCGACATACCGGTGCTCCAGATCTCCCTGCCCACCCTGGACCCGCGCCGCCTGATGGAGATCGGCCGCAAGCTGGCACCCCTGCGCGACGAGGGCGTCCTCATCGTCGGCAGCGGCTTCTTCACCCACAACCTGGCCGCCCTGCGGCACGCGGGCGTCCCCGCCTGGTCCGCGGAGTTCGACGCGTGGGGCCACGAGGCGCTGGCCGCCGGCGACATCGACTCCCTGCTCGACTTCGAGGTCAAGTCCCCCTCGGGCCGCCTCGCCCACCCCCGCACGGAACACTTCGCCCCGCTCTTCGTCACCCTCGGCGCCGCCGAAGCCACCGGCGACCTCACCACCCGTCGCGACCCGGTGGACGGCTTCTGGATGGGCCTCTCCAAGCGCTCCCTCCAGTTCGGCTAGCCCTGCCCCCGCAGCCCCCCGGTGACGCCCTCGCCGATGACGAACCCCTTCGCGGGCCCCTCGGGGATGATCACCTCGGTTCCGTAGGGCATCCGCACCTCGGAGGCGTACCGCGCCTCGCCGGGCACGGGGCCGGTCAGCACGCTGACGGTGCCGTGCCCGTCGAAGTCGTCGATGATCACGTACACGGGGATCCCGGCCCGGGCGTAGGCCCGCCGCTTGCGTTCGCGGTCGCGTTCGAGGGATTCCTTGCCGGGCGACACCGCCTCCGCGATCAGCTGGACCGCGGAGGCGTCGATTCCGAGGCCGTCCTCGGTGACGTGCTCCTCGGCGTCCTCCAAGGCGATGAAGACGTCCGGGATCCACACCTTGCGCTTGTGGATGATGTTGCCGTCCTGGTGGGCGGCGAATTCGCCGCCGTCCAAGAACTTGTCCAGGGCGCGGCGCAGGCGATTGGCGATCTGCATGTGTGAGTAGCGACCCGTGGGTGACACCTCGATGAACCCCTCGACGATCTCGGCGTGGTAGCCCTCGGGGAGTTCCATGGCTTTCCATGCCTGCCACAGCACGTCGTCCAGGTCTGACGGGGGAGTCGCGACCTTCGGCATTACGGCCTCCAGCGTCTCGTGGGCGAGAGCGGTCATGTGCAGCACACCTCCTCTCAGTGTGGGCGTCGCCGGCCGGGCGGCACAAGCGACGCTTCGACGCTAGGGGCGGACCAGCTATGCCGCAGGAATATGCCCGCCCGCTCACTCGGAGGAGTGGCGGACTGCTTTCGGGCGGAACGGGCTACTTGCGGCGTATCCGGCCATTCCTTCGGCCGGGGAGGCAACCAGAAGGCGGTGGGGACCGTCTTCAGGGGTGGGAGTGCAGCCAGGGGCGGCGCCGTTCCGGAGTGACGGCCGTCTCACCGGCGCAGGGATCGTAGAGGTCGCAGAGGTCCGTGAGCACCGCCGGATCGGCCTCGGTTCCGGGCCTGACCTGCACCTCTTCGAGTTCCCATGGGATTCGGCCCCCTCTCGTGGCGGGGCAGGATACTGCAAGATCTCGAAAAAGAGGGAGCGGCGTGGGAATTCTGTCCCGATTCCAGTCGTTGTTTCCTTCGGAAGCGGGCACTCGGGAGAGTGTCCGAGGACGTACCACCCCACCACGGTGGCCGTCCGGCAGCCGCACCGCGACCGAACTTCATCGCAAGGGAGCACGCATGGCAACCCGCGCCGTCGCCCGTCGTCAGTCCACGAGCAGCGCCCGCGCTGTGGGCGGGGAGATCGCAGACCGCGACCTGGTCGGCATGTACCTGGACGAGATCGCGCGCACCCCGCTGCTCGACGCCGCCAAGGAAGTGGAGCTCTCGCAGATCATCGAGGCGGGCGTCTACGCCCGGCAGATCCTCGACGGCGAGATAGACCGTGAGGGCGAGTCCCCGGCGCGCGAGGAGCTGGAGGCGCTCGCTGCCGAAGGCGAGCGCGCCAAGGAAGTCTTCATCCGCTCCAACCTCCGCCTCGTCGTGGCCGTCGCCCGCCGCTACCCGCGCAGCGGCCTGCCCCTCCTCGACCTGATCCAGGAGGGCAACGCCGGCCTGGTCCGCGCGGTCGAGAAGTTCGACTACGCCAAGGGCTTCAAGTTCTCCACGTACGCCACGTGGTGGATCCGCCAGGCCATCACCCGCTCCATCGCGGACCAGTCCCGCACCATCCGCCTCCCCGTCCACCTCGTCGAGGAGCTGGGCCGGATCCGCCGGGTCCAGCGCGAGTTCAACCGCGAGAACGGCCGGGACCCGGAGCACGCCGAGATCGCCGCCGAGCTCGACACGACGGAGAAGCGCGTCGGCGACGTACTGGACTGGGCGCGCGACCCGGTCAGCCTCAACATGGCGGTCGACGACGACGGCGACACGCAGTTCGGCGACCTCCTGGAGGACACCTCCGCGATCTCCCCGGAGCAGTCCGTCCTGTCCCTCCTGCGCAGCGAGGAGCTTGAGGACCTGCTGGGCAAGCTGGACCAGCGCACGGCGTCGATCATCAAGATGCGGTACGGCATCGACGACGGCCGCGAGCGGACCCTGACGGAGGTCGGCAAGCAGCACGGCCTGACCCGCGAGCGGATCCGCCAGATCGAAAAGCACGCCCTGCTGGAACTGAAGCGGATGGCGCGCGACACCGGCTTCGACGCCGTGGCCTAGCGCGGCCCGCAGCGAAGCCCCATATACGAGCCCCGGTGCCTATCCCCCCCCAGGCGCCGGGGCTCCCCGTCTTTCCGGGCTCTGCCCGAACCCGCGCCTCAATCGCCGGCGGGGCCGGATGTGTGCCGGCGCCCGCGCAATTTCAGCCCCTCCGGCGTTTGAGGAGCGGGGGTCTGGGGGCTGGCCCCCAGGGGGTCCGGGGCGGAGCCCCGGTTACGGCGCGGCCGTCGCCGACGTGAGCCGCGCGGCCAGCGCACCGGCCGCGGCCCGCAGCGCCGCAGGCTCCCGCACAGTGAACGGCAGTCCCGTCAGCGCCAGCCGCGCCGCCACCCACTCCGGCGCATCCGCACTCTCGAAGCGCACCGAGGTCTCCCCCTCCCCGCCACCCCCCGGGAGGGCCCCGCTCCGCAGCCACTCCGGCAGCTCCGCCGCCCCCGCGGCGAAGGCGACCTCCACCACGTACCGCTCCGCGCCCCGCGGCCCGAGCCCCCGCCGCACGAACTCCTCCGCGTCCATCGGCAGGGCCCGCGCCGCGAACCGGGCCCCCGTCGCGAACGCCTCGGACACCCGGTCCACCCGGAAGGTCCGCCAGTCCTCGCGCTCCAGGTCGTAGGCGACCAGGTACCACCGGCTCCCCGTGCTCACCAGCCGGTACGGCTCCACCAGCCGCCGCGACTCGGCCCCGTCCCCCGCCCGGTAGGCGAACCGCAGCCGCTCCGGCCCCGCCACCGCCGACGCCATCACCGTCAGCGTCCCCGGGTCCACGCTCGGCCCGTCGCCCCGGGTCAGCGCGATCGTGGCCGACTGCAGCGCGCTCACCCGGTGCCGCAGCCGTGACGGCAGGACTTGTTCCAGCTTGGCCAGGGCCCGTACGGAGGCCTCCTCGACCCCCTCGATCGCGTGCCCGGCCCCGGCCCGCAGCCCCACCGCGATCGCCACGGCCTCCTCGTCGTCGAGCAGCAGCGGCGGCATCGCCGCCCCCGCCACCAGCCGGTAGCCGCCCTCCGAACCCAGCGTGGCCTCCACCGGGTAGCCGAGGTCCCGCAGCCGCTCGATGTCGCGCCGGATGGTCCGCGCGCTGACCCGCAGCCGCTGCGCCAGCTCACTCCCGGGCCATTCGCGCGGGGTCTGGAGGAGGGACAGCAGGGACAGCAGCCGTGCGGGGGTGTCGGTCATGGAATCAAGGCTGCCAGCGAAATAGGACACAGACTGACCTAGACGCCGTCTAAGTTTCTCCTCATGAGCACCGAGACGCCCCAGACATCGCCCGAAAGAGAGAACGGGCCCACACAAGAAGAGCGGAACGACGTAGCCCACGACGCACCCAGCTCGACCGTCGACCGCCGCCGCTGGCTGGCGCTCGCCATCGTGATGACCGCGGCCTTCATGGACCTGGTCGACGTCACGATCGTCAACATAGCCATCCGCACCATGCGCGAGGACTTCGGCGCCTCCACCAGCGCGATCCAGTGGATCACCGCGGGCTATGCGCTCGCCTTCGCCGCCGGCCTGATCACCGGCGGTCGTCTCGGTGACATCTACGGCCGCAAGCGCGTCTTCCTCATCGGCATCGCCGGGTTCACCGCGGCCTCGCTGCTCTGCGGCATCGCCTCGACCCCGGACGTGCTCGTCGTCGCCCGCCTCCTCCAGGGCGGTATGGCCGCCCTGATGGTGCCGCAGGTCCTGGCGATCATCCACGTCACCTTCCCGCCGCAGGAGCGCGGCAAGGTCTTCGGCATGTTCGGCGCGATCGTGGGCCTGGCGGCCGTCTCGGGCCCGCTGCTCGGCGCGCTGCTCATCGAGTGGGACCTCTTCGGTCTCGGCTGGCGCCCGATCTTCCTGATCAACCTGCCCGTCGGCATCATGGGCGTGATCCTGGGCCGCAAGTTCATCGCCGAGTCCAAGGCCCCGCAGGCACTGCGCCTGGACCTGGTCGGCGTCGTCCTCGCCACTCTCGCCCTGGTCCTGCTGATCTTCCCGCTGACCCACGGCCACGAGAACGACTGGCCCGCGTGGGGCTTCGTCTGCATGGCCGCCGCGCCGTTCGTCTTCGCCGCGTTCATCGCGTACGAGAAGTACAAGATCAAGAAGGACGGCTCCCCGCTCGTCGAGCTCTCCCTCTTCAAGGTCAAGAGCTTCGCCGGCGGTATCGCCGTCCAGCTGACCTTCGGCATCGCCACCGGCATCTTCTTCCTGGTCTGGACGATGTACATGCAGATGGGGCTCGGCTGGAGCGTGCTGCGCGCCGGTCTGACCGGCATCCCGTTCTCCATCGCCGTATCGGTCGCCGCGGGCCTCTCGGTCGAGAAGCTCGTGCCCCGTTTCGGCCGCAAGGTGCTCCAGGCCGGCGCGCTGACCATGGCTGCCGGACTGCTCCTCTACATCTGGGAGTCGCAGCACTACGGCATGGAGATCGCCTCCTGGCAGATGGCCGCCCCGCTGGTCGTCATGGGCGTCGGCATGGGCCTGATCGTGGCCCCGCTGAACGACACCGTGCTCTCCGAGGTGCCGCGCCAGCACGCAGGCTCCGCCTCGGGCCTGATCAACACCACCGGCCAGATGGGCAATGCCCTGGGTCTCGCCCTGACCTCCGTCGTCTTCTTCGGTCTGATCGACGACGACATGGTCTTCGGCCCGCCGTACGTCGAGGCCTTCCGCGGCGCGCTGTGGTGGGTCGTGGCCGTACTCGTCGTGATCTTCGCGGTGATGTTCGTCCTGCCGCGCCGGGCGCTCCCGATGGACCAGCGCGAGGGCGCGGCCGAGCATGCCGAGCAGGGCGGCCCGGCCGCCGAGAAGGTCCCGGTCGCCTAGAGGGCGTACGTCCCCTCGCGAGGGACACGCCACGGACATGCCCGCCCCTCCCGGGCGGGCATGTCCGTTTTCTGATTTCTGTCCCGTGACCGGCGTACGGTGAGGGGAATCCACCGATACGGAAGTCGTGCGCGCATGATCCTGACCGTCACGCCCAACCCCTCCCTCGACCGGACCTACGAGGTCCCCTCGCTGGACCGGGGCGGGGTGCTGCGCGCCACCGGCGACCAGGTCGACCCCGGCGGCAAGGGTGTCAACGTCTCCCGCGCGGTGGCCGCCGCGGGCGCCCGTACGACGGCGGTCCTCCCGCTCGGCGGCGGCGCCGGCATCCTGCTCGCCGAACTCCTGGGCGCGCACGGCGTGGACGTCACGGCCGTCTCGATCGCCGGCCAGACCCGCTCGAACATCGCCGTCGCCGAACCGGACGGCACCCTCACCAAGATCAACACCCCCGGGCCGGAACTCTCGCCGGAGGAGGCCGCCCTCCTCCTGGAGACCGCTGCCGCGGGAGCCGGCGAGGCCTCCTGGATCGCCTGCTGCGGCAGCCTCCCGCGCGGTCTCGGGCCCGGCTGGTACGCCGACCTGGTCACCCGGGCCCGCGCGGCCGGCGCCCGCGTCGCCGTGGACACCTCGGGTCCCGCGCTGCCCGCGACGCTGGCCGCCCGCCCCGAGGTGGTCAAGCCGAACGCGTCCGAGCTGGCCACGGCGGTGGGACGCCCGCTGTCCACCCTCTGGGACGTGCTCAAGGCCGCGGAGGAGCTCCGCTCGCTCGGCGCCGGAGCCGTGCTGGCCTCCCTCGGCGGCGACGGCCAGCTCCTGGTCTCCGCGGAGGGCACCTTCCACGGCACCGCGCCCGCCCCGGTGGTCCGCAGCACGGTGGGCGCGGGCGACGCCGCCCTGGCCGGCTTCCTGATCGCGGGAGGCGCCGGGCCCGACGCCCTCGCCTCGGCCGTGGCCCACGGCGCGGCCGCCGTCCAACTGCCCGGCAGCGCCATGCCCACACCGGCGGACCTGCGCCCCGAACAGGTCCGCATCACCCGGGACCTGCCCCTGGACCTCGCCCTCAGCGAGCCCGCGACGCCCTGAGCGGACCGGGTGGGACGGGCCGGACGGCGGGCGTGGGTCGGCCGCCGTCCCCACGAATGCTGCCACTCTCGTCGTCCATGGATGTCAGTACCTTCTACGCCCTCTTCTCCGCGACCTGCTTCACCCTGGTGGGCCTGTGGTGGAACGTCGTCCAGAGCCACCACGACTGGATGCGCGAACCCGCCCTGCGGCGCGTCGTCGGAGGGATCTACCTGTCCTTCCTGCTGCCCGCCCTGATGGGCCTGTTCGCCCAGGTCGGCGGCACCGAGCAGCCGCAGGTCTGGCGGGCGGCCTTCATCGTCCTCGCGGTGGTCGGCTGCGCGAGCACCCTGCGGCTGCTGGCCCGGGCGCGCGGCGACCGCTTCCTGACCTGGCAGCAGGCCGCCGCCGCCCTGCTCTACGCCCTGATCGCCGTGGTCGGCGCCGTCCCCGAACTCGCCGAGCCGCTCGGGCTGCAGCCCATCCAGGCCGAGGCGCTGATGCTGATCGGCCTGATCGTGCTGGGCCACGCCCTGGTCTGGCGTTTCATGGCCGGCGAAGGCCGCGCCGCCGCCGCGGACTAGACGGTCTGCCCACGGCCCCCGGCGGGAGCGTCACCGGACGCGGGCGCGGTGCTCCATGGCTCCGCGCGCGGCCGCCTCGCTCTCGTACACCTCGCACATGTGCCGGCCGTCGGGCGTCGCCGTGTGCTCGACCTCCCAGAGGCTGACCTCGGTCCCGTCCAGCAGCACGAAGGCGTGCTCGTACAGGCTGAAGCCGGCGTCCCGCCCGTCCGACAGGCACTGCCGGCCGCCGAACGCCTGCGTGATCTGATGCCCGTACGCCGTCCGCAGCAGCGCCGCCACCGGCTCGCCGGGCCGGTCCCCGTTCTCCGCGCGGCGCAGCACCCGCCGGGCGTGGTCGGCGGACTGCTCCACCGCGTACTCCCGGTGCCGCCGGGCCGGGGCCGAGCCCGCGAACAGTGCGCTCAGCGCCGCCACGTCGTTCTCCGGCTCCTCGTCGCCGGGCAGCAGCACCGGATCAGGGGTGGCGCCGGCGGAGGCCTCTCCGAACAGCCGGGACACCGCCAGGCAGGTCTCCGCCTTGCTCGCGAAGATCTCGTGGCGGACCCTGCGGTCACCCTCGGGCAGGTACGTCAGCTCCCACAGGGAGACCGAACCGCCGTCGGCCAGCAGGTAGGTGTGCCGGTGGGTCTCCCGCCAGACGCCCGTGGCCGGGCTGTGGTGGGTGGTGTAGAGCGAAGAGCTGTGGGCGAGCGCCGTGCCGAGGCGCTCGACCAACCTGTCGGGCAGGTCGAAGGAGTTGAGGGCGCGGCCGAGGAGTCGGTCGAGGTGCGCCTCGGTTGTCTCGTACGGATCGCTCAAGGTGGGTCTCCAGGCCGTCGCAGCTTGTCACTTCGCGGAAGCTCAACGTAACCCCTGGCTCTGACATCACGTTCGGGGTTCGGTAAAACGTCCGGGAAGCATCGGAGGTTCCCGCCACCCCTTCAGGTCAACTTGCGTACGGATGGGCACGGTTGGGCCTGTTCTGTGTCGGAGCGCGGGACTATGGGCCACATGGCAACGAATACAGTGGGCGTCCCGCGCCAGCAGGGACGGCCCCGCAGTGGACACGAGGGCGAACGGGACACCCCGCCCAAGGGGTTGGCCTGGCTGCTGGCCCTCACCGGGGCGGCCGGGCTGCTGGCCTCCTGGGTGATCACCCTCGACAAGTTCCTCCTGTTGGAGGACCCGGACTTCAAGCCGGCGTGCAGCCTGAACCCGGTCGTCTCGTGCGGCAGCGTGATGCAGAGCGAGCAGGCGGCCGCCTTCGGCTTCCCCAACCCGATGCTGGGGCTGGCCGGGTACGCCGTCGTGGTCTGCGTCGGCGCGGGCCTGCTGGCCGGCGCCCGCTACCGCGGCTGGTTCTGGCTCGGACTGAACGCCGGCACGGTCTTCGGCGTCGGGTTCTGCACCTGGCTGATGGTCCAGTCGCTCTACGAGATCAACGCGCTCTGCCTGTGGTGCTGCCTGGCCTGGGTGGCGACCCTGCTGATGTTCTGGGCGGTCACCGCGCACAACGTCCGTACGCGCGTCCTGCCCGCCCCCGGCCCGGTGCGGGGCTTCTTCACCGAATTCGGCTGGGCCCCGCCCGCCCTGCACATCGGAGTGATCGGAATGCTGGTCCTCACCCGGTGGTGGGACTTCTGGACCGGCTGACCGCGGCCGGAACGCCGTGCCGCGGCAGGCGCGGCACGCGCGAGGGCCCCGGCGGCTGGACGCCGCCGGGGCCCTCGTCGGTTTCCGCGAGCTGAGATCAGCTGCCGGCGGAGAGGTTGCCCGACAGGACCGGGATGTTGTCCAGGATGTGCGAGAGCGGCTCGTCGCCCTTGGCCTGGGTGGAGTTCTCGGTGCACTGCTGGTTCTGCGGGTTCGACAGGACGTTGATGTCCTGGACGCCGATGTTGAGCGCGGCGATCAGCGACTGGGCGTTGACCTTCGCCGGCAGGCCGATGCAGGGCTTGTTCAGGGTGCCCTGGACCAGGCCGAGCTGCGGGCTCAGGTCGCCGTGGGTCTTCTGGTTGCCGTAGATCTGCTGGGCACCGTTGCCGTTGACGGTGGTGACCCCGCCGTCGTTGCCGATGGCCATGGCCGGGGCCGCGGCAGCGGCGCCCGCGCCGACCGCAACGGCGGAGACCGCGGCGGCGGTCATGAACTTCTTGAACATCTTGATCCTTTTGTCGCACGAGTGCCCGCTGATGGAGCGCCCTGGTCAACTGCACTACCAGGGGGTTGGTTCCGCTCCTTCACTCAAACGGCCTGCGTGCGCCGAGTTTTTCCCCGGCCCGGGTGAGTGGCCTGCGGACGCGTGCGCGAAGCCCGTACGCAGCCCGTACGGGCACACGTTCCGGTTGCGCTCCGTGGGAGGTGTTCGCACGGTGGGTGAGGAAGCGGATCGCTCGGGTCCGTTTGTGTGCCACCACCAGAAGGAACGCTCATGCACCGCACGAAGCCGTCCCGCGCCCGCCTCCTCGTTCCGTCGGCCCTCGCCGTCGTCATACTGACCGGCGCGGCCGCCCCCGCGGGCGCCGCGGACGGTGACGGCTCCGCGGCGCTCAACGGGCGGGTGGCCTCCGTCCAGCAGCAGGTCGACAAGATCGAGCGGCGCGCCGCGGCCGCCGGTCCGATCGACGACCTGCTCGCCGGTCTCACCAAGACCATCCAGGACCTGCTCGCGTCCGTGGGAGGCCTGCTGCCGGGCGGGGTGAAACTGCCGCCGATCGAGCTGCCGAAACTTCCGGAGCTCCCGGAGCTCCCGGACCTGGAGCTCCCCGACCTGGAGCTCCCCGACCTGTCCGGGCTCATCCCCGCACTGCCGGCGGTGCCCGCGATCCCGGCGGTCCCGGCGGTCCCGGCAGCCCCGGCGGTCCCGGCAGTTCCGGAACTCCCCGCGGTCCCGGAGCTTCCGGCGCTCCCCGGGATCCCGGAGCTCCCGGACCTTCCCGCCCTGCCGTAGGACGCGGAACGACCGGGAACCTGCCGCATGGTTACGACAATTGAGCCGAACAGGTCTCTTCGTGCACGTGGCCGTGTCGTCGTGGGAGGGTGGACCGTTTCGCTCGATGTGAGCCCCGGATCGGGGCAGAACATCGAACAGAAGGTGCACTTCCCATGAACTCTGCCAAGAAGGCCGCCCTGGTCCTGGCCACCGCTGGTCTCGCCGCGGCCGGTGCCGCCGGTTCCGCCGTCGCCGACTCGTCGGCCGAGGGCGCGGCCGTGGGTTCCCCCGGCGTCCTGTCCGGCAACCTGCTGCAGGTCCCGGTGCACATCCCGGTCAACGTCTGCGGCAACACCGTGAACATCATCGGTGCGCTGAACCCCGCGTTCGGCAACCACTGCTTCAACGACTGACGTTCATCGCACGACCGACTGTGGGCGCCCCGGCCTCGCCGGTGGCGCCCACAGTCGTGTCGGTACGCGTTTCAGCCGGGGCGGTTCAGCCCTGGCCGCCGTTGAGCTTCACTCCGCCGAGCAGCGGGGACGTCTGGGTGGCGCCGTTCGCGAGGCCGAGCACGGTGGCGGGCACCTCGTTGCGGACCTTGTTGACCCGCTGGACCGTGTCCACGACCTTGTTCACGCCCTCGCCCTGCTCGGCCAGCGCGTTGCCCACCGTCTGCGGAGCCGACTCGGTGAACGGCCCGACGGCGTTGAGCGCGTCCGTCGCCCCGCTGGTCAGGCTCATCGGGGGCATCGCGGCCGGGGCATCGGCGGCGAAGGCGGGGGCGGCGGCGCCGAGGGCGGCGACCGAGCCGGCGACGACAGCGGCGACCTTCGTGAGCTTCATTATCGAAATCCTCTTCTTTTTTCGTGGGCAGCGGCATCAGCGGCGACCGTCGCACCGCTTTCGCCCTGGGTAACGATTCCCCGCGGCTGCGGAAACGCGAACGCGTGCGCGGTGCGGAACGGGTTCACGACAGCGGCCGGAGAATCCGACGAGGGATTCTCCGGCCGATATTTCTTCTGATTACCGGTATTGCCCGTCAGGAGATACGGGACCGCCGGTACAGAATGGCGCCGCCCAGGATGAGGGCCGTGGCGAGGGCCGCCGCGGCCGCGGGCTGACCCGCGCCGGTCTCGGCCAGCGCGGGCGCGGTCACGTGCGCCGGAGCGGGAACGGGCGCGGGAACGGGAGCCTGCGCCGGGACCGCAGCGGGAGCAGGGGCCGGCGCCGGGGGCAGGTGGACGGGGGTGTCACCGGCGGGGGCGGCCGGCGGCTGGTCCGCGGGAGGTACGACCTCGGGCGCCGGGGCCGGGTGCTCCACGGGCTGGCTGCCGTGCGGCGGCCGGGGCTCGGGGGCCTCGTCCACGACGGGCGCCGGGCCGGGCGCCGGAGCCGGAAGCGTGTGCGGGGCCTCCTCGGGCGCCGGGCCGGGCTCCGGGGCGGGGAGCGTGTGCGGGGCCTCCTCGACGGGAGCCTGCGGTGCCGGGGCCTCGGGGGCGGGGGCCTCCTCGGCGGGCGGTGCGGGCGGTGCCTCCTGGACCGGCTCCGGTGCGGGCAGCGGGGCGGGCTGCTCCTCCACGGGCTCCGGCATCGGATGCGGCGCGTCGGGCCCAGGCGCGTGGTGCTCGGGCGGGGGCGGCGCGGACTCGTGGTCGTCGCACTCCTCCTCGCCCTCCTCCTTGCCGGGGCCGCCGTAGCCGCCCTCGTGGCGGGGCTCCTCGTGGCGCGGCTTCGCGTGCCGGGGGCCCGCGGGGCGGGGCTCGTCGGGCCGGGACGCCTCGGGCCGGGACGCCTCGGGCTGGGCTTCCTCGTACCGCGCTTCCTCGTGCCGGGGTTCCTCGTACCGCGCTTCCTCGTGGCGCCGCGACTCCTGACGCTGTCCGGGCACCGCGTGCCGGCCGCCGCGCTCGTCGAGGTGGCGCTCGAAGGCCTCGGCGTTCTCGGGGCTGAGGTAACGCCCGTAGTCGTACCCGTCGTGGGCGTGCGAGCCGGTCGAGGTGGCGCACGTGTTGCCCATCGCAGGGTTGAGCGCCGCACCGCCGTCCACGCTGTTGCCGCACACGTTCGGCGCGAAGGTGACCGGTACCGAGACGCTGTTGCCGGCCAGCACACCCGGCGAATGCGAGACCTCGGCCGTCGCCCCGGGGTGCGCGTACGCCGCGCCGGTCGCGATCGACAGCAGACTCGACGCGGCCGCCGCCGTGAGCATCCCCTTGCCCAGTACCTGTCGGCTCAGTACCTGTCGCATGGGTCCTTCCCTGTCTACCGGCGCTGCGGCCGGTGCTGAATCGAAGGTGGCCTCGGAGTGCACCGCCGTGCACTCCGAGGCCACTCCGAGGAGGTTTGCCCTTGCGGGCAGGCGCTTCGTCAGGCGTTGACGCAGACGTTGCCGAACGAGGGGTTCAGCAGCGCGATGATGTTCACGGTGTTGCCGCAGACGTTGACCGGGACGTGCACCGGAACCTGCAGCAGGTTGCCGGACAGGACGCCGGGGGAGCCCACGGCCTTGCCCGCGGCGTCCGCGTCGGCCATGGCGGGGGAGGCTGCACCGACTGCCATCAGGGCGCCGGCGGCCAGCACCACTGCCTTCTTGTACGTCATTTTGATTTCGATCCTTCCCGCAGGGGCGTATCCACTGCAGAATTAACAACGAGTGGCGAGGGGAAAAGAAACCGCACATTTTCGGCGGGTGGCCGGCAATTCACTCCGATGCTCGGGGTGAATTCGGGGTGCCGGCGCATTTGTGTCGCGAATTACTCGGGCGGTGCGGCCCGGCTCCACATGCGGCGAGGCCGCCGCGACCCGAAGGTGCGGCGGCCTCGCGGGCGCGGGCCTTCGGTCAGCTGCCCTGGGAGACGTTGCCGGACAGGACCGGGATGTTGTCCAGGATGTGCGAGAGGGCCTCGTCGCCCTTGGCCTGGGTGGAGTTCTCGGTGCACTGCTGGTTCTGCGGGCTGGACAGGACCGGGATGTCCTGGACGCCGACGTTGACCAGGGCCAGGACGGACTGGACGTTGGCCTTCGCGGGGAGCGCGATGCAGGGCTTGTTGAACGAGCCCTGGATCAGCGCCATCTGCGGGCTCATGTTGCCGTAGGTGGCCTGGTTGCCGTAGATCTGCGCGGCGCCGTTGCCCTGGACGGTGGTGACGCCGTTGTCGTTGCCGATCGCCATCGCCTGCGGCGCCATGGCGGCACCGATGCCCACGACCGAGGCGGCAACCGCGGCCGAGGCCATCATCTTCTTGATCATTGTCGTCCCTTTTTTGCAGGATTGCCCGGTAGTGGAGCACCCGGATCAACGGACCGGCCCCGGCTCGGGTTGCGTGCATTCACCCGGATGCAGCCGTTTCGGACGGCGCGGTTGACGCTCAGGCGTTCACGCAGGTGTTGCCGAAGGAGGGGTTCAGCAGGGCGATCACGTTCACGGTGAGGCCGCAGGCGTTCACCGGGACGTCGACGGGGACCTGGAGCAGGTTGCCGCTCAGGACGCCGGGGGACCCGCCGGTGAAGCCGTTGGCCGTCGCACCGTCCCCGCCGTGCGCGGAGGCGAGGCCCGCGCCGCCCATCAGCAGGGCGGCGCCCGCGACGGCGATGGTGGTGCCGCGCACCAGCCTCTTCTTCATCTCCGTATTTCCTTTCGGTTCGAACAATGGTGCCCGGATAACGACCCGCCCGTTCCGAGGGTGCGTGCCATCGCCCAAAAGGCCGTACAAGCGAGTCCAGCGTGATTTCCAGCCCGAGTTCTGACAAAGTTCACTCCTGTTTTGTCCCCTTGATCGAAAATGGAGACAGGGTCATGGGTTCCTCCCGCAGAATCCTCGGCACGCTCGGTCTGCTGTCCTGCCTCACCCTTTCCGCGACCGCCCCGGTGGCGTGGGCGGCGCCCGGTCCCAAGGAGCTGCCTCGAGTTCCGTTCACCCAGCGTTACCAGGCCGTGCAGCACGGCGGGCTGGTACGGGCCTCCAACGCCGGCATCAGCTGCCGCAGGGAGGAGTCCCCGCAGGCCGAGCCGTGCGCCGACGTGAAGCGCGGCGCGGCCGGCGTCAACAGCGACTTCGAGATGTTCTACAGCGAGGTCGACAAGGACCCGGACACCTACAACTCCACCCGCGCCGAGCTCAAGGTCCCGCCGGGCGCGAAGGTCTCGTACGCCCGCCTCTACTGGGGCGGGAACCTGCGGGTGGGCGAGCAGAAGCCGCCGGAGGACAACGGCCGGGTGCTGGTCGCCGAGCCCGGCGGCGCGTACAAGGAGGTCCTGGCCGACACGGTGATGGGCCACCGCACGGACGCGGGCAGCGATGCCTACCAGGCCTCCGCCGACGTGACCCCGCTGGTCCGCAAGGGCGGCGCGGGCATGTGGACGGTGGCCCAGCTCAACATCGCCATGGGCCACTCCGAGGTGGGGGCCTGGGGCGGCTGGACGCTGGTCGTCGCCTACGAGCACCCGCAGGAGCCGGTGCGCCGGATCTCGCTGTGGGACGGCTTCGAGGGGCTCGCCGCCCGCGCCGGGGACGGAACGGTCGAGATCGAGGGCCTGGACGCGCCGGCCGGGTCCGCGGGCCGGGTCGGGGTGGTCGCGTACGACGGGGACCGGGGCACCCTCGGGGACTCACTCACCGTGACGGCCGACAGTGGGCGCCGGGTGAGCCTCAGTGACGGAGAAAATCCTTTTAATGATGTTATGAATTCCACGATCACGGAATTCGGCGGTCAGTCGTTCGTGCGACAGCCCGAACATGTGAATAATCTCGGATATGACGCGGACGTGTTCGACCTGAGTCCCGCACTGTCCGGTGGAGCCCGCAGCCTGAACTTCAGGTTCACGGGTGAAAGTCAGGGTCATTTCCTCGGTGTGCTCTTCGTTCAGACAGACGCGCGCCGCTGAACGTAGGAGACCACTCCACGTGCCCACACAACCTCGGGCGGCACAGCCCACGACCGTCCTCCATCTCGTCCAGCCCGTCGACGGCGGTGTGGCCAGGGTCGTCACCGACCTCGTCCGCGCCCAGACCGCCGACGGCCTGCGCGCCGTCGTCGGCTGCCCACCCGGCGGCACCCTCGGCGACACCGCCCGGTCCGCCGGCGCCGAAGTGCTCACCTGGCGGGCCGGGCGGGCCCCCGGACCCGGGCTGCCCGCCGAACTGCTCGGCGCCCGGCAGCTGCTCCGCCAGGTGCGGCCCGACCTGCTGCACGCCCACAGCGCCAAGGCCGGACTCGCCGGGCGGCTCGCCGCGCGCGGCACCGTGCCCACCGTCTTCCAGCCCCACGCCTGGTCCTTCGACGCGGTCGGCGGGGCCACCGGCGCGCTCGCCCTGCGCTGGGAGCGGTACGGGGCCCGCTGGGCCGACCGGGTGCTCTGCGTCAGCGAGGCCGAACGCCGCGCGGGCGAGGCCGAGGGCATCACCGCCCGCTGGTCGGTGATCCGCAACGGCGTGGACCTGGACCACTTCCGACCCGGCGGACCGGACCCCGAACAGGACCGGGCCCGGGCGCGCGCCGAACTGCCGCTGCCCGCCGCCTTCCGGGGAGGGCCGCTCGCCGTCTGCGTGGGCCGGATCTGCCTCCAGAAGGGGCAGGACATCCTGCTGCGGGCCTGGCCGGAGCTGCTGGGCACCGTCCCCGGAGCCCGCCTCGCCCTCGTCGGCGACGGCCCCGACACCGAACGGCTGCGCCGAACCGCCCCACCGGGCGTGCTCTTCGCGGGCGCCGCCACCGACATCCGACCGTGGCTTCGGGCCGCCGATCTCGTTGTACTGCCGTCGCGGTGGGAAGGCATGGCGCTCGCCCCGCTCGAAGCCATGGCCTGCGGTCGGCCGGTCCTGGTCTCCGACGTCAGCGGCGCCCGGGAGAGCCTGCCGCCCGGCCAGGGACGCCTGTGCCTGGTGCCGCCGGAGGACCCGACGGCGCTGGCCAAGGCCCTGGGGCGGCTGCTCGCCGAGCCGCGGCTCCTCGCCGAACTGGGGGAGCAGGCCCGGCAGCACGCCCGGACCGACTTCGACGTGCGGCGGACCACGGAAGCGGTCACCGGCCTGTACCACGAACTGCTGGGCAGGCCCCGGCCCTTGAACCAGGAGCGCATCAGCCGATGACGATGGACAGCGCACCCGCCCGGCACACCGGGCAGGGCGGCACGGGGCCCGCCGGCGGCAGCGCCTTCGCGCCCGCGCCACACGCGGCAGGCCGCCGTTCCGCGACCGCCATCCACCCCCCGCGCGGGCCCAGGACGGACCAGGCCAGGTCCGCCGTGCGCCCGCGGCGGGTCCGTCGCCGCAGCCGGGTGCTGCCCCTGCTCACCGCCGACGCGCTGGCCGCCGTACTCACCGCGACGACCCTGCCCGGACCGGCGCTGCCGGCCCCGGTGGCGGTGCCGGCCGTCGCCGCCCTTCCCCTGCTGCTCGCCGCGCTGCACGCGCAGGCGGGGCTGTACCGGCCCCGGCTCGCGCCCTCCGCGCTCCTCGAACTGCCCGTGCTGGCCGGCCGGTCCGCCGTCCTGTGGTGCGGGGCGGCCGCCGTACTGGCCGCCGTGGACCCGGCCCGGGCCCTCGGCTGGCACGTCCTGTTCACCGCCGTCTGCCTCCAGGTCGTCCTGGCCTGCGCGGGCCGCGGCCTCGTCAACCAGCTCCAGCGCCGCGCGGCCCTGCGCCGGCCCGCCTCCGCCCTCGTCGTCGGACCCGGCGCCGGAGCGGGCGCGGTGGCCGCCGCCCTGCACGGCCGCCCCGAGTTCGGGCTGCGCCCCGTCGGGCTCGCCGACACCTCGGCCGGCGCCGAGGCCGACAGCGGCGCCCTGCCCTACCTCGCCACCCACGAGGACATCCGGCGCGCGGTCATCCAGAACTCCGTCCGGCACGCGGTGTTCACCCGCCCGCCGGAGGCCGACGAGCGCACCGCCTCCCTGGTCCGGCTCTTCCACGACCACGGCTGCCGGCTGTGGCTCGCCGACCCGGCCGGCACCGCCAAGGTCACCGGGATGCGCCTCGCGCACCCCGCCGACCAGCTGTGGGGGTACGCCGTGCAGCCGCTGCTGCCGCGCCCGGCCCGGCCGCTGGAGCGCTGGGCCAAGCGGGGCATCGACTCGGCGCTCGCGCTGGTCGCGCTCGTCGCCGCCGCACCCGTGATGGGGCTGTGCGCACTGGCCGTACGGCTCTGGGACGGGCCGGGGGTGATCTTCCGGCAGGAGCGGGTCGGCCTCTACGGGCGCCCCTTCACCCTGCTGAAGTTCCGTACCCTGCGCGCCGACGAGCACGAGGCCGCCACCCGCTGGACCGTCGCGGGCGACCGCGGGATGAGCCCGGTGGGCTCCTTCCTGCGCAAGTCCTCGCTGGACGAGCTGCCGCAGCTGTGGAACGTCGTGCGCGGCGACATGAGCCTCGTCGGGCCCCGCCCCGAACGGCCCTTCTTCGTCGCCAAGTTCTCCACCGTCCACCCCGGCTACGAGGCCCGTCACCGGATGCCCGTCGGCATCACCGGCCTCGCCCAGATCAACGGCCTGCGCGGGGACACCTCCATCGAGGACCGGGCCCGCTTCGACAACCACTACATCGACACCTGGTCGCTGTGGCAGGACCTCTGGATCCTCGCCCGCACCGCGGCCTCCTTCTTCCGCTTCCGGCTGGGGGGCAGCTGATGAGCCTCGTCGTCTCCGGTCACCGGGCCCTGCCCGGACTGCCGGTCCTGCTGCGCCGGCACTGGCCGCTGCTGCCGCTCGCCGCGACCGTGCTGTTCCTGCTCGCCCCGCTCCCGGCGGGGGACGCGACCGCCTCCGGGAAGGTCGGCCCGGCCGACGCCGCCTCGCTGCTGCTGGCGTTCGTCTGCGGAGTGCAGGCGCTGCGCGGCCGGGTGCGGGCACTGACCCCGCTGGGCGTGCTCGTGCTCGGCACGCCGGCCGTGGGCCTCGCGATCGCGACGATGACCGCGGGGGATCCGTACGCCGCCCTGCCGGGCTTCGTGCGCTACCTCCAGGTCTTCGTGCTCGTCCCGGCGGCCGTGGTGCTGCTGGTGCGCGACGCCGCGGAGTTCCGGCTGGCCGCCGGGTGCTTCGTGGTCCTGGCGCTGGTGCAGGGCGCGGTGGGGGTCGTGCAGTACGTCACCCACACCGGGGCCTCCTACCAGGGCCAGGACGTCCGTGCCGTGGGCACCTTCGGCCCTGGTGACGTCATGGGCATGGCCACCGTGGTGGCGTACGGGCTGATCGTGGCCACCGCGGTCGGGCTGGCGCCCGGGCTGCCGCGGCGGGTCCGGCGGATCGGCGGGGGCCTGGCACTGGCGCTGGTGCTGCCGCTGGTGCTGTCGTTCAGCCGGGGCGTGTGGATCGCCACCGCCGGCGCGGCGGTGCTGGTGATGGTGCTGGCCGGGATCCGGCGGGCGCTGAAGGTGCTCCTCGCGCTCGTCGCGGCGGGCGTGGTCCTCGTGGGCGGGTTCGGTGTCGGCTCCGCCATGGTCGCCGAGCGGCTGACCTCCATCACCCAGGTCTCCAGCGCCCCCGACCA
This sequence comes from Streptomyces sp. NPDC001513, assembly GCF_042894695.1. NCBI lineage: Bacteria > Bacillati > Actinomycetota > Actinomycetes > Kitasatosporales > Streptomycetaceae > Streptomyces > Streptomyces sp. NPDC001513. The sequence goes on from NZ_JBIAVU010000005.1 coordinate 375,526, forward strand.
GTCGGTGACCGACCGCTACACGATGTGGGCCGCGGCCGAGTCGATGTGGCGCGAGCGGCCGGCGGTGGGGGTGGGGCTGAAGGGCTTCCCGGCCAACCGCGACGGCCACTCCTCGCTGGGGCTCTCCTCCGGCAGCGACACCGCGGGCGCGGGACAGGCGTACCTCCGCCAGCCGCTGCTCTCCCCGCACAACATGTACCTGCTGATCCTGAGCGAGCAGGGCCTGATCGGGCTGATCGCGCTGGCGGGCGGCTGGGCCGCGCTGCTGGTGGCGGGACTCCGGCGGCTCGCCGCCGGCGAGGGCATGCGGGACTGCGGGCTGGTCGCGATCGGGCTGTTCGCGTGGCAGCTGACCGACTTCCTGTACGCGGACATCGGCGGGCCGTCCACGGTCCTCACCGGGGTGATCATCGGCCTGGCGGCCTGGTGGGCACTGCCCTCCCCGCAGGACGCGGGCCGACCCGGCCCCGCCGTCGCCGGCATGGGCCGGCAGCGAGGCGCCCCTGCCCCGGCCCCCGGCGCGGGCTCACGGGGCAGCGCCCCCGAAGCCCTGGCCCGCCCGTGACGGACACCACGCCTTGGCGGCCCGCCTCCGGCCCTCCGGCCGGGGCGGGCCCCGCCCGTGTCCCGGGTGCACCCACCGGCACACCCCGTCCGGCCGCGGCTCCCGGGACCGCCGCCGGCGCCCACCCGGGCCGCAGCGGCCATGCGACGGGGTCCGGTTCGGCCGGCGCCCCCGCGGCCCAGGGCGGCCCCGGTACGCCCGGCCCGGGCCGTGCCCCGGTCCTGCCCGGTACGGCCCCCGGACAGGATCCGGCCGTGCCCGGCTCGGCGGACCCCGGGTTCGTCACCGGCGCCCTGCCCGGGCGCAACGTCGCGGCGGGGGCGGCCCGTACGGCCGGAGCCCCCGCGGCGCCGGGCGCGCGTGCGCGGGGTCCGGTGGATCCCGGGTTCGTCGCCGGGGCCGTGCCCGGCGGTGAGCCGGCCGTGCGGCAGCCCGTGTTCGGCTCCGCCGGCTATCCGGGCGGCCCCTCGGGAAGGCGCAGCGTACGGGTGGCGGCGCGCACCACGGGCGCCCCGGCCGACGTGCACGAGGCCCCGGCCCCGGCGGGCGGCCGGCCCGGCCACGTCCGTCACGCGGGCGAGGCCTCCGTACCCGCCGCCCCCGGCGGGGGCCGGCACGGCAGGGCCCGCGCCGCGGGCGGGTCCTCCGCACCCGGCACCCCGGGTACGCCCGGCACCCCCGGCGGCAGCCGGACGGCCGGATCCGCCGAGCTCCCCGATCCCGCCACCCCCGGCGGGAGTCCGCCGCTAGGGCGGTTCCTGGCGAAGGCCGCCGCGGTCACCGCCGGGCTGACCGCCGCCGGCGCGGTGTTCGGGCTCGTGCGCGACCAGACCATCGCGCACCTCTTCGGGGCCGGGCACGACAGCGACGCCTTCCTGATCGCCTGGACCGTGCCCGAGATGGCCTCGACGCTGCTCATCGAGGACGCCATGGCGCTGCTGATGGTGCCCGCGTTCAGCCACGCCCTGGCCCGCCGGGCCGCCAGCCGGGCCGGCCTCACCCGCAAGGAGGCCCGCGCGCAGGACCCCGTACGGCTGCTCGTGGGGGCGACCCTGCCCCGGCTCGCCGTGTTCGTGGCCGCCATCGCCTCCCTGCTCATCATGGCCGCGCCGGCGGTCGTCGCCGTGCTCGCCCCCGGCCTGCCCGACCCCGAACTCGCCATCCAGTGCACCCGGATGACGGCCCTGACCGTCATCTCCTTCGGCATCGCCGGATACTTCAGCGCCGCGCTGCGCGCCCACCGCTCCTTCGTGCCACCCGCTGCGATCTACGTCTCGTACAACGTCGGGATCATCGGCACCATGGTCGCCCTGAACGCCGTGTGGGGCGTACGGGCGGCCGCCGCGGGCGTCGCCGTCGGCGGACTGCTGATGGTCCTCGTCCAGCTGCCCGCCTTCATCCGCAACGTGGGCTTCGGCCCGCCCCGCGCCAAGAGGGCCCCGCGCAGCCAGCGCGACCGCGACCGCCCCACCCTCATCGCCTTCGGGGTCATCGCCCCGGTGATCTTCTTCGCCGTCTTCCGGCAGTCGCAGGTGCTCGTCGAGCGGTTCCTGGCCGCCTCGCTCCCGCCCGGGGCGATCTCGCACCTCAACTACGCGCAGAAGGTCGCGCAGATGCCGATGGTGCTCTCCCTGATGATCTGCACCGTCACCTTCCCCGTCGTCGCCCAGGCCATGGCCGGCGGGGAGCTGGAGAAGGCCCGGCGCCGCGTCGAACAGGACCTCGCGCTCGCCTCGCTCGCCGTCCTCATGGGCACCGCCCTCGTCATCGGCTACGCCCCCCAGATCATCCAGGTCCTCTTCGAACGCGGCGCCTTCACCCACCAGGACACCCTCGCCACCGCCTCCGTCATGCGGGTCTACGGACTCGGACTCCTCGGCCACTGCCTCGTCGGAGCACTGTCCCGGCCCTTCTTCTCGACCGCCCGGCCCATCTGGTTCCCGGCGTTCGCGATGGGTGCCGGCCTGCTCGTCAACATCGTGGCCGGAGCCTTCGCCGTCGGCTGGTGGGGCACCTACGGGATCGCCGCCGCCAACGCCGCCGGCATCTCCACCACCGCCGCACTGCTGCTCACCGGACTCGGCTCGCGGATCATCGCCATCCAGGTCCGCCGGGTCGCCGTCAGCATCGGACGGCTCGCCGTGGCCGCCGTCGCCGCCTGCGCCACCGGCTGGATCGCCGGGCCGATGATCCCCGACCCGATGCTCAGCGCCGCCCTCGGCTGCCTGCTGGTCCCGGCCATGTTCGGAGCCACCGGCATGGCCATACGCGCCCTCGAAGTCACCGCCCTGCCCGGTCAGATCTCCCAGTTCACGCAGAGGTTCCGCAATGTCCGCTGACACCGACACGGCCCCCGCCGCCGTGCTGGTCCCCGCCCGCCGGACCGCTTCGCCGTGGGTCCTGATGTACCACTCGGTCGCCGAGTTCACCGACCCCGCCGAGGACCCGTACGGGATCACCGTCACCCCGCAGGTGCTGGACGCCCAGCTGCTGTGGCTGCACTCCCGCGGCCTGCGCGGGGTCTCGGTCGGGGAACTCCTCCGGGCCCGCGCGGCCGGCCGCGGCGCCGGGCTGGTCGGGCTGACCTTCGACGACGGCTACACCGACTTCCTCACCCACGCGCTGCCGCTGCTGCGCCGCCACGACTTCACCTCCACCCTCTTCGTGCTGCCCGGACGGCTCGGCGTGGACAACGTGTGGGACCCGCTGGGCCCGCGCAAGTCCCTGCTCACCGCCGAGGGCATCCGCGAAGTCGCCGACGCCGGACAGGAGATCGGCTCGCACGGGCTGCTCCACCAGGACCTCACCGCGGCCCCCGACGACGTCCTCCAGCAGGAGCTCCGCGGCAGCCGCGACCTGCTGCGCGAGCTGACCGGAACCCTGCCCGAGGGGTTCTGCTACCCGTACGGGCACCTCGACGCCCGCGTCGTCGACGCCACCCGCGCCGCCGGCTACACGTACGCCTGCGCCATCGACCCCGGCGGGCTCGCCGGCCCGCACGCCCTGCCCCGCACCCACGTCAGCCAGGCCGACGGCAGCGCCCGGCTGCGGATCAAGCAGCTGCGCCACCAGGCGCAGGAGCTGCGTCGCCGGGCGGTGCGCCGGTGAAGGCCCTGCACATCATCACCGGCCTCGGCGTCGGCGGCGCCGAGCAGCAACTGCGGCTGCTGCTGCGGCACATGCCGATGCCGTGCGACGTGCTGACGCTGACCAACCCCGGGCCGGTGGCCGAGGGGCTGCGCGCCGACGGCGTCCGGGTCGTGCACCTCGGGATGCGCGGCAACCGGGACCTGGGGGCGCTGCCGCGGCTGGTGCGGTTCATCCGGCGCGGCGAGTACGACCTCGTGCACACGCACCTGTACCGGGCGTGCGTGTACGGGCGCCTCGCGGCCCGGCTCGCGGGCGCCCGGGCGACCGTGGCCACCGAACACTCCCTCGGCGAGGGCGAGATCGAGGGCCGGCCGCTGTCCGGCGGGGTACGGGCGCTGTACCTGGCCTCCGAACGCCTCGGCGCGGCCACCGTGGCCGTGTCCGACACCGTCGCCGCCCGGCTGGAGGGGTGGGGGGTGCCGGCCGCGCGGGTGCACGTCGTACCCAACGGGATCGAGGCCGTCCGCTTCCGCTTCGAGGAGGGCGTCCGGCGCTCCACCCGGGCCCGGACCGGCCTGCCCGAACGCGCCTTCGTCGTCGGCGGGGTCGGACGGCTGGTCCCCGGCAAGCGCTTCGACGTCCTGGTGCGGGCCGTGGCCGCGCTGCCGGGGGCGCACCTGCTGCTGGCCGGGGACGGGCCGGAGCGCGCGCGGCTGCGCCGGCTGGCCGCCGAACTCGGCGCGCAGAGCCGGATCCACCTGCTGGGGGAGCGGGACCCGCTGGGCGACAGCGCGGACGGCCGCACCCCCGGCATCCCGGCGCTGCTCGCCGCCATGGACGTCTTCGTCTCCCCGTCACGGGAGGAGGCCTTCGGGCTCGCCGTCGTGGAGGCGCTGGCCGCCGGACTCCCCGTCCTGCACGTGACCTGCCCGGCCATCGACGACCTGCCGGCCGCGCAGGCCCCCGGGGCCCGCCGCATCGGCACCGGCACGGAGGAACTGGTCGCGGCGCTGCGCGGGCACATGGAGGCGGGAGCGCGCCGGCTGCCCCCGCCGCCGGTGGTCCGCCGCTACGACATCGCCCGCAGCGCCCGGCAGCTGCTGGACGTGTACGACCTCGCCCTCTCGGCCGCGCCGGGCACCGCCGGGGCCGCCCGGGGCCCGGGCGTTCAGAGCGTTCCGGCCGCGCCGAGCCGGTCGGGTCCGCCGGGCCCGGACCCGGCGCGCCCGGAGCCTTCGGTCCCGGACCTGTCGCTCCCGGGCGCGGCCGTGCCCGGGCGGGTGCCCGGCGCCGCAGCCGTCACCGGAACCGTCGTCGGTGCCCGGCGCAAGCCGGTGGGCCCCGGGCCGGCGGAGCCGACCGGGACCGGCTGAACCGTCCCCTCCCCGAACCACCCTCACCCAGGAAGCGAGCACGCTCATGGCCGAAACCACCGATCACAAGAAGTCCGACAAGAAGCCCGAGCCGAAGCCGGAGCAGAAGGCCGAGAGGAAGACCGCCGAGCGGAAGACCGCCGAGCGGAAGCCGGACCACCGCTCCGAGCGGAAGTCGCGGCGGCGACTGCCGAAGCCGCCCGCATGGTGGCCGCTGCCCGTGTGCGCCGTGCTCGGGCTGGCCGCGGGCGGGGCGTACGGGGTGCTCAAGACCCCCGAGTACGCCGCAACCAGCTATGTCGTCGCCGTGCCCGACGAAACCACCGAGCCGGCCACCGCCCTCGGCTTCGCGCAGGCGTACGCCCGCATCGCCACCAGCAGCTCCACCCTCGGCTACGCCCAGCCCCGCGCCGGCATCACCGCCCGTCAGCTGCGGACCCAGGTGCGGGCCGAGACCTCGCCCGAGTCCCCGATGATCGCCATCACGGGCACCTCGACGAGCCCGTCCGAGGCCGCCGACATCTCGAACGCGGTGGCCGACGCCCTGTCGCTGAGCAGCAACCAGGCCGCCAAGAACACCGGGGTCCAGCTGCTCCTCTTCAACCAGGCCGTGGCTCCCACCGAGCCCGCCTCCCCGTCCGCCGCCATCAGCGGAGCCGTCGGCATGTGCGCCGGCGGGCTGCTCGGCGGGCTGTGGCTGCTCGCCCGGCCGGGCCGGGCGCGGCGCCCCGAGGAGCACGGGGACGGGCCCGCGGCCCAGGCCCAGGCCCCGGCCCGCGCCGTCGCCGCGGCGCCGGCCGAGCCCGCGGTGGCGTCCCCCGTCGAGGAGTACGCCTCGCTCCCCGCCCAGGGTGAGCCCACCTCGGCCAAGGAGAAGGAGTCCGTGCGATGAGTTCGGGCTCCGCCGGGGCCCTGTCGGTGACGCTGTGCCGCGACCCCCGGCAGTTCGCCGCGCTGGAGGAGCCGTGGAACCGGCTCTTCCGCGGCTGTCCCACCGCCACCCCCTTCCAGAGCCACGCCTGGCTGCACTCCTGGTGGCTGTCGTACGGGAAGGACGGCCGGCTCCGGCTCGTCCTCGTCCGGCGCGGCGAGGAACTGGTCGGCGCGGCCGCGCTGATGCTCGTACACCGGCCGATGCCCCTGCTGGTGCCGCTCGGCGGCCCCATCACCGACTACTTCGACGTCCTCGTGGCCGCGGAGCACGCCGAGCAGGTCGTCCCGGCGCTGGCCCGCGGGCTGCACCGGGCCGCCCGGCGGGCCGTCGTCGACCTGCGGGAGGTGCGTCCCGGGGCGGCCGCCGAGGAGCTGTACCGGCAGTGGCCCGGTGCCTGCGCCCGGCTCGCCGACTCCACGTGCATGGAGCTGCCCACGCTGCCGTTCGACGAGCTGGTCAAGCGGATGCCGGCGTCCGGCGCCCAGCGGGTGCGGGCCAAGCTGCGCAAGACCGACGCGGCCGGGATCGAGGAGCACGAGGTCACCGAGCAGGAAGTGCCGCGTGCCGTACGGACCCTGCTGCGGCTGCACGAGAAGCAGTGGCGCGGCCGCGGGGTGACCCCCGAACACCTGAGGCCCCGCTTCGCCGAGCACCTGACCCGGGCCACCCGGCGGATGGTGCGGGCGGGGGAGGGCCGGCTGACGGAGTTCCGGCTGGACGGGAAGGTGGTGGCGGCCAACGTCACGCTGCTGTCGGCCGGACTCAGCGGCGGCTACCTCTACGGGGCCGACCCGGACCTGCGGACCCGGAAGGTGGACGTGGCGACGCTGCTGCTGCGCTACGAGGCGGGGCGGGCGCTCGCCGAGGGCCGGCCGGTGGTCAGCTTCCTGCGCGGCAACGAGCCGTACAAGAACCACTGGCGGCCCGAGACGGTCGTGAACCAGCGGTTCCTGCTGGCCACCAGCGCGCTCGCGCCCCTGCTGCGACTGCACGAGTCGCAGCTGACGGGGCGCGAGCGGGCGGTGGACGCGCTGCGGGAGGCGTTGCCGGCCGCCAGGGACTGGCGGGCGCGGCTCAACGAACTGCGGGTGCGATGACCCGTCTAGAAGGGCCAGATGCCGGAGCCCTTGCCCCAGTCGAGCCTGATGCAGACCGACTGCTTGCCGACCAGCTTGGAGAGCCACTCGCCGAAGTTGAGCGGCACGCACCACTGCGAGCTGTTGACCGGCGGCTGCTGCGGCTGCGGCAGGGGCTTCGGCGGCGTGGGATCGGGCTTCGGCACGGCGGGCGTGGGCCCGACGGGCGGGGCCGAGGGCGAGGGCGACGGGGCCGGGACCTCGGGGCTGGGGGCCACGGGCGTGGGCCCGGGGACCTCGGGCGAGGGCTTGGGCACCTCGGGGGTCGGGACCTCGGGGGTCGGCACGAGCGGGCTGGGCGTGACCGGCAGCGGGACCTCGGGCTTCGGGGTGACCGGTGCCGGGACCTCCGGGCTCGGGCTGACGGGCGCCGGGACCTCGGGGCTCGGGGTGACCGGTGTGGGGACGAGCGGGCTCGGGGTCACCGGCAGCGGGACCTCGGGGCTCGGCGCCACCGGGCTCGGTGTCACGGGGCTCGGGACCTGGGGGCTCGGCGTCACGGGGCCGGGGGCCACGGGCGAGGGCTTGGGGATCTCGGGCGTCGGGACCTGCGGCGTCGGGATCTGCGGCGTCGGGATGTCGGGAGTGGGGACCGAGGGCGTCGGGATCTGCGGGGTCGGGATCTGGGGCGTCGGGACCGACGGCGTGGGCACGACCGGCGTGGGCACCACGGGGGTCGGGACCACCGGGGTCGGGACCACGGGCGTGGGCACCACCGGGGTCGGGATCACCGGGCCGGGCCGCTCGGGCGTCAGCGCGTCGCGGAAGACCTTCGCGGACTCCGGGTTCTGCTTGCACTGCCACACGCCGTGCGGGCAGTAGTCGGTGATGGTGTGGTAGAGCGGCTTGTGCTGCTCGATCCACTTCAGCATGCGCCGTACGTACTCCGGATTGTCCCCGCGGCGGAAGAGCCCCCACTCCGGGTACGAGATCTCCTTGCCGTGCGCCTTCGCGAAGTCGACGTGCTTCTGGAGCCCGTACGGCTGGGTGATCTGGTCGTCGAAGGTCCTGCCGGGAGCCTGGTCGTACGAGTCCATGCCGATGATGTCGACCACGTCGTCGCCGGGGTAGCACTGCGTCCAGCCGATCGCGTCCGTACCCCGGTTCGGCGCGAAGTCGAACTTGAACTCCTGCCCGGGCACCGCGCGCATCGTGGTGACGATGCGCTTCCAGTACGCCTTCCAGTTCTCCGGGTCGGGCGCGCAGCGGTGGGTGTAGGTGACGCCGTTCATCTCCCAGCCGAGCACGATGACCGTGTCCGGGACCCCCAGCGACACCAGCCGCTCGGCGAGCCTCCCGAAGTGCCGGTCGAAGTCCCCCTCGGCGCCCGCCCGGATCAGCCGGGCCACCTCCCAGTCGGGCACGCGGCCCTCGTTCCGTTCCTGCATGGGCACGTTGAGGACGAACATCCGGTCGTCCTCGGCCTGGCGCCATTCGGCCCAGTCCTCCAGGAACGAGACCCGGCCCTCGATGCCGGCCCACCGGTCACCGGGGAGATAGGTGTGCCCGACCCGGATCTCCCTGCCGCCCAGCCAGTTCGACAGGTGCGGGATCCGGGCCACTCCCGGCGGCCCGAAGTCGAGGTAGGCGCCCATGGCGATGTCGGAGCCCTCGGACCGGTCCTCTCCGGGGGGCGCGAGCGCGGCCCCGGTGGCGAGCAGTCCGGCCGTGACCGTACCGATGCAGGTGCTCGCCAGTCGGCGGCGTGGTCTGGGCATGGCGTCTCCCGAGCTTTCCTGAATCGGTGTGCTTTCCAAAGACGTTAGGCATCAGATCTGACGAATGGCCTGTTCGGTGACTGCCGCGTAGGCCATTAGCAGGTGCACACCACCCCCGCTTGGTCCGACTAGGTGAAAGACACCGTTGCCATGCACGCGTATCTCAACCATGTGCCCGCCGTAGTGCTCAGACTCGATCGGAATCCGTTCCACCACGGAACCCTCGGCGCCGTCAGATCCCTTGGCCGCAAGGGCGTGGAGGTCCATGCCGTCGTCGAGGCCGGGGGAGGTCCCATGGGACGTTCGCGGTACCTGCGCGCCGTGCACGCCGGTCCGGCCGGCGGGTTGGACCCGGAGGCGCCCGAGGCGCTGCTGGAGTGCCTGAGCGGGGTGTCGGAGCGGATCGGCCGTCAGGCCGTGCTGATCGCCATGGACGACCTGAGCGCCATCGCCGTGTCCCGGGTCGCGCCCATGCTCCGCGAACGGTTCCGGATCCCCCATCAGCCCGACAACCTGCCCGCCCGGGTGGCCGACAAGGCCGAGCTGTCGCGGCTCTGTTCGCGCTGGGACGTCCCGCACCCGGAGACCGTGATCCCGGCGAGCGGGGCCGAGGCGTCCGAGGCGGCCTGGCGGCTCGGCCTGCCGGTGGTCGCCAAGTGGAGCCGGCCCTGGCTGCTGCCCACCGGGGCCGACGGGCTGCGCAGCACCACGCTGGTGCACACCGCCGCCGAGGCGCGCCGGCTGTACGAGCGTTCCGCGGAGGCGGGCAGCCGGCTGCTGCTCCAGCGGTTCCTGCCGGCCGGTCCGGACACCGACTGGTTCTTCCACGGCGCCTTCGCCCGGGGCGGGCGTCCGCTGCTCGCGGGATCGGGCCGCAAGGAGCTGTCCTGGCCGGTGCGGACGGGGCTGACCGCGGTGGGGCGCTGGCTGCCGGACCCGGCGGTGGAGGCGGCGGCGCTGCGGCTCGCCGAACGGCTGGGCTACCAGGGGATCCTGGACCTGGACTTCCGCCGGGACGAGCAGGGGTGCTTCCGGCTGGTGGACTTCAACCCCCGTCCGGGCGCGCAGTTCCGGCTGTTCACGGACGCGGCCGGACTGGACGTGGTCCAGGCGATGTACCTGGATCTGACGGGCCAGCGGGTCCCCCAGCCCTCGGGCGGTCCGGGCCGGGTGTTCGTCGCCGAGAACTACGCGCTGCTGGCGGCGGTCCGGGGCGGTTCGCTGCCGCGGCGCCGGGCGGCGGAGCAGGTGCAGGGTCCCGTTGCTCCGGCAACGGCGGCCGGCCGGCCGGCCGGCGCCGCGGAGCAGGCCCCGCCGGTGGTCGCCGGCCAGCGGACCGGCCCGGGGCGGGCGGCGGAGCCGCAGCCCGGTGCGGACCACCACGAGGCGGACCACCACGGCGCGGACCCTCACGGCGCGGCAGCCGGTGCGCAGCCGGCGCCGGCGGGCCGGCCCGTGCGGCCGGGGCGGGGCGGCGGGGTCGAGACGGCCTGGTTCGCCGCCGACGACCTGCTGCCGTTCCTGGCGATGCTCGGCGCCTTCCTCGGGCGGGGTGCGGGCAAGGGGGTGCGGGTCCTGCGCGGGGTCCCGGCGCAGGGCCGCCGCACGGCGCGCGCGGTCGTCCGTACGCCCCGCCAGCGCGGGGAGCAGCCGGCGGCCGCTCCCCCCTCCGCACCCCCTTCCGCACCCGCCCCGGCTCCGGCCGCGGGGGCCGCCTCCCGTCCCGTACCGCCGGAGGCGTCGGCCGAGCCGGACGAGCTGGTGACGCGTTGACCACGGCCGGCGCGGCGGACCGGGCCGGGCCGGTGACCATCGAGCTGGAGGAGCGGCCGTGACGCGGATCGACGATCTCGTGGTGATCGGCGCGGGCCCGTACGGGCTGTCCATCGCCGCCCACGCGGCGGGCGCGGGGCTCGGCGTACGGCTGCTGGGGCGGCCCATGGCCTCGTGGCGCGACCACATGCCCGACGGCATGTACCTGAAGTCGGAGCCCTGGTCCTCCAACCTGTCCGCGCCGGACGGGCGGCACACCCTCGCCGATTACTGCGCCACGCGCGGAATGGCCGCGGAACACGGCACTCCGCTGCCGATCGACACGTTCAGTGCGTACGGGATGTGGTTCGCCCGGCAGGCCGCACCGGAGGTGGAGGAGGTGACCGTCACGGAGGTGACCCCGCAGGGCGACGGCTTCCGCGTCCGCACCGCCGAGGGACCGCCCCTCCTCGCCCGTACGGTCGCCCTCGCGGTCGGGGTGATGCCCTTCGTCCACCACCCCGAGGGGCTGCGCGGTCTCCCGCCCGCCCACTACTCGCACAGCAGCGGCCACCGCGACCTGACCCGCTTCGCCGGCCGCGAGGTCGCCGTGCTCGGGGCCGGGCAGGCCGCCCTGGAGACCGCCGCCCTGCTGGCCGAGCAGGGCGCCCGGCCGTGCCTGGTCGCCCGCCGCACCCGGCTGAACTGGAACACCGTCCCGCAGCCCCTGGAGCGGCACGCGCTGCGCGCCCTGCGCGATCCGCACAGCGGCCTCGGCACCGGCTGGCGCAGCTGGGTGTGGTCGGAGCTGCCCTGGGCGGTGCGCCGGCTGCCCGCGCCCACCCGGGAGCGGATCGCGGAGACCGCGCTGGGCCCGGCCGGCGCCTGGTGGCTGCGGGACCGCTTCGAGCGGCGCGTGCCCGTCCTGCTCGGGCACCGGCTGCACCGGGCGGTCCCGGTGGGCGAGCGGACCCGGCTCGGGCTGTCCACCCGGGCGGGGGAATCCGTGGTCCTCGACGTCGCGCACGTCATCGCGGCCACCGGCTTCGTCCCGGACCTGGCCCGGCTGGAGCTGCTCGACGCGGGGCTGCGGGCGGGGCTGGATACCGTGGGGCACAGCGGGGCGCCGGAGCTGAGCCCCGGCTTCGAGTCCTCGTGGCCCGGACTGTTCTTCGCGGGGCTGCTGACGGCTCCCTCATTCGGCCCTTCCATGCGATTCGTGCACGGCGCGGGCTTCACGGCGGGGAGACTGGTGAGAGGAGTCCGCAAGCGCCTCGGGGCCCGGGGTCCGCGGCCGGGCTCCACCGGTGTCGCCCGGTTCGACAGGGCTGCTTCCCCCGGGCGTCCTCCGGGGGTACCCCCAGGGCATCCGACGACGTATCTGCGGTGAGATCCGCGGTGAGAGGGGTCCGTGATGAGCGCGGAGCGAGCACAGGGCCGCGGCTGGGTACGCATTCCCGCCAGCCGCGCGGAACAGCCCGCCACGACGGCCAGGGCCGGCGGGTTCGAGCGCGCCGCGCACGCGGCTCCGTACGCGGGCCCGTACGGGGGGCCGTACGCGAGCGCCCCGGCCGCCGACCCGGCCACGATCTACCTCTCGGTCGTCAAGCGCTGGCGGGAGGCCGGGCGCACCCTTCCGGGGCATCCTGACGAGGAGTGGGAGCGGCTGATCTCGCAGCCGTGCTGGCCCGGCCGTTAGGTGGTGTGGAAGGTGGCAGCGGCGGAGCACGAGGGCCCGGAGCCGGTCCGGCGGCCCCCCGTGACCGGGCCCGGGGAGCGGCTCGCGCTGAACGGCATGGGCAGCTTCGAGTGGGACCTGGACGCCGGGACGGTGGAGCTGGACGAGGCCGCGATGGCCGTCTTCGACCTGGGGCCGGAGGAGTTCGACGGCACCCCGGAAGGGGTCTCGCTGCACATCCGGCCCGAGGACGGGGACCGGCTCACCGAGGCCATCGCGGGGGTCCTGGAGAGCGGCGGGGACACGTACGGCGCGTACTTCACGGTGCAGCGGCGCGACGGCCTCGACCAGTGGACGCACACCTCGGGCCGGATCCTGCGGGACGGCGAGGGGCAGCCGCGGCGCATCGTGGGGATCGTCCGGGACGCGACGGCGGAGCTGGCCCACGCGACGCTGCTGCGCAAACTGGAGGCGGCGCGCGCCCAGCAGACGACGATCGTGCAGCGGACCACGGAGGCCCTGTCGCGGGCGGTGACGGTGGACGACGTCACGGCCGCGCTGACCGGGGCGGGCGCGCTGGAGCGGCTCGGTGCCGACGGGCTGGCCCTGGGGCTGGTCGAGGGCGGCACCATCAAGATCATCGCGCTGAGCGGGGAGTCGCTGGAGATCCTCAGCGAGCGGCGGTTCACCCGGCTGGACGGTTCGCTCCCGCTGTCGCACGCGGTGCTCACCCGGCAGGCACGTTTCGTCACCTCGCTGTCCGAACTCGGCGGCGAGTTCCCGCTCCTCGCGGACTACCTGAACCGGATCCGCTTCGACGCGGCCGCCTACCTGCCGCTGATCGCGCAGGCCAAGGCCATCGGCGGGCTGGTCCTCTTCTACCGGCGGCGCAGCGAGTTCAGCCCGGAGGAGCGCAACCTCTGCCTGGGCCTGGCCGGCATCGTGGCGCAGTCCCTCCAGCGGGCGCTCCTCTTCGACCAGGAGCGGGAGTTCGCGACGGGCCTGCAGGCCGCCATGCTGCCGCGCCGGATCCCGGACATCACCGGCGGCGAGATCGCGGTCCGCTACCACGCCGCCTGGAGCGGGCGGGAGGTCGGCGGGGACTGGTACGACGTGATCTCGCTGCCCCGCGACCGCGTCGGCATCGTGGTGGGCGACGTACAGGGCCACGACACGCACGCGGCGGCCATCATGGGCCAGCTGCGGATCGCGCTGCGGGCGTACGCGGGGGAGGGCCACCCGCCGTCCACCGTGCTGGCCCGGGCCTCGCGCTTCCTCGCCGAACTGGACACCGAGCGCTTCGCCACCTGCATGTACGCGCAGGTGGACCTGGAGACCGGAGGGGTACGGGCGGTCCGCGCGGGCCATCTCGGACCGCTGATCCGGCACACGGACGGGCGTACCGGCTGGCCCAAGGTGCGCGGCGGCCTGCCGCTGGGGCTGGCCTCGGCCTTCGAGCAGGAGGAGTTCCCCGAGACCCGGCTCGACCTGGTCCCCGGGGAGACGCTCGTGCTGTGCACGGACGGCCTGGTGGAGGAGCCCGGCACGACCATCACCCAGGGCATGGCGGCCCTGGCGCAGGCGGTGCGCAGCGGCCCGCAGGCGCCCGAGGCACTCGCCGACCACCTATCGGACCGGCTCTGGGAGCGCTGGGGCTCCGGCGACGACGTGGCCCTGCTGGTGCTGCGCCGGGCCCCCGACCCGGGCACCCACCGGGCGCCGCGCATCCACCAGTACGTCCACCAGGCCGACCCCGAAGGCCTCTCGGAGGCCCGTTACGCCCTGCGCCAGGCCCTGCGCGACTGGGGCATGCCGGAGCTCGCCGACGATGTGGAGCTGGCGGCCGGGGAGCTGCTGGTCAACGCCCTCCTGCACACCGACGGCGGGGCGGTGCTGACCATGGAGGTGCTGCCGGAGCCGGTCCGGCGGATCCGGCTGTGGGTCAAGGACCGCTCCAGCGTGTGGCCGCGTCGGCGCACCCCGGGCGAGGCGGCCACCACGGGGCGCGGGCTGCTGCTGGTGGACGCGCTGGCCACGCACTGGGGTGTGGAGTCCCGCGGCGACGGCAAGGCGGTGTGGTGCGAGTTCACCGTCGGCGGCAGCCCGCGGAGCATCGAGTGACCGGCCGGTCACCCCGGGTTGTGGGGCGCGGGAGGCGGGGTGATGATGCCGTCCATGGAACGGATCGTGTTGTGCGCGGGCTGAGCAAGGCCGCCGTGACGGGAGTCCTGGCCCTGGTCCTGCTGGCGGCCGGAGCGCCGACCGTCGTGGACTGGACGACAGGGCGTCCGCACGCGGACGCCGAGTGCCGCTCGGTGGCCTTCATGTCGATGACGGACGTCGCCCCCGAGTGCCGCTGACGGGTCCGGGTGCTTTCCGGGCGTGCCGGGTGTTCCGGGCCGTGCCGGGGCCGGGCGCCCGGCCCCGGCAGCGGCGGCTACCGGGCGGGCGGGCGCGTGCCACGGGCCCGTCGTCGTGCGGTCGTGCGGTCGCTCAGTGCCCCTCGCGGACCTCGACGTCCTTGCTGTCCTGGGCGACCGTGGTGACCGACCGCGGCATGAAGCCGGAGAGCCGGACCTCCTGGATCTCCCCGGTGACCGTCGCGTGACCCGGCTGCACGCGGACGAAGGAGCCCGGAGCGTGGGCGACCCACGTGCGCTCCGTGCCGTCGCAGACGACCTCCTCCGCGCCGAGGCTGAGCCGGACGCCGTCCTGGACGAGGGTCGCCTTGATCTGCATCGCCCCCCTGGGTGACGCCTGCTCGCAGTGGTAGCTGCCGGAAAGGGTGACGCTGCCGTCCTGCGCGAGGCGGGCGTGCGGGTGCACGGAAATGCCCTGGTTGAAAACGGTGGCCCCGGCCGGGACGGTGAATACCGTCGTGGCGGCCAGTGCGGAGAGGGCTGCCAGTGCCATTCGACGGCCGGACATGCGCATTCTTCCTCCAGATGGATCGGGGTGACGGGAATCCGCCGGAACGCATTGTGCTGGCAGTTGGCCGCAACCGTCCGCACGCACTCCGCGGGCGCACTCGTGTCGGTGAGTGCAATTGCCCGCTCGGGCGCGTGAGACTGACCGAAATACATCCCCGAAGGGATCCCGAATGCGTCAGTCCGCCGCCCGTCGCCACACCCCCGTCCTCGCCGCCGCCCTTCTCCCGCTCCTCCTCTTCGGTGCCACTGCCTGCCAGAGCGCTCCCGGGGAAGCCGCGCTCGCCCCGGCCGTGGCGCCCGCCGTCCCGGTGGACGACGGGGTGCCGGGCGGGGAGGCACCCGTACGGCCCGCCGCGAAGGCCGCCCATGTGGGTGACTCCGTACGGGTGGACGGCGCGCAGGTCGGCCGGCACCTCCAGGCCGTGCTGGCCGCGTACGTGGACCCGGCGATCAGCGTCGAGAAGAACTACGCCCCGCCCGCCGGCAAGCGCTGGGTGGCCGCGCAGATGTCCTTCGTCAACGTGGGCGGGGCCTCGTACGGGGCGCTCGGACGCGTGTGGGCGCACGACAGCGCGGGGCGGCGCCACCCGGTGGTGTCCACCGGCGAGCTGACCACCGGCAAACCACTCGTCTTCGATTCCCTGGAGGTGGGTGAGCGGGCCGAGGGATGGGTGGTGTTCGAAATCCCGGAAAACGCGCGCATTGTGCGCCTCCAGTACCAGGACACGAACATGCAGGCGAATTCCGGAGGGGGATTCTGGGAGGTCTAGCCCGCCCGGGTGAAAGGCCGTGAAAGGGCCGGGGGCGGGACCACTAGGGTGCGGCGCATGACTTCTACTCAAGCCGAAATCGACCGGTCCCAGCTCGGCACCCTTTCGGTGCTCGCCTGGATCGGTGATCCCGAAGAGGCGCACGACATCCCGTACCTCCTCGCCTACACCCTCGGCGACGGCCCGCAGGGCCGGGAGGCCGGCGAGGCGGCCGCCCGCGGGCTGCTGGAGGAGATCGGCCTGCCCATCGGCGACGTGGTCATGGACGGCACCCTCAAGGCGGCCACCTTCCCCGTGCAGATCCTGCTGGAGGGCAACCAGATCGCGCTCACCCTGCCCGGGATGAACGCGCGCTGCACCGCCCCCGACGAGTGGGTCGCCGCGGCCGACGAGAGCGGACAGGCGTACTTCCTCTTCGCCACCCGCGCCTGGCCGGAGGCGGTCCCGGGCCAGCCCGTCGCGCCGGAGACCCTGCAGGCGTTCGCGGGCGACGAGTCGGTGCTCACCAGCAGCGCCCACTGCGTCCTCGCCGTGCGACGCCTGCAGAAGTAGCCGCACCCCGGGTGCCGCCACCACCCGCTCCGGCCGCCGGGCTCCCAGCCTGCCCGGTGGCCGGTCCCGCTCCTACCGTCGCGCTCCTGCCGGCCCGCTCCTTCCCGGCGGCGTCAGGGGCGTTCGAAGGCGAACTTGAGCGACCGCACCCGGTTGTCGAAGTTCGACCCGGCCAGGTCCGGCAGGCCCACCGCGCGCAGCCCGACCGGCCGGGTGAGCAGCTCGCGGAAGAGCGCCTTCATCTCCACCCGGGCCAGGTGCGCGCCCAGGCAGAAGTGCGGGCCGCCGCCGCCGAACCCCAGGTGCGGATTGGGCGAGCGGGTGATGTCGAAGGCGTCCGGATCGGGGAAGACCGCCTCGTCGCGGTTGGCGGACGCGTAGTAGAGCACCACCTTGTCGCCCGGCCGGAACACGTGCCCGTCCATGGTGTGCTCCGCGGCCACCGTCCGGCGGAACTGGATGATCGGCGTCGAGTGGCGGATCATCTCGTCCACCGCGCCGTCCGCGTACTTCTCGAAGTCCGAGAGCAGCAGGTCCCGCTGGTCCGGGTGGTCGGTGAGCAGGGTCAGCCCGTGGGTGATCGCATTGCGGGTGGTCTCCACCCCGGCGACCATCAAGAGGGAGAAGAAGGCCCCGAGTTGGCGGGCCCCGAGGGCCTGTCCGTCCACGTTCGCGCAGACCAGCGCCGAGATCAGGTCGTCGGTGGGGTTCTTGCGCCGCTCCCGGCCGATGCCCGCCACCATCCGCTGCATCCGGGCGAGCGCGCGCAGCCCGCGCCCGGGCATCCGCAGCCGGGCCGTCAGGCCCCGCTCCACGCCGATGTTCTCGGAGGCGTGGTTGACGCGGTCGGCGATCTCGGCGCGGTAGTGCTCCGGGATGCCCATCATGTTGCAGATGACGTCCAGGGGGAGCCGGGAGGCCACCGCCGAGACGAACTCGTCCGGTTCGTCGGCGAGCACGTCGTCCACGATGCGGGCCGCCACCGCGTGGATGTCCTCCTCGGCCGCCGCCAGCAGGCGGGGCGTGAACGCCCGCTGGACGATCTTGCGGAGCTGGGCGTGGTCGGGGCCGTCCAGATTGACCATCGAGTCGCCGAACAGCGCACGGACCCAGCCGGCCGGTTCGGGGGTGGTCACACCGGGCGCGCTGGCGAACACCTTGGGGAGGCGACTGGCCTCCTGCACCTGGGCGTGCCGGACGAGCGCCCAGTGCCCGGGCCCTTCGGGTACGAAGACGGGCGAGCCGACGGCCCGCAGGCGGGCGAAGGCGGCGAGGCGGTGGGCGGGGGGCTGCTGCCAGAAGCCGGGCTCGGCCAATTCCCTGCCGGGGTCTTCGCCGGGGCGTTGTGGGGGGAGTGTCATGGCCTGGAAACGGTGACGGGGGCGCGGGGGTTGCGGGGGCTGTATCTCAGCCTCGCCGGCGTTCGAGGCGCGGGGTCTGGGGCGGAGCCCCAGGAGGCCGGGCCGCAGGCGGTCAACGAGGGCTCGACCTCGTCGAGAGGGTCAGGCCCACGGCAACCGTGGCAGTCGACACCAGGCCCGCCCAGAGCACCGCGTACGGCCCTGTCCACGCGCACGCGAGCGTCACCACGGCGGCGACGGGTAGCACCAGCTGCTCCGCGAGGTCCCGCTTGAAGTGCCGGGAGTGCAGCAGCCACACCATCAGCAGGAACAGCGCGGCCGGCACGGTCACGGCCGCATTGGCGGCGACCTGGGAGATGTGCGCCTTGTGGACCGCGTGCTCCACCGCGACCTCGATGCCCGCGCCGATCGCCGCACCCGAGGCGAAGATCAGCAGGTGGCCGTACCCCCACGGGATCGCCTCGCGGTTGGAGGTCAGGTGCTCGTGCATCGGTACGGCGAAGTAGATCCACCACGCGGCGAACACGATCAGCAGCCCGCCCGCGGCGATGGGCAGCAGCAGGTCGAGGGCCTCGTGCTCGTCGAGCGCCGACTTGACCGCGACCGTGCTCGCGGCGATCGTCTCGCCGAGCACGATGATCGTGAACAGGCCGTACCGTTCCACGATGTGGTGGGCGTGCCAGGGGGACTGGTGCCCGCGTTCGGCGATCACCGGTACCAGCAGCTCGCAGGCGGCCACGACGAGGAACAGCCACCGCTTCCAGTCGTTCGGGGCGAACAGCAGTGCCACCCAGCCGAGCTGGCAGAGCACCAGTCCCGCCGCGTACTTCAGCGCTGCCGTGCGGGCCGTGCCGGTCTCCCCGGAGGCCGCCCGCAGCCACTGCGCCGTCAGCGCGACGCGCATGATGATGTAGCCGACGACGGCGACGGTCCAGTCGTTCTCGTCGAAGGCCCGGCTCACCCCGGCCGCGTAGACGAGGACGCCGGCGATCTGCACCAAAGTCGCGATCCGGTACGGCACGTCGTCGCAGTCGTAGGCGGAGGCGAACCACGTGAAGTTCATCCACGCCCACCACACGCCGAAGAAGACGAAGAAGTAGCCGATCACCCCGGTGACGGGATGGCCCTCGGCCAGCGAGTGCACCAGGCGCTGCCCGCACTGCGCGATCGCCACGACGAAGCAGAGGTCGAAGAACAGCTCCAGCGGGGTGGCCGCGCGGTGGTCCTCGTCGCGGCTGCGGGCGGTCATGGGGGAGAAGGCCATACCGGCCAGGAGACCAGAGGGACCGCGTTTCGGCAGGCCGGACGCGCTGCCGGCGCAGCCCGTGTGCCCCGGGCGGCGGCCGGGGCGGCGACCAACGCACCGGGGGCGACGGGACCTTGCCCCGTGGCCCCACGGTGCCTTCTCCTCTGCCGCGCGGTGCCCCCGGGACCGGAGCCTGGATGGGTCGGCGCCCTTCTCGCAGTTCAGGACCCCGCCATGAGCTCCGCCACGCAGGAAGTACAGAGGCAGCTGCCCATCGCCGATCCGCCGCAGTACCGACAGGGCCGCACCACCACGCAATGGTCACCGGAGGATCCGTCCGGCCTGGCAGGCGAACGGCTCGGAGATCCACCTCCGGAACGCCGCCTTCGTGTGGGTGCCGGTCGTGATCGTCCTGGCCCTGGTGGCCTGGTTCGGGCAGAACGACCTGAAGGTCGCCTTCGGCTCCTTCATCGGCTTCTATGCCGGCTGCCTCGCGGTGTGCTGGTGGTTCTACGCCCGCAAGGGCGCCGAGGCCCTCAGTCGAGCGGGGCCGCGGCCAGGGGCGGCCGTACCCTGGAGGCATGAGCAGCGCCCCCGCCTCCGACCCGCAGTCCTCGCGTCCCGCCCCCGCCGCCGGGGCCGACCGGCCCCGGCCGAAGCCGAAGCTGGTCTTCGACGACCCGCTGGACCGGCAGTCCTCGGACGACACCGACCGGGGCTGGGGCGAGCGGCCGCCCGCCGGCGGAAGCGCGGCCGACCTGGCCCGCTTCCTCGACGAGAAGCCCCCGCACCACATCTGACCGGCCGGACCGGTCAGAACGCGTCGCGCGGACCCGATTGGCCGCTGCCGCCGCCGTTGGCGCGCTGCGCGACCAGCTCGTCCCGGATCTCCTTGAGGACCTCCAGCTCGGTGATCTCGACGAGCTCCTGGACGCCCTGCCGGGCCTTGCGGCGGGCCTCCTGCTTGGCCAGGTACTTCGCCATCGGCAGCACCATGAGGAAGTACACGACCGCCGCGGTGATCACGAAGGTCAGCGTGGCGTTCAGCACCGAGCCCCAGAGGATCTCGACACCCGTCGGCTGGCCGTTCGGGCCGACACCGCAAGGGCTCTTGAGGCAGGACTTGTAGCCGTCCAGGCTCTGCGTGCCCACGGCGCCGATCACCGGGCTGATGATCCCCTTGACCACCGAGTTCACGATGTTCGTGAACGCGGCGCCGATGACCACGGCCACCGCCAGGTCGACCACGTTGCCGCGCATCAGGAAGGCCTTGAAGCCTGCCAGCACGCTCTCCTTCTTCTTCTCGCTCACGACTGAGCCTCTCTTCACATCTGCCGAACACGGAGCCAACGGTTCCGAAAGCTACGGCAGTCCGGGCGCGCCGTGTCCAATCGGCCCCCATGTCAAGGTGAATTGACCGACCGCGTGTGCGAATCAACACAACGTCACCGCCAACCGCGTCACGGCACCCGCCCCCACGAGATCCCGCGCGGTGTCCCGGGGCACGGACAGGACCACCAGCGCCCCACCGTCCCCAACGCCCTGCTCGGGCCGGGGCACTTCGGCAACCCTGGCCCCCGCCGCCACCACCCTGGTCGGTCCGGCGCGCTCCGCCGCGACCACGTCCACCCGGTCCCCGGGCCGCAGCAGCCGCACCGTCGCGGCGTCCGCGATGCGCACCGGGGCCGACACCATCCGCACCGCCGCGGGCGGTGCGCCACCCTGCGCGGCCCGGGCCGATGGTGGCGCGGCGCCCCGGGAGGCCTGCGCCTCCGTCCCGCCCACCGCCAGGGCCGCCGCCACGACGACCAGTCCGGCCGAGGCGGCCCGCCGCCTGCGCCGCAGGGCCCGGCGCAGCCGGTCCCCGCCCCGCCCCACGCGAAGCGGCGGGAACGGCGGGACCGGGCGCGCGGGGGGACATGCGGAGGGAATCGAAGAAGCCGTGGAACAACGGGACATGACGAACACCACCAGACCGAGTGAGTTGCCGAGCCCGGGCCCATCGCCCGGACACCTCTCACGATCCGGCCTCCCGGCGAATCCCGCCGGAGCCTGTGGACGATCCCCAGCCTGTGGACAACCCCGTCACCCACAAGAGTCAACAGGCGGCGCGGGCCCGCCGCAGCGCCGCCACCGGGTCGGCGGCCCGGGCGATCGACCGGCCCACCACGACGTGCGAGGCCCCGGCCGCGAAGGCGGCCTGTGGAGTCCCCAGCCGCGCGTGCCCGCCCGTCGACCCGCCCGGCCCCAGGGTCACGCCCGTCGACCCGCCCGGCCCCAGGGTCACGCCCGTCGACCCGCCCGGCCCCAGGGTCACGCCCGTCGCCCCGTCCGGCCCCAGGGTCACGCCCGGCGTGACGATCAGCCGCTCCGGACCCAGCAGTGCGCGCAGCACCCCGGCCTCCCGCGGCGAGGCGATGACCCCGTCGCACCCGGCGCCCACCGCCAGCCGGGCCAGCCGCAGCACCTGCTCCTCGGTGTCCGCCTCGATGCCGATGTCGGCGAGGTCGCGGGCGGTCATGCTGGTGACCACCGTCAGCGCGAGCACCCGCAGCCGCGGGAACTCCCGCGCCGCCTCCACCGCCGCCGACATGATCCCCGTACCGCCCATGCCGTGCACGGTCACCATGGACGCGCCCAGGGCCCCGGCGGCCCGGACGGCGCCGGCGACCGAGTTCGGGATCTCGAAGAGCTTCAGGTCGAGGAAGACCTCGTGCCCCCGCTCGACGAGGTCCCGTGCGAGATCGGGGCCGGCGGCGGTCAGCAGCTCCAGGCCGATCTTGTAGAAGCCGCACGCGTCGCCGAGGCGCTCGACGAGCTCCTCGGCGGCCCGGCGGTCGTCGAAGTCGAGGGCGACGATGACCTCGCGGTCGGCGAGGGGGAAGTCCGTGTTCACGCCGTCATTGTCGCGGCCGGCGACGAGCGAGCGCCGGCTCGGCCGCAGTCGCTACGCGCTCTCCCCGCCCAGCGCGGTGGGGGCCACCCCGAGCGCGCCGAGGAGCCGGTCCGTGAGGTCCTCCGCGAAGGCCTCGGAGCCGGTGAGAGCGGCCCGGATCCCGTCCGGGTCGGCGGTCAGCCCGGCGGCGGCAGCCCAGTCGAGCGCGCCCGCCAGGGCCGCCTCCACGGGGAACCGGTCGACGGGTATCTCGTAGTCCTGCGCCGTGCGCCGGTTCAGCAGCGCCTTCCAACAACCCCCGGCGAAGGTGGCGGCCTCGACGAAGCCGACATCGCTGTCGAGGTGGGCCACCGTGAGCACCGGCGCCCCGGTCCGCCGTGCCAGTGCCGCCGCGGCGCCGTCCGGCTGGTCGGGGTAGTGCACGGCCGACCAGCCGCCGCCCAGGTCCTCGTCGTGGTCGACCGCGCACCCGGCCTCGGCCGCGAACTCCCGCAGCTCCGCCACCGTGGCATGCGCCACGGCCATGCCGCCCCAGTTCCCCATGCGCGCAGGCTAGGGCGGGCCACTGACAAAGCCGCCGACAAAGCCGCCGCGAAGCCCGCGGCGCGGGGGACTCCCTCGGCACGCGGGACTACGGCAGCTCGATGCCCAGGTCCCAGCCGTCGTGCGCGTGCGTGCACAGGCAGGCGCGGGACTCCGTCGCCGGCAGGGCCGCCACCGCGTCGAAGAGGACCTCGCGCAGCCGGCCGACGTTCTCGCCGAACACCTTCAGGACCTCGGTGTGGGAGACGCCCTCGCCCGTCTCGGCGCCCGCGTCCAGGTCCGTGACCAGGGCCATCGAGGTGTAGCAGAGCCCCAGCTCGCGCGCGAGGATCGCCTCCGGGTGCCCGGTCATCCCGACGACCGACCAGCCCGCGGCGGCGTGCCACTGCGATTCCGCCCGCGTGGAGAAGCGCGGCCCCTCGATGACGACCATGGTTCCGCCGTCCACCGGCTCCCAGTCCCGGCCCCGGGCCGCCGCGATCGCCACGGACCGGCCCACCGGGCAGTACGGGTCGGCGAAGGTGGTGTGCACGACGTTCGGTACCGACCCGTCCGGCAGCGGCTCCCCGTCGAAGAAGGTCTGCGCACGGGACTTCGTACGGTCGACCAGCTGGTCGGGAACGAGCAGCGTGCCCGGTCCGTACTCGGCCCGCAGGCCGCCGACCGCGCACGGCCCCAGCACCTGGCGGACGCCGACCGAGCGCAGGGCCCACAGGTTGGCCCGGTAATTGATCTTGTGCGGCGGGACGGTGTGGCTGCGTCCGTGCCGGGGGAGGAAGGCCACCTGCCGGCCGGCCAGCTCGCCCACGTACAGCGAGTCGCTCGGGGGCCCGTACGGGGTCTCCACCTGGACCTCGGTGACGTCCTCGAGGAAGGAGTAGAAGCCCGAACCGCCGATGACACCGATCTCTGCGTTCACCATGCGGCCCACCCTAACGGGGCATGCCGAAGGCCCCGCTGCCCGGTCAGGGCGGGCGGGGCCTCAGGGCGAAGCGATCAGGCGGCCGACGTGGAGCTGCTGCTCGAGGACGACGAAGACGCCGAGGAGGACGAAGCGGCGGGCGCGGCGGCGGTCGACGTCGTGGACGAGGACGAGCTCGAGGCCGGCTTCGAGGCAGGGGTGCTGCTCGACGAGGCGCCACGGCTGTCGTTCCGGTAGAAACCGGAACCCTTGAAGACGATGCCGACCGCGGAGAACACCTTCTTCAGGCGTCCGTCGCAGCTCGGGCACACGGTCAGCGCGTCATCGGTGAACTTCTGCACGGCCTCAAGGCCCTCACCGCACTCGGTGCACTGGTACTGGTAGGTCGGCACGAATTTCCTCCTGGCACTCTGACTCAATGAGTGCTAACGACGCTCCATGGTGACGTATTCCGGCGGATCAGTCCACCGTCACCGGCACGCGGTGACCCATCCCACGCTCGTTCACCCGGTTACGGGCGGCCGACGCGGAGGCGTTCGGGCCCGCCGTCGCGGCCGAAGCGGCGACCGGAGCAGTGGCCGGAGCAGTGGCCGGGGCGGCGGCCGAGGCCGCCGGCTCGGACGCGCTCACGATCCGGCTCGGGGCCTTCGGGGCCAGCTTCCCGCGCAGCGCCAGCAGGGTGGTCAGTGCGAGCGCGGTGGCGGCCATGGGCACCAGGAAGCCGTACGAGGAACCGTGCGCGTCCGTCAGGCGGCCGGCCAGCGTGACCGCGATGGCCTGACCGAAGGCGATCGAACCGGTCAGCCAGGTGAAGGCCTCGGTCCGGGCGTTGGCGGGCACCAGCTGCTCGACCATCGTGTAGCCGGTGATCAGCGCCGGGGCGATGAACAGGCCCACGACCAGGCCGAGGGCGCCCAGCAGGATCATCGAGTGGGCGGCCCACAGGACGGACGCGGCGGCGGTGAGACCGATGTAGCCCACGATCAGCCGGCGACGCGGGCCGATCTTCCAGGCGACGGCGCCCATGGCGATGCCGGCGATCATGTTGCCGGCGGCGAAGACGCCGTAGAGCAGGCCGTTGGCCCCGGGGTTGCCGATCTCGTTGGAGAAGGCGGCGAGCGAGACCTGCATGCCGCCGAAGACGGCGCCGATCCCGAGGAAGGCGAAGATCAGGACGCGCAGGCCCGGGAAGGACAGCGCGAAGGCGCGCTTCTCGCCGTTGGCCGACGGGGCGTGCGGCTTGGGCTGGGTGGCGCGACGGGCCGCGAAGAGCAGGCCGCCGAGCAGCGTCAGCGTGGCCTCGGTGACCAGGCCGGCCGCCGGGTGGACGCCGGTGCACAGGGCGGTCGCGAGGACCGGGCCGACGACGAAGGTGAACTCGTCGGTGACGGACTCGAAGGCGGCGGCCGTGGGCAGCAGCGGCGAGCCCTCCAGCCTGGCGGCCCAGCGGGCCCGGACCATCGGGCCGACCTGCGGCACCGAGGCGCCGGCGGGGATGGCGGCGAGGGCCAGCGCCCAGACCGGAGCGCCCAGGAGGGCGAGCGCGGCCAGGCCGCTGACGGCGGCGGAGTGCGCGAGGACCACGGGGACCAGGACGGCGCTCTGGCCGAGGCGGTCGGTGAAGATGCCCATCAGGGGGGCGGAGAGCGCCATCGAGACGCCGGTGACGGCGGCGACGATGCCGGCGCTGCCGTAGGAACCGGTGGTGTGCTGGACCAGCAGCAGGATGCTGATGGTCAGCATTCCGAAGGGGAGGCGCGCTGCGAAGCCGGGAAGTACGAAGCCGAGGGCACCGGGCGTGCGCAGAAGCTGTCCGTAGCCGGGGCGGGCGGAGTTGTCGGTCGTGACCGCGGATGTCACGGCCTTGCCTTTCCGCTGCCTGGTAGAGCGTCCCCGTCTGCGGACGGTGCTTCGCCTTGTGAGCGGCCGCACCCGTACATGTGGGAGCCCCGAGAGCTGTCCTCTTGCGCAGAACCGAGTGATACCTGGGCGCCCACTGCGGGAGGGTGCCACGGCCGCTTTGCGGTCGCGCCAGCTCTGCGTCAGGCAGAGTTGGTTCGATCTGTTGTGCCTTCATCGTACAGGCGATCCCACTACCACGCCCTGTGATTGCGCTGACAACCCGTGTCTTCACCTGCGATTAACGGCAGCTTCGTCCGTGAGAGGCTTGGAAATAGGGATCAAATCGGGCAGATCGCACCGAAAATAGCGAATTAGAACGTCGCTCTAACGCGATCCGGTCCCGTTCCCCGTCCCCAGCCACCCCGCCAGCTTGCCGCCCCGCGCCACTGCCCGCAGCCGTGCCTCGGCCGCGTCCCGGACCGGATCCGTGGCCACCACCAGCAGCTCGTCCCCGCGCCGCAGCACGGTCGACGGCAGCGGTACGAAGCTCTTCGCGTCCCGGACCACCAGCGTGACCGAGGCCCCCGGCGGCAGCCGCAGCTCGCTCACCTCCACGCCGTGCATCCGCGAGGCCGGCGGGATCTCGAAGGACAGCAGGTGTCCGCGCAGCTTCTCCAGCGGCGCCGACTCGATGCCGAGGTCGGAGGCGGTCTCCTCGCCCTTCCCCAGGTTCAGCTTGCGCGCCACCCAGGGCAGGGTCGGCCCCTGCACCAGGGTGTAGACGACGACCAGGACGAAGACGATGTTGAATACGCGGTCGCTGCCCTCGATCCCGGTCACCATCGGGATGGTCGCCAGGATGATGGGCACGGCGCCGCGCAGGCCCGCCCACGACATCAGGGCCTGCTCCTGCCACGGGATCCGGAAGGGCAGCAGGCTGACGAAGACCTCCAGGGGCCGCGCCACCATCGTGAGCACCAGCCCGATGACCACGGCGGGCCAGAAGTCGTTGACCAGCTCGTGCGGGGTCACCAGCAGGCCCAGCAGCACGAACATGCCGATCTGGGCGATCCAGCCGAGCCCGTCCGCGAACCCCCGGGTGGCCGGCCAGTGCGGGAGCTTCGCGTTCCCGAGGACCATCGCGGCCAGGTACACCGCGAGGAAGCCGGAGCCGTGCGCGATCGCGCCGGCCGCGTACGCCGTGATGGCGATGGCCATGACGGCGATCGGGTAGAGGCCGGAGGCGGGCAGGGCGACGTGCCGCAGGCCGTACGAGCCCAGGAAGCCCACGGTCAGGCCGATCGCGACGCCGATGGCCAGCTCCAGCGCGATCTTGCCGAGCAGGACGTACCACTCGTCCACCGGGCCGACGGTGGCGAAGGCCACCACCAGGATGACGACGGGTGCGTCGTTGAAGCCGGACTCGGCCTCCAGGACGCCCGTGATCCGGGCGGGCAGCGGGACCTTCCGCAGCACCGAGAAGACGGCCGCCGCGTCGGTCGAGGAGACGACCGCGCCGATCAGGAGGGCCTGCCGCCATTCCAGTCCGACCAGGTAATGCGCTCCCGCCGCCGTCACGCCCACGCTGACCGCGACGCCCACCAGGGACAGCATGATCGCTGCCGGCAAGGCCGGCTTGATCTCTTTCCACTTCGTGCCCAGACCGCCCTCGGCGAGGATCACCACGAGTGCGGCGTAGCCGATGACCTGGGTCAGCTCGGCATTGTCGAATACGACGTTGCCTATGCCGTCCTGGCCTATCGCGACGCCTATGCCGAGGTAGATGAGCAGGCTGGGCAGGCCGCTGCGTGACGAGACGCGCACCGCCGCGACTGCGACGAGCAGTACGAGCGAGCAGACCAGCAGTAGCTCATTGAGCGTGTGGACAGTCAGCGGGCGGCCCTCCTCAATGCGCCCGGCGGATCGATCCTCCCGGCGACAAGTTCGGCAAGTAGTTCGTTACCTTACCTAATCTTTGACGCTCCCTTTACGCGATACCCACATTGTGAAACGCCTGTTCGCCCCTGTCGTTCGGACCTCTACCCCTGGAGGATCAACGAAGTCGGTCCTGCGCCTATGGTTGCTCCCAGCACTCCCAGGACCACCCTGCCCCTCTAAGGACAGCGATGCCCGCCAACGAAACCGCTCCTCCCGCCAAGAAGAAGGGGCGACGCGCCCGTCTGATCGTGCTCGTACTGGTCCTGGCGCTCTTCGCGGGCCTCGGCTACGGGGCGTACTGGGGCGTCGACAGCGTGCGCGCCTCCTTCCCCCAGACCACCGGCTCCCTCAAGGTGCCCGGCCTGACCGGGACCGTCGACGTCAAGCGCGATGCCCACGGCATTCCGCAGCTCTACGCGGACAACGACGACGACCTCTTCCGCGCGCAGGGATTCGTGCACGCCCAGGACAGGTTCTGGGAAATGGACGTACGCCGCCACATGACCTCCGGGCGGCTCTCGGAGATGTTCGGCTCCGGCCAGGTCGAGACCGACGCCTTCCTGCGCACGCTCGGCTGGCGCCAGGTCGCCCAGGCCGAGTACGACACCAAGCTGTCGCCCGAGACCAAGAAGTATCTGCAGGCCTACGCCGACGGGGTCAACGCGTACCTGAAGGGGAAGTCCGGCAAGGACCTCTCCGTCGAGCACGCGGCGCTCAAGCTGAGCGACGACTACCAGCCCGAGCAGTGGTCGCCGGTGGACTCGGTGGCCTGGCTCAAGGCGATGGCGTGGGACCTGCGCGGCAACATGCAGGACGAGATCGACCGCGCGCTGATGACGAGCAAGCTCTCGCAGGCGCAGATCGACGAGCTCTACCCGCCGTACCCCTTCGACCGCAACAAGCCGATCGTCGAGGGCGGCAAGGTCGAGGGCGGCAAGTACACGCCCCAGGGCTCCGGCTCGACGGGCTCCACCGGCTCCAACGGCACCGGCTCGGGCAGCGGCACCGCCCTGGGCTCCCAGGCCTCCACCGGCTCGGCCGGCACGGGAGCCGGCACCGGAACGGCCGCGGGAACCGGCCTCGCCGACAACGTCACCGCCCAGGGCGCGACCGTGGGCCTGCGCGACCACCTGACCGCCCTCGCCGCCACCCTGGACAAGGTCCCCGCGATCCTCGGCCCCAACGGCAGCGGCATCGGCTCGAACTCCTGGGTCGTCTCGGGCAAGTACACGACCACCGGCAAGCCGCTGCTCGCGAACGACCCGCACCTGTCCCCGCAGCTGCCCTCGGTCTGGTACCAGATGGGCCTGCACTGCCGCACCGTCTCGGCCCAGTGCCAGTACGACGTGGCCGGCTACACCTTCTCCGGCATGCCGGGCGTGGTCATCGGCCACAACGCCGACATCGCCTGGGGCATGACCAACCTCGGCGCCGACGTCACCGACCTCTTCCTGGAGCAGGTCAAGCCCGAGGGCTACGTCTACGACGGCAAGGTGCTCCCCTTCACCACCCGTGAAGAGGTCATCAAGGTCGCGGGCGGTGACAGCAAGAAGATCACCGTCCGCACCACCAACAACGGCCCGCTCGTCTCCGACCGCAGCGAGGAGCTCGCCACGGTCGGCACCCGCGCCCCCGTCGCCAGCTCCGCCCCCGACCGCGGCGACGGCTACGCCGTCGCCCTGCGCTGGACCGCGCTGGACCCGGGCAAGACCATGGACTCGGTCTTCAGGCTCAACCGCGCCAAGACCTTCGACGACTTCCGCAAGGCCGCCGCCGACTTCGACGTGCCCTCGCAGAACCTGATCTACGCCGACAACAAGAACCTCAACGGCAACATCGGCTACCAGGCCCCGGGCCGCATCCCGATGCGCGGCCAGGGCGACGGCCGGATGCCCACACCCGGCTGGGACTCCAAGTACGCCTGGAAGGGCGGCAAGGACGGCAACGTCGGCTACATCCCGCAGAGCGAGATGCCCTTCGACTCCAACCCGTCGCGCGGCTACATCGTCACCGCCAACCAGGCCGTCGTGGAGAGCGGGACCGGCGCGGGCAAGTACCCGTACCTGCTGACCACCGACTGGGGCTACGGCGCCCGCAGCCAGCGGATCAACGACCTCATCGAGGCGAAGATCAAGGACGGCGGGAAGATCTCGACCGACGACATGCGCACCATGCAGATGGACAACAGCAGCGAGATCGCCGCGCTGCTGACCCCGATGCTGGCGAAGATCCAGGTCTCCGACCCGGGCGTGCGCGCAGCGCAGAAGCTGCTGGACGGCTGGAACTACACCCAGGAGCCCGACTCGGCGGCCGCGGCCTACTTCAACGCGGTCTGGCGCAACATCCTCAAGCTGTCCTTCGGCGACAAGATGCCCAAGGAGCTGCGGATCGAGGGCAGCTGCATGAACGTCCTCGGCAACGGCACCGGCCCCGCCGACGACCTCGCCAAGACCGTCCGCGAATGCGGCACCCGCGGCCCCGACTCGGCGCAGCCGGACGGCGGCGACCGCTGGTTCGAGGTGGTCCGCCGCCTGGTCAAGGACGAGAAGTCGCAGTGGTGGAGCTCGCCCCGGACCCTGACCCAGCCCGCGACCGCCACCCGCGACGAGCTCTTCGCCCGGGCCATGAAGGACGCCCGCTGGGAGCTCACCGCCAAGCTCGGCAAGGACCAGTCCACCTGGAGCTGGGGCCGGCTGCACCAGCTGAACCTGAAGAACCAGACGATCGGCACCGAGGGCCCCGGCTTCATGCAGTGGCTCCTCAACCGCGGCCCGTGGAACCTGGGCGGCGGCGAGGCCACCGTCAACGCCACCGGCTGGAACGCCTCCAGCGGGTACGGGGTCACGTGGGTGCCGTCGATGCGGATGGTCGTGAACCTCAACGACCTCGACAAGTCCCGCTGGATCAACCTGACGGGCGCCTCGGGGCACGCGTACAACTCCCACTACACGGACCAGACGACGATGTGGGCCAAGGGCGAGCTGCTGGAGTGGCCCTTCGGCAAGGACGCCGTCGAGAAGGCCACGGTCGACACCCTGACCCTCAAGCCGGCCGGTTCATGAGCTGAAGCGGCGCACCCCCGACGGGGTCGCCACCGCTTGTACGGGGTGGTCGTGCGGTTCCTCCGGGACCCGCGCGACCACCTCGTCGTCGTAGAGGAGCACCACGAGCGCGGGATGGGCCCCGGCGCGCTCCAGCCGTTCCAGCACGCGGTCGTACGAGCCTCCGCCGCGGCCCAGCCGCATCCCGCGCCCGTCGACCGCGAGGCCGGGCAGCAGCACGGTGTCGGCCGCGGTCACCGCGTCGGGGCCGAGCGCCGGCCCGGTGGGCTCCAGTAGGCGCATCTTCCCGGGGTGGGCGGTCTCGGCGAGGCTCTGCGGGCCTTCGTACGCCGCCCAGTCGAGGTCGTTGTCGGGCAGCAGCAGGGGCAGCAGCACGCGCTTGCCGGCTGCGCGCAGGGTGTCGAGGAGTGCGCGGGTACCGGGTTCGGTGCCGACGGAGACGTACGCCGCCACCGTCTGCGCGTCGGCCAGTTCGGGCAGTTCGAGGGCCCTGACGGCGAGTGCGGCGGCCGTCGTGCGGCAGGCTTCGGGGGACAAGGCGCGGCGGGCGGCGAGGAGTTCGCGGCGCAGTCCGGCCTTGGCGGACGCGGTGGGCGGGTTCTCGGTCACGAGAAATCAAATATCCTTGCGAATCGGGTCATACGTGGATCTACCTACTGGGATCTCGTCTGACGTTCGGCAGGACCCACTATCGTTCGGGGCATGACTATGTTGCACCCCGTGATCAAGAAGGCCGTGATTCCGGCCGCTGGCCTCGGTACCCGCTTCCTTCCGGCGACCAAGGCGACCCCGAAGGAAATGCTCCCGGTTGTGGACAAGCCGGCCATCCAGTACGTGGTGGAGGAGGCCGTCGCGGCCGGGCTCGACGATGTCCTCATGATCACTGGGCGTAACAAGCGTGCCCTGGAAGACCACTTCGACCGGAACTACGAGCTGGAGTCGGCCCTCATCGCCAAGGGCGACGACGACCGCCTGAAGAAGGTCCAGGAATCCAGCGACCTCGCGACCATGCACTACGTCCGCCAGGGCGACCCGCGTGGCCTCGGTCACGCCGTGCTCTGCGCCGAGCCGCACGTCGGCCGCGAGCCCTTCGCCGTTCTCCTCGGTGACGACCTCATCGACCCGCGCGACCCGCTGCTGCGTCAGATGGCCGACATCTACGCCCGCACCGGCGGCACCGTCATCGCCCTCATGGAGGTCGACCCGGCCAGCGTCCACCTCTACGGCTGCGCCGCCGTCGAGGCCACCGACGAGCAGGACGTGGTCCGCATCACCGGCCTCGTCGAGAAGCCGGAGCCCGAGGACGCGCCCAGCAACTTCGCGGTGATCGGACGCTACGTCCTCAACCCCGCGATCTTCGACATACTGCGGGAGACCGAGCCGGGCCGCGGCGGGGAGATCCAGCTCACCGACGCCCTGCAGAAGCTTGCCGCCGACGAGACCGTCGGCGGCCCGGTGCACGGCGTGGTCTTCCGGGGCCGTCGCTACGACACCGGGGACCGCGGCGACTACCTGCGGGCCATCGTCCGCCTCGCGTGCGAGCGCGAGGACCTCGGCCCCGAGTTCCGCACCTGGCTTCACCGTTACGTCACGGAGGAGATGTAGCACCTTGAGCAGTTCCGCACCGCAGCATCCACGACCGGCGGGCGGCCACCGTCTGTGGTCCGTGGACGAGCACCTCGCGGACGTCCTCGCGGCCGTCCGGCCGCTGGAGCCCATCGAGCTCCAGCTGCTGGACGCCCAGGGCTGTGTCCTCGTCGAGGACGTCACCGTGCCCGTCGCCCTCCCGCCCTTCGACAACAGCTCCATGGACGGCTACGCCGTCCGCACGGCCGACGTCCAGGGTGCGAGCGAGGAGTTCCCTGCGGTGCTGACGGTCATCGGGGACGTCGCGGCGGGCAGCGGTGAGCTGCCCACCGTGGGCCCCGGCGAGGCCGCCCGGATCATGACCGGCGCCCCGCTGCCGCCCGGTGCGGAAGCCGTCGTGCCGGTGGAGTGGACCGACGGCGGCACGGGCGGCGGAGCGGCCGCCGGGATGACCCCGGCCAGCGCCGCCCCCGAGCACGCGGGCGGCGAGGTGCGGGTGCACCGCGCCGCCGAGGCGCGGGCGCACGTCCGCGCGCGCGGCAGCGACGTACAGGCCGGTGACCTGGCGCTGGCCGCCGGGACCGTCCTCGGGCCGCCGCAGATCGCCCTGCTGGCCGCCATCGGGCGCGGCACCGTCCGGGTCCGGCCGCGGCCGCGCGTGGTGGTCCTGTCCACCGGCAGCGAGCTGGTCCAGCCCGGCGAGGCGCTCACCTCGGGCACGATCTACGACTCCAACAGCTTCGCGCTCGCCGCGGCCGCGCGGGACGCTGGCGCCATCGCCTACCGCGTCGGCGCCGTCGCGGACGACGCCGACATCCTGCGCGCCACCATCGAGGACCAGCTGATCCGTGCCGACCTGCTGGTCACCACGGGCGGGGTCAGCGTCGGCGCGTACGACGTGGTCAAGGAGGCGCTGTCCTCCGTCGGCTCGGGGGACGAGTCCTCCGGGGACGTGGAGGGCGGCGGGATCGACTTCCGCAAGCTCGCCATGCAGCCCGGCAAGCCGCAGGGCTTCGGCACGATCGGCCCGGACCACACCCCGCTGCTGGCCCTGCCCGGCAACCCGGTGTCCTCGTACGTCTCTTTCGAGCTGTTCGTGCGCCCCGCGATCCGCACCCTGATGGGCCTGCCGGAGCCCGAGGTCCGGCGGCCGAGCGTCCGGGCGGTGCTGACGGCCGACAAGGCGCTCGGCTCCCCGGCCGGCCGCCGCCAGTTCCTGCGCGGCAAGTACGACGCGGAGAGCGGCACGGTCAGCCCGGTCGGCGGATCGGGCTCCCATCTGATCGCCGCGCTGGCGCACGCCGACTCGCTGATGGTCGTACCGGAGGACGTCACCTCGGTGGAGCCGGGCACCGAGCTGGAAGTGGTCCTGCTCGGCTGAAGTGCGGCCGGTGCGGGTAGCGTGTTGCACCACACAGGCCCCCCGGGGGCCCGGACGGAAGCGACGCGCAGAGTATGAGCACGCAGAGCAGGCTGACCCACATCGACGAGGCCGGTGCGGCCCGGATGGTCGACGTCTCCGAGAAGGACGTCACCACCCGGACGGCCCGGGCCAGTGGACGGGTTCTGGTCTCCCCCCGGGTGATCGAGCTGCTGCGCGGCGAGGGCGTCCCCAAGGGCGATGCCCTCGCCACCGCGCGGATCGCCGGGATCATGGGGGCGAAGAAGACCCCCGACCTGATCCCGCTCTGCCACCCGCTGGCGGTCTCCGGCGTGAAGGTCGACCTCAAGGTCGCCGACGACGCCGTCGAGATCCTCGCCACCGTGAAGACGACCGACCGTACGGGCGTCGAGATGGAGGCGCTGACCGCCGTCGCGGTCGCCGGTCTCACTGTGATCGACATGGTGAAGGCGGTCGACAAGGGCGCGGTCATCACGGACGTCCGGGTGGAGGAGAAGACCGGCGGCAAGTCCGGCGACTGGGCGCGCTCGTGAACGCCCCGCGCGGCGGTGAGGTGCACAGCCACGTGGGCCACGCCTCG
Source organism: Streptomyces sp. NPDC001513 (assembly GCF_042894695.1). Classification (NCBI taxonomy): domain Bacteria; kingdom Bacillati; phylum Actinomycetota; class Actinomycetes; order Kitasatosporales; family Streptomycetaceae; genus Streptomyces; species Streptomyces sp. NPDC001513. The sequence goes on from NZ_JBIAVU010000005.1 coordinate 409,403, forward strand.
CAGACCCCGGAACCCGTCTCCGCGACCGTGACCGCGACCTCACCGGCGGCCGCGGTCGCACCGGCAGCCGCCCCCGCAGCCACGGGCCGGGCGCTCGTCGTCACGGCCTCGAACCGGGCCTCGCAGGGCGTGTACGCCGACAAGGGCGGCCCGCTGCTGGCCCAGGCGCTGGAGGAGCTCGGCTTCTCGGTGGACGGCCCGCGGGTCGTCCCGGACGGCGACCCCGTCGAGCAGGCGCTGCGCGAGGGCGTGGCCGACGGCTACGACGTCATCCTGACCACCGGCGGGACCGGCATCTCGCCGACGGACCGCACCCCGGACGCCACCGCGCGCGTACTGGACTACGAGATCCCCGGGATCCCGCAGGCCATCCGCGCCGAAGGCCTGGCGCAGGTGCCGACCGCGGCCCTGTCCCGGGGCCTCGCCGGAGTCGCGGGGCGCACCCTCATCGTCAACCTGCCGGGTTCGACGGGCGGGGTGCGCGACGGCCTCGCCGTCCTCTCCCGCATCCTTCCGCACGCCGTGGACCAGATCCGGGGCGGCGACCACCCCAGACCGGCGGGACCCTCCGGGAGCGCGAGCTGAACGGCCCCACCTGGCCGGTCGTCCTGACGGACGGCGACGTGACCCTCCGGCCGATAAGACTGCGGGACCAGAAGGCCTGGCGCGAGGTCAACCGGCGCAACCGCGACTGGCTCCGGCCGTGGGAGGCGACGATTCCGCCGCCCGCGCCGTGGGGGCCGGTGATACAGCGGCCCACGTACCGCCAGATGGTCCGCCATCTGCGGGCGGAGGCGAACGCGGGCCGGATGCTGCCCTTCGTCATCGAGTACCAGGGCCGCCTGGTGGGCCAGCTGACCGTCGCCGGGATCACCTGGGGCTCGATGTGCGCGGCACACGTCGGCTACTGGGTCGACCGCGAGGTGGCGGGCCGCGGAGTGATGCCCACGGCGGTCGCGCTGGCGGTGGACCACTGCTTCGGGAAGGTCGGCCTGCACCGGATCGAGGTGTGCATCCGCCCCGAGAACGGGCCGAGCCGGCGGGTCGTGGAGAAGCTGGGGCTGCGCGAGGAGGGAATGCGTCCGCGGTACCTGCACATCGACGGGGCCTGGCGCGACCACCTCGTCTACGCGGTCACGGCGGAGGAGGTGCCGGAGGGGCTGCTGCGCCGCTGGCACCGGTCCCGGCACACGAAGACACCGCCGAAGGCACCGCCGAAATAGATAACCGAATATCTGTTCGAATTAATGAGCGCGGCAAGGGGCCGGGGACCGATTCGCCCATAACCTGATCCGAAGAATCACAAAAAAAGTCCGTGATATCAGCGAGATCGCGCGACACACCGGCCCAATTGGCCGATCCTCCCGCCCGCGCCCCTCTACGGTGTGAGGTGTGAGCAGCAGCGGCCTCATCTACGCAGTCATTGTCGGGGCCTGGGCCGCCTACTTGGTGCCCATGTGGCTCCGGAGGCAGGACGAGCTGAACGAGGCCCGTCCGACGGAACGCTTCTCCACTGCCATTCGGCTGCTTTCCGGCCGGGCGGGAATGGAGCGCCGTTACGCCAAGGGGCTGCGTGAGCGCGGTGACGAGGAGGCGGGGGCCCAGCCCCACGCGGACCCGGACGCCGCGACGGAAAAGGTGAATTCCGTCGACGCCGACGCCCGGGCCGTTGTCGTGCCCGCGACCAGGGCGGAGCCGAGACCGGCCGCCGCCGAGCGGGAGCAGCGCGCCGAGCGGGCCCGGCGCGAACAGCGCCTCCAGGTCCTCGCCCGCCGCCGGCGCACCACCGCGCTCCTCTTCCTCGTCTTCACCCTCGGCGCGGTCGTCGCGGCCGTGGGCGGTCTGCGCTTCCTGTGGGCCCCCGCGGTGCCCGCCCTCCTGCTGAGCGCGTACATCGTGCACCTGCGGGTCCAGGAGCGGCGGCGCTACGAGTTCACGATGGACCGGCGCCGCGCCGAGGCGGCCGCGCGGCAGCTGCGCGAGAACCGGCCGCGCCGCCGCGACCAGGGGGAGCCCGCCCCCGCGGGCGCCGAACCGGACCCTGCGCCACCGGTCTCCCCGCAGGAGGCCGGGCGGCGCGCGCTCGTCGAGCAGACCGACCACGCCGAGTGGGTGGACCAGCAGCGCGAACGCGAGCGCGGCCCCGCCCGCGGTGACAGCTGGGAGCCGGTCCCGGTCCCGCTGCCGACGTACGTGACGGCCCCGGTCGCTCCCCGCGCCACCGGCCCGGCGGCCCCGGACGCCTGGAGCGCGACCCGCTCCAGCACGGCCGAGCCGACGGAACCCCGCCTGCGCGCCCAGCCCGCGGCCCCCAAGCCGGACGCGAAGCCGCAGACCACCCCGCGCCCCCGCGGCCAGGCCGGCGGCCGCACCCCGCTGTTCGACCAGTACGAGAGCGACGACCGCCCGCGCGCCGCCAACGAGTGATCGGTGACCTGCACGGACGCTCCGGGAAACGCGTTTTGGAGCAGCCGCGGGGGGATGCTAATGTTTCACACGTCGCAAGGGCCTGTGGCGCAGTCTGGTAGCGCACCTCGTTCGCATCGAGGGGGTCTGGGGTTCAAATCCCCACAGGTCCACAGACGATGAAGATCCCGTCCGATCGCAAGATCGGGCGGGATCTTCTGCTTTCCCGATGCCCTTCCAGTGCCCTCCCGGTGCCGTCCCGGTGCCGTCCCGGTGCCGTCCCGGTGCCGTCCCGGTGCTTTTGCGGTGGGAGCGTACCGGCCGGTAAACCCCCTGCATTCCTTCGGCCAGTGGCCGATAAACTCCGCCTGCCCGTAACTCCCGTGATGGTCACCGGGGTCGGGCTGCGTTGACTGGGGGGTTCATGAGCTTGCTGCCGATCGGCAGAAGACCGCGGGACAGACGGGGGAGAGGCGCTCGGGCGGGTGTCGTCTCGGGGGCGTTGCTGCTCGCCGTCCTGACCGCCTTCACCGGCCAGACCGGATCCGCCTTCGCGGCCGCGGCGCCGTCGCCCGGGGCCGGCGCCTCGGCGCAGGCCGAGCCCGCCGCGCCGGCCGGGCCCAAGGCCCCGCCGAAGGCCGACCCGAAGGCCGACCACGAGGCCGCCGTCCGCGCGCTCGGGAAGAGCGCCGCCGCCGAGGCCTGCCCGGCGGCCCTCGCGCCGCACACGACCGTCACCTGCACGGTCGACCCGTACAAGACCGCCTCCTTCACGCTCGCGCTGCCGCAGCAGAAGGACGTCGTCTTCTACCAGGTCGTCACCCAGCGCTGGGCCAACTACAAGCTGGTGGCCCCGGACGGCACCACGGTCGCCTGTGAGAACGTCCTCGGTTCCGGCAGCTCCGGTGGCGCGCAGCGCTGCCCCACGGGCACGGCCGGCACCTACAAGCTGGAGGTCACGGACTCCTACGGTGCGGAGAACGCCATCTCCGTGTCGTACGTCCCGCTGCTCTCCTCCACCGCCTGCAAGGCGGTCGGCGCCGCCGACCGCAAGCTCGGCGCCCCGACCGTGTTCCACGGCTCGCCGGCCGCCGGTTCGGCGGGCGACTGCTACACGCTGGACCTGGCCGCGAACGACGTGCTGCGTACCTTCGCGTCCACGTACCGGGTGGGCCAGGACGTCTTCGACGCCACCGGCAAGATGGTCTGCAGCACCGACGTCCGCCGCGGTGAGACGCTCGACTGCAAGCTCACCGGTACCGCGCCGTACCGGATGTCGGTGCTCCAGGGCTCCGGCACCGCCGAGGAATACGACCTCACCGTCGCCCGGCTCTCCAAGCCCGAGGGCTGCGCGGTGGTGGAACCGCAGGCGTTCGGGGCCGCCCCGGACCTGAGCTCCACGGCCCGCTGCCGCACCCTGCGGGTGGCGCAGGCCGCGCACCACACGTTCGCTCCGGTCGCCTCCGGAAGCGTTCCGTACGGCGCGCTGTTCGACGCCCAGGGCACCGCGATCACCGCCTGCGGTCAGGGCGCCTGCGACCTGACCCCCGGTGACCACACCTGGGCCGTCGACCCGCGGAGCACCGACGTCGGTGCGTTCGGGATCGCGTTCCACTCCGCCAAGGAGACCCGCGGCTGCACCGCGACCCACGACAACGGTCTGGTGGCCGGTCCGGCCACCGGCACCTTCGGCGGGCCGGGGCAGCAGCTCTGCCTGACCCTGCCGACGGCCAGCGGACAGGGCCTCTACCTCCTCAACCGACCGGCCGAGGAGGGCACCACCGCCGCCTCCACGGTCTATGACGCCGCCGGCGTCAAGCAGTGCGAGCAGGACGGCTACGCGTACTCCGTCTGCAAGCTGACCGGCACCGCCCCGTTCCGCGCGGTGCTGAGCGGCACGGAATCCCAGGCGTTCCGGCTGGTGATCCACCGGACCGGCGACGCCGCGGGCTGCGCCGCCTGGCCGCAGACCGGCTTCGACGGCTCCTGGGGTGCCCAGGTCCCGCTCGGTGGCGAGGCACGACAGCAGTGCCTGAGCATGCCGGCCGACAAGCACTCCACGGCCGAGATGCTCGACTACACCAACGAGCAGAACAAGGTGAACGGCTCGATCCAGATCGTCGACCCCGCGGGCACCGTGGTGTGCTCGACCGTCGGCAGCTCGACCACCACCTGCGCTTTCACCGCGGGTGTGCCGTACACCGCCATGGTCGTCTTCACCGGCTGGGGAACGGACACCTACAAGCTGGTCCGGCGTGACATCTCGTCGACCGCGAAGTGCACCGCGCCCGCCTCGACGAAGGTCGCCGGCCAGTCGACCCCCTTCGACCTGACCTCGGCCCTGGACGCCCGCTGCGTCCGGGTGACCGGCGCCGCCACGGACAAGTTCTGGCTGAGCTCGCGGACCCTCGCGGACCCGCGGTACGCACCGTCGACGCTGCTGACGGCGGTCGACTCCAGCGGAAAGATCGCCTGCCGTCAGTGGGGCCTCTCCTGCCGGGTCACCGGGTCGACGTCGTACGTCGTGATCGTGCTCGCCGCCGGCTACCAGGACCAGCCGATCCACACCAACGTGGACACCTGGAAGGTCGGCACGGCCGACGGATGGGTGCCGGAGTGCACGGCCAACCCCGTTTCGCTCAAGGGGTTCCCGGCGCGGAGCGGAGTGCTCTCCGAGTCCTCGACGGGCTACTGCGCTGTGGTCGACGTGAAGCCCAACCAGGCCTTCAAGATCGCTGGAAACAGCAGCACGACCAACAGCGAGCACCCGTCCCTGAACCTGCACGGTGCGGCCCAGTGGACGAGCACGGGCGTCGAGTTCCAGTGCACCCAGTTCTCGGGCGTGTTCGGCGCCCGGTGCCTGACCCTCGGGAACGCCGAGGCCGGCCAGGCCGTACTCCTGGTGAGCGCCGGCCGCAGCGCCACGCCCGTGGAGTACAGCATGCAGGGACTGTGCGACTCCGAGTGCACCTTCCCGCAGCAGGGGGCCGTGCCCACGTCGATCAGCCCGGCGAGGGGCGCCGCCGGCACCCGGACCCACGCCGTCGTGCAGGGGACGGGGCTCACCCTGGACACCAAGCTCCACCTGGTGCGCAGTGACACGGCCGGCGACCCGAGGCCCATCATGAAGGTGCTCTCGGTGAACGCCGACGGCACCGCGCTCGACGTGCTGGTCGACACCAACGGGCTGGCGCCGGGCACTTACGACATCGCGCGCGACAACTACGTGCCCACGCCCGGAGTGCCTTCCGCGGGCTACCTGCCGAAGGCGTACACGGTGACGGCCGCGGCGGAGCTCTCGAAGAGCCGGTTCGTGCCGATCGCCCCCTCGCGGTTCCTGGACACCCGTGACGGTGTCGGGGCGAAGAAGGAGCGCGTCGGTCCCGGTGGGGTCGTGACCCTTCAGGTGGCCGGTGTGAAGGGCGTCCCCGCGAGCGGGGTGACCGCGGTCGTCATGAACGTGACCGCCGTCAACCCGACCGAGGCGGGCCACGTGATGGTCTACCCGAACGGGCAGCCGAAGCCCGCGGTGTCGAACCTCAACTTCTCGGCGGGGCAGATCGTGCCCAACCTGGTGACCGTTCCGGTCGTCAACGGGAAGGTGGACCTGCGCAACAACGCCGGTTCGGTCGACTTGATCGCGGACGTCACCGGCTACTACACCGACAAGGCGGCCACCGGTTCCGCGCTGACGCCGATCACGCCCACCCGGTTCCTGGACACGCGTGACGGCACCGGGGCCAACAAGGCACGGGTCGGTCCCGGTGGGGTCGTGACCCTTCAGGTGGCCGGTGTGAAGGGCGTCCCGGCGAGCGGGGTGACCGCGGTCGTCATGAACGTGACCGCCGTCAGTCCGACCGAGGCCGGCCACGTCACCGTCTACCCGAACGGGCAGGCGGCCCCCGGGGTGTCGAACCTCAACTTCACCGCCGGGCAGGTCGTCCCGAACCTGGTGACGGTGCCGGTCGTCAACGGGAAGGTGGACCTGCGCAACAACTCGGGCTCCGTCGACCTGATCGCCGACGTCACCGGCTACTACTCGGCCACCGGTTCGACGTTCTCGGCCGGTTCGCCGGTGCGGCTGCTGGACACCCGCTACGGTCTCGGCGCCCGCGCCGGATCCGTCGGCCAGGGCGGCGTCGTCAGCCTGCAGATCGCCGGCGTCGAGGGCGTACCGCTGACCGGGGTCACCGCGGTGGTCCTCAACGTCACCGTCACCGGTCCGACGCAGGACGGCCACCTGATCGTCCAGCCGCACGGGGTGCCGCGTCCCAACGTGTCGAACCTCAACTTCACGGCCGGACAGACGGTCTCCAACCTGGTGGTCGTCCCGGTCGTGGACGGCCGGGTGACCTTCTACAACAACACCGGTTCCGCCGATGTGATCGCCGACCTGAACGGCTACTTCACCTCCTGACGGACCCGCGCAACACACGAAAAAACGAAACACGAAGGGCCCGTCCGGTCATGCGACCGGGCGGGCCCTTCGCCTTCGGTCAGTTCACCGAGTCGAGCCGGGCGCGCTGTTCCGCGGTGAGGTCGAGGTCCACCGCGCCCAGGTTCTCCTCCAACTGGGCCACCGAGGAAGCGCCGATCAGCGGGGAGTACGCGACCTGGGTCAGGGACGGGGTGTCCCGGAGGTAGCTGAGCAGGTCGCCGCTGACCAGGCCCTGGTTGCCGTCGGGCGAGCGCAGGCTGGGCACGTCGGTGCGCTGGCGCAGGTAGCTGTGGTGGTGCTGGAGCACCTCGTAGCCGGGTACGCCGGCCGCCGCGGCCAGCGTACGGGCGCGTTCCACGCGCCAGGCCCAGTGGTTGCTGGCGCCCAGCAGACCCGCCGTGCCGTCCGCGACGACCTCGGCGAAGCCCCGGACGGTCTCCTCCAGCGGCTTCAGCCTCGACGTGGAGGGCCTGTCCGCCAAGTTGGGGCGGGCGCCGAGCTTCGTGGCGACGGTGATCCCGTCGCCGACGCCGCGGCTGCGCAGCCAGCGGCCGACCAGCTCCTCGCTCTCGCCGCCCTGGGTGCCGTTGACCCAGAACGCGTAGTTGTTGGAGGTGTCGACGAAGGTGCCGCTCGCCTCGGCGAAGCGGTCGAGGATCGCGTACGCGGTGGCCTCGTCGACGGTGGTGCCGAAGGTCATCGTGCCGTTCACGATGTTGCCTTTCGGTTCGGGGAAGGCGAAGCGCCCCTCCTCAGCGGCCCGTTGACGAACGCTCGTCGAGGAAGCCGCTCCGGGCGATGAGGTACGCGAGCTGCGCGCGGCTGCGGCTGCCGAACAGTTCGGCCGCCCAGCGCATGTGGTTGGAGACGCTGCGCGGGCTCATCCCGAGCCGCGCGGCGATCGCCTCGTCGGTGTGGCCGTTGACCATGTGGCGCAGGATCGTGCGGCGGACGTCGTCGGTGAGCTCGGCCGGCAGCCGGCCGCCGGGGTCGTCCCGCAGCGGCGCGGCGCGCTGCCAGGTGTGGTCGAAGATGCCGGCGAGGTAGCGGACGACCCCCGGATGCTCGATGGCCAGGGCCACCTGGCTGCGCTCCGCGCCCGGGTCGGGGACGAAGGCGATCCTGCGGTCGCAGATGATCAGCCGGTCGAACACCTCGTCCAGCGTGCGGACCTCGCCGCCCGCCCGCGAGATCTGCTCCACGTAGGCCAGCGTGGGCGGGTGGGAGCGGACGGTGTGCTCGTAGATGGTGCGCTGGCGGACACCGCGGCCGAGCGCGGCGAGGTCGCTGGGGAGCGCCTCGTCGAGCGTCTTCTGCGGGCGTCCGCCGCCCGGCTGGGCGGTCAGCAGTTCGTCCTGGCAGGCTTGGACGGCCGCGGCGAGGGTGGCGGTGATGGTGCTGGGACCCCGCACCGTGCGGACCGGATGGGCGTCCGTGCGGTCGTAGCTGTCCAGATAGACCTCCTGGGCCCGCGAGATCGAGGTGCGGACGGCCTCCAGGGCGTTCCTCTTCTCCTCGATGGCCCGTTCCAGACGGTCCACGCGGGCATCGGCCGCGAGCCGGGGCGGGACGGGGGCGAGGGAGCCGTCGGGCAGCCGCCGGACGAGCCCCAGGTCGAGCAGGCACGGAGGGCAGTCGCCGTCGGGATCCCGCCCCCGCAGGAGGTCCGCGTAGTGCCGGAGGCCGGCCGTGCAGATCGCGCCACCACCGGCCCCGGTGGGGCCGCCCGCGTCACTCGTGTTCGCTTCCGTGCACATATGTCCACCCTGCTGGTTTGCGCAATGCGTGATCATCCTGCCTGCAGCCCACTGACTACGGGAACGCCTGGCGCCAGCATGAATTCCCGCGGGTGAACACATCGGGGCCATAGGTCGGGAAGGTGGGAAATGATGGGTTCATGGGGATCGGTGACGAACGGGACAGTGGGACGGCGGGCGCCTGGGCGGCCCTCGGAGGAGCACCGGAGCTCGTCGACCGGGTCCGCTTCGCCGGAGCCGGCGACCTCGAAGAAGGCCCGCTGCCGGTGCGGGAGTTGGCGCGAGCCACTGTGAGCGTCTGCGGACTGGCGGCGGGCGAGCTCGCCGCCGTGCGGGGTGGGGGCGCGCCGGGGGACGCGCCTCCCCTCGTGGTGGACGAGGGCGCCGTCGCCACGGCCTTCGTCAGCGAACGGCACCTGCGCGTGGCGGGCCGCGCGCCGGTGACCTTCGCCCCGCTGTCGGGCTTCTGGCGGGCAGCCGACGGATGGGTCCGCACGCACGCCAACTATCCGCACCACAGGGACGCGTTGGTGCGTGCGCTGGGGCTGCCGTCCGCGACACCGGAGGCGCTGCGCGCCGCGGTGGCCGGCCGGACCGCCGTCGAGGTGCAGGAACTCGCGTACGGGGCGGGCGGACTCGCCGTCGCCGTGGCGGGGGAGTACGGGGAGCCACAGCCGCTGGTCGAGTGCGTACGGCCATCCGGCGGCGCGCGGGGGCGGACGCTCGGCGCGGCCCCGTCGGGTCGACCCGCCACGGGGGTGCGGGTGCTGGACCTGACGCGGGTCATCGCCGGGCCCGTCGCCACGCGGACGCTCGGGCTGCTGGGGGCGGACGTCCTGCGGATCGACTCGCCGGGGCTGCCGGAGGCGGACGACGCGTACGCGGACACCGGCTTCGGGAAGCGGTCGGCGCGGCTGGACCTGACGTCGCCCGGGGACCGGGCGGTCTTCGAAGGGCTGCTGGCCGAGGCCGACGTGGTGGTGAGCGGGTACCGCCCGGGGGCGCTGGAACGCTTCGGGCTCGGGTCGGCGGATCTGCTGGAGCGGAGGCCCGGGCTGGTGGTGGCCGAGCTGTGCGCGTGGGGGTGGACGGGGCCGTGGGCGGCGCGCCGGGGGTTCGACTCGCTGGTGCAGGCCGGGTACGGGATCGCTGCGCGCTGTGCGGGGGGTGGCGCGGGGGGTGATGGTGTGCCCGGGGTGTTGCCCGCGCAGGCGCTGGACCACGGGACCGGGTACCTGGTGGCGGCGGGTGTGCTGAGGGCGTTGGCGGGTGGGGGTGGGCAGCGGCTGCGGTTCTCCCTGGCGGGGACGGCGTCGTGGCTGGTGCGGGATCTGTCGCCCGTGCGGGGGGCCGGAGGCGCGTATGAGGCCGGGCCTTGGCTGCGGGAGACTCCGTCGGCCGGGTATGGGGTGGTGCGGCACGCCGCCAGTCCCTTCGGGGAGTGGGAGCGGGGGCCGTCGCGGTGGGGGACCGACGCTGCCGCCTGGCTCCCGCGGTAGGCCGCCTGCGGCTCGGCTGCTGGGGCTCCGCCCCAGACCCCGCGCCTCAAACGCCGGCGAGGCTGGATGTGGCCCGGCGGGCTGCTATTGCAGCGGTTTTGTCATGCAGCGGCTGGAGTCGTGGAAGCGGTAGTGGCCGAACTTTCGGGACATGGTGTAGCCCGCGGAGAGGTAGAGGGCTATCGCCTCCGGCTGCTGGTCGCCCGTTTCGAGGACCATGCGGAGGCGGCCCGCCGCTCGGGCGTCGGTTTCCAGGGCGGCCAGGATGCGGCGGGCCAGGCCCAGGCCGCGGGCTTCCGGGACGACGTACATGCGCTTGAGTTCGGCGTCGCCGTCCGAGTAGCCCTCGTCGTTCTCGTCCTGGATGCGCCAGCCGCCGCTCGCCACCGGGGCGCCCGTCGCGTCGTACGCCAGCAGGTACAGGCCGCGCGGCGGGGCGAACATCGCCGGGTCCAGGTACGTCGCATCGCCCTCGCCGTCGTACCGCACCCGGTACTCGAGCTGGACCTGGTCATTGAGTTTGACCGCGTCCGGGTGGTCGTACGGCACGGTGCGGAGCTGGATCCGGTGAGGCATCCGAACATCGTACGGAACCCTTCCGCCGGGCCCCCGCCCCGGCGCCCGCCGTGAGACGGGGACGCCCGGCAGGGGGCCGGCGGGTAGGCTGCCCCCGTTTTGTGCGATGTGGGGAGCTTGTTTTGATCACTGTGACGTCCGTGAATGTGAATGGGATCCGCGCCGCCGCCAAGAAGGGCTTCGGGGCGTGGCTCGAGGGATCCGACGCCGACGTGGTCTGCCTCCAGGAGGTGCGGGCCGAGGAAGCGCAGATTCCGGAGGAGGTCCGGACTCCCGCGGGCTGGCACACCGTGTTCGCGCCGGCCGCCGCCAAGGGGCGGGCCGGGGTCGCGCTCTACACGCGGCGGGCGCCCGAGCGGGTGCAGATCGGATTCGGCAGTGAGGAATTCGACACCGCCGGGCGGTACATCGAGATCGATCTCCCCGGTGTGACCGTGGCCAGCCTCTACCTGCCCTCGGGCGAGGCCAGGACGGAGAAGCAGGACGAGAAGTACCGGTTCATGGACGAGTTCCTGACCTACCTCGCCGCGCTGAAGGTGCGGGCCGCCGCCGACGGGCGCGAGGTCGTGGTCTGCGGAGACTGGAACATCTGCCACCAGGAAGCCGACCTCAAGAACTGGAAGACGAACCGGAAGAACGCGGGCTTCCTGCCCGAGGAGCGGGAGTGGCTCGGCAAGGTGTACGCCGAGGCCGGGTACGTGGACGTGGTGCGCGAGCTGCACCCGGACACCGAGGGCCCGTACTCCTGGTGGTCGTACCGGGGCCGTGCCTTCGACAACGACGCGGGCTGGCGGATCGACCTCCAGGTGGCGACGCCCGGGCTGGCCGCCAAGGCCGTCAAGGCCTTCGTGGAGCGGGCCGAGACGCACCCCGAGCGCTGGTCGGACCACGCTCCCGTGACGGTCGTCTACGCACTGGGTTCCTGACCGGAGGCGGAGGCCAGCAGGCGGTCCATCGCCATCGTCAGCTCGGCCTCGACCACGCTCTTCGCCAGCGGACGCAGCCGGTTGACCGCGTCCGGTGACGGCGAGATGTGGGTCGATATCAGCTCGGTGAACAGGAGCGCCATCGCGTCCGCGTGCTCGCGGACGCGGCGCCCCGTCTCCAGGACCGCGGCCAGCGGGACGCCCTCGTGGACGAGGGCCGAGGAGACGTCCAGCAGGCGGCGGCTGACGTGGACGATCGCGTCGCCGTCGACGGCGAGGTAGCCGAGGTCCAGGGAGGCCGCCAGGTTCTCCGGGGTGACCTCGCCCTCGAAGTAGTCGGCCAGTGCCTCCGGGGTGAGCCGGACCGGGGTCTCCTCCGACCAGCCGATGCCGAGCAGCTCGCCGAGCTGGCTCACGTCGCGGCCGCTCTCGAAGGCGGCGGTCAGCTCGGCGATGCCGCCGAGCGTGTGGCCGCGCTCCAGCAGGGCGGCGATGGTGCGCAGCCGGGCCAGGTGGTGTTCGTCGTACCAGGCGATCCGCCCCTCGCGGCGCGGCGGGGGCAGCAGTTTGCGCTCGCGGTAGAAGCGCAGGGTGCGGACCGGGATGCCGGCCGCTTCGGCCAGCTCCTCCGTTCGGTACTCGCGCACCGTCTTGGCTTCCGTCTTCGCTTCCGTCTCATCCTTCGCCACAGGCGCACCTTATGGCGTACCGACAGTAACTTTCCCGGCGTGACCCCTACCCATGAGTACGGGGCTGCTCTACCCTCCCGATTGTGCCAGTGATTGCTGGCAGTGTTCCGATGGTATCTGCGGATGATGCGGAAGGCGGCGGGCATGGGCGGCAAGGACGAGCGCGGACGCGAGCACGTACGGGTGGCGGTGATCGGGTCGGGCTTCGGCGGGCTCGGCGCGGCCGTACGCCTGCGGCGCGAGGGGATCACGGACTTCGTCGTCCTCGAACGGGCCGATTCCGTGGGTGGGACCTGGCGGGACAACAGCTATCCGGGGTGCGCGTGCGACGTCCCCTCCCACCTCTATTCGTTCTCCTTCGCGCCCAACCCGGACTGGCCGCGCACCTTCTCCGGCCAGCCGGCCATCCGCTCCTACCTGGAGCACGTCGCCGACACCTTCGGGCTGCGCCGGCACATCCGGCTGGACTCCGAGGTCCGGTTGATGCGCTGGGACGCCGACGAGCTGCACTGGGAGATCGAGACCTCCTCCGGGGACCTCACCGCCGACGTCGTCGTCTCGGCGACCGGGCCGCTCTCCGACCCGAAGATGCCGGAGGTCCCGGGGCTCGCCGAGTTCCCCGGCAAGGTCTTCCACTCCGCCCGCTGGGACCACGACTACGACCTGCGCGGCAAGCGCGTCGCCATGATCGGCACCGGCGCCTCCGCCATCCAGATCGTGCCCGCCATCGCCCCCGAGGTGGAGCGCCTCACCCTCTTCCAGCGGACCCCGCCGTGGGTCATGCCCCGCACCGACCGCGCCATCACCGCCGTCGAGCGCTGGCTCCACCGCCAGCTGCCCTTCACCCGGGCGGCCCGCCGCGGGCTGCTGTGGGGGATCCGGGAGCTCCAGGTCAGCGCCTTCACCAAGCGGCCGAACCAGCTCGGGCTGATCGAGTCGCTGGCCAAGGCCAACATGGCCCGCTCGATCAAGGACCCGGCGCTGCGCGCCAAGCTGACGCCGTCCTACCGGATCGGCTGCAAGCGGATCCTGCTCTCCAGCGAGTACTACCCGGCCCTGGCCCGGCCCGACGTGGACCTGGTCGCCTCCGGCCTGAAGGAGATCCGCGGCTCGGTGCTGGTCGCTGCCGACGGGACCGAGACCGAGGTCGACGCGATCATCTTCGGCACCGGCTTCCACGTCACGGACATGCCGATCGCCGACAGGGTGGTCGGCGCGGACGGGCAGACCCTCGCGGACGCGTGGAAGGACGGGATGCAGGCGCTGCGCGGCGCGACCGCGGCCGGCTTCCCCAACTGGATGACGATCATCGGCCCGAACACCGGGCTCGGGAACAGCTCGATGATCCTGATGATCGAGTCGCAGCTCACCTACATGGCCGATTACCTGCGGCAGCTCGCCCTCCTCGATGGAAGCAGCCTGGGCGGGAAGGTCGCGCTCGGCGCCCGGCCGTCCGCCGTCAACCGGTGGAACCGGCAGGTGCAGGCCCGCATGGAGCGGACCGTGTGGAACACCGGCGGCTGCACCAGCTGGTACCTGGACGCGCAGGGCCGCAACACGACGGTCTGGCCGGGCACGACGGGCGAGTTCCGCCGGGAGACGCGGAGCGTCGATCTGGCGGAGTACGAGGTCGTACGCGTACGGGAGCGCGAGCGGGTCCCGGTCTCCGTGGCCGCGCCGCTGCCGGGGGCGCTGCCCCCGGACCCCAGCGCCTCAAACGCCGGCGGGGCTGGATTGGCCTCCGGCGAGGCTGACAGGGCGGAGGAGGTCGCGTGAGGCGGGCGGCGTACGTCACCTCCGGGCGCTACGCGCCGCCCGCCGCGCGGCGGGAGCTCGTCGCGGACTCCGCCGACGGGGCCCGCCTGCACGTCGAGGTGCACGGGGAGGAGGGGGCGCCGGCCGTGGTGCTGGCGCACGGCTGGACCTGCTCCACCGCGTTCTGGGCCGCGCAGGTGCGGGCCCTGGCCGCCACCCACCGGGTCATCGCCTACGACCAGCGCGGCCACGGGCGCAGCCCCGCCGCCCGGGCGCACAGCACCACCGCCCTCGCCGACGACCTCGTGGCGGTGCTCGGCGCCACCCTCGCCCCCGGGGAGCGGGCGGTCGTCGCCGGGCACTCCATGGGAGGCATGACGATCATGGCGGCGGCCGGCCGGCCGGAGTTCACCGAGCACGCCGCGGCCGCGCTGCTGTGCAGCACCGGCAGCTCCCGGCTGGTCGCCGAGGCGCAGGTGCTGCCGGTGCGCGCCGGGCGCGCCCGGACCCGTGTCACCGGCGCGGTCCTGGGGTCCCGCGCCCCCCTCGGGCCGGTCACGCCCGTCGCCAGGAAGATCCTCAAGTACGCCACGATGGGCCCCGGTTCCGCCCCCGACAAGGTGGAGGCGTGCGCCCGTATCGTCCACGCCTGCCCCACCGGGGTGCGGCACGCCTGGTCCCGGGTGCTGGCGGGGCTGGACCTCGACGCCGAGGTGGCCCGCCTCGCCGTGCCCACCGCCGTCATCGGCGGCACCGCCGACCGGCTCACCCCGATCGTGCACGCCCGCGGGCTCGCCGCCGCGCTGCCGAACTGCGTGGGCCTCACCGAGCTCACCGGCATGGGGCACATGACCCCGGTCGAGGCGCCCGAGGCCGTCACCCGGGCCGTGCGGGAGCTGACCGAGCTGTATCTCCACACCACCGAGAAGGAGAAGACGCCGTGAGTGCTCGCAGGAGTCTGGAAGGCCAGGTCGCCGTCGTCACCGGCGCCGCCCGCGGGGTCGGCGAGCTGCTCGCCCGCAAGCTCTCCGCCCGCGGCGCGCGGATCGCCCTGGTCGGCCTGGAGCCGGAGGCCCTCAAGGAGGTCTCCGAGCGGCTGCACACCGACAGCGACCACTGGTACGCCGACGTCACCGACCACGAGGCCATGGCCCGCGTCGCGCAGGAGGTCAAGCAGCGCTTCGGCAAGGTCGACATCGTCGTCGCCAACGCGGGCGTGGCCGCCGGCGGGCCGTTCGTCGACTCGGACCCCGACGCCTGGCGCCGGGTCATCGAGGTCAACCTCATCGGCGGGGCCGTCACCGCCCGCGCCTTCCTGCCCGTACTGACCGAGAGCCGCGGCTACTTCCTGCAGATCGCCTCGCTCGCCGCGATCACCCCGGCGCCGATGATGAGCGCCTACTGCGCCTCCAAGTCGGGCGTCGAGGCCTTCGCGCACTGCCTGCGCGCCGAGGTCGGCCACAAGGGCGTCAAGGTCGGTGTCGGCTACCTCTCCTGGACCGACACCGACATGGTGCGCGGAGCCGACCAGGACGAGGTCATGCGGGAGCTGCGCCGGCGGCTGCCCTGGCCGTCGAACCGCACGTACCCGCTCGGCCCCGCCGTCGACCGGATCGTCGCGGGCATCGAGCGGCGCTCCCCGCACGTGTACGCGCAGTGGTGGCTGCGCGGGATGCAGGGGATGCGCGGATACCTGCCCGGGCTCATCGCCACGGTCGGACAGCGCGAGATGAAGCGCTTCGAACCGCGGCTGTCCGGTGTTTCCAAGGGACTTGTGGGGGCCGGCGGGGCCGCGGACGAGAAGGAGCGCACAGAGCGTTACTGATCGAAATGCGAGCTTTGTCCACCCGTGCAAGTCTGGTCGAGGCCCACACCACCAACACCCCTCATGGAGTGAACAGCATGGGTATCAAGGACCAGTTCCAGGACAAGGCCGACGAGCTCAGGGACCGCGCGCAGAACGGCGCCAAGGGCGCGAAGGACGAGGCGACCGAACGCACCGCCAAGCTCCAGGAGAAGGCGAAGCGCAGGCCGCAGCAGGAGCCGGCGGACCGCGTGCGCGACGAGTTCGACGCCTGAGAACCGGCGCCTGACCGAACTGCCGTAGGACCTGCGAAGGGGCGCGATCCCCGATGGTGTGGATCGCGCCCCTTCCGCATGTCCCGGGACCCGGGACGCCCGCTACTCCCGGGGCGGCAGCTTCGGACGGCGCCGGTCCGGTACGTCCGTGTAGCCGGGCGGCACCGCGGCCGGGTCCTGCTCCAGCAGTTCCAGCGCCAGGTGCACGGCGTCGTCGAGCTGGGCGTGCCGCCCCTCCGCCCAGTCGAGCGGGGTGCGCAGGATCGCTAGGTCCGGCTCCACGCCGTGGTTCTCCACCGACCACCCGTACTCCGGGAACCAGGCGGCGTTCATCGGCACCGTGATCACCGTGCCGTCGCCGAGGGTGTGCCGGCCGGTCATGCCGACCACCCCGCCCCAGGTGCGCTGGCCCACCACCGGGCCCAGCCCCAGCAGTTTGAAGGCCGCGGTGATCATGTCTCCGTCCGAGGAGGTCGCCTCGTCGGCGAGCGCCACGATCGGACCGCGGGGCGCGTTGGAGGCGTACGAGACCGGCTGGGCGTCGCGCGTCAGGTCCCAGCCGAGGATGGAGCGGGTCAGCTTCTCCACCACGAGCTCGCTGATGTGGCCGCCCGCGTTGCCGCGTACGTCGACGATCAGCGCGGGCCGGGACATCTCCATCCGCAGGTCGCGGTTGAACTGCGCCCAGCCCGAGCCGCCCATGTCGGGGATGTGGAGGTAGCCGCACCGGCCGCCGCTGATCTCCCGGACCACCTCGCGCCGTTTGGACACCCAGTCCTGGTAGCGCAGCGGCCGTTCGTCGATCAGCGGCACGATGGCGACCCGCCGGGCGCGGCCCTCGCCCTCCGCCGGCTGGAAGGTCAGCTCCACCGTGGTCCCGCCCGCCGCCGACAGCAGCGGATAGGGGCCGGCCACCGGGTCCACGGGCCGTCCGTCCACGTGGGTGAGCACGGCGCCCTCCCGGATGCCGGTGCCGGCCAGCGGCGAGCGGGCCTTGGAGTCCGAGGACTCGCCGGGCAGGATCCGGGCGATCACCCAGGTCCCGTCCTTGGGGTACAGGTTGGCGCCGAGCAGACCGATCGCCCGCTGGTAGTGCGGCGGACCTTCGTTGCGGCGCGCGGGGGAGACGTAGGCGTGGGAGGTGCCGAGCTCGCCGAGGACCTCGCGCAGCAGGTCGGCGAACTCGTCGGGGGAGGCGACCCGTTCGACCAGGGGGCGGTACTGGCTCAGCACCCCGTCCCAGTCGATGCCGCACATCTTCGGCTCCCAGAAGTAGGCGCGGATGATCCGCCCGGCCTCCTCGAAGGCCTGGCGCCACTCGGCCGCCGGGTCCACCTCGTGCAGGATGCGCCGCAGGTCCAGGTAGACCGTCGAGTCGCTGTCGCCCGACTCGGTCGCCGGGACCGCGCGCAGGTCCCCGTCGTCGTTGAGCACCAGCCGGGTGCCGTCGCCGCTGACCGCGAACCAGTCCAGCCCCGAGGCCAGTTCGGTCTTGCGGGCCTTGGTCAGGTCGAAGTGCTCCAGCGTCGGCTTGCCGCTGATGTCGTTCGGGTTGGCGAAGGTCTCGCCGAGCGCGCCCGAGATCGGCCAGCGCAGCCACACCAGCCCGCCGCCGTGCACCGGGTACAGGGCGGAGTACTTGGACGCGGACACCGGGAAGGGGGTGACCCGGCTCTCCAGGCCCTCCACCTCCACGGTCACGGAGCCGTCGCCGTCGCCCGATTCCCCTTCGACCGGGTCCAGTCCCCCCGCCGCGGGCCGGCCCTCGGCGGAGAGCGCGAAGGGGGAGGGGGTCGCGGAGGACAGCGGCACCAGGTACGGGCGGCAGCCCAGCGGGAACGACAGGTCGCCGGTGTGCACGTCGTAGACCGGGTCGAAACCGCGCCACGACAGGAAGGCCAGGTAGCGCCCGTCCCGGGTGAAGACCGGGTTCTCGTCCTCGAAGCGGCCGTTGGTGACGTCGACGATGGTGCGCGCGCCGGGGCCGGAGATGCGGGCCATCTTGATCTGCCGCAGCGAACGGCCGATGCCCGGGTGCGACCAGGTCAGCCAGCCTCCGTCGGGGGAGAAGGCCAGGTCGGTGACGGGTCCGTTGATGGACCGGATCAGCTCGGTGACCTCACCGTTGGACTCCTCGGTCGCGTTGACGAGCAGCAGCCGCCCGTCGTTGGAGGCGATGGCGAGCCGCTCCCCGTCCGGGTCCGAGAGCAGCTCGGTGACGCGCCCCAGCTCGCCCGAGGCCAGCCGGCGCGGCTCGCGTTCCCCGGAGGCCCGGGGCAGGTAGGCGATCTCGATCGCGTCCTCGCCCTCGGCGTCGGTGACGTAGGCGACCTGTCCGCCGCTGCCGAGCATCTCCGGCAGCCGTACGCGCACGCCCGGGGTGTCGGCGATGGTCCGGGCGGGCCCGTCGCGGTGGGTCAGCCAGTACAGGCTGCCGCGCACCACGACCGCGCTGGCCCGGCCGGTGGTGTCGACGGAGAGCGAGTCGACGTTGCTGGCGGCCGAGGCCTGGTAGGTGCGCCGGCCGGCGCGGGGGCCGCCGAGGCGGACCTGGAGCCGGCGCGGCACGGCGTCGGGGGCCAGGGACTCGACGAGCCAGAGTTCGCCGGCGCACTGGTAGACGATCCGGGAGCCGTCGCTGGAGGCGTGCCGGGCGTAGAACTCCTCGTGGTCGGTGTGGCGGCGCAGGTCGGTGCCGTCGGGCAGGACGGAGTACAGGTTGCCGATGCCCTCGTGGTCGGAGAGGAAGGCGATCCGGCCGCCCACGAACATCGGCGCGTCCAGGTGCCCCTCGATGTCCTCCAGCAGCTGCCGGCCGTGCAGCCACAGCCGGCCGGTGGCCCCGCCGCGGTAGCGCTTCCAGGCGGCGGGCTCGTGCGGGGGCTTGCCGGTGAGCAGCAGGGTGCGGTGCTCGCCGTCGATGTCGGCGACCTGGATGTCGGAGACGGGTCCCCAGGGCAGGCGTCCGCCGGGGCTGCCGTCGGTGGGCAGCTTGTACGCCCAGGAGTAGTACGAGAACGGCTGGCCCCGGGAGGAGACCGCCAGGATGTTGCCGTCGGGGTCCCAGCCGCAGACCCGGGTGTCGATGGCGCCCCAGTGGCTCAGCTGGCGGGCGGGGCCGCCGTCGACGGGGGCGAGGTGGATCTCGGGGTCGAGGGTGCGCCAGGTGGCGAAGGCGATGTGCTTGCCGTCGGGGGAGAACCGCGGGTGGTTGACCCGGGTCCGGTCGACGGTGATCCGCCAGGCCCGGCCGGGGGTCTGCCCGTCGGGGACCAGCGGGGCGACCCATAGGTCGTCCTCGGTGGCGAAGCACAGGAGGTCGTCGTGCAGGTGCGGGAACCGGAGGTACGCGACGTCGTGACTCACCCCCCAATGCTTTCCGCGGCAAGGGGCCCTGGCAACTCGTACAGGTGATCCATGCCACTCCGCCAAGCGAAACGGAACGGTTTCGTTTCGCTTGCGGTGGGGGTATCGTCTTAAGCGTACGGAATGGTTTCGTTCGGACGGGAGGCGGAGATGACCGAGGCGATGGCGGCCCGGCGCAGCCGGATCACCCCCGAACGACAGGCCGAACTGCACGAGGCGGTCCTCGACCTGCTGCGTGACGTCGGCTACGAGGCGCTGACCATGGACGCGGTCGCCGCCCGTACGAAGTCCAGCAAGGCCACCCTCTACCGCCAGTGGGGGAGCAAGCCGGAACTGGTCGCCAAGGCCCTGCGATGCACGCAGCCCGTCTCGCTGCGGGAGATCGACACGGGCAGCCTGCGCGGGGACTTCTCGCTCATGGTGGAGCACTCGGACGATGCGCAGATGGCCAAGGACACCGCGCTGATGCGGGGTCTGGCCCATGCCGTCCACGAGAGCCCGGAGCTCCACAAGGCGCTGCGCGACCTGCTGGTCGACCCGGAGATCAACGGCCTTCAGGCGATGCTCCAGCGCGCGGTGGACCGGGGCGAGATCCGCCCGGACTGTCCGGCCCTGGACTTCGTACCGCACATGCTCATCGGGGCGTTCATCGCGCTCCCGCTGATCGAGGACCGTCCCGTGGACCGGGCCTTCCTCGGTGAGTTCATCGATGCCGTGGTCTTCCCCGCCCTCGGCGTCTGATCCACCCGTCCCCTTCGGCTCCACCGCTTCCTGCTGCTCCTGACACGCCGCTCTCGTCGTCGGGCCGGCTCTCTACGCCCTGATCCATCCGGATCCATCCCACGACCTGAACGGGAGAACCACCGACGTGGCTACCTTCCTCTACCGGCTCGGCAGGGGCGCCTTCCGGCGCCGCGGCCTCGTCGCCCTCCTCTGGGTGGCGCTGCTGTTCGCCGCCGGCTTCGGCGCGGCCTCGGCCGGCGCCCCGACCTCCGGCTCGTTCTCGATACCCGGCACGGAGGCCCAGAAGGCCTTCGACCTGCTGGACGAGAAGTTCCCGGGCATGGCCGCCGACGGCGCCACCGCCCGCATCGTCATCAAGGCCCCAGAGGGCGCCAAGGTCACCGACCCCGGCCCCAAGGCCGAGGTCCAGAAGATCGTCTCCGATCTGAAGACCGGACCGGGCGCGGACGAGATCTCCTCCGTCGCCGACCCGTACGAGGCCCAGGCCGTGAGCCAGGACGGCTCCACCGCCTACGCCAGCGTCAAGTACAAGGTCAGCGGCATGGAGCTGAAGGACGTCACCCGCGACGCCCTCAAGGACTCCGGCGAGGCCGCCAAGGCCGCGGGCCTGAACGTCCAGATCGGCGGTGACGCGCTGATGGCCGCCCCCGAGACGGGCTCCGGCGAGATCATCGGCATCGCGGTCGCCGCGATCGTCCTCGTGATCACCTTCGGCTCGCTGATCGCGGCCGGGCTGCCGCTGCTGACCGCCCTGATCGGCGTGGGCATCGGCGTCTCCTCCATCACCGCGCTCGCCAACGTGCTGGACCTCGGCTCCACCACCTCCACCCTCGCGATGATGATCGGCCTCGCGGTCGGCATCGACTACGCCCTCTTCATCGTCTCCCGCTACCGCGTGGAGCTCGCCGAGGGCCGCGAGCGGGACGAGGCCGCCGGCCGGGCCGCCGGAACCGCCGGCTCCGCCGTCGTCTTCGCCGGTCTGACCGTGGTCATCGCCCTCGTGGGCCTGGCCGTCGTCAACATCCCCATGCTGACCAAGATGGGCTTCGCGGCCGCCGGCACGGTGGTCATCGCGGTCCTGGTCGCCCTGACCCTGGTCCCGGCCATCCTCGGTTTCGCGGGCAAGAAGGTCCTGCCCGCCGGCGAGAAGAGCCGCCTGTTCGGCAAGGGCAAGCCGGCCGGCGCCGAGAAGAAGGCCAACGGCGGCACCCGCTGGGCCCGCTTCGTCCTGCGCCGCCCGGTCATGGTGCTGCTGGCCGGTGTGATCGGCCTCGGCGTCATCGCCATCCCGGCGAGCAAGCTGGAGATGGGCCTGCCGGACGACGGCGCCCAGCCCGTCTCCACCACCCAGCGCCAGGCGTACGACATGCTGTCCGACGGCTTCGGCCCGGGCTTCAACGGCCCGCTGATGGTCGTCGTGGACGGGGACAAGGCGCTCGCCGACTCCACCGTCGACCGGATCAAGGGCCTGGAGGGCGTGGTCGCGGTCATGCCGCCGATGCCCAACGAGGCCGGGGACGCCTCGATGATCACCGTCATCCCGAAGGACCGCCCGTCCTCCACGCAGACCGAGGACCTGGTCCACGAGATCCGCGACGGCAGCGGGGACGACGTCATGGTCACCGGCGCCACCGCGATGAACATCGACTTCTCGCAGAAGATGAACGACGCGCTGCTGCCCTACCTGGCGCTCGTCGTCGGCCTCGCCTTCCTGCTGCTGATGCTGGTGTTCCGCTCGATCCTGGTCCCGCTCAAGGCGGCCCTCGGCTTCCTGCTCTCGGTCGTCGCCGCCCTCGGCGCGGTCGTCGCGGTCTTCCAGTGGGGCTGGCTCGGCTCGGTCTTCGGCGTGGAGCAGACCGGCCCGATCATGTCGATGATGCCGATCTTCATGGTGGGCGTCGTCTTCGGTCTGGCCATGGACTACGAGGTCTTCCTCGTCACCCGCATGCGTGAGGCGTACGTCCACGGCGAGCGCCCGGGCCAGGCCGTGGTGACCGGCTTCCAGTACAGCGCGCGGGTCGTCGTGGCCGCCGCCGTCATCATGATCGCGGTGTTCGCGGGCTTCATCGGAGCCAGCGAGCAGATGGTCAAGATGATCGGCTTCGGTCTGGCCGTCGCCGTCTTCTTCGACGCCTTCGTGGTCCGCATGGCCATCGTCCCGGCGGTGCTCGCCCTGCTCGGTCACAAGGCCTGGTGGCTGCCGAAGTGGCTGGACCGGCTGCTGCCGAACGTGGACGTGGAGGGCGAGAGCCTGCGCAAGCACCTCTCGAAGGACCCGCAGTCTCCCGAGGGCCCGGACAAGGACCGCGAGCTGGTCAACGCCTGACCTCGCACCGTCCGGCCGACAGGACGGCCCGCCCCACGGCCCGGCCCCGCACCGCCTGCTCACCAGGTGGTGCGGGGCCGGGCCCGTTTCGTGCCGGGCCCCTACGCCCTACGGGTGGCGGCGGCCGGAGCGTACGTACGGCGCAGGAAGCGGCGCAGCGCGGCGATGTCGAACTGGATCACGGCGACGCCCTCGGGGGAGTGGAACTCGACGACCGCCTGGACGCGGCCGCAGGGCCAGACGCGTACGTCCCCGGTCCCGGTCGGCGCCTGGAGGCCCGCCTCCAGCAGGGCGCGCGGGAAGACCCACTCGTTGTCGGTGCCCTCGGGGGACAGGTCGGCCGGGAAGACGATCCGTACGGCCAGCGGCTCCGCGGGGGCGAAGCGCAGGGCGACCGGGATGGTCCGGTAGAGGGGATCGTCGGTGATCACCCGGGCGCGTACCCGCTCCTCGACCGGGGTGGTGGTCGAGGACGTGGGGGCGGGCGCGGTCGCGGTCGCCGTGGCGGTCGCGGTGGCGGCGGCTGGTGGATTCTCGGCGGTGGCTGACATCGACCAGGCTCCTCGAAATCGGAACATTTGCGTCCGTTTGTCCTCCAGCCTCGCACATTCCGACGAAACCGCACGGGTGCATTTGTGATGCATCCGCTCTTGCCAACGGTTTGCAACTGGGCACTATTCTTGAACGGTTAAAGACTGCGTTAAGGCGTAAGGAAGCGGAGCCACTCCATGCATGTGCCCGACGGTTTCATCAACGCACCCGTCTCGGTGGCCGCCGGAGTGGCGGCCGGCGCCGCGGTCGCCCTCAGCCTCCGCGGCGCCCGCCGCGAGCTCGACGAACGGACCGCCCCGCTGGCCGGCCTCGTCGCCGCCTTCATCTTCGCCGTGCAGATGCTGAACTTCCCGGTGGCCGCCGGCACCAGCGGCCACCTGCTGGGCGGGGCCCTCGCCGCGATACTCGTCGGCCCCTACACCGGTGTGCTGTGCGTGTCCGTCGTCCTGCTCATGCAAGGCATCCTCTTCGCCGACGGCGGGCTGACCGCCCTGGGCGTGAACATCACCGTCATGGGCGTCGTCACCGTCGTGGTCGCCTACGCGCTCTTCCGCGGCCTGCTCAAGGTGCTGCCGCCCACCCGCCGCTCGGTGACCGCCGCCGCCTTCGTGGCAGCCCTGCTCTCGGTGCCCGCCGCGGCCACCGCCTTCACCGCCATCTACGCGATCGGCGGCACCACCGACGTGGCCATCGGCAAGGTGTTCACCGCCATGGTCGGCGTGCACGTGCTCATCGGCATCGGCGAAGCCGCCATCACCGCCGCGACCGTCGGCGCCGTGATCGCCGTACGCCCCGACCTGGTCCACGGCGCCCGCGGGCTGACCGCCCCGCTGAAGCTGCGCGTCGACGGCGAACTCGTCGACGCCCCCGCGGCCGCCCCCGCCCCGGTGGCCGCCCGCTCCACGAAGAAGGTGTGGGCGACCGGCCTGGTCACCGCGCTCGTCCTCGCCGGGTTCGTCTCCTACTACGCCTCCGCCAGCCCCGACGGCCTGGAGAAGGTCGCCGCCGACAAGGGCATCGACGAGAAGGTCGAGGACCACGCCGCCGCCGACTCCCCGCTCGCCGACTACGGCGTCAAGAACGTCGACGACGCCCGTCTGTCCGGCGGCCTCGCCGGGGTCATCGGCGTCGGCGTGACCGTCGTCGCGGGCACCGGGATCTTCTGGGCCGTGCGCCGCCGCCGCACCGAGGAGCTGACCGCCACCTCCGTCTCGGCGGGCTGACATGGGAGCCGGCCACGCCCACAAGCTCTACCGACACGGGCACTCGCCGGTCCACGACCTGCCCCCGCACTGCAAGCTCGCCGCGACCTTCGCCTTCGTCGTGGTCGTCGTGTCCACACCGCGCGAGGCGGTGTGGGCCTTCGGCCTGTACGCCGTCCTCATCGCGGCGGCCGCCGCCGTGGCCCGGATCCCGCCCGGCTTCCTGCTGCGCCGGCTGCTGATCGAGATCCCGTTCGTCGCCTTCGCCGTGCTCATGCCCTTCGTCGCCGAGGGCGAGCGGGTGGAGGTGCTCGGCATGTCGCTGAGCGTCTCCGGCCTGTGGGGCGCCTGGAACGTCCTCGCCAAGGGCACGCTCGGCGTCGCCGCCTCCGTCCTGCTGGCCTCGACGACCGAGCTGCGGGCCCTGCTGCTGGGCCTCCAGCGGCTGAAGCTGCCGCCGCTGCTCGTCCAGATCGCCTCCTTCATGATCCGCTACGGCGACGTGGTCACCGACGAGCTGCGCCGGATGTCGATCGCCCGCCGCTCGCGCGGGTTCGAGGCCAGCGGAATCCGGCACTGGGGCGTGCTGGCCAAGACCGCCGGCGCGCTGTTCATCCGCTCCTACGAGCGCGGCGAGCGGGTCTACCTCGCGATGGTCAGCCGCGGCTACGCCGGCTCGATGCCGGTGATCGACGAGGTCTCGGCCTCGCGTGCCCAGTGGGCGTACGCGGCCGTGCTCCCGGTGACGGCCCTCGCCGTCTGTCTGATGGGATGGACGCTGTGAACCTCTCCCCTTCCCTCGAAGTCTCCGGCCTCGCCTACGCCTACCCCGACGGCCACCAGGCCCTCTTCGGAGTGGACCTGACCGTCGGGCGCGGTGAGCGGGTCGCCCTGCTCGGACCCAACGGCGCCGGCAAGACCACGCTGGTGCTGCACCTCAACGGCATCCTGGGCGGCGGGGTCGGCGCGGTCACCGTCGCAGGGCTGCCCGTGGAGAAGCGGAACCTCGCCGAGATCCGGCGCCGGGTCGGGATCGTCTTCCAGGACCCCGACGACCAGCTGTTCATGCCGACCGTCCGCGAGGACGTGGCCTTCGGGCCGGCCGCCGCCGGAATGCGGGGCGCGGAACTGGAGGAGCGGGTCCGGGCCGCCTTGGACCAGGTCGGGATGGCGGACTTCGCCGACCGGCCCCCGCACCACCTGTCCTTCGGGCAGCGCCGCCGCGTCGCGGTGGCGACCGTGCTGGCCATGCGGCCCGAGATCCTGGTCCTGGACGAGCCCTCGTCCAATCTGGACCCGGCCTCGCGCCGCGAGCTCGCGGACATCCTGCGCTCGCTCGACGTGACCGTGCTGATGGTGACGCACGACCTGCCGTACGCGCTGGAGCTGTGCCCGCGCTCGGTGATCCTCAGCGAGGGGGTCATCGCGGCGGACGGCCGCACGCAGGACCTGCTGTGCGACGAGAAGCTGATGCGGGCCCACCGGCTGGAGCTCCCCTTCGGCTTCGACCCCCGTTCGGTATCGGTGGCATAAGCCCCGGTCGCAGGTTGTTGGACTGCTCGTGGACATTCAGGGTGTGGTGGCGGAGGGCTTCGAGCCCGTCCGGGACGCGTTCGCGCGCAATTTCGAGGTGCTCGGGGACCGGGGCGCGGCCGTCGCCGTCTACCGCGACGGCCGCAAGGTCGTCGACCTGTGGGGCGGCACCAAGGACGCCGAAGGCACCGAGCCCTGGACCGGGGACACCGCGCAGATTGTCCGCTCCGCGACCAAGGGCGTGGCCGCCGCCGTGCCGCTGCTGCTGCACCAGCGCGGACTGCTCGACCTGGACGCGCCGGTGGGCTCGTACTGGCCGGAGTTCAAGACGGGCGGCAAGGAGCGGATCCTGGTCCGCGACCTGCTCGCGCACCGGGCCGGGGTGCCGGTGATCGACCGCGGGCTGACCGCCGCCGAGGCCGCGGACGGGGTGTCCGGAGCGCAGGCCGTCGCCGCGCAGCAGCCCTTCTGGGAGCCGGGCACCGAGCACGGCTACCACGCGCAGACCTACAGCTGGCTGCTGTCCGAACTGGTGCTGCGGGTGACCGGCCGCACGCTGGGCTCCGTACTCGTGGAGGAGATGACCGAGCCGCTCGGGGTCGACTTCTGGATCGGACTGCCGGAGACCGAGGCGCACCGGGTGGGCCGGGTGGCCCCGGTCGACCCGCCGGAGGGCGCCGGCACGCTCAGGACCAGGCCGCGCAGAAACGTTTCCGAGGCCTACGCCGACCCGGACTCCCTCACCCGCCGCGCCTTCCGCGCCATCGACCCGCTGCCCGACGAGAACGACCCCGCCTACCGGGCCGCCGAACTGCCCGCCTCGAACGGCATCGGCACGGCCCGCGCCCTGGCCCGCTTCTACGGGGCCACCATCGGCGTGGTCGAGGACGGCGCCCGGATCTTCACCCCGGCCACCACCGCGCTGGCCGGCCGCGAGCTCTCCTCGGGCCCGGACCGGGTGCTCGTCGTGAACACCCGCTTCGGCCCCGGCTACATGCTCCACGGCCCCGCCTCGCCGCTGCTGTCCCCGGCCTCCTTCGGGCACCCCGGCCGCGGCGGCTCCCTGGCCTTCGCGGACCCGGACGCCGGCATCGGCTTCGGCTACGTCACCAACGCCCTGGCCAAGTCGGTCACCGCCGACCCGCGCGCCCAGGCCCTGGTCCGCGCCCTGCGCTCAGCCCTCTGACGGCTCCGACGGCCGCTCGCGTACGTCGGCCACGGCGGCCCCGGCGTGCCGGACGAGCCGGCCTCCGGGGACCGGCCCACCCGATGGGGGGTCAGCCCGCCTTCAGGACCGTCAGCCGGCCTTCAGGACCGTCAGCCCGCGTTCAGGACCGTCAGCCCGCCTTCAGGACCTGCGCGACGATTGGGCCCGCCGCGTCGCCGCCGTGGCCGCCGCCCTCGACCATCGCGGCCGCGGCCACGTCGCCGCTGTAGCCGGTGAACCAGCTGTCCGGGTTGCCGGCGCCGTCGACCTCCGCCGAGCCCGTCTTCGCGCCCTTGTCGCCGCCGACCGACCGCATGACCTTCTCGGCGGTGCCGGCGGTCGCCGTCTGCCGCATCATCGCCACCAGCTGCTGCTGCACCGACGGCTTCATCCGCCGCTCCGCCGTCGCGATCTTCCGGCCGTCCAGCTCCGGCGAGACCAGCAGTGGCTGGCGGAACACGCCGGTGCGTGCGGTCGCGGTGACGGACGCGATGTTCAGCGGGTTCATGGTGATCTTGCCCTGCCCGATGTAACCGGCGGCCTCCTCCGCGCCCGTCGCCGTCGGGACCGTGCCGTCGACCGACTTGATGCCCGTCTTCCAGTCCAGGTCGATGCCGAAGACCTGGTTGGCCTCCTTCGAGAGCGCGGCGTCGTCGCGCACCACCGCGACCGGCTTGATGAAGGCCGTGTTGCAGGACTTGGCGAAGCTCGTCGCGAAGTTCGCGCCCGGCAGCTCGAAATTATCCAGGTTGTGGAAGGTGCGCCCGCCCCATTGCACGTCCTTCGTGCACTGCGCCGGCTTGTCGGCCGCGACCAGCCCGCGGTCGATCAGCATGGCCGCCGTCACGATCTTCATCGTGGAGCCGGGAGCCCTGGCACCCCGCATCGCCGCGTTGAAGCCGTCGGTGCGGTGGTTGGCGACGGCCAGGATGTGCCCGTTGCTCGGCTGGACGGCGACCACCGAGGCCTCGGGGTACTTGGCGACAGCCTGCTCGGCCGCCGCCTGCACCTTCGCGTCCAGGTACGTCTTGAGGGTGCTCGGCTCGCCCTCGACCAGGGTCAGCAGGGTCCGCTTGGGGGATTCCTTGACGGCCGGCTCGATCCACACCTCCGCGCCCGCCCTGCCGCCCGTCTTGCCGCCGTAGTTCTGGCGCAGCTCGTCGAGGATCTGCCGCAGCGAGGGGTACTTCTCCGGGGTCAGCTCCTCGCCGTTGCGGTCGACGGCCTTGACCGGCGGGTTCGCCGCCGCGCCCGCGCGCAGTTTCTCGTCCTTCTGGAGCTGCGGGTGGATCACCGACGGCTGCCAGTCGACCAGCGGCTTCCCGCTGGTCACCCCGCGCACCACCGTCAGCAGGGAGTCGTAGGCCAGCGGCTTGGTGGTGCCCTCGTACGTGATCTCGGCCTCGACCTTGAAGGGCACGGTGGTGCCGTTCGGCGGGCCGGGGGTGATCACGGCCTTGGACACGTACGCCTTGGTCCTGAAGTCGCCGACGGCGGTCTGCGCGGCCGCGGCGTTGTTCGTCAGCTCGGCGGCCACCCGCTCGTCCCCGGCGGCCCACGCGGCCAGGAAGGCCTTTGCGGTCGCGGCGGTCTCCTTCGCGCCGACGGGCCCGCTGCCCTTCCCTGCCTGGACGGAGGTGTCGCCGTCCTTCCCGTCGCCGCTGTCCCCGACCAGGGCGTACACCCCGTACCCGGCGCCGCCGAGCATCGCGAGAAACACCCCGCCGACGATGGCGCCCTTCGCTGCCCCGTTCACTGCGTCCCCTCCCCAGGAGCCATGTTTCTCTGAACGCGTTCAAAGAAACCTCGGTGCGGACCTTACGCTGCGGAGCAGATCGTTCCGGGCGTTGTTACCGGACCGGAACATCGCGACTGCGAAGACCGTTGTACGAACTGATGACCACGACGAGGCCCAAGGCAGTGGAGGCGCTCCGCACCGGCGGAGCGCCTCCCGAGCGGATCTGGTACACCTCCTACGGCTCGAACATGCACCGGGGCCGGCTGGCCTGCTACCTGGCCGGGGGCACCCCCGCGGGCGGCGCCCGCAGCCAGCCCGGCTGCCGCGACCCCCGCGCGCCGGCCCGCTCCGTGGCCGTGGAACTGCCCGGAAGCCTGTACTTCGCCACCGAGTCCCTCGTGTGGACGGGCGGCCGCGGGTTCTACGACCCGACGGCCCCGGGCCGCATCCGCGGACGGGCCCACCTGGTCACCGCCCAGCAGTTCTCCGACATCGCCGCCCAGGAGATGTACCGGGAGCCCGGCGCCGGCGCCGACGTCGACCTCACCCGCGTCCTGCGCACCGGCCGCGACGAGCTGGGACCCGGCCGGTACGAGACGCTGATCTGCTCCGGCGCCCTCGACGGCATCCCCGTGCTGACCTTCACCGCGCCCTGGGCCATGCACGAGGTGGACTGGGTCAGCCCCGCCGCCGCGTACGTCACGCACCTGGCGGCCGGGCTGCTGGAGTCCGGTGCCTGGGGAGCCCGCTCCGTCGCCGACTACCTCGCCCGCTGCCCCGGCGCGGCCGGCCACTGGAGCGCGGACCGGATCGCGGCCCTCCTGACCTGAAGTGCGCGGCCCGGGGCCGTGCTCTAGCGTCGAAAGGGCGAGGGTGACCGCCGCGTTCGAGTACGGTCGCCCCTCCGAGTGCCCGCTCAGCGCCGCCGCCCCCGCCCGTGGTCCGGCGCACCGCCGATCGCGCGTCCCACCGAGAGAGCAGGTGCAGCGCATGCGTCCGTCCGCCCGTATCCCCGGCATCCTCGCCGGCCTCGCCCTCGCCGTCGGCGGCGCCGTCTTCGTCGCCCCCGCCGCGCACGCGGACATGAAGGCCTGCGAGCAGTCCCTCGAACAGAAGAAGGTGCAGGTCACGGACGACATCCGGCAGGCCTGCTACGAGGGTCAGATCGGCAACCAGACCAGCTGCAGCGCCAGCCTCACCGAGGCCGGCGTCTCCAAGGAGGACGCGGCCAACGCCTGCCAGGTGGCCCCGCAGTAGCACCGACGACCAACGCCGAGGGCCCCGACGCCGTCCGGCACCGGGGCCCTCGTTTGGGCTGCTAGACCCAGGTGTCCAGCCACATGCGGTTGCGCCAGGAGTCCATGGGCAAGGTCTGGCCCGTGTAGATCGGCCAGAAGTAGATGAAGTTCCAGACGATCAGCAGGACCAGCACCCCCGCCCCGATCGCGCCCAGCGCCCGCCGGCGCTCCGACGAGCCCGCCGGGCCCAGCAGGGCGCCGATCATCATCGCCACCGCCAGGCACAGGTACGGGACGAAGACCACCGCGTAGAAGTAGAAGATCGTCCGCTCCTGGTAGTTGAACCAGGGCAGCAGACCCGCGGCCACCGCGCACGCGATCGCGCCCGCCCGCCAGTCACGGCGGAAGAACCACCGCCACAGCACGTACAGCAGCGCGAAGCAGCCCGCCCACCACAGCAGCGGGGTGCCCAGCGCCAGCACCTCGCGGGCGCACTTGCCCGCCTCGGTCGCCGGGCAGCCGTCGGTGCCGGGCGCGGGGGACTCGTAGAAATAGGAGACGGGCCGGCCCAGGACCAGCCAGCTCCACGGGTTCGACTCGTAGGTGTGCCCCGAGGTCAGCCCGACGTGGAACCGGTAGACCTCGGTCTCGTAGTGCCACAGGCTGCGCAGCCACTCCGGCAGGAACGACAGCGCGCTGTGCTGGTCGTTCTTGGCCGCCCAGTCGCGCAGATAGCCGCCCTTGCCGTTGTCCGGGCTGAAGATCCAGCCCGACCACGAGGCCACGTACGTCACGATCGCGACCGGCACCGTCGACACGAACGCGGGCAGCGCGTCGCGCCGCAGCATCGCCGCGTACGGGGCCCCCGCGCCCGCGGTGCGGCGCGCGGCCGCGTCCCACAGCACGGTCAGGACCCCGAAGAAGGCCAGGACGACGAAACCGTTCCACTTCGTGCCCGCGGCCAGGCCCAGGCAGACCCCGGCCAGGATCCGGTACGGCCGCCAGCCCAGCCGCAGCGTCTCGGCGATCTTCATGTCGGGCCGGGTCCGGCCCTCCGGATCGACGGGCAGCGCGTCCGCGAGTCTGAGCCGGGTCCGGTCCCGGTCGATGAGCAGCGCCCCGAACGCGGCGAGCACGAAGAACATCAGCACCAGGTCCAGCAGTGCGGTGCGGCTCATCACCAGGTGCAGGCCGTCCACCGCGAGCAGCGCGCCCGCCAGACAGCCCAGGAAGGTCGAACGGAAGAGGCGCCGCCCGATCCGGCACAGCATCAGCACCGACAGGGTGCCGAGCACGGCGGTCATGAACCGCCAGCCGAAGGGGGTGAAGCCGAACATCCACTCGCCGAGCCCGATGATCCACTTGCCCACGGGCGGGTGCACCACGTAGCCCGGGTCCACCGGCAGCGCGACCCCGTCCGGATTGGCGAGGATCGACGCGTCGATGTCCTTGGGCCAGCTCGCCTCGTAGCCCTGCCGGACCGTGGCCCACGCGTCCTTGGCGTAGTACGTCTCGTCGAATATCACCGCCTTCGGGCTGCCCAGGTGCACGAACCGCAGCACCCCGGCGACCAGCGCCACCAGCAGCGGCCCCGCCCACCCGACGATGCGCTGCCAGGTCCCCCACACCTCCGGCGGCAGACCGAAGGTCAGCCACAGCTGCCGGGACGGCTTGGCGTACGGGGGCACCAGCCGGGTGCGGACGTCCGCGCGCGGCGACGCGGCGGCGGCCGGCACGTAGCCGAAGCCGCGCAGCCGGCGCAGCCAGGTGGGCGGCTCTTCTTCGCGCCCCGCCGGCGAGGCGGCAGGGGCCCCCGCGGGGCTGGGCGACGGCGTCGCGGTACTGGTCACCGGCACATCGTAGGGAAGAGAACTGTGTGCGCCCCAGTGGCCGGGGCCTGACGGGGGGCGGCGAGGCGCGGGACTGAGAGGATGGGCGGGTGACAAACGACCAGCCCCGCGGTACCCAGCCCACCCCCCGTGCCGCCGCGGCCGAAGGCCTGACGGGCACGCTCGTCCTCGCCGGCACCCCCATCGGCGACCTCGCCGACGCCCCGCCGCGCCTCGCGGCCGAGCTGGAGCGGGCCGATGTGATCGCCGCCGAGGACACCCGGCGGCTGCGCCGGCTGACCCAGGGCCTCGGCGTGCACACCACCGGGCGGGTCCTGTCGTACTTCGAGGGCAACGAGTCGGCGCGCACCCCCGAGCTGGTCGAGGCCCTGGCCGGCGGCGCGCGCGTCCTGCTCGTGACCGACGCCGGCATGCCCTCGGTCTCCGACCCCGGCTACCGGCTGGTCGCCGCCGCCGTGGAGAAGGACATCCGGGTCACCGCCGTCCCCGGGCCGTCCGCGGTGCTCACCGCGCTCGCCCTGTCCGGGCTGCCCGTGGACCGGTTCTGCTTCGAGGGGTTCCTGCCGCGCAAGGCGGGCGAGCGCCTCGGCCGGCTGCGCGAGGTCGAGGCCGAGCGGCGCACCCTCGTCTACTTCGAGGCCCCGCACCGGCTCGACGACACCCTCGCCGCGATGGCCGAGGTCTTCGGCGCCGAGCGGCGGGCCGCGGTCTGCCGCGAGCTGACGAAGACGTACGAGGAGGTCAAGCGCGGCGGCCTCGGCGAGCTCGCGGCCTGGGCCGCCGAAGGGGTGCGCGGGGAGATCACCGTCGTCGTGGAGGGCGCCCCGGCCGCCGGACCCGGCGACGTGGACGCCGAGGAGCTGGTGCGCCGGGTGCAGGTGCGCGAGGAGGCGGGGGAGCGGCGCAAGGAGGCCATCGCGGCGGTCGCGGCCGAGGCCGGGGTACCCAAGCGCGAGGTGTTCGACGCCGTGGTCGCGGCAAAGAATGCGGCACAGAAGGTGCCGTAAGTCGGTAAAGAGCTAACCTGAAAAGCAAAGCTCAGACCGGGCACCGGGCGCTTTGGGCATGGACTCGCCCAAAGACCGTCCAACACTGGACAGGGCCTGATGCGCTCCCGCCCGAAGAGGCGTCCACTGGCAATGGCACCAGTGGAACAAGAGGAGCTGGCATGAGTGAGATAGCTGACACCCCGGTACCCGTCCCCGCAGCGGTACCCGCCGCAGTCCCTGCCGCCGTCTCCCGACCCGACGTGCAGACCGTCCACGAGGCCTACTCCTTCGCCTGCATGAGGTGCGGATACGGCTGGGAGCAGGCGTACGCCATCGAGCACCACGTCGACGGCAGGGGCGAGCCGTTCATCATGTACACGGTCAACGGCGAGCGGGTGCCCTCCCCGCTGTCCAACCCGACCTGCATGAACTGCGGCGGACACGTCGTACGGATCATGCGCGCGGGCCAGGTCTCCTCGGTGCTCGGCATGATCGACCACCTGTACCACCACCGCATCGCCCCCGGGATCGCCGGACCGGTGCCGGCCGGGGCGAACGTCCCGCGGACCCCGAAGCCCCGCAAGGGCGAGCACGACTCCCCCGGACCCGTCGCCGTCGACCAGGCCGGGGAGCGCCGGGGCTGGCTCTCCCGCCTGCTGGGCGTGTTCCGCCGGTCATAAGATCGGCCGTATGAGCCCTTCCTCCGCCTCCAAGGACGCACTGCCCCCGCTGCCCGAACCCCTCCGGGTGGCGGTGGCCGACTCGCACACCCACCTCGACATGCAGGCGGGCACCGTCGAGGAGGGCCTCGCGAAGGCCGCCTCGGTCGGCGTGAGCACCGTCGTCCAGGTGGGCTGCGACGTGAAGGGCTCCCGGTGGGCCGCCGAGACCGCCGCCGCGTACGAGAACGTCCACGCGGCCGTCGCCCTTCACCCGAACGAAGCCCCCCGGATCGTCCTCGGGGATCCCGACGGATGGTCACGGCAGGGCGCCCGGACCGGCGGCGGCGAGGCCGCCCTCGACGAGGCGCTCGCCGAGATCGAGGCGCTGGCCGCCCTCGACCACGTCAAGGCGGTCGGCGAGACCGGCCTCGACTACTTCCGCACCGGCCCGGAGGGCATGGCCGCGCAGGAGCGCTCCTTCCGTGCCCACATCGAGATCGCCAAGCGGCAGGGCAAGGCGCTGGTCATCCACGACCGCGACGCCCACGCGGACGTGCTGCGCGTCCTGCGCGAGGAGGGCGCCCCGGAGCGGACCGTCTTCCACTGCTACTCCGGGGACGCCGACATGGCCCGCGAGTGCGCCGCCGCCGGGTACTACATGTCCTTCGCCGGGACCGTCACCTTCAAGAACGCCGCGCCGTTGCGCGAGGCGCTGGCCGTGGCCCCGCTGGAGCTCGTACTCGTCGAGACGGACGCGCCCTACCTGACCCCGGCGCCGTACCGCGGACGGCCCAACGCGCCGTACCTCATTCCGCTGACGGTACGGGCGATGGCCGCGGTCCGCGGCATCGACGAGGACGCGATGGCCACCGCACTGGCCGCCAACACGGCACGCGCCTTCGCCTACTGAATCCGTCGTTCCCTCGGTGATCCACCGGTGATCCACCGGCGTCCCGCCACCCCGATCCGACACGCTGGGTGTCCGTCCGGCTTTGGAGCGTGACGACTCCTCCGCTAGGGTGCCGTGCCCGAACCGGGGTGCCGGATCACCAGTGGAGCGAGCGTCGTGAGCGATACGCAGGGCAGTCACCGCCGTGGCGGTCCCGTCCCCGAGGTGTACGGGGCCGAACCCCAGGCCTGGACGGCCGGTACGGGGGAACCCGGGGACACGCTCCGGGACCCCGACCCCGACCCCGACCCCGACCCCGGAGTCCCGGCCCCCCGCCCCGGCAGCCGGCGGGCGGGGCGCCGCCGCCGGGCCGACGCCGCGACACCGGCCGAGCTCGCCGAACTGGCCGGGCTGGCCGCACTGGAGGAGCTGGCCGAGCTCGCCGACCTGGCCAGGCGCTCCGAGGCCGACACCCTGGCCGCCCCCGGCTCGGGCCGCCGCCGGGCCGCGAGCCCGGCCGGCGCCGCCGTGGCCCCTGCCCCCGCCGCCCCGGCGGTCCCGGGGACGGGCCGCCGCGCCCGAGGCCGCGGCGCGCCCGCCGACGCCCCGGTCCCGCCGCCCGGCACCGGCACCGGCCGCCGCCGCGCCGCGCGCAGCGCCCCCGCCGCACCCGGTGGGAACTGGCGGCGGATCGTTCCGCAGGCCCTGGTCGTCGCCTTCCTCGCCGGCGGCACGACCGCGTTCGTCGCCGCTGACAAGTCCGTACGGCTCACCGTGGACGGAGTCCCGAGGAACCTGCACACCTTCGCCGACGACGTCGAGGAACTGCTCGCCGCCGAAGGCCTCGGCGTCGGCCCCCACGACCTCGTCGCCCCCGCCCCCGGCGAACCCCTCGAAGACGGCGAGGAGATCGTCGTCCGCTACGGCCGCCCCCTGCGCCTGACCCTCGACGGGCAGCACCGCCAGGTGTGGACCACCGCCCGCACCGTCGAAGGCGCGCTGCGCCAGTTCGGCATCCGCGCCGAGGGCGCCTACCTCTCCGCCCCCCGCACCGCGCCCGTCCCGCGCGCCGGCCTCGCCCTGAGCGTCCGCACCGAACGCAGCGTCACCTTCATGGCAGACGGCCGCGAACGCACCATCCGCACCAACGCCGCCACCGTCCAGGAGGCCCTCGACCAGGCCGGCATCACCCTCCAGGGCCAGGACACCACCTCCGTACCCCTCGCCGCGTTCCCGCGCGACGGCCAGACCGTGACCGTGCTCCGCATCACCGGCACCCGAGAGGTCCGCGAGGAGCGCATCCCGTTCGAGACCGAGAAGGTCGACGACCCCGACCTGTTCGCCGGCACCGAGGTCGTCGAACGCGCCGGCCGGCCCGGGGCGCGCCGGGTCACCTACACCCTGCGTACGGTCAACGGGGTCCGCCAGACCCCCCGCGCCATCGCCGACGAGGTCGTCCGCGAGCCCGTCACCCAGCTCGTCAAGGTCGGCACCAAACCGCTGCCCAGCTCCGTCACCGGCGCCGACGGCCTCAACTGGGCGGCCCTCGCCCAGTGCGAGTCCGGCGGCCGCCCCTCGGCCACCGACGCCTCGGGAACGTACGGCGGCCTCTACCAGTTCGACGTCCGCACCTGGCAGGGCCTCGGCGGCAGCGGCCGCCCCCAGGACGCCTCGGGCACGGAACAGACCTACCGCGCCAAGAAGCTCTACGTGCAGCGGGGGGCGAGCCCCTGGCCCCACTGCGGCCGTAGGCTTTACCGGTGAGCACCGCAGAGCAGCAGCCCGAGAACCCCTCCTCCAGTACCCCCGGCACGCCCGACGCCCTCCTCGGGCCGGCCGACATCCGGGAGCTGGCCGCAGCACTCGGCGTACGCCCGACGAAGCAGAAGGGGCAGAACTTCGTCATCGACGCCAACACGGTCCGCCGGATCGTGCGGACCGCCGAGGTGCGCCCTGACGACGTGGTCGTCGAGGTCGGCCCGGGGCTGGGCTCGCTGACGCTCGCGCTGCTGGAGGCCGCCGACCGGGTCGTCGCCGTCGAGATCGACGACATCCTGGCCGCCGCGCTGCCCGCCACCATCGAGGCCCGCATGCCGGCGAAGATGGACCGGTTCGCGCTGGTCCACTCCGACGCGATGCTCGTGACGGAACTGCCCGGCCCGCCGCCGACCGCGCTCGTCGCGAACCTGCCGTACAACGTGGCCGTGCCCGTCCTGCTGACCATGCTCGACCGTTTCCCCACCATCGAGCGCACGCTCGTGATGGTGCAGGCGGAGGTCGCCGACCGGCTGGCCGCCGAGCCCGGCAACAAGGTCTACGGGGTCCCCTCGGTCAAGGCCAACTGGTACGCGCACGTCAAGCGCGCCGGCGCCATCGGCCGCAAGGTCTTCTGGCCCGCCCCGAACGTCGACTCCGGTCTCGTCTCGCTGGTGCGGCGCACCGAACCGATCAAGACCACCGCCTCCAAGGCGGAGGTCTTCGCGGTCGTCGACGCCGCCTTCGCGCAGCGCCGCAAGACGCTGCGCGCCGCGCTGGCCGGCTGGGCCGGCTCGGCGGCGGGCGCGGAGGCCGCGCTGGTCGCCGCCGGCATCTCGCCGCAGGCACGCGGCGAGTCCCTGACGGTGGAGGAGTTCGCCGCGATCGCCGAGCACAAGCCCGCGGCGGAGAGGCCCGCACTGTGAGCGCGCGCACGACGGGTGTGACCGTTCGGGTCCCCGCGAAGGTCAACGTGCAGCTGGCGGTGGGCGCGGCCCGGCCCGACGGCTTCCACGACCTGGCCAACGTCTTCCTCGCCGTCTCCCTGTTCGACGAGGTCACGGCCACCCCGGCCGACACGCTGACGGTGACCTGCGAGGGGCCCGACGCCGACCAGGTCCCGCTGGACCGCACCAACCTGGCGGCGCGGGCGGCCGAGATCCTCGCGGCCCGCCACGGCATCGAGCCCGCCGTCCACCTCCACATCGCGAAGAACATCCCGGTGGCGGGCGGCATGGCGGGCGGCAGCGCGGACGGTGCGGCGGCCCTGCTGGCCTGCGACACCCTGTGGGGTCTGGACACCCCGCGCGCCGAACTCCTCGACATCTGCGCGGAGCTCGGCAGCGACGTCCCCTTCAGCCTCGTCGGCGGGGCCGCGCTCGGCACGGGCCGCGGTGAGCTGCTGACCCCGGTGGCCGCGGGGGCGTTCCACTGGGTGTTCGCGGTGGCCGACGGGGGGCTGTCCACCCCGGCGGTGTTCCGCGAGTTCGACCGGCTCACCGCCGAGCGGGAGGTCCCGGCCCCCGAAGCCTCGCCGGCGCTGCTCGCGGCCCTGGCGTCGGGTGATCCGGCCGCGCTGGGCGCTGCGCTGACCAATGACCTTCAGGCGGCGGCGCTTTCCCTTCGGCCGTCCCTTGCGGACACGCTGGCGGCGGGCACCGGAGCCGGGGCGCTGGCCGCGCTGGTCTCGGGGTCGGGCCCCACGACGGCGTTCCTGGTCGCGGACCAGGAGTCGGCCGAGAAGGTGGCCGCGGCGCTGGACGCCTCGGGCACCTGCCGGGCCACGCGCGTGGCGAGCTCGCCGGCCCCGGGCGCCACGGTCCTGCCGTCCTGAACCCGCGCCGCCGCGGTCGGGGGCCAGCCCCCGACCCCCCGCGCCTCAATCGCCGGCGAGGCTGAAATACCCGGGGCTCCGCCCCGTACCCCGCGCCTCAAACGCCGGCGGGGCTGGATTTTGCCGGCGTCAGCCTGCAACTTCCGTCCCGCCGCACATTCCAGCCCCGCCGGCGTTTGAGGCGACCTTTCAGCCCCTCCGGCGTTTGAGGAGCGGGGTGCGGGGCGGAGCCCCGGTTTTGGAGCCCGCCGGCGATTGAGGCGCGCGCCGAGCCCCGGTACCTAGGCGGGAGTTGAGTATGCGCACCCTGGTGGAGCCCCGCGCCGGAGGCGACCGTGGTGGCATGACAGCCAGCGCACGCGACCTCGCCCTCGCCACCCCGCCCGGCCGGGACCGGTACGTCGACCTGTTGCGCGTCGCCTCGCTCGGCGCCGTCATCGGCGGGCACTGGCTGATGGCCGCCGTCAGTGGCGACGGGATAGGGAACCTGCTCGCCCTCCTGCCCGGCCTCCAGGTGCTCACCTGGGGGCTGCAGGTCATGCCGGTGTTCTTCTTCGTCGGCGGGTTCTCGCACGCCCTGTCCTACCGCTCCCTCGCCCGCCGCAGCGACCCCGCGGCCTCCGTCTACGCCGCCTTCCTCCGGGCCCGCCTGCGAAGGCTGTTGCGCCCGACCCTTGTCTTCGTCCTGGTGTGGGCCGCCGCCGCGCTCGCCGTGCAGCTCGCCGGGCACGGCGGCGGCCGGCTGACCGGGGCCGCGCTGCGGATGGTCACCCAGCCGTTGTGGTTCATCGGCATCTACCTGGCGATGGTCGCCTTCACCCCGCCCCTGCTGAAGCTGCACGAGCGCCACGGCTGGGCCGCCTTCGCCGCGCTGGCCGGGTCGGCCGCGCTGGTCGACGTACTGCGCTTCGCGCTCGGCGTGCCGTACGTCGAGTTCCTGAACTTCGCCCTCGTCTGGCTCGCCGTGCACCAGCTCGGCTTCCTGCGCGCCGACGGCCGGATCCGCCGGCCCGCCCTCCTCGCCGCCGCGGGTCTGGCCGGGGCCGTCCTCCTGGTGGCGTACGGCCCGTACCCGCTGTCCATGGTGGGGATGCCCGGCGAGAAGGTGTCCAACATGGCGCCGCCCACCCTCGCCCTGCTCGCGCACGGCATGTGGCTCGTCGGCGCCGTCCAGCTGCTCGCCCGGCCCGCCGCCCGCCGGCTGGAGCGCCCCCGCGTCTGGCGCGGTGTGGTCGCCGCCAACGGCGTCGCCATGACCGCCTTCCTGTGGCACCTCACCGCCATGCTCGGCGTGTACGGGGCCCAGCTCGCCCTCGGCCTGGACCTGCCGGCCCCGGCAAGCGCCGCCTGGTGGGCGCAGGTCCCCGTACGGATCCTGGCCGCGATCGCCCTGACGGCCGGCTTCGTCGCGCTGTTCCGCCGCTTCGAGGCCGCGCCGACCGCCCCGGCCGCCCCGGCCGCCCCCGCCGACTCGCGCACCGGCACGGCGGGCGGCGCCGGCGGCCTCGTCGCCGCCCTCGGCATCGCCCTGTCCCTGCTCGGCATCCTGGGCCTGTCCATGACCGGACTCGGCGGTCTGCTCGACGGCCACAGCGCCACCCTGATCGCCTTCCCGGTCACCGCTCCGGTGGCCATCGGGATGGCCCTCGCGGGCGCCCTGCTCGTGGAACGGTCAGCCCCGGCGCGGAGCGTTAGGCTGGGCAGCTGATCCACCCCCTCCCCCAGAGTCCGTCCGGGGGTACCCCACCTGGAGCGCGTCTGATGGCCGTCAATCTGGTCAATGTCGAGGCAGTCAGCAAGGTGTACGGCACACGTACCCTGCTGGACGGCATCTCCCTCGGCGTGTCCGAGGGGGACCGGATCGGCGTGGTCGGCCGCAACGGCGACGGCAAGACCACCCTCATCCGCATGCTGGCCAAGCTGGAGGAGCCCGACACCGGCCGGGTCACCCAGTCCGGTGGCCTGCGCATGGGCGTCCTCACCCAGCACGACTCCCTCGATCCCACGGCCACCATCCGCCACGAGATCATCCGGGACATGGCCGACCACGAGTGGGCCGGCAACGCCAAGATCCGCGACGTCCTCACCGGACTCTTCGGCGGCCTCGACCTGCCCGGCTTCGGCCAGGGCCTCGACACCGTCATCGGCCCGCTCTCCGGCGGCGAGCGCCGCCGCATCGCCCTCGCCAAGCTGCTCATCGCCGACCAGGACCTCCTGATCCTCGACGAGCCCACCAACCACCTCGACGT
The DNA here is from genome assembly GCF_042894695.1 of Streptomyces sp. NPDC001513. NCBI lineage: Bacteria > Bacillati > Actinomycetota > Actinomycetes > Kitasatosporales > Streptomycetaceae > Streptomyces > Streptomyces sp. NPDC001513. The sequence goes on from NZ_JBIAVU010000005.1 coordinate 449,662, forward strand.
CGAGGGCATCTCCTGGCTGGCCCAGCACCTCCAGGAGCGCCGCTCCGCGCTCGTCTGCGTCACCCACGACCGCTGGTTCCTCGACCAGGTCTGCACCCGCATGTGGGACGTGCAGCGCGGTGACGTGCACGAGTACGAGGGCGGCTACAGCGACTACGTCTTCGCCCGCGCCGAGCGCGACCGCATCGCCGCCACCGAGGAGTCCAAGCGGCAGAACCTGATGCGCAAGGAGCTGGCCTGGCTGCGCCGCGGCGCCCCCGCCCGGACCTCCAAGCCCCGCTACCGCATCGAGGCCGCCAACGACCTGATCGCCGACGTGCCGCCGCCGCGCGACAAGTCCGAGCTGATGCGGTTCGCCAACGCCCGCCTCGGCAAGACCGTCTTCGACCTGGAAGACGTCGGCGTCCACGCCGGCCCCAAGGAACTGCTCAAGCACCTCACCTGGCACCTGGGCCCCGGCGACCGCGTCGGCCTCGTCGGTGTCAACGGCGCCGGCAAGACCTCCCTGCTGCGCGCGCTCGCCGAGGCCGCCCGCTCCCAGGGCGACGTACAGCCCGCCGCCGGCAAGATCACCGTGGGCAAGACCGTCAAGCTGGCCTACCTCTCGCAGGAGGTCGGCGAACTCGACCCGTCCCTGCGGGTCCTGGAGGCCGTGCAGCGCGTCCGTGACCGCGTCGACCTCGGCCAGGGCCGCGAGATGACGGCGGGCCAGCTGTGCGAGCAGTTCGGCTTCACCAAGGAGAAGCAGTGGACGCCGGTCGGCGACCTCTCCGGCGGTGAGCGGCGCCGGCTGCAGATCCTGCGCCTGCTGATGGACGAGCCCAACGTCCTCTTCCTCGACGAGCCCACCAACGACCTCGACATCGAGACGCTGACCCAGCTGGAGGACCTCCTCGACGGCTGGCCCGGCTCGATGATCGTGATCTCCCACGACCGGTTCTTCATCGAGCGCACCACCGACACGGTGATGGCACTGCTCGGCGACGCGAGCCTGCGGATGCTGCCGCGCGGCCTGGACGAGTACCTGGAGCGCCGCCGGAGGATGATCGACGCGGCCGCTCCGGCTGCCGTCCCGGCCACCGCCGCCGCGGTGGCGAAGACCGCCGCCTCGGTGGACTCCCGTGCCGCGAAGAAGGAACTCCAGAAGATCGAGCGGCAGCTGAACAAGCTCGCCGACCGCGAGGGCAACCTGCACGCCCAGATCGCCGAGAACTCCACCGACTACGACAAGGTGGCCAAGCTCGACGCGGAGCTTCGCGAACTGCTCGCGGACCGCGACGATTTGGAGATGCGCTGGCTGGAGCTGGCCGAGGAGGCCTAGATTCCAGCACCCCGCCGGGCCAACTGGCGGGATAACGACGGCATCACGGGCCGGTCCTCCCTTGGGAACAGGGGGCGGACCGGCCCGGTGTTCGAGCGCCGTCAGTGATAGAAAGGTCATCCTCCCCGACCCGCCGAAGCCGAAAGCGTGCGCTGATGACCGAGCCGCCCCAGCCGCCGAACCAGCCACCGAATCCCTCCGGTTACGGTCACCTGCCCGGCCCGCCGCAGCAGGGGTACGGCTACCCGGCGCAGGGCGAGAACCCGTACGCGCAGCAGGCCCCGTACGCGCAGCAGCCGCCCACCGTCCAGCAGCAGCCGCCGGGTTACGGCTACCCGCCGCCGCCCGGGATGCCCGGCATGCCCGGCATGCCCGGTGTGCCCGGAGCCCCCGGTGGCCCCGGCGTGCCGCCGAAGAAGAAGCGGACCGTGCTGATCGCCGCCTCGGCCGCCGCGGCCGTCCTCGCCGTGTCCGTCGTCGGCTACTTCGCCTTCTCCGGGTCCTCCGACGAGGACCCGAAGCCGCCCGTCGCGCAGGAGTCCACCGACGCCAAGCCCTCCGGCTCGCCCTCCGTGGACAACGGCGACGGCAACGGCAACGGCAACGGCACCGGCGGTGACGGGACCGACCTCAACTCCGGCCGCAAGCAGGGCGAGGACAAGGTCCTCTGGTTCAAGACCGCGAAGGTCGACGGTCCCGGCATGGGCGTCGAGTCCGCGGCCCAGTGGGTCGTCGGCGACACCGTCGTCAAGAGCGTCTGGAAGTCCCTCAACGGCTACGCGGTCACCGACGGCAAGGAGAAGTGGACGCTCTCCTTCCCCGCCGAGATCTGCTCCCTCACCCACCAGATGACCGCCGACGGCAAGACCGTCGTCCTGTTCAAGAACGGCGAGTCCGACCAGGCGGACTGCAACCAGTTGCGCATGGTCGACCTCAAGACGGGCAAGGAGGGCTGGACGAAGGAGGTGCCCAAGGAGAACTCGTTCGACCTCTTCAGCGGCGCCCACCTGAGCCTCACCGGGGACTCCGTCTCCGTCAACCGGATCACCCGCGCCAGCGTTTTCAGGGTCAGCACCGGGGACAAGCTCTTCGCGTCCCCGGCCGAGGGCTGCATGATCGGTGCCTACGTCGGCGGCAACGGCAAGATGATCAGTGTCGGCACCTGCACGGACGCCGACCGCACCGTCGAGGTCAAGGACGCCGACCCGGTCACGGGCAAGTCGACCTGGTCCTTCCGGCTCCCCAAGGGCTTCAACGTCACCAACGTCTACTCGGTGGACCCGATCGTCCTCGACCTCGGCAACGAGGAGAAGAAGCGCTCCATCGTGGTCCTCGGGCCCGACGGCAAGCAGCGCTCCACGATCTCCGGCGAAGGCTCCTTCGCGACCTGCCTCAACTCCTTCAGCCGGTCGCTCCAGAACTGCACCCCGGGCCTCGCGGACTCCGGCACGCTCTACCTGCCCACGTCGCCCGAGGCCGGCACCGGCAACGAGATCGTCGCCTTCGACCTGGCCTCCGGCAAGGTCAGGTGGCGCACCCCGGCCGGCGACAAGCGCACCCTCGTCCCGGTCGAGGTCGCGAACGGGCAGCTGATCGCCTATCGCACGGCGGAGTACGACGCGGGTGGCGAGGTCCTCTCGATCCCGGCCGGCGGCGGCACCCCCACCGCGCTCCTGCGCCACCCGTCGGGCCCGTCCACTTCGATCGAGAGCGGCTTCAGCACACCGAACGCCGACTACGTGGACGGACGGTTCTTCCTCTCCGTCACCCGCCTGCAGGCCAAGGCCACGGACGAGAAGCTCCTGATGGTCTTCGGCAAGTGACAACGCGTCCAACGAGCAGCCCAGTGAGAGGCAAGAGCAACCCATGAGTACCCCGCCGCCCCCCAGCCAGCCGCCGTCCGGCGGCTTCGGCGCGCCGCAGGACCCTCCGCCGGGCGGATTCGGCGCACCCACGCCGCCCGCCGGACCGCCCGCGCCGCCCGCCGGACCCCCCGCCCCGCCGGCCGGCCCGCCCGCGCCCGCGCAGCAGCCGGCCGCGTACGGGTACCCGCAGACCGGCCCCGGCTACGGCTACCCGCAGCAGCCCGGCACCCCGCCGCCGTTCGGCGCTCCCGGCACCCCGCCGCCCTACGGCGCTCCCGGCGCCCCGTCGTCCTTCGGCTCGGCCGGCGCCCCGGCGCCCGCCGCCCAGGGCCCGGCCGGCGGCGGCAACGACAAGCGCACCCAGCTGATGATCGTCGGCGCGGCCCTGCTGGCCATCGTCCTCATCGTCGGCGGCGGCCTCTGGTACACCTCCGGCGACGGCGACGGCGGCGGCAAGACGGACACCGCGGACAGCGGTCCCGACAAGCCGGGGGACGACAAGTCCCAGCCCGGCGCGGGCGGCAGCGAGAAGGTGCCCTCCAACGTCAAGTCGAAGGTGCTGGTCAACCAGCCGAGCCCGACCCCGGACGAGATGGTCCAGGTCCCCGGGTCCTGGCTGACCGACTCCACCTACGTCAAGTCCGACGTGTACAAGATCGTCGGCTACAACGTCGTCGACGGCGGCAAGAAGTGGGAGGTGCCCCTCCCCGGTGAGCTCTGCGGCGCCTCCCGGCACGTCACCGACAACAAGACCGCGGTGATCTTCCGCCCCACGAAGCCCACGCCGGAGGTCAAGTACCCGGCGTGCACCGAGGTCGGCGTCATCGACCTGGCCGCCGGCAAGCTCCTCTGGACCGGCCAGGCCAAGGGCGCCACCAGCGGTGACAAGCCCGTGTCCTACTACGAGGTCACCGTCAGCGGGCAGACGGTCGCCGCCGGCGGTCCCTCGGGCGGCGCGGCCTGGAGCCTCGCCGACGGCAAGTCCCTGTGGCTGCCCAAGGTCGACGGCGAAGGCTGCCGCGACGTCGGCTACGGCGGCGGCGAGGCCCTCGCCGTGATCCGCAGGTGCGGCCAGAGCTCCAACCAGACCCTGTACGCGCAGGCCCTCGACCCGAACACCGGCGCCCCGCAGTACTCGTACAAGCTCTCCGCGGGCATCGAGACCGCCGGCATCGTCTCCACCAAGCCCCTGATCGTCTCCGCCGACGTCGGCAAGACCGCCAAGAACGCCAGCGGCGTCAGCGACCTCTTCGTCATCGACAACGCGGGCCAGCTGAAGACGCACATCTCGCTCTCCTCCGGCACCTTCGGCGGTGAGTGCCACACCGAGGTCGAGCGCTGCTCCGGGATGATCGTCGGCAACGGCAAGCTCTACCTGCCCTCGTACGAGCACCAGGGCAAGGACGCCTACGGCAAGACCAACGAGCTGCTCTCCTTCGACCTGGAGACCGGCAAGCAGACCACCGACCGCGCCGACGCGGGCGAGCGGTACAAGCTGTACCCGCTGCGCATGGACGGGTCGAACGTCATCGCCTACAAGGAGCCCCCGTACGACAAGGGCGGCCAGATCGTCAGCATCGACGGCAAGACGATGAAGGAAACCGTCCTGATGGAGAACCCGTCGGACAAGACGACCCAGCGCATCGAGACGGCCTACTCGCCCAACTACCACGAGTACCGCTACCACAACGGCAAGCTGTTCCTCGCGCGCACCTCGGTCAAGAAGCCGTACTCCGCCACGTCCGACCCGGAGTTCATCTTCACCTCCTTCAGCGCGAGCTGATCCGCCCGCACGACGCACGACGCACGACGGACGGCGAGCCGCCGCAAGCCCCCGGAAGGTCCGCCTTCCGGGGGCTTCTGCGCGGTATCCCCCGCGCACCGTCGAACAAGCGTGTAGCTTGCCGGGTCAGAAGGGTGGGGGGTGGGTTCCGCAATGGGCGTACGGGTCGTGGTGGTCGACGAGCACCGGCTGCTGGCCGAGGCGCTGGCCTCTGCCCTGAAACTGCGCGGCCACCGGGTCCTGGCGGCCGCGGCCCCGGCCGCGGGCGCCGCCGAGCTGGTCATCGGACGCGCCCCCGAGGTCTGCCTGTTCGGGACGGCGAGCCCCGCCGAGGCCGGGGTCTTCGAGCCCGTGGCCCGCATCAAGCGGGAGCGCCCGCAGATCGCCGTCGTCGTCCTCGGCCCGGTGCCGAGCCCGCGCGGGATCGCGGCCGCCTTCGCCGCCGGAGCCTCCGGGTACGTGCGCCACGACGAGCGCATCGAGGGCGTGGAGCGGGCGCTGGCCAAGGCGCGGGCGGGCGAGGTGGCGATCGCCCCGCAGCTGCTGCAGGGGGCCTTCGCGGAGCTCCTGAACCCGGCCGCCCAGCCCGACGACGAGGGCAGCCGGCTGCTGCGGCTGCTGACCCCGCGCGAGGTGGAGGTGCTGGTGCGGGTCGCCGAGGGCGAGGACACCCGGCTGATCGCCGCGGGCATGGAGATCGCGCCGAGCACCGCCCGTACGCACGTGCAGCGGGTGCTGATGAAGCTGGGCGTGGGATCGCGGCTGGAGGCGGCCGCGCTGGCCGCCCGTACCGGCCTGCTGGACCGGGCGCTGCCGGTGCGGCCGTCCGCCGCCGCCGATTTCCCCGCGGGCGTCGAATCGGGTAAGCCAGTGTCCTAGCACGCGCACGCTCCCGCGCGTGCTCCCCCGCGAGAGGCAGTAGGCGAGTGAGCAAGTACCTGGTAACCGGTGGCGCCGGATACGTCGGCAGCGTGGTCGCGGCCCACCTCCTGGAGGCCGGCCACGAGGTGACCGTCCTCGACGACCTCAGCACCGGCTTCCGCGTCGGCGTCCCGGCGGGCGCCGCCTTCATCGAGGGCCGCATCCAGGACGCCGCCCGCCACCTGGACTCCTCCTACGAGGCGGTGCTGCACTTCGCGGCCTCCTCGCAGGTCGGCGAGTCCGTGGTGAACCCGGGCAAGTACTGGGAGAACAACGTCGGCGGCACGCTCGCCCTGCTCGGCGCGATGCGCGGGGCGGGCGTGCGCAAGCTGGTGTTCTCCTCCACCGCCGCCACCTACGGGGAGCCGACGGAGGGCCTGCTCACCGAGGCCTCGGTGACCGCGCCGACCAACCCGTACGGCGCCTCGAAGCTGGCCGTCGACCACATGATCGCGGGGGAGTGCGTGGCGCACGGCCTGGCCGCGGTGTCCCTGCGCTACTTCAACGTGGCCGGGGCCTACAAGGAGTTCGGCGAGCGGCACACGCCCGAGACGCACCTGATCCCGCTGGTCCTCCAGGTCGCGCTGGGCGAGCGCGAGTCGATCTCGGTGTTCGGCGAGGACTACCCGACCCCGGACGGCACCTGCGTGCGCGACTACATCCACGTCGCCGACCTGGCGGAGGCCCACCTGGCCGCTCTCAAGGCCGCCGCCGGCGGGGAGCACCTGATCTGCAACCTGGGCAACGGCAGCGGGTTCTCGGTCCGCGAGGTCGTCGAGACGGTCCGCAAGGTCACCGGCCGGGAGATCCCCGAGGTCGTCGCCCCGCGGCGGGCCGGCGACCCCGCGATGCTGGTCGCCTCCGCCCGCACGGCGCACGAGCGCCTCGGCTGGACCCCGAGCCGCTCGGACCTGACCGGCATCATCACGGACGCGTGGAACTTCGCCCGCACGCACACCGCCTGACCCACGGGTATCCCCCCGGAACACCGCTGTCCTGCGCGCCCCCCGCACCCTGTCCGGTGCGGGGGGCGCGTGCGTGTGGGCCATGCGCTGCCGCCGGGCGCTGTGCGCGGGCGCCCGGCGTGCACACGCCGGGTGAATTACCCCCCGTGCAACTGCCCGTGGCACGCGCCGGTACGGAAGCCGCCATCCGGACCGGTGGTACAGGTGATTTCAAGCCATGACAAAGGCGGTTCGGAACGCCTGCGCCGGAAAATCGCTGGGAAAACTTCTGCTATTCGGCCAACCGTGAGCGGCACCCGGCCCTACGCTGATGCGTGACACCGGTGGGGGCCGGTGTTGATTCAGGGGTCGAGACAAGTCGGGTACGACGTCCGCTCCGGGGTAGTGCAGAGGTGTCACGGCGGCGGCCGGGGCAGCTGCGGATCACCCGGTCCGGGCGCCGTACCCGCCGTCGTCCGTTCCCCTACCCTTGGGGGTTTTGTGGTTCGTATCCGGGTTCTCGTCGTCGACGATCACCGCATCTTCGCCGAATCGCTCGCAGCCGCGCTCGCGGCCGAGCCGGACGTGGACGTGTCCGCGGCCGGCAGCGGCCCCGCCGCCCTGCGCTGCCTCGAACGCGCGGTGGCCGAGGGCCGCCGCTTCGACGTCCTGCTGGTCGACGCCGATCTCGGCGCGGTCGCCGGGGCCGTGCCCGCCCAGCGGGAGTCGGGGACGGGGCCACCGCCGCCCGGCTCGGACGGGATCGCGCTGGTCGCCGGGGTGCGGGTGACCCACCCCGGGGTCCGTACGGTCGTGCTCGCCGAGCGCGACGACCCGCGCCGGGCCGCGCACGCGCTGCAGGCCGGGGCCTCGGGCTGGGTGGCGAAGGACTGCTCGCTCTCGCGGCTGCTGGCCGTGATCCGCGGGGTGCTGCGCGAGGAGACCCACCTGCCGCCCGCGCTGCTGACCGGGGTGCTCCGGGAGTTGACCGCGGCGCGCAAGCACCGGACGGACAGCGAACGGCTCGTGGAGTCGCTCACTCCGCGCGAGCACGAGGTGCTGCGCTGCATGGTGGCGGGGCTGGGACGCAAGGACGTGGCCGCGCGCCTGTTCCTGTCCCCGCACACCGTCCGCACGCACATGCAGAACGTGCTGGGCAAGCTCGGCGTGCACTCCACGCTGGCGGCGGTGGCGCTGGCCCGGCGGGCCGGCGTACGACCGGCCGACCTAGCCGGGGATGTTGTCGAACGGAGCGGTCAACTGGCGTAGCAGCCCGGCGAGATCACCGCGCTGGTTCTGCGAGAGCTGGGCCAGGATCGCCCGCTCCTGCGCCAGCAGCCCGGCGAGGGCCTGGTCCGCACGGTCCCGGCCCTCGGGGGTGAGCCGCACCAGGACCCCGCGGCGGTCGCTGGGGTCCGGGAGCCGCTCGACGAGGCCCTTCTTGGCGAGCCGGTCGATGCGGTTGGTCATGGTGCCGGAGGTGACCAGGGTCTGGGTCAGGAGCTGGCCGGGAGAGAGCTGGTAGGGCGCGCCGGCCCGGCGCAGGGACGTCAGGACGTCGAACTCCCACGGCTCCAGGCCGTGCTCGGAGAAGGCGAGCCGGCGGGCGCGGTCGAGATGGCGCGCGAGCCTGCTGACGCGGCTCAGTACCTCGAGCGGTTCCACGTCGAGGTCAGGGCGCTCCCGCCGCCATGCCGCCACCAGTCGGTCGACCTCGTCCTCCATGCGGATCAGTGTAAGGGGTCTGTCGATGTGAAGTCTCTTCATACCGAGTATCTTGATCACGAGCATCTTGACGTCGAGATATAAATCGCGCGAGCATGGGGCATGGAGGGGGCCGGAACAGATTCCGCTTCCGACCGCCCCGCCAGCAGGGAGGCTCGAACATGTATTCCGATACCGCGCACTCGGGGACCCCCACGTCCACCGCGCCCTCCGCTCCCACTTGGGATCCCCAGCAGTACCTCCGGCACGCAGGCCACCGCACACGGCCCTTCCTCGACCTCCTCAACCGGATACCCGAGCTCCCCAACCGGCCCGCCCGCATCGCCGACCTCGGCTGCGGCCCCGGCAATGTCACCGCGCTCCTCGCCGACCGCTGGCCCGGCGCCCGCATCACCGGCTTCGACCTCTCCCCGGAGATGCTCCACCGGGCCACCCAGGAGCACGCCGGCCCCACCCCCGGCGGCGGCAGCCTCGACTTCCGCCACGGGGACCTCGCCGGCTGGCTCCCCGAGGAGCCCTACGACCTGATCGTCTCCAACGCCGCCCTGCAGTGGGTCCCCGGCCACGCCGGCTCCTTCGGCGCCTGGATCAACGGCCTGCGCCCCGGCGGCACCTTCGCCTTCCAGATCCCCGGCAACTTCACCGCCCCCAGCCACGCCCTGCTCGCCGAACTGTGCGACACCCCGCGCTGGCGGTCCCGGCTCGCCGGCCACGGCGCCCGCTACATCCACCTCCTCGAACCCGCCGAATACCTTGCCCGGTTCACCGCGCTCGGCTGTGCCGCCGACGTCTGGGAGACCACCTACCACCAGCTGCTCCAGGGCCCCGACGCCGTTCTCGACTGGGTCAAGGGCACCGCCCTGCGGCCCGTCCTCACCGCCCTCGGCGACGACCGCGAAGCCGTGGACGCCTTCCTCGCCGAATACCGAGACCGGCTGCGCGTGGCCTATCCGGCCGGGCCCCGCGGCACCGTCTTCCCGTTCCGCCGGATCTTCGCCGTCGCCCGCAAGGAGGCCTGACCGTGCTCACCGCCGTCGACCACGTCCAACTCGCCGCGCCGCCGGACTCGGAGGACCGGCTCCGCGCCTTCTACACCGACGTCCTCGGCATGACCGAGATCCCCAAACCGCCCGTCCTCGCCGCGCGCGGGGGCTGCTGGTTCGCCGCCGGACCGGTCCAGCTGCACCTCGGCATCGAGGAGGACTTCCGGCCCGCCCGCAAGGCCCACCCCGGACTGCGGGTGACGGGGATCGAGGCGTACGCGAACAGACTGGAGGAACGGGGTGCCAAGGTCGTCTGGGACGACGACCTGCCCGGCCACCGCCGCTTCTACTCCGAGGACCCCGTCGGCAACCGGCTCGAATTCCTTGAAGAGCACGCCCTGGAAGCGCAGGCCCTGGAGGAGTGCGGCTGACCAGGCCCGCGCACCACACGACGGCGCCCCGCCACCGAGTGTTCGGTGACGGGGCGCCGTCGTGCGCGCCGCGCCGCTCAGCTCTTGCGGCGGCCCACCAGCTGCGGCTTCGACTCCAGCCCGTCCAGCCCGTGCCAGGCCAGGTTGACCAGGTGCGCGGCCACCTCCGCCTTCTTCGGCTTGCGGACGTCCAGCCACCACTGCCCGGTCAGCGCCACCATCCCGACCAGCGCCTGCGCGTACAGCGGCGCCAGCTTGGGATCGAAGCCCCGCGCCTTGAACTCCAGCCCCAGGATGTCCTCGACCTGCGTGGCGATGTCACTGATCAGCGAGGCGAAGGTGCCCGTCGACTGCGCCACGGGGGAGTCCCGGACCAGGATCCGGAAACCGTCCGTGTACGACTCGATGTAGTCCAGCAGCGCGAACGCCGCCTGCTCCAGCAGCTCGCGCGGATGCCCGGCCGTCAACGCCCCCGTCACCCCGTCCAGGAGCTGGCGCATCTCCCGGTCCACGACCACCGCGTACAGCCCCTCCTTGCCCCCGAAGTGCTCGTACACCACCGGCTTGGACACCCCGGCCTTCGCCGCGATCTCCTCCACCGACGTGCCTTCGAAGCCCTTCTCCGCGAACAGGGTCCGGCCGATGTCCAGCAGTTGCTGGCGCCGCTCCGCGCCGGTCATCCGCACCCGGCGGCCGCGCCGGGGCTTGTCGCTGCTGGAATTACCGCCGTCGATCGCCACGCCCCCCATCATGCCGCTTTCGCGTCGCTTTCCCGGCGCCGGGCATCGATGCGGGCCGCCGACGGCCAGCGCACGTCCGTGGCCCAGCCGAGCTGCTCGCACCAGCGGATCAGCCGCGCGCTGGAGTCGACCTGGCCGCGCAGCACACCGTGGCGCGCCGAGGTCGGATCGGCGTGGTGCAGGTTGTGCCAGGACTCCCCGCAGGAGAGCACCGCCAGCCACCACACGTTGCCGCTGCGGTCCCGGGACTTGAACGGCCGCTTGCCCACCGCGTGACAGATCGAGTTGATCGACCACGTCACGTGGTGCAGCAGCGCGACCCGGACCAGCGAGCCCCAGAAGAACGCCGTGAACGCGCCCCACCAGGACATCGTCACCAGACCGCCCACCAGCGGCGGGATCGCCAGCGACAGCATCGTCCAGAAGATGAAGTCACGCGAGATCCGCCGGATCGCCGGATCCTTGATCAGGTCGGGGGCGTACTTCTGCTGATCGGTCTGCTCCTCGTCGAAGAGCCAGCCGATGTGCGCCCACCACAGCCCCTTCATCAGCGCCGGCAGCGTCTCGCCGAACCGCCACGGCGAATGCGGGTCACCCTCGTGATCCGAGTACTTGTGGTGCTTGCGGTGGTCCGCCACCCAGCGCACCAGCGGCCCCTCCACCGCCATCGAACCCATCACGGCCAGCGCGATCCGCAGCGGCCGCTTCGCCTTGAAGGAACCGTGCGTGAAGTAACGGTGGAAACCGATGGTGATCCCGTGGCAGGCCAGGAAGTACATGAAGACCATCAGGCCCACGTCCAGCCAGCTCACCCCCCAGCCCCACGCCAGCGGGATCGCCGCCAGCAGGGCCACGAAGGGAACGGTGATGAACAGCAGCAGAGCGATCTGCTCGATGGACCGCTTGTTCTCGCCGCCGAGAGTCGCGGACGGCGCAGTTGTCTCGGAGGATGCCGAAGCACCCTCGATCAGATCGGGACTGGTGGTCATGGGTGTCCCCTGGGGGGTGAGAGAAGTCGGCAGGCTCCCTGGTTACGAACCCCGCGAACCCTACGGACCCGTAACCTACGGCATCGTAAGTATGGCAAAGCCGGGTCCCGAGGCAAGAGGAGCGCGGCCGGGGTGAAGACGCGCCCGCCGACAGGGCGCGCGCCGTCTGGTGAGACGTCTGCCCGGGCACACGCGCGGGACACCTATCCTGGTCCCGTCGGACAGCGCGGTCCGCACGGGCAGCCCGAGCTGCGCATCAGGAGCGACGATCCCCCGGACGCAGTCCGCAGGGGCATCGGAGCGCGCGGCCGGCAGCCCACCGCCCAGTAGCGCTCGAACACTGCAAGGAGCCGCACCTGTGAGCAGTGCTGACCAGGCCCCCCAGGGCCAGGCCCCCGTCACCCCGGCCGCCACCGCCAACGCGGAGCTGCGCGCGGACATCCGCCGCCTCGGCGACCTCCTCGGGGAGACCCTCGTACGCCAGGAGGGGCAGGAACTCCTCGACCTCGTCGAAAAGGTGCGCGCCCTCACCCGCACGGACGGCGAGGCCGCCGCCGAGCTGCTCGGCGACACCGACCTGGAGACCGCCGCCAAGCTCGTACGCGCCTTCTCCACCTACTTCCACCTCGCCAACGTCACCGAGCAGGTGCACCGCGGCAAGGAACTGCGCGCCCACCGTGCCGCCGAGGGCGGGCTCCTCGCCCGCACCGCCGACATGCTGAAGGACGCCGACCCCGAACACCTGCGCGAGACGGTCAAGAACCTCAACGTCCGCCCCGTCTTCACCGCGCACCCCACCGAGGCGGCCCGCCGCAGCGTCCTCAACAAGCTGCGCCGCATCGCCGCCCTGCTGGAGGAGCCCGTCACCGGCGCCGGCGACCGCCGCCGCCACGACCTGCGGCTCGCCGAGAACATCGACCTCGTCTGGCAGACCGACGAACTGCGCGTGGTCCGCCCCGAGCCCGCCGACGAGGCCCGCAACGCCATCTACTACCTCGACGAGCTGCACGCCGGCGCCGTCGGCGACGTCCTGGAAGACCTCGCCGCCGAGCTCCAGCGCGTCGGCGTCGAGATCCCCGCCGGCACCCGCCCGCTGACCTTCGGCACGTGGATCGGCGGCGACCGCGACGGCAACCCCAACGTCACCCCCGACGTCACCCGCGACGTGCTGATCCTCCAGCACGAGCACGGCATCACCGACGCCCTGGAACTCATCGACTTCCTGCGCGGCCTGCTGTCCAACTCCATCCGCTACACCGGGGCCACCGAGGAACTCCTCGCCTCCCTCCAGGCCGACCTGGAACGCCTCCCCGAGATCAGCCCGCGCTACAAGCGGCTGAACGCCGAGGAGCCGTACCGCCTGAAGGCCACCTGCGTCCGGCAGAAGCTCCTCAACACCCGCGAGCGCCTCGCCAAGGGCACCCCGCACGAGGAGGGCCGCGACTACCTCGGCACCGCCGAGCTGCTCGTCGACCTCACCCTCATCCAGACCTCCCTGCGCGAACACCGCGGCGCGCTCTTCGCCGACGGCCGCATGGACCGCACCATCCGCACCCTGGCCGCCTTCGGCCTGCAGCTCGCCACCATGGACGTACGCGAGCACGCCGACGCCCACCACCACGCGCTCGGGCAGCTCTTCGACCGCCTCGGCGAGGAGTCCTGGCGCTACGCCGACATGCCGCGCGACTACCGCGGCAAGCTCCTCGCCAAGGAGCTGCGCTCCCGCCGCCCGCTGGCCCCCACCCCGGCGCCCCTCGACGCCGCCGGGCAGAAGACCCTCGGCGTCTTCCTCGCCATCAAGGACGCCTTCGAGAAGTTCGGCCCCGAGGTCATCGAGTCCTACATCATCTCGATGTGCCAGGGCGCCGACGACGTCTTCGCCGCCGCGGTACTGGCCCGCGAGGCCGGACTCGTCGACCTGCACGGCGGCTGGGCCAAGATCGGCATCGTCCCGCTCCTGGAGACCACCGACGAGCTGCGCGCCGCCGACGTCATCCTCGACGAGATGCTCGCCGACCCCTCCTACCGGCGCCTCGTCTCCCTGCGCGGCGACGTCCAGGAGGTCATGCTCGGCTACTCCGACTCCAGCAAGTTCGGCGGCATCACCACCAGCCAGTGGGAGATCCACCGCGCCCAGCGCCGGCTGCGCGACGTGGCCCACCGCTACGGGGTGCGCCTGCGCCTCTTCCACGGCCGCGGCGGCACCGTCGGACGCGGCGGCGGCCCCTCGCACGACGCGATCCTCGCCCAGCCCTGGGGCACCCTGGAGGGCGAGATCAAGGTCACCGAGCAGGGCGAGGTCATCTCCGACAAGTACCTCGTCCCGTCGCTGGCCCGCGAGAACCTCGAACTGACCGTCGCGGCCACCCTGCAGGCCTCCGCCCTGCACACCGCGCCCCGCCAGTCCGACGAGGCCCTCGCCCGCTGGGACGCGGCCATGGACGTCGTCTCCGACGCCGCGCACGCCGCGTACCGCGCGCTCGTCGAGGACCCGGACCTGCCGTCGTACTTCTTCGCGGCGACCCCCGTCGACCAGCTCGCCGACCTCCACCTGGGCTCCCGCCCCTCGCGCCGCCCCGACTCGGGCGCGGGCCTCGACGGCCTGCGCGCCATCCCGTGGGTCTTCGGCTGGACCCAGTCCCGCCAGATCGTCCCCGGCTGGTACGGAGTCGGCTCCGGCCTGAAGGCCCTGCGCGAGGCCGGACAGCAGGACGCCCTCACCGAGATGGGCGAGCGCTGGCACTTCTTCCGCAACTTCCTGTCCAACGTCGAGATGACGCTGGCCAAGACCGACCTGCGGATCGCCCGCCACTACGTCGACACCCTCGTGCCCGACCACCTCAAGCACGTCTTCACCCGCATCGAGGCCGAGCACGAGCTCACCGTCAACGAGGTCCTGCGCATCACCGGCGGCAGCCGCCTGCTGGACTCCAACCCGGTCCTCCAGCAGACCTTCGCCGTCCGCGACGCCTACCTGGACCCCATCTCCTACCTCCAGGTCTCCCTCCTGGCCCGCCAGCGCGCGGCCGCCGCCCGCGGCGAGGAGGCCGACCCGCTCCTCGCCCGCGCCCTGCTGCTCACCGTCAACGGCGTGGCCGCGGGCCTGCGCAACACCGGCTGAGCCCCCGCGCCCGGACACGACGGAGCCCCCGCACCGGCCGGTGCGGGGGCTCCGTCGTGTCCGTCAGGAGTTGTACGTGGACTGCGCGCGCTCCAGGCCCTCCTGGATGAGGCACTCCACCGAGTCGGCGGCCCGGTCCACGAACCAGTCCAGCTCCTTGCGCTCAGTGGAGGAGAAGTCCTTCAGCACGAAGTCCGCGACCTGCATCCGGCCCGGCGGCCGGCCGATGCCGCAGCGGACCCGGTGGTAGTCCGGGCCCATCGACTTCGTCATCGACTTCAGACCGTTGTGGCCGTTGTCCCCGCCGCCCAGCTTCAGGCGCAGCGTCGGGTAGTCGATGTCCAGCTCGTCGTGGATCGCGACGATCCGGTCCAGCGGCACCTTGTAGAAGTCGCGCAGGGCCGTCACCGGGCCGCCGGAGAGGTTCATGTACGTCATCGGCTTCGCCAGCACCACCCGGCGGTTCGCCGGTCCCGGCGCGCCGATGCGGCCCTCGACCACCTGGGCCCGGGCCTTGTGCGCCTTGAACTTCCCGCCGATCCGCTCCGCCAGCAGGTCGGCCACCATGAAGCCGATGTTGTGGCGGTTGCCCGCGTACTCCGGTCCGGGGTTGCCGAGGCCGACGATCAGCCAGGGTGCCGCGTCGTCCGACATCAAAAGCTCCTTAAGGCCTTGAACGAAGACGACCGCCGTCCCGCTCCAGTGGAGCCGGACGGCGGTCGGTCAGCAACTGCTGAGGGGGGAAGGCGAGGCTCAGGCCTCGGTGCCCTCGGTGCCCTCGGCGGCCGGCTCCTCGGCCTGCGGGGCCACGACCTGCAGGACGGCGATGTCGCCGTCGACGGCCAGGGTGGTGCCCGTCGGGAGGACCAGGTCCTTGGCGTGGATGGTGGCGCCGGCCTCGAGGCCCGCGATGGAGACGGTGACCTCGGTCGGGATGTGCGTGGCCTCGGCCTCGACGGAGATGGTGTTTTGGAGGGTCTCCAGCATGTTGCCGCCGGCGGCCAGCTCGCCCTCGGTGACGATCGCGACGTCGACGGTGACCTTCTCGCCCTTCTTGACGATCAGGAAGTCGACGTGGGAGATCGAGCGCTTCAGCGGGTGCTTCTGCACGGCCTTCGGGATGACCAGCTCGGTGCCGGCGTCGCCGAGGTCCAGGGAGATCAGGACGTTCGGGGTGCGCAGCGCCAGCTGAAGGGCGTGGGCGTTGACGTTGACGTGCTTCGGGTCGGTGCCGTGGCCGTAGATGACGGCGGGGGTCAGGGCGTCGCGACGGGCCTGACGGGCGGAGCCCTTGCCGAACACGGTGCGGACCTGGGCGGAAAGCTTGACCTCGGACATGCTCACTCCTCGTGGGGTGACGAAAAAGGACGACAGTCACCCGGCCGGAACGGCCTGCTACGAAGAGCGCGTCGATAACGGAGCATCCGTACCGGAAAAAGGTACGGCCTCCCTCGCCGAGCAACTCATGGAGTGTACCCGGCAGGGGAGGCCGTACCAAAAACGATCTACCGCGGAGCGGCTACTGCTGCTCCTCGAAGAGGCTGGTGACCGAACCGTCCTCGAAGACCTCGCGCACCGCGCGCGCGATCATCGGGGCGATGGAGAGCACCGTGATCTTGTCGAGCTCCAGGTCGGACGGGTCCGGCAGGGTGTTCGTGAACACGAACTCGCTGACCTTGGAGTTCTTCAGGCGGTCGGCCGCGGGGCCCGACAGGATGCCGTGCGTGGCCGTCACGATGACGTCCTCGGCGCCGTGCGCGAACAGCGCGTCGGCCGCGGCGCAGATGGTGCCACCGGTGTCGATCATGTCGTCGACCAGGACGCAGACGCGGCCCTTGACCTCACCGACGACCTCGTGGACGGTCACCTGGTTGGCGACGTCCTTGTCGCGGCGCTTGTGCACGATGGCCAGCGGCGCGTCCAGACGGTCGCACCAGCGGTCGGCGACGCGCACGCGGCCGGCGTCCGGGGAGACGATCGTCAGCTTGGTGCGGTCCACCTTGGCGCCCACGTAGTCCGCGAGGACGTTCAGGGCCGACAGGTGGTCCACCGGGCCGTCGAAGAAGCCCTGGATCTGGTCCGTGTGCAGGTCGACCGTGAGGATGCGGTCCGCACCCGAGGTCTTCAGCAGGTCGGCGACCAGGCGGGCCGAGATCGGCTCGCGGCCCTTGTGCTTCTTGTCCTGGCGGGCGTACCCGTAGGACGGGATGATCACGGTGATGGAGCGCGCCGACGCGCGCTTCAGCGCGTCGATCATGATCAGCTGTTCCATGATCCACTTGTTGATCGGAGCCGTGTGGCTCTGGATCAGGAAGCAGTCCGCGCCGCGAGCCGACTCCTGGAAGCGAACGTAGATCTCACCGTTCGCGAAGTCGAAAGCCTTGGTCGGCACGAGGCCGACTCCCAGCTGGTGCGCGACCTCCTCGGCCAGCTCGGGGTGGGCGCGGCCGGAGAAGAGCATCAGCTTCTTCTCGCCGGTCGTCTTGATCCCGGTCACAGCACTGTCTCCTCAGACGTGTTGAAGCTGCTCGCCCCCATGTGCGTCCGTCCCGCACACGGTGAGCCAGCCGAATTGCGTGCACCTATCACGGTACGCCGTCGCGGGCGTACCTGTTTCCGGTCAGTTCACCTCAGTGGCGCTCGGAATCCTCCGAGGCAGCCGACTGCGCCGCCGTGGCGGCCGCGCTTCCCGGACGCTTGCGGGCCACCCAGCCCTCGATATTCCGCTGCTGGCCGCGGGCCACGGCCAGCGCACCGGGCGGCACATCCTTGGTGATCACGGATCCGGCCGCCGTGTAGGCGCCGTCCCCGATCGTGACGGGAGCCACAAACATGTTGTCCGACCCCGTCTTGCAGTGTGAGCCGACGGTGGTGTGGTGCTTGTGCTCACCGTCGTAGTTCACGAACACGCTCGCCGCGCCGATGTTCGTGTACTCGCCGATCGTCGCGTCGCCCACGTAGGACAGGTGCGGCACCTTGGTGCCCTCGCCGATCGTCGCGTTCTTCATCTCCACGTACGTGCCGGCCTTGGCCTTCGCGCCGAGGTTCGTGCCCGGACGCAGGTACGCGAACGGCCCCACGGTCGCCTGCGGGCCCACGACCGCGCTCTCCGCGACCGTGTTGTCCACCCGGGCGCCCGCGCCCACCGTGGTGTCCTTCAGCCGGCTGTTCGGGCCGACCTCGGCGCCCTCGGCGATGTGCGTGGCGCCCAGGAGCTGGGTGCCGGGGTGCACGAGCGCGTCCTGCCCGAAGGTGACGGTCACGTCCACGAAGGTGCTCGCCGGGTCGACGACCGTCACGCCCGCGAGCATGGCCTGCTCCAGCAGGCGCGCGTTCAGCAGCGCGCGGGCCTCGGCCAGCTGGACGCGGTTGTTGATCCCGAGGATCTGGCGGTGGTCGCTGCCGACGGCCGCGCCGACGCGGTGCCCGGCCTCGCGCAGGATGCCGAGGACGTCGGTGAGGTACTCCTCGCCCTGGCTGTTGTCGGTGCGGACCTTGCCGAGCGCGTCGGCGAGCAGGCTGCCGTCGAAGGCGAAGACGCCGGAGTTGATCTCACGGATCGCCCGCTGGGCGTCGGTGGCGTCCTTGTGTTCGACGATGGCCGTCACGGCGCCGCCGGCGTCCCGCACGATCCGTCCGTAGCCGGTGGAGTCCGGCACCTCGGCGGTGAGCACGGTGACGGCGTTGCCGTCGGCCTCGTGCGTCGCCGCGAGCCGCGCCAGCGTCTCGCCGGTCAGCAGCGGGGTGTCGCCGCAGACCACGATCACGGTCCCGTCGACCGGGCCGCCGAGCTCTTCGAGGGCCATGCGGACGGCGTGCCCGGTGCCGTTCTGCTCGTACTGGACGGCGGTGCGGACGCCGGCGTCGATGCCGGTCAGGTGCGCGGTGACCTGCTCCCGGGCGTGCCCGACGACCACGACGAGGTGGGCGGGGTCCAGCTCACGGGAGGCGGCGACCACGTGACCGACGAGCGAGCGCCCGCAGATCTCGTGCAGAACCTTGGGAGTGGCCGACTTCATGCGGGTGCCTTCACCCGCTGCGAGTACGACGACGGCTGCCGGGCGGTTGGCGCTCACGGGGATGCCCTTCGGCTTCGGGGGTGGACCCGTGAAGGATACCGGGGTGTAAAGGAGCCGAAACGAGGGCGGGTAAAGGAGGAGTCGAAACAGGGTGGGGCGGGTGAGGGAGCCGAGAGGGAGCCGAAACGAAGGCGGGTCCCGACCGATGGTCAGGACCCGAGGTGCTGCGCAGCTCCCCTGTCAGGACTCGAACCCGAACATAAGGCACCAAAAGCCTCAGTGCTGCCAATTACACCACAGGGGATGGTTAATCAGGCCGAATCGGACGGTTTGCTGATCCGATCAAGCCGACCGTCCCTACTATGCCGTACCACCCGGCCTCAATGCGACGGTACTCGTGTCCGCCGTTTCGGAGGCGGGAATTGCCGGGGCCCCCGCGGAGGGCGCCCGTACGCTGGACGGCATGACCAGTACGGGGGAAGTGGAAGGCCGCGCTGGGCCGCCGTTGTGGTGGGCGCGGCGACGGGATGCCGTGGCGGACGTGGCGCTCGCCGGGGTGTCCGCCGTGGAGTGCGCGTGGGAGGGCGTGACCTTCGCCCGTGAGGCGGGGCTGCCGACCGCGGTCGGGGTGGCGTTCGGGTTCGTGGTGGGGGCCACGCTCGTGCTGCGGCGGCGGTGGCCGATCGCCGTGGTGCTCGTGGGCATCGCCGTGGCCCCGGCCGCGATGGGGTTCCTGCTCTCGGTGGTGGGCATGTACTCGCTCGCCTCCTCCGAGGTGCCCCGGCGGATCATCGCCACCCTGGCCTCGATGTCGCTGGCCGCGACCTTCGTGGTGATGTACCTGCAGACCCGCGGGGACGTCGAGGCCGATCCGCAGCTCGTGGTCGCGCTCTCAGGATTCGTCGCGGTGGCGCTGACCGTGCCGCCCTTGCTGCTCGGGCTCTACATCGGGGCCCGGCGGCGGTTGATGGAGAGCCTGCAGGAGCGGGCGGACTCGCTGGAGCGGGAGCTGTCGTTGCTGGCGGACCGGGCGGAGGAACGGGCCGAGTGGGCCCGTACGGAGGAGCGGACCCGCATCGCGCGGGAGATGCACGACGTGGTCGCGCACCGGGTGTCGCTGATGGTGGTGCACGCGGCCGCGCTGGAGGCGGTGGCGGTCAAGGACCCGGCGCGGGCGGCGAAGAACGCGGCCCTGGTGGGTGACATGGGGCGCCAGGCGCTGACGGAACTGCGGGAGATGCTCGGCGTGCTGAGGGCTGCGCCGCAGCCGCAGCCGCAGCCGCAGCCGTCCGCGGCGCGTGCGGTCGTGGCCGCGGTGGCCGCTGTGCCGGTGGCTTCGGTCGCGCTCGTGGGGGGTGCGGGTGCGGGTGCAGGTGCGGGGGGCGAGGACGGGCCTTCGATCGACGAGCTGGAGGTGCTGGTCGGGCAGTCGCGGGAGGCCGGGATGGTCGTGGAGATGCTGGTGCAGGGCGAGGGGCCGGCCTACGCGGCGGAGGTCGAGCAGACGGCGTACCGCGTGGTGCAGGAGGCGCTGACCAACTGCCACAAGCACGCTCCGGGGGCGCGGGTCGTGGTGCGGCTCGCGCACCGGGACGGGGAGGTGGCGATGCAGGTGGAGAACGGGCCGTGCGAGGGGAAGGCGGACGGGGTCGGGCTGCCGAGCGGGGGGAACGGGCTGGTCGGAATGCGGGAGCGCGTGCTCGGGCTGGGCGGGGTCTTCGTGTCCGGCCCGACGGACGCGGGCGGCTTCAGGGTGTCGGCGGTCCTCCCGATCCGCTAGACACCGGCCCCGGCCGACTGGGCCTGGCCGGTTGGCCGCGCCACGGGTCGGCTGCGCCGCGGGTTGGCTGCGCCGCTTGGCTTCGGGTGGGCCGGTTGTGCCGAGGCCGAGCGGGTGGGGGCCGGTTGTGCCGGGGCCGGGCGCGCGCCGGGGCGTCTCCTCGGACGCCGAACGTGTCGAGGGGTCGGAGAGCTCGACCTTGTTGCGTTCGGCGCCCTGCGGGGATCACCCCGACACACACCCGACCCCGGCCCAACCGGCCCGGCTGCGCCGATCCTTCAGCCCTGCCGCACCGACTCCCGCCGGACTGCACCATTCGGCTTCGCCGCACACATTCAGCCTCGGCCGCACAAATTCAGCCTCGCCGGCGTTTGAGGCGCGGGGTCCGGGGCGGAGCCCCGATCTTTGAGCCGCACCATTCACCGGCGCCGCACCACTCCAGCCTCCGCCGCGCAATCCAGTCTCGCTGCACAATCCAGCCCGGGCTCACAATCCGGCTTCGCCGCACAATTCAGCCCCTCCGGCGTTTGAGGAGCGGGGTGCGGGGCGGAGCCCCGGTCCTTGAGCCGCACTGTCCAGCCTGGCTGCGCCATCCGGCCCCGGCTCACAATCCAGCCTCGCCGGCGTTTGAGGCGCGGGGCCGAGTCCCGGGGGCGGGGCCGCGCCGGGGAGGCGGCAGCCCCGGCAGGGAGGCTACGGGTCAGGACGTGGTGAGGCGGGTGGGTTGGAGGCCGGTGAGGAGGAGGGTGAGGGATTCGTCGAGGGTGGAGCCGAGGTACCAGTCGCCGGTGTGGTCGATGCCGTAGACGCGGCCCTCGCGGTCGAGCGCGAGGTGGGAGCCGCCGTCGGCCTCGACGCCGAGGGGGCAGAGCTGGGTGGACAGGGCCCGGCCGAGGTCGGCGAAGGTGCGGGCGAGGTGGAGGCCCGTGAGCGGGTCGAGCCGGACCGGGGTGGGGGCGATCTGGCGGCCGGGTCCGGAGGCGGTGACGGTGAGGCCGCCGAATTCGGCCCAGGCCTCGACCGCGGCGGGGAAGACGGTGTGCCGGTGTCCGGCGGGCGTGGTGTGGTCCCGGAGCGCGTCGGCCCAGTACTCGGCCTGCTTGATGTCCCAGCGGCCGGGCTCCCAGCCGGCCGTGCGCAGGGCGGAGTCCACGGCGACCGGGAAGCGGGTGGCCGAGGAGCGGTCGTAGGAGGCGGAGGTGGGGGTCATGGCCTACTCGGCTGGGTTGAGGTCGACGGGGCGTACGCCGAAGTGGGCGAGGAGGGCGTCGCAGGAGCGGCAGGGCGGTGCGTAGCTGCCGTGGAGGGGGTCGCCGTCCTCGCGGATGCGGCGCGCGGTGATCTTGGAGTGCTTGAGGGAGCGGCGGGCCTCGCTCGCGGAGAGCGGTTTGCGGGAGGCGCGCCGGGAGCGGGCCGCCTCGACGGCGGCGAGGTGGCGGGAGAGCAGTATCGCCTCGGGACACCGGCCGGTGAAACGTTCGCGCTGGCCGCTCGTGAGGGTGTCGAGGAAGTCCTGGACGAGGGGGTGGAGTACGGGGGGCTGGTCGGCCTTGCCGGCGGTGCCGGTGAGGGTCTCGCCGCGTACGGAGAGGGCGGCGGCGACGGTGGGGAGGATGCCGTCGCGGCGGAAGCGCAGGACGGGTGCGACGGGGCGGCCGTCGGTGCTGCTCCAGCGCAGGCGGGGGTCGCCGGGTGGGCCGGCCGCCTCGCCGGCCGGGCCCGCGGTGGTCGGCGTGCCCGGTGCTTCCGGGGTGGTGTCGCCCGGTTCTGTGCGTGTTGCCGTGTGGTGCATGGTCGCGCTTTCCCTCCCGTGGCGGCGGTGGTGACCGCTGTCCCGCACGCCCCCGTGCCGCGGGGACAGCCTGCCAAACGTCACCTGTCATGCGGAAGCGGGGTCGAATTTTCGTATCAATTCGGATGTTCCTGGCCCCGAGGTCGGTGCGCCGGTCGTGGGCGGGTGAGGCTCTTGCCCCAGCGCATAGGCTGTGGTGAACCAGCCAGATCCAGCAGGGGGCTACCGCCATGACGACAGGTCGGCTCGGGCAGCAGGCCGCGCCACCCAACGCCGCTTACTCGGGGCAGGTCGTGCATTTCCCGGACCCGGTCCGGGCCGCTCGGCATCCCCACGGGGTGCGGATGGACGGCAACGGGCATCCGGACTTCTCCGCGTACGCGCGTGCGGCCGTGGAGATCGCCGAGCCGCCGGAGGGCTTCGGCGTCGACGAGTTGCGGCTGACGGACTACGTGTCCGCGAACGCGGCGATGAAGGCGGCCGGACACGAGTTGTGGGACACGGTCGGGACGGTGGCGACCCCGCACGGCTGGACCTGGCACCACGTGGCGGGTTCGCGGCGCATGGAGCTGGTCCCGGTCGAGGTGAAGGCCCTGCTGCGGCACCACGCGGGGCTGGCGACGGCCCCGGTGGACCACGAGAAGCGCGGGACACGGCCGTTGCAGGAGCTGCGCCCGGTCCACATGGGGTTGCCGAAGTCGGTGGTCTCGGTGTCCGAGGAACTGGTGCAGGGGGTCGAGGAGGACCTCGGCTACCGGCTGCCGGAGGCGTACCGCTCGTTCCTGAAGGCCGCGGGCGGCTGCGCGCCGGTGGGCGCGGGCCTGGACGTGGAGCTGGGTCTGCTGGTGGACCAGCCGTTCTTCACGGTGCGTGAGGAGGCGGCGGTCAACGACCTGGTGTACGTCAACAAGTGCCTGCGGGACCACCTGACGAAGGACTACCTGTGCGTGGCCTTCGCGCAGGGCGGGCTGCTCGCCCTGAAGGTGAAGGGCGAGGCCATCGGCTCGGTCTGGTTCTCCCCGTACGACGACGCGCGCGACCAGGACGGCTGGTCGGTACAGGAGCGCGTGGAGCGGCTGTTGCTGCCGTGCGGTGCTGATTTCGACGCCTTTCTGGAGCGGCTGGCGGGCAATCCGCCGGAGCTGGAGTCGGTGGCCGGTCTGATGGTGGACGGCGGATTCGCACGCTCGGTTCCCGTGGCGGGGCCGGTTCCGTCGGTGCGTCCCGGTTCGGATGAGGGGTGACGGCGCGATGGTGACCTTTGCGCAGGCGCAGGAGCGCGCCGAGGAGTGGATCAACGGGGACGTGCCCGCGTACCAGCACCGCGAGGTGCGCGTACGGGAGTTCGGGCTCGGGTTCGTGGTGTGGGCGGAGGACCGTGCGGCGGGTCCGGTGTCCGGGGGTGGCCGGCAGCGGCTGGTCATCGCGCGGGACAGCGGCGAGGTGACGCTGTGGCCGGGGCTGCCGGTGGGTGAGGTGATCCGCCGGTACGAGGAGGAGTACGGGGCGGTCGCCGCCTCGGCCGCTTCGGAGGCTTCGGTTCCGCCGCCGCGGATCGACTCGGAGCAGACCTCGTTCATGCTGAGTCCGCCGGAGTGGCTGCAGGAGGCCGCGGACCGGGCGGGGATTCCGCGGGCGCCTGCGCCCGCGCCCGCGCCTGCGCCTGCGTCGGCTTCGGCTTCGGATTCCCTCGGCGGTGAGCCCGCCGCCGCGGCTCCGGCCCCGCCTTCGGCGCCGGTGGAAGCGGTGCCGTTGCGGCGCGGGGGCGAGATCCCGTACGAGCCGACGGCCAACGACGGCGTCCCGGCGACCGGCCCGTCCCCGTCCCCGGCCCCGGCCCCGGCCGTGGTGCCGACCGGTGCCACGCCGTGGGCGGGTACCGATGTGAACTCCGGTACGGACGACGCGTCCGTACCGCTGCCCGCGACCGTGTTCGCGCCGCCGTTGTCGGGGTCGGACCTGGAGGACAGGCCGTCCTCCGGTGTGGCTCCGGAGGCCAAGACCACGCTGATGCCGGGTGGCAGTCAGCTGCCGAGGACGGCCGTGGTGCCCGCGCTGGGCTCCCCGGCGTCCGACATCGCCGACGCGCCGACGAGCAAGGCACAGGTCTCCCGGCCGGGCCGGCCGTCGACGCCTCCCGGTGCGCCCGGTGCCCCCGGTGCGCCGGGTGCGGGCGCGGGTCAGCCGTCGACGCCGCCGGGTCCGCCCGGTGTGCCCGGGGCCCATCACGCCGCGACGATGCTCGCGGGTCCCGGCGTACCGCAGCCTCCCGGCCCGCCCGGTGCCCCCGGTGCGCCGGGGGCGGGTCAGCCTCCCGGTCCTCCCGGTCCGCCCGGCGCCCCCGGTGGCGGGCTCGACCATGCCGCGACGATGCTCGCCGGTCCCGCCGTGACCGGTCGGCCGCCCGCGCCGCCCGGCCCGCCCGGTGCCCCGGGCGCCGGCGCGCCCCAGCCGCCCGGCCCGCCCGGTCCGCCGGGGGCTCCCGGGTCGCTCGGCCGCGGGCTGGACCACGCCGCGACGATGCTGGCCGGTCCGGCCGTGACGGGTCAGCCCCCGGCGCCTCCCGGTCCGCCCGGGGCTCCCGGTGCGCCCGGTGTGCCCGGGGCCCATCACGCCGCGACGATGCTCGCGGGTCCCGGCGTACCCCAGCCTCCCGGTCCGCCGGGGGCTCCCGGCGCTCCCGGCGGCGGGCTCGACCATGCCGCGACGATGCTGGCCGGTCCCGGCGTACCGCAGCCTCCCGGCCCGCCCGGCCCGCCGCCGGGCGGACCCGTGGCGCAGCCCCCGGTCCAGGTCCCGACCGGTGCGCCCACGGTCGGCCCCGGCTACCAGGCCGTGCTGCGCTACCGCGCGCCCGACGGCTCCGAGCAGCAGCTCATCCGCCGCTCGGCGCCCGGCACCCCGCACCCGGAGTGGCAGATCCTGCACGAGCTGCGCGCCATGAACGTGCCGCCGCAGCAGGTGCTGGAGCTGCACACCGAGCTGGAGTCCTGCGAGCTGCCCGGCGGTTACTGCGCGCGGATGATCCGCGAGACCTGGCCGCAGGTGCGGATCACCAGCGTGGCCCCGTACGGGAAGGACCACGCGGGCCGCCAGGCCGGCATGCGGCACCTGCTCACCCATCAGGGCGAGCTGCACCAGGTGGCGGACGGTCCGGCGCGCCCCGCGCCGGTGCGGGCGCCCCTGCCGCAGGTCCCGCTGCAGCCGGCGATCCCGCTGGAGGCGATCGCGCAGGAACTGACGGGGGCGTTCGGTCCGCAGGGCGTGTTCCGCTTCGACCAGCGGGCGGTGTCCCGCCAGGGCGTGCCGGAGATCGTGGCGCAGACGCTGATGTGGTCGGGGCTGCCCGTCGACTTCGGGCCGTTCTTCTGGGCGCAGGCGGTGCCGGGTCAGCCGGTGCCGACGCTCGCCGAGATGGCCGCGCAGCGGCAGGTGCAGCCGGCTTCGGACGCGGGCTCGTACCTCGTGGTCGGCAGCGACTTCGGCAAGGCGCTCTGCGTGCAGTACGGGACCGCGCACATCGTGGCCGTGCCGGTCGAGGGCGGTCCGGGAGGTGCTCCGGTGCCGCCGCAGTTCGTGAACTCGAGCCTGCCGCAGTTCGTGCGTTCCCTGGCGATGCTGGGTCACATGTGGCGGCTGCGCCAGCATCTGACGCCGGAGCAGGCCGGCCGGTGGACCGTCGATTTCCAGGCGAATCTGGCCGGGCTCGACAGTGCGGCGCTGGCGTCGCCGGAGAGCTGGTGGTCGGTGCTGCTGGAGCAGATGTGGGACGGACTGCTCTGAGGTCGCCCTGATCGGGTGACCGGTGGAATGGCCGGGTCGGGACCCTCGGAGGGGGTCTCGGCCCGGCCATTCGGGCTTCTGGGATCAAATGGCGCATCCTTGACGGGAATCCCCGCGAGAGAGGCGCATCAGGATGAGTGCACCCATTGCGACCGTGCGCGGTCGCGGCTACCGCATGGAAGAAGTCGACCGGTATCTCGCCCGGCTCTCCGGGAGCCGCGACGACGCCTGGGAGCGGGTGGCACGGCTGACGGTCCTGGCCAAGCAGATGGAGTCGGAGGCGGCGCGGCTGCGGGAGGCGGTGGCCGGGCTCGCCCCGCAGACGTACGACGAACTGGGCGAGCGGGCCCGGCGGATCCTGCTGCTGGCGGAGGAGGAGGCGGACGCCGTACGGATGGACGCGCGGGCGGACGCGTTCGCGACGCAGGGCGCGGCCGAGGCGCGGGCCGACCGGGCGGCGGATCTGGCGCGGGGCGACGCGGAGGCGGTGCGCGAGCAGACGGAGGTCCGGGTCCGGCAGGGCCTGCTGCGGGCGCAGCGGGAGGCCGACGACGTACGGGCGGAGGCCCGGGACGACGCGGCGGCCTGGCGGGCGGAGGCGACGGCCGCGCTCGCGGAGACGCGGCGGCGGGCGGACACGACGCTGGCGGAGCGCGAGCAGGAGCAGGCGGAGCGGTGGGAGGCGGCCGAGCGGAGCCTCGCGGAGCGGGAGGCGGAGCTGGAGGCGCGCCACGCCGAGCTGGAGCGGTACGCGGAGGCCCGCCTGGCGGAGGCCCGGCGGGGGTTCGCGGAGGCGGAGGAGTCGGCGCGGCACGGCCAGGAGGACGCGGAGGCGCGGGCCGCGGAGCTGGTGGCGGCGGCGCGGGTGCGGGAGGAGCGGGCGGGGCGGGAGACGGAACGCGTCCTGCGGGAGCACGGGGAGACCGGGGACGAGATGCGGGCCCACATGGACCACGTCCGCTCCAGCCTCGCCGCCCTGACGGGCCGAGCCCCTGCGGAGGGCTGACGCGCACGGGCCGGCGCGCCGCCGTTGCTGGGGGCCGGCCCCGGAGCCCCGCCACTTTCAGCCCCTCCGGCGTTTGAGGAGCGGGGTCTGGGGCGGAGCCCCAGGAAACGGTGAAAGGGCGGGGCGGGGAGCAGCTCCGCGCAGCGGCGCCGTAGCCGGGGCCGGCCCCGGACCCTCCCCCAGACTCCGTCCGGGGGGACCCCCCCCCGCCTCAAACGCCGGCGAGGCTGGAGGCGGCGGGGCCCGCAGGGGTCAGGTCGGTGAGGAAGTCCTCGATCAAGGGGGCGATCTGCGGGAGGTGGGTTTCGAGAGCGAAATGGCCCGCGCCCTCGAAGACGTGGACGGCGGCGTCCGGGACGTCCTGGAGGTAGGCCTTGGCGCCCGCCGGGGTGAAGAAGGGGTCGCCCGCGCCCCAGACGACCAGCACCGGCACCCCCGCACTCCGCAGCCACGCCTGCCAGGCGGGGTAGTGCGCGAAGTTCGAGCCGTAGTCGAAGGCCAGGTCGGCCTGGGCGTCGGCGCGCCCCGGCAGGCCGAGGTGGTGCACGTCGAGGGTCAGGCTGTCGGGGGAGATCAGGCCGGTGTCGGCGACGCCGGTCTCGTACTGGAAGCGGGTGCCCTCCAGGGTGAAGAGGCCGCGGATCCGCTCCTCGTTGCCGGGGACCTCGCGCCGGAGCCCGGCGAACTCGCGGGCCGCGTCGGAGAGGCCCTCCTCGTACGCGTTGCCGTTCTGGACGATCAGGCCGGTCACCCGCTCCGGGCGGCGCGTGGCGAGCCGCAGTCCGACGGGGGCGCCGAAGTCGAAGACGTACAGGGCGTAGCGGTCGAGTCCGAGGGCGTCGGTGAAGCTCTCCACGATGTCGGCGAGCCGGTCGAAGGTGTACGTGAACCCGGCCGGGGCCTCGGTCCGGCCGAAGCCGGGGTAGTCGGGGGCGATCAGGCGGTACGGGGTGTCGCCGAGGGCGTCCATCAGGCGGGCGAACTGGTACGAGGCGGTGGGGAAGCCGTGCAGGAGCAGCAGGACGGGGCCGTCGGCGGGGCCGCTCTCGCGGTAGGCGACGCGGACTCCGTCCACGTCGACGGTGCGGTGCTGGATGGTCGGGATGGTGCGGCGAGCGGTCATCACATGCCTCCTGCGGCTTCGTTTCCATTAGTCTTGCCGGTGATCGCTAATGGGTCAAGTGGTTGCAGTAGCATTAGTTGGGTGACAGTGACCTTCCCGCTCAACGGTGAGCCCCTCGCGCTGGACCTCCTCAACACCCGTACCGCCGAAGGCGACCTCGTCGCCGACCCGGCGGGCCTCGCGGCCTGGCTGGACGTGCAGGCCGGGCGGCTGACCCCGGTCGGCGCGGTGGGCGCGGCCGAGGTGGCCGCCGTACGGGCCGTACGCGAGGCCGCGCGCCCGGCGCTCGACGCGGCCCGGCGCGGGGAGCGGCCCCCGGCCGGGGCGCTGGCCGCGCTGAACGGGGCGCTGGGCGCCGCGCCGTCCCACCGGGTGCTGGCCTGGACGCGGGAGGACGGTACGACCGCGCCCGCGCACCGCTCGGCCGATCCGGCCCCGCGGCTCGCCGCCGAACTGGCCGAGGCGGTCGCGGAGCTCCTGACGGATCCCCGGGTGGGTCAGGTCCGCGCGTGCGAGGCGCACGACTGCGTGCTGCTCTTCCTGCCGGCCCACCCCCGCCGCCGCTGGTGCGTCGCCTCGGCATGCGGCAATCGGGCCCGCGTGGCCCGCTACTACGCCCGCCACAAGGGGCAGTCGGACGAGTGACGGGCCGGTCCTGGCCGGAAGCCGAGCAGGTCGGGCGGGGTGGCTGCGCCGCTTGGGCCGGGTGAGGGGGTGGGCCGGTTGTGCCGGGGCCGGGCCGGTTGGCTGCGCCGCTCGGGCCGGGCTTTGGGTGGTGGCCGGTTGTGCCGGGGCCGGGCGCGCGCCGGGGTGTCTCCTCGGACGCCGAACGTGTCGAGGGGTCGGAGTGCGGAGCCTTGTTGCGTTCGGCGCCCTGCGGGGATCACCCCGACACACCCCCGACCCCGCCCCAACCGGCCAGGCTGCTACCCCTGTCGCGCCAACTCCAGCCTGGCGCACCATTCGGCTTCGCCGCGCAAATTCAGCCTCGCCGGCGTTTGAGGCGCGGGTTCGGGCGGAGCCCGGCGGGGTCCGGGGCGGAGCCCCGATCTTTGAGCCGCGCCAGCCAATCCGGCCGCACCACTCCAGCCCTGCTGCACCATCCGGCCTCGCCGCACAAGTTCAGCCCCTCCGGCGTTTGAGGAGTGGGGTGCAGGGCGGAGCCCCGGCAGCGGAGCCATGCCGCGGGAAAGAGACGGCCTAGCCGGCCGGCTGCTTTGGGGTCGGTGTGGGCCGGGGGGTGTAGAGGTACGGGTCGCTGTGGAGGCCGCGGGCTGTGACCGTTATCGCGAAGGGGGCGGTCTTGCCCTGGGGGAGCGGGGCGCTCAGGGTGCCCGTCGCGGGGTCGAGGAAGGCCGGGGCGGCGGCGCCGTCCACGCTCACCTGGGCCGGGGTGCCGGCGGGGCCGGGGCCGAAGCCGCCGCCCTCGACGGTGAGCAGGCCGTCGGCCACCGAGACGTCGGTGATCACCGGGTTGGCTCGGACGGCCATCTTGTTCACCAGGTAGGCCCCCGCCGGGGCGCCCGTCAGGGCCCACATCTCGGCGGGCAGCCGGGGGAGCCCGGCGCCGACGTCCGCCAGGAAGAACAGCACCACGTACAGCATCGTGACCGCGCTGAGCGCGACGTACTGGAGGTCGACGAGGTCCGTGCGCCCGCTGTCGTTGGCGATCAGCTCCCGCAGCGGCCGTCGCCCCGACGTGGTCGGTTTCGCGGCCGGCTTGGCCAGCGTGCCGTTCTCCACGCGCAGGCCGACGACCGTCTTCGCCGCGATCAGCGCCACGTACGGGCCGCCGAGCAGCGGCAGGTACACCGTGGTCAGCTGGGACAGGGGGCCGTCGGCGTCCCGGAAGTACGCGACGCCGCCGCCCGCGGTGAGCCCGTACGCGAGGATCGCGAGCAGCAGCCAGACGAGGATCACCGTCCAGGCCAGGGCGAGGGCCGTGGAGGTGGAGAGCCGGCCGTCGCGGCCGGTGACGAACGCCGGGCTGCGGCGCAGCCGCAGGCCGATCGGACCGGCCAGCGCGGCCAGCAACAGCAGTGCGCACAGTGCGGATGCCATGTCGTCCCCCCCCGGATGACGGTGCTGCGTACGAGGGTCTCCCACTGGCCCGGCCATGACAAGTTGGGCCGGGCGCCCGGCCGTTGCCCCGCTACTCCTCGCGCAGCTCCGGCAGGACCGGGAACCTGCGCGGTGCCACCAGCAGCAGGACCAGCAGCGCGGCCACGGCGGCCGCGCTCGCACCGAGGAAGATGTGCTCCACGGCGGCGGCGACGGCCTCGCGCAGGTAGTCGGCGGCGGCCACCGGGAGCAGCCCGGGCCGCTCCAGTGCCTTCGCCACGTCGTCGAGGTGGTCCGGGAGCCCCGGTACGGGCGCGTCGGCCAGGCGGGCGGCGATGGTGGCGTTGGCCACGGCCGCGAGCAGGGCGGCGCCCACGCTCTGGCCGACCTGCCGGCAGAAGAGCACCGAGGCCGTGGTGGTCCCGCGCTCGGCCCAGCCCACCGTGGACTGGACCCCGACGATCAGCGGGAGCTGGAAGAGGCCGAGGGCGCCGCCCAGCAGCAGCAGGATCAGCGCGGGCTGCCAGGGCCGGGCGGGGTGCGGCAGCAGGGTGAAGGAGAACAGGATCACCGCGGCGAGGCCGATCCCGACGGCCGCGGTGTTCCGGAAGCCGATGCGCCGGTAGACGTGCTGGCTGAGGGCGGCGCTGATGGGCCAGCTCAGGGTCATCACCGACATCACCAGCCCGGCGCTGACGGGCCCGAGGCCGAGCACGGACTGGGCGTACGTCGGCATGAAGACCATCGGGGCGACCATCAGCAGCCCGAGCGCGGCCAGGGCCAGGTTGACGGCGGCGATGGTGCGCCGCCGCCAGACCCAGCCCGGCAGTATCGGTTCCTCGGCCCGGCGTTCCACCACGACCACCACCGCGGCCAGCACCGCGCTCGCGCCGAGCAGCCCCAGCGACGGTGCGGACAGCCACGGCCAGGCGACCCCGCCCTGGACGAGCGCGAAGAGCAGCAGCCCGCCGCAGGCGAAGACGGCCAGGGCGCCCGCCCAGTCGACGGGACCCCGGCGCCCGGGGGACCGTACGGGCTCCACCAGGTGACGGGTGATCATCCACAGGGCGAGGGCGGCCAGCGGCAGGTTGAGCAGGAAGATCCAACGCCAGTGCGCGTACGAGGCGAGGAGCCCGCCGAGCGCCGGACCGGCCACGGCCGCGGTGGCCCAGACGCTGGACATCCGGGCCTGGATCCTCGGGCGTTCCTTCAACGGGTACAGGTCGGCGGCCAGGGTCTGGACCGTGCCCTGGAGGGCGCCGCCGCCCAGGCCCTGGACGATCCGGAAGGCGATGAGGGCGGCCATGTTCCAGGCGAGGGCGCACAGCAGCGAGCCGACGAGGAAGAGGCCGATGCCGAAGAGGAGGACGGGCTTGCGGCCGAAGGTGTCGGACAGCTTCCCGTAGACGGGCAGGGTGACGGTGACGGCCAGCAGATAGCCGGAGAAGAGCCAGGAGAAGACGGAGAAACCGCCGAGGTCGCCGACGATCTGCGGCACGGCGGTGGCGACGATGGTGCTGTCGAGGGCGACGAGGGCCATGCCGAGCATCAGCGAGGCGACCACGGGGGCCGGCGGCCTGCCGCCGGCCTTCCGGGCGGCTCCAGCGCCGGCCGCGGCTCCAGCGCCCGCCGCGTCCCCACCGCCCGCCGCACCGGCCGGGGCCTGGGAGCCCGTGGCCGAAACGGCCGCCCCCGCCGTCCCCGGCGCGTGGTCCGCACGCCCCTCGGGTATGCCGTCCTGGCCTCCGCCCGTGCTCTCCGCTGCGGCCACCGAGATTCCTTCCCCCTGCACGTAACTGCGGGGAACACCTTCTCACCGCCCCCGCGTCCCGCGGTATCCCCCAGGCCTGCTCCCCCGAAGGGCGGACATCCCCTAGGGGTCCCTCCACACAACGGGCCAGGGGCGGTTCCTCCCGGCGGAGGAGGTGAGGGCCCCCGGCGTCTCCTTAACTGGAACATACGGACCGGGAGGTGGGGGGTGGGGATAACCCCCGGGTGGATACGGCGATGGGCACCAGCGTGCCGACGCCCCCACCCGCCGCAGACTTCATGACGACGACGCACACAGGCGAAAAGGGAGAACGACCGTGACAACGGCTATGACCGAAACCAGGCACGGGGGTACTGGAGGGCATGAAGCCGTCGCGGCCCGGGCGCGGAAGCTCGTCAAGGCGTACGGCTCGGGGGAGACGCGCGTCGTCGCCCTCGACGACGTGGACGTGGACATCATGCGCGGCCAGTTCACCGCGATCATGGGCCCCTCCGGCTCCGGCAAGTCCACGCTGATGCACTGCCTCGCCGGTCTCGACACGGTGACCAGCGGGCAGATCCACCTGGACGACACCGAGATCACCGGGCTGAAGGACAAGAAGCTCACGCAGCTGCGCCGCGACCGGATCGGCTTCATCTTCCAGGCCTTCAACCTGCTGCCCACGCTCAACGCCCTCGAGAACATCACGCTCCCCATGGACATCGCGGGCCGCAAGCCCGACGCGGAGTGGCTGAACCGGGTCGTGGAGACCGTCGGCCTCGCCGGCCGGCTCAAGCACCGCCCGACCGAGCTCTCCGGCGGCCAGCAGCAGCGCGTGGCGGTCGCCCGCGCCCTCGCCGCCCGCCCGCAGATCATCTTCGGTGACGAGCCGACCGGAAACCTGGACTCCCGCGCCGGCGCGGAGGTCCTCGGCTTCCTGCGCCGTTCGGTGGACGAGCTGGGCCAGACCATCGTCATGGTCACCCACGACCCGGTCGCCGCCTCCTACGCGGACCGCGTCATCTTCCTGGCCGACGGCCGGATCGTCGACGAGATGTACGGGCCCACCGCCGACCAGGTCCTGGACCGCATGAAGGACTTCGACGCGCGCGGGCGGACCTCATGAGCACCGTCCTGAAGACCTCGCGGCGCAACTTCGTCGCACACAAGGGGCGGATGGCGCTCTCCGCCGTCGCGGTCCTGCTCTCCGTCGCCTTCGTCTGCGGCACTCTGGTGTTCACCGACACCATGAACACCACCTTCGACAAGCTGTTCGCCGTCACCAACTCCAATGTGACCGTCAGCCCGAAGGAGGCCAAGGGCGGGGAGGAGACCCCCGACCGCGGCAAGCCCGAGATGCTCGCGGGCTCGGCCGTCGAGCAGATCAAGAAGGCCGAGGGCGTCAAGAGCGCCGAGGGCGGCGTCGTCTCGATGTCCGTCACCGTGGTCAACTCCAAGAACGAGAACATGGGCTCGACCACCGGTGCCCCGACCATCGCGGGCAACTGGAGCGACAACGAGCTCAAGTCGATGAAGATCACCTCGGGTCAGGCGCCGCGCGGCCCCACCGAGGTGATGGTCGACGCCGACACCGCGAAGAAGCACGGTCTGGGGCTCGGTGACGAGCTGCGCACCATCGCCATCACCGGCGACATCCGCGCCAGGATCAGCGGTATCGCCACCTTCACCGTGACCAACCCGGGCGCGGCCATCGTCTACTTCGACACGGCCACCTCGCAGCAGGCCCTGCTCGGCTCCGCCGGCTCCTTCACGCACGTCAACGTCACCGCCAAGGACGGCGTGAGCGACGAGCAGCTCAAGCAGAACGTCGCCGCCGCCGTCGGCGCGGACACGTACAAGCTGCAGACCGCCAAGGAAGCCGCGGACGCCAACCGCAAGGACGTCGGCTCCTTCCTGAACGTCATGAAGTACGTGATGCTCGGCTTCGCCGGCATCGCCTTCCTCGTCGGCATCTTCCTGATCTTCAACACCTTCTCCATGCTGGTCGCCCAGCGCACCCGCGAGATCGGCCTGATGCGTGCCATCGGCGCCGACAGCGGACAGGTCCTCAAGTCCGTGGTCGTCGAGGCCTTCCTGCTCGGCGTCGTCGGCTCGGTCCTCGGTGTCGGCGCGGGCGTGGGCCTGGCCGTCGGCCTGATGAAGCTCATGGGCCAGATGGGCATGCACCTGTCCACCGACGACCTGACCGTCGCCTGGACCACCCCGGTCGTCGGCATCGTCCTCGGTGTCCTCGTCACCGTCGTCTCCGCCTACGTCCCGGCCCGCCGCGCCGGCAAGGTCTCCCCGATGGCCGCGCTGCGCGAGTCCGGCACCCCGGGCGACAAGAAGGCCGGCCGCATCCGCGCCGCCCTCGGCCTGGTCCTCACCGGCATCGGCGCCGCGGGGCTCTTCCTCGCCGCGGCCGCCGAGAAGGCCGGCCCCGGATCGCTGTGGCTGGCCCTGGGCGTCGTCTTCAGCCTCATCGGCTTCATCGTGATCGGCCCGCTGCTCGCCGCGGGCGTGGTGCGGGTGCTCTCCGGCGTCGTGCTGCGGCCCTTCGGGTCGGTGGGCCGGCTCGCCGAGCGCAACGCCCTGCGCAACCCGCGCCGCACCGGCGCCACCGCCGCCGCGCTGATGATCGGCCTCGCGCTGGTCGCCTGCCTGTCGGTGGTCGGCTCCTCGATGGTGGCCTCCGCCACCGACGAGCTCGACAAGTCCGTCGGCGCGGACTACATCATCAACTCCGAGACCGGGCAGCCCATGCTGCCGCAGGCCGAGCAGGCGCTGCGCGCCACCGCGGGCCTGGACCACGTCACCGCCTACCGCGAGGTGCCGGCCAAGGTCACCGCCCCCGACGGCGCCACCGAAGAGGTGGGCCTCGGCGCCACCGACCCGACGTACGCCCAGGACATCCGGCGCAAGATGGTCGCCGGCGAGCACGCGGCGGCGTACGGCAAGGACTCCATGTCGGTGGGCTCGGAGTACGCGACCCAGCACGGCATCAAGCTCGGTGACGAGCTGACGGTCGCCTTCACCGGCGGCAACACGGTCAAGCTGAAGGTCGCGGCGATCACCAGCGACGGCGGCAACATCGACAAGACCATGAAGTACATCAGCACCGAGGTCGCCCGGGCGAACGTCCCGGCCGACCGGCTGCCGCTGCCCTTCATGCTGCTGGCCAGCGCGAAGGACGGGCAGTCCGACGCCGCCGCGTACAAGGCGGTCAAGGCGGCGATGGCGGAGTACCCGCAGTACGCGGTGCGCAACCAGGCCGACTACAAGCAGTCCCTCAAGGACCAGGTCGGCCAGCTGCTCAACATGGTCTACGGGCTCCTCGGCCTCGCCATCATCGTCGCGGTCCTGGGCGTCGTGAACACCCTGGCCCTGTCGGTGGTCGAGCGGACCCGCGAGATCGGCCTGATGCGCGCCATCGGCCTCTCCCGCCGCCAGCTGCGCCGCATGATCCGCCTGGAGTCGGTGGTCATCGCCCTCTTCGGCGCCCTGCTCGGCCTCGGCCTGGGCATGGGCTGGGGCGCCAGCGCCCAGCAGCTGCTGGCGCTCCAGGGCCTGAAGGTCCTGGAGATCCCGTGGCCGACGATCATCGGGGTGTTCGCCGCCTCGGCCTTCGTGGGCCTGTTCGCCGCACTGGTCCCGGCCTTCCGGGCAGGGCGGATGAACGTCCTGAACGCGATCGCGAGCGAGTAACCGCTGCGCGTTCGTACGGGGGAGCGCGCCGGCCCGGGACCTTTGGTTCCGGGCCGGCGCCTTGTGGTCGGTACAGCCGCTCGTCAGCCGCTCGTCATCCGCGCTGCATCAGGACGATCCCGGCGGCCTCGCCCACCACGGTGTACCGCTCACCGGGGTGCAGCTGGCCGGCGTAGACGACGGGGTCCTCGCCGGCCCACTTGGAGGAGTTGTCGATGGTGATCCAGTCGGGGACCACGCCCTTGCTGCCGCCGATCCACAGGACGCGGCAGCGGGAGGTCAGCCGCGTCAGCGGGGTGGTGTCGGCCTCCACGGTGGCCCCGTCGGGGATCCGGTCGAGGAGCCGCTCGACGGCCGTGACGCGGTCGGGCTTCTCGTACGTACGCGCTTCCGTGAGCTTGGCGGTCGGCATGGCCGTCGCGGCCAGGGCGAGGCCGGCGGCGAGGACGGCGGTGGGCAGCTGGAGGGAGTAGGCGCGCAGCCGGGGCCGCTCGCTGCGCCGGAACGTGTCGATGGCGTCGACGAGGGCGAGCGAGACGACGGGCATGAGCACGGCGCTGTAGTGCCAGTCGGTGGACCAGTAGTGGTCGTCCCCGGACAGGAACCGCCAGCCGAGGGTGGGGGCGGCGACCAGCAGCAGCGGTGAGCGCAGGGCGAGCAGTCCGGTGGTGGGGATCAGCACCCATCCCAGGGTGGCGAGCTTGGTGCCGGTGCCGGCGAACGGGCCGCCGCCGTCGATCTTGTGCCAGTAGCCGTAGCCCTCGGTGGCGAAGGCCGGTATGAAGACGGTGAACACCAGGACGGCGAAGACGGCGCCGAAGGCGGCGACGCCGAGCGCGGTCCACGCGGTCCGGCGGTCGGTGGTCCAGGCCCGCCAGGCCACGACCACGGCCAGGGCGGCGAGCGTGAAGCCGAGGTCCTCCTTGACGAGGACCAGCGGCAGCGCCCACAGCAGCGCGGCCCGCCAACGCCGGGCGAGCACCGCCTCCAGCGAGAAGGCCAGCAGCGGCATGGCGAAGGCGATCTCGTGGAAGTCGAACTCCACGGCCCGCTGGACGCCCCAGGACAGCCCGTACGCGATGCCGATCGCGACGCCGCGGGCCCGGCCCAGGAGCCGTCCGGCCGCCCTGGTGACGGGGACGGCGGACAGCGCGAACAGCGCGGCCTGCACGACGAGCAGGGTGAGCGGGCCGGGGAAGAGCCGGTACACGGGGGCGGCGAGCGCGATGATCGGGCTGAAGTGGTCGCCGAGGATGTTGGCGCCCGGCCCCTTCAGGTCCGCGACGGGCTCCTGCAGGTGCGCGTACGCGCGGATCGCCTGCTCGAAGATGCCCAGGTCCCAGGAGGCCCAGTCCATCCGCCGGAACCGCCCGACGGAGAGGACGAGGTAGACGAGGAACAGGCCGCCGGCGACCGCGTACGGTCCGGCCCACCGGTTCCCGACGGGCTTCGACCGCACCGGTTTCGCCCGCACCGGGTCCGGCGGCGCCGGATCCGCCACGGTTTCCGGCCGGACTATGGCATCGCTCGTCACGGCCTTCGTGCCCCCTCGGCGAGCTCTGACGTCAGTACCTCGACATCGTAGAGGGGCTCGAACACGCCCCCGGTTGCGTCCCGGGGCCCTTCGGTCCGGGCCCGTGCGGGCGCCGGGCCGTCACCCGCACGGGCGACCTGAATCCCGCGCGCGTGGCGGCGGGGCGCGTCGTAGGGTGGGAACCCCCGGCCCGTGCGACGTGTCGGGTCCTTCGCGTTGCCCCCTCACCGGACGGAAAGCCTCCTTCATGAGCCTGCACGGACTGCTCGACGCCGTCACCCGGGACCCCGCCCTCGCCGAGGCGGTCACCGCGGCCGGGGACGGCAACCGCATGCACGTGGACCTGGTCGGCCCCGCCGCCGCGCGGCCCTTCGCGATCGCCGCGCTGGCCCGGCGGACCGAGCGGACGGTGCTCGCGGTCACCGCCACCGGGCGCGAGGCCGAGGACCTGGCCGCCGCGCTGCGCTCGCTGCTGCCGCCCGACGAGGTGGTGGACTATCCGTCCTGGGAGACGCTCCCGCACGAGCGG
This sequence comes from Streptomyces sp. NPDC001513, assembly GCF_042894695.1. Taxonomy (NCBI): domain Bacteria; kingdom Bacillati; phylum Actinomycetota; class Actinomycetes; order Kitasatosporales; family Streptomycetaceae; genus Streptomyces; species Streptomyces sp. NPDC001513. Next base: position 487,567 of record NZ_JBIAVU010000005.1, read on the forward strand.
CTCAGCCCGCGCAGCGACACCATGGGCCGCCGGCTCGCCGTACTGCGCCGCCTGGTGCACCCCAGCAAGGACGATCCGGCGGCCGGACCGGTGAGCGTGCTCGTCGCCCCCATCCGGTCCGTGCTCCAGCCGCAGGTCAAGGGCCTCGGGGAGCTGGTCCCGGTCAGCCTGCGCCAGGGCGGGAGCGCCGACCTCGGGGAGATCACGGCGGCGCTGGCCGCCGCCGCGTACGCACGCGTCGAGCTCGTCGAGAAGCGCGGGGAGTTCGCCGTGCGCGGCGGCATCCTCGACGTGTTCCCGCCCACCGAGGAACACCCGCTGCGCGTCGAGTTCTGGGGCGACGAGGTCGAGGAGATCCGCTACTTCAAGGTCGCCGACCAGCGCTCCCTGGAGGTCGCCGAGCACGGGCTGTGGGCCCCGCCCTGCCGCGAGCTGCTGCTGACCGACGCCGTACGGGAGCGGGCCGCGGCCCTCGCCGAGGCCCATCCCGAGCTCGGCGAACTGCTGAACAAGATCGCCGAGGGGATCGCCGTCGAGGGCATGGAGTCCCTGGCCCCGGTCCTCGTCGACGACATGGAGCTGCTGATCGACGTCCTGCCGGCCGGGGCGATGGCCGTGGTCTGCGACCCCGAGCGGGTCCGCACCCGGGCCGCCGACCTCGTCGCGACGAGCCAGGAGTTCCTGATGGCCTCCTGGGCGGCCTCCGCGGGCGGCGGCGAGGCCCCCATCGACGTCGGCGCGGCCTCGCTGCGCGGGATCGCGGACGTCCGCGACCGGGCCCGCGAGCTGAACATGATGTGGTGGTCGGTCTCCCCCTTCGCCGCCGACGAGGCGGTGGGCGGGGCTGTGACATCAGCCGGCGAGCCGGCGGTCCTGAAGCTCGGCATGCACGCGCCGGAGGCCTACCGCGGCGACACCGCCCGGGCGCTGGCCGACACCAAGGGCTGGATCGCCGACGGCTGGCAGACCGTCTACCTCACCGAGGGCCACGGACCGGCCGCCCGGACCGTCGAGGTGCTCGGCGGCGAGGGCATCCCGGCCCGGCTGGAGGCCGAGCTCCGCACCCTGGAGCCGTCGATCGTCCACGTCGCCTGCGGCTCGATCGACAACGGTTTCGTCGACCCGGCCCTGAAGCTCGCCGTCCTCACCGAGACGGACCTGACCGGCCAGCGCACCGCCACCAAGGACCTGGGCCGGATGCCGACCCGGCGCCGCAAGACGATCGACCCGCTGACCCTGGAGGCCGGCGACTACATCGTCCACGAGCAGCACGGCGTGGGCCGCTACGTCGAGATGGTCCAGCGGACCGTGCAGGGCGCCACGCGCGAGTACCTGCTGGTGGAGTACGCGCCGGCCAAGCGCGGCCAGCCGGGCGACCGTCTCTACATCCCCACCGACCAGCTGGAGCAGGTCACCAAGTACGTCGGCGGCGAGGCCCCGACCCTGCACCGGCTCGGCGGCGCCGACTGGACCAAGACCAAGGCGCGCGCGAAGAAGGCGGTCAAGGAGATCGCCGCCGACCTCATCAAGCTCTACAGCGCCCGCATGGCGGCCCCCGGCCACACCTTCGGCCCGGACACCCCCTGGCAGCGCGAGCTGGAGGACGCCTTCCCGTACGCGGAGACGCCCGACCAGCTCACCACCATCGCCGAGGTCAAGGAGGACATGGAGAAGTCCGTCCCCATGGACCGGCTGATCTGCGGCGACGTCGGCTACGGCAAGACCGAGATCGCGGTCCGGGCGGCCTTCAAGGCCGTCCAGGACGGCAAGCAGGTCGCCGTCCTCGTCCCGACGACCCTCCTCGTGCAGCAGCACTTCGGCACCTTCTCCGAGCGGTACGCGCAGTTCCCCGTCATCGTGAAGGCGCTGTCCCGCTTCCAGAGCGAGACGGAGTCGAAGGCCACCCTGGAGGGGCTGAAGGAGGGCTCGGTCGACATCGTCATCGGCACGCACCGGCTCTTCTCGCAGGAGACGAAGTTCAAGGACCTGGGCCTGGTCATCGTCGACGAGGAGCAGCGCTTCGGCGTGGAGCACAAGGAGCAGCTGAAGAAGCTCCGCGCCAACGTCGACGTGCTCACCATGTCCGCGACCCCCATCCCGCGCACCCTGGAGATGGCGGTCACCGGCATCCGCGAGATGTCGACGATCACCACCCCGCCGGAGGAGCGGCACCCGGTCCTCACCTTCGTCGGCCCGTACGAGGAGAAGCAGATCGGCGCGGCCATCCGCCGCGAACTGCTGCGCGAGGGCCAGTGCTTCTACATCCACAACCGGGTCGAGTCCATCGACCGGGCGGCCGCCAAGCTGCGCGAGATCGTGCCCGAGGCGCGGATCGCGACGGCGCACGGCCAGATGTCGGAGCAGGCCCTGGAGCAGGTCGTCGTGGACTTCTGGGAGAAGAAGTTCGACGTGCTCGTCTCGACGACGATCGTCGAGTCCGGCATCGACATCTCCAACGCGAACACCCTGATCGTGGAGCGCGGCGACAACTTCGGCCTGTCCCAGCTGCACCAGCTGCGCGGCCGCGTCGGCCGTGGCCGCGAGCGCGGGTACGCGTACTTCCTGTACCCGCCGGAGAAGCCGCTCACGGAGACCGCCCACGAGCGCCTGGCCACCATCGCCCAGCACACCGAGATGGGCGCGGGCATGTACGTGGCGATGAAGGACCTGGAGATCCGCGGCGCGGGCAACCTGCTCGGCGGCGAGCAGTCCGGTCACATCGCGGGCGTCGGCTTCGACCTCTACATCCGCATGGTCGGCGAGGCGGTGGCCGACTACCGGGCCGCCGTCGAAGGCGGGGTGGAGGAGGAGCCGCCGCTGGAGGTCAAGATCGAGCTGCCGGTCGACGCGCACGTCCCGCACGACTACGCGCCCGGCGAGCGGCTGCGCCTGCAGGCGTACCGGTCCATCGCCTCCGCCAACTCCGAGGCGGACATCAAGGCCGTGCGGGAGGAACTCACCGACCGCTACGGCAAGCTGCCCGAGCCCGTGGAGAACCTGCTGCTGGTGGCCGGTCTGCGGATGCTCGCCCGCGCCTGCGGGGTCGGGGACATCACCCTCCAGGGCAACAACATCCGCTTCGGGCCGGTGGAACTGCGCGAGTCGCAGGAGCTGCGCCTCAAGCGGCTCTACCCCGGGACGGTGCTCAAGCCCGCCACCTCGCAGGTACTGGTCCCGCGCCCGAAGGCGGGCAAGATCGGCGGCAAGCCGGTGGTCGGCCGGGAACTGCTGGCCTGGACGGGCGAGTTCCTCACCACCATCCTCGGCTCCTAGCCGGAGCACACGTCAGTCGACCTCGTAGACGTCCGCCTCGGCCGGAACGTCCACCTGCACCGGCTGGTTGATGCCGGTGTAGGCGAGGTCGATCCCCTCCGGGCCGGCCGCGGTCACCTTGAGGAGGTACGGCTCGCCCTTGGCGGCCACGCGGAAGACGTGCTTGGGCGCGGTGATCGTCACCGCCTCCTGGCCGTCGACCTCGGTCAGCCCGTCCTGCTGTGAGCCCAGGAAGCCGTAGAACGACTTCAGCATGCCGTCCCGGTCGCACAGGTCGGCCAGTCCCTTCAGCACGGGGTCCGATGCCTCCTTGCGCATCCACCGGGTCGTGGCGTCCTTGAACAGCTGGTCCGCCTCCTCCTTGGGAAGGCCCTCCGTCTGGGTGCGGGCGAAGGCCTCGTCGCTCTGGACGAACACGTGGTCCCGGGTGCGGATCACCTTGAGGTAGCCGGTCGAGAGCGACATCGTGCCCTTGCACTCGCCCGTCTTGCTGATCGAAAGGTTCACCTGCGTCGCCACGCCCTTGGCCAGCGTCTTCCCGCTGACGGTGAACGAGGACGCGCTGCGCAGCGCCGTCACGGACTTGTCCAGCGACTGGGCGTTCGGCACGTCGGGGAACGCCCGGGGCGGCTTGGTCACGCAGCCGGAGAGCCCGAGTGCCGTGACACCCGCGAGTGCGACGGCGGCGGTCAGGCGGTGAGCGGTGTGCACGGTGACTCTCTTCATCGGGGAGCGGGACGGAAGGAGAGTACGGGGCAACCCGGCGGAGGCCGGGGGCGGGAGGGGTTCGTGCTGCGGGCCGCCGCCGGGCGCCGTGCAGCGACCGTGCAACGGTTGCGCGCATCCCCTCACTCCTGGCCGGGAACGCTGTATACCCTCAGACCCGAAACTTCTTCCGCACGGCCCGTCAGGAGCAGCGATGCACGGCCCCGGCCTTCCGCCGCAGCACGCCCCCCAGTCCACCGACGGGGGTGTGGTGGCACTGCGCGTGGTGTTCATGCTGCTGCCCATCCTGAGCTGCGGCTTCCTCGCCTGGGGCTCGATGCTGCGGCTCGCCCTGGTGACCCGCAAGTCCCGCGACTGGGTGCTGCTGGTGGTCACCGGCGCGCTCGCCGTGCTGTGGATGACGCTGATCCAGCTCGACCCGACGCCCGACGTCAACGGCTGGCAGGGCAACCTCGGGGCCGGTGGCTCGATCTTCACCGGCTTCGCCATCTGCGTGTACTTCCTCGTCGCGGACATCAAGCACCACGAGGCCCGGCGCACCGCACTGCCCGCCTACGGGTACCCGTCCGCGCCCTACGCCCACCCGCAGCAGGCCTCGCCCGCCTACGGGTACCCGCACGCCCAGACGCCCGTGCCCCAGCAGCCCGCCGCCGCGCCGGTCCCGCCGCAGGCGCCGCCGCAGCCGACCCCGCCCCCGCGCATCGGGCAGGTCCGCGCCGAACTCGACGAGCTCAGCGAACTGCTGCGCAAGCAGACCCCGCCGCCCGGCGGCCCCTACCAGGACCCGAACCAGACCGCGATCCAGGACCCGAATCAGTGACGGACCGGCTCATCGGAGACCGCTACCAGCTGGCCTCCATCCTGGGGCAGGGCGGCATGGGCCAGGTCTGGACCGCGTACGACAAGCGCCTGGACCGCCGCGTCGCCGTCAAGCTGCTGCGCCCCGACAAGGTCGCCGGCCCCGGCACCGTCGCCGAGGAACTGCGCCGCCGCTTCGTGCGCGAGTGCCGGGTGACCGCGCAGGTCGACCACCCCGGCCTGGTCACCGTGCACGACGCCGGCAGCGACGGCGACGAGCTCTTCCTCGTCATGGGCTACGTCGAGGGCACCGACCTCGCCGACCACCTCGCCGAGCACGGCCCCTACCCCTGGCAGTGGGCGGTCGCCGTCGTCGCGCAGCTGTGCTCGGTGCTCTCCGCCGTGCACGCGGTGCCGATCGTCCACCGCGACCTCAAGCCGCGCAACGTGATGGTCCGCCCGGACGGCACCGTGCTCGTCCTGGACCTCGGCGTGGCCTCGGTGATGGACACCGACACCACCCGCCTCACCAGCACCGGCACCCCCATCGGCAGCCCCGCGTACATGGCGCCCGAGCAGGCGATGAGCGGCGCGGTCGGCCCGTACACCGACCTCTACGCCCTGGGCGTGCTGCTCTACGAACTCCTCAGCGGCAACGTCCCCTTCGCGGGCTCCACCGCCCTCGGCGTGCTCCACCGCCACCTGTACGAGCCCCCCGCCCTGGTCCGGCCCAAGCGCCCGGAGGTCCCGCAGGAGCTGGAGACGCTCCTGATGCGCCTGCTCGCCAAGGACCCGCAGGACCGGCCCGCCTCCGCCCAGGCCGTCTACGAGGCCCTCGCCCCGCTGCTGCCCGCCAGCGGCAGCCGGGCACCCGCCGGCCCGCTCGATCCGACCCGCCCCTTCCTGCGCCCGCACGCCCCCTGGCCGGACCGGGCCACCGTGATCCCGCCGCAGCCGACCTCACCGCCCACCCCGGTCCCGACGCCCGCCCGGCCCGACATCCCCGGCGCCGTCGACGAGGCCCGCAAGCTCCTGGACCAGGGTCGGCTCACCCAGGCCGGGGACATCCTCGGCGGCATCCTCCCGGCGGCGGCCGCCGAGCACGGGGAGCACTCCCCGGTGGTCCGCTCCCTGCGCAAGCAGTACGCCGCCACGCTGATGGACGACGGCCAGTACCGCCGCGCCCTGCCGGAACTGCGCCGCCTCGCCGACGAGTTCCCGGCCGGCGACCCGCAGTCCCTGCGCTTCCGCTACGACGCGGCCCAGTGCCTGGAGCAGCTCGGCGAACCGGCCGCCGCCCTGGCGGAGTACCGCTCGCTGCTCCCGCTCTTCGAGAACCACTACGCCAACCCGGACCCGGGCCTGCCGCTGGAGGTCCGCCGCCGGATCGCGCACCTGCTGCTCTCCCTCGGCGACCGGCAGGCGGCCCACGAGACCCTGGCCCGGCTGCTGTTCGACGCGGACCGCCTGCACGGTCCGGCGCACCCCTTCCCGTCCGAGATCCGCCGCACCCTGCAGTGGCTCGGTCAGATGCGCTGACGCCGCCGGAGCACCAGGGCGGTCAGCACCACGAGGGCGAGCCCCGCCGCCGCCGCGCCGGGGACCAGCCCCGGCGGGCGGAACGAGCAGCTGAGCGTGGTGGTGCGGCCGTCCAGGGGCAGGGCCACCAGTCCCAGATGGGCCGCGGCCGGGCGGCCGTTGCACGTCCAGCCGGCGATCGCGGGCACGGAGAGGACCGCCGTGCCCGTGGCCCCCGAGGGCAGTTCGGCCCGGATCCGCGAGGAGCCGACGTGCAGGGAGGTCGCCGCCGTGGCGCGCAGGACGGCCACCGCGCTGTCGAGGCGGGCCCGGTCCAGGCAGGACAGGGTCCACCGCGCCGGCGGTGACGCGTCGAAGACCAGGGCCGAGGAGGCCCCGCGGGAGACGCCCATCGGCTGCAGGGCCGCCCGGTTGCGGGGGGCGTTGCCGTTCAGGCGGAAGGCGGGCCCGTCCGCGAGGCGGGCCGTGGCGTTGTACTCCGGCGCCCACAGGTAGGCCTCCGTGCCCGCGCGGCAGACACCCGGCGCGAGCGGGTCCTCGTACACCCGGGCGCCCAGGAGCAGTTCCTGGTTGGCGAAGGGGGAGTCGCCGTAGGAGAGGGGCGCGCCGGGCGGGCGGGTCGTCACCAGCGGGGGGACCTCGGCGCGGCGGACCGTGCCGTCGGGCTGCAGCCGCGCGCCCACCGCGAACAGGGCGTCCGTCACCGGGTTGTCGATGCTCTGGACGTTGCGTCCGCGCGAGGTCCAGCCGGCCCCGAGGGCCACCATCGTGTGCGTGAACACCTCCGGGGTGTGGCTGCTGTAGTACGAGCCGCCCTCCCCGCCCAGCAGCATCGGGTCGTTGCCCGACAGGGCGGGCCGGCTCGGGTCGGTGCGGTACGCCGGCCAGCCCTCGGCGCCGGCCAGCGCCTCGGCGCGCGCGGTGTGGGCCGCCCCCCAGGACGGGTAGTCGTCGAGCCCGCCCAGCTTCCCCTTGTGCCCGTACGCGGTCGTCGCGGCCGCCTGCGCCAGCAGGACCACGGCCAGCAGCCCGGCGGCCGGGAGCGCCAGCCGGCGGTGGCGCAGCGCCCACCAGGCGGCGCCCGCCAGTGCCAGCCCGCCCGCGAACAGCGCGTACCCCCAGTCGGTCCCCAGCGTGCTCCCGCGCGACCAGAGCACGGCGGCCGTGAGCAGGCCCGCCCCCGCCGCCAGGGCCGGCGGCCTCGGCAGGCCGGCCGCCAGCCCGGTCCAGGCGGCGATCACGGCGATCCCGGCGAGCACGAAGGTCTGCCGGTACGGGCTGCCGTTCGGGGTGGCGAACAGGTGCCAGGCCAGGTGGGTCGGGGCCCACTGGAGCGAGAGCGCGACGGCCACCGTCAGCCCCGCCCACCAAAGCCGGGCGCGCACCGGCACCGCCCGGTGGAAGGGCAGCGCGGCCACCAGGAGCAGGGTCCCGGTGCCCACGAAGACGGCGGGGGAGGAGAAGGAGTACGTCGCGGGCAGCAGCCGGGCGAAGAGGTCCGCCCAGGACACCGGCCGGAACTCCTTGACCCACCCCGGGTAGGCCTGGCCCGAGCTGAGGAAGAGGGGGACGAGCACCGGAGCCGCGAGCAGGATCCCGAGCAGGGTCGTCCCGGCCGCCCGCGCGATCACCGCCGTCCGGGTCCGCAGCCCCTCCCGGGTCAGCACCACCCGTACCACCAGCACCAGCGCCGCACCCAGCGTCGCCATGTAGGCGGTGTAGAAGTTCGCCGTCCAGCAGACGGCGACGACCAGCGGCGCGAGCACGAGCCGGCGCCCGCGCAGGGCCCATTCGCCGGTCAGGCACAGCAGCGGGAAGGCGATCAGCCCGTCCAGCCACATCGGGTTGTAGGAGGCCTCGATCACCGACCAGCCGCACAACGCGTACGAGGCCCCGAGCAGCCCCGCCGCCCACCACGGGCCGCGGCGCTGGGTGCGCAGCAGCCAGGCCGTCGCCGCCGCCGCGACCGTCATCTTGAGCACGGTCACGACGTACACCGCGAGGTCTATGTCCGCGCGCGGGAACAGCCCGACGAGCACGGAGAGCGGGCTCGTCAGATAGGTGCCCAGGTCGGGCAGGAAGCTGGTCCCGTACCCGGACTGCCAGTTGAACAGCAGTCCGCCCTCCGCACGGCCGTGCAGCAGGTCCCACAGGTGCGCGTGGAACGGCACGAACTGATTGCCGAGGTCGTTGATGCTGCGGTGGCGCGGTCCGTACGGGAAGACGCGGGCGGCGGCGTCCCCCGCACACACGGCCACCGCCGTGAGCAGGGCGGCGAGCGCCGAGCCGGACAGGCTCAGGCGGCGCGGCGAGCGGTGCGGTGAGCGGTGCGGTGTCGACATGGTGGGCCGACCCTGGCACCACCGGGGGACCGAAGGATGGCCGCCAGATGAACGCGCACCCCGACACCTCGGGAATCGTTGGTCGAACCGGTGGCTCGGACCACCCTGACTGCATACCATCGATCACCGCACGGCCCTTGTGCACCGACGCACAATCTCCCGGCCCTGGAGGCTCCTTTGCACCGTCGCACAGCGCTCTCCGTCTCCACCGCCCTGCTCCTGGCGGCGCCCCTGCTGTCCGCCTGCTCGGGCGAGGCCCGGCCCGGCACCGCGGCCGTCGTCGGCGGCGAACGGATCACCACCTCCGCCCTCCAGGCCCAGGTCAACGACGTCCGCGTGGCGCAGAACCGGACCGGGCAGGCCGCCGCCGAGCTCATCGCGAGCACCCCCAACCTGGAGCGCCAGAAGCTCGACTCGATGCTCCAGAGCCACGTCATCGACAAGATGGCCGAGACCGCCGGCGTCTCCGTCTCCGTCAAGGAGATCGAGGACGAACGGCAGGCCTACGTGGAGGAGAACAAGGGGGCCGAACAGTTCGAGGCGCTGCTCCTGCAGAAGGGCGCCATGGCCCCCGGCCAGGTCGACCGCTTCCTGCGGGACCGGGTCCTGCTGACCAAGCTGACCGCGAAGTACGGCCAGGGGAAGCTGGAGGAGCCCGCCCGTGCCGCCGCGACGGCCCTGCACATCGAGGTCAACCCGCGGTACGGCGCCTGGGACGTCAAGCAGATCAGGCTCGGCGCCGGGGAGACCCCCTGGATCACCCAGCGGACCCAGCCCGAGCAGGCACCCGCCGGAGCCTGACGCGCCCGGCCGGAGGTAGGTTCGGAGGGTGACCGAGCACTCCGAGCCCACCGCCGCCGAGCCCACGGGCCGCATCGTCCTGCTGACCACCAGCCACCGGGTCGCCCCCGGCGTGCTGTCCTGGCCGGCGTGGCAGACCCTGCACGCCGCGGACCGGGTGCTGTGCGCCGACCCCGGCCACCCGCAGCTGCCGTACCTGCGGGAGGCCGGCATCGAGGTCGCCTTCGGGACCCCGGACGCGCACGAGCTGGTCGAGGCCTGCGCGGGCGGCCGCACCGTCGTGCTGCTCCCGGGCGGGGAGGGCGACCAGCGGCTCACCGACGGGCTGGCCCGGCTGGCCGGCTCCGGCCGGATCTCGATGCCCGACCTGGAGCTGCTGCCCGGCTCGTACGACCTGCCCGGCGCGCGCCTGCTCGACCTGGTCCAGGTGATGGACCGGGTCCGGCGCGAGTGCCCGTGGACCTCGCGGCAGACCCACAAGGGCCTGGCCAAGTACGCGATCGAGGAGGCGTACGAGCTCGTCGAGGCCATCGAGGACGGGGACCGGGAGGAGCTGCGCGAGGAGCTCGGCGACGTCCTGCTCCAGGTGGTCTTCCACGCGCGGATCGCGGAGGAGGGCGGCGGCGCCACCGAGGACGGGGAGGGCGGGGAGGACGCCGGGGACGGCGTCGGGGCGTTCTCCATCGACGACGTGGCCGGGGCCCTCGTGGAGAAGCTGATCCGCCGGCACCCGCACGTCTTCGGCGACGCCGAGGCCGAGACCCCGGAGGACGTGAACGCGCACTGGCAGCGCACCAAGGCGGTCGAGAAGCAGCGGGAGTCGGTCACCGACGGGATCCCGGTGGGCCAGCCCGGTCTGGCGCTCGCGGCCAAGCTCGCGGGCCGGGTCCGTACGGGCGGCGTGCCCGTGGAGCTGCCCCGCGGCGAGGGCATCGGGTACGAACTGCTGGCACTGGCGGCACGCGCCGAGGCGGAGGGGACCGACCCCGAGACCGCGCTGCGCGCGGCGGCCCGCGTCTACCGGGACGCGATCCGCGCCGCCGAGGGCGTCGGCGAGCAGCCCGGGCGGTAGCCCCGGACGGTGGCCCCGGACGGTGGTCCCGGGCGGCGTTCAGTCGTTCCCGTACTCCCGGGGCGCGCGGGCCGCGGGGTTGTGCCAGTGCGGCGCGGGGCGGTTCAGGAACCACTCGCCGAAGCCGACCGGGCGGCCCCCGGGCCCCTGGCCCTTGTCGGCGGCGGGTACGGCGTCGTGGAAGAGGCGGCCGGGCCGGGCGCCCAGCTCCTGGAGGAGGTGGACGGTCTCCTCGATGAACTGCGGCGGGCCGCTGAGGTAGACGTCCTGGTCCGGCCACAGGCCGCGGTGGCCGAGCGCCGTCGCGAGCCGGTCGGTGGCCTGGTTGCGGTGCTGCCCGGGGGCGGGCGTGATGTAGGTGACGCCGAGCCAGCGGCAGGAGGCGGCGTACGTGTCGATGAGCGGGCGGTCGTAGAGGTGCGCGCCGTCCCGCGCCACCACGAAGAGCCGTACGTCCTGATCGGGAGGGTGTTCCGCGAGGTCCTCCAGCATCGCCCGGATCGGCGCCCAGCCGGTGCCGGCGGCGATGAGGCTGACCGGGCGGCCGGCGCGGCGGAAGGTCAGCTGCCCGCCGGCGGCGCCGAGCCGCAGGACCTCGCCGGGCAGTGTCTCGCCGACCAGCGCGGTGCTGAGGCGCCCCTGGTCGATGCGGCTGACGTGGAGGTCGACGGTGCCGTCGGGGCGGGGGGCGTTGCCCAGGGAGTAGGTGCGCCACGTCGCCGGGACCCGCTCGCTGCACACGCTCGTGTACTGGCCCGGTACATAGGGGAAGGGGGCGTGCGGCCGCAGGGTCAGCACCCCGATGTCCTGCCCGTACCGGAGGTGGCGCACGACCTCCGCGTCCCACCACGGCGGGTCCTTGCTCGCGTCGGCGCCGGCCGTCATCGTGTCGGCGATCACCTGGTAGGCCTCGGCCCAGGCCTTCTCCACCTGTGGGGTCCAGGCCTCTCCGGAGGTCGCGGCGAGCGCGGCGAGGAGGCTGGAGCCCACGGCCACGTAGTGCTCGGGGCGGGCCAGGAACTTGCGGTGGTCGCGCCCGAGGTCGCGGAGATAGGGGAGGAGGCTCTCGTCGTCGAGGTGGGCGATGACGTGGGTGAGCGCGGCGAAGACGCGGTCCCGCTGCCGTTCCATGTCCTCGGAGGAGGCCGGGAAGAGGTCACGGATTCCGGGGTTGTGCCAGAAGAGGTGGGAGTAGAAGAACTTGACCGCGTGCTCGGCCCGTCTCTCCACCACCGCGAAACTGCTTTTCAAGATCCTCACATCCACAAAACCGAAAGTAGGAACGCCGGGGAAGGTGAGGTCAAGCGATGGCCGATCTACGGACAGCCGCGACGAACGGGCCATATGGGATGCCGGTCCCGCGCCGGGATACGGTCGTGACGTGCATGAGCAGACCCCCGCAGAACCCGCCGACACCCCTTCCGCCGAGGGCCCGACCCTCTTCGACTGGGAGTTCGCGACCGACCCCTACCCGGCCTACGCCTGGCTGCGCGAGCACGCGCCGGTGCACCGCACCAAGCTCCCCAGCGGGGTCGACGCCTGGCTGGTCACCCGGTACGCCGACGCCCGCCAGGCCCTCGCCGACCAGCGGTTGAGCAAGAATCCGGCGCACCACGCGGAACCGGCGCACGCCAAGGGCAAGACCGGGATCCCGGGGGAGCGCAAGGCGGAGCTGATGACGCACCTGCTCAACATCGACCCGCCGGACCACACCCGGCTGCGGCGGCTGGTGTCGAAGGCGTTCACCCCGCGCCGGGTCGCCGAGTTCACCCCGCGGGTGCAGGCGCTCACCGACCACCTGATCGACGCCTTCGCGGCGAAGGGGGAGGCGGACCTCATCCACGAGTTCGCCTTCCCGCTGCCCATCTACGCCATCTGCGAGATGCTCGGCGTGCCGCGCGAGGACCAGGACGACTTCCGCGACTGGGCCGGGATGATGATCCGCCACGGCGGCGGCCCGCGCGGCGGCGTCGCCCGCTCGGTGAAGCAGATGCGGACCTATCTCGGTGAACTCATCCACCGTAAAAGGGATGATCTGGGCAATGACCTCATCTCGGACCTGATCCGGGCGAGCGACCACGGCGACCACCTCACCGAGGCCGAGGCCACCGCCATGGCCTTCATCCTCCTCTTCGCCGGCTTCGAGACGACCGTGAACCTCATCGGCAACGGGGTCCACTCCCTCTTCATGAACCCCGGCCAGCGCGAGCGCCTCCAGCGCTCCCTCGCCGCCGGCGAGACCGGTCTGCTGGCCACCGGTGTCGAGGAACTCCTGCGCTACGACGGCCCCGTGGAGCTGGCGACCTGGCGGTTCGCCACCGAGCCGCTGACCCTCGCCGGGCAGCGGATCGAGGCCGGGGACCCGGTCCTGGTCGTCCTCGCGGCCGCCGACCGCGACCCCGAGCGGTTCGCGGAACCGGATACCCTCGACCTCTCCCGGACCGACAACCAGCACCTCGGGTACGGGCACGGCATCCACTACTGCCTGGGCGCCCCGCTCGCGCGACTCGAAGGACAGACGGCGCTCGCGACCCTGCTGACCCGCCTGCCCGATCTGGAACTGGCTGTTCCGCCCCAAGACCTGCGCTGGCGTGGGGGGTTGATCATGCGAGGGCTACGTACTCTTCCCGTCCGGTTCACGGCTCAAAACACTTGCGCGGCTTCTGATGAAAAGTCAGATCCCGCTTGAACTTGTGACAATCGTTCGAAGGCCGCTAGGTTCTGCCGTTACCCCGCTGTTATGCGAAAGGTGCACCCTCATGCGTTCCGGGAACGGCCGCCACAGACGCCCCCGCCAGGTCCCCGCGCTGGTAGTCACAGCCGGAGTCACTGGCTCCGCGTTGGCCCTGCCGCTGCTAGCCGCCACCAATGCCACCGCTGCCGACACCGCGACCTGGGACAAGGTCGCCGAGTGCGAGAGCGGCGGCTCCTGGAGTGCCAACTTCGGCAGCGGCGCGTACGGCGGGCTGCAGTTCACCCAGGAGGAGTGGAAGAGCGCCGGCGGACTCGACTTCGCCGAGCGCGCCGACCTCGCGAGCCGCTCCCAGCAGATCGCCGTGGCCGAGCGGGTGCTGGCCTCGCAGGGGCCGCAGGCGTGGCCGCTGTGCGCCACCTCGGCCGGGCTGGAGCAGCAGAGCCCCGCCGCCCAGGTGGATCCCGGTCTGGCCGGCAGCACCGGGACGATCGCCCCCTCGCCCTCCCGCCCGGACGACGCGGTGCCGTCCACCACCGGCGGCGAGCCGGCCAAGGACTTCGGCGCCCCGACCCACGCGGCCCCCAGCCCGACCGGCAGCCCCTTCCTGATCCCCGACGCCCCGTCCGTCGGACTCCCCGTCATGCCGGCGCCGGACGTCCCGACGACGCCTCCCGTCGACCCGTCGCAGCCGACGGTCCCGGGCACCCCGGGCACCACCCCGCTGCCGCCCGTCGACCCGACGGCTCCGACCCTCCCGGTGGACCCCTCGTCGCCGACGACCCCGCCCGCCACCCCGGGGGCGACCCCGACGGACCCGGCCGCCCCGACCGCCCCCGCGACCCCGGGCGCCACTCCGGACGGCGCTGCGGCCGAGGGCAGCGGCAAGCACCGAGGCGCCCCCGCGCCCGAGGCCCCCGTCCCGTCTGACGCCGCGTCGATCCCCACGTACACGGTCCAGGAGGGCGACAGCCTGGCGACCATCGCGGTTGCCAAGGGAGTCAAGGGCGGCTGGAACGGCCTCTACGAGGCCAACGAGCAGGTCATCGGCGAGGACGCCAACCTGATCAAGCCCGGCCAGAACCTGGATCTAACCGCGCAATAAGGACACTTCAGGCGCCCGGAAAGAACTGATTGTCGGTTATCTGTAAGTGAGACATGTGTCTCTTCCGGTCAACTGGCGTGTCCCGCCCCGGGGCTTCCGCAAACCCCGCCCTCACCTGCGCAAACACCCCTGCGGAGAGCGCAAGTAGGGCCCCTCTCTCCCCGATGTTCCTCGTTGAACATCGGGGAGAGACCTGTCTACCTTCTGATTCGCCCGCCACCGCGGGCTCCTTCGACCGCATCGCCGAATCCTGCCGGCGGACGGGGGGAACAGTCGTCGCGTCAAGCGCCGAAGGCAGGAGCGGGGGAACCAAGGTAGGCGCCGGGAGCGGCCGTTGAGAGACGGTCACGCCACCGGCTAGGGGTTAAGACGTGCGCTAGGTCGCACGGCCGGGCAACTCACTCGCCCGAACCCGACAGCTCACCTCGTAGGCGTCGGTGAGGAGAAACTCCATGCTGCTTTCCGGCAAGGGCAAGCACCGTCGCGCCTCCAAGGCCGTCCGCATCGTCACGCTCGCCGGTGTCGCCGGTGTGGCCGTCGCCGCCCCCCTGATGGCCGCGGGCACCGCCAGCGCCGCCACCGCGTCCGAGTGGGACAAGGTCGCGCAGTGCGAGTCCGGCGGCAACTGGTCCATCAACACGGGCAACGGCTACTACGGCGGACTGCAGTTCTCGTCCTCGACGTGGGCCGCGTACGGCGGCAAGTCGTACGCCGCGCAGGCCAACCAGGCCTCGAAGTCCCAGCAGATAGCCGTCGCCGAGAAGGTCCTCAAGGGCCAGGGCAAGGGCGCCTGGCCGAGCTGCGGCAAGGGTCTGTCGAACTCCTCCTACACCGGTGGCGGCACGGAGACCTCGACGCAGAACAAGCCGAAGGCCGACTCGAAGAAGACCGAGCAGAAGTCCACCCCGAAGGCGACCCCGAAGGCCACGCCGAAGAAGGAGACCAAGCGCTCCGAGGCCCCGACCACCCGCTCCGAGCGCCCGGCGGCCCCCGAGGCCCCGAAGACCGGCAACGGCTCGTACGAGGTCAAGCCCGGCGACACCCTCGGCACCATCGCCGAGGCCAACGGCGTCAAGGGCGGCTGGGAGAAGCTCTTCGAGCTGAACAAGGACATCGTCTCGGACGCCGACCTGATCTTCCCGGGTCAGAAGCTGAAGCTCAGCTGAACACTGCGGCAATAGCCGCAGCAGCGCACGCAACGCACAGCGTTCCCCCCGCCCGGCGCGTCTCCCCCCACGCGCCGGGCGGCGGTGTGCGCACCGGGTGACGGGCGGCGAACCAGAGACCTAATGTCCCGGAAGCGGGGTATTCGGTCCCTTTTTCGTCCCAGGGGTCGGGCGGTCGGCCGGCCGAGTGCCCCGGGCCGGTTAGGCTCTAAGCGGCAAGGCCGTCCCACGGCCTGACATGCCACCGCACACCCAGCGTCACATCCCAGAAGGAGATGCTCGTGCCGTCCATCGACGTCGTCGTAGCCCGGGAAATCCTGGACTCCCGAGGCAACCCCACGGTCGAGGTCGAGGTGGGCCTCGACGATGGCAGCACCGGCCGTGCTGCAGTCCCGTCCGGCGCCTCCACCGGTGCATTCGAGGCCATCGAGCTCCGTGACGGTGACCCCAACCGTTACTTCGGCAAGGGTGTCGAGAAGGCCGTCCTCGCCGTCATCGAGCAGATCGGCCCGGAGCTCGTCGGCTACGACGCCACCGAGCAGCGCCTGATCGACCAGGCCATGTTCGACCTGGATGCCACCGACAACAAGGGCTCCCTCGGCGCCAACGCCATCCTCGGCGTCTCCCTCGCCGTCGCGCACGCCGCGTCCGAGGCCTCGGACCTGCCGCTCTTCCGCTACCTCGGCGGCCCGAACGCGCACCTGCTGCCCGTTCCGATGATGAACATCCTCAACGGCGGGTCGCACGCCGACTCCAACGTGGACATCCAGGAGTTCATGATCGCCCCGATCGGCGCGGAGTCCTTCTCCGAGGCGCTGCGTTGGGGTGCCGAGGTCTACCACACCCTCAAGAAGGTCCTGCACACCAAGGGCCTCTCCACCGGTCTGGGCGACGAGGGCGGCTTCGCGCCGAACCTGGAGTCCAACCGCGCCGCGCTCGACCTCATCGTCGAGGCCATCAAGCAGGCCGGCTACACCCCGGGCAAGGACATCGCGCTCGCGCTCGACGTCGCCGCGTCCGAGTTCTACAAGGACGGCAAGTACGAGTTCGAGGGCCAGTCCCGCTCGGCCGCCGAGATGACCGAGTACTACGAGGAGCTCGTCTCCGCGTACCCGATGGTCTCCATCGAGGACCCGCTGTACGAGGACGACTGGGCCGGCTGGAAGACCCTCACCGACAAGCTGGGCTCCAAGGTCCAGATCGTCGGCGACGACCTCTTCGTCACCAACCCGGAGCGTCTGGCCCGCGGCATCGAGGAGGGCTCCGCGAACGCCCTGCTCGTGAAGGTGAACCAGATCGGTTCGCTGACCGAGACCCTGGACGCCGTCGAGATGGCCCAGCGCAACGGCTTCAAGTGCATGATGTCCCACCGCTCCGGTGAGACCGAGGACGTCACCATCGCCGACCTCGCCGTCGCCGTGAACTGCGGTCAGATCAAGACCGGCGCCCCGGCCCGCTCGGACCGCGTCGCCAAGTACAACCAGCTGCTGCGCATCGAGGAGATCCTCGACGACGCCGCGGTGTACGCGGGCCGCAGCGCCTTCCCGCGCTTCAAGGGCTAATCACCCCCCTGAGGGGCTGGCCTCCGTACGTCCCCGCACTCGGTCCCGTACCGTGTGCGGGGACGTATTTGCGTAGTGCGTACACAGGGGAGGCGGACCAATGGCCGGGAACCGGGATCGGTTCTCCACCTTCTCCACCGCGACCAGGCTCAAGCAGCTCGGTGAGCGGACCGCCGCCCACGTCTACCGCTCGCAGTCGCGCCGGCAGGTCCGCCGCAGCCGGCTCACCGGCCGGGCCGCGCTCCTGGTGCTCGTCCTCTGTACCCTGGTCGTCGCCCTCGCGTATCCGATGCGCCAGTACGTCTCCCAGCGCTCGGAGATCGCGGAGCAGCAGCGGGCCGCCGCCACCGCCCGGGTCCGCCTGGAGCGGCTGCGCGACGAGAAGGCCCGCTGGCAGGACGACGCCTACGCGGAGCAGCAGGCGCGCAGGCACCTGCACTTCCTGCGCCCGGGGGAGATCGGCTACATCATGAGCGACCCCGGGGCCCAGCCCCCGGAACCGCACCGGACCGGCCAGGCCGGCTCCGACCGCCCCTGGTACTCGAACGTCTGGGACGGCGTCGACAAGGCCGACCGCCCCGGCGACTGAACCAGTTCCATCCGTCATAGAACCGAACGAAGAGACTTCCTCCAGGCATGCAGACGCCCCCGCCCCAGACCGACCGGACCGAGCCGACCGACGCGGACATCGAGGCGTTCGAGCAGCAGCTCGGCCGCCCGCCGCGCGGGCTGCGTGCCATCGCGCACCGCTGCCCCTGCGGGCAGCCGGACGTGGTGGAGACCGCCCCGCGGCTCCCCGACGGCACCCCCTTCCCCACGCTGTACTACCTGACGTGCCCGCGCGCGGCCTCCGCGATCGGCACGCTGGAGGCCAACGGCGTGATGAAGGAGATGCAGGCCCGGCTCGCCGAGGACCCGGAGCTCGCCGCCGCCTACCAGGCCGCGCACGAGGACTACATCCGGCGCCGCGACGCCATCGAGGTGCTCCAGGGCTTCCCGAGCGCCGGCGGGATGCCGGACCGGGTGAAGTGCCTGCACGTGCTGGTCGGCCACTCCCTGGCCGCGGGCCCGGGCGTGAACCCGTTCGGCGACGAGGCGCTGGCGATGCTGCCCGAGTGGTGGGCCAAGGGCGCCTGCGTCACCCCGTGCGCGGAGAAGAAGGAGTCGGACGCGTGATCCGGGTCGCCGGCATCGACTGCGGTACGAACTCCATCCGGCTCCTCGTCGCGGACTGCGACCCGGCCACCGGCGAGCTGATCGAGCTGGACCGGCGGATGACCATCGTCCGCCTCGGCCAGGGCGTGGACCGGACCGGGCGCCTCGCCCCGGAGGCGCTGGAGCGCACCTTCGCGGCCTGCCGCGAGTACGCCGCGGTCATCAAGGAGCTCGGCGCGGAGCGGGTGCGCTTCGTGGCCACCTCCGCCTCGCGGGACGCCGAGAACCGCGAGGAGTTCGTGCAGGGCGTCAAGGACATCCTGGGCGTCGAGCCCGAGGTGATCTCCGGCGACCAGGAGGCCGAGTTCTCCTTCACCGGCGCCACCAAGGAGCTCGTCGCCCACGATCACCTGGAACGGCCGTTCCTGGTGGTGGACATCGGCGGCGGTTCGACCGAGTTCGTGGTCGGCGAGGACCACGTGCGCGCCGCCCGCTCCGTGGACGTGGGCTGCGTCCGGATGACCGAGCGTCACCTGGTGGTGGACGGGGTCGTCACCGACCCGCCGTCCCCGGCGCAGATCGCCGCGATGCGGGCCGACATCGAGGCCGCCCTCGACCTGGCCGCCGAGAGCGTCCCGCTGGGCGAGGCGCGCACCCTGGTGGGCCTGGCCGGTTCGGTGACCACGGTGGCCGGGATCGTCCTCGGCCTGCCGGAGTACCTCTCCTCGGAGATCCACCACGCGCGGATCTCCTACGAGCAGGTCCGCGAGGTCGGCGAGCGGATGCTGACGGCGACGCACGCGGAGCGCGCGGCGATCCCCGTGATGCACCCGGGCCGGGTGGACGTGATCGGGGCCGGCGTACTGGTGCTCCTGGCGATCATGGAGCGGATCGGCGCCACCGAGGTCATCGTGTCCGAGCACGACATCCTCGACGGAATCGCCTGGTCTATCGCCTGAACGACCTTCGAACGTGGGGTTGGGGGGTCTCCGGACCCGTGATCCACATAAAGTTCGTGAAGTTCTTCACAAGGAAAAGGGGCCTGTAGGGCCGATGGAAGGGCCGTTTGGGCCTCTCCGGAGGCCCTCGGGCCCTTTTCTGTGCCTGTTCGTGCGATCGGCGGACGCTGCGGGTTCCGCGTCAGAGGTATGGACGAACCCCTGTGGTCCAGTCCGGTTGAGGCCTTGGAGGCCAGTTCAGGACGGGTGAACAACGACTCCCGTTACACGGTGGTTCCCGTTGCGCGCCATGACGTCCGTCACGTGGGCGGCGGAGTGTAGCAGAGGCCTTCCGACTCCTTGTGAAGGGGCTCACGAGCGACACCCCTTTGGGTGCTGGATACTCGTTTCCATGAGCACCACGGAGCGTCCCAGGATCCTCGTTGTAGGAGGTGGGTACGTAGGCCTGTACGCGGCCAAGCGGATCATGAAGAAGATGCGCTATGGCGAGGCGACCGTCACGGTCGTCGACCCGCGGTCGTACATGACCTACCAGCCCTTCCTCCCCGAAGTGGCCGCAGGCAGCATCTCGCCTCGGCACGTCGTCGTCCCGCTGCGACGCGTGCTGCCCAAGGCAGAGGTTCTCACCGGCCGGGTCACCAGCATCGACCAGGACCGCAAGGTCGCCGTCGTCACGCCGCTCGTCGGCGAGGCGTACGAGCTGCCCTTCGACTACCTGGTGATCGCGCTCGGCGCCGTCTCCCGCACCTTCCCGATCCCCGGCCTCGCCGAACAGGGCATCGGTATGAAGGGCGTCGAAGAGGGCATCGGCCTGCGCAACCACGTCCTCGAGCAGCTCGACAAGGCCGAGTCCACGACGGACGAGAACGTCCGCCGCAAGGCCCTCACCTTCGTCTTCGTCGGCGGCGGCTTCGCCGGTGCCGAGACGATCGGCGAGGTCGAGGACATGGCCCGCGACGCCGCGAAGTACTACTCCACGATCAAGCGCGAGGACATGCGCTTCATCCTGGTCGACGCGGCCGACAAGATCCTTCCCGAGGTCGGGCCCAAGCTCGGCACCTGGGGCAAGGAGCACCTCGAGTCCCGCGGCATCGAGATCTACCTCAACACCTCCATGGACTCCTGCGTGGACGGCCACGTGGTGCTGAAGAACGGCCTCGAGGTCGACTCCAACACCATCGTGTGGACCGCCGGCGTCAAGCCCAACCCGGTGCTGGCCCGCTACGGCCTGCCGCTGGGCCCCCGCGGCCACGTCGACGCCCAGCCGACCCTCCAGGTCACGGGCACGGACTACATCTGGACCGCCGGCGACAACGCCCAGGTTCCCGACATGGCCGCCCGCAAGGCCGGCGTCGAGAACGCCTGGTGCCCGCCGAACGCCCAGCACGCGCTGCGCCAGGCCAAGGTCCTCGGCGACAACGTCATCTCGGGCATGCGGGGCTTCCCGCAGTCGGAGTACTCGCACTCCAACAAGGGTGCGGTGGCGGGCCTCGGCCTCCACAAGGGCGTCGCGATGATCGTCATGGGCAAGATGAAGATCAAGCTCAAGGGCCGGCTCGCCTGGTACATGCACCGTGGCTACCACGGCATGGCCATGCCGACCTGGAACCGCAAGATCCGCGTCTTCGCCGACTGGACCCTCGGCATGTTCCTCAAGCGCGAGGTCGTCTCGCTGGGTGCTCTCGAAACCCCGCGCGAGGAGTTCTACGAGGCCGCCAAGCCCGCCCCGGCTCCGGCCGCCACGGCCCAGAAGGCCAAGGCTTCCTGACCCGGCACCAGCCGGCAGGACCCTGAGCGACACCTGCACGTCCCCGAAGGGGCCGCCCGCCATCCGTGGTGCGGGCGGCCCCTTCGGCGTACCCGGGCCCCGGGATGGGTAGACGGAGGGGTCGGAGCTTTTGTGGAGGTGCGCCATGACCGACGCCGCGCCGCGGCTGGCTGCTGTTGCCGAGACACTGCTGGGTGCCCCGCTGCCGGTGCGCGTCCGGGCCTGGGACGGCAGCGAGGCCGGCCCGCCCACCGGCCCCGTGCTCGTCGTCCACGACCGCCGCGCCCTGCGGCGGGTGCTGTGGAAGCCCGGCGAACTGGGCCTGGCCCGCGCCTGGGTGGCGGGGGAACTGACCGTCGAGGGTGACCTCTTCGACCTGCTGGACCACGTGGCGGGGGTCCTGTGGGAACGCGGGCGCGCCCCGCTGCCCACCGGGCCGGGGGAGCTCCCGGCGCGCCCGGAACGCCCCCCTGCGGCCACCGTGGCGCCGGGCGCGCGTCCGGGGCCCCACACGGCCCGCAAGGGCATCGCGGCCCGCCCGCGGCTGCCCCGGCTGCCCGAGCTGCCGGGGGCCAAATGGCGGGACCCGGCGCACCGGGCGGCCGTACGGGAGCTGATCGCGCTCGCCGGACCCCTGCCGCCGCCCCCGCCCCCCGCCGAGGAGGCGGTCCGGCGGGGCGGGCAGCGGCACAGCAAGCGGCGCGACCGCCAGGCCATCAGCCACCACTACGACGTCGGCAACGACTTCTACGAGCGGGTGCTCGGCCCCTCGATGGTGTACTCCTGCGCCTACTGGAGCCCCGGCTCCACCCTGGAGCAGGCCCAGCGGGACAAGCTCGACCTGGTCTGCCGCAAGCTCGACCTGCGCCCCGGTGACCACCTCCTCGACGTCGGCTGCGGCTGGGGCTCCATGGCGCTGCACGCGGCCCGCGAGTACGGGGTCCGGGTCACCGGGATCACGCTCTCGCGCGAGCAGGCCGCGTACGGCCGCAAACGGGTCGCCGAGGCGGGCCTGGCCGACCTCGTCGAGCTGCGCATCCAGGACTACCGGGACGTCAGGGACGGCCCGTACGACGCGATTTCCTCCATCGGGATGGCCGAACACGTCGGATCCGACCGCTACCGGGAGTACGCCCGCACCCTGCACGCCCTGCTGCGCCCCGGCGGGCGGCTGCTGAACCACCAGATCGCCCGCCGGCCGGAGCCGGACGAGGAGGCGTACCGGATCGACGAGTTCATCGACGCCTACGTCTTCCCCGACGGGGAGCTCTCCCCGCTCGGCACCACCGTGGGCGAACTGGAGCGGGCCGGCTTCGAGGTCCGCGACGTGGAGGCGCTGCGCGAGCACTACGCGCTGACCCTGCGGGCCTGGGTGGCCAGGCTCCAGGAGCACTGGGACGAGGCCGTACGGCTGACCTCGCCCGGCCGGGCCCGGGTCTGGCAGCTCTACATGGCGGCCTGCGCGCTCGGCTTCGAGCACGGCCGGCTCGGGGTCAACCAGGTCCTCGCGGTGAAGCCCGCGGCGGGCGGCGACGCGGGCCTGCCGCTGCGGCTGCGCACCTGGGGGGTGGCGCAAACCCCGTAGCCGAAACGTATGTGCACAACGGGCAGGGCCCCGGGGCGTGTTGCCCCGGGGCCCTGTCTCGTCGTCGTCCCGCGTCCCGCTACTCGGTCTTGATGGCGGTCAGCATGTTCAGGCGGGCGGCGCTGCGGGCCGGCCACATGGCGGCCAGGACGCCGACCACGGCGGCCAGCAGGAGGAAGATGCCGATCCGGTCCCACGGGAGGACCAGCTCGTAGTTCGGCATGGACTTCGCGATCGTGGTGCCGACGGCCCAGGCGAGGAAGACGCCGATGGCGACACCCAGGACCGCGCCGAAGAGAGAGATCACCACGGCCTCCAGGCGGATCATGTTCTTCACCCGGCTGCGGTCGAGACCGATCGCCCGCAGCATGCCGATCTCCTGGGTCCGCTCGAAGACGGACATCGCCAGGGTGTTGACCACACCGAGCACCGAGATGATCAGCGCCATGCCGAGCAGGCCGTACATGACGTTCAGCATGGTGTTGATCATGCCGCCCATCTCGTTGCGCATGTCCTGCTGGGTGGCGACGGTGATGGCCGGGTTCTTGCCGAGGGCGTCGATGACCTTCTGCTGGCCGGCGGCGGAGGCCCCGCCGTCGACGTTGACGTACACCTGGGGGATGTACTGCTCCTCGCTGTGGGCGCCGAGGATCTTGTTGTCGATGACGTACGGGGAGAGCAGGCCCTCCAGGTCCTTGTAGACCGCGCCGACCTTCAGGGTGCCCTGCTGGCCGTCGTCGAACTGGACCTGGAGCGTGGAGCCGACGGCCAGGTTCGCCTTCTTGGCGGTCTTCTCGGCGACCGCCAGCTCGCCCTTGCCGAGGGCGTCCATCGAACCGCTGACGACCTCGATGTTCAGCATCTGGTCGATGGCGCCGGGGGTGACACCGGAGGCCGAGCGGAAGTCCTCGCCGATCTTGAGGAAGCCGGCGGCCTGCGGGGAGACCGCCTTGATGCCGGGGGCCTTGGCCAGGGTGTCGGCCACCGACTTGTCCAGGCTGCCGATGTCGCTCGCCATGGAGACCCGGTAGTCCGCCTTGAGCTTCTCGGTGCTCATGCGGTCGACGACCTTGCCGACGGTGATGCCGAGCACGGACAGGGTGGTGACCAGGGTCAGGCCGATCGCCAGGGAGGCGGCGGTGACGGCGGTGCGGCGCGGGTTGCGGACGGCGTTCTGCGCGGCCAGCTTGCCGGGAACCCCGAACGCCTTCTGGAGCAGCGGGCGGACCGCCGAGATGACCGGCTTGGAGAGCAGCGGCAGCAGCACGATCAGGCCGATGAGCATGAAGAACGCGCCCGCACCCATGATCATGCGGCCGCTGGAGCCGCCCGTGGACACGCCCAGCAGGACCAGGCCGACGGCGAGGACGCCGATGACGGACCCGATGACGTTGCGCACGATGAGGGACTTCGCCGAGGCCGGCAGGTGGGCGCTGCCCATGGCGGCGACGGGGGCGATCCGGCCGGTGCGCCAGGCGGGCAGCAGCGCGGCCAGCGTGGTGACCAGGACGCCGATGACCAGGGCCGCGATGATGGTGCCCGGGGCGACGACGAGGTCGCCGCCCGGCAGCTTGGCGCCGAAGGAGCCGATCAGGGAGCGCATGCCGATCGCCAGGCCGAGGCCGCTGAGCAGGCCGATGGCGGCGGACACGGCGCCGACGACCAGGGCCTCGGCGAGGACCGAGCGCATGACCTGGCCGCGGTTCGCGCCGACGGCGCGCAGCAGGGCCAGCTCCTTGGTGCGCTGGGTGACCAGCATGGTGAAGGTGTTGTAGATCAGGAAGATGCCGACGAAGAGCGAGATGCCGGCGAACACGAGCAGCATGGTGCTCATGTTGCTCATGCCCTTCTCGATCTGCTTGGCCTGCTCCTTGGCGAGGGCCGCTCCGGTCTGCGCCTTGGTGTGCTTGTCGTCGAGCAGCGGCTTGATCTCGGCGAGCAGCTGGTCGGCGGAGGCGCCGGCCTTGGCGGCCACCGACAGCTCCTGGTAGTAGCCGGGCTTGAGGTAGAGCTCCTGGGCGACCTTGGTGTCGAAGAGCACGAGGCTGCCGCCGGCCTGGACGGCGCCGTCCTCGGTGGTGAAGACACCGGCGAGGGAGTACTCCTTGACCGGGCCGTTGGTGGCGACGCGGACCTTGTCGCCGACGTGGTAGCTGCCCGCGTCGGCGGTCGCCTTGTCGAGCGCGATCTCGTCGGCCTTGGCCGGGCCGGCGCCCTGGGTGAAGACGTAGTGCGGGTCCTTGCCGTCCTTGACGGGGGCGTAGTTGGAGCCCTTGTTGGACCAGCCGGCGCCGATCAGCTTGCCCTTCTCGTCGCCGACGCCGGCGAAGCCGGAGACGCGGCCGGAGACGGAGTCGACCCCGCCGAGGGCCTTGACCTTGTCGAGGGTCTGCTGGCTGAGGCCGGGCTCGCCCTCCTTCTGTCCGTTGTCGTCGCGGCCCTGGCCGTACGAGGTGACGGAGACGGCCACGCCTTCGTAGCTCTTGGCGGACTGGCCGGAGAGGGACTTCTTGAGGGTGTCGGTGAAGACGAGGGTGCCGGAGACGAAGGCGACGCCGAGGGTGACGGCGAGGACCGTCATCAGCAGCCGGGCCTTGTGCGCGAGGACGTTGCGCAGGGCGGTACGGAACATGGGGGATCTCAGTCCTGGGGCTGGAGGTCTGGAGGAGGGCGGGGAGGGAGATCCCGGGTCAGCTGGTGCGGCCCTTGGCGTCGAACGCCTTCATGCGGTCGAGCACGCCGTCGGCGGTGGGCCCGTACATCTCGTCGACGATCCGGCCGTCGGCCAGGAAGATGACGCGGTCCGCGTAGGAGGCGGCGACCGGGTCGTGGGTGACCATCACGACGGTCTGGCCGAGCTCGCGCACCGAGTTGCGCAGGAAGCCGAGGACCTCGGCGCCGGAGCGGGAGTCGAGGTTTCCGGTGGGCTCGTCACCGAAGATGATCTCGGGGCGGGAGGCCAGGGCGCGGGCCACGGCCACGCGCTGCTGCTGGCCGCCGGAGAGCTGGGTGGGGCGGTGGCCCAGACGGCCGGCGAGGCCGACCATGTTGATCACGTTGTCCAGCCACTGCTTGTCGGGCTTGCGGCCGGCGATGTCCATGGGGAGCGTGATGTTCTCCAGGGCCGTCAGCGTCGGCAGCAGGTTGAAGGCCTGGAAGATGAAGCCGATCTTGTCCCGGCGCAGCTGGGTGAGCTGCTTGTCCTTGAGGGCGCCCAGCTCGGTCTCGCCTATGCGGACGGAGCCGGCGGAGAAGGTGTCCAGGCCGGCGACGCAGTGCATCAGCGTGGACTTGCCGGAGCCCGAGGGGCCCATGATCGCGGTGAACTGCCCCTGCCCGAAGTCCACCGAGACGTTGTCCAGGGCGACCACCTGGGTCTCGCCCTGGCCGTACACCTTGGAGAGGCCGGTGGCGCGGGCGGCCACGGCCTGAGTGGTGTGCGGGGCGTAGTTCATGGTGGTCACAGGACGGCTCCTCGATCTGCGGTGCGGGACGTTCCCATCCTCGCCGCGAGCACCCCCGCTCCGGATCAGCCGCCGAGCTTGTTTCCCGGCCCACTGGAGTCTGACAAGGGGCCTCGCTCCTCCTCCTCTGGTATGACAGGAGCCCTGATCGGCGGGGCGGTGGCCCGGGGTGGCGCGGAGGGTGGCGCGCGGGGTGGCGGGGCCGTCGAAATCCCGTCAATCCCGTACAGGTGGTGAGCGGCGCCCAGAACGGGCCGACCGTGCATTCTCGGGTCTGACGATCCCTCAAGCGCCAATAAAATCAGACAACATCGGGTTGACGGGCGATCAACGACGACGGTGTTACGGATAGGCTCGGATCAAGCGTTGAAGGCTTTTCCACGGGGGCCGCCACGCCCTGCCCGGATGGTGGAATGCAGACACGGCGAGCTTAAACCTCGCTGGCCTTCGGGCCGTGCCGGTTCAAGTCCGGCTCCGGGCACTCCGCAGCTCTCGCGAGGCCCGCTCTTTTATCTCCTGCGCTTCGCCCTGCCTTCTCCTAAGATCCTCCTCCAGCAGTAGGGTGCTTTCTTTGCGAGCGCATTACTCTTGTTGCAAGGCCGCGCTCGGTGGCCACGGAGGAGTGAGATGAGGAGCAGTAACCCGGTCTTCTCGCGACGGGGGTTCAGCCGCGACAACGGTGGCCACGCGGGCTTTGAAGCGCCGCAGCACCAGCAGGCCGGGACCAACCCGTACGCGACGAACCCGTACGCGACCGACCCGACCACGGGTATGCCGCAGGCACCGGCGCGCGCCGACGCGATGACCATCGACGACGTCGTGAGCCGTACGGCCATGACGCTCGGCACGCTCATCGTCACGGCAACCCTCTCCTGGGTGCTGCTGCCGGTCGACCCGGCCAACCTCGGCAAGTCGTATGGCATCGGCTTCGCCGCGGGCCTTGTGGCCTTCGTCCTGGTGATCATTCAGTCCTTCAAGCGCAAGGCCTCCCCGGGCCTGATCCTGGCCTACGCGGCCTTCGAGGGTGTCTTCCTCGGGGTCATCAGCGCCGCCGTCAGCACCTACCTCAGCCCCGGCGTGGTCATCCAGGCCGTGATGGGCACGATGTGCGTCTTCGCCGCCGTGCTCCTCGGGTACAAGATGGGCTGGATCCGCGTCACGCGCCGTTTCTACGGCTTCGTGATGGCCGCGACGCTCGGCTTCATCCTCCTGATGCTCACGAACACGCTGTTCGCGGTCTTCGGCGGCGGTGACGGCCTCGGCTTCCGCAGCGGCGGCCTCGGCCTGCTGTTCGGTGCCATCGGCGTCATCCTCGGCGCCTGCTTCCTCGCCCTGGACTTCAAGCAGGTCGAGGACGGCATCGCCTACGGCGCCCCGCGCGACGAGTCCTGGCTGGCGGCCTTCGGCCTCACCGTGACCCTGGCGTGGATCTACGTGGAGATGCTGCGCATCTTCTCGATCCTCTCGGGCGACGACTAGCAGGACCCGCAGGCCACCCCGGCCTGCGCACGCCACACGGCATGGGGAAGGCCCCGCGAGCACACCGCTCGCGGGGCCTTCCCGCGTCCAGGGGAACGGGGGTCGGGGGAGGGGGTCAGCCGAACCGGCGCGCTGCTCTGCGCAGGTCGTACTCGTGGATGATCGCCTTGGCCTGGCCGTACGACAGCTCGTGCGCGCCGCGGAGCCAGCTGACCTTCTCCTCGAACCGGACGAGTGAGGGGCCTTCGTCGACGGTGCGGAGCCAGTCGGAGACCTCACGACCGGTGGTCTGGGGGATTCTGTCGATCATGTTGCGGTGTGTGTGTTCGGAGAACTCTACGGACATGGGCGCCTCCGGAGGTATCGCCGTGCTGTTCTCTTCACGCCACCGTGCCGGAGAGTTCGCCCGTTGGCAATGGTGCCCGGGCGGCGCGTAAGGTCGGCCGGGTGCTTGATACTTCGCCCCTGACCGCCGTCGTGGAACGGTTCGCCGACCGGCTGCGGGCCGCGCCGCAGAGCCGCCTGCAGCAGGGAGCCGCCGCCGCGGCCCTGGAGCTGGCCCGCGAGCTCTCCGTACGGGCGCAGCGGCTGGAGACCCCCGGACAGGCGCCGCGGGAGCTGCCGGACGCCGGCATCTTCGTCGTCGGGGACCAGGTGGCCGTGACCGGACTGGACCTCGCCGAGGCGCTGCGCGCCGCGCCGGCCGGCCCGGACGGCGCGACGGCCCCGTCCGAGGTGCTGGACGAGGCCGTGGGGCTGGTGGAGCAGGCGGAGATCAGAGCGATGCGATGACGCGGTCCGCGAGGATGTAGACGTTGCTGTCGGGGTCCTCGGAGTCACCGCAGGAGAAGGTCAGGGCGTAGGCGCCGGAGATGCCCGAGCCGCCCAGCAGGACCGGGGCGGTGCCCGAACGCAGGGCCTCGGCGAGGCGCTCCGCGGTCTCCCGGTGCCCGGGGGTCATGCAGAGCGTCGTGCCGTCGGTGAAGACGTACACGTCGAGCGTGCCCAGCGGGCCGGGGCGGACGTCCGCGAGGGCCGTACGGGCCTCCGCGAGCTCCTCCAGGCGGTTGACGGTGCGCTCGTGGTCGGCGCCCGGGTGCGAGGCCTGGACCGGTACGAAGTCGGGGTGCGAGGGGTGGCGCCGGCGGGCGGCGGCCAGCTCGGCCGAGTCCTCGGGGTAGCCGGGGAGCTCGTCGAGGACCTCCTCGCCCAGGACGGACTCCAGACCCACCATGTCGGCCTGCCGGGGCAGGAAGACGGGGCTGTCCTCGCCGAGCCCGGACAGGCCGCCCAGCAGCGACGGGGCGTCGGCGGCGTCACGGGCCTCCTGCGCGGCCCAGAAGGCGCGCGCCTCGGCCAGCTCGCGCTCGCGCTCCTCGGCGAGGGCCTCGGCCACGGCGGCTCGTATCTCGGCGGCGGGGGACTCCACCGCGCTGCGGGCGTGCGGGACGGTCGCACCGCGGTGGTGGACCGGCGCCGCCAGCTCGGTGCGCAGGGCGGTGACCTGCTTGCGCAGACCGTGGACGGCGTGCAGCGCAGCAGCGCCCACGGCCGCGGCGGCGGCAGTGGTCAGCAGCAGGGCAAGAGACATGGCGCTCACTGGCTAACTCCTGAGGTGATTCGATCCCCCGACTTCCTACATCAGAGTGTCCCGACCTGGGAATGGCGTGCAGTGCATTACGTCACGAATTGGACAGGGCTTTGGTCACACCGACGCCCCCTGTACTGCCGCTGACCTGCACAAATGCCAATCCCCCAGGAGATAGGTCACATCCTGGGGGAGATTCGGTCACAGGTCGGCCGCGACGGGATTAGATCCGGTGTCAGTACGCCGCAGGGGATCCGGCCGGATCCCTTGCGGCGACTGGGGCCTGCTCTTGATCAGATCGCTTTGGATCAGTTCAAACCGACAGGTTTAGCTCAGGCGCTCGCTTTCTTGGTCGCGCTGAGCTTCGCCACCGCTGCGGGCAGGTGCCGCCCCTCGTTCCTCGGTGCGACCCCTACCCTCCGCTACGGCTCAGCTCAGGCGCTCGATGACCATGGCCATGCCCTGGCCGCCGCCGACGCACATCGTCTCGAGGCCGAACTGCTTGTCGTGGAACTGCAGGC
This sequence comes from Streptomyces sp. NPDC001513, assembly GCF_042894695.1. NCBI lineage: Bacteria > Bacillati > Actinomycetota > Actinomycetes > Kitasatosporales > Streptomycetaceae > Streptomyces > Streptomyces sp. NPDC001513. The sequence goes on from NZ_JBIAVU010000005.1 coordinate 517,162, forward strand.
TGTTGATCAGAGTGCCGGTGATGCGCGCACCGGTCATCCCGAAGGGGTGACCGACGGCGATGGCCCCGCCGTTGACGTTCAGCTTGTCGAGGGGGATCTCCAGGTCCCGGTACGACGGGATGACCTGGGCCGCGAAGGCCTCGTTGATCTCGAAGAGGTCGATGTCGCCGACCGTCAAGCCGGCCCGCTTCAGGGCCTGCTTCGACGCCTCGACCGGGCCCAGGCCCATGATCTCGGGGGAGAGGGCGGTGACGCCGGTGGAGACGATCCGGGCCAGCGGGGTCAGGCCCAGCTCGCGGGCCTTGGTGTCGCTCATGATGACCAGCGCCGCGGCGCCGTCGTTGAGCGGGCAGCAGTTGCCGGCCGTGATCAGGCCGTCGGGACGGAAGACGGGCTTGAGGCCCTGCACGCCCTCCAGGGTCACGCCGGCGCGCGGGCCGTCGTCGGTCGAGACGACCGTGCCGTCCGGGGTGGTGACCGGGGTGATCTCGCGGGCCCAGAAACCGTTCTTGATGGCCTCTTCGGCGAGGTTCTGCGAGCGCACGCCGAACTCGTCCATGTCCTGGCGGGTCACGCCCTTGAGGCGGGCCAGGTTCTCCGCGGTCTGCCCCATCGAGATGTAGGCGTCAGGGATCAGGCCGTCCGCGCGCGGGTCGTGCCAGGCGGAGCCCTCGCTCTGCGCGACGGCGGCCGTACGGGCCTCCGCGTCGCCGAAGAGCGGGTTGTGCGTGTCCGGCAGGCCGTCCGAGGAGCCCTTCGCGAACCGGGAGACCGCCTCGACGCCCGCGGAGATGAAGACGTCGCCCTCGCCGGCCTTGATGGCGTGCAGCGCCATGCGGGAGGTCTGGAGCGAGGAGGAACAGTAGCGGGTGATCGTGGTGCCGGGCAGGTAGTCCATGCCCATCTGCACGGCCACGATGCGGGCCAGGTTGTGGCCCTGCTCGCCGCCGGGGAGGCCGCAGCCGAGCATCAGGTCGTCGATCTGGCGCGGGTCCAGCTCGGGGACCTTGGCGAGGGCGGCCTGGATGATCGTCGCGGTCAGGTCGTCCGGGCGGACGTCCTTGAGGGACCCCTTGCCGGCGCGCCCGATGGGAGAGCGGGCGGTGGAAACGATGACGGCTTCGGGCATCGGGACTCCAAGGGGTGCGTCGTTGCGGGACCGCATGCGAAGTTACCGCCCCGTACGGTCGAGGTCACCGGGGTGGGGGTGTGATGCCGGTCGCTCCCGCGGGGGGTGCGGTGCCTTGGGCGGGGCCCGACGCGTTCGAGACGTGCGGCGCCGCTGGTGGGGCCTTGCCCCACACCCCGCGCCTCAAACGCCGGCGAGGCTGAAAGAGCGGGGCTCCGCCCCGCACCCCGCTCCTCAAACGCCGGAGGGGCTGAAAGATCGCCTCAAGCGCCGGCGGGGCTGATGGGGGCGGCTGGAAGGGTGGTCAGGTGGGGCCCGAGACGCCGGCGGGTGGGGATGAGGGGTCTTCGGCCTGTACGCGGCGGCGGCGGCGGTGTTTGAGGAGGACCCAGGGGCCGCGGGCGGCCGTGACCTCGGTGCCCGCCTGGCCCGCCGCGGCGGACGCGGCCTTCGCCACCGGGAGCATGTCCTCGTCGCGGGACACGTCCAGCCGGTCCGACTCCGGCCACAGGCCGAGCGCCGCGCACAGCGTCGGCAGCACGGCCATCGCGGCGGTCGCGTACCCCTCCGCCGACGGGTGGTAGGAGTCCGGGCCGAACATCTCGCGCGGGTTCGCGGCGAACTCCGGGCCCAGCAGGTCACCCATGGAGACCGTACGGGCGCCCAGCGCGACCACTCCTATCGTCTGCGCGGCGGCCAGCTGCCGCGAGACCCGCCGGGCCACCCAGCGCAGCGGCTGGTACACCGGCTCGATCGTTCCCAGGTCCGGGCAGGTGCCCACGACGACCTCGGCCCCCGCCATCCGCAGCCGCCGCACGGCCGTGGTCAGGCAGCGCACGGAGTGGGTCGGCGGCATCCGGCGCGTCACGTCGTTCGCGCCGATCATGATCACGCACACGTCCGGGGCCGGTGCCTCGTCGTTCAGCAGCAGCCCCACCTGCCGGTCCAGATCGTCCGACATGGCCCCCGACAGGGCCACGTTGCGCAGCTCCACCGGGCGCTCGGCCACCGCCGCCAGCCCGGACGCCAGCAGGGCCGCCGGCGTCTGCCGGGCCCGCCGTACGCCGAGCCCCGCGGCCGTGGAGTCACCCAGCATGCCCAGGCGCAGCGGTCCCGGGCTCTGTTCCGGGCCGCCGAACTCGCTCCCGTACAGCCCGTCGGCGCGCGGCGGCTCCCCCAGCCCCGTGCCCACGGTCCGCTTGGCGAACTGCACCTCGGCCAGCACCAGACCCACCGCGGCGGCCCCGACCAGTCCGAGTCCGCCCCCGCCGTACGCTGCCCCCGCCGCGATCCGGCGGGCCGTTCTCGCCCTGGACACCCTTCAGGCCACCTCCTCGGTCCTCATTGATCCCTACCTGCCCCGTACGCACGGTCGGCCAATCCCTTTACGCATACTCTGGCCAGACCTCCCGGAGAACCCGTGGAGTCCCCTCCTTGGAGAACATGGTGCAATTCCACGACTCGATGATCAGCCTCGTCGGCAACACCCCGCTGGTGAAGCTCAACCGTGTGACCGAAGGCCTGCAGGCCACCGTCCTTGCGAAGGTCGAGTACTTCAATCCCGGTGGATCCGTGAAGGACCGGATCGCCGTACGGATGATCGAGGCCGCCGAGCAGAGCGGAGCCCTCAAGCCCGGCGGCACCATCGTGGAGCCGACCAGCGGCAACACGGGTGTAGGACTCGCCATCGTGGCCCAGCAGAAGGGCTACAAGTGCATCTTCGTCTGCCCTGACAAGGTGTCCATGGACAAGATCAACGTGATGCGCGCGTACGGCGCCGAGGTCGTGGTCTGCCCGACCGCCGTCGACCCCGAGCACCCGGACTCGTACTACAACGTGTCCGACCGCCTCGCGCGCGAGCCCGGCGCTTGGAAGCCCGACCAGTACAGCAACCCGAACAACCCCCGTTCGCACTACGAGACCACCGGCCCCGAGCTGTGGGACCAGACGGACGGGAAGATCACCCACTTCGTCGCGGGCGTGGGCACGGGCGGCACCATTTCCGGTACCGGCAACTACCTCAAGGAGGTCAGCGGCGGGAAGGTCAAGGTCATCGGCGCCGACCCCGAGGGTTCCGTCTACTCCGGCGGCTCCGGCCGCCCGTACCTCGTCGAGGGCGTCGGCGAGGACTTCTGGCCGACCGCCTACGACCCGAACGTCACGGACGAGATCATCGCGGTGTCCGACAAGGACTCCTTCCAGATGACCCGCCGCCTGGCGAAGGAGGAGGGCCTGCTCGTCGGCGGCTCCTGCGGCATGGCCGTCGTGGCCGCGCTCAAGGCCGCCGAGGGCCTGGGCCCGGACGACGTGGTCGTCGTCCTGCTGCCGGACAGCGGCCGCGGCTACCTCAGCAAGATCTTCAGTGACGAGTGGATGGCGGGACACGGCTTCCTGGAGGAGGCCGGTCCCGCCGCGCGCATCGGTGACGTGCTGAACGACAAGGAAGGTGGCATCCCCTCCCTCGTCCACATGCACCCCGAGGAGACCGTCGGCGAGGCCATCGAGGTCCTGCGGGAGTACGGCGTCTCGCAGATGCCCATCGTCAAGCCGGGCGCCGGTCACCCGGACGTGATGGCCGCCGAGGTCATCGGCTCGGTCGTCGAGAAGGAGCTGCTGGCGGCGCTGTTCGCGCAGCGGGCCTCCCTGACCGACCCGCTGGAGAAGCACATGAGCTCGCCGCTGCCGCAGGTCGGCTCGGGCGAGCCGGTGTCCGAACTGATGGCGGTGCTCGGCGAGGCCGACGCGGCGATCGTGCTCGTCGAGGGCAAGCCCACCGGTGTGGTGAGCCGTCAGGACCTGCTGGCGTTCCTGGCCAAGTCCGCCAAGTAGCCCGTACGGGGCCGCGCGTGGCCTTCGTGCAAACGGTACGGGCATGACACGTGACGGCAGCACCGGCTTAACACGGCTGGGGCACAGTGGTGGTTGTCGGCAGGGGAGACCGGGAGACCGGAACCCGGCCGGCACCACCGAACGGCGTACGCGTACCTCCGGAGCGGCTCCCGGACCGCGCGGACGTCACGGACGCGGACGGCCCTGACCCGGCCGTGTCCTTCGCGGGGACCGCCGTCGTCCCGCCCCTCGGGCAACCGAGGGTGCGGCGGTCCCCGCGCACAATCTTGTCCGGCCTTATTCGGCGGACCGGCGCCGGAACCGTTTGTTGGCGTGGATGAAGTTCACGCCCACGATCCCGGCCCAGGCGACCAGCAGACCGCTGAAGTCCGCCTGCGCGGCGGCGATGGCCGACAGCGGCACCGCCAGCACCAGCGTGATGATCGCGAAGCCGAAGCGTTCGCCGAAGTTCCCGTCCGCGGGCGAGGCGGAGGGGCGGGTCTCGCCGCGGGCCGCGGCCAGGCGTTCCTCCGCGAGGCGCCGCCGGACCTGGGTGTCGACCTTCTCGACGAACGAGTCCACCAGCGCGGCCTCGTACTCCGGACCCAGCTCCCGCCGGGCGTCCAGCGTGGCGTCGAGTTCCTTCTTCAGCTCTTGGGCGTGGGCGTCCATACCCCCACCGTAGGAAGCGCCGCGGCCCCTGGCACTGGGGCTAGCCCCCGTATCCCCGCGCATCCGCCTCCGCATCCGCATCCGTATCGCGGGCGCGGCTTGCCGAGCTGCATAACCACATGCAGAGTGCTCGGTGACTGAATGGATCCACGGGGACGGAGGGGACGGGAATGAGCGACAGCCCGGCCGCGCGGCTGCAGAAGCTGTTCGAGGGGCACCGGCTGACGCCCACGCAGCGGCGGATCGCGCACTGCATGGTCCGCGGGGCGGCGGAGGTGCCCTTCCTGTCGAGCGTCGAGCTCGCCGAGCTGGCGGGGGTGAGCCAGCCGTCGGTGACCCGGTTCGCGGTGGCGCTGGGCTTCGACGGATACCCCGCACTGCGCCGGCACCTGCGCGAGGTGGCCCCTGCCGAGCGGGTCGAGGCCGCGCAGGAGGACTCGTACAACGAGTACCAGCAGGCCGTCCTGGGCGAGATCGAGAACCTGCGGCAGCTGGCGGAGATGCTCGCCGATCCCGCGCCGGTGGAGGAGGCGGGGCGGCTGCTCGCCGCCTCGGCCCCGCTGCCGGTGCTCGGGCTGCGGGCGGCGTCCTCGCAGGCGCGCGGGTTCGCGTACTTCGCCGCCAAGGTGCACCCGGACGTACGCCTCCTCGACGAGGGCGGCTCGATGCTCGCCGACCGCATCGACGCGGCCGCCGGGGCGGGGGCCTCGGCACTGCTGTGCTTCGCGCTGCCGCGGCATCCCCGGGAGGTGGCGGAGGCGCTGGAGCACGCGCGGGCGGCCGGCCTGACCGTGGTGACGGTCGCCGACTCGGCCTTCGCGCCCGTGGCCCGCCACTCGGACCTGCTGATCCCGGCGCCGGTCGGGACGGGGCTGGCCTTCGACACGGCGTGCGCGCCGATGCTGTTGGGGCGGGTGCTGCTGGAGGCCATGGCGGACGCGCTCCCGGACGCGCAGGCCCGGTTGGAAGCCTTCGACGCCCGAGCCGCCGCGCGCGGCCTCTTCGTGGAATAGCCGCCTCCACCGCCGGCGCGGCCAATAGCCCGAGGCTCGGCCCCAGCCCCCGCGCCTCAATCGCCGGCGAGGCTGAAAACACCGGGGCTCCGCCCCGAACCCCGCCGGGCTCTGCCCGGACCCGCTCCTCAAACGCCGGAGGGGCTGGAAAATCCAGCCCCTCCGGCGTTTGAGGAGCGGGGTCTGGGGCGGAGCCCCAGGTTTTGAAGCGCGCCGGGCCCCCCGCGGCGGTTACAGCAGGGCTTCGGCGTGGGCGGCGCCCGCCTCCGCGACGATGGCCTCGACGGACTGCGCCGGGCGGGCCAGCGCGAAGCGGACACGGCCCTCCGGGCCCACCGTGAAGCCGTGGATCGCCGGGCGGGGGAGGCTGTTGTAGCCGTAGTGGGCCGTGAAGAAGTACGCGCCGGTGTCCGGGACACCGATCAGGTCGCCGGGGGCGAGCCGCGGCAGCTCGCGCGCCGTGGCCAGCAGGTCCCCCGCGAAGCAGGCCGGCCCCGCGACGTCCTGCGCCACCGGCTCGCCGCCCCGCGGGACGCCCTTCGCGTCGTACGCCAGGATCCGCACCGGCCACGCCGCAGGCGCGTACGCGGTGCGGGTCGCCAACTGCACCCCGGCGTGCGTGAGCGCGATCGGCCGGGCGCCGCTGGTCTTGGTGTACTCGACCCGGGCCAGCACCAGCCCGTGCTTCGCCAGCAGGGCCCGGCCGAATTCCGTGACCAGGCCGTACGCGCCGGAGAAGAGCCCGGGGGCCGCCTCGCGCAGCGCGGCCACGTACGTGTCGAACCGGGGCGTGTGCTCGTCCGAGGCGAAGTTCACCGGCAGGCCGCCGCCGATGTCGAGGGTGTCGACCTGGCGGCGTCCGGCCGCCTCGTTGATCTCCTCGGCCAGTGCGTGCAGTTCCCGTACGCCCTCCGCGATCAGGGCCAGGGGGACGCCCTGGGAGCCGGAGTGGACGTGCAGGCGGGTGAGCCAGGGCCGGTCCAGGTACGCCCGTACGAGCCACTCGCGCGCGCCGGGATCCCGTAGCGCGATCCCGAACTTCGAGGTCGACGTGGCGGTGGACAGCGCGTCGATGGTCCCGGCGCCGGTCTGCGGGTTGATCCGTACGCCGATCGGGGACCGGGCCGGGCCCGCTCCGACGAGTGCGTCGAGCCGTTCCAGTTCCTGCGGGTTGTCGGCGTTGACGGCGATGCCCAGGGCCAGGGCCTCGCGCAGTTCGGCCACCGTCTTGGCGGGGGAGTCCAGGACGGTCCGCCCGGCCGGCACCCCGGCCGCCCGGGCCAGCGCCAGCTCGCCGGGGCTGGCCACCTCGCAGCCGAGCCCGGCGTCCGCGAGCAGCCGCAGGACCGGGACGAGCGGGGCGGCCTTGACGGCGAAGGCGTGCAGGACGGGGGTGCCGGGCGCCAGGGCGTCCGCGAAGGCGCTGGTCAGGGCGGCGGCGGAGGACCGGATCCCGGCGGTGTCCAGCAGACAGGTCAGGGGCTCCGCGGAGTCGGCCCCGCCCACGAGTCCCTGTTCGACGGCGGCCCGTACGGCCAGATCCCGACGCGCGGCGGCGTCCTCGTCCGCATGCGTGTGTGCAGCCATGTCCGTCATCCCATCATTCGACGGGGCCGCCCGCAGCTGTTGACTGAATCTATTCAGGACGTCAGGATGTGAATGGATATACCAACATCGGAGGAGGCACCGCCATGTCAGGACCCCGCCCCGTACGTGCCGCGCGAGGCACCGAGCTCAGCACCCTGGGATGGCAGCAGGAGGCCGCGCTGCGGATGCTCCAGAACAACCTCGACCCCGAGGTCGCCGAGCACCCCGACAAGCTCGTCGTCTACGGCGGCACCGGCAAGGCCGCCCGCGACTGGCGCTCGTACGACGCCATGGTCCGCACCCTCCAGACCCTCAAGCAGGACGAGACGATGCTCGTCCAGTCCGGCCGCCCGGTCGGCGTGATGCAGACCCACGAGTGGGCGCCGCGCGTCCTGCTCGCCAACTCCAACCTGGTGGGCGACTGGGCCAACTGGGAGGAGTTCCGCCGCCTGGAGCACCTGGGCCTGACCATGTACGGCCAGATGACGGCCGGCTCGTGGATCTACATCGGCACGCAGGGCATCCTCCAGGGCACCTACGAGACCTTCGCCGCCGTCGCCGCGAAGAAGTTCAACGGCACCCTCGCCGGCACCATCACCCTCACCGCCGGCCTCGGCGGCATGGGCGGCGCCCAGCCGCTGGCCGTGACGATGAACGACGGCGTCGCGATCTGCATCGACGTCGACCCGCGCGCCATCGACCGCCGCATCGAGCACCGCTACCTCGACGTCAAGGCCGACAACCTGCGCCACGCCCTCCAGCTGGCCGTCGAGGCCCGCGACGCCCGCAAGCCGCTCTCCATCGGCCTGCTCGGCAACGCCGCCGAGCTGCTCCCGCAGATGCTCGCCGAGGGCGCGCCCATCGACATCGTGACCGACCAGACCTCGGCCCACGACCCGCTCGCGTACCTCCCCGTCGGCGTCGACTTCGACGACATGGCCGCCTACGCCGCCAAGGACCCGGCCGGTTTCACCACCCGCGCCCGCGAGTCCATGGCCACGCACGTCGAGGCCATGGTCGGCTTCATGGACGCCGGCGCCGAGGTCTTCGACTACGGCAACTCCATCCGCGGCGAGGCCCAGCTGGCCGGCTACGACCGCGCCTTCGCCTTCCCCGGCTTCGTCCCCGCCTACATCCGGCCGCTGTTCTGCGAGGGCAAGGGCCCCTTCCGCTGGGCCGCCCTGTCCGGCGAGGCCTCGGACATCCACAAGACCGACAAGGCGATGCTGGAGCTCTTCCCGGAGAACGAGTCCCTGCACCGCTGGATCAAGATGGCGGGCGAGCGCGTCCACTTCCAGGGCCTGCCCGCGCGCATCTGCTGGCTCGGCTACGGCGAGCGCGACAAGGCCGGCGAGCGCTTCAACGAGATGGTCGCCGACGGCACCCTCGCCGCCCCGCTGGTCATCGGCCGCGACCACCTCGACTGCGGTTCGGTGGCCTCCCCGTACCGCGAGACCGAGGCCATGCTCGACGGCTCCGACGCCATCGCCGACTGGCCGCTGCTCAACGCCATGGTCAACGTGGCCTCCGGCGCCTCCTGGGTCTCCATCCACCACGGCGGCGGCGTCGGCATGGGCCGCTCCATCCACGCGGGCCAGGTCACCGTCGCCGACGGCACCCCGCTGGCCGGCGAGAAGATCCGCCGCGTCCTCACCAACGACCCGGGCATGGGCGTCATCCGCCACGTCGACGCCGGCTACGACATCGCCGAGTCCGTCGCCGACGAGCGCGGCGTCCGCGTCCCCATGCGTGAGGGCGACGACGCGTGACCTTCCACGAGATGTGGGCCGAGCTCGCGCCCATCGGCCGCCACGCCGACAGCGGCGGGTACCGCCGCTACGCCTGGAGCGGGGCCGACGCCGACTGCCGGACCTGGTTCCAGGAGCAGGCCGAGGCGCGCGGGCTGACGTACGAGACCGACCGCAACGGCAACCAGTGGGCCTGGCTCGGCGACCCCCTCGCGGGGGACGCCGTGGTCACCGGCTCCCACCTGGACTCCGTCCCCGACGGCGGGGCCTTCGACGGCCCCCTCGGAGTGGTGTCCTCCTTCGCGGCCCTGGACGAGCTCCGCAAGAGGGGCGCGGAGTTCTCCAGGCCGCTCGCCATCACCAACTTCGGTGACGAGGAAGGCGCCCGCTTCGGCCTCGCCTGCGTCGGCTCCCGGCTCGCCGCCGGGCAGCTGACCAAGGAGAAGGCGTACGAGCTCCGCGACGCCGACGGGATCTCCCTGCCCCAGGCCATGGAGGCCGCCGGCTACGACCCCGAGGCCATCGGGGCCGACCCCGAACGGCTCGCCCGCATCGGCGCCTTCGTCGAGCTCCACGTGGAACAGGGCCGGGCCCTGGACCTGTCCGGGGACCGCGTCGGCATCGCCTCCGCGATCTGGCCGCACGGCCGCTGGCGGTTCGACTTCCGCGGCGAGGCCAACCACGCCGGCACCACCCGGCTGGTCGACCGCCGCGACCCGATGCTCACGTACGCGGCGACCGTCCTGGCCGCCCGTACCGAGGCGGCCCTCGCCGGGGCCGTGGCCACCTTCGGGAAGATCTCGGTCGAGCCCAACGGGGTCAACGCCATCCCCTCCCTCGTGCGCGGCTGGCTCGACTCCCGGGCCGCCGACCAGGCCACCCTCGACACGGTCGTCACCGCCATCGAGAAGGCCGCCCGTGAACGCGCCGACCAGGACGGCATCGACCTCGGCATCGTCCGGGAGTCCTTCACCCCGGTCGTCGAGTTCGAGCACGCCCTGCGCGACGAGATGAACCGGATCCTGGGCGGGGCCGTCCCCGTCCTCGGCACCGGGGCGGGACACGACGCCGGAATCCTCTCCGCGGCCGTCCCGACCGCGATGCTGTTCGTACGGAACCCCACCGGCGTCTCCCACTCCCCGCGGGAGTTCGCCGCCGAGGACGACTGCGTGGCCGGCGTCCTCGCCCTCGCCGACGTACTGGAAGGCCTGGCATGTCGTTGACGACGTACTGGCTGGAGCACGCCTGGCTCGGCACCCATGTCGAGCCGGGCGTGGCCCTGGAGGTCACGGAAGACGGACGCATCGGCGCCCTGCGCACCGGGGTCGAGACCCCGCCGCCGGGCGCCGAGGTGCTGCGCGGCCTGACGATCCCGGGCCTGGCCAACGCGCACAGCCACGCCTTCCACCGGGCCCTGCGCTCCACGGTCCAGGTCGGCTCCGGCACCTTCTGGACCTGGCGCGACTTCATGTACAAGGTCGCCCAGAACCTCACCCCGGACAGCTACTTCGCGCTCGCCCGCGCCGTGTACGCCGAGATGGCGCTGGCCGGCATCACCAACGTCGGCGAGTTCCACTACGTCCACCACGCGCCCGGCGGTACCCCGTACGCCGACCCCAACGCCATGGGCGAGGCCCTGATCGAGGCCGCCGCGGCGGCCGGCATCCGGATCACGCTCCTGGACACCGCGTACCTGTCCTCGGGCTTCGGCGAGGCCCCCAACAGCCACCAGCTGCGCTTCTCCGACGGCACGGCCGAGGCCTGGGCGGAGCGCGCGTCCGCCCTGAAGCCCCGCGAGCACGCCCTGATCGGCGCCGCGATCCATTCGGTGCGCGCCGTGCCCGCCGACCAACTGGCCACCGTCGCCGGCTGGGCCGAGGAGCGCCGGGCGCCCCTGCACGTCCACCTCTCGGAGCAGACCGCCGAGAACGACGCCTGCCAGGCCGCCCACGGCCGCACCCCGACCCAGCTGCTCGCCGACCACGGCGTGCTCGGCCCGCGCACCACCGGCGTCCACAACACGCACCTCACCGACGCGGACATCGCCCTGCTCGGCGGCACCACCACGGGCACCTGCATGTGCCCCACCACCGAACGCGACCTCGCCGACGGCATCGGCCCGGCGACCCGCCTCCAGCACGCGGGCAGCCCGCTCTCGCTCGGCAGCGACAGCCACGCCGTGATCGACCTGCTGGAGGAGGCCCGCGCGATGGAGCTCAACGAGCGCCTGCGCAGCCGTACCCGGGGGCACTGGACGGCCAACGCCCTGCTCGCGGCCGCCACCGAGGACGGCCACGCCGCGCTCGGCCTGGCCGACGCGGGCCGCCTGGAGGCGGGCGCGCTCGCGGACTTCACCACGATCGCGCTGGACTCCGTCCGCACGGCGGGTGCCCTGCCGCGGCTCGGCGCCGAGACGGCGGTCTTCGCCGCCTCCGCCGCCGACGTCCGCCACACGGTCGTGGCCGGCCGCCACATCGTCCGCGACGGCGCCCACACCCTCGTCGGGGACGTCCCGACGGCCCTCGCCGAGTCCATCGCGGCCCTCCGCGGCTGACAGATACGGAGCTCCGCGCCCGCGCCTCAAACTCCCCCAGCGGTAGCTGGGGGAGTTTGAGGCGCGGGGTCTGGGGCGGAGCCCCAGTTACGAGAGGAACCCATGACCACGACCGCCATCACCCACATCGGCAGCCTCGTCACCAACGACCCCTCCGTCGGAGACGGCTCCCCCCTCGGCCTGATCGAGAACGCGACGGTCGTCATCGACGGCGACAAGATCGCCTGGGTCGGCCCCGCCGCCAAGGCGCCGGCCGCCGACGAGGCCTTCGACGCGCAGGGTCGCGCCGTCATCCCCGGCTTCGTCGACTCCCACTCGCACCTCGTCTTCGCCGGCGACCGCACCCAGGAGTTCAACGCCCGGATGTCGGGCCGCGCCTACTCCGCCGGAGGCATCCGCACCACCGTCGCCGCCACCCGCGCCGCCACCGACGCCGAGCTGGAGGCCAACCTGGTGCGCCATCTCGACGAGGCCCGCCGCCAGGGCACCACCACCTTCGAGACCAAGTCCGGCTACGGCCTCACCGTCGCCGACGAGGCCCGTGCCCTGCGCATCGCCGCCGCGCACACCGAGGAGGTCACCTACCTCGGCGCGCACATCGTCTCCCCGGACTACGCCGAGGACCCGGCCGCGTACGTGGACCTCGTCACCGGCGAGATGCTGGCGGCCTGCGCCCCGTACGCCCGCTGGGTGGACGTCTTCTGCGAGAAGGGCGCCTTCGACGGCGACCAGGCCCGCGCGATCCTCACCGCGGGCGCCGCCGCCGGCCTGAGCCCGCGCGTGCACGCCAACCAGCTGTCCTACGGGCCCGGCGTGCAGCTCGCCGTGGAGCTGGAGGCCGCCTCCGCCGACCACTGCACCCACCTGACCGACGCCGACGTGGACGCGCTCGCCCAGGCCGCCGCGACCACGGTCGCCACGCTGCTGCCCGGCGCCGAGTTCTCCACCCGCGCGGTGTGGCCCGACGCCCGCCGCCTGATCGACGCGGGCGCCACCGTCGCCCTGTCCACGGACTGCAACCCGGGCTCCTCGTACACGAGCTCCATGCCGTTCTGCATCGCCCTCGCCGTCCGCGACATGCGGATGACCCCCGACGAGGCCCTGTGGTCGGCCACCGCCGGCGGAGCCCGCGCCCTGCGCCGCGCGGACATCGGCACGGTGACCCCCGGAGCCCGCGCCGACCTGGCCCTGCTGGACGCCCCGAGCCACGTCCACCTCGCCTACCGCCCGGGAGTTCCGCTCGTCTCGGGCGTCTGGCAGCGGGGCCGCCGGGTGCACTGACGAACGGTCAATCCGGGGCTGTCCTTTGTCTTCCCTCCGTAAGACCCCGGGCGTACCTTGAGCCACCAATCTGATGTGTCGTCAGTTTTTTGTGGCCCGAGGGGAAGACGAAGGTGTCCGACCGCAAACGCTCCACCGCGCTCGCGCTGGCCTCCGCGCTGGCCGGATCGGCGGTCCTGCTGGCCGCCCCCGCAGCCCACGCCGCCGTCGTCGACGTGGCCTACGACTGCAAGACCCCCATCGGGGACAAGTCGGCGATCTCGCCCATCGAGATCAAGGCCGTCAAGGACGGCGAGGCGTACAAGCTGACGATGTCCTTCCAGAAGGGCGTCTCGTCCAGCCCCATCGAACTCGGCAAGGGCGCGATGAGCCCCAGCGCCGTCATCCTCGTCGGCGGCGCCGAGAAGGTGTCCGTACCGGTCTCCGGCCCGCCCAACCCCGAGGCCGTGCCCGCCGACACCCCCATCAAGATCACCGACCTCTCGGGCACCTACACGCCCAAGAAGAGCGGCAAGGTCACCTTCACCGCCGGCGTGCTCACCATCAAGGCGATGGGCACCACGACCACCTGCACCCCCGGCAACAGCCCCGGCCCGTCCCTGGAGCTCGACGTCACGGCCGCCGGTGGCGCCGCCCCGTCCGGCGGCGGCTCGGGCGAGGAGACCCTCCCGCAGACCGGGCCCACCGACTCCGCCCTCGCCCTCGGCACCCTCGGCGGCACCGTGCTGCTCTCCGGCGTCGCCGGCGTGCTCTGGCTGACCCGGCGCGGCCAGCGGGCCCGGTCCTGAACGGAGCGCCCCCGGCCATGCCCGTGCTCCACATCCCCCACGTCCCCCAATTGCCCCACGTCCCCCGCGTTCCCCGCGCCCGCCGGCGCGCCGGCCTGGTCCTGCTCGCCGCCGCCGCGCTGTACGCGGCCCCCGCACCGCCCGCGTACGGCGCGCCCGCCGACGAGCCGGGCTGGACCGCCGAGCCCGCCGCGGGCCAGGCCGTCCCCGGCGTCGGCGACCGCCCGTTCTCCGCGCGCCCGTTCTTCTACATGGCGGGCACCGCCGGCACCGTGCTGGAGGACCGCCTCGCCCTGGCCAACACCACCGACCAGGAGCACACCGTCACCCTGCGCGGGGCCGACGCCTACAACACCGCCGACGGGGCCTTCGCCGTGCGCCCCGCCGCCGGGACCACCGGCGCCGGCGCCTGGATCGGCTTCGGCGCCGGAGCCACCGTGAGGATCCCGCCCCACACCCGCGCGGTGGTCCCCTTCACCGTCACCGTGCCGCCCTCGTCCCCGCCCGGCGACCACCCCGCCGCCGTGGTCGCCACCGAAGCCGGCCGCGAGGTGGGCGTACGGGTCCACCTGCGGGTCGGCGGCCCCGCCGTGGCGGCCCTCACCGTCGAGGACGTCGCCGTACGGGGCCGGGGCGCGGCCGCGGTCGTCGCGTACACCCTGGTCAACCGGGGCAACGTCGCCCTCGCCCCCGAACTGTCCCTGCGCGCCGAGGGCCGGTTCGGCGAGGTCCCGGGCCGCGGCGCCCGGGCCCTGCCGGTGGAACTGCTCCCGGGCCAGCGGGTCGAGCTGACCGAACCCTGGCCTGGGGCCCCGGTGCTCGACCAGGTCCGCGTCACCGTCACCGTCACCGCCCCCGGCGGCGCCCGGGCGCAGGGGAGCGCGTCCGCCTGGTTCCTGCCGTGGCGGGCCGCCGGCTGGACGGGCCTCGGCCTGCTCGCCCTCGCCGGGACCACGCTGGCCGCGCTGTTCCTCGTACGGGGCCGGCGCACCCGGCGGGAACCGCCCGCCGGCGAGCGGCCCGGCGAGACGCCCGGGAGCCCCGGCCCGACCCCTGCACCGGAACACGAACTGACGGGAGCGTCCAGGTGAGCGCCATGGTCGGCGGCAAGGTCCGCGGCAAGGCCGGCCGCAGCGTCCGGTCCCTCCTGACGGGGCTGGCGGTGTGCGCCCTCGCGCTGTTCCCCGCGGCGTCGGCCGCGGCCGACGAGGGCAAGCCCACCGTCGCCCTCTCGCTCCAGGAGGCCGCCAAGGGCACCGAGATCACCGTCACCGGCACCGGCTGGCGGGCCAAGACGCTGGTGATGCTGCTGGTCTGCGGGCAGAACATGATCGGCGGCACCAACAGCTGCGCCAACGCCGACGGCGCCGCCGTCTCGGTCGCCGACGACGGGCGCTTCACCGCCCGGCTGGCCGTGGTCGCGCCGCCCAAGCCTTGCCCCTGCGTCGTCAACGTCACCTCCGTCAACGGCGACCAGTCCACCGTCGCGGCCCCCCTGAAGATCACCGACCATCCGGTGGCCGAACTGCCCGCCGAATCCGGCACGGCCCGCCTCGCGATGCTCACCGGGGTCCGGCTGGAGGGCGAGGACGGGGTGCTGACCTGGTTCGGCGCCCCGCCGACCCGGAAGTTCAAGGTCACCGTCGGCAATCTCGGCTCGGCCCCGGTCAAGGACCCGGTCTTCCAGCTCGGCACCGCCCACGGGGTGTTCGCCCCGCTGTGGGAGGAGGCCCGCTGGAAGGGCACCATCCCGCCGGGCGGCAAGGCGGAGATCGCGCTCGACGTCGCCCTCACCGCCGGCGCCCACGGCGACTACACGATCTCCCTCAAGTACGGCGAGACCGTCGTGGCCACCCAGCCCTGGGGCGTGGACCGCCCGTACGGGGTGCTGCTCTTCTGGGGTCTGCTCCTGCTGGTGATCCCGGCCGCGGTGTTCCGCGTCGGCATGGCCGTCGTCGACAAGGTCCGGCCGCGCGCCGGGTCCGCGGCCGGCCGCCACCGGGGCGCGGGGCCCGCGGAGGCGCCATCGGCCGTGACGGCCCGGCTGCCCCGGCTGCCGGCCCTGCGCCCGGCCGGACCGGCCCGCTCCGAGCAGCCCGCGGAGCCCCCTTCGACCACCACGGCGGTCCTGCCGTGGTTCACCCCGGACAGCGCGCCGGAGACAGCACCACAGACGTCCGCACCGTCTGAGAACCGTTCGACGACGAAGGGACCATTGTGAAGACCCAACGGAGGGTGAGCGCGGCCGTGGTCGCGCTGCTGCTCGGCGGCGCGGGCATCGCCATCACGGCTACTCCCGCCCAGGCCGCGGAGACCAAGTTCAACGTCAAATGCGTCCCCCCGGCCGGGGGCGGCAGTCCGGTGGAGGGGGAGACCACCGCCAAGGTCACCGCTCCGGCCTCGGCGAAGGTCGGCGACGAGGTCGACGTGTCCTGGGAGACGGTGAAGCCGGCCTCGAACAACACGGACCTGATGGACATCCCGCAGGACGCGGTCCAGCCCACCGGCTGGATCACCGTGAGCGGCGGTGGCGGTGAGCTGAAGGTCGTCGGGGAGAAGAAGAACCCGCCGATCCCGAAGAAGGCGCCCATGCAGATGTCCGTGATGAAGGGCAAGCTGAAGCTGACCAAGGCCGGGAAGATCACGCTGACCCCCGGCAAGTACGACGTGGCGGTCACCTTCTCCTTCGGCACGTTCGTCACCAAGTGCGCGCCGACCGGCGCCGTGGGCGTCGGGGCCACCATCGACGTATCGGCCGGCTCCAGCGGCGGTACGACGACGGGTGGTACGACGACGGGCGGTACGACCACGGGTGGCACGACCACGGGTGGTACGACCACCGGTGGTACGACCTCGGGCGGCTCCACCACCGGCGGCGGAGGCGGCCAGACCGACTTCCCGGGCAAGGCGGTCGAGGTGGCCTTCGACTGCGGGCCCGTCGTCCCGGGCGGCATCAAGACCCCGGTCACCATCAACGCCAAGAAGAACGGCGGCAGCTACGACCTCACGGTCAAGACGGCCAAGGGAGCGATGGCGGCGCCCATGGCCCTGCCCGCGGGAGCCCTCAAGCCCTCGATGGACGTGAAGCTCGGAGGGGCGGACAGCGGCACCGTCAAGGTCTCCGGCCCGGCCAACGCCGAGCCGATCCCGGACAAGGCCCCCGTCAGCCTCAGCGACATGACCGGCACCTACAAGCCCGGCAAGTCCGGCAAGGTGACGCTCAGCCCGGACCAGCTGACCATCGACGTCACGATGGCCCCCGGCTCCACGCCGATCAACGTCCCCTGCAAGGCCACGAGCAGCGGCGTCTCGCTGGAGCTGGACACCACCGCCCAGCCGGGCGGCTCCGGTTCCTCGACGTCCTCCGCCGCGAGCACCTCGGGCGGCGGCCTCGCCGAGACCGGCGCGGAGGACGAGGGCGGCATCAAGGCCCTGGCCCTGGTCGCCGGCACGGTGATCCTGCTCGGCGGCGCGGTGTTCACCTTCACCCCGTGGCGTCGCCTGCGCGGCACCCGGTAACCCGCCCGGCGCACAGCGGAACGGCCCGGCACACCTTTCGGTGGGCCGGGCCGTTCGGTGGTGCGGGGCGCGAACGCGTCAGCCCGTGGCACCCATCAGCGCGTTGACCTTCTTGCGGTACATGAAGATCGCGAGGCCGGCGAGCACGGCGGCGGTCGCCTGGAAGAGGATCACCCCGACGCCGTTCAGCTGCACGTCGGCCAGACCCATCAGACCGGTGATGCAGTCACCGGCGGTGACGGCGAGGAACCAGACACCCATCATCTGGGAGCCGTACTTCTGCGGCGCCATCTTCGTCGTGACCGACAGGCCGACCGGCGACAGGCACAGCTCGGCGAGCGTGTGCATCAGGAAGATGAGCACCAGCCACCACATGGTGACCTTGGTGTCGTTGCCGGCGGTCTGGCTCAGCGGCAGGGCGAAGACGAAGAACGAGGCGCCGACGATGACCAGGGCCACCGAGAACTTCACGATGGTGCTGGGCTCGCGGTTGCGGCGGGCCAGGGCCACCCACGCGGCGGCGAAGACCGGGGCCAGGGCCACCACGAAGAGCGGGTTCAGCGACTGGAAGATGACGGTGGGGACTTCCCAGCCGAACAGGGCGCGCTGGGAGTTCTTGTCACCGAACAGCGAGAGCGTCGAACCGCCCTGGTCGTAGATCATCCAGAAGACGGCGGCGGCCACGAAGAACCAGATGTAGGCGCTCATCCGGGTCTGCTCGACGGTGGACAGGTCCTTGTCCCGCTTGATGCGCGCCAGGACGGCGACGGGGATGATCAGACCGGCGATGGTGATCGGGTACAGCGCCCACTTGATGGTGTACATGTCCGCGGCGACCACGGCGCTGTAGAAGACCGCGATGACGGCCAGGACGGCGAGCGCCTTGACGATCACGGCCTTGCGCTCGGCGGGGCTCAGCGGGTTCGGGACGAGGCTGCTCTTCGGGCTCAGGGTGCGGCCGGCGAGCAGGTAGACCACGAGGCCGATGCCCATGCCGACGGCGGCCAGCGCGAAGCCGAGGTGCCAGTTGACGAGCTCGCCGACCATGCCGATGCCGACCGGGGCGAGCAGGGCACCCACGTTGATGCCGATGTAGAAGATCGTGAAGCCGCTGTCACGGCGCGGGTCGTCCACACCCTTGTAGAGGTGGCCGACCATCGTGGAGATGTTGGCCTTCAGCAGACCGGAGCCGACCGCGACCAGCAGCAGACCGACGAAGAACGCGATCTGGCCGGGCAGCGCGAGCGAGACGTGGCCCGCCATGATCACGCCACCGGCGATGGCGACCGTCTTGCGGGCGCCCCAGACGCGGTCACCGAACCAGCCGCCGGGCATGGCCATCAGGTAGACCATGGCCACGTAGACGGAGTAGATCGCCGTGGCCGTCGCCGCAGTGAATCCGAGGCCGCCGCCCTGGCTCCCGGTCGCGGCGTCGACACCGCCGGAGACCAAGTACAGGACGAGAAGCGCACGCATGCCGTAGTAGGAGAAGCGCTCCCACATCTCGGTCATGAACAGCGTGGCCAGGCCGATCGGGTGGCCGAAGAGGGTCTTCTCGTGAGCGGGGCTCTGAGAAGCCGTCGTCAGGCTGGAAGCCATGGTCGATCCTTGCTTGCTCGGGACGCTTGGCTTCGTGAGCTCATCCGCGCCCGGTGGGGGGTGGCCGGCACCGGCGACGGATCTCCCACCCCACGCCTCGGGGTCTCGCCCCCCACGGGGGGTGGGGGCGAAGAGAACATCCGTAACCGGGATCCACGCCCGCTCGCGCACCTTCGCGCGAGGGGCCCGGCCCACAGGTCATTCACTGTCATCAAGCCCGGACAGGTGAGTCCCACAAGACTGGCCTGTCCGGTCAGGACAGAAATAGAGACCTTTGGCGCGCTTTTCGGCACAAAGGTCCCTGAGGTAGTGCATCAGGCGTCTCGCCACCATACGACATGACACTGCGGCATATGAAAGGACTTGAGAGATGGATCACAGGCGCGCCGGGAACCGTTCGACCATATTCGAAGGCGCTCAGTCGTTCATAAGCGCAGATAGACAGGGGTGTGCAGGGAGGCCTCTCGATCCGGTCACCGCGGACTACCATCACCCACATGACGCGTGTACTGCTCGCCGAGGACGACGCATCCATCTCGGAACCCCTGGCCCGCGCCCTGCGCCGGGAAGGGTACGAGGTCGAGGTCCGGGAGGACGGCCCCACCGCCCTGGACGCGGGACTGCAGGGCGGCGTCGACCTCGTCGTCCTCGACCTGGGCCTGCCGGGCATGGACGGGCTGGAAGTCGCCCGCCGACTGCGGGCCGAGGGCCACGGCTTCCCCATCCTGGTCCTCACCGCCCGCGCGGACGAGGTCGACACGGTCGTCGGCCTGGACGCCGGCGCCGACGACTACGTGACCAAGCCCTTCCGGCTGGCCGAGCTGCTCGCCCGGGTCCGGGCCCTGCTCCGCCGCGGCGCCAACGAGGCCGCCCAGGCCCCCGCCACCCACGGCGTGCGGATCGACGTCGAATCGCACCGCGCCTGGATGGGGGAGGAGGAGCTCCAGCTCACGGCGAAGGAGTTCGACCTCCTGCGCGTCCTGGTCCGCGACGCCGGCCGGGTCGTCACCCGCGACCAGCTCATGCGCGAGGTCTGGGACACCACCTGGTGGTCCTCCACCAAGACCCTCGACATGCACATCTCCTGGCTGCGCAAGAAGCTGGGCGACGACGCCGCGAACCCGCGCTACATCGCCACCGTCCGCGGCGTCGGCTTCCGCTTCGAGAAGAGCTGACCCGGGGGCGGTGGGCTCCCGGCCCGCGCCGGCCCGCCCCGGACCGGCGCTAGGGCATGCTCTAAGGCATGCGCCGCCGCCTCATCAACTCCACGCTCGCCGTGGTGCTCGTCGTGATCGCCGTCTTCGGCGTCTCCCTCGTCATCGTGGAGACCCGGACCATCACCAGCAGCGCCCAGGACCGCATCGAGTCCGAGGCGCTGCGGCTGGTGGGCATCGTCGAGGCGAACGTCCT
The DNA here is from genome assembly GCF_042894695.1 of Streptomyces sp. NPDC001513. NCBI lineage: Bacteria > Bacillati > Actinomycetota > Actinomycetes > Kitasatosporales > Streptomycetaceae > Streptomyces > Streptomyces sp. NPDC001513. Next base: position 537,291 of record NZ_JBIAVU010000005.1, read on the forward strand.
GGAGCACAAGCCGATCGACCCGGTCGCCCTCGCCGAGCAGCTGGACGCCGGCCACTACGCCCGCATCACCGTCCCCGGCCAGCAGGCCGTGGAGGTGGGCGCCCCGATCCCCGACAGCGTCATCCGCGGCACCGCGCGCGGCGAACAGGGCGAGGTCGTGACCGTCGAGGAGTCCCGCTCCACGGTCACCAAGGAGGTCGGGCGGACCCTCGCGGTCGTGGGCGCGGTGGCGCTGCTGGCCGTCGTGGCCGCCGTACTGCTCGCCGTACGCCAGGCGAACCGGCTGGCCTCCCCGCTCACCGACCTCGCCGAGACGGCGGAGCGGCTCGGATCGGGCGATCCGCGCCCCCGGCACAAGCGGTACGGGGTCCCCGAGCTGGACCGCGTCGCCGACGTGCTGGACGCCAGCGCCGAACGGATCGGCCGGATGCTGACCGCCGAGCGGCGCCTCGCCGCGGACGCCTCGCACCAGCTGCGCACCCCCCTCACCGCCCTGTCCATGCGGCTGGAGGAGATCACCGTCACCGACGACCTGGACACCGTGCGGGAGGAGGCGACGATCGCCCTCACCCAGGTGGAGCGGCTCACGGACGTGGTGCAGCGGCTGCTCACGAACTCGCGTGACCCGCGGACCGGCTCCGCGGTCCCCTTCGACCTCGACGAGGTCGTCAAACAGCAGGTGGAGGAGTGGCGGCCGGCCTACCGCAGCGCGGGGCGGGCCATCGTGCGCTCCGGGAAGCAGGGCGTACGCGCCGTCGGCACGCCGGGCGCGGTCTCGCAGGTGCTGGCCACGCTGGTGGAGAACGCCCTGATGCACGGTGGCGGCACGGTCGCGCTGCGTACGCGCGTGATCGGCAACCAGGCGGTGCTGGAGGTCACGGACGAGGGGCCGGGGGTCCCGCCGGACCTCGGCAACCGGATCTTCGAGCGGGCCATCAGCGGCCGCAATTCCACCGGGATCGGCCTCGCGGTCGCCCGGGACCTCGCGGAAGCGGACGGGGGGCGCCTCGAACTGCTCCAGACGCAGCCGCCGGTGTTCGCGCTGTTCCTCAGCCGCACGGCTCCGGATCGGGTCGAACCCGAGGCCACCGTGCGCTAGACGCGCGTACTGGTCGTCCTAGTTGTTCGCGGGCTCCGGCTCGGGCACCGGCTCCGGCCGCCGCTCCGGCCTGGGCAGCGGCGCCGGCACGGGCTCGGCGGCCTCGGGCAGGGCCCTGAAGACCCAGGTCCGGTACGACCAGAAGCGGAACACGGTGGCGGTGCCGATGCCGATGAACTTGAAGACGTTGCTGGCCACCGAGCCGTCCCAGCCGAAGCCGTAGGTGGCGGTGTAGAGCACACCGTTCTCGATGACCAGGCCGATGCCGCTGAACGCGGCGAAGAGGACCAGCTCGCGGGTACGGCCGCTCTTGGCGCGGTCCCGGTAGGCGAAGTACCGGAAGCCGAGGTAGTTCGTCGCGATGGCCACGACGGTGGCTATCACGCTCGCGCGCACCACCTGCAGGTCGGTCGTGTGCCGGATCAGGTTGAAGACACCCAGGTTGACCAGCACACCCAGACCACCGACCGCCCCGAACTTGGCGACCTCTCGTACGAGACCGCGTACGCGTTCGAGAACAGATCCGTTCCCCGGCGTGCTCATCAGTAGGTTCAGTCCCTGTCGGTCACCGCCCCGCGAAGGGCGTCCGGTGTTCTCCGTCAACCCGTCCATCGTAAGTGTCCCCCCGCAGCCCCGTCTGTGCCTTCGGACACCGTGCGACGCACGGCACACCTACAGGTATGGGCCAGGGCACGTCCGGATGGCGGAATACCGGCGGATACCCTGGAGGAGTGACGTTCCCGGTAGTCGGCATGGTCGGCGGCGGTCAGCTCGCCCGCATGACCCACGAGGCGGGCATCCCCCTCGGCATCAGATTCAAGCTCCTCAGTGACACCCCACAGGACTCGGCGGCCCAGGTCGTGAGCGATGTCGTCATCGGCGACCATCGCGATCTGGAGACGTTGCGCGCCTTCGCGCGCGGCTGTGACGTGATCACCTTCGACCACGAGCACGTGCCCATCGAGCACCTGCGGGCCCTGGAAGCGGACGGCATCCCCGTCCGCCCGGGGCCCGACGCATTGATGCACGCCGCCGACAAGGGGGTGATGCGCGCGAAGCTCGACGAGATCGGGGCGCCCAGCCCCCGCCACCGGATCGTGAGCGATCCGGCGGACGCCGCGGCCTTCGCGGACGAGGTGGGCGGCTTCCCCGTCATCCTCAAGACCGTGCGCGGCGGGTACGACGGCAAGGGCGTGTGGTTCGTCCGCACCCCGGAGGACGCGGAGGCCCCGTTCAAGGCGGGCGTCCCGGTCCTCGCGGAGGAGAAGGTCGATTTCGTCCGCGAGCTCGCGGCGAACATCGTCCGCTCCCCGCACGGCCAGGCGGTGGCCTACCCCGTCGTCGAGTCCCGCCAGGTGGACGGGGTCTGCGACACGGTGATCGCCCCCGCCCCGGACCTCTCGGAGGCCCTCGCCGGCGAGGCCCAGGCCCTCGCCCTGCGCATCGCCAAGGAACTCGGCGTGACCGGCCACCTGGCCGTGGAACTGTTCGAGACCACCGACGGCCGGATCCTGGTCAACGAACTGGCGATGCGCCCGCACAACAGCGGCCACTGGACCCAGGACGGCGCCGTCACCTCCCAGTTCGCCAACCACGTCCGCGCGGTCCTGGACCTCCCCCTGGGCGACCCCCGCCCCCGGGCCCGCTGGACGGTCATGGCCAACGTGCTGGGCGGGGACTACCCCGACATGTACGCGGCGTACCTGCACTGCATGGCCCACGACCCGCAGCTGAAGATCCACATGTACGGCAAGGACGTGAAGCACGGCCGCAAGGTCGGCCACGTCAACACCTACGGCGACGACCTGGACGATGTGCTGGAGCGCGCACGCCACGCTGCCGACTACCTCAGAGGGACGGTCACCGAATGAGCACCTCCGCCGCAGCCCCCGTCGTCGGCATCGTCATGGGATCCGATTCGGACTGGCCCGTCATGGAGGCGGCCGCGCAGGCCCTCGACGAGTTCGAGATCCCCTACGAGGTCGACGTCGTCTCCGCCCACCGGATGCCGCGCGAGATGATCGCGTACGGGGAGCGGGCCGCCGACCGCGGTCTGAAGGCGATCATCGCGGGCGCGGGCGGGGCCGCCCACCTGCCCGGCATGCTCGCCTCGGTCACCCCGCTGCCCGTCATCGGCGTGCCGGTGCCGCTGAAGTACCTCGACGGCATGGACTCGCTGATGTCGATCGTCCAGATGCCGGCCGGGGTGCCCGTCGCCACCGTCTCGGTCGCCGGCGCGCGCAACGCGGGTCTGCTGGCCGTACGGATGCTGGCCGCGCACGACAAGGACCTCCTGGCCCGGATGCGCGACTTCCAGCAGGAGCTCAACGACCAGGCCACCGAGAAGGGCAAGCGGCTGCGTACGAAGGTCGCGAACGCGGAGTCCTTCGGGTTCGGCAAGTGAGCGCGGCGCAGCGTCTGGACGAGGCGCGCGAGCTGCTGGCCGAGCACCCCGTCGTCGACGGCCACAACGACCTGCCCTGGGCGCTGCGCGAGCAGGTGCGCTACGACCTGGCGCGTCGGGACATCGCGGGCGACCAGTCCGCCCACCTGCACACCGACATCCCGCGGCTGCGCGCCGGCGGGGTCGGCGCGCAGTTCTGGTCCGTGTACGTGCGCTCGGACTACGCCGGCGACGAGGCGGTCAGCGCCACGCTGGAGCAGATCGACGTGGTCGCCCAGCTGATCGACCGTTACCCCGGCGACCTCGTGCGGGCGCTGACGGCGGACGACATGGAGGCGGCCCGCGCCGACGGCCGGATCGCCTCGCTGATGGGCGCCGAGGGCGGCCACTCCATCAACAACTCGCTCGCCACCCTGCGCGCGCTGCACCGGTTGGGCGTGCGGTACATGACGCTCACGCACAACGACACGATCGACTGGGCGGACTCGGCGACCGACGAGCCCCGGCACGGCGGCCTGACCGACTTCGGCCGCGAGGTCGTCCGCGAGATGAACCGCGTCGGCATGCTGGTGGACCTCTCGCACGTCGCCGCGACGACCATGCGGGACGCCCTCGCGGTCTCGGCCGCGCCGGTGGTCTTCTCGCACTCCTCGGCGCGGGCGGTCTGCGACCACCCGCGCAACATCCCCGACGACGTGCTGGCGCTGCTGCCGGCCAACGGCGGGGTGGCGATGGCCACCTTCGTCCCCAAGTTCATCCTCCCGGCGGCCGTCGAGTGGACGCTGGCCGCGGACGAGAACCTGCGGGCGCACGGCTTCCACCACCTGGACACCACCCCCGAGGCGATGGCCCTGCACCGGGCCTTCGAGGCGGAGCGCCCGCGCCCGGTGGCCACGGCCGCCACGGTGGCCGACCACCTGGACCACATGCGCGAGGTCGCCGGGGTCGACCACATCGGGATCGGCGGCGACTACGACGGCACGGCCTTCACCCCGTCCGGCCTGGACGACGTGGCCGGCTACCCGAACCTGGTCGCCGAGCTGCTCACGCGCGGCTGGTCCAGGGCCGATCTGGCGAAGCTGACCTGGTCCAACGCGGTACGGGTGCTGCGCGATGCGGAAGCGGTGGCGCGGGACCTCTCGGCGTCCCGGGGCCCGTCGAACGCGGTGATCTAGCGGCGGCGCGGCGGCACGGCGGATGCGGTGATCGGGTGTGACCTGCGGGTTCACCCGAACGCCACATCCGCCGGGCGTCTCTGCCGTCCCACATGTCACGGTGGCACCATCCCATCTCTCCCTGCTGCCGCCGAGACCGGAGCGAACGCCATGGCCGACCTGCAGGACGAACCCCACTCCGTGGGCATCGGAGCCGAAGACCTCCTCGCACCCGAGGCGGCGGCGGGCGCCCTCGACAGGGCCGTCGCGCTGCTGTCCGTACATCCCGTGGCGGACGGGTGCAACACCCTCGTCTGGACCCTGCGCAAGAGCCCGTACCACGACATCGACACCCCCGACATCGGTGTCGACACCGACATCCCGCGGCTGCGCGCCGGGGGAGTGGGGGCCCAGTTCTGGTCCCTGCTCATCCCGCCGGACCGGCCCCGCGGGGACATGAGCTGCGACCAGGTGGTCTCCGACACCCTGGAACAGATCGACGTGGCAGTGGCCCTGATCCGCCGTTACCCCGACAGCCTGCGCCTGGCGCTCAGCGCCAGCGACATGGCGGACGCCCGCAACCGCGGCCGCATCGCCTCGTTCCTGGGCCCCGTGCCCGGCCGCACGCTGACCGACTCGCTGGGCGCGCTGCGCGCCTTCCACGCGCTGGGCGTCCGGATCCTCGCGCCCGCGGGGGCGCCCTGGGCGCAGGACGACCTGACGGCCTTCGGCCACGAGGTGGTCCGGGAGGCGAACCGGCTGGCGATGGTGCTGGACGTCAACGGCTGCGCGCCGGCGGTCGCCTGCCAGATCGCGGGCGCGTCCAAGTCCCCGGTGATCATCTCGAACACGGCGGCGGCCGCGCTGAACCCGCATCCGGGGAACGTGACCGACGAGGTGCTGCTCGCGCTGGGCGAGGCGAACGGCCTCGCGATGGTCACCTTCGACGCCGCCCGCACCGGGGACTCCCTGCACGCGGTGGCGGACCACCTCGACCACGTACGGGCGGTCGCGGGCCCGCAGAGCGTCGGCCTCGGCGCCGCCTTCGGCACCGAATCCCAGGGCTCCCGCCCGGCCGGCCTGACCGACCCCTCGGGCTACCCGCGACTGATCGCGGAACTCCTGGAACGAGGCTGGCCGGAATCCGACCTGGCCCTCCTGACCTGGGGAAACACCCTCCGCGTGGTCCGCGACGCAGAGTTCACCTCCCGCCGCTCAAAGGTCAGCCCCGCCGGCCAAAACTAGCCCCGCCGGCGTTTGAGGCGCGGGGGCTCGGGGGCAGAGCCCCCGCAACAAGGCTGCACCCGGCATGCGACCGCATCGGGCAGATCTGCCGAGCAACCCCGCAGGGGTCCCGCAGGGGTCAGGCCCGCGGGCGCCCCATCGCCCGGTACGTCCAGCCGGCGGCACGCCACCGTACGGGGTCCAGCGCGTTGCGACCGTCCAGCACGAGCCGGTCCGTCACCACGCCTGCCAGCTCCGCCGGGTCGAGGTCCCGGAACTCCCGCCACTCGGTCAGGTGGAGGACGACCTCCGCCCCCCGGGCCGCCGCCAGCGCGGAGTCCGCGTAGCCGAGGGTCGGGAAGACGCGCCGGGCGTTGTCCATGCCCTTGGGGTCGTAGACGGTGACCTGCCCGCCCTGGAGGTGGATCTGCCCGGCCACGTTCAGCGCGGGCGAGTCCCGTACGTCGTCCGAGTCGGGCTTGAAGGTGGCGCCGAGCACCGCGACCCGCTTGCCGAGGAACGATCCGCCCACGGCCTCCCGCGCCAGCTCGACCATGTGACCGCGCCGCCGCATGTTGATGGAGTCGACCTCGCGCAGGAAGGTCAGCGCCTGGTCGGCGCCGAGCTCGCCGGCGCGCGCCATGAAGGCGCGGATGTCCTTGGGCAGGCAGCCGCCGCCGAAGCCGATCCCGGCCCGCAGGAACTTCGCGCCGATCCGCTCGTCGTAGCCGATGGCCTCCGCCAGCTTCACCACGTCACCGCCGGCGGCCTCGCAGACCTCCGCCATCGCGTTGATGAAGGAGATCTTCGTCGCGAGGAAGGAGTTGGCGGCGGTCTTGACCAGCTCGGCGGTCGGGAAGTCCGTGACGACCAGCGGGGTCCCCTCCGACATCGGGGTCTCGTACACCTCGCGCAGCAGCTTCTCGCCGCGCTCGCCCTGGACGCCGATCACGATCCGGTCGGGGTGCAGGGTGTCCTGCACCGCGAAGCCCTCGCGCAGGAACTCCGGGTTCCAGGCCAGCTCCACGTCCGCGCCCGCCGGGGACAGCTCGGTGAGCTTCGCCGCGAGCCGTTCCGCCGAGCCCACCGGCACGGTGGACTTGCCGACGACCAGGACCGGCCGCGTCAGGTGCGGGGCGAGCGAGGCCATCGCGGAGTCGACGTAGGACATGTCGCACGCGTACTCGCCGTGCTTCTGCGGGGTGTTCACGCAGACGAAGTGGACGTCGCCGAACTCCCCGACCTCCTCGAAGGAGGTGGTGAACCGCAGCCGCCCGGTCGAGCCCGGCAGCCCGGCCACGTGCTGGGCCAGCAGTTCCTCCAGCCCGGGCTCGTACATCGGCACCCGGCCCGACGCCAGCATCTCGATCTTCTCGGGCACCACGTCCAGCCCCAGCACCTCGAACCCCAGTTCCGCCATCGCCGCGGCGTGGGTCGCGCCGAGGTATCCGGTGCCGATCACTGTGATCCTGAGGGGGGCCATGGGTGCTCCAGAGGTGCGGGGCCGTTTGCGGCCACTGAGCATAGTCGGGCCTGTCGGCGGGGACGTTCCCCAGGAGCCCACGGCCGTCGACATCGCTGTCACCCATCTCACGTAGGCCGTCCATATCGCCATCCGTGACCGGGACACTAAGCTTGGGTTACTTAACGGTAGTTAGCATCACGCATCACCCTGGGGAGTGAGAGATCTTGGCGGGTTCTGCCGACTTCGACCTGTACCGCCCGGCCGAGGAGCACGACATGCTCCGCGAGTCGGTCCGCTCGCTCGCCGAGGCGAAGATCCTGCCGTTCGCAGCCGCGGTCGACGAGGAGTCACGCTTCCCGCAGGAGGCCCTCGACGCCCTGGTCGCCAGCGACCTGCACGCCGTGCACGTGCCCGAAACCTACGGCGGCGCGGGCGCCGACGCCCTCGCCACCGTGATCGTGATCGAGGAGGTGGCCCGCGTCTGCGCGTCCTCCTCCCTCATCCCGGCCGTCAACAAGCTCGGCTCGCTCCCGGTGATCCTCTCCGGTTCCGAGGAGCTGAAGGCCAAGTACCTGGGCCCGCTCGCCAAGGGCGACGCGATGTTCTCGTACGCGCTCTCCGAGCCCGACGCGGGCTCGGACGCGGCCGGCATGAAGACCCGCGCCGTGCGCGACGGGGACTTCTGGGTGCTCAACGGCGTCAAGCGCTGGATCACCAACGCGGGCGTCTCCGAGTACTACACGGTCATGGCCGTCACCGACCCGGAGAAGCGCTCCAAGGGCATCAGCGCCTTCGTCGTCGAGAAGTCCGACGAGGGCGTCTCCTTCGGCGCCCCGGAGAAGAAGCTCGGCATCAAGGGCTCCCCGACGCGCGAGGTCTACCTCGACAACGTCCGGATCCCGGCCGACCGCATGATCGGCGCCGAGGGCACCGGCTTCGCCACCGCGATGAAGACCCTCGACCACACCCGCATCACGATCGCGGCCCAGGCGCTCGGCATCGCCCAGGGCGCCCTGGACTACGCCAAGGGCTACGTCCAGGAGCGCAAGCAGTTCGGCAAGCCGATCGGCGACTTCCAGGGCGTGCAGTTCATGCTCGCGGACATGGCCATGAAGATCGAGGCCGCCCGCCAGCTGACGTACTCGGCAGCGGCCAAGTCGGAGCGCGTCTCCGCCGGAGGTGACAAGGAGGACCTGACCTTCTTCGGCGCCGCGGCCAAGTGCTTCGCCTCCGACGTGGCCATGGAGGTCACCACGGACGCCGTCCAGCTCCTCGGCGGTTACGGCTACACCCGTGACTACCCGGTGGAGCGCATGATGCGCGACGCCAAGATCACGCAGATCTACGAGGGCACCAACCAGGTCCAGCGGATCGTCATGGCCCGCAACCTGCCGTAACGTCCTCCCAGGCCGGAGGCGGATGCGCATATCCGTCTCCGGCCTTTGCACGCCCCGGATGGGCTAAATTTGGACCTTCGTACGCCGGAATCGGTTGGGGAGAACGCAATGACGGAAGCGATCCTGCTGGTCGGCGGACAAGGGACGCGCTTGCGTCCGGTGACGGTGAACACGCCCAAGCCGATGGTCCCGACGGCCGGAGTTCCCTTCCTCGCCCACCAGATAGCCAGGGCCGCCGCCGCCGGTGTCACGCACATCGTGATGGCCACCTGCTACCTCGCCGAGGTCTTCGAGCCCTACTTCGGCGACGGATCCGACTTCGGCCTCACCCTCGAATACGTCGTCGAGGACGAGCCCCTCGGCACCGGCGGCGCCATCCGCAACGCCGGACGGCGCCTGACGGGCGGTCCGGACTCCTCCGTCCTCGTCTTCAACGGCGACATCCTCACCGGCCTGGACATCGCGGGTCTCGTCGAGGCGCACGAGGCGGCCGACGCCGACGTCTCCCTGCACCTGGTCCGCGTCGAGGACCCGCGCGCCTTCGGCCTGGTCCCCACCGACTCCGAGGGGCGGGTGCTGGCCTTCACCGAGAAGCCGCAGACCCCCGAAGAGATCATCACCGACCAGATCAACGCCGGCTGCTACGTCTTCCGCCGCAGCGTGATCGACGCCATCCCGGCCGGCCGCCCGGTCTCCGTCGAGCGCGAGACGTTCCCCGGCCTGCTGGCCTCCGGGGCCAAGCTGCACGGCGTCACCGAGAACACCTACTGGATGGACCTCGGCAAGCCCGAGTCCATCATCCAGGCCTCCGCGGACCTGGTCCGCGGCGTGGTCCCCTCCCCGGCGGTCCCCGGCCGCCGCGGCGAGTCCCTGGTGCTGCCCGGCGCCGAAGTGGCGGCCGGAGCGAAGCTCTCCGGAGGCACCGTCGTGGGAGCCGGCGCCCGGATCGAGGCCGGCGCGGTCGTCCAGGGCACCATCGTGCTCGACGGCGCGGTGATCGGCCCGGACGCCCAGGTGAGCGCCAGCCTGATCGGCGCCGGCGCCGCCGTGGGCGCGCGGACCGTACTGGACGGCGCCGTCATCGGTGACGGGGCCGTCGTCGGGGCCGACAACGAACTGCGCTCCGGGGCCCGGGTGTGGTGCGAGGCGCAGCTGCCCGCCGCCGCCATCCGCTTCTCCCCGGACGCCTGACGGGAGTCCGGAACCCGGGGAGCGGGTACCGCCGCGGTCAGTTGCCGCGGACGGTGACCTTCTCGTCGTTCTGGATCTGCTTCACCAGCTGCTGCACCTTCGCCTTGTCCCAGACGAGGTTGCCGCCGCGCTGCCCGGAGATCGGCATGTTCATCGACACGCCGTCACCGCCGTTGACGCCCTTCATCGCGAAGAACATCTGGCCCATGTCGTACAGGCCCATGTCCTTGTCCACGATCAGGGTGTCCAGGCCGGCGCCCAGCATCGGGTAGAGGTCGAACGGGTTGAGGACCGTGGACGGGGTCGCCGCCTGGCTCGCCAGCGCCGACAGGAACTTCTGCTGGTTCTTCGTGCGCTGGAGGTCCGACTCGGCGAAGGCGTAGCGGGTCCGGACGAAGGCCAGCGACTGCTCGCCGTTCAGGGTCTGCTTGCCCGCCTTGAAGTCGGCGCCGGACTTCTCGTCCTTGAAGCCCTCCTCGATGTCCAGCTCCACGCCGCCCAGCGCGTCCACGATGTTCGCGAAGCCGGCGAAGCCGATCTCCGCGTAGTGGTCGATGCGCAGACCGGTGTTGTGCTCCACCGTCCGCACGAGCAGCTCCGGGCCGTCCTCGGCGTACGCGGCGTTGAGCTTGACCCGGCGCCCCTGCGCGGGGAACTTCTTGCCGGACTGGGAGCCGACGAAGGACGGGATCTCCACGTCCGAGTCGCGCGGCAGCGAGATCATGGTGTTCCCGCTGGAGCACTTCGCGAGGATCATCATCGAGTCGGTCCGCTTGCCCTCGGCCGAGCCCGTGTGGAGCTTCTTCTTCTCCTCGTCGGACATGCCCTCGCGGCTGTCGGAGCCGACGATCAGGTACGTGGTGCAGTCGCCTTCCTTGGGGCGCTCGATGACCTTGGAGAGGTCGACCTCGCGACGCACCTTGGAGTCGGCCCAGAAGTAGGTGGAGACCGTGGTCACCAGCAGGGCGGAGACCAGCACGATCGAGCCGACCTTGATCCGCTTGCGCCAGTCCGGGGCGGGGCCGGGCGCGCGGCCGGGACGGCCGGGTCCCGGGGGTCCGCCGGGACCCGCCGGACCGCCCGGGGCGCCGCCGGAGGGCGAACCGTAGACCTGGCCGGTGTTGTAACCGCTGTCGTAACCGCCCTGCATGTCGTGGCCGCCGGCCTGCTGCGGGGGCACGCCGTACGCGGGCGGCGGGCCCGCCGGGCGCTGCGGGCGCGGGGGCTGCGCGGGCCGCGGCGGCTGCTGCGGCTGTCGCCGGACGTGCCGCATCCGCTGTACGCCCTCGGGCTGCGGCTGGGCGCTGCCGCGCCCGTAGCCGTCGTCACGACCTTCTGGCCAGTCATTCATGCGCCCTAGGATGCCTGCCCGGGCGTGCCGTCCGACAGCCCGGGGCGGGATCCGTACCGGGGCTGTTGCAGAGCTGATGCCTCTGGTACGGCTCTAAGGTGTCCGTATGACACAGATACGGGGCGAGCTGCCCGGGAAGCCGACCGCGGCCTCCCGCACGACCCTCAGCCACATCATGACCGCGAACGACACCAACCTCCTCGGCACGGTGCACGGCGGCGTGATCATGAAGCTGGTGGACGACGCGGCGGGCGCCGTGGCAGGGCGCCACTCCGGTGGCCCGGCCGTCACTGCCTCCATGGACGAGATGGCCTTCCTCGCCCCCGTGCGCGTGGGCGACCTCGTCCACGTGAAGGCGCAGTGCAACTGGACCGGCCGCTCCTCCATGGAGATCGGCGTACGGGTCCTCGCGGAGCGGTGGAACGAGTCCACGCCCGCCACCCAGGTCGGCAGCGCCTACCTCGTCTTCGCGGCCGTGGACGCCGAAGGCAAGCCCCGCCAGGTCCCGCCGGTGCTCCCGGAGACGGAGCGGGACGAGCGGCGCTACCAGGAGGCCCAGATCCGCCGCACCCACCGGCTCGCCCGCCGTCAGGCGATCATGGCGCTGCGCGAGGAGCGGGCGGCCCAGGGCTTCGACGACTGAGGCCCCGCGGGCCCCGCGGGGCGGCCCGGAGACGGTCTACGTCCCGCAGACCACCTGGTCGCCGGTGACCACGCCGAAGGTGCCCTGGTACGGGTCCTCCGCGCGGACCGGCACCACCTTGCGGTAGTCCGCGCCCGCGATGACCAGCACCGTCCGGCCCTGGCCCGCCACCGCCCGCAGCTCGCTGCCCGGCAGGGCGGTCGCCACCGAACGGGCGGAGCGGTCCCAGCGCGGGTCGTACGTGATCACCGTGCGCTTGACGTCGCGGCTGGCGCCGTTGCCCGGGGCCCGGGTGGTGTCGAAGCCGGTGGCGCGCAGCGCCGTGTCGACGCGTCCGCCGAGCCCGTCGATCCGCGTCCCGTTCTCCACCTGGACCCGGACCTGCTGCGGCGGCACGTCCACCGGCACCGTCGCGGGGCGGCTGCCGCTCCTCTTCCCGGGGCGGGCCGGAGCCAGCGGGCGGTCCTCCCGCAGGGCCTCGAACAGCTTGGCCGCCTTCGGCTCGTCCCATTTCACGGTGGAGCCGATGCCCTTGAGGCGGAACGAGGGGTCGCCGATGGGCACCGAGGCGAACTCCGAGGAGGACGGGGTGAAGTCCCGCATCGCCTGCCCGAGCGCCAGCATCTGCTCCGAGCCGAAGTCCTTGTCGGCCCGCACCGAGCCGAGCAGGGTGGAGCTGACCTCCTTGAACTTGACCGGGTTCAGCAGCACCCCGCCGCCGGTCGCCTGCTTGATCAGGGCGGCGATGAACCGTTGCTGACGCTGCATCCGGCCCAGGTCGGAGGCCCCGTCGACATGGCGCGAGCGCACGTACTGGAGGGCCTGGCCGCCGCTGAGGCGGTGGGTGCCGGGCAGCAGGTCGAGGCCGGTGTTCGGGTCGCGCATGGTCTTGGCCGTGCAGATGTCCACGCCGCCCATCGCGTCGACCGTCTTCATGAAGCTGGTGAAGTCGACCTCCAGGTAGTGGTCGATCTTCACACGGGTCATGTTCTCGACGGTCCGCACGGTCAGGTTGGGGCCGCCCTCCGCGTACGCCGCGTTCAGCTTCAGGGAGTGGGCCCGGTGCGCCTTGCCGGTGACCAGGTCCCGGTGCGCGGGTACCTCGGCGTAGCTGTCGCGGGGCAGGCTGATGACGCTGGCCCGCTCCTTGTCGGCCGACAGGTGCACCAGCATGATCGTGTCGGTGCAGTGGCAGGGCGCGCCGCCGAGGCGGTACTCGCGCTTCTCCTCCGGGGTGATCTTCTCGCGGCCGTCGGTGCCCACCAGCAGGAAGTTCAGGCCGTGTCCGGCCTGCGGGCGGTTCTTCATGTCCTTGAACGGGTCCACCCGCTCGATCCCGGTGTCCAGGCCGGTCATCACGGCGTGCCCGACGGCCCCGGAGCCCAGCACCACCACCGACAGCCCGGCCGCGAGCCGCACCCCCCACCGGGGGCGCTCGCCCCGACGCCGGGCCGGGCCGCCGGCGCCGCCGCCGCGCCGTGCGCGCTGCGGCTGGGACGGCCCGGCGGGACGGGTGGGACGGTGCGGCTGGGGCACGGTGGACACCTCCGCGGGAGCAGCAGGGAGACCTGTCGAGAGACGAGTCGGATTCAGCTGATTCGACAGAACAGTAGGCCCATACGATCAGCGTTTGTCCTTACCGATCACTCGGCGCGCACCCGGTTCCCCCGTACGCGGTAACGTGACACCGATACCCGACCTTGAAGGACCACATGCCCGCCCAGCAGCCCGCAGTCTCGGTGATCATGCCGGTGCTCAATGAGGAGCACTACCTCCGCGATTCCGTCCGCCACATCCTGGAACAGGAGTATGCGGGCGAGATGGAGGTGGTGATCGCACTCGGTCCGTCCACGGACCGCACCGACGAGATCGCCGCGGAACTCGTCGCCGAGGACCCCCGAGTCCACACCGTCCCGAATCCCACCGGCCGGACCCCGGCGGCGCTCAACGCCGCCATCAAGGCCTCGCGTCACCCGATCGTGGTACGCGTCGACGGCCACGGGATGCTCTCGCCGAACTACATCGCCACCGCCGTCCGCCTCCTGGAGGAGACCGGTGCGCAGAACGTCGGCGGCATCATGCACGCCGAGGGCCAGAACGCCTGGGAAGACGCCGTCGCCGCCGCGATGACCTCGAAGATCGGCGTGGGCAACGCCCCGTTCCACACGGGCGGCCAGGCGGGACCGGCCGAGACCGTCTACCTGGGTGTGTTCCGCCGCGAGGCGCTGGAGCAGCAGGGCGGCTACAACGAGGAGTTCATCCGCGCCCAGGACTGGGAGCTGAACTTCCGCATCCGCGAGGCCGGCGGCCTGATCTGGTTCTCCCCGGAGCTGAAGGTCCAGTACCGCCCGCGGCGCTCCGTCAAGGCGCTGGCCAAGCAGTACAAGGACTACGGGCGCTGGCGCCACGTGGTGGCCCGGTACCACGCGGGCTCCATCAACCCGCGCTACATGGCCCCGCCGACCCTGGTCTGCGCCCTGGCCGCGGGCGTGGTCGTGGGCGTGGCGGTCCACCCCCTGGGCTTCGCCGTCCCGGCGGGCTACCTCGCGGCGATCGTCGCGGGCTCGATCCCGGCGGGCAAGGGCCTGTCGCTGCGGGCCCGGGCGCAGATCCCCGTCGCCCTGGCGACGATGCACCTGTGCTGGGGCTTCGGCTTCCTGACGAGCCCGCGCGCGCTGGCGAACAAGGTCATCGCGAGCCGCCGCCCGGCCGTGCACCGGGACTCCTCGCAGGTCTGACCCGCGGGTCGGCCAGGAACGTACGAAGGGGCCCGGCACGGCGGCTGTGTGCACAGCCGCCGTGCCGGGCCCCTTGCGCGTGCTCAGCGGGTCCGGGGACCCGCTACCAGGTGAAGCCCGGCTGGATCTGCATGCAGGCCTTGTCGTTGTCGCCGTTGAGCGCGTGGGCGGACGTCGGGGCAACGGTCGGGGCGGGCGGCGGCGGGGTCGGCGCGTCGCCGGTCCGCCAGTCCTTGCCGACGAACAGGACGATCCCGGTGACCTGGTCGGACTTCTGGACCGAGGTGGCGGGCAGGCCCAGCGCGGTGGCCACGGCCGCCGCGTCGGCCGCCTGGCCGTCGGTGGCGAAGCGGACCACCGTGGTGTCCTCGGCCCCGGTCTGGGTGTCCGCGCCGGCCTTGGTGAAGCCCTTGGCGGCGAGCAGCGCCGCCACGTCGTTCGCCCGGTTCTTGACCCTGACCTGGGCGCCGTCCTTGCCGCCGGTGGAGTTGCGGACGCTGAGCACGATCTTCGCCGGCGCGGCGGCGGGGGCGGTGGTCGGGGCGGTGGTCGGCTGCTGGGACGGGGCGGACGGGCTGCCGCTCGCGCCCGGCGAGGGCGAGGCGCCGCCCTCCGGGGTGCCGGAGCCCTTGCCGTCGAGCGCGATGTCCTCGCGGACCATCCGGAACAGGTCCTCGGCCTCGCCCGCCATGGGCTCGACGCGTCCGTCCATACCGGGCCTCGTGCTGTAGACCCAGGGCATGGTGGTCATGGTGATCCGCCCCGGCGGAACCTTCTTGAGCTCCATGCTGAGGTCGTACAGCTTGTCGATCTTGTTCAGGCCGGTGTCGACGACCGTGGCCTGGATCGCCGCCTGCGCCAGGCTGTTGAGCTTCACCGGGTTGGTGAGCTTGGCGTTCTTGCGGAACTCCCGGGCCATCGAGTTCATGTACTGGTGCTGGGCGTGGGTGCGCCCGATGTCGGTGCCGTCCTCGAAGCCGTAGCGGGTGCGCAGCCACTGCAGGGCCACCTCGCCCTGGATGATGTTCTCGCCCTTCGGCAGCTTCAGGCCCGAGCCCTTGCCGTCACGGGTGCGGGAGTGGACGTTCTGCTCGACGCAGACCGGGACACCGCCGATGGCGTCCGCCATCGACACCACACCCTTGAAGTCGATCATCATGAAGTGATCGATGGGGATCTTGCTCAGCTCGGTCCACGCGGCGACGGTGCAGCCCGGTCCGCCGCGCTGGAGGGACTCGTTGGTCTGGACGAGCCCCTTGCTGGCGGGGTACACCTTGCCGCCCGGCTCGGTGCACTTGGGCATCATCAGCATCGTGTCGCGCGGCATCGAGACCACGGACATGTTGCTGCGGTCGGCGGACAGGTGCAGCAGCATCTGGACGTCCGCGAGGGGCGGGCCGTCGAAGGTGTCCGTGGCCCCGCCCAGCGCCTGGTTCTCCGCGTCGTTGCGCGCGTCGGAGCCGATGAGCAGGATGTTCAGCGGGGTCTGGCCGAAGGCGTTGGGCTTGGAACCGCCCAGTTTGGTCTCGCCGAGGTTCAGCGCGTCCGTCTGGATGCTGCCGTTCAGATGGCGGTAGTACAGGTATCCGGCCGCCGCCGTCCCGAGTATGAGCAGGGACAGGACGGAGGACACCCAGCGCAGCACGCGCCGCCGCCCCCGTCTGGTGGGGCGCTGGCGGGCGGCCGCACGCCGGACGGCCCTGGAGCCGCCCCGTGGCGCGGGCACCACGCCGGACGCGTCGGCCCCGCCGCCGGGTATGTCCCCGGCGGCCTGGGCGGTCGCCCCCTCCCCCCGCACGCTGCTGTGCCTCACACGTCCCCCCTCAAAATCCTTCTTGGTCGTCTGTGTGCCGGTGCGACCGGCTGCGTCCCGCTACTTGGCGCAGATCGCCTTGTCGGCCTGGGCCTGCTGGACGTCCTCGGGAAGCTGCTGCGGGGCCGACGGCCCGAGCGGTGCCCCCGGCTTGTCGAAGTCCGGACCCAGCGTCAGCTTCATCGGGGCCTTCGCCGCCGCGTCCGCCGTCCCCATCTTCAGCGCGGTGACCGGCAGCCCCAGGGCGTCCGCGAGCGCCCGGGCCTGGTCTGCCTGGTTGGGCGCGTACTCCAGCTGCGTGGCACCGACCTTCGCCGGGGCGTTGCCCTGGTTGCTGGACTTGGACATCCCCTTGGTGTTCTGCAGCCAGTTCAGTGTGGTGGAGGCGGCGCCCGAGGGCCCGCCGCCGTTGTAGACGCTCACCCGTACGTCCCCGGCGGCCGCCCGGTTGCCCTGGAGCAGCGCGTCCTGCTTGGCCTTCGCGTCCGCGTCGGCGGCCTCCTTCGCCGCCTGCTCCTTCTTCTCGACCTCCGTGAGCGAGACGTCCCCCCGGATCATCTGCAGCAGCGGGTCGGCCAGGGACTTCTCGACGACGACGGTCGCCTTCTTGCCCTCCGGCTCGGCCGGATTGTCCTTCACGGGCAGGGTGGTGAAGGTGACGTTCTTCGTGTCGATGTTCTTCAACTCACCGGCCAGGTCGGTGAGCTTGGAGATGGACCCGATCCCCGAGTCCACGCCGAGCGACTTGGTGGCCGCCTCCGCGAGGGACAGGAACTTCTTGGGGCTGGTCAGCGTCTCCTTGGACTTCATCTCACGCATCATCGAACCCAGGAACTGCTGCTGGATCCGGATCCGGTCGAGGTCGCTGTTGTTGCCGAAGCCGTGCCGGGTACGGACGAAGGCGAGGGCCTGCTCGCCCTCCAGCCGGTGTTCACCGGGGCCCAGCTTGAGGTGCGAGCCCTCCTCGTCGTTCACGGCCTTGTCCAGGCACACCGGCACGCCGCCGACCGCCGTGCTCAGCGTCTTGACGGCGTTGAAGTCGGCCATCATGAAGTGGTCGACCTCGATCCCGGTGAGTTCCTTGACCGTGCGCATGGTGCAGCCCGCGTCGCGGCCCTCCTGGCCCAGGCTGGTGTTGAAGCGGGTGTTCTTGGAGGGCGCGATCGTCTTCGTCGAACCGTCCGGCTGCTTCGTCGGGCAGGCCGGGATGTTCGTGATCAGGTCGCGGGGGATGGACAGCGCGGTCGCGTTCGTCCGGTCCTTCGAGACGTGGAACAGGATCGTCGTGTCGGCGTGGCCGACGCTGTCCTTGTCCCCGTAGCCCTCATTGCCGGCGCCGCTGCGCTTGTCGGTGCCGATGACCAGGATGTTGATCGCCTGGTCCTTCTTGAAACCGCCCGTGCCCGCTCCCGCGACGTCGGTGACGCTGAGGTTGCCGTTCAGGTGGTCGTAGTAGAGGTACGCCGCCGTGGCGCCGCCGATCAGCAGGAGCGCGAGCGTCCCGCTGGTGATCAGCAGCGCCTTCTTGCGGCGTCCGCCGCCACCGCCGCCCTTGCGGGAGCGCCCGCCGCGCCGGCCTCCGGGCGGGCCGTCGCCGCGGCGCGGCTTCGGTACGCCGGGGGAGGGGGCGGTGGGCGCGGCAGGGGCCGAGGCCGATCTGCGGGGCGCGCCGACCCTGGGACGCGGCTGCGCCTGCGCAGCGGAGTCGCCCAGTTGCAGTTCGTAGTTGCCTGTGCGGGGATTGAGCACCCACTGGTCGGCGGGGTCGATCTCGTCCGCCCGTCCACGGCTTTGCGCATCCACGGTTGCTCGAATCCTCCGTCGGTGCCTCGCGACGCGCCTCCCCCAGGCGCCCGGTCAACGATCCGGCTGCTGGCACCCGGTCTCTGGTCCGGCCGGGCACCGGATCGCTCACCCTATCCGCCCTGTTCGGCCGCAAACCATGCTGGTGACAAATTCCACTCCCCTTATAACGGGGTGAACCACCCATCCCACTCGGTTCGGTCACCGGCTTTTGGGATTGCTTTACCGGCAGTCGGCGTTCTCCGCCGTGGTGCCGGTAAAGGTGGGGACGGGAACGGAGGGTGTCACGGTTCCACCGGAGGCCGTCCCCGTGGGCGCGGGTGTGGGCGTCGTCACGGGTGTGGGGGTGGGCACGGCCTCCGGCGGGGCGACCGTCACCGGCTGGTCCGCCCGCAGCTGTTGGAACAGCCGCGCCGCGTCCGGCTCCGCCAGCTCGTCCCGGTTCGGGTCCCCGGAGTAGGGCCGGCGGGGCACGGTCAGGAACTTCACCTGGTCCGTCGGTATGTCCCGGATGCCGCGCACGAGTTCGTACAGGCCGCGCAGCGAGGCCAGCCCGGGGTCCGTGGTCACCGAGGAGGTCGCCGCGTCCAGCAGCGGGTACAGCCGCGCCGGATTCAGCAGAACCCCGTTGCTCTTCACCTTCTTGACGAGCGAACCGAGGAACTGCTGCTGGCGCTCCATCCGTTCGGTGTCACTGCCGTTGCCCAGGCTGTACCGGGCCCGGACGAAGCCCAGCGCCTGCTCCCCCTGGAGCGTCTGCCGCCCGGCGGCCAGCCTCAGCTTGGCCTCGGAGTCGTCCACCGGCTCCTTGAGGCAGATCTCGACCCCGCCGATGGCGTCGACCATCTTCTTGAACCCGCCGAAGTCGATCACCATGTGGTGGTCGATCCGGATCCCGGTGAGCTTCTCCACCGTACGGATCGTGCAGGCGGCCCCGCCCCACTGGAACGCCCAGTTGAACTGCGCGAACCGATCGCCGGTACGGCTCCCGTCCGCCTTCAGGCAGGGCGGGATCTCCGTCATCAGGTCCCGCGGTATCGACACCGCCGTCGCGCTCCTGCGGTCCTCCGGCAGGTGCAGCAGGATCGTGGTGTCCGAGCGCTGGGTTCCCTCGTCCTGCCCGTACGGGGCGTTGTCCTTGCCGGAGCGCGAGTCCGAGCCGATCAGCAGGATGTTCTGGGAGCCGGTGGCGAGGTGCTCCGGGCGGTCGCGCTCGTAGCGGCCCAGTTCGGCCGCCGCGGAGGTGTCCTCCGTGATGTTCCCGTCGAGCTTGTTGTAGAGCCACCAGCCGGTGGCCGTCCCCGCCAGGACCAGGAAGGCCAGCCCGAGGCCGATCCAGCGCAGCAGGCGGCGCCGGCGGTTCCGCGGGGGCCGTCCGGCTCCCGCGCCCGCACCGGTGCCGCCCGGTATGCCTGCGCTGCCCGTCACTGGCGTCCGTCCCCTCGCCGCTACGACCTCAGGCCCGGCCGTACGGGTGAGTGCGGCCACTGCCGATCCTGCCCCCGGGCCACCGGAGCAGCCTGGGGGCGGGGGCCTGTCTAGGGCCGTCCGGGTGACAAATCGCCCGTTCCCGCGGTTGAGCAGTGTGGGTGACGGGCGCGGACGGCCCGGGCGGGGACCGCGGAGGACCGGATGGCCCGACCGGCGGTGGACGGTCTACACGGTGTGGGTGACGCGCTCGCTCTCGGTCCGCTGGGCCAGCGCCTGCGCCGACAGCCGGTCCAGGTTCCGGCACAGCACCACGGACCCGCCCGCGGCCAGCGGGCCGTACAGCCCGGCCGAGAGCCCGTCCCAGGTGTCGTAGCCGAGCCCGGTCAGCACCCGTGCGTCCGCGCCGAGGCCGAGCTTCACCGCGTCCTCCCGGGCGCGGGCGGTGAGCGCCGCGTACGAGAGCTCCTCGCCGCCGACGACCAGCCCGGCGTCATCGGCGTTCACCGGCGCGAAGGGGGCGAAGCGGTCGCCCTGGCCCGGCACCTCCACCGCGTAGTCCGCGTACCCGGCCGGCGGCCCCTGCGGGAACCGCCCGCCCAGCGGCCGCAGCGCGAGCGCCACCCGCTCGCCCTGGCATGCCAGACCCTGCTCCAGCGTGTCCGGCCCGCTGACGACGAGGTCCGCACCGGCCGGATCGCCGCCGATCTCGGCCACGACCCCGACCGAGGAACAGGCGAGCAGCCAGACCGCGCTCTGCCAGTGCGCCGGGAGCAGCAGCGCGAGCCGGTCACCGGGCTCGGCGCCCAGGTCGCCCTGGAGCAGATTGGCGGTCTTGGCCACCCAATTGGCGAAGGTCGCGACGGACAATTCGACGCGCTCGCCGGTGGCGTCGTCGTAGAAGGTGACGAGCGGGCGGCCCGGATCGGCGGCGAGCGCGGATCGCAGCAGGTCGGCAGGGGTGCGGTCAGTGGCGTTCACCCGGCACAGGGTACGCGGGCCCGTCCCCCGTACGGGGGCCGCCGGCTCCACCGTACGGGGGAGGGGTACACGGCCCGCCAGCGGACGCACCGTCAGTTCTCGGATGGCGCCGGGCCGTGCGGGTGCTCACCATCCTTGTCATGCGTGGATTCCTTGCTTCCTCGATCGGCGTCGCGACGGCCGCCGCACTGGCCCTGCCCCTCGCGCTCCCTACTCCGGCCCTGGCCACTCCATCCACGGGGGCGGTCGCTCCCGTGACCCCGGGCGGGTCCACCCAGTCGCTGCCGCTCGTCCCCCTGGGACCCTCGGCGGACCGCACCCCCGGCGTCCCCGGCATGAGCGCCTCGCCCCGCGTGCCCGAGACGCAGGGCCTCGACGCCCGCGAGGTCAAGACGTTCTCGATGGTCGGTGTCGTCTGGGACGACGCCGGCACCGAACTCCACGGCCGGGTCCAGGTCCGTACCCGCTCCGTCCGGACCGCCGCCTGGTCCGACTGGCAGGACGTCGAGATCCACAACAGCGAGCACGCGGCCGACCCCGGCGCGGCGGAACGCGCCTCCGGCCGCGTCCGCGGCGCGACCGCCCCGCTGTGGGTCGGCGAGTCCGACGGCGTCGAGGTCCGCGTCCAGGCGGAACCCGGCGCCCCGTCCACCCGCCCGGGATCCCGGCTGCCCTCGGGCATGCGGATCGAACTCGTCGACCCGGGCGCGGACGTGCCCGTCAGGGCGGCGGACGGCAAGAACGGCGGCCCGGTGGGCGACGACAAGGGCGAGGTGGTCGCCCCCGGCATGACGATGGAGACGGCCGAGGCCTCCGCGGCGAACGTGCCGCACGCCGCGCTCGGCGCCGACGAGATCCCCGAGCTGAACAAGGCCGACTCCACCGCCGACGCCGTCTTCGCGAGCGACGGCGAACTGACCGCGGCGGCCGCCCCGTTCATCGGCCCGCGCCCGCGCATCGTCACCCGCAAGGGGTGGGGCGCCGACGAGTCCCTGCGCGAGAAGGCCTTCGTGTACACCGGCACGGTGAAGGCGGCCTTCGTCCACCACAGCGCCTCCGGCAACAACTACGCCTGCAAGGACGCCCCGGCGGTGCTGCGCAGCCTGTACCGCTACCACGTGATCAGCAGCGGCTGGCGCGACCTCGGCTACAACTTCGCCGTCGACAAGTGCGGCACCGTCTACGAGGGCCGCGCGGGCGGCGTCTCCAAGGCGGTGCTCGGCGCCCACACCATGGGCTTCAACACGAACAGCATGGGCGTCGTGGTGCTCGGCACGTACACCTCGGCGGCACCCCCGGCGGTGGCGGTCGACGCGGTCTCCCGCCTCACGGCCTGGAAGCTCGGCCTCTTCGGCCGCGACCCGCGCGGAAAGACGACCCTGACGTCGGGCGGCGGCAACCGCTACCCGAAGGGCAGGAACGTGTCGATGAACGTCATCTCGGGCCACCGCGACGGCTTCGCCACGGAATGCCCGGGCAAGAAGCTGTACGGCAAACTCCCGACGACGCGGACGAACTCGGCCAAACTCCAAGGTCGTTAGCGCCGTAGCCAGGGCTCCGACCCGAACCCCCTACGGCGCTCCGCGCCCGCGCCTCAAACGCCGGCCGGGCTGAAATTGCCCCTCCGCGGCAATCCAGCCCGCCGGGCGGCACTTGACAGCGCAGCTCCGCCAAATCCAGCCCCTCCGGCGTTTGAGGAGCGGGGTGCGGGGCGGAGCCCCGGTCTTTTCAGCCTCGCCGGCGTTTGAGGCGCGGGGCCGGGCGGAGCCCGGTGGGGTGCGGGGCGGAGCCACCGGCAGGGCTACGCTCGACGCATGGCCGGCCGCTTCGATCCACTCACCCGTACCGCCGTACGCGGCGGCCGCACCGACGTCCCGCCCGGCCGAGGAGCCACCGCCGGCGTCGGCGCCAAGGAACGCCGGTGGACCCCCGAGGGCCCCCTGGACCTCGGCCTCACCCTCGGCCCCCTCAGACGCGGCCCCGCCGACCCCACCTTCCGCACCACCCCCGACGGCTCGCTCTGGCGCACCGCCCGCACCCCGCAGGGCCCGGCCACCCTCCGCGTGGCCCGCGCGGGCGAGCAGGTGCACGCCGAGGCCTGGGGCCCCGGCGCCGACTGGTTCCTCGAACAGCTCCCCGTGCTCCTCGGCGCCGGCGACGACCCCGCCGCCTTCGTCCCCCGCCACCGCCTCGTGCACGCCAGCCACCGCCGCCGCCCGGGCCTGCGCCTCACGCGTACCGGCATGGTCCTGGAGTCCCTGATCCCCACGGTCCTGGAGCAGAAGGTCACCTCCGACGAGGCCTACCGCTCCTGGCGCCGCCTCGTGCGGCAGTACGGCGAGCCCGCGCCCGGGCCGCAGGACCTGTACGTCGTGCCCGACGCCCGCACCTGGGCCATGATCCCGTCCTGGGACTGGCACAAGGCCGGCGTCGACGCCAAGCGCTCCGCCACCATCGTCCGGGCCGCCCGCGTGGCGAACCGCCTGGAGGAGGCCGCCGCCATGGCCCCGGCCGAGGCCGTGCGCAGGCTGGAGGCCGTTCCCGGCATCGGCCCGTGGACCTCCGCCGAAACCCTCCAGCGCAGCAACGGCGACCCCGACGCCGTGACCACCGGCGACCTCCACCTGCCCGGCATCATCGGCTACGCCCTCGTCGGCGACCGCGACACCGACGACGACGCCATGCTGGAGCTCCTCGCCCCGTACGCCGGGCAGCGCCACCGCGCCGCCCGCCTGATCCTCCTCGCGGGCCACACCCCGCCCCGCCGCACGCCCCGCATGCCGCGCGGCGACATCGGCCGGCTCTGACCCGCAGCCCTGCAAGCCCGCAGACCCGCCGACCCGAAGGCTCAGCGGACCTCGATGAACTCCTCCGCCGTCCGGACCGGCCGCCCGGCCGGAGCCGCGGCGGGGTGGCCCACCGCCACCGCCCCCATCGGGTCCCAGTCCCGCGGCAGCCCCAGGACCTCCCGCACCACGTCCCGGCAGAACATCGTCGAGGACACCCACGCCGACCCCAGCCGCTCCCCGGCCAGCGCGACCAGCAGGTTCTGCACGCCCGCGCCCATCGCGACCACGAACATCTCCCGCTCCGCCGCGTCCCGCCGCGCGTGCCCGTAGTGGTGCGCGCCGTCCGTCACCAGGCACGGCACCACCAGGTACGGGGCGTTCCGCAGCACGTCCCCGCGCCGCACCCGCTTCGCCACCGACTCCTCGGACTTGCCGTCCGCCCGCAGGTCCGCGATCCACGCGTCCCGCATCGCGTCCAGCAGCTCCGTCCGCGAGGCCTCGGACTCCAGCAGCACGAACCGCCACGGCGTCGTGTGGTGCGGGGCCGGGGCCGTCACGGCCGCCGCCACCGCCCGCCGTACCGCGCCCGGGTCCACCGGCTCCGCCGTGAAGGCCCGTACGGTACGGCGCTGCGTGACGGCTTCCCGTACGGCCTCCGAGGTGCCCAGCCGGAACATGTCGTCGGCGGGGGTGCGCACCAGGTCCCGGGCCGAGGAGCCCTCGCCCAGGACGTGGGCCAGGCCGCGTACGACGGCCACGGGCAGCCCGGCCGCCTTGCCCTTGACCAGGTCGCCGGCGGCGGCCAGCTCGTCCGCCGTGGCCACCACGGTCGCGCTCAGCGGATTGCCGTGCGCGTCCGTGCCGCCGCGCAGGTCGTCCAGGACCCGTACGCCGGCCGAGCCGATCGCCACGTCGGTGAGTCCGGTGCGCCACGGCCGCCCGAAGGTGTCCGTGACGACCACGCCCACGTCCACGGAGAGGACGTCGCGCACCCCGGCGCGGATCGCGGCGGCCGAGGCATCGGGGTCCTCGGGCAGCAGCAGCACCGTGCCGGGGGCGGTGTTGGAGGCGTCCACGCCGGCGGCGGCCATCACCAGGCCCTGCCGGTTCTCGACGATGCGCAGCGGGCCCCGGCGCGCGACCACCCGTACGGTCTCCGCGTCTATGGCCGCCTCGCGCGAGTCCGCCTCGACGATACGGCCCTCGGCCTTGGAGACGATCTTCGAGGTGACGAGCAGGACGTCCCCGTCGCGCAGGTCGGGCGCGGCCGTCGTGATCAGCTTCGCCAGGTCGTCGCCCGGCCTGATCTCCGGCATCCCGCCGACGGCCCGCACCTCGTACGACGGCAGGCGCCCGGTGGTCGGCTCCGTCACCGGGAGGCCTCCGCCAGTTCCAGCGCGGCCAGGGCCATCTCGGCGGTCGCCTCCAGGTCGGTCATCATCAGAGGCACCGCGCGGCAGGTGATCCCGGCGGCCTCCACCTCGGCGACGGCGTCCGCGTCGGTGGTGTCCACCAGCCAGCCGTCGAGCAGCTCGGTCCCGTAGTGCAGGGCGACGGCCGCGGCCGTGGCCTCGACGCCGACCGCGGCCAGCACCTTGTCGGCCATCCCGCGCACGGGCGCGCCCCCGACGATGGGGGAGAGGCCGATCACGGGCGCCGCGGCGCTGGCCACGGCTTCCCGGATGCCGGGAACGGAGAGGATCGTCCCGACCGAGACCACGGGGTTCGAGGGCGGGAAGAGGATCACGTCGGCGGCGGCGATGGCCTCCAGCACGCCGGGCGCGGGCTTGGCCTGCTCGGCGCCGACGGGTACGACGGCCTCCGCGTCCACCGCGGCGCGCAGCCGGACCCAGTACTCCTGGAAGTGGATGACCCGTCGCTCTCCCGTCCCGGCCTCGGTGATCGCGACGTGGGTCTCGACCCGGTCGTCGGACATGGGCAGCAGCCGCACGCCGGGCTGCCAGCGGTCGCAGAGGGCCTCCGTGACGGCGCTCAGCGGGTAGCCCGCGCCGAGCATCTGCGTACGGACGATGTGGGTGGCGAAGTCGCGGTCGCCGAGGCCGAACCAGGTGGGTCCGACCCCGTACGCCGCGAGCTCCTCCTTGACGGTGAAGGACTCGTCGGTGCGGCCCCAGCCCTGGTCCTCGTTGATGCCACCGCCGAGGGTGTACATCACCGTGTCGAGGTCGGGGCAGACCTTGAGCCCGAACAGGTGGATGTCGTCACCGGTGTTGCCGATGACCGTGATGTCCGCGTCGGGCAGTGCCGACTTGAGTCCGCGGAGGAACCGGGCGCCGCCTATACCGCCGGCCAGAACAACAATGCGCATGCGGACAGTTTGTCAGGGCGGGCAGGTGGGCGGTCAGGCAGGCACGGACGCCGTTTCGGCCGGGGAGCAGCTGTGCATCGGCATCTCGGTCAGGCCGGGGAAGTACACGTGCAGGCTGACCGCGCCGTCGAGGGTGTCGTTGACGACCTCGTGCGCGAAGCCGGGGGCGAGGACGCGCTGGGTTCCGGGGCGGTGGGTGAGCCGTCCGCGTGAGGTGTGCTCGGTGAGCTCGCCTTCGAGCACGGTCAGGACGCCGGAGGAGGCGCCGTGGTCGTGCGCGCCGCTGCCCTGGCCGGGGACCCAGCTGAGCAGCCAGACCTCGTAGCCGGGGCCGGTGCGCAGCCGGTGGTACCAGCGGGTGGTGGCGTCGTACCGGACGAGGTGCTGCCAGGAGGCGCGGTCCTCGGCGATGGAGCGGGCGAGGCCGACGAACTCGGCGACGGTGGCCGGGTGTTCCCGGGCGGGCTGGAGGAGGTGCTGTACGGCGAGGATGTCGCCGGCGATCTGCAGGTCGCTCTCGACGGGCGCGGCGGGCGCCAGGGGCGCGGTGGCGGCGGTGGGGGCGGCGGCAGTGGGGGTGGCGCTGTACGTGCTGTTCATCGTGGGGGTTACCTCGACGGATGTCAGTCGTGCTGGCGGTTGCTGTGGGGGCGGGCCGGAGCTCACGGGAGCCGGGGCTCCGGGGGCATCAACAGCTGCAACAGCAACAGCGAACCTGGGCAGCGCACAGGAACCCACGAATGGGGGTCCGGGTGGCGGCTGCGGGCGCTGACATGCAAACAAGGAGAACGGTTCGGAGGTCGGACTGTCAACCCAATGTCCGGTTTGGGGTAAAAGTTTCACCTCATCCGGTTACTGTGCGCGGAGAAAGGTTTGTGCAATCTCCGGCAGGGGATGTGGCGCTGTGCCAGGGCTCAAACCCCAACCCGCCATCTCGTGACCGGAATGTGATCTGCGCCGCTTCTCCGGCTGGATCGCAACCCCACCCTCAGGTGGCACGTGGATAACGGGTGAAGGCGGGAGTCTCGCGACACCTGATGCATGTGTCACGATTTTTGGCGATATGAACACTTTCTGCATACGCTTGGTTCCGCAGAGTGAATAAGGGGCCCAATAGCAGATCCCGGCTTGACTGCTCCGGAGCCACGCACTTGTAATTTCACTCGTGTCGTTACGTAGCGATCAGTAACGGCATCACCACGGGGACGCACAGACAGAGCGAGGGGCGCACATGACCGAGCTGTTTCAGGAACTGCTGGTCGAGGAGGCGGACGAAGAGCTCGGATGGCAGGAGCGCGCTCTGTGCGCCCAGACCGACCCCGAGTCCTTCTTCCCCGAGAAGGGCGGCTCCACCCGCGAGGCCAAGAAGGTCTGCCTCGCCTGCGAAGTCCGCTCCGAATGCCTTGAGTACGCCCTCGCCAACGACGAGCGATTCGGCATCTGGGGCGGCCTGTCCGAGCGCGAGCGCCGCCGGCTGAAAAAGGCAGCGGTCTGAAACGGCCGGGGCACCACCGACCCGGCACCCACCGCACAACGCACGACATATCGAACGCTCGAAAGACATCACACAGAGCACCTCAAACGGTCCGCCTCCTGCACCTTCCCCGCAGGAGGCGGACCGTTGTGTTGCCAGCCGTTAGGGTGGGGCGCTGTCCAGCAGCCTCCGAGGGCACACCACCCCCGGACCCTCCCCCCGGCCCCGTCCGGAGGGACCCCCAGGCCGGAGGGCCAGTAGCGCGATGTCCCTGCACAGCCAGTCGGCGGCCTCCCACCAGGCCCCCGCCACACCCGAGTTCCCCCGGCACGTAGTCACCGCGGTCCTCGTCGCCCATGACGGCGCCCGCTGGCTGCCCCGGACACTCGCCGGCCTCCTCGGCCAGGAACGCCCCGCGCAGAACCACATCGCCGCCGACACCGGCAGCGCGGACGAATCCGCGCGGCTGCTCACCGAGGCCCTCGGCGACGACCGCGTCCTGCACCTCGCCCGCCGCACCGGATTCGGTACGGCCGTGGACGAATCCGCCCGGAGCGCGGGCACCCTGACCCCCGAGGACCTCCCGTACCTCAAGCGCCCCAGCGGCTGGGATCCGGTCAGCCGCACCTGGCGCGACGACACGTACGACCTCCCCGAACTCCCCCACGGCGAACCCGTCCAGTGGCTCTGGCTCCTGCACGACGACAGCGCCCCCGAACCCGACGCCCTCACCGAACTGCTCCGCGTCGCCGAGGAGAACCCCGACGCCGCCGTCATCGGCCCCAAACTGCGCGGCTGGTACGACAAGAAGCAGCTCCTCGAAGCCGGCGTCACCATCGCCCGCAGCGGCCGCCGCTGGACCGGACTCGACCGCCGGGAACAGGACCAGGGCCAGCACGACCAGGTCCGCCCCGTCCTGTCCGTCTCCACCGCCGGCATGCTGGTCCGCCGCGACGTCTACGACGACCTCGGCGGCTTCGACCGCCGCCTGCCCCTCATGCGCGACGACGTCGACCTGTGCTGGCGCGCCCAGAGCGCCGGCCACACCGTCCTCGTCGCCCCCGACGCCGTACTGCGCCACGCCGAGGCCTCCGCCCGCGAACGCCGCACCGTCGACTGCGCCGGCCGCACCGCGGCCGGCCCGCACCGCGTCGACAAGGCCGGCGCCGTCTACACCATCCTCGCCAACAGCTCCGGCCGCGCCCTGCCCTACGTCCTGCTGCGCGTCCTCCTCGGCACCGTCCTGCGCACCCTCGCCTACCTCATCGGCAAGGCCCCCGGCCAGGCCGTCGACGAGATCACCGGCCTCCTCGCGACCCTGCTGCGCCCCGGCCGGATCCTCGCCGCCCGCAAGGCCCGCCGCCGCCCCGCCGTCCCCGCCGCCGACCTGCGCCCGCTCTTCCCCCCGCCGGGAGCCTCCCTGCGGGCCAATGCGGAACAGCTCGCCGGCTACTTCGGCGGCGACCGCGACACCGACGTCGCCCCCGCCGGCCGGCACGGCGGAGGCAGCATCCTGAACGCCCCCGGCGAGGACGGCGACTACGCCGTGGCCGAGGAACGCTTCGCCCGCCTCAAGCGGATCGCCCGCAACCCCGCGCCGGTCCTCTTCGGCCTCCTCCTGCTCGTCTCCCTCGCCGCCTGCCGCGGCCTCGTCGGAGGCGGCTCCCTCATGGGCGGCGCCCTGCTGCCCGCCCCCGACAGCGGCCCCGACCTCTGGCGCGCCTACACCGACGGCTGGCAGGCCGTCGGCACCGGCTCCACCGCCGCCGCGCCCCCCTACCTGGCCGTCCTCGGTGCCCTCGCCACCCTGCTGTTCGGCTCCACCCAGGCCGCACTGACCCTGCTGCTCGTCGGATCCGTCCCGCTCGCCGGCCTCACCGCCTACTTCGCCTCCCGGCCCCTCGTCGAGTCCCGGCTGCTGCGCGCCTGGGCCGCCATCGCCTACGCCTTCCTCCCCGCCGTCACCGGAGCCCTCGCCGGCGGCCGCCTCGGCACCGCCGTCCTCGCCGTCGTGCTCCCGCTCATCGCCCGCTCCGCCGTCGCCGCCTTCGCCCTCGGCGACGAGTCGACCGCCGACAGGCGGGGCAGCCGGCGCGCGGTGTGGACGTACACGCTCCTGCTGACCCTGGCCACCGCCTTCACCCCCGTGGTCTGGCCGCTCGCCGCCCTCCTCGGGACCGCCGCACTCGTCCTGCGCCGCGCGCACTGGAAGGCGTACGGCCCCCGGCTGCTCGCCACCCTCGCCGTCCCGCTGCTCGTGCTCGCCCCCTGGTCGATCGGCCTGCTCACGCACCCCGGCCGCCTCCTCCAAGAGGCCGGACTGCCCTACGGAACCGGCGCCGCCGGCGCCCTCGACCTGCTCGGCATCAACCCCGGCGGCCCCGGCACCGGCACCGGCCTGCTCCTCGCCGGCATCGTCCTCGCCGCACTGGCCGCCCTGCTGCGCACCGACCGCCGGTTCGCCGTCCGCACCGCCTGGGCCGCCGCCCTGGCCGCACTGCTCCTCGCCGTCCTCGCCAACCGGACCGCCTGGGCCGGCCCCGCCACCCTCGTCTACGGACTCGCCCTGCTCGCGGCCGCCGCGCTCGGCGCGGACGGCGCCAAGGAGCGGGTCGCCGCCCGCAGCTTCGGCTGGCGCCAGCCGCTGGCCGCGCTCATCGCCCTCGCCGCCGCCGCGGGCCCGCTGGTCGCCGCCGCCACCTGGATGATCGCCGGCGCCGACGGCCCGCTGGAGCGCCGCGACCCGGTACAGGTCCCGGCCTTCGTCGCCGACGCCGGTGGCGACGACAACCAGACCCGCACCCTGATCCTCGACCTGGACCCGCCCGCCACCGTCTCCTACAGCCTCGTCCGCGGCTCCGGCGGCCGCCTCGGCGACGCCGAGATCACCGCCCGGACCGGCGGCGACGCCCGCCTCGACAAGGTCGTCTCCAACCTGGTCGCCGGCTCCGGCGCCGACCAGTCCAGCCAGCTCAGCGCCTACGCCATCCGCTTCGTGATGTTCCGCCCCGGCGGCCCCGAAGAGATCCGCCGCGTCCTCGACGCCACCCCGGGCCTCAGCCGGCGCCACCAGCAGGACGGCACCTCACTGTGGGGCGTCGAACCCTGGCTGCCGCGCGCCGTCATCGTCTCCGGCAAGCAGGGCGAGGCCCCGATCCCGGTCGCCGCCGGACCCGTCGAAGCCCACGGCAAGATCCCCTCCGGCGAGGCCGGCCGCGTGCTGCGCATCGCCGACCGCGCCGACGCCGGCTGGCAGGCCACCCTCGACGGCAAGCCCCTCAAGGCGAAGACCCTCGACGGCTGGGCGCAGGGCTTCGAACTGCCCGCCGCCGGCGGCCGCCTCGACCTCGTCCACGAGGACTCCCTCCTGCAGAGCGCCTGGTACTGGGCACAGGGCCTCCTCGCCCTGGTCCTGCTGGTGATGGCCCTGCCGGGCCGCCGCGCCCAGCTCGACGACGACCTGCCCGAGGAGGAGGCCGCGATCCCGTCCCAGCCCGGCCCGGGCGAGGCCGGCGAGGGCCGCCGCGCCCGCCGGCTGCGCGCCGAGGCCGAGCCCGCCCCCGTACCGGTGGAGACCGCCGCGGTCGCCGACCCGTACGCGCAGATCCCGGCGCAGCCGGTCTACGGCGAGGAGACGTACGCCTACCAGGCCTACGGCGACCAGGGCGGCTACTCCTACGAGGCGCAGCCCCAGCAGCCGATCCCGTACGAGCAGTACCCGGGATACGACCAGCAGGGACAGCAAGGGCAGCCGGAACAGCAAGGGCAGCCGGGTCAGCCGGGACAGCAGGCCTACGAGGCCCCGTACCAGCAGCAATACCCGTACGAGCAGTACGAGCAGTACGAGCAGTACGACCCCCACGCACCGTACGACCCCCACGCACCGCACGACCCGCGTCCCGACGGGAGCACCCAGCAGTGAAGCAGCGCGCACCCCTGACGCTGGCCGCCGTGACCGCGGCGCTGGCCGCCCTCGCCGGCATCGCCGCCCTCACCGCCCCCGCCGCCGACGGCAAGACCGCCGACGGCAAGGCGGCGGCCGCGGCCCGGATGCCGGTGGAGCGGTCCCTGCTGGTGTGCCCGGGGCCCAGCTCCTCGGACATCGCGGAGACCACGTACACCTCCTTCACCCCGGGCGCCCCCGCCGGAGAGGGCAAGGGCTCGGCCCGGCTGCTCGGCGCGACCAAGGACGCCAAGCCGGTGCTGGAGGCCAAGGAACCGGGCAAGCCCGTCGGGGCCACCGCCAACGGCGCCGACGCGCCCGCCCTCACCGGCAGCGCCGACGGGGCCCTCGCCCCCGGCTGGACGGCCCAGCTGACCACCAAGGTCTCGGTCGGCCGCGCCCGCGGCGTGCTCGGCGTCGGCTGCACCGCGCCCGGCACCGACTTCTGGTTCCCCGCGGTGAGCACGGCCAAGGGCCGCGAGGACTACGTCCACCTCACCAACCCCGACGACGCCGCGGCCATCGTCGACATCAAGCTCTTCGGCCCGGACGGACTGGCCAAGCCCGAGGGCGGCGCCAGCGAGAACATCCGCGTCGACCCCAAGTCCACCAAGACCGTCCTGCTCTCCTCCCTCGTCCCGGGCGCCCAGCTCGCCGACGCCACCGCCCACGTGACGACCCGCGCGGGCCGGGTGGGCGCCTCGGTGCAGGTCGCCGAGGAGGGCGTGGGCGCCGACTGGCTGCCGGCCTCCACGGACCCGGCGGGCTCGCTGGTGCTGCCGGGCATCCCGGCCGACGCAGCCTCCGTACGGCTCGTGGCGTTCGTACCGGGCGAGGAGGACGCCGACCTGAAGGTGCGCCTGGCCGCGCCCGGCGGTGCGATCAGCCCGGCGGGCAGCGAACAGCTGCACGTCAAGGCCGGTATGACGGCCGTCCTGGACCTCAAGGACCTGACCCGCGGCGAGCCCGGTTCGCTGCTGCTGGGCCCGGTCGACGCCAAGAAGGCCGCCCCGGTCGTCGCGGCGGTACGGGTGGTCCGCGGCAGCGGCGCCAAGCAGGAGCTCGGCTTCGTCCCGGCCGCCGGACCGGTCGGGACACGGGCGACCGTGGCCGACAACCGGCCCGAGGAGAACACCACCGTGCTGTCGCTGACCGCCCCCGCCGCCGACGCCAAGGTCAAGGTGACGGCCTCGCCGGGCACCGGCGGCGGCGAGCCGGCCTCCCAGGAGGTCACGGTCAAGGCCGGCACCACGCAGACGCTGTCCCTGGCCCCGGCCGGCGGCAAGGGCTCCTACGCGCTCACCGTCGAGACCCTCTCGGGCGGCCCGGTCCACGCGGCCCGCACGCTGTCCCTCCCGGCCGACGGCATCGCGATGTTCACCGTCCAGACCCTGTCGGACGACCACTCCACGGTCACCGTCCCCCGGGCCGCCCAGGACCTCTCGGTCCTGACCAGGTAACCCGGCTCCACCGGACGACGAGGCGGGGACCCCCTGGGGGTCCCCGCCTCCGTCACTCCTGCCCGTACCGCGGATCCACGGTCTCGGGCGACAGCCCGAGCAGCTCCGCCACCTGCTCCACCACGATCTCGTGGACCAGCATCGCCTTCTCGTCCCGCGTCTTCGTGCGGATCTCCACCGGCCGCCGGAAGACCACCACCCGGGCCGGCCGGCCCTCGCGCGACTCCGACACCGCACCCAGCGGCACCGCCTCGTCGTTCCAGCCGCCGTCCGCGCCACCCGGCGGACCGGGGACGTCACCGACGAGGAACTCCACCTCGCCCAGCTGCGGCCAGCGCCGCTCCAGCCGCTCCACGGAATCCCGTACGAGGTCCCCGAACAGTTCCGCCCGGCTCGCCGACAGCGGCACCTGAGGAGGGGCCACCGGCCCGCGCATCCCGCGTCCGTGCCGGTCCCGCCGGCGCGGACGCGGCTCGGTGGGGGCCCCTGCGGGGGGCTCGCCGGGGCAGGGAGGCAGAGGGGTGTCCATCACCCCCGCAGGGTAGCTCCGAGGACGACACGGGGGAGCGAGCGGCGGTGGAGTCGTCGCGGCCCGGTCAAGAGTGCGGTACCGTCCAACGTCGTGAGCCTTGTACGTCGCTGTTCGCGCACCGCGTGCGGCCGCCCTGCCGTCGCGACACTGACGTACGTCTACGCCGATTCGACCGCAGTTCTCGGCCCGCTCGCCACCTACGCCGAACCTCATTGCTACGACCTGTGTGCCGAGCACTCGGAGCGCCTGACCGCCCCGCGCGGCTGGGACGTCGTCCGCCTGTCCGACGGCTCCGGGCCGTCCCGCCCCAGTGGCGACGACCTCGAAGCCCTCGCCAACGCGGTCCGCGAAGCCGCCCGCCCGCCCGGGCGCGCGGCCGAGGCCGGCGGCTCCGGCCAGGGCCGCCCGGCCACCGGCGAGACCCGTCGTGGACACCTGCGCGTCCTGAGATCGCCCGATTCCTGACGCCCCGATCGCCTCGGAAGGCGCTCCTGGTTCAAGGTAGGTTTGCCGCCGAACCGCACAGAACCTCAGGAGGGCAGGCAGTGGCCGCAGATCTTTCGAACATCGTCAAGGCGTATGACGTGCGTGGCGTCGTGCCGGACGAGTGGGACGAGTCCTTGGCGGAGCTGTTCGGTGGTGCGTTCGTGGAGGTGACGGGTGCTTCGGCGATCGTGATCGGTCATGACATGCGGCCGTCGTCGCCGGGTCTGTCGGTTGCGTTCGCGCGGGGTGCGGCCGCGCGCGGGGTGGATGTGACCCTGATCGGTCTGTGCTCGACGGATCAGCTGTACTACGCCTCCGGTTCGTTGAACCTGCCGGGTGCGATGTTCACGGCCTCGCACAATCCGGCGAAGTACAACGGCATCAAGTTGTGTCGTGCGGGTGCGGCTCCGGTGGGTCAGGACACGGGTCTGTCGCAGATCCGTGAGCTGGTGGAGAAGTGGTCGGAGGCGGGCGCCCCGGCGATCCCGGCCGGCACTGTCCCGGGCACGGTGACTGAGCTGGACAGCCTGCCGGGGTATTCGGCGCACCTGCGGGGTCTGGTGGATCTGTCGGCGATCCGTCCGCTGAAGGTGGTGGTGGACGCGGGCAACGGCATGGGCGGTCACACCGTCCCGACCGTGTTCGAGGGCCTGCCGCTGGACCTGGTCCCGATGTACTTCGAGCTGGACGGCACCTTCCCCAACCACGAGGCGAACCCGCTGGATCCGAAGAACATCGTGGATTTGCAGGCGCGGGTGCTGGCGGAGGGCGCGGATCTGGGTATCGCCTT